>NZ_JBNHGC010000017.1:0-608 GCF_059090885.1 Arthrobacter sp. Y3223065 | reverse complement strand
GAAACCAAGGCAAGGACCAGCAGCACCGCATACAGAGCAAAACTCACCCAAAAGACGCTTTGCCACGGCAAACCCACTTGGATAATGTAGCCGGCGATAACGAAAGCGAATGGTGTGAAGATCGACAGCAAGAGCGCGAGCGCCAGCGAGACAAGTCGGACCTGACGGGCGGTAGCGCGTGGACGCAGGAGCCCCCAGCTTAATGGGATGGCGACAGCGACTCCAAGCAGGAATCGCCCAGCTACAAGAGGCCAAAAACCATCGGCTGCCGCACCCAGAACGCATCCCACCAGCGCCAGGACGATGAGTACGATGAGCACCTTGCGATGCCCGTAAATGTCGCCCATTCGCGCGGTGAGGCCGATGGAGATGGCACTGCCGACCATCATCGCATTGAGGACCCACCCGATCTCCGACTGCGACATCCCTGATTCGGTCGCCATCGTCCCGACCAGCGGAGAGAGCGTTCCCCACTGAATGTCAAGAGTCACTCCGCTGAGCAACAGTAGGGCAATTATCGGTGCGATTCGGCCGGTACGAGGCCCGGCCACTGTAGAGTGCGTCATCCTTGACTATCCTTGCTTAGGCCCAGCAGTCGCTGGGGTCTT
>NZ_JBNHGC010000016.1:0-660 GCF_059090885.1 Arthrobacter sp. Y3223065 | reverse complement strand
GGGACTGGATCGACGTCAGGCCGATCAACTCGGACTGGGACATCGTCAACGTACCTCGCGTCTCCCACTGGGGAGCCTGGCGGACAGACGACCCGATTTACAAAGACTGGGTCGAAAGCCTACCCACCGAATACTCCAGGTAATTCTGTTCGTAGGCACACCGACTGCTCATAACCGCGACCGTGCTCGGCTCGCTCATCGAGTTAACGAAGTCAGCGATGCCATCGATCTTGCTCCTCACGTCACGTGTCACCAGGTCTATTTGGCAGACTCCGTTCCGGTAACGCATGGCAGCTCAGCACACTCCGTATCTGCCTTTAGAGAGGTCCTGCAGCAGACCAATGCGTGCACCTGGTTGTCGCCTATGGCCATGCTGGCCCGGCGCGCCCGCGCGCAACGTTATTCCTTACCGAGGTTCGGGCTCGGAAACCGATTCACTGACCTCGAAGGCCATATTCGCCCCACCGGCCAACAGATCCTTGTCGGTCAAGACGCTGTTCTGACAACGCTCGTGTTTCGCTCCACATGACGGACGAGTGGAGCAGAAAACTTCCACTCCAACAAAGACCCCAGCGACTGCTGGGCCTAAGCAAGGATAGTCAAGGATGACGCACTCTACAGTGGCCGGGCCTCGTACCGGCCGAATCGCACCGATAATTG
>NZ_JBNHGC010000015.1:0-660 GCF_059090885.1 Arthrobacter sp. Y3223065 | reverse complement strand
CAAAGCTGACGACGTTGTCGCCCTTTCTTATCCACTCGGCGTCTTGTGCCCTCCCTGTCCGTGCCACGCCCCTCACAGAATGAGTAGGGAAAATCACAGCTCGGAACGGATAGCTAGAGCGCCTAGGATATCGCGCTCAAACTGTGTCGTTCATGGCCTTTAAGTGGAAAGCATGGAACACGATGTCGCTGACAGATGCGCAATTGACTGAGTTGTACGACAAGCAAGCCCTCCACGACAACCTGATGCTGTATGTGCGGGGCGCGGACCGGCACGACCGCGAGCTCATGCTGTCGACGTACTGGCCTGATTCGTTCGATGACCATGGTGCTTACGTAGGTGACGGCCCGGGCTGGGCCGATGCTGCCATGGCCTGGGAAGATCAGATCTACAGTTGCAGCCACCACGTCTCCAACGTTCTGTCCGAGATTGACGGCAACCGGGCCAAGCGCGAGAGCATGTTCATCTGCGTAGTTCCGTTCAAAGATCCAGAAGTCACGATGTTCCAAGCCGGCCGCTACCGCGATCTGTGCGAAAAGCGGGACGGCGTGTGGAAGATCCTTCACCGCACCTGCGTCTGGGACTGGATCGACGTCAGGCCGATCAACTCGGACTGGGACATCGTCAACGTACCTCGCGTCTCCCACTGGGGAGCCTGGC
>NZ_JBNHGC010000014.1:0-845 GCF_059090885.1 Arthrobacter sp. Y3223065 | reverse complement strand
GGCACACTATTGAGTTCTCAAACAACAGGAGCACCCGGCACCAGGACGACCCTCTCAGGCCCTCCATCGCTCCGGAGCAACTTTTCTAACTTACCCGGTCTTCGCGACCTTTGCAAATCGCCGTTCCCGGCGGATCCAGGTTCGAATCCCGATCCTCCAACCACTCCAGGGGCGCGTCTAGCGCACCAGGTCCTGGTGTATTTTGAAGGGGTTTGGCCGCCGTTCTTTCTGCTTCAGCAGCAGCGACTCAGAAAACAATACACGCCTTCCGGCCGGCCCGCAAATCAGCTCCCAGGTCCGCCGGGACACCGCTTGCGGGAGCGGCCCGACGCCCCAAAAACCCCGTCGTTGAGCGGATCGAAAGCCCCGCAGCCCGGCCGCCGGCCGGCCGATCGCCACAGCTGCCGGCCCTCGAGCCGCCTGTGCGGCCGCTCACTTAATCCTCCAGCGGCAGAACCCAGGAGCCGGCTCCGGCGTCCGGTCCCGGCCCCGCGCGCAGGCTGCCGACCGCAGGGCTCACCGGACCCGGCAGGCCCTCCCGGCCCCGCTGCAGGCCGCGGGCCGCAGGGGCCCGTCACCGGGGCCCCGGCACCCGCCTCCCGCACAGGCTGCACCCCCGAGTGAAGCCTGTGCAGGTTGGGCCCGGGACGCCGCCCCGTGCCCGATGCGCGCCCGCCCGGCGAGCCGGACCACCGCGGCCAGGTCCCCCGCCCGGACCGCGCCGGCACGCCCCACACACCGCCCGGTTGTGGGGTGGTTGGTGGTTAAACGCGGGAAGGCCCCGCCATCGTTGGCGGGGCCTTCCCGTGTTCAAAGAATGTCCGGCGGCGACCTACTCTCCCACA
>NZ_JBNHGC010000013.1:0-913 GCF_059090885.1 Arthrobacter sp. Y3223065 | reverse complement strand
CTGACGGGGACGGTCACCCTGCGGACGACGGTCACCAAAGTCCCGACGCTCACCACGATCCTCACGCGGCCGATCATCCCGCGAACGGAAGCCGCCGCTACCTGATCCGCTGCCGCCACGGTCCTGACGGGGACGGTCATCCTGCGGACGACGATCGCCGAAGTCCCGACGCTCACCACGATCCTCACGCGGCCGATCATCCCGCGAACGGAAGCCGCCGCTACCTGATCCGCTGCCGCCACGGTCCTGGCGAGGACGGTCACCCTGCGGACGACGGTCGCCAAAGTCCCGACGCTCACCACGATCCTCACGCGGCCGATCATCCCGCGAACGGAAGCCGCCGCTACCTGATCCGCTGCCGCCACGGTCCTGGCGAGGACGGTCACCCTGCGGACGACGGTCGCCAAAGTCCCGACGCTCACCACGATCCTCACGCGGCCGATCATCCCGCGAACGGAAGCCGCCGGCGTTACCGGAGGCACTGCTACGCCGGTCCTGGTTGTCGGGGCGCTTTCTCTGGCCACCCTCGCTGGAGCGCTCGGCTCCTGACCGGTTGCCAAAGTTGCCTCTGCCTGCACCCCTGTCGTCTCGTCCTTCACGACCCCGGAAATCAGCCATGCCGGAACTCCTCTCAGTGCGGGCCAAGGTCGAACCAGCCAACCACAGCCATCAAAATCCCTATAAAATGCATGTCTTGTTGTGGGCGCAATTCTCTGTGGCGCGCCCATACCATCGATCCATTCTAGTCCAGCCGACTGTTCCGCTACTTGCAGACAACCGCCGGCGGGCTGTGACTCCACTAACGAATCGGCACTCTGGTTAAACGCGGGAAGGCCCCGCCATCGTTGGCGGGGCCTTCCCGTGTTCAAAGAATGTCCGGCGGCGACCTACTCTCCCACACCCTCCCGAGTGC
>NZ_JBNHGC010000012.1:0-1544 GCF_059090885.1 Arthrobacter sp. Y3223065 | reverse complement strand
GGTGAGGTGGAGGAGTATTCGGTCGTTGTGGTCGGTGCGGGGATGGGGGGCATTTATGCCCTTCACCGGTTTGCTGAGCTGGGCCATGATGTGCACGGTTTTGAAGGGGCTGCCGGTGTTGGCGGGGTGTGGTACCACAACGGGTATCCGGGCGCGCGGGTGGATGTGGAGAGCCACAGCTATTCGTTCATGTTCGATCAGGACCTTTACGCGGGGTGGGACTGGAGCGAGCGGTATGCTGCCCAGCCCGAGATCCTGGAGTACCTCAACTATGTCGCGGACCGTCTGGAGGTGCGGCGGAACCTTTCGCTGAGCACGTGGGTGACGTCGGCGCAGTGGCATCCGGAGGAGAACAAGTACCTGATCACCACGGACACCGGCCGCACGGTATGGGCCCGGTACCTGGTGATGGCCACCGGCAACCTGTCCAAGCCGCGCAAGCCCGACTTCGCGGGCCTGGATGACTTCGAGGGCGAATGGCATCAGACTGGCCACTGGCCGCAGACCCCGGTGGAGATCGCCGGCAAGCGCGTGGCGGTCATCGGCACGGGATCTTCAGGTGTGCAGGCCGCGACCGAGATCGCCAAGACCGCCGGACACCTTTACGTTCTGCAGCGGACCCCGAACTACTCGATTCCCGCCCACAACGGCCCGGCCGACAAGAGGAAGAAGGAACGACTCTCCCAGAAGGTCCTGCAGTTCCGCGAGGAGACCTACGCGACCCCTGTCGCCTACGCCATGCCGCCCAATGTCGGCAAGGCATCGGATTACTCGGAGGAGCAGCAGCAGCAGATCCTGGAGTCCAGGTGGGCGTTCGGAGGCCAGAGCCTGCTCGGCACCTTCGCCGACCAGGGCACGGACCTGGAGGTCAACAACATTGTGGCCGAGTTCGTCCGCGGCAAGATCCGCGACATGATCGATGATCCCGAGACCGCCGAGAAACTGATGCCGACCGCCTACCCGATCGGGGTCCGCAGGCTGTGCATCGACACCGGGTACTACCCGATCTTCAATCAAAGCAATGTCAGCCTCGTCGATCTCAGGACCGAACCGGTCGAACGCATCACCCGGACCGGGATCAAGACCCGCGACAACGAGTACGAAATCGACCTCATCGTGTTCGCGCTCGGCTTCGAGGCCTTCACCGGTGCGCTCGACCAGGCCAACATACGCAACGAGCACGGGCAGCAGCCCAGCGACCGCTGGACCTACAAACCGCAAACATACCTGGGCATCATGACCCACGGGTTCCCGAACCTGTTCACCCTCACCGGCGTGCAAAGCCCCAGCGTGCTGGCAACCTTCTTCGCGCTGAACAACTACCACGTGGACTTCGTCGCCGACATCATCGAACACGCCGAAGACAAGGGCGCCGTCCGCATCGAACCCACCCTCGAGGCAGAAGCCGAGTGGGGCGAACACTGCAACGCGATCGCGGCACCGATGCTGCGCCGCGCCGTCGACAACTACATGGTCCACGTCAACAAATACGACGGCTCCCGCTACTTCATCCCCTACGCCGGCGGCTTCGACAAATACGCCCA
>NZ_JBNHGC010000011.1:0-3432 GCF_059090885.1 Arthrobacter sp. Y3223065 | reverse complement strand
CCTCTATATCGCCTTCGCTCTGGTCGTAGCTGCGTTCGTCGTCGTGTGGGCTCTCCTGGCACCGAAGCGCATCACTGACCTGCATGCGATCGACACACAGAGCCATCCCCAGAAGATCCAAGTCACCACCCCCTAGCCTCGATCCACGATCCGCGGTAGTCCAATATCGAGAAAACGAGGATTTACATGGAACAGTTGAGTTGCGTCGAAGATCGCATGGCTATCCAGGAACTCAACCATAGATACGCCACCCACATCGATCTGCACGAGATCGACGAATGGGTGGGGCTCTTTACTCAAAACGCGGTCTTCGACGAAAGGGAATTCGATAATCCGCTGTCCAGGGGACGCGAAGAAATTCGTGCCTACGGCCAGACCTTAGTAGACACCGTCCAATATGCACTCCACCACATGACGACTCACGTCATCACGGACCTAACGGCGACTACTGCCCGAGGAATTGCATTCTCAATAGTCGAGTACTTGCTAAAGGACGGGTTCCATGCCCGGTCCCAAGTCATCTATCAGGATCGCTACGAGAAGCTCGACGGTCGATGGCTGATCGCTGAACGCGTCCTCAAGCAGACCGTACCGACCGAAATCATCGAGGAGAAGTCACAGTTTCCTGTCGTTTGAGGACCGTGGTTGCCGGCAGCCTCTAGCTAAGCAGGCAACCGGAGCACAGCCAGGGTAACGCGGCAGGGCCGTTGCATCTCCTCTATGCCATCTGTGCTGGATGGGGGCAGAGGTATTCTTTGCCCCCACCAAGGCGGTTGGTTATCGCTACATTGATATGGCACATTCGCGCACCCCGCCAACTTGTGGGTGGCCATTTCCGCTCCCTGGTCCCAGGTCTGGGAGCCTCGCAGGTGCTCAGGAAGGGTGGCCATGGTCTTGACAGATCCGTCGCGGACTGTTTAGGCCGGGCGGTCGTTGGCCAGGAGAGACGAGCATCACTTTGGGTGGTGCGCCCGACCAGGGTGGCGATCGCTGGGTTGTAGGCGCCGGTGATGAGGTCCCCTTCCCAATGGCCTGGCGCGGCGCGGTCTTCGATCTCGGGCGGTCGCTCGGAAACCATAACCATCGGGTCCACGAACTGGTGGATGCGCTGCTCGCCGTTGCGGTGGGTATGCGGCGGGTCCGGCCGGTGCGCAGCGCGGCATGTATTTCGCGCTTGAGGCCGCCACGGGCCTGGAGATAGAGGGCTTGTTAAATCGTCTCCGGGCTAACGCGCATCTCCGGGGTGTCAGGGAACTCTTCAACCATCGTGTGGCTGATCTGCTCCGGAGACCAGAGTATGAGCAGCTTGTCCCGCACGTAGTTGCGCAGGTCCGAGTCGCCAGCGACCTTGGCCGCCTTGGGCGCGAACAAGTCTTCAAGCCGTTGGCGTTGCTTCTCGGTGAGCCCGCGACGGTGTGCAGGTCCTTCGCGCTTTGTAGAGCGGGTGGCCGGCGCGGCCGCGGTGCCCGCACGTTGCCTGTTGAACACGCCGCCGGCAGACGTCCAGCGCGTCTCCCGCCAGCCGGGTGACCTGGAAGGGGTCCATGACCGGAACCGCTTTAGGGAGTTCCTCTGCCGCGGCGCTCTTGAACCCGGAGAATCCGTCCACGGCCGCGACTTCAACCCCTTCGCGCTAGGCGTCAGGGCGTCCCTTCAGCCAGGCTGCGAAAACTTGTTTGGAGCGGCCTTCAACCATCTCCAGGAGCCTGGACGGGCCCCGTGCGTCACGGATTGGTGTGAGGTCATTGATGACCGTGACGTACTTGTCCCCGCGGCGGGTGTGCCGCCAGACATGCTCGTCAACACCGATGACCTTCACTCCGTCGAAACGACTGGAGACATCAATCAGCACGCGCCGCCCCTCGGCCAGAACGGCGTTGTTCGCGGTATTCCATGACACGCCCAGGCCCCATGACACGCCCAGGCCCTCGGCAACCCGGGCCATCGTCAGGTGCTGGCACACTATCCCTTCCAACGACCAGCGCAGCCCTCGGCGGGAGCTTCGACCCCGGCTGCGCAGCTTTGGACGTGTCCTGCCGCCACACGTGCCCGCATCCCGTGCAGCGGTAGCGTCGGACGTTCACCAGCGAGGTGGTCGGGCGCCACCCGAAGGGATCATGCAGCCGGCGGGTCACCGTGTCCCGCGGACGCACTGGCACCCGACCTCGAACACCAGTCATCAGGGTCGGTGACGCGGCAGGCCAGGATGGGCACGGTTCGGGCGGAGGCACTGCCCGGACCGTGCCCATCGAGGCGAGAATGTGGTCAGGCCAGGGCTTCGGAAGGTAGCGTTAAGGCCCTCGCCTTGCCCGAAACAACCCACCCGCCATGGGGCGCCCCACTAGGACACCGCTACACTCTCAATCCGGAAGAGCCCGATAACTGGCAGCTTAGATTATCTGGGTTAGACCACCATCAGCAATAAATTCAGCTGCAGTTGAAAAACTAGATTCTTCGGAAGCTAAATAGAGCACTAAGTTCGTAATTTCTTCGGGTTCAGCTATTCGCTTCAGTGGCACATCCTCTATCATTGCTTTGATGAGCTCTCGATTACTATCTTGATCGGTCATGGGTGTCCGAATGTTACCCGGGTGTACGGAATTCACGCGTATATTATCTGGAGCGAACTCAGCAGCTGCCGCTTTTGTTAAACCTCTAACGGCAAATTTCGCAGCTACATAAGGACTGTGAGAAGCCCCACCGGCTATACCTGATGCCGAAGAAATATTAACGATTGAACCGTTTTTTGTTTTTTTCATCGAAGGGTAAACATGTTTCATGCCTAAGAAGATACTATCTTGATTGATGGCAATCGTTTTTTTATATTCGTCATAAGACGTGTCTTCAATGGAGTTGATGGAGATATATCCGGCATTATTGACTAAGATATCAATTGGCCCGAAAGTGTCTTCAGTTTCTTTTACAAGACTTTTCCAGCTTGATTCAACTGTAACATCCAGTTCTATAAAAAGAGCATTCTCTCCCAGTTTCTCAGCCAGGCTCGCTCCTTTACTTGTTCCCAAATCGGCAATAACAACCTTGGCGCCTTCTTCTACAAATCGTTTGGCGTGAGTGGACCCCATCCCTCCTGCGCCACCTGTAATAACTGCGACTTTGCCATCTAATCTTGCCATTTTGTTCCTCCGGAATCTACGCATATTTATACCATTGCAAGCAGAATGTGGATGCACATAAATGCCGCTTTGTCATCTATTGATTTATGTAGCCTGGCTTCATCAATTACAGAAATAGACTCAGCATAGAGCAGTCGGTGTGCCTACGAACAGAATTACCTGGAGTATTCGGTGGGTAGGCTTTCGACCCAGTCTTTGTAGATCGGGTCGTCTGTCCGCCAGGCTCCCCAGTGGGAGACGCGAGGTACGTTGACGATGTCCCAGTCCGAGTTGATCGGCCTGACGTCGATCCAGTCCC
>NZ_JBNHGC010000010.1:0-5587 GCF_059090885.1 Arthrobacter sp. Y3223065 | reverse complement strand
TTTATTGGTTGAAAGTGCCGTGGCGTGCCGCCCCTGTGGTGTGTCGCGGTTTTATCAGCCTGGTTTGAATTTAGTGCAGTGTCTTCGGTCGTTTTCCCGGCCGTTGGTGCTGTGTCTGTTTGAAACATTAACGGAGAGTTTGATCCTGGCTCAGGACGAACGCTGGCGGCGTGCTTAACACATGCAAGTCGAACGATGATCCGGTGCTTGCACCGGTGATTAGTGGCGAACGGGTGAGTAACACGTGAGTAACCTGCCCTTGACTCTGGGATAAGCCTGGGAAACCGGGTCTAATACCGGATATGACCTGTCACCGCATGGTGGTGGGTGGAAAGATTTTTCGGTCATGGATGGACTCGCGGCCTATCAGCTTGTTGGTGGGGTAATGGCCTACCAAGGCGACGACGGGTAGCCGGCCTGAGAGGGTGACCGGCCACACTGGGACTGAGACACGGCCCAGACTCCTACGGGAGGCAGCAGTGGGGAATATTGCACAATGGGCGAAAGCCTGATGCAGCGACGCCGCGTGAGGGATGAATGCCTTCGGGTTGTAAACCTCTTTCAGCAGGGAAGAAGCGAAAGTGACGGTACCTGCAGAAGAAGCGCCGGCTAACTACGTGCCAGCAGCCGCGGTAATACGTAGGGCGCAAGCGTTGTCCGGAATTATTGGGCGTAAAGAGCTCGTAGGCGGTTTGTCGCGTCTGCTGTGAAAGCCCGGGGCTCAACCCCGGGTCTGCAGTGGGTACGGGCAGACTAGAGTGCAGTAGGGGAGACTGGAATTCCTGGTGTAGCGGTGAAATGCGCAGATATCAGGAGGAACACCGATGGCGAAGGCAGGTCTCTGGGCTGTAACTGACGCTGAGGAGCGAAAGCATGGGGAGCGAACAGGATTAGATACCCTGGTAGTCCATGCCGTAAACGTTGGGCACTAGGTGTGGGGGACATTCCACGTTTTCCGCGCCGTAGCTAACGCATTAAGTGCCCCGCCTGGGGAGTACGGCCGCAAGGCTAAAACTCAAAGGAATTGACGGGGGCCCGCACAAGCGGCGGAGCATGCGGATTAATTCGATGCAACGCGAAGAACCTTACCAAGGCTTGACATGGGCCGGATCGGGCTGGAAACAGTCCTTCCCTTCGGGGCCGGTTCACAGGTGGTGCATGGTTGTCGTCAGCTCGTGTCGTGAGATGTTGGGTTAAGTCCCGCAACGAGCGCAACCCTCGTTCCATGTTGCCAGCGCGTAATGGCGGGGACTCATGGGAGACTGCCGGGGTCAACTCGGAGGAAGGTGGGGACGACGTCAAATCATCATGCCCCTTATGTCTTGGGCTTCACGCATGCTACAATGGCCGGTACAATGGGTTGCGATACTGTGAGGTGGAGCTAATCCCAAAAAGCCGGTCTCAGTTCGGATTGGGGTCTGCAACTCGACCCCATGAAGTCGGAGTCGCTAGTAATCGCAGATCAGCAACGCTGCGGTGAATACGTTCCCGGGCCTTGTACACACCGCCCGTCAAGTCACGAAAGTTGGTAACACCCGAAGCCGGTGGCCTAACCCCTTGTGGGGGGGAGCCGTCGAAGGTGGGACCGGCGATTGGGACTAAGTCGTAACAAGGTAGCCGTACCGGAAGGTGCGGCTGGATCACCTCCTTTCTAAGGAGCTTCCTCAGACTGTTCCGGCCCGTCATAGTGCGGGTTGGGTGGTTTGCAGGGCAAGCCCGTTGCGGACACGCATGTTGTCCGGCGGGTGCTCATGGGTGGAATATCAACGGATTCGGTGTCTTTCGCGGTTGGCCGCATGCCAGTACGGTGCCCTTTGGGGTGTTTGGAACGTGTGTGGTTGGTTTCGCGGGGGATGTCTTTTGGCACACTGTTGGGTCCTGAGGCAACAGGACCTTATTCTTGCAGCGATGTGAGGAGAGGGGGCCTGGTTGGTTCCTCTTGTTCCCGCGCTTTCCGCGCCGGCTGCCCTTTGGGGTGGCGGGCAGGGGGTGACGGGGTTGTTGTTTGAGAACTACATAGTGGACGCGAGCATCTTAAAGCAATTTTTTTGATGAACCTGGTGGCCGGCTGTCTTTTGATGGTTGGTTGTCCTGGTTCTCTCGAATAGCTGATTTTGATCTTTGTGGTCAAGTTTTTAAGAGCACACGGTGGATGCCTTGGCATCAGGAGCCGAAGAAGGACGTGGGAATCTGCGATAAGCCTGGGGGAGTTGATAACCGAACGGTGATCCCAGGATGTCCGAATGGGGAAACCCCGCCCGGCGCGCGAGTGACCGGGTGACCCGTACCTGAACACATAGGGTGCGTGGAGGGAACGCGGGGAAGTGAAACATCTCAGTACCCGCAGGAAGAGAAAACAACAGTGATTCCGTCAGTAGTGGCGAGCGAACGCGGAAGAGGCCAAACCGGTCCATGTGTGATAGCCGGCGGGCGTTGCATGGCCGGGGTTGCGGGACTTTCCGCTGCTGTTCTGCCGGACAGCGAAAGTGAGTGCGTGCGTATAGGTGAACGGTCTTGAAAGGCCGGCCGGAGAAGGTGTAAGCCCTGTAACCGTAATGCGTGACGCCGCTTGGAGAGTATCCCAAGTAGCACGGGGCCCGAGAAATCCCGTGCGAATCTGCCAGGACCACCTGGTAAGCCTGAATACTACCTGATGACCGATAGCGGACAAGTACCGTGAGGGAAAGGTGAAAAGTACCCCGGGAGGGGAGTGAAACAGTACCTGAAACCGTGTGCTTACAATCCGTCGGAGCAGCCTTGTAGCTGTGACGGCGTGCCTTTTGAAGAATGAGCCTGCGAGTTAGTGTTACGTCGCGAGGTTAACCCGTGTGGGGAAGCCGTAGCGAAAGCGAGTCTGAATAGGGCGATGCAGTGGCGTGATCTAGACCCGAAGCGGAGTGATCTACCCATGGCCAGGTTGAAGCGCGTGTAAGAGCGCGTGGAGGACCGAACCCACTTCAGTTGAAAATGGAGGGGATGAGCTGTGGGTAGGGGTGAAAGGCCAATCAAACTCCGTGATAGCTGGTTCTCCCCGAAATGCATTTAGGTGCAGCGTTGCGTGTTTCTTGCCGGAGGTAGAGCTACTGGATGGCCGATGGGCCCTACAAGGTTACTGACGTCAGCCAAACTCCGAATGCCGGCAAGTGAGAGCGCAGCAGTGAGACTGTGGGGGATAAGCTTCATAGTCGAGAGGGAAACAGCCCAGACCACCAACTAAGGCCCCTAAGCGTGTGCTAAGTGGAAAAGGATGTGGAGTTGCCCAGACAACCAGGAGGTTGGCTTAGAAGCAGCCACCCTTGAAAGAGTGCGTAATAGCTCACTGGTCAAGTGATTCCGCGCCGACAATGTAGCGGGGCTCAAGTACACCGCCGAAGTTGTGGCATCAGCGTATTATCCAAGCCTTCGTGGTTCAGGAGCGCTGGTGGGTAGGGGAGCGTCGTGTGGGCAGTGAAGCTGCGGCGGAAGCCAGTGGTGGAGCCTACACGAGTGAGAATGCAGGCATGAGTAGCGAAAGACGGGTGGGAAACCCGTCCGCCGAATGATCAAGGGTTCCAGGGTCAAGCTAATCTGCCCTGGGTAAGTCGGGACCTAAGGCGAGGCCGACAGGCGTAGTCGATGGACAACGGGTTGATATTCCCGTACCGGCGAAAAACCGCCCATGCCAAACCGGTGATGCTAACCGCCCAAACCGTTCATCCGTGCCCTTCGGGGCCAGTATGGGCGGGGCGCGCGGGACCCGATCCGGGGAGGTAAGCGTATTAACAGGTGTGACGCAGGAAGGTAGCCGAGCCGGGCGATGGTAGTCCCGGTCCAAGGATGTAGGGTGAACGGTTGGCAAATCCGCCGTTCGTGAAGCCTGAGACCTGACGGGACCCCCGTATGGGGGGATTCGGTGATCCTATGCTGCCGAGAAAAGCATCGACGCGAGGTTTTAGCCGCCCGTACCCCAAACCGACACAGGTGATCAGGTAGAGAATACCAAGGCGATCGAGAGAATTATGGTTAAGGAACTCGGCAAAATGCCCCCGTAACTTCGGGAGAAGGGGGGCCCGGACCGTGAAGAAGCCTTGCGCTTCGGAGCGGGTAAGGGCCGCAGAGACCAGGGGGAAGCGACTGTTTACTAAAAACACAGGTCCGTGCGAAGTCGCAAGACGATGTATACGGACTGACTCCTGCCCGGTGCTGGAAGGTTAAGAGGACCTGTTAGCCCTTCGGGGCGAAGCGGAGAATTTAAGCCCCAGTAAACGGCGGTGGTAACTATAACCATCCTAAGGTAGCGAAATTCCTTGTCGGGTAAGTTCCGACCTGCACGAATGGAGTAACGACTTCCCCGCTGTCTCAACCATAAACTCGGCGAAATTGCACTACGAGTAAAGATGCTCGTTACGCGCAGCAGGACGGAAAGACCCCGAGACCTTTACTATAGTTTGGTATTGGTGTTCGGTGTGGCTTGTGTAGGATAGGTGGGAGACTTTGAAGCCCGGACGCCAGTTCGGGTGGAGTCATCGTTGAAATACCACTCTGGTCACTCTGGACATCTAACTTCGGCCCGTAATCCGGGTCAGGGACAGTGCCTGATGGGTAGTTTAACTGGGGCGGTTGCCTCCTAAAGAGTAACGGAGGCGCCCAAAGGTTCCCTCAGCCTGGTTGGCAATCAGGTGGCGAGTGTAAGTGCACAAGGGAGCTTGACTGTGAGAGAGACATCTCGAGCAGGGACGAAAGTCGGGACTAGTGATCCGGCGGCACATTGTGGAATGGCCGTCGCTCAACGGATAAAAGGTACCTCGGGGATAACAGGCTGATCTTGCCCAAGAGTCCATATCGACGGCATGGTTTGGCACCTCGATGTCGGCTCGTCGCATCCTGGGGCTGGAGTAGGTCCCAAGGGTTGGGCTGTTCGCCCATTAAAGCGGTACGCGAGCTGGGTTTAGAACGTCGTGAGACAGTTCGGTCCCTATCCGCTGCGCGCGCAGGAAATTTGAGAAGGTCTGTCCTTAGTACGAGAGGACCGGGACGGACGAACCTCTGGTGTGTCAGTTGTACTGCCAAGTGCACCGCTGATTAGCTACGTTCGGATTGGATAACCGCTGAAAGCATCTAAGCGGGAAGCCGGCTTCAAGATGAGATTTCCATCCCCTTCGGGGGGAGAGGACCCCAGCCAGACCACTGGGTTGATAGGCCGGATGTGGAAGCGAGGACAAAAGACTCGTGAAGCTGACCGGTACTAATAGTCCGACAACTTACACCACACCACCCCTTGGGGTGGGTGATCAAAACATGCTACGCGTCCGCTATGTGGTTCCCAGACAACAACCGTTTGTCCCGGGAACAGATAATTGAATACAGTTCCAAGCACATGCTTGTAACCGACAGGTTTGCCGCCGCCCCCCGGGGTTGGCGTGCACGAAGGGTTACGGCGGTCATAGCGTGGGGGAAACGCCCGGTCCCATTCCGAACCCGGAAGCTAAGGCCCACAGCGCCGATGGTACTGCACTCGGGAGGGTGTGGGAGAGTAGGTCGCCGCCGGACATTCTTTGAACACGGGAAGGCCCCGCCAACGATGGCGGGGCCTTCCCGCGTTTAACCA
>NZ_JBNHGC010000009.1:0-17862 GCF_059090885.1 Arthrobacter sp. Y3223065 | reverse complement strand
CGTGCACATCATGGCCCAGCTCAGCAAACCGGTGAAGGGCATAAATGCCCCCCATCCCCGCACCGACCACAACGACCGAATACTCCTCCACCTCACCGGCGTGATGCTGAGCGGCGAAGATACGTGATGCATCGTTCATGATTGCCGTACCTCCGGGGGAACTGCACAAGGGGCTTGCAGCTTTGATCTTGCTTTGTTGGCTGTTAATCATTGATTCTCCAAATTCGTTAGGCTTCGGAGCTGAAGAACACCTGTGACGGATCGCATCAGGCGAAACGTGATCGAATTCGCGATAGGCGCCCGTGTCCGCGAAGTTTTCTCGCCGTCAGTCCGCCGGCTTTTTTTGTCGAGTTTCGTTGATGACTACGCTAAGTGGGACGACTCCAAGGCGACACAGGTGAGGGCGCCATTGAGGCAGGAAAGTGCGCCAGATCACTTTGCTGGTCGGCGCCGAGAAGAAAAGTTGCTGGCAGAGTGCGCCCTGACGCTGTCAGGAGCATCCGGGAACCCGGGGCATCCTGCCAAACTCACGATGGAAAGAGGGAGGCGTTGAGGACGAATGCTGTGCACTGCACCCGCGCAAACCCTCCTGTCGCATGGGCGCGCTCAACAATGCAGCGGCTACGCATGGGTGGTCGGCTCAGTCAGCACCAAGCCTTCTTATCTGCAGCGGCTTTTCCGCGCTGCCTCCTGCCCCTTCCGGCCTCGGAGCGTTCGCCGGACGTTAACGAGGACCACATGAAGACTGAGCGCGGTTCAGTAGGAAGACGGGGCGGTCTGCGCACTGAGTCCCTTTCAGCGCAGCGCAGATTCGCTCGAACGCTCCGGCCTCCCGGTCAAGACTCGCTACTTTGCTCAGGCGAGGGACGACCCCACTGTCAAACTTGCAGATACGTTTGCGGCGTAGTTACCGGCACACCGCCTCCGCCCGCGCCTGTCCGTAGGCTGGGGAGCAGACTTGTGGGTAGCCCTAAGTGCCCTCAGACCTTCGAGTTGGAGTTGTTTCTGTATTGGGAAGCCTCTCGGTACGCCGATGGCGGCACTCCCTTCCACCGTTTGAAGGCGATCGTGAAACTGGCTGGGTCTGTGTAGCCCAGGGTGCGGGAGATTCGCGAGATGGAGTAATCCGTGTTCGAGAGCAGGTCGGAGGCGAGGTTGCGCAAGGTCTCGTCCCGCAGCTGGGCGAAGTCGTGGCCCGTGAGTTCGAGCTTCCGCTGCAGGGTGCGTGGAGAGACTCGCAGCGTCGCGGCAACGTTTGCGAGCTTGCGGTTGAGCTCTGGGGCGGCCCTGATGGCCATCCCGACGGTGTGCGGCCAATCCCCGGTAGACCGAAGGGAGTCGAGGATTTGGTTGTCCTCTTTAACCCATGCCGCGTGCTGGAAGGCATTACCAAAGGGAAGCTCGCGCGCTGATATTGCGGGATCCCACCACAAGCGCAGCCTTTCGGATCCGCAGTCGATGCTGCAGGGGACGTGCGCCAAAATCTCGGGGGAGACATGTGCTAGCGGGAATTCGACCCGGGTAAAGGGAAAGGGCCCGCCGTAGATCCACGGGAGGGTTCGGACGTTCCAATAGAGGTCGCGGTAGACGCTGAACGGGATCAGCTCTTCCGGGACACCGGGGTAGGTGAACTCGATTCCCGCTACTGTGCCATCGGATGTCCGGAGAGGCGCGATCTCTTGGAGGGCAAAGCCTACATCCGTTGCGTCGCTGACAACCTCCACCCACGCCGTTATGGTCGGCGCGGTCAAGAATGCCATTCCGCGAACGCCAAAGGAGCCCAGCGTATAAGCTTGAGCGGCTCGCATCCACAAGTCGACACGATCTCTTGTGAGAGCGACGAACTGAAGCTGAAAGGCCAGTTCCTTCTTCGCAGGAATAGTGCCTCCCGCCCGGTTCACGGCGTCGGGGGCGATATCCGCTTTAGCCAGCGCAGTTCGCCAATCGAGCTCCGCATCCTCCAACACTCCGCATAGCGCATGAACACCGAAGTTCGGTACTCGCAGGTTCTGATACGAACTTATTCTCACTGATGTCCCCTTTCATCGGCGACGTGTAGACCTGCCTGCTCTCGACACGGCCCATGGCGCTTCTCTACCCGTCGTGGAGGCGACGGGGAGGCGGACCGGATTACCGGAGGCATGTGAAGCACGCCACCAGCATTACGCATCGCGACAAGAGCCTGCAAAAAATGCTGGGTGCCGTTCCCGGACTACAGTGGCCTAGGCGCAGCCGGCGCATCGAAGACCCTTGCTGTTTAGAGCAGGATGCTCATGGGGTTCTCGACGCGGCGTTTGAATGCGGCCAGCAGTTCTGCTGCGACCGCCCCGTCGATTACTCGATGATCGGCAGACAACGTGCAGGTCATGACGGTGGCGATGGTGAGTTCACCGTTCCGGACCACTGGGCGTGGCTCAGCTGCCCCAACCGCGAGGATGCCGGCCTGGGGTGGGTTGAGGATGGCAGAGAACTCCTTCATGCCGTACATGCCCAGGTTGGTCAGGCTGAACGACCCGCCCTCAAGCTCCCGTTGCCGGATCTTGCCGGCGGCAGCCCGGCCCTTGAAGTCGTTCATCGTCCGGCACAGGGAACTGATGGCCAAGTGTTCCAAGCCCCGGACTACCGGAGTGATCAAGCCATCTTCGGTGGCGACCGCGACGGAGA
The DNA here is from genome assembly GCF_059090885.1 of Arthrobacter sp. Y3223065. Lineage (NCBI taxonomy): Bacteria > Bacillati > Actinomycetota > Actinomycetes > Micrococcales > Micrococcaceae > Arthrobacter > Arthrobacter sp. Y3223065. Next base: position 15,198 of record NZ_JBNHGC010000009.1, on the reverse strand, counting down.
CGTCAACAGCGCTGTAGCGGCGGATGCTGTCGCCGTGCCAGGAAGCGTTGGCCGCGGGTACGTCGACCAGCGCACCGCCGAGAGCCTTGAGGACGAGGTCATTGACTGTGGCCTTTTGTCCGGTGCCGGCTAGCCCCTCGTTGACCTCTCGGCGCAGCGCGAGCAGTTTGTCCACTTCTACATCGAGAGAGACGTAGAAATGCGGAACAGTAGTCTTCGACTCGGTGAGTCGTCGCGCAATGGCCCGGCGCATGCCCGATAAAGGCATCTCCCGGTAAGCTTCCTCAATGTCGCTCCCCGGCTGGCGGGTAGGCGCAGTTGAGGCGGCAGCGACAGATTCCGTGGCCGGGATGTCCGGAGTGGGGGCTGGACTTGCGGTTTGCTGGGTAGCGGCGGTCTCGACGTCACGCCGCAGAATCCGGCCACCAGGCCCAGAGCCTGCCAGCAGTCCCACGTCGACGCCGAGGTCCTTCGCAAGCTTACGGGCCAACGGCGAGCTGAATACACGGCGTTGTGAACCTTGGGAGTCAGAGGCTGGTTCCGTGGCCCTGTCCATGGCCACATTAGGGGTGTCTCGGTGAGTGGTGGGGGCTTCGGTGTCCTGAGGAACAGGCTGCTCTGCAGCACTGCGGGCGGCACCGCCGGCGGCAGCAATTTCGCGGTCGATTGCTGCTTCGTCCTCGTCTGCTTCCACGAGCACCGCGATGGGTTCCCCTACTTCCACGGAGGTGCCCGGGTCGATGAGCAGCCGCCCGACAGTGCCCGCGGCTTCAGCCTCCAGTTCTACCGTGGCTTTCTCTGTTTCAATTTCGGCGATAGGTTGGCCGGCGGCGATGGTGTCCCCGACTGTAACCAGCCAGCCATACAAGGCGGCGTCGGTGGCATCGGCCACAACGGCCGGCATGGTAATGATGGTTGCCATGGTGGAGTTTTCCGTCCTTTGAGGGGGCAGGGTCAGGAAAGGCCCAAGTTGCGAGCGACTTCGTCGAAGCCGGCCAGGACGTCGTCCAGGTCGGCGTTGGCGGAGGCTTCCAGCATTTTCGAAATGCTGGGAGCGGCCTCCCGTCCGGTGACCCTCTGGATGGGCTGGTCGAGGTGGTCGAAGTAGCGACGCTGAATCTCGTCGGAAAGCCATCCGCCGTAGGACGTGCCAGTCGCCCCTTGTTCTACAATGAGCACGTTGTTCGTCTTGGCGATCGACGCACCCACGGTGTCCCAGTCAAGCGAGGCCCGGTCCAGCCATCGCAGGTCGATGACTTCTGCGTCCAAGCCGGGCCGCTGCTCGGCCGCCTGCAGCGACACGTGGACCATGTTCAGATAACTCAGCACCGTCACGCCGGTGCCGCTACGCCGCACAGCCGCCTTCCCCACGGGCAGGCGGTAGTCGAGCTCACCTTCCGGGATCTCACCCTTCATGCCGTAGAGGTCCACGTGTTCAAGCACCAAGACGGGGTCCTGCAGATCCAAGGCAGTGTTCATCAGCCCGACGTAGTCCCGAGGTGTCGAGGCCGCGACGATGCGCCATCCGGGGCTGGTGGCGAAAATGCCGGCCGGGTCCATGGAGTGCTGTGATCCGTAGCCCGCACCCATGGCGACCTTGGAGCGCAGCACCACGGGCATCCCCGACTGGCCGCCGAACATGTGCCGGGCCTTTCCGATCTGATTGAAGACCTGGTCGGCAGCTACCCACAGGAAATCCGAGTACATGAATTCCACCACGGGCTTGTAGCGACCCGTCATGGACAACCCACCAGCGAGGCCAGCAAAAGCGTTCTCACTGATGGGTGTGCCCAGCACCCGGTCCGGATAGGCATCCTTGAGTCCTCGGGTGGCGCCGTTGGTACCTCCCTTGAGACGGTGCACGTCTTCCCCCAGCACTACGACACCCGGATCGGTGGCCATGCGGCGGTCCAGGACGTCGGCAATCGCATCGACGAAGCGCCGCTGAACAGTGGGGGTCGCTGCATCGTCGGCGGAAAGCTGCCCGGCAACGATGGGTTCGGCCCGTATGCCGGTGTCGACGGTAGCCGGGTCAGGCCACAAGTCCGTGCGGATACGCCGGGCCCCCTTGGTGCTGGCGGGATCCTTTTCGGTAATGCCCTTGATGATGCGGGCAACCACCTCGGTAATCCTCGCCCGCAGATCCTCCAGTCGTTCGTCAGTCAGCAGACCGCGGTCGAGCATCGCCCGGGCAACCTTCTGCAACGGGTCGCGCTCACGCCACTGTTTTTCCTCATCCTTCGTTCGGTAGCCAAAGGCGCTGCCGGGGAACGGCCCGTTCTGGTGGAAGTATCGATAGGTTTCCGCCTCAATGAGTGTGGGGCCGAGGCCAGCTCGCATGTGCTCCGCTGCGGCTTGTTGTGCCAGATACACGGCCAAGGGATCCATGCCATCCACCCGCCAGGACTTGATGCCAAAGCCTGGCCCGCGCGCCGCCAGCCGAGGCTCGCCTGTGACTTCAGCGACGTGCGTGGAGACGGCGTAGAGGTTGTTCTCGATGAAAAAGCCCAGAGGCAGGTGCCACGCGGCGGCGAGATTGAATGTCTCCAAGGTGGAGCCGATATTAGACGCACCGTCGCCGAAGTAGGTGACGGTCACACCCATCTCCTCTGGGGTCCCCGCTGCTGCGGCGACCTCGGCATCGTGGCGTTGCGCCCAAGCATTTCCGGCTGCCAGAGGCACGCCTCCGCCCACGATGGCGTTGGTGCCCAGGGCTCCGGCTTCGAGCCACTGCAGGTGCATTGATCCCCCGCGGCCCCCGCTGAAGCCGTCCTTCAATCCCAGAATCTCGGACATAGTACGCCGGAGGAACTCAACGATGTCGTCGTCCTTGATGCCGTCGACAATGTTCATGCCTTCCGGGCGAAGGTAGGACAAACCCTTGGCGAGGAACTGGTGATGGCCGCGATGCGTCCCGTTGACCCCGTCAGCCCCGCGGAGGGCAAGGACGGACCCGACGGCGGAACCCTCCTGCCCGATACTGGAATGAGCGGGGCCATGGACCAGGCCCTCACCTGCTAATTGCAGGACTTCCTCCTCGAAGATCCGCACCACGTTCAGCTGAACCAGCATGGTCTCAAGCAGTCCGGCCGGTGCGGCGTCCCAATCGTCACGTGACGTGCGCAGTTCCGTGCAGTCAGTAGACAAGGCCAGAGGGGTGGAGGTCGTCATCAGGGCTCCCAAAGTGGGTTGACAAGGGGAATCACGGGCTGTGATGTACTCCCCAAGATACAATAGATTGGATCCAATACGGCCCTCTTGTCCGCAGAAGGTAGAAATATTTCGCCCTAATGGATCCAATGCAGTGGAATGACCACAACAAACGCCCCGAAAGGAAGCAGCTTGCATAAGAAGTCGAGTGCGGCGAGTCAACGCATCGCCGACGAGCTCCGAGGACGAATCCTCCGCGGATCCCTGTCCCCTGGTACACGTATCCGGCAGGAAGAGATCGCGGAGGAGTTCGGGGTGAGTAGGCTACCTATTCGCGAAGCACTGCGCATGCTGGAGTCTCGCGGTTTGGTGACACTCGTGGCCTCTACTGGGGCGTGGGTCAGCAGCATGAATTTATCGGAATGCCAAGAGAGTTACCTGATCCGAGAACGACTCGAACCACTAGCCTTGGGACTAGCTGTTGAGCGCATTGACGACAGCACCGTTGACGAACTCGACCAACTCGCGACGATGATGGAAAACTCTCGTTCCGTCGAGGAGTTCGTGGACTTGGACCGACGCTTCCACCTTCTAAGCTTCCAGGCCGCGGGAATGCCAACTCTGCTTGAGATGGTAGAACGACTGTGGAATACAACGCAGCACTACCGTAGAGCCTACGTACAAATGGTTGGGACGGAAGGGCTGCAGGAAACGCACTTGGAGCACGCACTCCTGGTGGCCTGCATCGCGCGGCGGGACGCCCGATCAGCCGAGGATCTACTGGCCATGCACGTGCGCAAGACTCGCACCGCCTTGGAGGACCACCCGGAAATCTTTGACCATTGACCAGACAGGGAGAGAATGCCATGCAGGACAGCAACAGTTCCGGAGGCGGGCGCGGTCTCCCCGGCATCACTGGGACAGATCACATCGGATTTACGGTGCCGGACATGGAGCAGGCCCACGATTTCCTGGTGGACGTCATCGGGTGCGACCACGTTTACACGTTGGGTCCCTATCCCCGCAATCCGGAGCTGATGATCACTAAACTCAACGTCGATCCTGAGACGGTAATGCAACAGATCCGTTTCTACCGGTGTTTCAACGGGGCGAACTTTGAGGTTTTTCATTACGAGTCCCCCGACCAACGCCAAGCTCAGCCCCGAAACAGCGACATCGGCGGGCACCACATCGCCTTTTACGTCGACGATCTTGACGAGGCTATCGCCTACCTTAAAGCACGTGGCGTCCGGGTACTCGGCGAACCTACCCGCAGCTCCGGCCCCAGCGCAGGCCAGCGGTGGGTGTACTTCCTGTCGCCGTGGGACATGCAGTTCGAACTCGTCTCATTTCCGGAGGGCAAGGCCTATGAGGCGGATTCCGCCGTCAGACTCTGGAAACCCTGACCACCCACTAAGGAAGTTGGCCTCGGGGCTCCGCCACTGCACGGCGGCACAACGGATGAGCCGCTCACCGACGCCCTCGGAACGATGCGCTGACAGGGCGGAAGCGCTGACGATTGGAGATCGTCAGCGCTTCCGCCGTGTGCACTCGGTCAGGCTGCGTGCGCCTCTACCAGCGACACGATCGCTACAGCACTCGTGGTCTCGACACCGAGCTGGTTCACGGCCTTCACGGTAATTTCGGCGCATGCTCCGTGGGTCTCGTCGCGGAAGACCCGGGTGACCTCGCCGCCGATCCACTGCGTGTCGCCGAAGATATTCGGCTGCTTGATGCGGACCGACAGCGAGACCAGGTCAGCGTCGTCGCCCATCCAGTTAGTGACACAGTGCGCCATCCACGACACGCGCTGGTTCCCGTTGTCGTACGCACCCGGCATCCCGATCGCGTGCGCCATGGCAGCATCCTGATGCCCCAGGCTCGGGAACGGCTCAGAAAGGAAGTGCTCCGGACCCAGGTTTGTCGGCGCGCTCGGGTCGCCGTTCCGCACCCGCTCCTGCTGGCGCACGCGGGTCTCGACGCCGCGGTAGCCAGCGGTACCGATAGCTCCGGCGTAGTACGCGGTCATCGTGATGAGGTCCAGCGGACCCTTTACGACCTGCGGGACGACGTCGCCGACTGACACCGTCTCCGCGAAGCGGGTGCGCTGGCCGCGGATCTCCTCCGCGAGGATCGCCCTGCGGATCTCTTCCTTCTCCTCGTCCGTGTACACATGAGGATCGCGCGGTTCGTGCATCCGCTGGCCCTCCGAGCTTCGGGCCACGCAGACAATGGTGTTTCGGACGGTCCCGACCAGTTCCTCACCGACGAAGTAGTCGGTGCGGCCGACCTGCTCCACCAATCGGCCTGAGCGCCGGCCCTCACGTTCGCGAACGTCTTCGACGAAGGCGCGGGCCCTCACCCGTTCGCCGAGCCTGATTGGACGGTGAAATTCGACGTCGGCACCAAGGTGGAGAGCTTGGATTCCCTCGATCATCCCCATCGCCACTTCGGCGTCGCACACGGAGTAGAGGAACGTGGGGGGTGCGACCCGTGTACCGAAACGCGTTGTCTGCGCGTACGAATCGGAGAGCCACAGCGGATTCTCGTCACCGATTCCCCATGCATAGTGACGGATCGAGTCGGTGCTGGCCTCCTCGTTCCATTGCACAACTACGGCTGACGTGCCAATGAAACTCTTCATGTAGGCGACGTCTTCATCGGTGATCTGCCTCGCCGGTACGGCTGTGGTGGTGGTACTCATTTTGTTGCTCCTCCTGGAGTGTTGTTGACCGACACGACTGCGTCGACGACGGTAACGGTGGCTGTTTCCGGATCAGCCAGGATCGGATTGAACTCGAACTCGTGAATGTCTCCGCGCTGCTCGGCCCAGGTGAGGATGTCCATCACCGTGCTGGTGAGCGCTTCGAGGGTCTTCGCCCCGGGATCCTTCCGCAGGCTGGCGTTGACGATCCGGGCCGCGGAAATTGCATCACGGACCTCCGGACGGGATACGGGGAGAGGAAGGATCCGGATGTCGTCGATCGCTTCCGTCATCCCACCTCCGGTGCCGACGACGAGGACTGGGCCGAACTCGGGATCGCGCCGCAGTCCCACAAGGACCTCGGTCTTTCCGGACGCCATTGCCTGGACCGAGATCGTGGCGGTTTCCGTTTGAAGGCCCGTGAGCTGGTTCGCAGCGGCCCGCGCCGCATCGGGGCTCTCGACGCCAATGAACACTCCGCCGACGTCTGCCTTGTGAAGGATCTCCGCATCATCGATCTTGATCGCGACCGGGAAACCAATCTCCTCCGCCGCGCGTACGGCGTCCTCAACCTCGCGGACGGCGCGACTCGCCGGCACGGGAACGCCTGCCTCAGCAAGGGATCCGGCGGCCTCCCGCCAGCTCAGGTGGCGGGTCTCGTCCGACGCGGTGGCCTTCAACGCCGTGCCGACAAGGACACCGCGGTCGGCGCGCACGCGTTGGACCTGGGCCCAGGAGGCGGCAGCCGCGACCGCATCCAGCGCACGCCCTGCGGTGGGAAGTGAGAGCACTCCGGCCCCACGCAGGACCCCGGCCTGGGCCGGGGTGACGCGGTCGTCCTCTGACAGCGGGACAACGATGACGCGCACGCCGGCCGGGATCGCCATGGCGGCGATGCCGGCGACCAACTCGTCGAAGTCGTGGGCAAGCCGGGTCGCGGTCACGATGACCCAGCCGTCCGGCGTCGTACCAACGACGCGGTCGACAATGCGCAGGTAGTCGGCGGTAGTCGACTGGACTCCGACGTCGACGGGGTTGCTGAGATGCTCGCTGCCAACCGCTTCACTGATCGAGCGCAGCGCCTCCGGTTCAAGCTGGCGGAAGCCCAAACCACGGTCCTCAGCCAAGTCGTTCCAGAGCCCGACCTGCGCGCCAGAGGTGGTGACGACGGTCAGCTCGTGGTCGAAGCCGGAGAGCCTTCCGTGGAAGACGTCGAAGGCTTCCGCCAGATCGAGGAGTTCCTCGGGCGACGTGCATACCATTCCGAAACGGTGGCGGAGCACGCTTTGCGCCACCCGGCCGCTGCCTGCCAGCTTGCCGGTATGGGACTGGGCGCTGAGCGCGCCGCGGGCCGAACGTCCTAGTTTGAGGACGATGACCGGGACACCGCGGCTCCCGGCAGCGGCGGCAGCAGCCTCGAGGTCGTCGTTCGGACCGAAGCTCTCGACGATGCACGCGAGCACGTGCGTTTCCGGTTCAGCGGTCAACCACTCGGCCCAGTCGGTGAAGCCCAGTGAAATCTCGTTTCCGGAGCTGGCCCATGCACTCAGCCCTGTGGCGCCGCGCGCGACGAGAGACTGCATGAGCGCGTTTCCGAGCCCGCCGCTCTGGGTGAACAGCGCCACGTGGCCAGCCGGGATTTGGGTACGCTGCAGGACCGAAGAGAAGGTAGCGGTCAACGATCGACCGACATGCATAAAGCCAATGCAGTTGGGCCCAATAAGCCGCGTGGTCCCCTTCGCCAATTCAGCACGGAGCATCTCGTCCCGATCGTGCCGACCGGTCTCACCGAACCCGCTGGCGAACGCGACCGCGAAGGGGACACCGAGCGCCACGCAATCGCGAAGGTCGTCTATTACCCTGTCGGCTGGACCCACGAGGACGGCAATGTCGGGCACTTCGGGGAGATCGGCGAGTGAAGCAACCGTCGGGACACCAAGCACTTCCTCATGCACACTACTGACCGCGTAATAGCGCCCACCAAATCCCAGGCGCGCGAGGTAATCAAGCGTCCGGCCCGAGGTCTTCCATGGGTCGCGAGAGGGACCAACGACTGCCACGCTCTCCGCGTCCAACGGATTGTTAATGCTCACTTGGCGTCGACCAACCTTATTGTCCAACATTCATCTTTCTCCCGTCCGTCGCACCATCGCCGGCCTGCGTTGGGCAGGTACCTCGATCGCTTCAAGCACCACGCCAAGATCGCGGTCAGTGTCAAAATAGGCGAATCCACCGTCCCCGTTCAGACCATAGCCGCGCCCCGTCTGCGTGACCCGGTAGCCCGCCTCGGTCATGAGCTCAACCGCCCAGTCCAGATCGTCAACGAACACGCCGAGATGGTGAAGGCCCATCCTCCCCTGTTCGATGAACTCATGGTAGATGCTTGGGCCGGCCAGGGGCTGGATAAGTTCGACCTGAGGGTTGGAACCGCCCATGGCCAGTTTCATGGCGAAGGCACCTTCCTCCTCCCCAACGCGAGACCAAGGCAAGAACTCCTGGTCGTAGTGGTAACAATGCCACTCCTCGATCCCGAAGGTGCGGCCATAGAGGTCTATTGCCTCGTCCATGTCCGGCACGAGAATTCCCACCTGCCCGACACTCCCCAGCGGGGTCGAGCCCAATGGAGTACCGGCCGACGGCAAAGCCGTGGAAAAGTCGCCGGAGCCGGAGGCATCATTCCGTCCGGTCAGCAACTTTCTTAATGCGGGGGAAACATTCATATTGTCATTCTTACGGCACGGCTTTCGACTATGTCAACTACTTTGCGGTGGTTACCCTCATACTATGAAACTGGCGCCATGAGATCGTGCGAGAGCCAAGCTCCGAATCTTCTCCCGACCGCCCAAGGGACATGCCTTGAGGGCAGCCTAGTGACGACACCGCGCTCGCTTGTCGAGAGCTTCCCTAGTGTCACGATTTCCGACACGGTTGGCGGCTTTTGTCATGGCGATCCGGTGCTGCCCGCCCTTAGCGTTAAGCCTGCACCAGCGTCGGCGGGTAAGCCGAGGCGAAGACTTTGAACGGGAGAAAGACGAAGATGTCACGATTAGTCGGTAAGGTCGCCATTATCACCGGCGCCGCCAGCGGAATGGGGCTCTCCGCCCTCCAGCTCTTCGCGGCCGAAGGGGCGCGGGTGTTGGCCACGGACATCTCCGAGCAGGCACTCCAACGCGCAGTCGACGAAGTCAATGGGAACGGCGGGGAGGCCCTCGCCCGGACACACGATGTCTCCTCCGTTGAGGATTGGAAGCGTGTGGTTGACGACGTTTTGGCCGAGTGGGGCACGATCGACATTTTGGTCAACAATGCCGGCATAGCCATGCCGAAGGGAGTTCTCGAAGCCGAACTGGAGGACTGGAATAAGGTCATGGCCATTAATGTCACCGGACCCTGGCTCGGGATGAAGAGCGTTATCCCCGCCATGCAGGCCGCCGGCCGCGGCTCCATCGTCAACGTCTCCTCGATCGCCGGGATGGTCGGGGGCGCTTCGGACGGTGGCAGTGCGGCGTACTCGGCTTCAAAGGGCGCGGTTCGCTCCCTGACGAAGCACACTGCCCAGTGGTTCGCAAAGGACAACATCCGGGTGAACTCGGTGCACCCCGGCCCGATCGACACCGGCATGACACGTGGCTACGGTCTGACAAGGGAAACGCTGGCCAACCCTGAGACCGTTCCTCTGCCGCCGCACGCCGGGGAGGCCTCGGACATCGCGTACGGCATGCTTTACCTTGCCTCAGACGAGGCAAAGTTCATCACCGGTACCGAGCTTGTCATCGACGGCGGATTCATTTCCCACTGACCGCACACGGAGGCGAGGCGCCACCGGAGAGCCGTGGAGTGGCACTCGGATGCCGACTGGCGTTAAGGCAACGGAAAACCAACGCGGTCGGCCTGATGGGGCGCGGAACATGCGAGGCAAGCAGTTCCGTGCGTACGAATGCGCCCGGTTGGGCCATCCCGGAAGATATCTGAGTGCCCTGGGTGGCTGCCCTAGACCGACAGCCACCCGGTCAGTTCAGTGATCTCCCTCAGTGTCTATGCGACGGGCTTCCAGCAGGACTTCTATGCACTTCTCGAAGTGCTCGGACTTGGCGAAGCGATGGAGAGGGACCGTGATCGACAGGGCGGTGCGGGGCCACTGCGCTCCTTCGAAGAGCGGAACTGCCATGCCGCAAACGCCCAGTGCATATTCTTGGTTGTCGAGTGCATATCCACGTGATCTCGTCAGCTCGAGATCTGCGAGAAGTTCAGGCAGTGTGGCGATCGTATGCTCGGTTCGCAGGGGAAGTTTGCCATCGAGCGCTCGGATCTGCTCGAGTTGCGGTTCTGGACCGAAGGCAAGGAGGGCCTTCCCGGATGCGCGCGCATGGATATCGCCGGAAACACCCACTCGCAGGTCCGCCACTCTCACAGCGTGGCTTCCTTCCTCAACGGCGACGATAGTAACGCTGCCATTTTGCCAGGCGGATAGGTACGCACTCTCGCCGGTAGCGTCGACGACCATTCTGAGAAGACCTAGCGCCTGAGGCGAGGGGCGCCAGTCTTCTTCCACGCGCGAACCCAGGTCGAGGATTTTGCCAGCCGCGAGTTTGTACGCGCGCTCGTTGCGTTCCAGATAACCGACATGAACCAGGGTCGTGAGCAAATGCGAAGTAGTAGCAAGGTGAAGACCGATCTTGCGCGCGATCGATTGCGCACGCATTGGCTCCTTCGACGCTGCAATGACATCGATGATAGTCAGCGCGCGCACAACCGACTGAACCAAGTCCTTAGGTGTCTCATCCTCGCTTGCAGTTTGCTTTTCACGTGTGCCTGCCATGTGGAAATCATACTCATATGGTGAAAGAAGGTGCCACTCACGACTCTGTAAGCCCCGGAGGCGCGTATCGGCGTTATTACCCAGCCGCGTTGCGGAGTGGCGTGAGACGCTCAAGATTATGACATACTTCACATCGTGTTCCATGCCGCTGCAGCCCAAAATGAGGATATGACGGTTCGTCCCCGCTCCCGGAGTTTTCTCTGGCCGTTCCGGGCGGCGAAAGGGTGCAGAGGTGAAATTAAGTTCGTATGAAAACCTGCGAGTCCCAAACTTCAGTGTTCATGCACTGTGCGGAGTGTTGGAGGATGCGGAGCTCGATTGGCGGACGGCGCTGGCGAAAGCGGACATCGCCCCCGACGCCGTGAACCGAGCGGGAGGCACTATTCCTGCAAAGAAGGAATTGGCCTTTCAGCTTCAGTTCGTCGCACTCACAAGAGATCGTGTCGACCTATGGATGCAAGCCGCCCAAGCTTATACGCTGGGCTCCTTCGGCGTTCGCGGATTGGCCCTCGTAACCGCTCCGACTATTGCGTCATGGGTAGAGACTGCCACTGCCATGGACTACGCTCCTGGGCTCATCGAGAGTGTGCCTTTACGGGCACCGGATGGCACAGTCGCCGGGATCGAGTTCAGCTATCCCGATGTCCCGGAAGAGCTTATCCCCTTCAGCGTCTACCGCGAGCTCTGTGTTACTGCCAAAATCCTCCCGTGGATTTACGGCAGTCCCTATCCCTTTACCCGGGTCGAATTCCCGCTGGCAGAAGTCTCCCCGGAAGTTTCCTCTCTTGTCCCCTGCAGCATCGATTGCGGCTCCGATGCATTGCGGATGTGGTGGGATCCCGCGATATCAGCACGCGAGCTTCCCTTCGGTAATGCCTTCCAGCACGCGGCGTGGGTCAAAGAGGATAACAAGATCCTCGACTCCCTTAGGTCTACGGGCGATTGGCCGCACACTGTCGCGATGGCCATCAGGGCCGCGCCTGAGCTCAACCGCAAGCTGGCAAATGTTGCCGCAACGCTTCGAGTCTCTCCACGCACCCTGCAGCGGAAGCTTGAACGAACGGGCCACGACTTCGCCCAGCTACGGGACGAGACCTTGCGCGACCTCGCCTCCGACCTGCTCACGAACACGGATTATTCCATCTCGCGGATTTCCCGCACCCTCGGCTACACAGACCCAGCCAGTTTCACGATCGCCTTCAAACGGTGGAAGGGAGTGCCGCCCACGGCGTTCAAAGATGCTTCTCGCGAAAGAACGGCTGCAGGTGCTTAAGGAGTAGCTGTCGGTCCGAGGAAGTGCAGGGCGTCGAACTTCCCACAGCCTGCATGGCCAGCACATGACCTAGGTGATTCGGCAGCGATCAGTGCAATCCCGTCGGCGCTCGGTGGGCGACTAACGCCACGCCGAGAAAATGGATGGACACGCCGCCACGATAAGGAGTCCTTGGGCAGGCGGGCGGCCAGCTTCCACGCGGCCGGCATGGCGGCTGCCGCGATCAGCGACTTCGCGATGCCGCCGATGATGAACGGGTACAGGCCCCACTCGAGGGTTTGCTGCAGGTCGGCGCCCAGGGAAATGGCCAGCCAGGCCATGCCGAAGACGAAGGTGACGACGGTGCCCGCCAAGAATGACACGGTGGCGCCCAAGAACTTTTTGTCCCAGTTGCGCTTGGCCAGCCATCCGGTCAGTCCCACGGCGGCGATGAAGCCCACCAGGTAGCCGCCGGTCGGGCCGACGGCGGCGGCCAGGCCGGAGGATGCGTCGCTGAACACCGGCATCCCGGCGACGCCGGCCACCCAGTAGAGCGCCATCGACAGCATGCCGCGGACCGGGCCGAGGGTGCTGCCGACCAGCAGCACGGCCAGGGTCTGGCCAGTGATCGGGACCGGCCACAGCGGTACGGCCAGCTGCGCCATCGCGGCGGTAAGGCCTGCCCCGCCGACAATCAGCGCGGTGTTGGCCAAGGCAGTGCTGGGGACGAGGGCGTTGGCCAGGACACCCTGGCGTACCACGGCGGCTGTACTCATATCTGCTCCTTTTCAGAGGAATATCCCGCCGAAACTGCGGATTTACGGCTCGGCTTCCGCCAGTTTCAGGCGACTTACTTCTGGTGTTAAGTTCTGCTAAGACTCGTGCGCATTGTCCCAGGCTGGAACCCGTCTTACGGTTCTCTCTTACTACCCGTCAGCGCAGCTATCCGGGATACTGGGAATTGGTCAGCATGACAACGTATCTCGACGTAATCAGTCGCATGTACCAGTCGACGCGTTGACGAAGCGTACTGCTTAAGCCAGATGATGTCGCCTGTATGGGATACCTCATCTACGGTTCCCGTTTCCACAACTCCCGTCCTACGCGAGAGAAGAATGATGTCACCCGGACGCAAGGCGGCGCAATCGTGGACACTAAATTGCGCGGGGCCCTCTAAGAGAGGCAGTGTTGATCGTTTCATAAGCTCTCTCTCTTTCACATCAAGAACCTTAAGTGCGGCAATAGGTGCGGAATCGGGGACATGAATACTCACACCATTCCGGGTGAGATGAAGGATAGGAACAATCAGTGCAGCATTAGGTGTAGAGGCTGCTCGCGTTATGCCGTGGGTTCCGGCCGCGATTAGATCCGCGATGCCTCTCCGAGCGCGTGCCAAGACCGATTGTGGTAAACCAAGGGCTCTCCAGGCCGCTCACCGCCGGACAAACCAGGTGATGCTTGGAGCGCCTCGACCGCCAAAATGGTCGAATCACCAGCAGTCATAGTGTTCACGATCCTGCCGCGTATCCATGCGTGAACCGATGGAAAGTAGGGTTCCCCGCTCGCAAGACGCGCCCACTGGGAAGTGTCGGCAAACCGATCGATTCCGCTGGTCGCACAGAGTTTGGCAATGTTCACCTGTTCCGCGCTGAGCAGATGCACAACAACCGTGTTTGCCCTGAGAATGGTTGGCGTACTAGACGACATCTTGGAGACTGAAAAGGCCAGAATATTCGGTTCGACGTTGGCCGAAATAACAGAGGTTGCGGTTAGTCCTACGGGACCGTCACCAGCATCCGCCGTGACGACCGCAACTCCACCAGGATGATGTCTGAATGCGGATTTAAATTCGTCGGCGGTAATAGCCGGTACGTCGGTGTCCACCAGTTAACCCCTCCTAAAGTGGTGCTGGCACCTGAAGCATCTCTCCTTCGATGCCAGCGTTTCGTCGATCTCAATTAGCCGACCCTTGTTCAGGTTCAACACTAAGAGCGATCTTCGCGGCTCAGCCATAGTATTGAACGCCATCCCCGCTGGAAACCGCGTCAAATTACGGAGCTTGCTTGGGACGGCACGCTAATGCCTCCACCCACGAAACGCTGCGCTTGGAACAAGCTCCACGATTGCAATATCGCTGTTTAGGGAACATGCCGCCCTCTCGGCATTTTTGGGACGACCCTTCAAAAACGTCCTCGAATCCGGATTCACTGGGAGTAAACATGTGCGATGAAAGCAGGCGTCCGGCTGGGATATCCAGCCGGACGCCTGCTCGACCCAAAGTACGGATTGCCTAACGGGCGGCGACTTGGATCTTTGTCGGATCGCTCTCTGTGTCGATCGCATGCAGGTCAGTGATGCGCTTCGGTGCCAGGAGAGCCCACACGACGACGAACGCAGCTACGACCAGAGCGAAGGCGATATAGAGGCCGACAAACGCTTCCTCCGGGATGAATCCCTGGGCGCCGGGGGCCAGCACATTCAATACAATCGCGACGGGTACGGTCGAGCCCACGAATTGGACGATGTTCTGCATGCCGATCGTCGTCGCCATGTTGTCCTGGCGCCCGGCAGCGGCAACGAGCGTGTAGGCGGTGGTCAAGCAGCTCAGGATCGTAAGGGCGTAGAGGAACGTCCATACGTAGGCCATCCACACCATGTCATGCGCGAACGCAAGGCCGAGGAACACGACAATCCCAGCGGTCCCGGAAACGAGCAAGACGACCTTTGGACCGAAACGATTGAGGCCCCAACGTGTCCAAAGGTATCCCAATCCGGCTCCGGGAATGAGTGCGAGCAGTACGTATACAGAGTCAAGTGCTGAAAGTCCGTGGCCGAAACCGGAGGACGTTGGGGTCTGGAGCAGCGCCGGCAGCGCGATAAACATTCCCTGACCGACGATACTTATCAAAAGAATCCCGGAATATCCGATGAGGGTCTGGCGGAGGTCCATGTTACGGAACGACACCAGCGGCTCTTCTGCACGCCTCTGCTGAGTAACCCAACCGGTAAACGCCACTGCCGCCACGGCAAACGAGCCGAGCACTATCGGTGAGAACCAGCCCCTGCCCGGACCTTCACTGATTCCGATCAAAAGTGCTGTCACCCAGACTCCAAGTCCAAGGGCACCGAACCAGTCAAGTCGAACCATAGCGCGTGCATTTGCGGGAGTCTCGGGAGAAACCAAGGCAAGGACCAGCAGCACCGCATACAGAGCAAAACTCACCCAAAAGACGCTTTGCCACGGCAAACCCACTTGGATAATGTAGCCGGCGA
>NZ_JBNHGC010000008.1:0-19973 GCF_059090885.1 Arthrobacter sp. Y3223065 | reverse complement strand
TGCGCCGCGCCGTCGACAACTACATGGTCCACGTCAACAAATACGACGGCTCCCGCTACTTCATCCCCTACGCCGGCGGCTTCGACAAATACGCCCACCAAGTCAACGAAATCGTCGCCGACGACTACCGCGGCTTCGAATTCACCAAATAGCAACTACAGCAGAACCGTCTCGATCCACCTTCTTGCCGGGTTGGGCACCGATCGCCGTTGGATCCATACTGGGCATCCCTCTCCTGGCGGCGCTCCAAGTGCCTGCACGAATCCCAGATTTCACGGGATTCAGCCCTGCTCACCTTGAGTGCCCGCCCGACCAAAGGTTCCGTCTAAGGCGTGGT
The DNA here is from genome assembly GCF_059090885.1 of Arthrobacter sp. Y3223065. Lineage (NCBI taxonomy): Bacteria > Bacillati > Actinomycetota > Actinomycetes > Micrococcales > Micrococcaceae > Arthrobacter > Arthrobacter sp. Y3223065. Next base: position 19,636 of record NZ_JBNHGC010000008.1, on the reverse strand, counting down.
GCGCATCCGCTTGCGCTTCTTAGTCTCGCCGGAAACTTTTCCTAGATCTCCGGAGTGGGCAGGGCGCAGGGCGGCTTCAGATTCCTGCGGCGCAGTGCTTTTCTGAGCAAGTTATACGTGGTGGCGACCAACCCCGAGTGGGTACGTATCGGCGCCCGTGTGAGGATACCTCCCCTGCGCCTGCGCGTTCTTCACGTAGGCGGACCGGGTTGTCCGCGAACATCAATTTCTTACCGGTGCGGCCTTAGCACGGGTGGAACGGTGGCCTGACCGCGCGTAAGGGCTGCTGAATGTGTCAACGTTCCTGCTGATCCAAAATGAGTGCGGACCGCCTCCGGCATGCAGTTGCGCAAAGACTGCTGTGAGCCGCTTGCAGAAGACGGCCAGCGTGACGTCGCTGCGGCGTCCCGGGAGCCGGCCTTTCCGGGACTTGGGGCGACGTTCGCGTGAACGCCGCTCCAAGCCTGCGGCTGGGCGTACTGCAGTGCTACCGTAGCTCGGCGGGCAGTTGCGAGATAGTTTCCTTCGTGATCGTAAAGGGATTCTCCGCCGTGCCAATCACTGAATCATCCACAAAGCGAGCGCCGGCATCTCCGTCTTGCGCGGCGACGATGGACTCGAGGGATAGCTTCATCGCGTTGTAAGGGAACATCAGGGTCGAGAACTGGATGTTCCCTGCCTCTATCTGTTGAATGGAGTATTCGCCGAAGCCTTGATCCGCAATTCGAATCTTCCCGAGAAGTCCGGCATCTTTTACAGCCTGAATGACCCCCTGCGAAATGTCGGGGGTATAGACCGAGAGGATGAGATCGGTGTCCGGATGGCCCTGCAGGTAGGTCTGGGTCTCGTTGAAGGCGCCGGTCGTCGAGAAGTCGGTGTAGATGGTGTCTACGGTGTAGTTTGGGTTGTCCTTCGCGAACTTCGCGAGAGCGACCTCGACGACGCGTGTATGCGCGGCGACCGCGTGGCCAAGAACGACAACGACGTTCTGCTTGCCCGGGTTCGCCTTAGCTGCGGCGGCAAACCAGCCGTCGATATAAGCCAAGGTGTTGTTGCTACCCACCAGGTTTAATGTGCCAGGCGCCCAGACCTCCTCAACCGACTCGCCCGTCTGACCTGTGCCATAGTCGCACAGCGGCGTCGCGTTAACCGACACAAGTATATTGGCCTCGGGGAACTCTTCGGTGGTGATCTTGCAGATCACCGTTCCATCGAGTGCCTGTACGACCGCGGCGTCGTAGTCCCCCGATTCCAGTGCAGTCTGCATCTGGCTGAGCTGCCGGCTCGGATCGTAGCCCGCGTCGAACAAGGTCATGTCCAAACCGAGTCTCTTGGACGTCTCTTTCGCCGCCAACTCTTGCGCCTGCCCGTAGGCATTGGCGACACCGGGCACGAAGACGGCAACCTTAATGTCGTCGTTGGTCGTCAGGTTCACCGTCATGCCATTGCCGACATCGACCGCAACGGTGTCAGCGGAGCCCTCGGTTGCGAGGCTGCCGCTGGCGTTCCCCGCGCAACCGGCCAGAGCGAGCAGCACCGCCATTGATCCAGCAGCCAACATTCCCCGCGACGTCGTCGTTCGCATTTGCATCTCCTTGAGCTGTCGATCACGATGCAGATTTGCCCATCGGCAAACCCCTACATTGTGAATCCTACATTCGCATGTCAAGAGTTTTCGGAAGGAGCAATACTGAGACCTCTGCGCTCGGCTACCTGTCCAACAGCCACTTCGTGGCGAAGCTGGCGTCGCTTCCCTGCCGGCACCTCGTATGGCCCCTCCGCCTCCCATTCGTGCAACTGCTCCCGATCCGGGAATGCAGCCCAGACACGACAGAGCGGCTTCAGAGCACCGGGCCATCGGGCGAAGGGCCGACGACAGTTACCGGATGAGGGCCATGGTGGGATGTGGGAAGTAATTGGATGAAATCGGCAGGGCCCTTTCGGATATTCACCGAGGAAATTCAAAGCCCGTCGGAGCAGGGGCAACACCTACAGAGTCTCAGACGACGCACATCCCCGGCGTGGCCTCGGCTGCTCAACGAATTTGCATAAACCGTGCTCGCCATAGTGATTGCTTGTGCGGACCCCGTGCCAGGGCAGCAGGCTGCAGGGCGGCAATGCGCGGCCATCGCACCGGCAGAACCATAAGAGCGCCCAGATGCGTCCGGAACTCGCCGAGGCACAGGCCGACATTGGAGCTTCGTGACTGCCGTTTTGAGTTCCCTTGGAAAACAGGGACCTGAACGTGCCCCGGATCTGGCTTCTGTCATGTCCCACCGCTTCAGCGGCCGCTTGCCGGTCGCCTCACCTCTCGGCCGAGCGCTGTAATACGTGATGCCACTAGTGCCGGCGAAGTGAAGCGCCGAGGCTGCGGCAGACCGTCATCCCGCCGTTTGCACCATTTCCTCACGCGGGTAGTGGTCGAGCAGTTCCGCGCCGGCTGCAGTGATGACGACGAGATTCTCAAGACGGACACCTCCGACCCGGTGCTCCCCTTCGATTCCCTCGATAGCGATCACCATGCCTTCCTGAATCTCCTCCGGGTGCTCAAGCGACCACGCGCGGGTGATAACCGGCGGGTTGTAGTGGATAGCTCGCGACCCCGCGTTTACCAAGCCGATGCCGTGCCCGAGTTCGATGCTGAAGCATTCTGCCTCGGACGCAAAACCCAGGTCTTCCGCTGGTGCAAGTACTGCAGCCACGTCCGCTGTGCTGGCACCCGGTTTCATCAGCGACATCGCGAGATCCAAACGATCCGTGAGTCGTGTGTATGATGACCGCTCGGCTGGAGTCGGAGGGCGGCCGACGACATACTGACGGTACAGGCACGCTGTGTACCCCATGTAGGAAGTGCCGCAGGTGAGTAGGTAGGCGAGGTCACCATGCTCAACGATGCGATCTCCCCCACTGATCCCCCGCGGGAAGGACAGCGGCCCGGACAACAGCCGCGCCGCTCCGACCTCTGCGCCGGTATCTTCGATCGCGCGACGGGCCATGGTGGCAATCTGGGCCTGCTTGACTCCGGGCCTCAGTGCCGACCGTGTGGTCTCAAATCCCGCGTTGCTCAAGCTCGCCGCCATCGAAATGCAGGCGATTTCATCAGCTGTCTTGATCGTTGAGCATTCGAGCAACAAGGGGAGCCCCGGGAGTGTTTCGATTCCGGCATCCGCCAGCGCCGCCAGGCCGGCCTGATCGATCTCGCTGACTGCCAATCGCTCGCCGGTGAGCGAACGTGCGGCGAGTTCCTCGCGAATCTGGGCAGCGAACGCGGCCGACAGTTCGGCGATGGCCGAACTGGGCGCTACGCCGCCAAGCCAGGAGATGGCTGGGCGCCACTGCGAAATCCATGGTGCCTGGTCAGGCATTTGCTGAAGGGACCCCGCTGGTGAGAACACAATGGGTTCGTCCTCTGCGAAGAACAATGCGTAGCCGACTTGGAGCGAAAATTCACCCCACCAAAATCCCGTCAGATAGCGGACATTGTCCGCACCCGTGAGCAGGAGTGCGGGTATACCCTTTTCACGCATAAGTGAACGCATTCGATCAGCACGCTCACGGCGCATTCGATCCACATCAACGCCGACCTGAAGCTCTGAACGCGCAGGTCCGAAGTGCAATTTCTGGTAGTTTGCGGGCATTGCTTGCCTTTCATATGTAAGCGCCAACGGGCTGATCTCGCGGTGTCGGGGGTCGTCGTCCGCTGCGATGCGTTCGAGCCTTCAAGCGCCACGGCTATCCCAGAGACATTGGGAAACCCACCGGATCTCCTTCGATGTCGGTGCGTCGGTTTCGCTGCCGATCCTCATTAGGAATAACGCTAAGAGCATGCGGCACCGGACCGACATGGCGATAAACGCCAACTAGATAGGAAGGCGCGTCAGAGTTCGTTCTATTGTGGGTCGTACGGTGCGTGTGGCTCACCCGCATTCATCAGGCCTACGCTGCCGGAAACGACTTCCTGGCAATGGCCGGAGCACAGGGATCCGCAGCTTGACCGGTAGCACTTCTCGGGTGTGCGTTCTCAGAAGGGTATCTACTTCACATCTCCAGGCCTCACAGTTGTGTCTTGCGCGGCGGCGGCCCAGGCCGGCTCGCGCCGCTCCACGAAAGCGAGGGCACCCTCACGCGCTTCCGGCCCGCTCCGCAACGGAGCGACGATGCTCTCCTGCTCAGCGAAGCGGGTTTCGGTAGTCGCGTACCGCGACTCGCTGATGATGCGTTTGGTGGTCCTCGTTGCGGCCGGCCCGCTTAGCTGAATTTTTCCCGCGAGTTCGAGCGCTACATCGAGCGCCTTGCCCGGGTCCGTAAGCCTATTGACGAGACCAAGGTCGGCGAGACGTACCGCCGTGATCGGCTCGCCAAGCAGCGCCAACTCCATGGCGAGGTGATAGGGGATGCGATCCGGTAGGCGGAGCAGCCCGCCGCCGGCCGCGATGAGTCCCCGCTTTGCCTCGGGCAAAGCGAAGGATGCAGTAGCGCTGGCGACGATCAGGTCGCACGCGAGGGCCAGCTCGAACCCGCCCGCGTAGGCAAACCCTTCGACGGCCGCGATGACCGGCTTCACCGGGGGGCGGCGGGTGATGCCTGCAAACCCGCGTCCTTCCAAGACCGGGATATCACCTCTAGCGACCGATACGAGATCGGCCCCTGCCGAGAAGTACCCGCCAGCCCCGGTGAGGATCGCGATGCTCGAAGACTCGTCCGCGTCGAACGCGTCGAAGGCAGCTGCAAGCGCGATGGCGGTTCGTCGATCAATCGCGTTACGCTTTTGAGGACGTGCGATCGTGATGACGCGCACCCCTCCCGAGCTGATGACTTGAACGCTTTCGTCGTCCGCGTTGCTGCTTGCGTCCGCTCCGGGCCCGGCCTGTTTCATACGTTTCCTCCTTCTGGCGTCTTACTGATGGGAACCAATTCGCTCGGGCTGGCGCTTCCGAAGTCGGATTATCAAACTATGAATGCATATATCGTACTATGATCATTATTAGCTTGCACGGCTCCGTCCGGTCAACGCTGGTTCGGACCATGTCCTCCTATGAAATGAAGGGAAACGGAAATGAAACCCGCGCAACGACTCCGCGAGCTGCTCGCTGACTCCGGGATGATCATCGCTCCCGGAGCATATGACGCGCTCTCCGCGAAGCTGGTCGAGAAAGCTGGTTTCGACGTCGTGCTGATTGCCGGTGGCACCTACTCGAACTTTCACTATGGCGTTCCTGATAACGGTTTTATCTCCCAAGGGGAACTGATCGAAGCCGGCCGTCGAATCACCGCGGCGACCGATCTTCCGCTTATTCTTGACTTCGATGATGCAGGAGGATCGCCGCTACAAGCGTTCCGGGGCGTCCAGCTTGCCGAGCAAGCAGGCGTCGCCGCCCTCCTCGTCGAGGACATGGTGCCCGCAACAAAGCACTTCTGGACCCGGAGAGACGGTGGGGAACGCTGGAAGCCGCAATTGAAGCTGCGCAGTGTCGACGAAATGAGCGAAATCATCCGGGCCTGCTCAGAAGCCCGTACGTCCCCGGACACCGTGATCGTCGCGCGTTCGGATGCGAGCCGTTTTGGCTTCGAAGATCTCGCCGAGCGTATGGCTGCCTACTCTGCTGCCGGCGCCGACATGCTCTATCCGTGCGGCTACCCGCTTCTCGATCTACCGAAGCTCGCGGCAATCGTCCCCGGCCAGTATGTGATGGTGACCGTGAAGAATCCGACCCTCGAGGAGCGTCGGGAACTCGAAGAGGCCGGCGTGAAAATGTTGCTGGTGATCAACACGGTGAACGGAGCGGTGGCAGGTTTTCGCGAAAACCTGGTCCGCCTGGAACGTGGGGAACTGCTGGAGGGCGAATCGGCCGGGGGCGCTTACACTCCAATCATGGAGGCAGTTGATGCCCCAGCATGGGCTCGGCGGGCTCGACGCTTCGGATACTCCTGAGTCCTCGGCTACGGGATCCATTGGAATTGCCGCGGCACTCGGGTTGGGACGAATCAGTGCCACGCAGCGAACAGCAGGAAGCAACACAGTAGCTGTCTCCGTTCCCGTTGAGGGAATATCTCAGCACGGGAACAAAGACAAGGTTGTTACCTAGGCGCGCTTGAATCATGGGATGTCTCAAGGCCGGGGGCACTGACCCCCTTAGCGCCGACTGCATCTTGACCCCTTCGGTCCTGAATGAAGGGTGATCAACGGAGTGGCCGGAGATACGCCAATTGCATTTGGCCGGGGGTTGGGCATCAAGACCATAGTCAGGGGAACTCGGCATCGCGCGGATCACGGCGCGTGGTGCTCGTCTCTCGGATGCCCCGCCGAAGTATTTACGCGGGGCTAACACCCACTCACGGGCGGTCCCATCCTCATGGCAACGCGCACTAGTCCATATCACAGGCAGGGAACTGTGCACGCGGCAGATTGTCAGGGTCAACTGTAGATGGCTCGGTTCAGTCGGACGAGGTAGTCGGCGCTGACAGCTGTGTGGCCCGCGAACCGTTCTGTAACGGCTGCAATCGCGATGTCCCTGCGCTGTGGGAGCCGATCCTTATCGGCGGCAGCAAGTGCGTCAGGCATCTCCTGGCGCGTAAGGTCAGTGCAGTAGCTCGGCGCTCCGGGTTGCTGGCGCCACGAATCGGCGAGGGACCCGGCGTCGACGGCGTCAAACCCGGTCTCCTCTACGAGAGCCATGGCTGCCGCTTTGTCGGAATCGCGGTCCGCGGCCACAGGAATAGCGATACGAGCGGGATCGCCCGCTTCTTTTCCATTGGTCTCGAAGGACCCCGCCGTGATGGCATTCCAGGCTTTGACGATCGGGCACCCCAGCTGCTCGACGACCCAGACACTTTCGACCTGCCCGTCATCGAGTGCCTGCACCCGTCCGTCGCGTAGCGGGTAGTAGTTTGACGTATCGACGATTGTTGCATTTGCCGAAAGGTTGGCCATGAGAGGTCTAATCTTGGGTATCTGAATGAGCGGTATGGAGATGATGAGCACATCGACATCGATGACTATGCTGCTTGCCTCTACTGGTCGGGCGCCTGCGGCCACAACATCGGGTGTGATGGTCTCCGGGCCGCGCGAATTGGCGACCTTAACCGCATGGCCGGCTGTACTTAGCTTACGGGCCAGTGTGGCGCCGATCGATCCTGCTCCGAGAATGCCGATCTTCATGTCAGCCCTTGTCGTTAATAGTTACTTGGTTCTAGTCGACGGCATCTCCTCCGTCATCGAGAGAGCGCGCGCGCACGCGCGCGCTCTCGATGATTCTGCAGTTGCGCATCAATCGGTCGTGCACTGCGGGCCCCTGGTCGTCCCAGCGCGGGCATTAAAGAATCGGTGGGCGCTACGTCGCGAGGACGAGTTCGACGCCGGGACTCGGGACCTGATTGCTCGGGGCGCCATGCGGTTAGGGCTACCTGGTGTATTCGGTGGGTAGACTTTCGATCCAGTCCTTGTAGATCGGGTCTTCTGTACGCCAGGCTCCCCAGTGGGAGACGCGAGGTACGTTGACGATGTCCCAGTCCGAGTTGATCGGCCTGACGTCGATCCAGTCCCAGACGCAGGTGCGGTGCAGGATCTTCCACACGCCGTCCCGCTTTTCGCACAGATCGCGGTAGCGGCCGGCTTGGAACATCGTGACTTCGGGATCTTTGAACGGGACAACGCAGATGAACATGCTTTCGCGCTTGGCCCGATTGCCGTCGATCTCGGACAGGACATTGGTGACGTGGTGGCTACAACTGTGGATCTGATCTTCCCAGGCCATGGCGGCATCAGCCCAGCCCGGGCCGTCACCTACGTAGGCACCGTGGTCATCGAACGAATCTGGCCAGTATGTCGACAGCATGAGCTCGCGGTCGTGCCGGTCCGCGCCCCGCACATACAGCATCAGGTTGTCGTGGAGTGCCTGCTTATCGTACAACTCGGTCAGCTGTGCATCTGTCAGTGACATTTATTTGATCCTATCTATTTCGGGCCAATGAACGGCCCGGCTTTCTTGGGTGGTGGACTCTCGTCCATATTCATTTACTGGTTGGACGAGCCGTATCAGGCCTCGCCGGACCTCTTGCGTGAGCGCGTGTATGCGTCGAGCGCTACCGCGGCGATCACGATCACGCCGAGAGCGACCTCCTGCATTGACTGCGGAAATGCAAGGATGTCGAAGACGTTGTTGATAACCGCAAAGATCAGGAGCCCGACGAGCGTGCGCCACATGGCGCCTTCTCCACCGAGCAATGAAGTCCCGCCGATAATCACGATCGCGATCGAGTTAAGAGTGACGTTCACTGCCACGCCAGGCTGTCCGACACCAATCACGGACGCCAACACAATTCCTGCTAGCGCGGCGAGCATCGACGTCAGAGCGAAGGTGCTTGCCCGCAGGGCGGTCACCGGCAGTCCTGCCAGTCGGGCGGCTTCGTTGTTACCGCCGATCGCATAGATCCCGCGACCGTAGACGGTCTTGGAAAGTACGAACCATCCTGCTGCAATCAGGATCGCAAGTAACCAGACGGAGAGGGGTGCTCCGAGGAATTTTTCGTCGGCGAGAAAACCGTAGCCGCCTGCGGCCATGGGAACCGGTTTGGAGTTCGTGTACAGCAAGGTGAGGCCGCTGAACAATGAGGCGGTCGCGAGGGTCGCGATGAAGGCATTCACTTTCGCCTTCGTGATGAGGAAGCCATTGATCAGGCCGAGAGCGGCTCCGATCAACAGCGTAATGAGTATCGCGGGACCCGTGGGCATCATGTGGGACAAAGTTGCGTAGGACACTCCGCCGATAGCCAGCACTGCTGCCACCGAAAGGTCAAAACCGCCGGCGATCATAATGAACGTCATCCCCACGGCGATAATGCCGACGGGAGCGTTCTGGCTCAGCAGGTTGACCAGGTTGCCCGGGTTTAGGAAGCGGGGGTTGAGAATGATTGCCGCAATGACGAGAAGGATGAGCACCCAAACCATTCCGAGGCTCGAGGCTCTCTCCCGCAGATTGAGCCCATTCTTTGTCGTCATATTCAGACCGCCGGACAGTTTGAACCCGCCCTTGGCGGTGTCAGTCGGGGGTTTGTTAGTCGTGGTGCTCATGCGTTTTCCTTTAATCCAAATGCGGCTTGCAGTACGTCTTCCATTGCGATCGGGTGGTCGCTAGTTCGCTCCATCAAACCCATGCTTTGGCCCTTAGCGACGACGAGCACCCGGTCGGATACCGCGAGCACTTCCTCGAGCTCGGATGAGACCACGATCACGCCGACCCCATCCGCAGCCATCGCCCGTAGAGCCTCAAGGAGTTCCCCCTTCGCGCCGACGTCTATACCGCGTGTCGGCTCGTCGGCGAGGAGCACTCGCGGGCGATCGTACAGCCACCGTGCCATCAGCAACTTCTGCTGATTGCCGCCAGAAAACCTGTCGCTGCGTTCGCCGAGTCGGGCCACCGGGAAGTTCAGACTGGCTGCTGCCTCGCCGACCATTGCACGGAGCTTCTTTCGTGCGATCACCCCACCTGATGAGACGCCGCCAAGATTCGACAGCGCAACGTTATCCGCTGCGTTGCGAGTCATCACCAGCCCCTCGCCCTTACGATCTTCGGGAATCAACCCGATACCCAGTTTTCGTGCGGCGCGGACCGTTCGCGGCCAAGCCGACTCGGCTCCGGACAGGCGGATGACGCCTCGTGCAGTGGGTTCTGCACCGGCAATCGCCCTCAACAACGTCGAGCGGCCGGAACCTACAAGACCAGCGATGCCCAGTATCTCCCCCGGCTTCACCTCCAGGTCGATGTTCTCGATGACCCCGGGAACTGTTAGGCCGACCACTTCAAGGACCGGCGCGAGGCCCGGTTTATGGAGGCTCTCGTGTGTATCGACCGGCTTCCCCATCAGCTCGCGGCCCAGGGTCTGGTCGGCTCGCTGCTCACCGAGCATCGCGCGCACCAGTTCGGCGCGCGACTTCTCCCCCCGACTGCTCGTGTTAACGGCTCGGCCATTCCGAAAAACCGTTATCCGGTCGGCGAGCCGTTCGATTTCGTCAAAATTGTGGCTCACGATCCCGATAGTGACGCCGCGCTTGCGTAGCCCTTCGATCGCGCTATAGAGCGCCTCCCGCTCCTCGACGGCAAGCGACGCGCTCGGTTCGTCGAAGAGGATCACGCGAGGGTCGGTCACGAGGGAGCGCATGATCTCGAGCAACTGCTGCTCTGCTACAGAGAAGGTGCCCACAGGCACCCCGGCAGGAAGGGCCTTGACCTCCAACTCGTCGCACAACTCGACGTATCTACGACGCATCTCGTTGTCGGAGAGGACTCCGAACCGGGACAGGACGGATCCAAGAAAAACATTCGCCGCTGCATCCAGATGCGGGACGATCGTGAGTTCCTGATAGATGGCCGACACGCCGCTGCGACGCGCGGCCCGAAGATTCCCCGGTTCAAGCGGTTGGCCGAAGACTTCGACGCCCCCCTCGTCGAAGTCGACGCGACCAGCGATAGTGCCCATCGCTGTGGACTTGCCGGCTCCGTTCTCACCGATAAGTGCGTGCACTGTTCCTTCGTGGATCTCCACGTCGACATCGATCAAGGCGCGCGTGGCGCCGTAGGTCTTGGATACCGCTTTAAGTGCGACGGCGATAGTGGGGTCCGATTGCGAACGCTCCATTGCCAGTACTTCCTTCTATCTTTGCCGGGGCGACGTTCGAGTGAACGTCGCCCCGGCCCTTTAGTCTTGGTGGACTGCGGCGTCAGCGTAGTTCGGAGGGCAGTTCGGAGATCGTTTCTTTCGTGACCGCGAAGGGTTTCTCGGCAGTGCCAATGAGCGAATCATCTACGTAACGAGGGCCCGGGTCCCCGCTCTGCGCGGCGGCAATGGACTCCAGGTTTAGCTTCATCCCGTGGTAAGGGAAGAGCAGCGTCGAGAGTTGGACATTCCCGGCCTCTATCTGTTCCATTTGGTAGTCGCCAAGACCCTGGTCCACGATGTTGATCTTGCCGTCCAGGTCAGCCTCGTTCACAGCTTGGACGACGCCCTGTGTGATGTCAGGCGAGGACGCAGACATGATCAGGGTGGTGTCCGGATGCCCTTGCAGGTAGGTCTGAGTCTGGTTGTACGCGTCAGGCGTCGTCCAGTCGGTGTAGAGCGGTTCAAACGTATAGTCGGGGTTGTCCTGCTCGAACTGTTTCATTGCGGCTTCTAAAACGCGCGTTTGCGTGTTGGTCGCCGGGCCAAGAACAGCGAGGACCTTCTGCTTGCCTGGGTTTGCCTCTGCTGCCGCGGCGATCCAGCCGTTGGCGTACTCGCGGGTGTTGTTGCTACCCACGTAGTTCAGAGTGCCCGGCGACCAGACCTTGTCAGTCGACATACCTTCCGAATCGGTGCCGTCCTGGCACAGATTCGCAGATGAAACTGACACAAGGATGTTTGCCTTAGGGAAATCCTCGGTGAGGAGTTTGCATGACATCACGCCGTCGAGGGCCATTACTACCGCGGCGTCGAAGTTTCCGGAGGTCATTGCAGTCTGCATTTGGTTGAGCTGGTTGTTCGGGTCATAGCCCGCGTCGAACAAGGTCATGTCCATGTCCAGCGCCGCGGCAGCTTCCTTCGCCCCGCGTTCCTGCTCCAGGCCGAATTCATTGGCCACGCCCGGGATAAAAACGGCCACCTTGAGGCCGGGCTTGGTGGATAGATTGACTGCAATGTCATTGCCGACATCGACTGCGACGGTGTCAGAGGAGCCCTCACTTGCCGGGTTACCGCTGGCGTTGCCCGCGCAGCCAACCAGGGCCAGCAGCGCCGCCATCGATCCAGCAGCCAGCGTGACTCGCGACTTCATGGTTCGCATTTTTCTCCTTGATTCCTTTATGCCGGCGCCTTTACCGACCGGGATGCATGTGATGTGTCGCGAAGCTTCTCTGTTCGCGGCCTTGGAGCTATGCCGACGGTACTTTGACGACGCGCTCGAGGTCAATAGAAAAGTTTCATATTTTGCGTGAAGTTATCGTAGAGTGACGATTATTGCGGTCACCCTAAGCGCTACGATGGGCAGGCGGTGCCTGGAGGAGCATCGCGCAACCCCCTTAGCAGCCCTGCCGAAAGTGTGAGGCCGCCGCCGCGGCAATGCAGGCTCGCCACACCGACGAGGGGCAACGAGGGCGCCACGAGACAAGACACATCACATTACGAATGCAAGGTGGATCGTGCTGTACCTAGTGGACATTCAGGTCAACAAGCCGGCGTCAATTGCTCCCGAGGACTGGGAGACACTAGTCCAAGCCGAGAGCGACTATGGCATGGAGGTTAGGCGGAAAGGCAAGCAGCTTCATATCTGGCGCAAGGCGGGAGCTTACGCAGCGGTGGCAGTCTGGGATGTGGCGGATAACGATGAACTCCACGAGATCCTAAGCCACCTCCCACTCTTCCCTTTCCTCGAGATCACCACTACCCCGCTCGTCGAGCATCCGACATCTAGACGTTGGGCGAGAATCCAGGCCGGGGACGAATAAGCGGTCGAACTTCTCCTGCTGCACGAAAACGAGACGAAGCAGCATCAGGACGGGGTGTTGACTGACGCACCGAGCATCAAGAGGGCGTTGACCGACGAACCGAGAGATGGTTACATTAAAATGATGAATACAAGTTTCACCATGTGGCCATGCGGGCGGGAAGCACGATCAACAACAGCCAGAGAAAGCAGTGGCTAAGGCCTCGCCTACCTTTGGGCTACGAAGGTTCACGAGGAGGAGATCAAGATCGATCCGGAACAAGCCTTAGACCAGATAACCCCTCTGACAAGCGGGCCGCTTGCGCCACTCTTTACACCGCTCGAGATAAAGTCGCTCCGTCTCCGCAACCGGTTCGCCCTTGCACCCATGACGCGCGAAATGTCTCCCGGCGGCATGCCGACGCCTGAAAATGCGGAGCATTACCGCGCCCGCGCAGAAGGCGGCGTAGCACTGTTGATCACCGAAGGCACATACATCGGCGGCGAGGCCTCCGGGCACAAGAGGACCGTACCGCATTTCACCAAGCACACCTCGGATGGCTGGCGCCAAGTAGTTGCAGCCGCACGCTCGGAGGGCGCCGCTATCATCCCACAGCTGTGGCATGTCGGGGCGCTGCGCGGCCCGGCATCCCCCCTGAACCCTGGCGTTCCTCCGCAGTCGCCGTCGGGAATTGACCTGGATGGAAAACCGCTCGGCGACCCGATGACCACTCTCGAGATCGAGGAAGTCATCGCAAACTTTGCCGACGCTGCTGCTCTTGCCCAACAGATCGGCTTCGACGGAATCGAGCTCCACGGGGCCCACGGCTACCTCCTCGACGAGTTCATTTGGGAACGGACAAACAGGCGTACGGGCCGGTTTGGCGACCGCGTTGCAATGCCCCTTGAGGTCGTGAAGGCGGTACGCTCCGCCGTCGGGGAGGATTTCGCGATCGTGTTCCGCTTCTCCCAGTGGAAGGCAGACCGCTACACCGAGCAAATCGCCACAACTCCGTCGGAGCTCGAGAAGATCCTGCTGCCACTCGCCGAAGCCGGAGTCGATGTTTTCCATGCCTCCACTCGTCGACACTGGTTACCTGAGTTTCCCCGGGAAGACCAGACCCTCAGCCTCGCGGGGTGGGCAAAACGCCTCACCGGTAAGGCGGTCATCACCGTTGGCTCCGTCGGTGTCAACACGGAGTTCCGAGGTGCAGGCGCAGCAGCGGAGAAGGTTCCTGTCGTCATTGGTGAGTCACTCGAGGAACGCCTCGAGTATCTCGCGGAGCAGTTTGAGGCGGCCGAGTACGATGTCGTCGCCCTAGGTAGAGCTTTGATAGCGGATCCTCTGTGGGTCCAGAAGATGAGGACCGGTGATGTGGACCAGATTGTCCCGTTCGACCGGAAGCAGCACCATCTCAGCGGGGCCTGATGATAGTTATTTGTGGGCTTGAACGAGGCACCCTGGTGATTAGTGAAAATGGACCACAAAGCCAAACTGCAGGGACCACAGATTGCCGTATCCGAAGGAGTCTTAGCGATGACGTCTCAGGCCTCTAACCCGCCAACGACGGAAGTCGGAGCGCCCCCACCGTTCGATCCCGAGCTCGCCGCCGCGCTTACGGTAATCAATCAGGCCTTCCCCCCGGATGCTTACCGCTCAGAAAACATAGCAGAAGTGCGGGTGCGCGCCGCGGCGGGCGGCGTACAACTCACAGATCAAGCCCTCTCTTTTGGCGGGGCTTTCCATGTGGAGGAGCGGAACGTACCGGGCCCAGAGGGTGCCCCAGACATCTCGCTGCTGATCTGCAGACCGACCGGAGCGGTCGCTCCGACGGGGGCGGTCTACTGGGTGCACGGCGGCGGAATGATCCTCGGGGACAACCGGCGGGGTATCCCCGCGATGCTGGACATTGCGCGAGAGCTGCAACTGGCGGTTGTGTCCGTCGAGTACCGGCTGGCGCCTGAAACCCCGTACCCCGGTCCCCTGGAAGATTGCTATGCGGGTCTGGCGTGGGTATCGGAAAACGCCCCAGGGCTGAACGTTGACCCTGAACGCATTGTTATCGCCGGTGTCAGCGCAGGGGCGGGGCTGGCTGCGGGTACTACGCTTATGGCACGGGACCGTGGTGGGCCAAGGCTGTTCGGCCAGTTTCTAAAATGTCCAATGCTGGATGATCGCAACGACAGCCCATCCGCACGCCAAATGGCCGGCGTGGGAGTCTGGGACCGGACTTCGAACGAAACTGGCTGGACAGCGCTGCTTGGGGAGACTCGAGGAGGCGACCTCGTGTCACCCTACGCGGCGCCTGCCCGATCTTCTGACCTATCCGGTCTTCCACCAACTTTCATCGACGTGGGATCGGCGGAGACGTTCCGCGACGAAGACGTGGCCTTCGCGAGTGCGATCTGGCGAGCGGGGGGAGTAGCCGAACTCCACGTATGGCCTGGCGGCTTCCATGGCTTCGATCAGTTGGCTCCCGACGCCGCTATATCGAAAGCCGCTCGTGCCGCGCAGGCCGACTGGTTTCGAAGGCTTTTCCAGGTCTAAGTGGCCTCTCCCCCGGTTCACTTTGCCGCCTCTTGGGGTGGCAGAGCGAGGCCGCGCTACGTTCGGACCGCGTGCTGAGCCTGCTGCTGCGCGGCGACTGCCCGACTGCGGCTGCGGCTGGCGGCGGGCGGCGGGCGGCGGCTGGGCGGCGGGCGGCTGCAAGATGCACTGTACCCAGTGCATGCCCTGCTGCGGGCCCCCGCGCTGCCGCACAGGAAAAAGACCAAAACGACTACAGGCAACGCCAGCCCATGGTCAATCGCTATTCCGCCCGGCTCACGCAAGGGAACAACGGGCGGATGCGCTACTTCGGAGCGGTAAAAAGCGAAGCGTGGTTCCAGCCGCGTGCCGGTGCAGTAGAGCTAAAACGCCTCCTGGCGCTATGGACTCACCGTCCGTAACGAGGCCTGGCCCTCGGTGACTCGCCAGGTCATCCGGTGCCGGCAGGAGCCCTACCGGCGGCGTGTGCGGCTAAACGCCAGCCGAGACGGTCACATCTGCCCGCTCCTTCGCACGCGGCAACGCCGAAGGGCTGACTCGGACATTGCTGTGCCCGAGCCAGCCCCTTCAAATTAGACCGTTGTTCAGCATCCTCTCGGATTTAGATGCGCCAGCCACAGCGTAGCGGCATCATCCGGCCATTCGACCTTACGATGACATCCCAACTCGAGACCAGCTCGCGGCGAGCTCCGGCCCGGTGAGCGGGGTCGGGTTCCAGCCTCCTTCTGCCATGGCGGCCAAGCCTTCCATCATCATCCCGTGGCTGACAGCGTCATTCATGGCCTTCTTGAGCTCGTTCACCATCAGCATGCGGGTTGCCCGCAGCGCCAGCTTAGGCTTCGCGGCAAGCATCCGGGCGAGCTCATAGGCTCGAGAGACCACCTGGTCCTTAGGTACCACCTCATTTACTGCACCCCATTCGTACGCCTGCTGGGCACCGATTTCCTGGCCGGTCAAATGGAAGTACCTGCCGCGGTTCAACCCGATGACCAGCGGCCAGATAAGCTGCATTCCGTCGCCGGGCACGTTTCCCTGGGCCAAGTGCGCGTGATCGCCAAATACGGCGTCTTCGGATGCGATGACGATGTCACACAGCAGCGCCTGCTCGTTGTGCATCCTCGCGGGGCCATTGACAGCGGCGATCATCGGAACCTCGACGGCGAGGTGGTCGAGCACCAGATGCTTGGCCTCCTTATGCAAATGGAACCAGATATCGGAAGTGACCCAGTGATGGTCATCGATATGAATCTCCTTATCGATGAAGGTATCGCCCGACCCGGTCAGGATGATCACCCTGTTTTCCGGGTCGTTACCGACGTTGTGCCACACGTCGGCGACGTTATCGTGAACCGGCAAACCCCATTCGACGTCGCTCCCATTCGTGTGAAGCTGGACGAGCAGAATGCCATCAGCATCGCGCTCCAGCTTGATGTGATCATATTTGTCTTTGTAGTCTTCGAACTTTGTCACGGCCATTGTGAATCTCCTTGTTCGTGGTGAAACGGGTAGTCAGCTGTGGCTAAGGGACGAGTGTGACTCTCGTCATATGAACCCTATACTCGCATGTCGCAAGTTACAACACTTTTTCCTACTCGCTTTAGCTGTCGGCAACGCTTAGAGTTTTGGGACGTCATAGTGCCAGCAGCCCGATTCGCGTCGAACACCGTTCACCGGTCGCAGCACCCGCCGTCGCCCGGTTCCCGCCGATGGGCATGCCCCAATAGCCGGTCATAGAGTAGCCCGAGCAGCATGCCCTCTGGCTTGATTAATGCTGTAGTCGCCAACGGCGCGGCCGGCGTAGACGAGCAACGCGTGATCCGCGGCCTGCTGATCACTGGTGGTTAGGCGGGCGAGCACATGACCGTCGGGGCGCACCAGGATCGCTTCGTCTCCGGCCACTTGGTAGGCGGCAGCCCACGCCGCGTCAGCGGTGACGAAGTCTCCTGTCGGCCCGAACGAGACCCAGCGGCACGGTATTCCGTTGGACTTCGCGCATTCGACCGCCTTTTTCGCGGGCTCCGAACCGGCACGAGCGAGTATGACGAGACAATCCCCGAAGAGATCGAGCGTCGACGTCGTCTCCGCGGTGTCGAGCCAGACGTGCGGTGCGCGTTCGCCAACTGCGGCCGTCGGAACGAAAGTTCCTACCGGCCAGCTTGACTCCGGAGTTGCGGCTCCGGCGACCGCCCCCTGGTCATAGCGGAATCCGATGTCCAGCCCTGGGTGCTCGAAGTTCTCCGGCCGGAATGAGCGTGGGGCGTCGTCGTCGTTTCCAATGATCGACCGAAAATTACGAACCGCTTCGACGACATTGAACTTGGCAACCGGTTGCCGCTCAAGGTCATAGGTGGCCAGGAGGTCGTGATCCGCCCAGCCCTCGAGGACGGCCGCCAACTTCCACGCGAGGTTGTGAACGTCTTGGATGCCGGTGTTTTGATTGAAGCCGCCGTACGGAGGCATCACATGCACAGCGTCTCCCGCAAGCAGGATGCGCCCGGACCGGTAGCGATCCGCGACCCAAGCCCCCACCGTCCAGGTCCTGGCGTCGATCAACTCGATCTCCTCCTCGGGATCGCCGATCGCCTCGTGCAACTGGGCCTTCCAATCGATGTCCTCGAAGGGCATCTCGTCCATGATGAGCGGGCGTCCAAGCATCGCCACCCTGTCAGCGGTGTCGACCGGGGCGATCACGGCGGTCCCGACTGTCTCCGGATTATCCAGATAGATGAAGCCCGATGGGTCGGACGTACGGCGTCGGATGACCGGTGAGCGGAACAGCACACTCACCGCCGTCTGCAGGTTCAGGTCACCCGTGACCCCGATCCCCAAGGCAGTGCGCACTCGGCTGGCTGCGCCGTCGGCGGCGATGACATATTTCGCGGAGACCTCCACGTCGCCATCGTCGGAAGTAATCGACACCGT
Organism: Arthrobacter sp. Y3223065; assembly: GCF_059090885.1. Taxonomy (NCBI): domain Bacteria; kingdom Bacillati; phylum Actinomycetota; class Actinomycetes; order Micrococcales; family Micrococcaceae; genus Arthrobacter; species Arthrobacter sp. Y3223065. Next base: position 1,712 of record NZ_JBNHGC010000008.1, on the reverse strand, counting down.
GACCTCGCTCCCGGTGTCCTTCACTCCCGACACCGTCTTGCCAAGCTGCATCGTGACAGTCTCTTCAGCCTTTACGGCGTCCACCAGAATGGGTTCGAGCACGTCCTGTGAGCACAGAACCATGTTGAGGGTCTCTGGACCTAAGCGGGTGTCCGCCGGCGCGTCCACGCTCTCAACGCTCGGGACGACCGAACGCCACGGTGAAACGGCATCCCGGCCGAGGAAGCGCTGCGGTGCACCAGGAAGTGCCGCGGCCCGCACCTCGTCCGCAAGACCGAGGCCGCGAAACACCTCCATAGTGCGGCCGTTGACGGCTCGCGACCGGGGGTGGCGTGATCGTTCGGTCCGACGCTCAATCACCAGCGTGTCGATGCCGAACCGGCCCAGGAGGATCGCGGCCGTCAGGCCGACCGGACCGGCTCCTATAATTACGACGTCGGCGCTGTGCTTCACGGGAACGGTTGTCTCGTTCACTTACGCACTCCCGCAAATTCAACTAGTTCGGGCTCGATAAAACGTGTGTCCGTGTACGTCAGCTGGCCGTACGGCTGCATCTTCGCACGCAGCACATCATCGAACGCCGCGCTGACGTCGAGCGGCGTCCAGGATTCGCGGGTGAGGGGGGAATCGACGACGGTCGGGTGGGACATCAGCATCAGTTCACGCCCGTTTGCCAAGCGGACAACCTGGCCGTTCACGCCTTCGCTCAGGTCGGACAGCAGGTAGAGGACGACGGGGGCGTTGGACGACGGCGGCGGTGCAACCGGATTGCCGCCAAAGTACTTCGTGTAGGCCGCGGTGCCCGTCGCCATCATGGGTGTGTCGGCGTGGGGTGCCATGGCGTTGACTCGAATGGCCCCGCCTTGGGCGCCGAACTCATTGGCCCAGGCGAAGGTCAGGGAGGCGACTGCGCCCTTGGCCGCGGCGTACGCGCTCATCATCCGGAGCCCAACTTGCGCGGCTGACGTCACGTTGACGATGGACCCCCGCCCCTCCATCGCTGGAAGCGCATGAACCGACATGAAGTAGGTGCCGTAAACGCTGATGTCTATATGGCGGCGAATATGGGTCTCCGTCTCTTCGCCGGCAGTGACAGGATCCAGGTAGCCAGCATTGTTGACCAAGCCGTCCAGCTTCCCGAACCGGCCCACCGCGGCCGCGACGAGTTGCTCGCAACTGTCCCAATCCGTGACATCAGCCACGACGGCCAGAGCTTCGCCGCCCTCCCTGTTGATTGACTCAGCCACCGCCTCTACGCTTTCGGCGTTGATATCGGAGATCACTACCCGGGCGCCCTCCGTAACTGCAGCGCGGGCATACGCCTCTCCGAGGCCCCGGCCTGCACCGGTAATGAGGATGTGCTTTCCATCGAGGATTCGAGCCGTCGTCATTGATTCCGCTCCTTTATAGTCATTGGTTTCAAGTGGACACAAACGCGTATCGTGATAGTAACAGTCATCACACGCTAATTATTTGCTTTGATGTGGTTTGCGGGAAGGCAAACCAGCCGTGGCGATTAATCGCGTCACTGTGGTGAGCGAACGCGGGCTGTTTTTGCTGCTATTTGGTGAATTCGAAGCCGCGGTAGTCGTCGGCGACGATTTCGTTGACTTGTTGGGCGTATTTGTCGAAGCCGCCGGCGTAGGGGATGAAGTAGCGGGAGCCGTCGTATTTGTTGACGTGGACCATGTAGTTGTCGACGGCGCGGCGCA
>NZ_JBNHGC010000007.1:0-219953 GCF_059090885.1 Arthrobacter sp. Y3223065 | reverse complement strand
GCACTCGGGAGGGTGTGGGAGAGTAGGTCGCCGCCGGACATTCTTTGAACACGGGAAGGCCCCGCCAACGATGGCGGGGCCTTCCCGCGTTTAACCACCAACCACCCCACCCAACCGGGACTAGGCTGGGGCTATGAATTCGTCCTTGTTCTCCCACGCGCCGCGCGAGCCGGAACCATCCAAGAGCGCAGATCCAATCCACTGCCGCGTCACCGTTCCGCGGGACAGCCGGGAGGCTTTCAGTGGCTTCACCGATCTCATTCATTTGTGGTGGCCGGTAGACAGCCAAAGCGTGGGCGGTGAGGGCAGCCACGTGGAGTTCGAAGACCACGTGCTGACAGAAACGACCCTGGACGATGAGGTCCACGTCTGGGGCGAGATTTTGGAATGGGCTTCCGGCAGCCACTTGCGCTGCACTTGGCACCCGGACACGGGTCCCGGGTCCTCGGGGCAAGTCGACGTCGACTTCGTGGCCGTCGGCGACGCCCGCACGGAGGTGCGGCTGACCCACTCCGGCTGGGAGAACATGCCCGAGCGCGGGCGGGAGCGGGCCGCCTATGCCGCGGGTTGGCCGCAGGTGCTCGACCGCTACGTCCGGTTCATGGGAGGCACCGCGTGAGCAGCAAGCATCACGGAACTGCCCCCGGCGGCATCGAGCGCGTGACTGACTCTTTTCTTGAGGACCTTCAGTGTGCGTTGCCCACAGGGTTGGTCAGCACGGAACCGGCGGATTTGGCTGCCTGTGCCACCGACCAAGGCCCGGTCCTCGACCACCAGCTGCCCATCGCCGTCGTCCGCGCGCAGAGTGTGGAGGACGTGCAGGCCGTGATGAGCGCCGCGCATGCGGCGGGGGTGCCGGTAGTGTGCCGCGGGGCCGGCACGGGGGTGTCCGGCGGCGCGCACGCGTCCAAAGGCTGCCTGGTGCTGAGCCTGGCGGCCATGAACCGGATCCTGGAGATCCATCCGGAGGACGAGATCGCCCGCGTGGAACCGGGCGTGATCAACGCCGACCTGAACGCCGCCGTCGCCGAGTATGGGCTGATGTACGCGCCGGACCCGGCCAGCTACCGCAGCTCGACGATTGGCGGGAACATCGCGACGAATGCCGGCGGGCTGCGCTGTGCCAAGTACGGGGTGACGCGGGAATCCGTGCTGGCGCTGGACGTTGTGCTCGCCGACGGGACGCTGATCCACACCGGCCACAGGACGTTCAAGGGCGTCGCCGGTTACGACCTGACCGGACTGTTCGTTGGCTCCGAGGGGACCTTGGGCGTGGTGGTCGGAGCGACGCTGCGGCTGCGCTATCTGCCTGCCGCCCTGGAGACGGTGGCAGCGTTCTTCCCCGACGTGGCAACTGCCGCTGCCGGGGTTTTGGCGGTGGGGCGGGCGCGGGTCCAGCCAGCGATCATGGAACTGCTGGACGGAAACACCATGGCGCAGCTGGACCGGGAGCAAGGTTCCAACCTGCGCAGCCGCGGCGGGGCGCTGTTGCTGATCCAGACGGACGGCTATGCGGCCGACGTGGAAGCCGGCATCATCCGCGGGGTCCTCACCGGGCTCGGCGGCGAGATCAAGGCGGCGGACACCGCCGAAGCGGTCCGGCTGATGGATCTGCGCCGGCACAGCCGCGGCGCCGAGGTGGACGATGACTACCGGGTGGGGGAAGACGTCGCGGTCCCCCGGTCCCAGCTGGTGCACTACATCAACGAACTGCAGAAAATCGCCGAGCGCCACGGCGTCGGACTCAAAGTGGTGGCGCACGCCGGCGACGGCAACCTGCATCCGACCTTCTGGGTCGGACGCGGGGACGTAACCAAGGTGGCAGCGCTCAACGAGGCGCTGGACGAGTCCATCGACGTCGGGCTCGCGCTGGGCGGCACGATTAGCGGCGAGCACGGCATCGGACAGTTCAAGGTGCGGTGGCTGGGGCGGGAGCAGCGCGAAGAGGTGTTGGAACTGCAGCGCCGGCTGAGGGACGTGTTCGACCCGCGGGGGTTGCTCAATCCGGGCAAGGCGTTGCCGGCGCGGATCTCAGAGCACACGTCGGCCTGAGCCGGTTCGGTCGCGCGACATGCGGGCCGGCCGCGCGCCCGCCACGCGTAGGCTGGTGGCATGAGGAAAGAGACGTTGTGGGAAGAAATGAAGCGCCGGAATCCGGGCCATTCGGCCTGGTACATCCAGCGCTTCGAGCAGATGCGCGCCGAAGGCACCGACCTGCACGGTGAGGCCCGGCTGGTGGACGCGATGGTGCCGCGCGGCAGCCGGATCCTCGACGCCGGATGCGGACCGGGGCGGCTGGGCGGCGAACTGGCGCGCCGCGGACACACGGTGGTCGGCGTCGACATCGATCCCGAGCTGATCGAAGCGGCACGCACGGACCATCCGGACTGCACCTGGCTGGTCGGCGACCTGGCGGAGCTGGACCTGCCCGCCCAAGGCATCGCCGAGCCGTTCGACGTGATTGTCAGCGCCGGCAACGTGCTGACCTTCCTCGCCCCGGGCACCTCGGGCGAGGTGCTGCGGAACCTGGCCGGCCACCTGGCTCCGGCGGGCCGGCTCGTGGCCGGGTTCGGCGCCGGCCGGGGCTACGACTTCGACGAGTTTTTCTCCGACGCCGCGGCGGCGGGCCTGGCGGCCGACCTGCGGTTGGCCACCTGGGACCTGCGGCCGTTCACTCCGTCGTCGGACTTCCTCGTGGCAATCTTCAGCAAGACCGGAGGGCAGCAGCAGCCCGGACCCGCCTGAGCGCAGTCAGCCTTCGTCGGTCTCGGCCGCGTCCAGGGCGGCGGCGGTTCGCGCATCCGGATCGAGCATGATGGCGGCCTCGTCGCGGCGGTGCCGCAGCACCGTATCGACGTACGACTGCACTGCCTCCGCCAGCGGCACGTTCCGGTCCTGCGCCTCGGAGATATACCAGCGGTGCTCGAGCACCTGGTGGACCACCTCGGCCGGTTCCAGCTTGCCCGCCAGTTCGCGCGGGATGGCCCGGACGATCGGTTCGAAGACATGACGGACCCAGCTGTGGGCGCTGATCTCCTCGCTCTGCTCCGGCTGGTTGTCCGCCCGGTAGGCATCCAGGTCGTTGAGCAGCCGGCGCGCCTGGTTCGCCTGCACATCGAGGCCCGTGAGCCGCAGCAGCCGGCGCTGGTGGTGTCCGGCGTCCACCACCTTGGGCTGGAGTTGGATGGTGGCTCCGTCGGCGGTGGTATTGATCGAGAACTCCTCCACATCGAACCCCAGGTCGTTCAGGCGGCGGATGCGGGCGTTGACCCGCCACCGCTCACCCAGGTCGAACGATTCCTGCGCCGTCAATTCCACCCACAGCTTGCGGTAGCTGTCCATGATCCGCTCGCTGGTCGCCACCGGATCCACTCTTTCCTCGAGCAGCCCGCCCTCGACGAGGTCCATCATCTCGCCGGCGATATTCACCCGGGCGATCTCAAGGTCGTGCTCGCGCTGGCCGTCCGAGAGCCGCTGGTGCAGTTCGCCGGTTTCGGCGTCCACCAGATAGGCAGCGAACGCTCCGGCATCCCGCCGGAAGAGCGTGTTGGACAGCGAAACATCGCCCCAGAAGAACCCCACCAGGTGAAGGCGCACCAGCAGCAGCGCCTGCGCGTCGATCAGGCGGGTCAGGGTCTCCCGCCGCAGCGTCTGGGAAAACAGGGCGCGGTACGGCAGCGAGAAACGAAGATGCCGGGTGACCAGCACCGGCTGCAGGGGAGTGCCGTCGGTGCGCAGCCGCCCGGTCATCACGGCCACCGGTTCCACACAGGGGATAGCCAGCCGCTGCAGCCTGCGCAGCATCTGGTATTCGTGCCGGGCGGCGTCTTCGCCGGTCTCCTTGATCGCCACCACGCCCGCGCCCAGCGGAGCGAACCGGACCACGTGCCGGGACAGCCCGCGGGGCAACGCGGCCAGGTTTTCCGGCGGCCAGTCTTCGAGGGCCAAATGCCACGGCAGATCCAGCAGCCGCTCGTCGGTGGTAGCCGCGGTGATGCTCAGGGACGCTATCGACGCGGCCCCGCCGGACAGGGCCGTGTCCGCGGCACCCTGGACGGGGCCGCCGGTGCCGGGATGGTCAGCCATGATGACTACATCCTAGGCTCGGAGACCTAGTCGGCCGTCTTGCCGGCTTCGATCGGAGTATTGAGGTCCGCCACCGACGCCGGCGGGGTGTCGGGGGCATGCTCGCCCAGCCGCAGCCCGTTCTGGGTGTCGAACAGGTGCACGTGACCCTCCTTGGGCCGCACATACGTGGTGCTGCCGGCCGGCGGCGGGGTGCGTCCGTCCACGCGGCCGGTGATGTCGTAGCGCTTTCCGTCCAGCTCGGTGTGCCCGTAGACGTATGCATCGGCGCCCAGTTCCTCGACGACGTCCACGAACACCGCGAGCCCCTGGCCGTCCTCGGCGCGCTCCAGGTCCTCCGGCCGGACTCCCAACGTCACGGTGTTTCCGTGCGCGGCGTCCAGCAGGTTGCGCGGCACCGGGTACGTCAGGCCGCCGAACTGCACACCGCCGTCGGTCACGGGAAGTTCGAGCAGGTTCATGGCCGGCGAACCGATGAAGCCGGCCACGAAGACGTTCGCCGGCCGGTCGTAGAGGGCGCGCGGGGTGTCCACCTGCTGCAGGATGCCGTCCTTGAGCACCGCCACGCGGTCGCCCATGGTCATGGCTTCGACCTGGTCGTGGGTGACGTAGACGGTGGTGACGCCCAGCCGGCGGGTCAGGGAGGCGATCTGCGTGCGGGTCTGCACGCGCAGCTTGGCGTCCAGGTTGGACAGCGGTTCATCCATCAGGAACACCTGCGGGTTCCGCACGATCGCCCGGCCCATCGCCACGCGCTGGCGCTGGCCGCCGGAGAGCGCCTTGGGCTTGCGGTCCAGGTACTCCTCCAGGTCCAGCAGCTTGGCTGCCTCGCGGACCCGCTCGTTGCGTTCTTCCTTGGGCACGCCGGCGATCTTCAGGGCGAAACCCATGTTGTCGGCAACGGACATGTGCGGGTACAGCGCGTAGTTCTGGAACACCATGGCGATGTCGCGGTCTTTCGGCGGTACGTCGGTGACGTCGCGGTCGCCGATCAGGATCCGTCCCGAATTGACGTCTTCCAGGCCGGCCAGCATCCGCAGCGAGGTGGACTTGCCGCAGCCCGACGGGCCTACGAGGACCAGGAACTCGCCGTCGGCGATCTCCAGCTTGAGGCTGTCCACCGCAGGCTTTTCGGTGCCCGGGTATAAGCGCGTGGCATTGTCGAACGTTACCGTTGCCATGTCGTTTCCCTTCACGGGCAGGTACGTGCCCGACGATCCGTAGTGATGGGTGCGTATTCAGTTTCCGAGCCCGCCGCACAACGGTGTGAGGCGGCTCACGCCCTCAGTATGCCACGGCTGTCAACGCGCCCCGGGCCGGACGTGCGTACGCCGCGCTAGGCCGGCCGGGCAGCGGCCCGCAGCTCGGCCAGCAGGGCCAGCGCGGCGGCGAAGGTCTGCGGCGAGTCCACCCGGTAGGCCGCGGCGGTGTCGCCCGGCCCCACCTTGACGCCGACGTCGGAGTCCCGCAGCACGGCGAAGGCATGTTCGTCGGTCACGTCGTCGCCGGCGAAGAAGACGGCGGTCGCGCCGGTGAAAGAGCGCAGCAGTCCCAGGCCCTGGCCCTTGTCGGCACTCAGCACCGACGTCTCCAGCACGCGCTTGCCGTCGCTGATGTGCAGCCCGGGGACCTCCCGGAGCGCGGCGCGGGCCCGATCCGTGGCCGCCGCCGCCACGTCGTCGGCGGCCGTGCGGGTATGGAGTACGACGCCGGCCGGCTTGGCTTCCAGCCGGGTGCCCGGGTGGGCGGCCACGACTTTTTCGACGACGGCGGTCGCCGCCGCCAGCGCCTGCTGCTGCGCTTCGTCCAGCACCAGCGGAGGGCTGTTCGGGCCGGTGAAAACCTCGCCGCCGTGCGAGCCGATGAGCAGCGTCCGGTCGTCCGGAGAGGCGACGGCGCGCAGGCTGGCCAGCGCCCGGCCGGAGATGAAGGCGGTGGACGTCCCCGGCAGGGCTGCCAACGCGGCAACGGCGGCTGCCGAGGCCGGCAGGGGACGGGCGTCCTCCGCCCGCGGCACGATCGGCGCGAGCACGCCGTCGAAGTCCAGCGCCACCAGCAGCGTCTCGGTGCGGGCGAGCTGCTCCAGCGCAGCCCGCAGATCCAGCGGCACCAGATCCCGGCCGGCACCGGCGTCGGGGACTGCGGCGTCTGGGACACCGGCGTCAGGGGCACCGGCGTCGGGGACTGCGGGCACGCGAGACTGCCCCGCGTCGCGGCGCTCAGTCATCGGCCTGCGGCTGTTGGAGCGCCTTCAGGAAGGCGCGCGACCAGTGCTCGACGTCGTTCTGCAGGATCTGCCGGCGCATGGCCCGCATCCGGCGGGTTGCCTCGGCCGGCGGGATATTGATCGCCCGGACGATGGCATCCTTAAGCCCGTCGATGTCATGCGGGTTGACCAGGATGGCCTGCTTGAGCTGGTCGGCGGCACCAGCGAATTCGCTGAGCACGAGCGCGCCGTCCACGCCCTTGCGGGAGGCAACGTACTCCTTGGCCACCAGGTTCATGCCGTCGCGCAGCGCGGTCACCAGCATCACGTCCGCGGCCAGGTAGAGCGCCACCATCTCCTCCACCGGGTAGCTGTGGTGCAGGTAGCGGATGGCGGTGTTTTCCAGGGTGTCGAACGTGCCGTTGATCCTGCCCACCGAACCTTCGATTTCCTCACGCAGCAGCCGGTAGGACTCGACGCGCTCGCGGCTGGGCGAGGCCACCTGGATCAGCACGGCGTTCTCCACGTCCACCTTGCCGTCCTCCAACAGTTCGCCATACGCCTTGACCCGGTGCCGGATGCCCTTGGTGTAGTCCAGCCGGTCCACGCCCAGCAAGACGGTGTCGGGGTTGCCCAGCTCCTGCCGGATCTGCTCGGACCGGGCGATCACATCCGGCCGATTGGCCAGCTCGCTGATATGGGCCACGTCGATCGAGATCGGGAAGGCGCCGGCCCTGCAGAGGCGGGCACCGCCGTCGTTGTCAACCACGTGCACCTGCTGCTGGCGCACATTCAGACCGCTGAAGCGCCGCACGCAGCGCAGGAAGTTGCTGGTGTCGCTGGGGCGCTGGAAGCCCACCAGGTCCGCGCCGAGCAGGCCCTCAATCACCTGCCGGCGCCATGGCAGCTGGGCGAAGATCTCCAGCGGGGGGAACGGGATGTGGTTGAAGAAACCGATCTTCAGGTCCGGGCGCATCTCGCGCAACAGCTTGGGAACCAGCTGCAACTGGTAGTCCTGCACCCAGATCGTCGCACCCTCGGCGGCGATCTCCGCGGTTGCCTCGGCGAAGCGCCGGTTGACCGTTTTGTAGCACTCCCACCAGGCGCGGTGGAACTCCGGCGGGGCAATCACGTCATGGTAGAGCGGCCAGAGCGTGGCGTTGGAGAAGCCTTCGTAATACAACTCGACGTCGTCGGCGCTCAGGGTCACCGGGACCAGATGCATGTTGTCGTGGTCGAACGGGTCAACTTTCTCGTCCGGCACCCCCGGCCAGCCCACCCAGGCTCCGTCGGTCTTCGCCATCACCGGAGCCAGCGCCGTAACCAGTCCGCCGGGCGAGCGCCGCCAGGGGCCCTGGCCGTCGTCCTCGGGGGCGCGGTCCACCGGAAGGCGGTTGGAGACGACGATCAGGTCGTACTCCCCGAACTGAGGTCCTTCTGCTTCCTGACCGTTCATCTCTGCGGAATTCGCCAATTGACCTCTCCTTTGTGTATACCGTCCTGTTCATGACTTTATAAGGAATGGCAACCTGAGGCTTCCCCGGGGGCGCACTGAGGCAGTAAACGTGAACGCGGCCACTCGTTCCGCCTGAACATTGAAGTTGCAACTAAACTAGGTCTGTAGTGCCCTGCCTGGGCGAAGCAGACCAAGAAGACGCGAGGATCCATGGCTACCCAACACAGCCCTAAGCCGACCAAGGCCGAGCGCACTGCTGCGGCCCGCGAGAAGGCCCGCCAGATACGCGAAGAGCAGCAGAAGCGCGAAAAGCGGAACTCGCTGCTGGTCAAGGGCGGGGTGGTCGTCGCTGTCCTCGTGATCATCGCCGTGATTGCGGGGGTTGTCATCACCAACCAGCGCGGGCAGGTCGCCGACACCGGTGCTGCGCCGGCCCACGGCAATGAGTTCGGCGGGTACACCATCACCCAGGACGGGCTGGCGGACACCGAGCCCATCCAGGTCGACCTGAACAACATCCCGGAACCGGCCGCCACCGAGGGCGATACCATCGTGCCGCCGGGCGTTGCTGCCGCGCCCGAGGGCGAACCGGCCAACATCGTGGTGTACGTGGACATGGGTTGCCCGGTCTGCAAGGACTTCGAAGGGCAGTACGGCGGGTACCTGACCGACCTCACCTCCTCCGGCGAGGCCACGGTGGAGTACCGCGTGGCGACCTTCCTCGACCGCGTGTCCACCACCAACTACTCATCCCGTGCAGCGAACGCCGTGGCCTGCGTGGCCGACTCCCACCCCGAGGCCTTTAACGGTTACCTGACCCAGCTCTTCGCGCAGCAGCCGACGGAAGGCGGGGCCGGACTGGACAACGCCACCTTGGCGAGCATCGCCGAATCCGCGGGAGCCACCGACGTTGCCTCCTGCATTGACGACGGCGAATTCCGCCCCTGGACCGCGTTCGTGAACCAGACGTTCAACGAATACCAGGTCGGCGGCACCCCGGCGGTCTTCGTTGACGGCCAGAAGTGGACGAACTCCGGCAACTTCCAGGAGTTCGCCCAGGGCATCATCGACGCCCGCGCCTAAGCCATCCGCCGGGCTGGTCCCGGCCGGCATCCAGGCGGCGGCTGCTGCGGTTTCACGCAGGGCCGCCGCCTGGGCTAACCTTATCTAGCCGGTTTTGTCCGGTACGCCGGCCGTAAGGCCAGCACGCCTCCTTAGCTCAGTTGGCCAGAGCACCTGTCTTGTAAACAGGGGGTCGCCGGTTCGAATCCGGCAGGGGGCTCCACGAACCCCTCTCTGACTAGGCAAGACGCCAGTCGAGAGGGGTTTTCTCGTGCTCCGGCAGCCTTCAAACACACGCTTTGCACACGCTTTGCTCAAAAAAGTTCCCCCGTCGGCGGTTCCTCGGGGCATAGAGATCGCCATGGAGCACACCGCTGAAAACGAACCTGTAAAGCTGTTGACTCGGGCGCAGTTGGCGTCCATTTGGGAGATCTCGCCAAAGACCTTGGCGAACTGGGAGAGTGCCGGTGTCGGGCCGCCGCTCATCAAGCTGCGTGGCAACATTGTCCGCTACGAGGAACCGGCCGTGGCCGCCTGGTACCGGGCAAACCGCGAGGTGGCAGCCTGATGGCCCGCGCGAAACTCGCACAGGGTGACTGGACCGCACCGAATGCGAAGAAGAACGAAATCACAGGCGTCTGGAGGGCATGGTGCCGGTTCGGCGGCTACGACGGGAAGACCGTCACGGTCGAGCGCAGCGGCCGCACCAAGGCTATAGCCGAGAAGAACCTGATGGAAGCCCTCATGGAGCGCCGGGAACAGGGGCGCCCCCTGAACGCGCAGGCGACCGTCGCCCAAGTGGCGGCCGCCTGGCTGAGCAGTATCGAACCGCCGGCCGTCGAGGTCGACGACCGCGGCAACCAGGTGACTGCCGAGACCGAGACCAAAGTACGGAGGCAGACCTGGGACCAGTATGAGGGGATGGTTCGTCGACACATTGTCCCGGCCATCGGCGAACTGCGGGCACGCGATCTTCGGACCAGCCAGTGCGAGCGGTTTCTGCACGGCCTGGTGCACGGCAACAGCGGACACTCGACAGCCCGGCTGGCCAGGACGGTCTTGGAACAGCTGATGGGTTATGCGAAGCGGCAGGACCTGGCCCGGGAAAACCCGGTCCGGGACGTGAGCCCGCTGCCAAAGAAGACGAAGTCACCACGGGCCCTGACCGAAGCGAACCTGGCCCAGGTGCGCGACGCGGTGCGCACCTGGCGGACCACTCCCGGAACCTACGGTCCGGCCAACGACGGGGTGCTGGCTGACACCGTGGACCTGCTCCTGGGCAGTGGCTGCCGCGTGGGCGAAATCCTCGCCCTGCGATGGGAAGACGTGCACCTCGGCGGCGACGTCGGGAAGATTGCCATCCGCGGGACCCTGGTGGAGCCGCGCAAGGGGCCGAAGTACCGGCAGGCGTATCCGAAGACCGATGCCGGAAACCGCATTGTGCCGGTGCCCCGGTTCGCCGTCGAGGTGCTGCTGCGCCGCAGCGTTGCCGCGCCCGAAGGCACGGAAGCCGTGCTGTGGAGCTCCCAGACGGGCGGGTACCTGCAGGCCAGCTCCATCCGCCGGTCATTGCGCTCGGCGCTTGCCGGCAGCGGGCTGGAAGGCAAGGTGACCCCTCACGCCTTCCGGCGCACAGTGGCGACGATGCTAGCCCGTGAGCTGTCCGACGGTGCCGCCGCCGAACTGCTGGGGCATTCGAGCGTGGCCATCACACACCGCAGCTACATCGAGCGACTGGCCGAGGTAGCCGACTACCGGACGGTGCTGGAGCGCCTAGGGTAGTGAGCCGTTAAGAAGACCACGCTGCCGCCGAGGTGATCGGCAGCAGCGTGGTCCGGATTGCTCCGATCGTAGAGGGATAGCAGCCCCTAAGAGCGGAGATTCGAATGTACCGCATGACCGGTTTGAACCTATAGTGGGCCGGGGGCCATGTCCTTAAACGGGGAAGCAACGGAATGCCGGAGTAGTGGGGGCAGAGCCGCGACGCGATGTTACTGGTCCAATCGGTGTCCAAGACATAGTCGCCTTCGGCAACCTTCTGAACTGCCGGCGTACCTGCTACCAGACCAAAATATCCAGAAGGCGTAGATCTGTGAGCTCATCAAAACGCCTAACCTGATCCTGCTTAGTGCCATCCGGAGAGTCATATGAGCGCACCCGAGCACGTAGTTCGTCCAGAGCGCCAGAAGCCCGCGCCGCGAGCAGATCATTGCGAACTGCAAGCCAAGTGCGTCGCCTCCATCCAAGATGCGGGTACTGGACCTTAAGCAATCTTGCTGCTGGAGCATATGAGCGGCGGAGATGACTGTCGAGGATGGGGAAGAGACTTGGCATCTTCAGGTGCAAGACTTTGGAGACCTTCGCGAAACTTACGCCCTTAGGTGCTCCTTCGGCGAAGTGCCAGTACAGATCCGACATCGACGAGAAGAGTTGCCCGTCGGTCGCGCCAAGAACGCCAGGATCCGCATCAGAGAGGTCGGCGGTTGCCTCAACCCATGGCGCCGTGCTCGCAGTGTTTACAAAGAATGCGACCTCTCTATTGGAGATCCGTGAGCTGATCTTCCGGGTTCGAACTACTTCCTCAACGGTCAGCTCCGCGGCCACGCCAGTTCCGATAAGGTCAAATGCCGCGGGAGTCTTAGGAGGGTAACGCTCTAGAATATCTAAGGCGTCCTGAATTGTGCGCGCTTTGCCAGCAACGGTCAGTGTCAGCGCTGTATCTGGTCTCATGACGTGATTCTTCCGCACGTTTAACCGTGGAATCAGCACAACGCGCCAGGAGGTTGGCACCGACCGCCGAAACCATCCCCTGCGGGATCGTCGACGTCGGACAAGCCACCGATGGAAACTATTCGCCCGTCCGCCAAGGTCTTGGTGTCGACTATCTGCCACCTTCCGCAGGACCCCCCTCGATGTAGCAGGGAGTGCGCGGGGCAATCGTCTTTTGACCCATGGACGGGACGATCGTTATCCTCAGGGTTCCCGTAAATGTCGGTGGCACCCGTTGCTCGACCGCGAAGCGACTTCACCCAGAGTTCCCCGATCGTCGTCGACCCGTTTATGTCCGCATCGGAATCGGCCTCGGCCCTCATATCGTACCGGGACATAACATTCTCACGGGCTTCGGGCTTAGTCCGGTCGGAAGCCTTCCCCATGTGCAGCCCGCCAGCGGCGCGCCGCCACCGGACCAATGCTTCGATGCGGGCCGTGATCTGGGTATGTCGGCTCCTTTGGGCGTGCTCCATGAACAAAGTTCGGGGAGTGCCGTTGTCGGGAATCCTCCTTGGTTCGTATTCGGTACGACGAAACTACTGGACTTGAGCCAATAATTCAGGGAACGAAACGCAATAGCTGTCACCCGAAAATGGTTCGGCTGCATAGAAGCCGGCATGTCTACTGCACAAATGACCATGACCGTGTCGCGGATGATGACTACGGAGGACGTGGCTGATTATCTCCAGGTTTCCGAGGCGTACGTGAAGAAGCTTCGCCTGATCAATGACGGACCGCGGTTCTTACGGCTCGGCCGATCCATCCGTTATCGTCTGGCAGACGTTGATACTTGGGTGGAATCCAGAGGAAGGAAAGAACCCCGGCGTTAGGCAAGCCGCCTGACCGTGGCCTGCCTGCCCAGGCCCTCATCCTGTAACGACTCGGTGTGGCCCGGTTGCGGAATGTCGTGGCCGGGCCTTTCCCATTGGGTACAGATGTTAGTGCTCCCCGAAGGGGCAATGTTGGGATATGAGACCACAGTAGGGAAGGGCGGCGACTGAAAGTGTTCCAGTCGCCGCCCAATCGTGACGCTTTAGCCGGCGATGACCTGCGGGGCGCCGAGCTGCTTGAGGCCCTCGACACCGAACTCCAGGCCGTAGCCGGACTGCTTGGCTCCGCCGAACGGGACGCGCGGGTCGATGGCGCCGTGCTTGTTGATCCAGACCGTGCCGGCCTCGATCCGGGCCGCGACCTCGCGGGCCTTGGCCGGGTCGGAGGACCAGACCGAGGCGCCCAGGCCGACCTTCAGCGCGTTGGCCATCTCGACGGCCTCGTCCACGGTGGAGTACTTGATGATCGGCAGTGCGGGGCCGAACTGTTCCTCGGCTACCAGCGGGTTGTCGTTGTCGATGTCGGCCACCAGGGTGGCCGGGTAGAAGTAGCCGGGCTGGCCCTTTTCCGGGTTGCCGCCGGTGAGCACGCGGGCGCCGGAGTCCTTGGCTGCCTGCACCAGTTTCGCGACGATGTCGTACTGGGCCTTGTTCTGCAGCGGGCCCAGCACGTTGTTCTCGTCCAGCCCGACGCCCATCGGCATTTGCTCGGCCACCTCGGTGAGCGCGGCGCAGACGTCGTCGTAAATGTCCTCGTGGACGTAGAGGCGCTTCAGCGCTGCGCAGGTCTGCCCGGTGTTGATGAATGCGCCCCAGAACAGGTCCTGCGCGGCGGCCTTCGGGTCGGTGTCCGGCAGCACGATGCCCGCGTCGTTGCCGCCCAGTTCCAGGGTCAGGCGCTTCACCGTGTCCGCGGAGGAGCGGATGATCGCCTTGCCGGTGGCGGTGGAGCCGGTGAACATGACCTTGTCGATGCCCGCGTGTCCGGCCAGGGCCTCGCCCACCTCGCGGCCACCCGGGACTACGTGCAGCACGTTCGCCGGCAGCACGGTGTTGAGCACCTCGGCCAGCGCCAGCACGGACAGCGGGGTGTACTCCGAGGGCTTCATCACCACGGTGTTGCCCATGCGCAGTGCCGGGGCGAGCTGCCAGATGCTGATCATCATCGGCCAGTTCCACGGCCCGATCGCGCCGACGACGCCCAGCGGCCGGTAGTGCAGCTCGGCGTGGTTGCCGTCTTCCTCGACCAGCGTTTCCGGCTCCAGTTCGAACGCGGCGGTGGCGCGCAGCCAGCCCGCGCAGGCGCCGACCTCGAATCGGGCGTTCGGCCCGTTCAGCGGCTTGCCCTGCTCCCTCGAGAGCAGCTCGGCCAGGGCCTCGGCATTGGCCTCCACCGCGTCCGCGGCCCGGTTCAGGTACTCGCTGCGGCCGGCATGGCCGCGCCCGGCCCATTCCGGCTGGACCCGGCGGGCGGCCTCGACGGCGGCGTCCAGCTCGGGCATCGTCCTGCAGGCGACCCTGGCGGTGGCCTGCGTCTCCGCTTCCACCTTCCTGGTCTTCCGGAGGACGGGTGTCCGCGCCACCGGCAGGTTCGTGGCCTTCACGCTGACGGCGATGATCGGCCTGCTGCTGTTCGGCATCGTCAACCTGGTGCTGATGTTCACCGGAGTCATCGAAAGGATGTTCGGCATGTACTCGGCCGCCATCCCCGGTACGTCCATTCCAATGGGCATCCCGCTCGGGATCTTCGCGGTCCTGCTGTGCGCGGCCTGCCTGATCATCGACCTGACCGAAGTCGAGGACGCCGTGAAGTGGGGCCTGACGGCCCAGTACGGCTGGCACCTGGCCTTCGGGCTCATCCTGACCCTGATCTGGATGTACATGGAGATGCTGCGGCTGATCTCGCTGATCCGCGGCAACGACTGACCCGCCGGACCAAGGCCCCGGAAGGACCCCTCCCTCCGGGGCCTTTTCAATGCCGCCGGCGGATATGCTCATGCAGGTTCAAGCACATGACGAGGGGGTGGGATGGTGGGAAATCCAGCATGGGGTGCCGGCTATTATAAAGGTGCCGAAGACGGCTTCCGAGACGGGCGCAATGAAGGCAACCTTGTCGGCCTGATCGAGGGCGTGGCGGTCAGCGCGCTGGCCGTCGGAGCAGTCTGGGGCTACGGGAAGATCAGGGACATTCGGGAGTCCCGGTACGAGAAAAAGCTGTTATCCAGGGAGGCGCTGGAGGGCAGGGGAGAAGCAGACACCGGCCAAGACGGCAAGTAGCCGGGCCCCGGAGGAATCCTCCGGGGCTTTTTCCATGTCTGGCAGCGTCTGCGCATGTGCAGGGGTAAGACCCGTATCCCGCTTCCGAAAGGCACTGCCTGTTCTTTCTTCAAGACAAGTCCCCGTCCCAGGTCCTGTCCGCTTCCGACCTGCCGGCCTGTTCCAAAGGGTCTGTACGCGCTGAAGCGGCGCTTCTACGTACTCACCGGACTCGTCACCAGCCCCGGTACAGGACCCGATGCTGCAGATGCTGCGGCGTGCAGTCTCGAGCACGAGCGCCGCTGTTTGGAGGCCTCGCCGCTGACCGGACCATGGTGGCGCTGCAGGCGCCGTACGAGCTCTGCGCGCGAGCTGCTGGAGCAGGGGCACAAGGACACGATGAAGGCGTTGCGTTCATCCGACGTCGATGTCGTCTATCAGGTCTCGTTCTTGACGGATTCTTCCACGGCAGGCCGTCCGGAGCTGGTCGCCGCGACCGATCGCTCCATGGCGTGAAGGCTGGACCTGGCGTTCGCCGAACGGGAATCGAACTTCACCCACGGCGCCCTCTCCTCCGCCGGCGGGACATAGGATCCCAGGCTTGGTCGGCTCCGGAATGGGTGAGTTCACCATGTTCACCCAGTGTGCGCTGCAGGATCGGAAACACCCTTGGGCATGTCCGGCAACCGATGGCGCCTTGTCACGTCATTTCGACTTGGCTGACTACGGCTAAGCGGTTAAATGGGCCTTGAGAGGGCGCTGTGCGGCCCTGAGCGGCCTTAGGGCGTCAAACCCTGCGGGAGGTACCGTCGTGCCCAGGAAGTGCCGTGGGGGGCCTCACAGTGGCTTTTGCCTGCAGCCCGACCACAGGAGGCTCTCGCCGGACTGAATCTGGACTGGGAGCCTGAGGATCGTTGCCGCACTTGCATTGGCCGCCCGCGCCTCCACTGCCTCGTCTAAGGTGCTGCGCCGCTGGCCGCGATCACCCATGGCCGGAGATGCTGTGTCCGGACCGAATCGGGTAACCACCCGGAGCCGGTGCAGCTCTTGCGGGTTGAACTATGGTCATCGAGGTGTCGGCGAACACGGGCTCGTGAAACCGGCATTTCAACATCCGCTGCGCTTCCTTCGCAGACCTCCTGAGTTGGATCCTCGCGAGCCGGGGTGCCCGAAGTTGGGGGACAGACCTAGGCCCTAGCACTATGGCTGATACTGGGCCAAAAACAATGTCGACGTCAGGATTGTGGGTGGTGCTTCATACACTGCCGTCATGAGCGAACGATTGCACCGACTGGGCCCGATCGAGCGGGCGATTCGTACGAAAAATTCCGACCTACTGCTGAAAACCATTCGGAAGCGCTCCGAGATTGATCCCGAAGATCCGGAGTCCTGCTGGGTCTGGCAGGGAGCTAGACGCGAGAACGGGTATGGCTATACGGGTAGGCACCAGACCAATCGTCTCGTCCACCGAGTTGTCGCCTGGGCAGCTGCAGGTTTCCCGGGTGAATACTCGCAAGTGCCGGCCATTCACCACGTCTGCGCCGTCCGCCTATGTTGCCGGCCGGAACACTTGGTGCCAGTGAATGCAATCTCCAACGCTGCAGAAGCGTTGGCCCGGAAGGCTTATATCGGCCGAATCGACGAGCTGACCGAGGCGTTGCGGAAGGCTGACCCGAAACACGACCTGCTTCAGCACCCCTGGTGGGGTACTACGTCAGTCCCAGTTGCCATGCAGCGCTTAGGCAAGAGCGAAACGGAACGTTGGCAGGTGCGCCGCACCGCGGAGAAGGCGGAATACGCCGCCAAACGACAGACGCATGCAGCAATGCGCTATCGGCAGGTGCTGGAAGTAGACCGATTGAAGGGCAGGGGCTTGACCACGAAGGCGGCCTTGGCCCGCCTGGGGATCGCCCGCTCAGTCTACGACGATTGGAAGAAACGGCTGGCGGATGAAATCGCCTAGGACTCTCCGCCTGGGCGAACCCTTAGAGCCACCGTGAATGCCGGAGTGACAGCCCACGCAGCCGCCATGTCCACGCGGACCCGCTGCTATCTCCATGTTCGTTGAAGCGGCGACGAACGTCTGCCAGGAGGAACCGGTCGCCGCCTTGGTGGAGATCGCCCTATGAGCCGTTATGAAATGACGGACGAGGACACCGGGGTGTTAAAGATCCGCACCTTCTCAGGCACTTTGCATCTGCTGGATCTGAACCCGCCGACCAGGACGCTCACCGGGCTCCCGCGCGAGTGGGAGCCCAAGACCGACTCGGAGAGGCCGTGGGACATTTCGGATCTGCGTCGTGAGGCTGAAACGCTGCGCTTGCTGAGCGTCCATCATTTGCGGGTGGGGGAGCGGGCAATTCTGGTCGTCGACGTACGTGAGGATGGCATCGCAACCGTGCGGGAAACACCGAAGGTCCTGTCGCATT
This sequence comes from Arthrobacter sp. Y3223065, assembly GCF_059090885.1. NCBI lineage: Bacteria > Bacillati > Actinomycetota > Actinomycetes > Micrococcales > Micrococcaceae > Arthrobacter > Arthrobacter sp. Y3223065. The sequence continues at coordinate 202,856 of NZ_JBNHGC010000007.1, read as the reverse complement.
AACCGGAGAGCGTTGAGCAGTTCGGCCGTCAGCTGTCGCTGGGTTGCTTCTGCCATCTTTCCAGTGTTTCCGGGGCGATTCTAGGCCGTGCTCTTTCTGCAGATGCCTATGAGGTTTCCTATCGTCCTAAGGCCGGCAGTCGAGTCGCCCGCCGACAGCGCGCTGCAGCACCAGGGGAGTTTTTTGCGCCTAGAGTTAGTTAGACATAAAACAACTATTCCGGTTGGGGGAAACCCTTGAAGAAGCTCTCCGCCGCCGTAATGATGATTACCCTTGCCGTTGGTGCCACCGCCTGTTCGGCCGAGCGCCTGACGGTCTCCGACTCCTGTGACGAGATCTTGGCCCTGGCCGCCCGATCAATGACGGAAGCCGGCGGAGAAAACCCGACCGATGAGCAGGCGAAGGAGTTCAGCAAAAAGTTCGACGAGCTAGCCAAGCGTGTCGCTGAACCACTGGAACCGGCTTTGAAGACAATGGCTGACCGGCTCGCAGAAGGCAGCCCTGCCAACGTGGACTGGACCGAGGAGGCCGAGTTGGCCAACGAGCAACTCAAGAACACCTGCCCGGAACTGGCTGGCTAGGCCAACCCCGATCGATCGCCCTCTAGGTTCCGCTGGCAAAGGCTGCCGCCCCTCGGGAGGTAGCCTCTGACCGGTGCCACTCTCGTTACAGCACTCCCCTTTTCACCGCATTGGCAGAAGTGTGGGCAGCGGCGCTCGGCCGTCTGTCGACCGCTCAAAGGCAGCTCTCGCCCTGGCCAGAGCTGCAAGATCCCCAAATATCCAACGGGCTCGCCCGTCGGCGTGGAAGCGCAAAGCGAATGGGTAGCAAGTCGCTGGCATCATTGTCTTACTTTGGCATGTTGTCTAGCTGGTGGGAGATGAAGTAAGCGTTCCCCGATGCCAGTTCTGTCTCAGGGATCTCTTTATCTCCTTGCCTTTCGAAAACCACAGTGTAGAAGCTTTCTCCGGCTGGCACGTCAGACACCGTGAAAGGAAAGAGACAGCGGTAGCCGGAATTCGTATCGCTTCGATCCTCGAACGTACCTTCACCGAGCTCCCCCATAGCTACCGTGATGCCCTTGGCTTGAATTTTCACAGGGTCTCCAGGCTTAGGTGACCTAACGTTCATCAGTTGACAATCCGTGTTGTGATAAACCACTACTTCCTCCAAGGTTCCCGCGGCTTCAAACGTCGCGCTCTCTTCGATTGCACCAACGGATGGCGAGCCGCATGCAACTAAAGTTGATAAGCAAGCTGCGGTAACTGCTGTTTTAAAACTGTGCGTTCCCTTCATTTGTCTTCCCTTGATCGAATGACGGTTCTGACATTCAATCATTGAGCATGAAGCTTCGAGGAATGTCGACGCGCTGATCCGAGCACGCAGGTTGCATATTGCCGGACACTCGGTGCTCATGGAATTGTGCCGTCGACGAGGTAAGTCGGGTAAGCGCACTCTTTATAGACTGCATTGCGACTGCGTCCGCTGGCTCAGACGCCACATCAGCGGCGAGGTGTGGATGAGGCGCGAGGTCTCTCGTTGCGCCACGGAACACGCTAGATTGTTCAAAGCCGGAGAGCAGGGGGAGGAAACGATAAGCCGCCCCTATTTCAAGGCTTCCCGCAGCGCGGGCCAAAATCCGCGCGGACACAGGGCGGTTTCATTTCAGGAGCCGCCGGGCTTGCTACTTTGGCCCTAGGATGAAACGAAATATCACCTTGGGGGAATCATGAAACGACTGGCAACTCTGGCTTGTGCCTTCATCCTGCTCGCCGCGACAGGCTGCGGAGCCCCATCTGCGACGGAAGCAGCACCGGCTCCGGCCACCAGTGCCGCGCCGGAAACGACGTCGGCGGCCACCGCTACGCCCGAACCGACCGCTGAAACCCCGGCCGTCCTCAGCGATGAGGAAGCCGGGCAGGTTTACCTTGAAGGCGTCTGCCCGCGGAACGAACTCACCGGCCAGCTGTTTGAGCTCGTCGACAGTGCCTGGGCCGGGGATCAGGCCGGCTACTACGACACCGCCGCGTTCGACCTGGACAAGGCGAAGAAGATCGCCGGCGCCCAGCGCGATGCTAACCGGGCCGCGGTCGACAGCTACGAGGAAGCCCTCTGGCCTGAAGACGTCCAGGACACCGTGGAACTGTTCGCCGAAGGGCTCTACGGCGAAATCTCGTGGCTGAACCATCTGACCACCGCCCCGGATGCGGACAACTTCATCCACAACTACAACGCGGGCCCAGTGATGGAGGACGTTTCGGCTGCCTCGCAGAAGATCCGCGCCAAGCTCGGTCTCTCCGCCGACGTTGTGGAGTCCTGCAAGGGGCTAAAAGACTAGCCGGCCCCGACGGATAGCCCCTGTTCCGCACGCCGGAGCAGGGGCTTTCTTGTGCCGTCGGAACCGATCAGCGTTTAGCTGAGGCTCTCGAACACCATCGTTGCCTGGATGCGGTCGCCGCCGCCGAATCCCTTGCTGCCGCTGCTCGCGGTGGTGATCGTGTGGAGCCGGTAGCCCTTCGCGGCCTGATCATTGATCGCCTGTTCCAGGGACGTCAGGTTGCCCGAGCCGCTTCCGATCAGCTTTTCCTTGAGGACCATCTGCAAAACGACGTACTTCATGAAACGTTCCTTCCGCTGCCGGGCAATTGGGAGCAATGCTACTTGATGCGTCGGGGTGCTCTTCCGCAAGCTCACCCGCCACACCGGGCGTACCTTATCCACGCCTAATAGCAGATGCTGCTCTACGCTCCGATTCTCACCCGGGTAGCCTTGGGTTCATGACCGAAATTCATGCCGTCGCTGCCAAGCTGCTCCAGGATCTGGGCCGGACACTGGTTGCAGGCATAGCGGGTGAGCGGGATCGTGCCCTCGTGGAGGCATGGGGAAAGCCTGACGGGCCCGTGCCGTCGCCGAAGCAATCCGAGAAGCTGCGGCTGGCGCTGGAGGTCTGAAACACGGTGGAGGCCGCCGAGGGGCCGGACATTACTAGGATGTGGTTCATTGGTGACAACCCCTTCCTCAACGACATCGCCGTGAACGCCATCCGCGAGGACCGGTTTAAGGCTGTGCGAACTGCCGCCGCGCAGATGGCAAGTCCTGAACAGATGGGACTTTGACGTGGACATCGCCAGCATCGCGGCCTCGCTGGCCGAGGCGTTGACGCCCGCCCTTACAGCGTCCTTGGCTGGCAGGCGGGATCAAGAAATAGTCCAGGCCTGGATAACGGGAACTGTTCAGCCGACTGCCGGAGAACGGGACCGTCTGGAAGAAGCCCACCGCGTCCTTACCGCCCTCGAACAAACGCAAGGCTTACGTGTGGTCCAGCGATTTTTCACGTCGGCCAACCCGCGTCTTCACGGTGCCAGTCCGATTCGGGTTTGCCGGGAGGGCCGCTTTGAGGAGCTAGCAGTCGCGGCAACTGCACAGCTTGAAAACGCCTGGGACGGGTGAGGTGTGCTGACGCTCCGGAGGTCCTGATGAATATGAAGAGGGGGATGCCGAAACTCCAGGCCACTGGGATGGGGGCGCCCTTGTGGTTTCGCCCGCCCCGACCGGCGTCCGTGCTGGCGCATTAGAACGTCGGCTTCCATGAGATTCGGAAAACTCTCGCTACAGAGCCTTCTCGTCTTTTGTTGGCTGCGGCACCGTTGGACATGTCTAATTCCATGCATACGCATGGATGGATATGCTGTGGGGATGGAATGGATTGATGAGCTGACGGACAGCTGCTCAGGCGTTTACGTCGTTGATCACGCGCCGCAGATCCGGTACGTCTTCGATCTCCGTGCCCGCCTGTTTCTCTCGCATTACGGCTGCATCCAGCGCCTGCAGAGCATAGAGGTGATGAAGCCGGGGGAGTTGTCCGCATTCACCGTCGTTGACATCGAGCAGCGCACAAGCCGAATGCGTAGCGTCACCCCTGTCTTCAGGATCTTGGAACTAGTGCCATGAGCCGACGATACGAACTGACCGATACGGACGCGGGTGTATTCAAAATCCGGACTGCCTCAGGTTCGGTGCACCTCCTGGACCTCAATCGACCAACACGAACGATTACCAGACTCCCGGGGGAGTATGCGCCGGAATCCGATGAGATCGGGCCCCTGCCGACTGCCGAACTCCGCCGCGACGGCGAAACGACAATCATCCTGATGGTCGTGAAGCTGGTCGTGGGGGAGCGGGGCGGATTCTGGATGGACGTTGTCCAAGACGGCAGGACCGCGACCTACCGAAGGACGACGCCGGTCGTCAGCATCGAGAAACTGGAAGATGAGAAATGAGTTTCGAAACCCCCTTTGACGGGCTGCCGGCACGGGACCCGGACCGCATCCCTGTGATCCTGGACCTCGTGCGGCGGGAATGGGAGAGGCACCCTGACGAACGATTCCTGCAGCTCGTCGACAACCTGCAGGACCGGCTGGGGGTCCGCGGCCGCGCGCGCTTGCTGGAGGATGACGAGCTGATCGTGCTGCTGGAGGATCAGAATGGCTGAGCGGGAAGTCTACGGGGCCGTTCGGGAGCTGGTTGAAGTTTTTGGCGCCGAAACAGTGGCACGCATGGCCGGAACCGGCAATGAGCAGAGCCCCCTCTATTGGTACAACGGTCAGCTTGGCATGAACAATAACGAGCAGGAGCGTATCGAATTCGCCTACGGTATTTGGATCCAGCTTAAGGATGTTCACGGAGAAGACCTGGCCCGTGGTTGGATGACCAGCGAGCATCTGTTGCTTCACATGACGCCGGCCGCAGCCATCGGATTCGGCAGGGAAAGAGACGTTGAAACAATAGCGGCGGCGTTCATGGAATCCCCGTCACCAGGCCCAGAAGGCAGGCCGCACTACCGGATCCCGGTCATCATGGATCTCCTGCGACTGGAGTGGGAAGGGAATCCGGACCGCAGCTTCCAGGACATTATTGAAGACGTTTACGAGCGGGCCGGCGAAGAGGCGGACGACCTGGACGTGTTGCGCGCCTTGGAGGAACGCGCTTACGCGGAGAAGGCACCCCCAGTGCCCGGCGTCTATTCCCTCAAACCGTGGGTAGCGCGGACTTTCCCTTCGTCGAGCAAGGTGCGGGAGCAGCGCACCGGCTACGCAGGCGAATCAGAATGAGCTGCTCTGTCTGCTGCGTGAGGAATATAAGCGCCGCCCACCGGGGCCGGGCGTGATCCCGATGATCCTGGAACTGATGGAGGAAGTCCGGCGCTCCGGTAGCGATGAGAGGGCCGACGGGGCGCTCATCCAACTGCTGCGCTCTCGATCCGAGGAGATAGGCAAATGAGCGCCCACGGCATGATCGGATTCATGCTCAAGGTCCTGCGTGATGAGCTGGGCGAGGAGGCTGTTGCCGCCCTCGCCGGTGTGACGCCAGATGAGATGCACGGCTGGTGGAAGGGCGGAAAGCGGCCGTCCTTGGAGCACATGGACCGCATCCGAGCTGCCTTTAGGCAGCGAACCGACCCGCCCAGAGGCGACTGGGCAGAAGTGGTCAGCAACTTACGGTCGCAGGGAGCCACGGAGTTTGACGAGCTCGTCAACGTCTTCTTCTTCGTGGAGGCTGATCCTGACGTAGCCGCGCTGGCCTGGCCTGAACGCCATAATCATCTCGCGGAGGTCCTGCTGGATAACGGCTGGACCCGCGGCTCCAGGGAGCTCACCATCTTGCAGCGCTTGCTTGAGCTCGCGCACACGAATGAGTGGAAGCCTCGTCACGCGCTACGTTGGCTAAGTAGCCCGAATGGCTTGCTAGAAGGGGGCCTCCCCCTGGATCTCTTCGATGATCCGGAGGCGCTGCTTGATCTCGCCGCGAAAGACTTTCAGCGGCCCTGGTGACCAACGGCGAGGGCGCCACTAGGGTTTCCATAGCGAAATCCTATTGGCACTTTTTCGTCGGTGCTTACGAGGCCAGCTCGCTCCGGATTTCGCGCATCGATTCCCTTACCGTTTTCGCCTCCGGGAAGCGGCCCTCGACGACATCGTGCCAATCCTCGATCGCAACGGCTGCGCCCGGTACGATCCGCTCCACCTCTCGCAGGAAGGCCGGCCGGGTTAGCTGGCTCACGGTGCGGCCGCTGCCTACCCGCACGACCAAGTACAAGTCTGGTGCCTCACCTTCGCTGGCGAGGTTCGGGTCAGCGGTCCACACCGCGTCAAAGGCGATCTGTCGACCGGCTCGCAGAATCTTGGCCAGGTGCGCCTCGGTGATCTCCATGGCTCGATCCTAGCCGTCCCAGGCATCTTCCAGCCGCACGAACCGTGCTGCGCTTAACTCATCGAGCAGACCGTCGCGCAGAGCCGCCACAGGCGAGCGACCCGCAAGCCGCGGGTTCACCACAGGGACCAAGTAGAGGCTGCTTGTCGCCCAATCATCTCCTCGACTCCAGCGAATGCCTCCAAGGCAAGGCGCAGGCGGTCCTGCACGGCTAGAGACGGCTCCAGTTCCTCGCGTGCCCAGGCCTCGACGCTTCCGGGTCAAGATCGACCGTGGCGTCGGCAACCCGACCTCCGGGACGATGCTGAAGCTCGCGGGCGCCCTGGGCCTGGTCCTCGGCCTCGTCCCCGCCAGAGAGGGTTCAGCAGGGGTTGAAGGTCCGCCCGCACGACCTTGATTCATTTTGAATCAAACACTAGGCTGAATATACGACCAAGGGAGAGGATCCAGCAATGTCTTTGAAGACCCCTCTGGACCGGAAACTTCACCGTGAGGCCGAAGTGCGCCAGGCTCGGGCCGCCATCGACCGCCTCGACGAGATCCGGGGAGCGCTCCTGGCCGCCAATGCCGGCCGCAACCAGCGCGAGATCGCTGACATCCTCTGCACCAATCAGGCCAAGGTGAACCGGATGCTGATGGCCGCGAAAGCCGACCCGTCGGTCGCCGAAAAGACCCCACGGGAAATTATCCTTCGGGCTTTCGTCGACAAGACGCCGCGGAAGGAGCTGGTCGAAGAGTTAAAGAAATTCCCCTACACCTTCGGGGAAGACGCCCCGTATCCGCATGAAGGCCGAATCCCAGGCACCTGGGACCAGGTGTTGGCAGCTTACGTTCAGGACATGATCACCGAGGAAGAGTTCACCGAGATTCGGAACGCGGTTGGCTGACCTCCGGGATTCCGTGCATGCCGAGCTCTCCTTTCTGCTGTCGCCGGAAGGGGAACTCGGCGCCGCCCCGGCGCGCCTGGACTGGTTCCTCGACGATCTGGCCGTGACTAAAGCCGCCAAGGCCTACCGTCGGCTTGACCAGAACGTGCAGCCCGGGAGCAAGGCTGTCGTCGTGACGGCGGGCCCACCCGGGGCTGGTAAAAGCAGGGCCGTGGAAGCCATGGGCCTCACTGGCTACCGGCTGATCGACCCGGATCAGGCCAAGGACCTGTTGCTGAGGGACGCCGAAAACCACGGCCTCCTCGAATACCGGAACAAGCATGTCCTCGTGGACGGCAAGCCGGTCAGCATGCGGGAGCTGGCATCGCATGTGCATAATGCCTCAAACCGCGTTGCAGCAGTGGTCAGGGAGGTCTCCCTCAATCTCGGCGAGAACATCATCCTCGACGGCACACTCTCATGGGCGCTTCTGCCGAATCAGTACGTCAACGAGCTGCAGGATGCCGGCTACGGCAGCCTTCAGGTTGCCTCCGTGGAAGCGGCGGTGGATGTGGCTAAAGAGGGTGCAAGGGTGCGCTGGTGGGCGGGCAGGAACTCCTCCGATCCCATGGGCGGGAGGTTCGTGCCAGACAGCTTCATCGAGTCCTGCTTCTCCCCGAACGGCTCGACGTCGGTCTGCTCCCGGAACGCAGAAGTGCTGGCAAGGGAAGCCGGCGAGAGGCTCGGCCTCGGCGAGCTCAGGCGGTACGAATACGATCCGGCAAACGGCAAGGTCCACCTCGTCTCCCGGGTCGAGTTCGCGGGGTAAGCGACCAGGCGGCCGGCGGGTGCTGGCCTCTCAAATGCCGCCGCCCAGGAGACCGCACGGAAATGTCCGCGCCCATCGAGAGCCTGTGCGATCCAACTTGTCCACGACGCCGCATATAGCAAAGAATGATGCCACCGGCGATCAGCCGGAGAGACCGGCCGGTCATCGGCCCATCGAATGGGGGTACATGTGCCAAAGCGAGCGGTAGTCGACACGAGCCTGTTGCGTCGGTCAGAACTGGTCGAGTACAAGCGCCTGAGGAAGATTGCGGACTCGGCCGAACTCGTGAAGATGGTTGAGGCCTCGAACGCGCCAATGGCTACCGTCGCCGCCCGCCGTCTCTGGGTCGCCCGCCTGGTATACGTCATCGTTTGGATCATCGGCATCGTCGTCGCTGCGACGGTGGGTGGCGCGATGTACGGATCGGCCTTCAGCATGGGCGCAGCGATGTACACCGCGTTCACCCTCGGGTGTCTTCTGGGCATCGCATACACATTTCAGTCGTCGTTTGCGGCTGACAGGGCGAAAAAGGACGCGCTGCGTGCGGTCGACGAGTACCTCCAGAGCATTGGATACGCGAGCAGACGGGAGCGGGCTCGCGACTCCGACCACGACGACTTCCAGTTCAAGTCTCGCCGGCAGATGGATGACGAGTGGTTCGGAGACCACGGTGAACTGAATTCGCGAGATCGCGAGCAGGCCGAGATCTTCGGCATGGACGCGGATACCTACGTGAACAACTTCTTGGAGCACGACAAGGACTGAGGCACTGGACCGGCAGACGCTCAGATCATGCGGCGAGGGCCTGCGCCCGGCCGGCGGCGGCGATCTTCGCGGCGATCCTGCGCAGTGCCAGGGCGGCCTCCACCTCAGCGGAGGTGAAGTCGAACTGGCGGAGCAGGCCGGCCGGGGTGTAGCCGGTGTTGCTGCCGGTCCCGGCCCGGTTCAGCAGGTGGGTCAGGTCCCAGACGGTCGGCGCCCAGCAAACCGTGCTGAGGTCGCAGAGCATCGCCCGCCGCTCCAGGTTGAGCACATTGTCGGCGTGCGCGTCCCCGTGGACGGGGCTCCACCGGGTCGCCGTGGCGAATAGGGTCTTCAAGGCGTTGTCGTATCGGTCGCGCAGCCCGTCGGCGAGGGCGGCGTCCGGCAGCTCATCCAACCGGACGAAAGACTTGGCCCGGTCCGTGAACACCGGCAGTTCCGTGTCGGGACGCCAGAGGTGGACTTGGTTGAGCACTCGGCCCCACCGCACCGCGGTCACCGGTTCGCCGGTGCCGGTCACGAACGGCAGCCAGAGCACCGCCAGGCCTTCCTCGGGCAGGACGGCCAGGGACAGCGGTTCGATGACCGCCCCGGTGGCGCCCAGCGCCTTGCCGAGCTCGAACTCACGGGCCTGCCCGGCCGGCACGAACGCCGAGGTGCCCAGCAAGCCGCTGTTGTCGACGGGCAGCTGCTCTTCGATCGCGCCGATGCGCACTCCTCACCCTTTTAAAAGAGGCACCAGCCCTCTAGAAGACGTGGCCCGGAGGATGCTGCGCTTCCTCGACCGCTCCCTCGAATACGGGAGCGAGTGGCTCCTGGAACAGCATGGTGAACGTGTCGCGCTCCAGGTCGTCCGGCTGAAATGGCCCTCGAAGGACCGGAGAAGAGCCAGCCTAGGAAGCTGGCGCCAGCTTGCCCTGATGGTAACGGATGGAGCCCAAGTAGTGCTCCATCCAGAACTCATCTTTCTTGGCTGCCGACGCGCCTTTGGGAAGCTTGCCACGGGTGACGGCCAGATTGTAGAAGCCGGGGCCCGGTTCGCTGAGGTTCAGGTACCGCACGAGGGCGGTGAGCAGGAAGGGGTTGCCGGCGGCAGCGTCGAGATCGGCGATCTCACCGAGCAGGTCGCCCATGGCATTGCGTTCACCGGGTGAATCGAAGTCGAATTCGCGCTGGCGGGTGCGGCGTCGAAGCGTCGCGTTCATCTCCGTGTAGGAGGTGTCCACCCCTTGCTTGGCGCGCTCCTTCAGGAATTTCCAGCCGTGTGCGGCTAGTTCGTTCCACTGCTCATCCGTGCGTCCGTGCCGCATTTTCCCCTCCATGGATTTTTCCGGAAGTCTAAACGATCGCAGGGCGCTTCTGATGTCAGCTTGGCTAAGCCAGAACGCTGTCCGTCACAAAGGGGACTGGCATAACGTTTCAATTACGGATTAACGTACCGGAAGGGGTTCCTTCCAACGTGCACACTCTTTGGCTATAGCTTTTGAATGGACATGTACAACGGGTAGCAGCCTGTTGGGGGAACTGCCGAATCTCGCTTCGGATTCGGCCTTGATTGGGAAGGCGCTGCCGCCTTGAACAAAAGAATCACTATAAGCGCTGTCGCTCTGACGGCACTTCTGCTGGCAGGGTGCAACTCCGCTGGCACCGACCAGGCCGCCGAACCGTCGGCCGCGGCCGCCACCCAGTCCGGTCCGCCGAAGATGCCGCATGTAGTCGAGCTGACTTACTTAGAGGCCAAGAAAGCGTTGGCCGACCTGGGGATCGAAGGCTACGAGGTCGTGACTGACGGCCCTGGCGGAGAGGCCCAGGACGACTGGGTGGTTGAGGCGCAGTACCCGGCGGCTGACTTCATGGTCAACCATCCCGACGGCGTCGAGCTGACCGTTGTGGACCCGGATGAATCTGTCGACGACAGCGGAACCTTTGAGGGAACTACGACACTGACCATGTCCGATAAGGACGTGGACGAGTATGGGTACACGCTTGATGTGTCCTGGGCCATTGACGATCCGCAATCCAGCGACATCATGCAGGCCGAAGCACCCAAGCTTAATCACTCCGATCTGTCACTGAGCTCGAGAGGACACTTTTCCTTCGAAAATACGACTTCCGGAACTGGTCGTTCCATTCATCTTGCCGGAGGCGACAGCATCGACGTCGCGGCCATTTACCCGGACGACAGCCCAGTCTGCACTTACGGGGAGAACGTCGGATTGGAAGGCAAGTGCGCCCTGGACATGGGGTTCACCGCGGTGCTGAACTTCGACGGTGGTTCCATGACCGGTGTGCGGCTTGAACCCGGTGAATCTATCTCTGCCGGCAGCGTGGACTTGGAACTATCGGTGAGCAATGTTCCTGCCAAGAAAGTCCAAGGTGTGGCAAAAGCACTGCTGGCCTACGAGGATCTGGTTGTCTACGTAAAAATGAACGATTATGGCTACAAGAGCACATGTGATGAGGCTGCAGTGAAGGACCTGGATTACGGCTCTCTCTACTTACCGGTCGGCGCTATTGGCAGCGACTACTGCAAACAGTAAAACTGTGGGAGGCCCTTCGGGGCCGCTCCCGGCCACGTAACCCCAACTTTGATCAGCCCGACGGCGACACTGCGTCGAACCGGATCGCTGACCCAGTGTCGGACCGGGTCGCTGACCTAGTTCGGGAGTTGGCGCTCAACAATAGCCAGACTGTCACCCATGATGCGACTCAGTCCTGGGAATCGTTGCCTGGACAGTACGTGGGGAGTTGCTCGCCGCAAATTTCGGCAGCCTTCTTGTTACATCGCTTGAGGCCGCTATGGGCGAGGCGGAGGAGCGTGCGAGAGTCCGGTGGTGGAAGGGGGGCACCACTCCTCCGACATGGTCACCTGACAGCCCGCGGGCTGCCGGAGCTAAGCGCAACTCCTCTTCACGCGTCGGAAAGGTGCAGTGCAAGTCTGACAAGGAGTATCTTACGAGCTCGGAGGCCGGGAACATCGGCAGCCATGAACCAGCCGCCCGCCGGCGCCGTGCGCGAAAGCCAGCTTGGCCCATGCCGGGAAGAGTAACCGGCGCTGCCGCGCTGTCTTGCAAGAATCTACTCCCGGCGTCTTGGTCACTTACAGGGCATGTCACTGCAGATGAGACACACGCTTTGCACACGCTTTGGTCGGGAACCGGCGGGAATTGCCGGGATACGATGAAGGCCTCATATCCGCATTTTGCCTAGTCAAATCAGGGGCTGGGGATCTGTCGGGAACCGGCGGGAATGCCTTTACCGATAACAGGGGGTCGCCGGTTCGAATCCGGCAGGGGGCTCCACGAACCCCTCTCTGACTAGGCAAGACGCCAGTCGAGAGGGGTTTCTTGTGTCTGTGATAGCGAAATCCAAGGGTGGCGGCGGCATCAGAAACACGGCAGGTCGCGCGGTCATATGGTGTGTCTTGGGTGGGCACCATCGTGTTACTTGGTATCTGGATCAGTCGACTCGTTAGGGCTGCGCCATGACAACGAATAACGGGCCGTCTGGGGGATAGGGTCCGTGGACGGAGGACCAGGCTCGAAGCGTTGCAATCTTGGTTGGCCTTGGGCCGACTTATCTCAGTGGGCGATTAGAAGTTTTACTGCGACGATAACGCTGGCGACGATGGCAAGAGCGATACCGCCCCACAGTGCCCCTCCCTTGGCGGACCTGCCGGTCAGCCTTTGGACGACAAGGCCGATGGAGGCTAGTCGGACCAGGATCAGCGCAGCTGCCGCGGCAAGTCCAAGCCGATCGTCAAACCTCCCCACCGCAGAAAGGCTGACCATAGCCGCTGGCATCAGCCCCGATGTCAGGATCGGGCCGGCATCCATGACTAATCGAAGCATTTCCGTTCGGGAGAGTTTGCCGCCCACTGCTGATGCACTGAAACCGTTCGCGAGGATGTGAGCGCAAAAGGTGGTCAGCGCTGTTCCTAGGATGTAGATGAGAGCTTCACCCGTGCGGACCGCGGACGGAGTGGAGGCGACAATGGCCGCCAGCACCAGGACATTGCCGTACACGTAGGCGGAGATCCGGCTTACTGCTCTTGGTCGATTCACCTGTCCGTCGGTCCGACGGCGCAAACCCCGAATGAACAATGGTTCGCGGTTGGTCATGTCTATAGCCTATTCCGGTGCAGAGCCTACTGATTTCCGGTGAGGACGGACTGGACGGCCGTAAGCGTTCCTACCTGCGTCCGCTGGTGCTGCTGTCGTAATGGCTCTACAAGGACCGATTTCCCCTGGCGGCACGTCAGCTTTGAGATCTTTGGTTGGTCCCTGTGCATCGTGTCCGTCGTAGAGGAGTGCTGACGCCGGACCGAAGCGCATCTCGTCCAAATCGTCCTGCCTAATCTGGCTGGGGCACAGGATCACACACTTGGGCGGTTGCGTGGGTCTTGTTCTTGTTGTGAAATCGGGCATTTGGCGTCTCAACTGCGGATGACTCGGATGCTGTAGTCGACACTGTCCAGCATGCTGCGGTTGCCGAACGGTTCGTCCTTGATCCAAACGACTCCCATTTCCGGGGCAGTCTCTTCCACCCGGCCGCGGTAACGTACTCCGTCGGGGCTAGTGGCTTCAATCTGGTCCCCGCGACGAAGAGCGGAGACGTCATCCAAGCGGGCAGGACCGGGGGTAGGCTCAAGCGGATCGGTCTCGGAAATCAAGAAGTTTTTCCTCTCTCTAGCTGCAAGGGGACGCTGTTGCAAGGACTAATCCGGTGCTGTCCACCTCCTGCCCGTAGGTCGTTCTCCGGAAGATGAGTCCAGCCCGCGGTTACCCTGTCCATCCCTAGGGGCGTTCTGCGTATTACCTGAGATGTCTGAACGTGTCCGCGCCGAAACACTCAGTGCCCGCAAAGCTGCTCTTGGCTTGGTGTGACCGCTCCTTCCCAGAGTTCTTTGCTTCTGCCCCTTCCTGCGTTGGCTATGGCGATGGTCAGCCTGGAGAGTACCTCCGCCGGCGTACCATCGGAGGCCAGCTCGGTGAAGTGCGCGTATTCAGGAAGCGAACGGTAGGCGGCGCGGAACGAGTTGAGGTCGTACAGAGTTTCCTTGTCCGTTCCGCGTGCCAAGACTCGGCGATGCGCCTGTTCAGGGTCGATCACGAGGTGGATGATCAGGTCAGGTTTTGGGAGCTTCCTGAGGAGGAAGGGAAGAAGGCTTCCCCGGGGAAGGCCCCGCGCCTGCCGCAACGCCAACTGGCAGTGCAGGTGACGGTCCATGATCACCAAGCCCGGATAGTTGCGGATCCGGGCATGGGAGATCAGCACATTGCCAGTGCGGATTATTGTCTCCACCGCATCCGCAAACCGCGGAGGAATCCGGACCCCGCACCGAGTGCTAAGCAGTGCTAACCTGCGCCGGCCGGCGTAATTCCCGAGCAGGAGTGCGTCCTTGCCGTCTCGCCGTGCGGCAGCAACCATTGCTCGCCCGGCCGTTGTTTTTCCCGAGCCATCAATCCCCGTCAAAACAACCAGCAAGATACCTCCTCCTCCTCATAATGCGCTCCAGCGGCACCCGGGTCCGACGCTCACAACTGCGGCGAAGTCCGTCATTGGGAAGGCGCCACGACACCCATACGCCCCGGGAGGTGTGGGGCGACGCTTATCAACACCGGACTGCCCCAAGCCTGCAGGCCCGCAGGAGTGCACCCATTACTCCAACGGTTAGTGCCGCTGAGTCGTCCCCACCGGCACCTGATGCGCCGTTGTCTCTGCTGCGGGTAGATACGCACGGTCCCTGCAGCGATGTAGTTTTCACCGTGGCGGTGATAATGGGAATTATCGGAGCAACATCTCCAGTGCGCTCGTTCCTGCGGGAGTAACCTGTTGGTCACGATCCCCCGTCGCTCAGGTACGCAGGCCGGTCCTATGGAAACCGGGGGCGGTGACTACCAGGGCTATGGCCAGCAGCACGACTGGCATGGCACGGTGAACCGAACGCGAGAGGCGCTCCCCGAAAACGTTTACGGCGGCGCCACCGCGGATTTCTGTGTAGCGAATGAAGTAGAGCGCTGCAGTGTAGTGATTTTCAGGCCCGGGCCCGATCATTGTCGGCTCTCTGCATAAACCGATGATCTGGTTGGCTGGTGCTTGGTGTGGGCCGCTGCTGGCCTACCAGCAGATTGGTATAGCCTTCTTCTGAGCTTGACCCTCCCGACAGATTGGACCAGTCGTGCAGACTGAACGACTTCACGCACAAGCAGCGGAACAGAAGACGGGCAAGCTTGCCTTGGGACTATCTCTCCTGGGCCTGGCACTCTTCCTGGCCGGCCTGCTGCTGCCGACGGCCTGGGCGCTCATGTGGGCGTCGTTGCTGCCGTTGCTGGCAGGCCTGATCGCAGGCCTCTTGGCGCTCTCGAAGAATGCGGGCAGGAAACCGGGAGTCTGGGCAATCGTCATCGCCATGCTGCCGATTCTCGCGGCGGCCGTCTTTGGTGGGCTCGTGTGGATGGCGCTCTCCAGCGTTTCCTTCCTTTAGCACAAGCCCCGCACCGAGCGGGGCTTCTTTGTGCCGCCGCAGAGGAAGTCGACGGTGACGCCTTAGGGGCTCCAACGGATTGCCGTGCGCCGCCAACGGACTGTCCCTAGGCTGCCTTGGCGGCTTGCACCTCTGGGCAGGGCCATTCAACGAGCCGGACGAAGTTGCCATCCTCGTCATAGCAGCAGTCCTCGCAGATCACCGGTGCGGGCAGTTCGTCGCAGGCATCGCAGCGGCCGCACGAGTTTGAATCCATAAAGTCGATTCCGATGCCGCGGGAATGTGTCTTGGCCATCTCGTCCTCCTTTTCTCCATCTGAAGTTGCTGCCAACCTAACACCGGCCTCTGACAGGATCGGAGATTTCAACCGGCGTTGTCGGGACCGGCCGGGATGCGGGGCACCGAAGGCAGAGCGACTTATCCTAGGGCGCCCTTGTGGGTTAGGAAGGGCGTCACGGTAACCCTCTGCCGTCGCCGGACTGGCTCTAAATTGAGGCGGCGCGAGGCACCGCCGTCACCGATCCCTGGGCTGGCAGCTCAACCCATTGTGTGCCCGCCAATCGGCGCCTACCCTAAAAGCCAAGGGTAGGAGTTGGCCATGGAAGTCACCCTTTTCGTTATCGACGTCGTACTCGCCTTTGCCCCTTTTATGGTGCTGGTGCTCGTGCCGAATCGACGCGAAGGCAGACCCACGGCACCGCACCGTCGCTCCCCTTCCGGCTTGGCAGCTTCCCGACGGGCCAGGAAGAAGGTAGCCCCGGAAGGGACCGGGAATCCACTCCTCCCAGCGCCGTCGGGTGTCGGTGGAGGAACCGCGGCGACAGTGCAACTGCGGCCAACCCGGCGGCCCACCCGACCGAGGTTCCGCCGAGGCCCAGGACGGCACGCCCGGGGACCGCGATGAACGGAAGCATGGTGCCGTTGTGCTGAACACCTGCCATTGTGCTCGCCTTGTGTGCCTTCCCAGCCCGCTACGCCCCTGAACCCGCGGAACCGATCCCTGTCGGCGGCCTCTTCCATGACCGCGAAGACTATTGATCCGTGAATTAGCGATTCCCTTCCGTTCTCGTCCACCTTCATATGCTTGACCCTCCGGCGTGTCAGCCGGGACGCGGTGAGGCATCTGCCGTAGACATGAAGGGACATGGAGAAGAAGAAGAAGCCCCTCGCACTGGCCGGACTGGCGCTGGCCGTTCTGTTATCCGCCTGTACCTCGCCCGCTGAAGCGGATCAGCGCCTGGCCGGCCCCACCATCGAGGTGACCGGCAGCCCCGAACCGACCCTGGTTCCCGAAACCACGGAACCGGCCAAAAAGACGGAGGAGCCCAAGGCCCCACAATCCAAGGAACCCGCAGAGGAGCCTGCCGCCGCCGGCACCGCCTTGGAACAACTGGACGGCATCGCCATCAAAGGCCGCGCCCCGAAGACCGGATACTCACGAGATCAGTTCGGTGACGGCTGGCTGGATCCGGACCGTAACGGCTGCGACGCGCGCAATGACATCCTCCAGCGCGATCTGGAATACACGGTTCTCAAGGCCGGCGGCTGTGTGGTCACCTCAGGGGTGCTGGCCGATCCTTTCACAGCCACGACCATTGACTTCGTCCGCGGCAATAAGACCAGCACCGCCGTCCAGATCGACCACGTTGTCTCCCTCTCGGACGCTTGGCAGAAGGGTGCCCAGCAGTTGGCCAAGAACCAGCGTGAAGTCTTCGCCAACGACCCGCTGAACCTGCTTGCGGTCGACGGGCCCACCAACGGCTCCAAGTCCGACGGCGATGCCGCGACCTGGCTGCCTCCGAACAAGTCGTTCCGCTGCGAGTACGTGGCCCTGCAGACTGCCGTCAAAGCCAAGTATGGACTCTGGATGACCCAGGCAGAGCACGACGCCATCAAGAACATCCTCTCCAGCTCCTGCCCGGACCAGCCGGTCCCGACCGACGGGGGAGTAGACGTGCCCGTGGCAGCCGCGACGGCGGCACCCAAGCCGGTACCAGCGCCGGAGCAACAGCCTGTACCGGCACCCATCCAGGAGGCGCCGGCCGGCGGGAACGTGTTCTACAAGAACTGCACCGCCGTGAAGGAAGCCGGTGCGGCCCCGATCCGGGCCGGCGACCCCGGCTGGGACACCAAATTCGACCGCGACGGCGATGGAGTCGGCTGCGAGAGCTGAGGCGGGCGGATTGAATCCCCGGACACATGATTTCCAGGAAGGGCCGACGCCCCCGAACCGGCGGGAGGGCTGTCAGTAGCGGCGTCGCAGTCTCATCCGGAGGGGGCGGCCGTCGGGGTCGAAGAGGAGGCGGTAGGCCGGGGCTGCGAACCGGCGCTGCCAGGGTGACCCCTTTGCCGGGATATGGCAGCGCAGCCGTCCCTGCGGCCGCGGGAGCAAGCGGCCCGCACGATACCAAGCGTCGAGCTCGTCGGCGCTTGAGCGGACGGCGCGGACCGCCTCGCGGGGATCGAGGAGGTCGGCGTTATTGCCGGGAACGCGTCCCAGATGTTCGCAGAGCAGCCGCAGGCGCAGGTCGCGGGCGAACGGGCGGGCGCCGTCGCCAAGTTTGGCCGGGTCTGCCGGGTGCCTTGGGTCGCGCTGTTCGTCCAGCACGGCGGCCGTGAGTTCGGAATCGTGGCTCCAGGATCGCCGGTTCAGGTTGGCGCTGCCCACGGCGGCCCAGACGTCGTCGACCACGCAGACTTTCGAGTGGACGTAGATCGGCCAGCCGCTCCCGTTTTCGATGTCCAGCATCAATAGCCGGTCGCCTCCGGCCTCGCGGACCATGCGCCAGGACAAGCCCTGGCCGAACAGCGCCGGTGGAACCTTAAGCCTGCCCTCCTGGTCCGGGAACCGGGGGCAGACGGCGATGACATGGAGGCCGGGATTGCGGCGCAGGGCTTCCGCGAAGACCCGGCCGACGTCGGCCGACCACAGATACTGGTCCTCCACGTACACCAGCTGTCGTGCTCGTTGCAGCGCCTTCGCGTACTCGCGGGCCACACTGCGCTCCCCATCGGGTGCGAACGGGTACCCCGGGGAGCGCGTGGGGTAGGTGCGCAGCAACTGCACGTGGCAGTGGCCCGCGGCCGGCGGTGCCGGCCGCTCTGGAGGCAAGGGGGAGGCCTTCTGCGGCAGGCCGCGGATCACGTCTGGCAGCCGGTGCCAGGGCAAGCGCGTCGTCGGTGCGGGATCGTCCCAGCGCTCTCGAAACACCTTTTCCACTTCGAGGACGACCGGTCCGCGCAGCAGCAGCTGGACGTCGTGCCACGCTGGAGTTGGTCCGTAGGCGCTGGCGAAGTTGCGGGGCTGCGGGTCCCCCTGATGCGTCTCGTCGTCGCCGCGGGAACGGGCTAAATCCATCCCACCCACGAAGGCGACGTCCGTGCCGGGATGGGCCCCGTGCCGGATGACCACGAATTTTTGGTGGTGGCTGCCGAACCGGCGAACGCGGTGGTCGAGCAGCATCTCGGCGCCCGATGCGTTGATGTGGGTGGCCAACGCCCGGTTCTGTCTCAACGTGCCCACTACCCAGGAGTGATGGGATCGCCAGAG
Organism: Arthrobacter sp. Y3223065; assembly: GCF_059090885.1. Lineage (NCBI taxonomy): Bacteria > Bacillati > Actinomycetota > Actinomycetes > Micrococcales > Micrococcaceae > Arthrobacter > Arthrobacter sp. Y3223065. Next base: position 184,152 of record NZ_JBNHGC010000007.1, on the reverse strand, counting down.
CAGCCCCTTCACCTGTGCTCCGCGCCGCGCGCTGCGGCTCAGCGCTTCCGCCACGGTCAGGTCGGCGGTGAGGAGCTCGTCGGCGTCCATGCGCCACCCGGCCACGAGGATTAGGTCCCCTGGCCCTGTCGCATCCAGCTCGGCGGCCAGGAGCGGGAAATACTCTCGGCCGTGCAGCAGCACGCGCACCTCGTTACCGGCTGACCACGGGAGCAACCGCGTAGCGTCGTTGCCCCGCTCGGTTCGCGACAGCAGCCATTGGTCGAAGCACGGGTCGTTGGCTCCTCCCGCCAGTCTCATCCCAGCATCATGCCCGCCCGTCCGGCACCGGGCAATGCACAGTCCTGCGGACAGGTCCGTGATGCCCCACCCAGGCTCGGCTCAGCGGCCCAATGAGTCCGATAAGTGCTCCCATCGACAGCGTTGCCAGGTTGTTGCCGCAGTCGGCGACGGAGACGACCGCATCTACGGTTGTGGTGTCATTTGCGGGATTCGGGGTCCTCGTCGCCGATGTGTCCGGCGGCGTTGGCGTCGAGGACGCGCTGGACGAACGCGGAGTACTCCTCCATATAGTGGCGCAGGAAGGCCTGCGTGGACTCATCCCTGACGTCGCCGTCGTCGCCGTAAACGTCCGGATTGAAGCTGATGTAGGCCTCGGGCGCGTTGAGCTGCGGGGCGTCGAGGAAGCTGAGAACACTGCGCATGTTCGACTGCATGACGGCGGTTCCGATGCCGCCCGGGGAAGCGCCGATGATGCCGGTGGGTTTGCGGGCGAAGGAGTTGGTGCCCCACGGGCGGGATCCCCAGTCGATGGCGTTCTTCAAGGCGCCGGGGATGGACCGGTTGTATTCGGGCGAGATGAATAGGATGCCGTCCGAGGCCTCTACCGCTTCCTTCAGCGCCCGGCCCTCGGCGGGGTAGTCCGCGTCGTAATCCGAGTTGTAGAGGGGGAGGTCCCGGATGGGGATCTCGTTGAATTCCAGACCCTCCGGGGCGAGCTTGATCAGCGCCTTCGAGAGGGTGCGGTTGATGGAGCCGCTGGCCAGGCTCCCGACAAAGTATCCGATCCGATAGTTGGGCATGACGATTTTTCCTTCCAGTCAGCCAGCCGGAACCGGCTTTCTTCCTGTGGCCGCAAGGACCCGGGCCCGGCTAATGTCAGGCCACTCCCGTACTAGCACGGCGTGCCGTGCACCACCAGACCAGCCGTCCGGAACAGGGTCCGGCCATCGGAAAGATCCTCTGCGCTTTTCCGGAGAGAAGCACAGCTGAGCGGCAGCCCTCGGGGGACGAATGCACGGGGGCTGGCCGGACCCTCGACAGCCCGGCTGCCCCCGTCGAGAATGGACAGACCCGGCCCGCCTGCAGGCGGGCACACCTCGATCGGAGGAGCACGCGGTGACCGAAAGCAATGTCGAGGCAGAGAGCACGGCCGCGACCGCCGTCGTTCGCCACCACACCGAGATGCTGGCCCGGCTGCAGGCAACGACGGCGGAGCTCACCCGGGGCCTCGACACCGGAGACGAAGACACCGTCTACAACGCGCACGGCATCCTGCTGGAGTGGGGCGAACGGGAAATGTTGCCGCACAACGAGTTGGAAGAAGCCAAACTGTTCGGGCCGGCCGGTGCGACCGGGGAAGCCCGGCTCCTGGTGGAGTCGCTGCTGACTGACCACAAGGCGCTGGCCTCGCTGCTGGATGAGCTGCGGGGAGCCGAAGGACTTGAGGCGGCCACGGTTGCCGCGTCGATGCGCAGCGTGTTCGCCCTGCACATCGAAAAGGAGAACAGGCTACTGGTGCCTTTCATCGCCCGGACTCCGGACTTGTCCCTGTCCACTGCGGTGGAAGGCCTGGTGGAACTCGTCGGCGAGGCCCATGTGCATGCGCCGGACGAGAGCAAGCACGCCCACGGCTGAGGGCCTGCAGGCAGTAAGCGTCACGGAAGGGAGCAATGCTGTGAGCGAAGACCGCCCCGAACTGGATCCGGACATCCCGCAGAACGAAGACGGCATCGTCATCGAACCCGGATCGGAAATCGACCGGGACCTCGAAGCCAAACTGCCGGCGGACAGGGACGGCGCGGGACCGGAAGGGGAGCAGCCCGAGGGCCAGGAAGACTAGCCCGACAGGACCAGCCCCGCGCTCGCCGGCCAGGAGCACGGCTGGACGCCGCGGGCTTCGGGCCTCCGGCGCTCGCGGGTCAGCTGCCGATGATCAGGGTCTGCCAGCCGCCGACGCCGATGACCGCCCGCGAGCCAAGCTTGTTGGTCAACACCGGGTAGTGGTACAGGTTGCCGCGGGTGTCGCGTGCCAGCACACCTTGCTTTCCGTCGCCCAGATGGTCCCGGATCAGGGACAGGTGGGTCATCGCGTTCCAACCGGAGGAACTGATGATCCGCCGGGTCTCGGAGATGAATTTGCCAGCGCCGTTGGAGCGGTACAGCTTGAGCTGGCCCTGGGGCGTCTTGGCGACCACGTCCATCTTGGCGTCGCCGTCGATGTCGGCCGTGAAGATCGGCAGGGACTTCCAGCCGGTGCCCAGTAGCGTGCGGCTGCCGTGCTTGAGCCCGGCCGGGTTCGGGTAATAGTAGAGTCGGCCGGTGTCCGTGTGGCGGGCCAGCAGTGCAGGGTAGGGGTCGGCCTGTTTCCACGCGGTGACGGTGACGTCGTAGCTGCCCCAGCCGGAAGCCCCGATGGTGGCTGCATTTTCCAGCCCGCCGTCCGGCTTGCCGAAGTGCGCCGTCAGTTTGCCGGACTTCCAACGCACCACCACATCGAGCACGCCGTCGGCGTTCCAGTCGGCCACCTGCACCTGTGCCACACCCTTGAACCCGCCCGCGACATACCGGCGCTTATAGAGGTCGTGCCCCTTGGCCGAGTCGTAGGCGTAGAGGTTCCCTGCGGAGTCGACGGCTGCGACATCGCCGTGCTGGAAGCTGGCCCGGACCATGCCCGGATGCGGCGGCAGTGTTGCCCGGGTGGTCGCGTAGCCGGCGATGTTCGCGACGGCCACGTACATCCCGTACCAGTCCTTGTGCGTGGTCTTCATGTACCCGATGCCGATGTCGGTGGCATTGGGGCTGAGCAGGCCGGCCCGGTGGGCGGGGGAGTTCATCCACCAGTCCACAACCTGCCGGGCGTTGTTGTTGATCGCGATGTTCTCGGTGTACCAGTCGAAACCGCGCGGGATTTGCATGCTTCCGTAGCCCGGGCGATGGATCTTGTTCATGTCCAGCGTGTTCTTGTTGATCCGCGTGTTCAGTTCCTCGGACCATTGCTGGGCGACATTGCCGACGTTCTGGTTCCAGACCACCGGCGATAAGCCGTTCTGCGCGCGGTAAAGGTTGGTCAGCCGCAGCACCTCGGCAACGAAGGGATCCTGGGCGGTACGGGTTACCGCCGCAGCCGGCGAAAGTCCGGCGAAAGCGAGGGCGAGCAGCAGGACGGTTGCGATGAATGGTTTAACAAGAAGGCGCACATCATTCAGGGTACGGGTTGAACGTTAAATGCACGACGGCGGGACCCCGGCAAAGGTCCCGCACTCCAAAAAAGCACTAACAAGGCAAGGGACGACGACGGCGGGAGTCTTTCCCGCGAAGCCTCCCGCCGCCGTCGGACGCTAAGGCGTGCCGAGCCGGTATCTCGTTCCGATCCCGGCAGCCTTAGGGTTTGTTCCGCCAGCTATGGCCCGGGTTGGCGGGCTTTGGCGCCTGCCTCGCCGGATTGCGCGCCTGCCCGCGCCGGCTTTGGCGCTCGCCCCGCCGGCGCCTACTCCGCCAGCTGCTCCCGCACCAGCGGGGCCACCTTGGTGCCGTAGAGCTCGATGGAGTTCATCAGCTTCTCGTGCGGGAGGGTGCCCAGGCTGTACTTCATGTCCCAGCGGGACAGGCCCAGGCCCTTGGCGACCTTCACGATCTTGGTGGCAACGGTCTCCGGGGAGCCGACGAACAGGGCGCCGTCCGGGCCCGCCTCGGCTTCGAACTGGCCGCGGGTCATCCGGCTCCAGCCGCGCTCGCGGCCGATCCGCTCCTGCATGTCCGCATAAGGCAGCCACATCTCCTCGCGGGCCTGCTCGTCCGTGTCCGCGATGTAGCCGGGGGAGTGCGCCCCGATGGGCAGCGCCGGCTTTTCGAACTGGTCCAGCGCCCGCTGGTAGAGCTCGGTGAAGGGGGCGAAGTTCATCGGTGCCCCGCCGATGATGGCCAGCATCAGCGGCAGGCCGTAGTGGGCCGCGCGGACCACCGACTGCGGGGTGCCGCCGACGGCGATCCAGGTTTTCAGGCTGCCGGACGCCGTGGGCGGGTAGATCCGCTTGTTGTCCAGCCGCGGCCGGGTGCGGCCGGCCCAGGTGACGGGCTCTTCCTTGAGCAGTTCGGTGAAGAGGTGGAGCTTCTCGTCGAAGAGGACGTCGTAGTCGGCCAGGTCCAGGCCGAACAGGGGGAAGGACTCCGTGAAGGAGCCGCGGCCCAGGATGACTTCGGCGCGGCCGTTCGAGGCGGCGTCCAGGGTGGAGAAGCGCTGGAACACCCGGACGGGGTCGTCGGAGCTGAGCACGGTCACGGCCGAGCCCAGGCGGATACGGCTGGTCTGGCCGGCGATCGCGGCCAGCACCACGTCCGGAGCGGACACGGCGAAGTCCTCGCGGTGGTGTTCACCGATGCCGACGAAGTCCAGGCCCACCTCGTCGGCCAGCTTGGCTTCCGCGATGACGTTCCGGATGACCTCATCGTGCGCCAGGAGCCGCCCGTCGGCCCCGGTGGTGACGTCCCCGAAGGTGTCCAGCCCGAGTTCGATTGTTTGTGCCACGCGGTGGCCGCCTTTCGTTGGTGTCGAGGCATATATGCGTATGCATGTTGTACTGGGGCAACCGCGGACAGGCCGGGGTTATTCCGCGGCGCGCGGGCGGGAGAGCGGCGGCACCAGCTGCCCGGACTCGCGCCGGATCCACCACTGTCCGGTGCTGCGTTTTTCCGCCCAGGTGGAAAACCGGTAGTGGTAGAGCGTTGCCCGCACAAAGGCCGGTGATACTCCGCCGAACGGATCGTGCCGGAGCAGCTTCAGCGTGGCCTTGTCGGCTTCCAGCAGCCGCCGCAGCAGCGGGATGAACCAGTTTTCGCCGCGGGAGCCCAGCGCCAAGAACCACATCAACCAGTCCAGCCTCAGGTGGTACGGCGCGAACTGCCGCGGCATCCGCCGCGGGTCTCCGGGCTTGCCCTTGAACCCGTACTCGCGCCAGTGGACGCCGTCGGCGGACCCTTCCACCGCCACTTCGTAACGCTCCCGGGTGATGGACCCAAAGGCGCCGTAGGCGTTGGCCAGATGCCAGCTGTTGAAACTGGCGTTCATCAGCTGGTGCCGGCTGAACAGGTTCTTCAGCGGCCAGTAGCTCAGGTACACCAGCAGGGCGCAGACCGCGAGCACCACCACGGTGAACCACACCGGTTCCTGCTGGTACTCCGGCGTGAAGTCACCCACCGGCAGGATGGCCTGCACCGCGTCGTCGGACACCGCCGAGAAGGCGAGCAGGATGGTCAGGGTGTTCAACCAGGCGAAATTGCCGGACACCACGAGCCACAGCTGCGTGATGATCACGACCGCGGCCGCCATGCTGCCCACCGGCTGCGGGAAGAACAGGAAGAACGGCACCACCAGCTGGGCGAAGTGGTTGCCGGCCACCTCCACCTTGTGCAGCGGTTTGGGCAGGTGGTGGAAAAACCAGCTGGCCGGATTGGGCATCGGCTGGGTCTCGTGGTGGTAGTACAGGGCGGTCAGGTCTCGCCAGACCGGGTCGCCGCGCATCTTGATCATGCCGGCGCCGAACTCCAGGCGGAACACCAGCCAGATGAACAGCCACAGCACCGGGGCCGGGGGTGCTACCCGATCCGAGCCCAAAAAGGCGGCGAGGAAGCCGGCCTCCAGCAGCAGCGTCTCCCAGCCGAAGCCGTAGAAGGTCTGGCCCACATTCACGATGGACATGTACAGGAACCACAGGGCCAGGAACGCGATCAGCGGCACCCACGGCGGCCCCAGCTGCGGCAGGCCGGCCACCAACAGGGCCGCGATGACGACGCCGGACCATGCCACCGCGCGCAGCCGGCGGTCCGTGTACCCCCAGCGGAAGAGGGTGAAACCGCGCGGGGTTCTTCGCTCCAGCAACCGGGGGACGGGCAGCAGCCCGTGTTCGCCCAGCAGGGCGGGGAACTGGGCCAGGGCGGAGGCGAAGGCGATCAGGAACACCGCGGCGATGCCCCGTTGCAGCACCTGCCGCGCCAACTCGAACCCCTCGGCGCTGAACCAATCCATGGCATGTCCAACGCTACGTCCGGCCGGTTGGCTGTCAAGCAGCAGGCCCGGCTCGAAGGAGCCGGGCCTGCCGGGGGTTGCGCTTCGCCGGGGCGGCCGGCGAAGCGTGTTGAGGGATCAGCCGAAGAGTGCGGAGACCTTCAGCAGCGTCTGGCTGACGCCGTAGAGCAGCGGCACGCCGACCAGCACCCAGCCGAGGGCTACTTGGGCTTTCTTCATGTCAGGCCTCCTTCCCGGCCATCGCGGCTTCGCCGGCATCCCTTGTTGGTGCCTCGTGGTACTTGCTGTCCACCGGCTTGACCATCAGGTTGGCAATGAAGCCGATGACCAGCAGGCCCACCATGGTGAGCAGGGCCGGCTGGTAGGCCTGTGCCGTCAGCTCGCCCGGCTTGCCCTGGGCGTCCAGGAAGGCGTTCACGATCAACGGCCCGGCGATGCCGGCGGCGGACCATGCCGTGAGCAGGCGGCCGTGGATGGCGCCTACTTGGAAGGTGCCGAACAGGTCGCGCAGGTAAGCCGGAACGGTGGCGAAACCGCCGCCGTAGAAGCTGATGATCACGGCTGCCAGCAGCACGTACAGCCCGGTGGAGGTGTAGCCGAACAGCGCAAGCACCACATACAGGGCGGCGCCGACGCCCAGGTACAGCATGTAGTTGTTCTTGCGGCCCAGGTAGTCGGAGGTGGTGGACCAGACAAACCGGCCGCCCATGTTCGCAATCGAGAGCAGCCCCACGAACCCGGCCGCAACGCCCGCCGACACCAGCGAAACGCCGTCGGGTTGGCGGAAGAAGTCCTGGATCATCGGGGAGGCCTGCTCCAGGATGCCGATGCCTGCCGTGACGTTGCAGAACAGGGCGATCCAGACCAGCCAGAACTGGCGGGTCTTGATGGCATTTTTCGCCGAGACATTTGCCGTGGTGACCAGGGCCTTGGCCTTGACCTTGGAGGCGTCGAAGCCTTCCGGCTTCCAGTCGGCCGCCGGAACCTTGATCGTGAAGGCACCGAACAGCATGTAGGCCAGGTACACCACGGCCAGGGTCAGGAACAGCTTGCCGACGGCGTCGCCGCTGGCTACCCAGCCCGGGGTCCCGTCGAAACTGGGGTCGTAGAACTGCAGCAGTGCGGTTGAAACCGGGCTCGCGATCAGCGCGCCGCCGCCAAAGCCCATGATCGCCATGCCGGTGGCCAGGCCCGGGCGGTCCGGGAACCACTTAATCAGGGTGGATACCGGGGAGATGTAGCCAATGCCCAGGCCGATGCCGCCGATCACGCCGTAGCCGAGATAGACCAGCCAGAGCTGTTCGGTGAAGATGCCCAGCGAGCCGACCAGGAACCCGGAGCTCCAGAACAAGGCGGACGTGAACATCGCCATGCGCGGACCGTTGCGGTCCACCCAGGTGCCCATGATGGCCGCGGAGAGCCCGAGCATCACCATGGCGATGGAGAAGATGATGCCGATCTCGGTCAGGCTCACGTCGAAGTGGGCGACCAGGGCGTTCTTGTACACGCTGGTCGCGTAGGCCTGGCCGATACACAAATGCACGGCCAGCGCCGCCGGCGGAATCAGCCAGCGGTTGAAGCCCGGAGGGGCGATCGTATGCGATCGGTCCAACCAACTCATCGTTGGGCGTCCTTTCAAAAAGTTTGGGGTGCGAGGCAAAACTACAACTTGTGTTTCAGTTCACATCCTGACCGATGGTTGGGCCAGGCAACCGGATTCGACCGGCGTGTCGTGCAGACCTGCCCTCCGGGCACGGTGAAAGGTACGGTTGAGGAATGGAACAGGTCCTCGCCGTTCGTGGCGTGGAGGGCTACCGCCAGTACCGGGCTCCGGCGCTAGCCGTGACTCCGGCAGGCAGCGCCGTGGTTGCCTATGCAGGCCTGGGCAGGCAGGGCCGGCGGCCCGCCGGGGACCTGCTGCTGCGCCGCAGTTTCGACGGCGGAGCCACCTGGGAACCGCAGCAGGTGGCGTGGGCGGACACCTCCGGGCACGCGGCCGGCGAACCGGGACTGTTCTCCGACGCCGCAACCGGGCGGATTTTCCTGGCCTTTGTCGCCGGGGCCGGCGGCGGTGACGCAGGCCCGGAGCCCGCGGCCAAGGGACGCCGCTTCGAACTCCTTTCTTCCGACGACGACGGCGGCACCTGGCAGCATCGGTCGGTCGCCCCGCGGCGGGCTTCGGACACGATCACAGCGCTGGCAGGTGCCGGCCCCGGCACGGGCCTGCATGCCGGCCGGTTTGCCGGGCGGTTGCTGGTGCAGTTCGCGGTGATGGGGGAGGGTGCGCGGGCGAGGGCGGCCTCCTGCTACAGCGACGACCACGGGGACACCTGGACCATGGGAGAGCCGCTGCCGGCACGGGCCTCCGGCCCGGTGGCCGCGGAGGACGGCGGTAGTGCCGCCGTCTGCCTGACCGACGGCCGGGTGCTGCTGCATACCTGGGCTGCGCCCCGGCGGTGGGCGGCGGTCTCGGACGACGGCGGGCACAGCTATGGGCCGCTGCAGCCGGTCGACGAACTGCCGGATCCCGGGAGCAGTGGTACCCTGGTCCGATTCGACGGGCTGCCGGCCCTGGGCGGGCTGGCCGCACCGGCGAGCAACCGCTGGCTGCTGGCCGCCAACTGCCAGGACCCGCTGCTGCACCGCAATGTTGTGCTAAGCCTGTCGCGGGACAACGGTCACTCCTGGCCGCACAAGCTCACGGTTCACGGGAGCGGTGCCACCGGGCCGGCCGCCGTGCGGCTGCCGGACGGCCGCATCGGAGTGCTGTACCAGCGGCACGGCGGCCGCGAGATCGTCTATGCCACGGCAGATCCGGGGCTGCTGCTGGCGGCGTGGCCGCGCGGGGCAGTCACGTCCCGGGCCGACGGCGGCGCGGGAGGGCCGAGGCCCGTGACCGGACCGCTGCCGGTGCCCGGGGACTACCCGCTGCGCTTCGACATGGTGCTGCACGCGGTCCGCAGCACGCCCGAGGGCCAGCCGGGGCCGGGCTACCGTGCCGGGGACGTGCTCGTCTTTGCCGGACGGGCAAAGATGCTGGGACCGCAGCACCTGAGGGTGCGGTTATCCGGTGGGTTCGACAACTCCGCGGATTTCCCGCCGCAGGACCTGGGGCCCGGCGGGGAAGCCCGCTTCCTCCATCCTGTCCGCACGGTGACCCGCGCGGACGTTGCGGCCGGAGGCTTGACCGTTTCCTTCACCTGCACCGCTGTCCCGGGGGACAGCCCTTCCGGTGGCGCCCCGGTGGCGAGCCTGACGCGGAAGTTCAGCATCGACGTCGTCAGCGGTGAAATCCGCGAGGCGTGACGTGCGCCTCGGCGCCATGCCGGTGACCTGCCAGCGAGGTGTGCAAGGATTTAACCCGGGATCAACGAGCGCCGCCGTGACGGTGGCGGTGACGCAGAACGGAGAGGGATTGCAGGACAAGGACCCAGACCAGGAATCCATGTCACCCACGACTCCGCAGGCGGGGATGCTGCCGATCATCAAGCCGAAGAACATTCCGGCCAACGATGCCGGCAGCGGCTCCGGTGCCGGCCGCGCCGGTTCGGTCGCAGGACCCCAGCCCACCCACCCTCCGGTGCCACGTCCGACGGACCGGCCGGTAGCCAAGCAGGTCAAGCCCGTCCCCAGCGGCACCGCGCCGCTGCCCGCCTCCGCGGCAGCCTCGCGCTCCAACGCGGCAGCCCGCCGGATGCTGCGCAAGCTCGTGCAGGGCGAGGCGCCGCCCACTGCGCCGATGAGCATCGTCGAGAGGCTGGCCGGCAGCCCCTACGCGAACCCGATGATCCAGACGGGCGGGGTCGATGCCTCCGCCCGCATCACCCTGGATTTTGCCCTGGACGTGGCGGAAACCATGTTCCGCTACGGGGCCGGCGCGCTGGAGGTGGAAACCAGCATCATCGCCGTCACCGCGGCCTTCGGGCTCAGCGACATCGACGTGGACATCACCAACCAGTCCGTGGTGATCAACTACGCCAAACCGGACACGATTCCCATCACCGTGATGCGGGTGGTGCGGTCCTGGACCAACAACTACGCCGGCCTGTCCCTAGTGCACGAACTGGTCACCGACATCGTCAACGGCGGGGTGGGCCGCAGCGAAGCCAAGGAACGGCTGCAGGAGATTACCTCGCGTCCCAAGCCCTTCGCCCGGTGGATGGCCATCGCGGCCGGCGGCGTGTTCTCCGGCTTCATCATTGCCTTCCTCGGCGGCAGCATCTTCGCGGCCCTCGTGGGCGGCATCTCCACCGTGCTGATGGGTTTGGTGGGACGGAAGCTGAGCAAATGGCGGATGCCGGACTTCTTCATCACCGGCATCGGCGCCTGCCTGGCCACCGTCATGGCGCTGCTGTTCTGGGCGCTGCACGTGCCGATGAGTCCGTCGCTGGTGATCGCCGGCGGCATCCTGTTCCTCCTGCCGACCGGTCGGCTGGTCTCCGCCACCCAGGACGCCATCAACGGCTTCCCGGTCACCGCGTCGGGGCGTTATCTCTCGGCCTTCTTTACCTTCGCCGCGATTGCCGCCGGGGTCGCCGTGGGGCTGGTAGGCGGCTCGATGCTCGGCGTCAGCCTGCCCGAAGTCTTTGTGGATGGCCAAGGCCAGTACCCCTACGTGGTCCGGGCGCTGCTGCTCGTCGTGGCAACCATTGCTCTCTGCATGACCGAGCAGACCAAGCTGAACATGCTGCTGCCCACGGCCGCCGTCGGGCTGGTCGGGCTGTTGATCTACGACCTCGTGGTGTGGGCGGGGATCGGGGACCGGATCGGACCGGCCGTCGGAGCCGTGGTGATCGGGTTCCTCGGGCGCATTGTGGGCCTGCGGATGGGCTCGCCGCAGCTGGTGGTGGCGGTCCCGGCGGTGCTGTTCCTGCTGCCTGGCCTGTCCGTGTTCCGGTCCATCTTCGAGCTGACCGTTAACACCGAGGCGCCGTTCAACGGCATCCTGGGGCTGTTCAGTGCGCTGACGGTGATTTTGGCCATCGCCGGCGGTACTGTGCTCGGCGACAACCTGGCCCGGCCGTTCACCAAGGGGCTGGGCTCGAACGAAAACCGGCGGGCCCGGCGCCGTTAAGGACGCCGGAACCGCCGGGTGCGGGATGGGCCTGGCGATCGGTTGGCGCCTGGTCGGATCAGGCCGGGTAATTCTCCGGGAAGATCTGGCCCGCCGCCGTACGCTTCTCCGCTTGGAAGGCGTCTTCGGCCCGGCCGTAGGCCCAGTAGCCCGAGATGGAGACCTGATCGCGGGACAACCCGTGGTCCTTGAACAGGACATCGCGCAGGGACTTCACCTCGTCGCGCTCACCGTGGACGAATGCATCCACCCGGCCGCCGGGCCAGTCCAGGCCTGCTATGGCGTCGCGCAGCAGGGTAGTGGTCCCGGGCGTTTGGCCGCGCCGGAACAGCCAGTGGATTTCCAGGTTGGCCGGAGCGTTTAGTTCCTGCACGTCCGCCTCGGAATCCACTTCCAGGAAAGCATGGCCGCACGCGTCCGGGGCCAGTGCCTCGATGGCGGCAGCAACTGCCGGCAGCGCCGCGTCGTCGCCGGCCAAAAGGTACCAGTCGGCGTCGGGATCGGGCCGGTACGCGCCACCGGGTCCGTTGAACATCATCCAGTCGCCCGGCTTGGCCTGCGCGGCCCAGGGCCCGGCGAGGCCTTCGTCGCCGTGGACCACAAAGTCGACCACCACTTCGCGGGTGTCGCGGTCCAAACGGCGCACGGTGTAGGTGCGGGTGACCGGCAGCTTGTCGGCCGGAAGCGTTTCCTTCAGCTCCGCGACGTTGACCGGAAGCTCCACGTCCAGCGCGGGGTCCAGGAAGAAGATCTTGATGTACTGATCCGTGGCGTCCTTGGCCGCGAACCTTTCGGCGAACGAATCGAACGCCTCGCCGCCCGCGTAGACCCGGACCATGTGCTGTGAAATCCACTCGGTGCGCGTCACCTGGAGGTTGGTCTGCACCTTCGGCGGCCGAGCGCTCCGTCCCGCACGGGCGGGGGCTGCTGCCGGTTGTGTCTGCATCCTGCACTACTCCTGACGAAGGGAAACTGCTACTTAGGACAACCTAATCCACCGGTCAGGTAATCCCAATTTGCGGATGGGGAAGGTCACACGCGCCCAGGAACGCGCGAACCCTCACCGCGAACCGCTTGGCCTCAGCGGTCCGCGCACGGTCCCCGCTGTCCACGTTTGGCCGAAACTGTCCATGTCTTGGAAACCGTTAAGCCCTTGACCTGCGGCGACGCCGGACCCTTGCGCTAAACATGGACAAAAACGTCTTGGCGGCCAGCCGGAAGCCCACGTCGCCCAGCCCCGGCTAGCGCAGTTCCCAGTGCACGGGGTCTGCGCCCTGTGCGGCCAGCAGTTCGTTCACCCGGCTGAACGGCCGCGACCCGAAAAACCCGCGGGACGCCGACAAGGGGCTGGGGTGCACGGTCTCGATCCGCGGCACCTGCTCCAGTACCGGAGCCAGCTGCTGGGCTTCGCGGCCCCAGAGCAGTGCCACCAGCGGGCCGCCGCGCTGGGCCAGCGCCCGGACCGCGAGTTCGGTGATCTGCTCCCACCCCTTGTTGCGGTGCGAGCCGGCCTTGCCGGCCTCCACGGTCAGCGCCCGGTTAAGCAACAGCACGCCCTGGTCGCTCCAGGCGCTCAAATCTCCGTGCTGCGGCGGCCGGATACCCAGATCCATCTGCAGTTCCCGGTAGATGTTGGCCAGGCTGCGCGGCAGCGGACGCACGTGCCGTTCGACGGCGAAGGCCAGTCCGATCGAGTGTCCGGGCGTGGGATAGGGGTCCTGGCCGACGATCAGCACCTTGACCTTGGACAGCGGCCGCTGGAACGCCCGCAACACGTTGGCCGGCGCGGGCAGCAAGGTCTTGCCGGCGGCGCGCTCCCCGTCCAGATAGGAGGCCAGGTCCCAGAGCAGCGGTTCGGCCGGAGCGAGCACCTCGGCCCACTCGGGATGAATAACGGCGGAAAGCTCCTGCGGGGAGGCAAACGGGTACGGGGCGCCAAAGTCCGCGGCAGGCGGGTGGGCTGGCAGCGGAAAGAGGGCACCGTCGTCGTAGTTCACCGTTCTATCTTTGCGGAAACCACCCGCCGGCAGGCAATCGGGGACCGCGGGCACTGCCGGCCAGCGAACAAGCACGCGCCACCGGCACTGTCGCCAGTGGTCAATCAGGCACCGCGGGCACTCCCGGCAGCGGCCAGCCAGGCACCTCCCCACTGCCGGCCAGCGGCCGACCCAGACCCGGCAGGCGGGGTGAATGACACGCTTGTGATTCGCACTTATTATGGGAGGCGGTATTGATTGCTGTCAGCAAGTACTAGGAAGCGCAGGTGTGTTGTGGCAGGTTCGGCCGAGGCCAGTGCCTTTTCCCTCGAGGCCGAGGTTGACGACGCCAGCCCCCTGAGCGAACGCGACCAGCGGATGCTGGCCCTGGAGCGGCAGTGGTGGAAGTATGCCGGAGCCAAGGAACAGGCCATCCGCGAACTGTTCGACATGTCCGCCACGCACTACTACCAGATCCTGAATGCGCTGATCGACACCGAGGATGCGCTGGCGCACGATCCGATGCTGGTGAAGAGATTGCGTAGACTACGTACGTCCCGCCAGCGCGCGCGCACTGCTCGCAGGCTGGGCACCGACGCCTAGATCCGGGACGGCCTGGTAGGCCGGTTTCCGTTTCTCCACCACCAAGGATGCACTGTAAGCGATGACCAAGTACCCCCGGGATGAGTTCGACCAGGTCCCTGAAACTTCAGACCGCCACGGTGTGCACCGCGCCCGCATGGCGACGCCGAAGTCCAACGGCCTGGGCCTGATCGTCCTGGCCGCGGTACTTGCACTGGCGGTGGGGGCCTTGTCGTTCTTCGTGCTCCCGCTGCTGGGGAGCGGGGGATCTCCGACCCCGGTGGCCGCGCAGTCCAGCGCCGCAACTGCCTCGGCTTCACCGTCGGCGACGGCACAGCAAACCAAAACCCCGGAACCAACGGATACAGCCACCCCGAAAGCCACCGAAGAGGCGACCAGCGAGCCCACGGATGAGCCCACCGAGGAAGCAACCGAGGAGCCCACGGAAGAGGCCGCCGCGGTGAACAAGCAGGATCCGGTGATGATCCTCAACGGCACCGGCGTGACCGGATTGGCCGGAACGGTATCGCAGAGGGTGCAGGCGGACGGTTGGTCGATCGCGGTCGTGGACAACTGGGGCGGCGCGCCGCTGGCCGGTTCGGTAATCTTCTACAACCCGGGCCAGGAAGCCAATGCGCGGGCGCTCGGTGAATTGCTGGGCATCAGCGCTTTGCAGGCAAACGGCAACGTCTCGCAGTACGTCACCGTGGCGCTCGGTCCCGGCTACCAATAAACGCAGGCGCCGCCGGCAGGGCAGCCGAGAGGCCTTGGCGTTGGACTCCCGGTACCCATGGGGAAGGCTCCGCCCGTGCGGAATTCGGTTACGCCTCAATAACTTAAGTGTGCCGCAGCTCACTTTTCCGCCCCTGCTTGGTTTAGGGTAAAACCACTCTGCCGCCGAACCGTAGGCGGCAGGCTGGAACTACTGAGTATGGAGAACGCTATGGCGCTGGGAACCGTCAAATGGTTCAACGCGGAAAAGGGCTACGGCTTTATCACCGTGGACGAAGAAAATTCCGATGTTTTTGTCCACTGGTCCGCTATTCAAATGGATGGTTACCGTTCCCTGGATGAGGGGCAGCGCGTAGAGTTCCAGATCGGCCAGGGCCAGAAGGGTCCGCAGGCCGAAGAGGTCCGGGTCGCGCCGTAGCAGACCCGCAACGACGACGGCGGCGGAGGCTGGGGTGCCTCCGCCGCCGGTTCGTCGCGCCGATTGGGGCTACTCCTTCAGCGGGACTCCGCGGGCATCGCGCTTGAACGGTTCCGCCCCGACCAGGATCATGATCCCCTCGACGAAGCCCCAGACGGCGCCGAGGCCAAACGTCAGGAAGGTGACCACAATTTGCACCACGCCGATGGCGACGTGGCCCAGATAGAACCGGTGCACGCCCAGGCCGCCCAGCAGGATGCCCAGCAGGCCGCCGATCAGCCGCGACTTCTGCTCGGGGTAGTAGTAACCCTGGGGAGCCCCGTAGTACTGCTGCTGGCCGTAGGGCTGTCCCGGCTGGCCGGGCTGCGGGTACTGCTGTCCCGGGGCGCCGTAAGGTTGCTGGCCGAAGGGCTGCTGCCCGGGAGCGGGCTGCTGCTGCCCCGGAACCCCGTAACCGGGCTGCCCGGAAGGCCGCTGGCCGGATGCGCCGTACGGCGGTTGGCCGCCGAGCGGCCTCGTCGGGTTGGGGCCCGGCGCCAGGGGTTCGGTGGGGTTGCTGGTGTTCTTTTCGTCCGGTGTTTCAGACATGGTTCTCCGACCTTTGCCCGGTGCCGGGCCGATAGTTCGCTTGCGCTGTCTTACCTGCCAATCTACGCGGGAGCGACCGGCCGTTTCCATGGGGGTCCACCCTGATTGTTGGCCCGGGGGCGCTCAGGGGTAGCGCGATCCGCGAAGCGGTCCGGCCGGCCGCTCCCAACAGCTTGCACTCGACACCTGCGAGTGCTAATTATTGAGTTAGCACTCTCGCGGGCTGACTGCTAAGAAAGCCCGTAGGGAGTGAAACCCGCCACCTCGGTGAGGTGAGCGGCGCGGCGTACAGAAACCGCCGTCGTCGTGAGCCGTCCGTCGCGGGCACCGCAGGTGGCCAGCAGCCGTCAAAAGCTGCGTCCAGTGTCTATTGTCCAGAAGGGACGTAAGCCGCTATGGCAAAGATCATTGCATTTGACGAAGAGGCCCGCCGCGGCCTCGAGCGCGGATTGAACATCCTCGCTGACGCCGTGAAGGTGACCCTCGGCCCGCGTGGCCGCAACGTCGTGCTCGAGAAGAAGTGGGGCGCCCCCACGATCACCAACGATGGTGTATCCATCGCCAAGGAGATCGAGCTGGACGACCCGTACGAGAAGATCGGCGCCGAGCTGGTCAAGGAAGTCGCCAAGAAGACGGACGACGTCGCCGGTGACGGTACCACCACCGCGACCGTCCTGGCCCAGGCCCTGGTCAAGGAAGGCCTGCGCAACGTTGCTGCCGGCGCCGACCCGCTGAGCCTGAAGCGCGGCATCGAGAAGGCTGTTGACGCCGTCACCGCCGAGCTCATCGCTTCCGCCAAGGAAATCGAGACCAAGGAACAGATCGCCGCCACCGCGTCCATCTCCGCCGGAGATCCGCAGATCGGCGAGCTGATCGCCGAGGCCCTGGACAAGGTGGGCAAGGAAGGCGTCGTCACGGTCGAGGAGTCCAACACCTTCGGCCTGGAGTTGGAGCTCACCGAAGGCATGCGCTTCGACAAGGGCTACCTGTCCGCGTACTTCGTGACCGACGCCGAGCGCCAGGAGACGGTCCTCGAGGACCCGTACATCCTGATCGTCAACTCCAAGATCTCCAACGTGAAGGACCTGGTTGGCATCCTGGAGAAGGTCATGCAGTCCGGCAAGCCGCTGCTGATCATCGCCGAGGACGTCGAGGCCGAGGCCCTGGCCACCCTGATCGTGAACAAGATGCGCGGCACCTTCAAGTCCGTTGCCGTTAAGGCTCCGGGCTTCGGCGACCGCCGCAAGGCCATGCTGGCCGACATCGCCATCCTGACCGGCGGCCAGGTCATCGCCGAAGAGGTCGGCCTCAAGCTGGAGAACGCCACCCTGGACCTGCTGGGCCAGGCCCGCAAGGTGGTTGTCACCAAGGACGAGACCACCATCGTCGAAGGTGCCGGCGAAGCCGACGCCATCGCCGGCCGCGTCAACCAGATCCGCGCCGAGATCGAGAACTCCGATTCGGACTACGACCGCGAGAAGCTGCAGGAGCGCCTGGCCAAGCTGGCCGGCGGCGTTGCAGTCATCAAGGCCGGTGCTGCAACCGAGGTCGAGCTCAAGGAACGCAAGCACCGCATCGAGGACGCCGTCCGCAACGCGAAGGCTGCCGTTGAGGAAGGCATCGTCGCCGGTGGCGGCGTGGCCCTGATCCAGGCCGGCGCCAAGGCGTTCGCCAACCTCACCCTCGAAGGCGACGAAGCAACCGGCGCCAACATCGTCAAGGTTGCCATCGACGCTCCGCTGAAGCAGATCGCCCTCAACGCCGGCCTGGAGCCGGGCGTCGTGGCCGACAAGGTGCGCGGGCTGGCCGACGGCCACGGCCTGAACGCTGCCACCGGTGTCTACGAGGACCTGCTGGCTGCGGGCGTGAACGATCCGGTCAAGGTCACCCGCTCTGCCCTGCAGAACGCGGCGTCCATCGCCGGCCTGTTCCTGACCACCGAAGCCGTTGTGGCCGACAAGCCGGAGAAGGCCGCTCCGGCCATGCCGGGCGGCGACGAGATGGGCGGCATGGGCGGCTTCTAAGCTTCCCCGCCACCACCTCGGCCCGATAACAGGCCACGGTTTAGCGAGGCGCGGTTCCCGTCACGGGAGCCGCGCCTCGCGGCCTTAACCCCTCGCCTTACCGCCTCTCCGGGCGGAGCCAGACCGGCCCCTCGTGCCGCCAGGCTTCCAGCTCCGCGGCGAGGTTCTGCCTTGCACGCTCCAGCCACTTCTCCCGGGCCGCGGGTGTCCGGTACAGCGGATCCAGTGTCAGCAGACGGCGGACGACGGCGGTGCGCCCGGCGGCGAAGTCCGCGTCGGGCACGTGCGCATAGTCTTTGCGGACGTCCCGGACATAGCTGCGGTACTCCGCCGGTGGTGCGCCGAGGATGGACAGATCGGCGTCGCACAGCAGGGCGCCTGACCCATCCTGCGGGCCGGGCGAGTGGCTGGCTGTGAGCAGGACCAGCCGGACCACTTCGGCCGTCTCGTCAGCGCTGCAGCCGGCCGCCGGCAGGCAGGCAGCCGCCAGGTCTGCCGATTCCTGTTCATCCACGCCGGGCCGGCCGTTGTAGACGGCGTCGTGGAACCAGGCCGCCAACCACACCGCCCGCGGCCGCGGACCGGACGCGGCGGGGGAAGTGAGCTGCTCCAGCGCCTCCAGGACTGCCAGCAGGTGGCCGGGGCCATGGTAGTGGCGGTGCGGTTCTGCCCAGCGGTCCAGCAGGTCGCGGCCGAGGTCCGGCTGCCCGGGCAGGAGCTCGTTCCACCGGCGCAGCAGTACCCGGCGCAGTTTTTCCGGGCGTTGACGGGCCGGTACGCGCAGCCCGCTCGCCTGCAGCCGGCGGGTCAGGTCGCCGGCGCTGACCTCGACGGCACCCAGCTGGACCAGCTCGCCGTAGCGGCTGGCCGGCACGTCGTAGTGATCCCGGTCGAAGGCCCGCTCGCGGATACCGGCGGCCGCGGCGAAGCGGTGCAGTTCGGCCAGCGAGGTGTCAGAGACCAGGTGGGAAAAGTGGGTGCCGTGCGCCGGCCAGAGCGGAGGATCGATGAGTATTGCCACGTGCCCAGCCTAGGGCCAGGAGTGTTTGCCATGTGCCCGCCCAGGGCCAGGAATGTTGGCCTGATCTGAAAAGATGGAGATCATGACTATCACTGCTGCCGCCGATGGCTCTGCGCTCGGCAATCCCGGCCCGGCCGGCTGGGCCTGGTACATCGACGACACCGCGTGGGCTGCCGGCGGCTGGCCGCACGGCACCAACAACCAGGGCGAGCTGATGGCCGTGCTGGACTTGTTCCGGGCCACGGCTCACCTGCCGCAGGAACACCTGCGCGTGTTGTGCGACAGCCAGTACGTGATCAACTGCGTGACCAAGTGGATGCCGGGCTGGAAGCGGCGGGGCTGGAAAAAGGCCGACGGCAAGCCGGTGCTGAACGTCGACTTGCTCAAGGACATCGACGCCGCGATCAAGGGGCGCAGCTACGAGTTCGAGTGGGTGAAGGGCCACGCCGGACACAAGCTGAACGAAGCGGCCGACGAACGCGCCCGCGCGGTGGCACTCGCCTTCCAGAACGGCTCCGGCGCACCGGCCGGCCCGGGCTTTCCCGGCGGACCGGGAACCTCCGGCAGCGCTGTCTTCGAATCGGCGCCGGCTGCTGCCGGCCGCCGAGGAAACGCACCGACGGCCCGGGCGGCAGCGGAGCCGGGTTCTCCCGGAGACGGAGCAGGGCGGCCGGCAGCCGCAGTCGTGCCGGAGCCCGACCTGTTCTCCGAGCTGGAAGACTTCGCGGATGCCGCCGCAGAAGGGGACGCCGCGGAAGAGCTGGTGGTGCGGCTCGAGCAGGAGCTGCTCAGTCCCGCCGTCCGGGCGGACTACGGGCGCCTGGCCATGCTGCTGCACCCCGACTTCGCCGAGATTGGGGAAGCCGGCCGGATGTGGACGCGGGACGCCATGATCAGCGAACTCCAGGAAAGCCCTGAGCTGGACGCCTCGTTGGAGGTCTTCGCCGTCGAACGGCTCGGCGAAGACAGCATCCTGCTGACGTACCGCAGCATCCGCCGCGACGCTTCGGCACTGCGCAGTTCGCTCTGGCTGCGCGATGGCGGGCGGTGGCGCCTGCGCTTCCACCAGGGCACACCCGAGCAGGCCTGAACGGAGACCGCGCGCCCGACGACGTGCACTCGCGCGCCGGCACCCGGGCCCGGCGACGTGCAGCCGCGCGCCGGCACCCGCGCCCCCACACCAGTTCCCGCGTCCGCACCCCGCGGCCGTGCGCCCTCACCCGGTCCGACGATGGTCAGGCCAGGAACATCCGGGCGTTGGCCTCCTCGGCCTGCGAGTACTGCTGCGAGGCGTGGGACAACGCCGCGTTGATGCTGGCCAGGGATTCCTCCACCTTCAGCTGCGTGGCCCGCCAGTCCGTGATGAGCTGCTGGAAGTTGGCCGCCGCCGAACCGGTCCACAGCGACTCCAATTCGCGCAACCCGGACTGCATGGTGTTCACCTCCGCCTGCAGCCGTCCGATGGTGCCCTGCACGGCCATGCTCTTGGCGGCAAGAGCCTCGCTGTCTACCTGGAATACGGCCATGGTGTCCTCCGCTCTTGGGGGTGAATCTATCCGACACGGTTCAGACTAGGCAGCGGCCAAAGGTGCCGCGAGGCCCAAGCCGCCGGCTGTGGAAAAGCCCGGCGCGGAATGCCCCTGCGGTCACTCGAGGTTGAAGGCGCCGTCCTCGTCCGCGGGCGGATGATACGGGATCCGGATGGACATGGTCGCGCCGCCGCCCGGGGTCTCGGTCAACCTGACGGTGCCGTCATGCTGGGCCACCAGGGCCGCGACGATGGCCAGGCCCAGCCCGGTGCCTCCGGTCTCGCGATACCGGGAGGTGTCCGCCCGGTAGAAACGTTCGAACACACGGGAGGCCTCGTCTTCGGAGATGCCCGGTCCGTGGTCGCGGATTTCCAGGACAGAATCCAAGC
Source organism: Arthrobacter sp. Y3223065 (assembly GCF_059090885.1). NCBI lineage: Bacteria > Bacillati > Actinomycetota > Actinomycetes > Micrococcales > Micrococcaceae > Arthrobacter > Arthrobacter sp. Y3223065. The sequence goes on along the minus strand of NZ_JBNHGC010000007.1, from coordinate 163,515 downwards.
GGTCGTCGATCACCGGCTGAACGCCGACGGCGATCTCCAGCGGTGAGCCTTCAGGCGTGTAGCGCAGGGCGTTGGTGACCAAGTTGGCCACCACCTGGCGCAGTCGGGCCTCGTCGCCCACGATCGGCGCCGGCCGCGGCGCTCCGCCGTCGAGCCCCACGACGGTGATGGCGCGGTCCGGGGCGCTGGCGCGGGCATCCAAAGCCGCATCGTTGCCGAGCATGAGGAGATCCAGCGGCTTGGTTTCGAGCGGACGCTGTTCATCCACCCGTGCCAGGGTCAGCAGGTCCTCCACGAGTTGGCCCATGCGCTTGGCTTCGCTCTCGATCCGGCCCATGGCGGCACCGACGTCGTCGGGCGTCTGCAGCGCGCCGTGCCGGTACAGCTCGGAGAAGCCGCGGATGGTGACCAGCGGGGTGCGCAGTTCGTGCGAGGCATCCTGAACGAAACGCCGCATTCGCTGTTCGGATGCGGTCCGGGACGCGAAGGCGGTTTCGATGTGGGCGAGCATGGCGTTCAGCGAACTGGAGAGCCGGCCCACTTCGGTCGCCGGGTTCAGCACGTCGACGCGGCGCGAGAGGTCCCCGGCGGCAATGGCCGCGGCCGTTTTCTCCACCCGGGCCAACGGCCGGAAGGACCGGGTGACGGCCAGCCACACGATGCCGATGGCGGCGACCGTGGCCGAGACGGCGATGAGAAGCGTGCTCGCCGCGACCTTGTCGAAGGTGCTGTTCACCTCGTTGTAGCTCACTGCCACGGCGACCGAGCCGGAATCGTTCTGGAGGGGCGTGACCCACACGCGCCAGCCCTGGCTGTCCCGTTCGGTGCCGGGCACGTGGAAACCCCGGCCCTCGAGTGCTTGGGCCCTGTCCGGAGTGATGTCCTTCAGAACCGGGCGGTCACCGGCGGGGTTGGTGTCAATCGTGAGCTCGCCGTCCCGGGTGAACAAGGCGCCGTAATACCTCGACGAGTAGGACATCCCGCTGGGGGCGGTCGCTTCACGGACCAGGAAGGACGAGATGGACTGGCGGTTATTGAGCAGGTCCTCGTCGAGTTGCCTCACCAGCGTGTCGTGAAGCTGGGTCAGGATCAGCGCCGAGGTCAGGGTCAGGGTGGCGACCATGAGCACGCCCATGATCAGCACCAGCTGCGACCGCAGGGATGCTGACTTCCATCGATCCAGCATGGATCAGCGGCGGTCGGCCGTGCGCAGCAGGTACCCCACGCCGCGCTTGGTCTGGATCAGCGGCGGAGTGTCCGGATTCGTGTCGATCTTCCGGCGCAGGTAGGAAATGTAGGACTCGACGATTGAGGCGTCGCCGTTGAAGTCGTATTCCCAGACGTGGTCCAGAATCTGCGCCTTGGAGAGCACCCGGTTCGGGTTCAGCATCAGGTAGCGCAACAACTTGAACTCGGTAGGGGAGAGGTCGATGACGTCGCCGCCCCGGCGCACCTCGTGCGCGTCGTCGTCGAGCTCCAGGTCGTCCACCTGGATGATCGCGTCGTCCGCCAGCAGCGGGCGGGTGCGGCGGAGCACGGCGCGGATCCGGGCCACCACTTCGTCCAGGCTGAAGGGCTTGGTCACGTAGTCGTCGCCGCCGACCGTCAGGCCGGTGACCTTGTCTTCGGTATCGTCGCGCGCGGTGAGGAAGACCACCGGGAAATGACGGCCGGAGGCGCGGAGCTTGCGGGTGACGGTGAAGCCGTCCATGTCCGGAAGCATCACGTCCAGCACCGCCAGATCGGGTGAATGCTCTTCGGCGGCGTCCAGCGCCTCGCGGCCGTTGGCGGCAGCCACTACCTCGAATCCTGCGAACCGCAGCGAGGTCGACAGCAGTTCCCGGATGTTCGGCTCGTCGTCGACGACCAGCAGTTTGGCTTCGGGCTCAGGCTTTTTCACTCTTCCAGTGTGCGCCCGGTTTCTGGGAGTTTGCTGAAAGAATGCTGCGCGCGCACGGCGGCCCTGATGACCCATTCCGGGCCAGGGCAAATGGGGCGTTTGCCCGATGCTGCCCCACCTGTCGGAGGCGGATTCTTGAGTGGTCGGCGAAAGTCCGGCAAAGCCGAAAGGGAAATCATGCAGTCAGCAGTAGTGGCCAGCGAATCCGAAGCAGCCAATATCTACGAAACGGTTGAGGAGTTCGAGGGCTCCCGAACCTTGGACCTCCGGCAGCTGCTCCACGACACGGCAAGCGCGCTGAGCGCGGCGGCGGCCAGCACACGCCGCAGCCTTGCCCGTCGCCGCATGGACCGGCGCCGCTGGGCGGTTGATTACCAGCGTCTGGAGGAGGTCCGCGAAGAGGCCTTCCGCCAGCTGTACCGAAACGGCGGCCTGCGCTGAGGCTGGCGGCAACCCCCGGAGGGGCATGATCATCAGGCGTTACAGCCCTTGATGAGCTGCCCTTCCGGGCGCCGGCAGCGGTCGGTGACGCCGATCTCGATGTCCAGGCGCCCGCCACAACGGTCGCGGTGCCGCGAGGGTCCCCGGGGCGCGGGCCGACCTACGGCTGCAGCACGTCGTTGGCGTCCTTGATGGTGTAGGCGTAGCCCTGCTCGGCCAGGAAACGCTGGCGTTTGGCCGCGAAGTCCTGGTCCAGCGTGTCCCGCGCGACCAGCGTGTAGAACCGGGCGGCCCGGCCATCCGCCTTTGGGCGCAGGAGCCGGCCCAGGCGCTGGGCTTCTTCCTGCCGTGAGCCGAACGAGCCGGACACCTGGATGGCCACGGTGGCTTCGGGCAGGTCGATGGAGAAGTTGGCTACCTTGGAGACCACCAGCGTCTGCAGTTCACCGCGGCGGAAAGCGTCGAACAGCCGCTGCCGTTCCTTCACCGACGTCTCGCCCTTGATCACGGGCGCGTCCAGGTGCGCGGCGATCTCGTCCAGTTGGTCGATGTACTGACCGATCACCAGCAGTTGCTCGCCCCGGTGCGCCCGCACCAAGGCGTCGACGACCGGGGTCTTGATCGGGGACGTTGCGCACAGCCGGTACTTGTCGCCGTCGTCGGCCATGGCGTACGCCACCCGCTCGTCCCGCGGCAGGTCCACCCGGACTTCGACGCAGTCGGCGGGCGCGATGTAGCCCTGCGCCTCGATGTCCTTCCACGGCGCGTCATAGCGCTTCGGGCCGATCAGCGAGAACACCTCGCCCTCGCGGCCGTCCTCGCGCACCAGCGTGGCGGTCAGCCCCAGCCGCCGCCGCGCCTGCAGGTCCGCGGTCATCCGGAACATCGGGGCCGGCAGCAGATGCACCTCGTCGTAGATGATCAGGCCCCAGTCGTTGGCGTCCAATAGTTCCAGGTGCGGATACAGTCCGCCGCGGCGCATGGTCAGCACCTGGTAGGTGGCGATGGTGACCGGCCGGATTTCCTTGACCGAGCCGGAGTATTCGCCCACCTCCTCCGCGGTCAGGGAGGTCCGGCGGACGAGTTCGTCCTTCCACTGCCGTGCGGAGACGGTGTTGGTCACCAGCACCAGGGTGGTGGTGGAGCTGGTGGCCATCGCGGCGGCGCCGACCAGCGTCTTGCCGGCCCCGCAGGGCAGGACGACGACGCCGGAACCACCGGCCCAGAAATTCTCCACGGCCAGGCGCTGGTACGGCCGCAACTGCCAGCCGCCCGGTTCCGCGGATTCGGCCAGCGCAATCGGATGCGGCGTGCCGTCGACGTAGCCCGCCAGGTCCTCCGCGGGCCAACCCAGCTTGAGCAGCAATTGCTTGAGCTGGCCGCGCTGCGAGGAGTGCACCACGGTGGTCTCGGCATCGATCCGCGGACCCAGCAGCGGCTGGATCTTCTTGGCGTGCATGACCTCTTCGAGCACCGGGTAGTCGCTGGTGCGCAGCACCAGGCCATGCTGTGGGTCCTTCTCCAGCCGCAGCCGCCCGTACCGGGACATGGTGTCCTCAATATCCACCAGCAGCGCGTGCGGCACCGGGAAGCGCGAGTAGTTCAGCAGCGTGTCCAGCACCTGTTCGGCGTCCAGCCCGGCGGCGCGGGCGTTCCACAGCCCCAGCGGAGTGATCCGGTAGGAATGCATGTGCTCCGGTGCGCGCTCCAGTTCGGCGAACGCGGCGATGGCGTGCCGGGCCTCGGTGGCCTGTTCGTGGTCCACCTCCAGCAGGATCGTCTTGTCGCTTTGGACGATCAGGGGTCCGTTGGCCATTCAGCTGCCCTCCACTAGTTCGATGTCCATCACGCGGTGGATGGAGACGGTGCGCTCGCTGTCACGGTCGGGGTCGAAGACGCGCACCCGCCCGCCGCTGACGGACAGCGGGAGCATCACCTGGCGCCGGTGGTTGCCGTCCGGGTCCACGATGCCGATCCGCACCTTTTGTTTCAACCGGACCGCGGTGCGCAGCGTTTCCAGCGCCAGCAGCGGCCCGGACTCGGCGGCCGGGAGGGAGGGAACGCCGCTGCTCCGGAGCATTGCCAGCTGGGCATCGGCATCTTCGGCGGTGAGTTCCCAGGGATTCGTCCTCACCGGGAACGACGACGGCGCGCGGCCGGCTTGCGCAGCTGCGGAACCATCCGCCGGGGTGCTGTCTGCGGCAGCACGGCCGACGGCCCCCGCCCCGCCGGAGCCCGCCCAGCCGGTGCCGGCCCCGCCGGTGCTCGCCCCGCTGCCCAGCGCCACGCCGGCGCCCGCCCCGCTGCCCAGCGCCACGCCGTCGTCGGCCTCCGGAGCCGGCGCGTAACCGAGCTGGCGCAGGGAGGCGAGCAGATCGCGGGCTCCGGTACGCGACACCAGCACCGTAGGCGCCAGCCGGCGCAGGCCCAGCCGGGCCGCGCGCGGGTCGGCGAGCAGGTCCGTCAAGGCATCTTCGTCATCGCTGCGCAGGAAGCTGGCGGCCGCTCCGACCCGCAGCGCACCGTGCCGGGAAGCGGTGTCCTCCACCAGATACTGCAGCGGCTGCGGCACGCCGGTGGCCGAATGGCGGGTCAGGAAGCCGAGGATCCCGGCGGCGTCCCGGCCGGCGTCGAGGGCGCGCCGGATGCTGTCGGCCGAGAACCGGTAGATGGCTGCCGGGCCCTGGCCTTCAGCATCGGACAGCAAGGACAGCTCGGCGGCGATATCCGGGGCCAGATAACCGGGAGCAACGGCCGTCAGGTCCGCCTGCAGCATGAATTTGTCCAGCGGTTCCGGCAGCTGCTCGGCCAGCAGCGCGGCGGCCTCGGCCAGCCGGCCCTGCGCCGTCGCCCGACCCAGCCCGGTCAGCGCGCCGGAGCCCACGAGACCCAGCCGCGCGGCCTCGGCCAGGATGCCCGGAACCAGCCGCTTGAACCGGCGCTGCTGCCGGGGCCGCCGCCAGACCAGATAGGCGGTAACCTCTTCCGGCGAGGGCGCCGGCGTGCTGCCGCCGGTGGAATCAGCCGCCCCGCAAAGCTCCTCCAGCGCCTCGAGCACCTGGCGCCGGACTGCCGGGGCGTCGGGCCGGGACGCTTCGGCCGCCAGCGCATTAGTGGCGGTGTCCGACGGCGTCCGCCCGCCCACCAGCGAGGGCGCCCGGTCCAGCTGCAGCCAGGACGAGACCAGCAGGTGCCATTGGTCCCGGCGCTCCAGGGAACCGAACCTGGCGTTCGCATGAACCACCCAGCGGGAGGTATCCACGTCCAAGACGACTAGTCCGGCCGCGGCGGACAGCTCCAGCAGCCAACTGGTCACGCCCGGTTCGATCCGCAGAGCCTCGGCCAGCCGCCGTACTTCGCGGACGCCCACACCGCCTGCCCGCAGGGTGGTCACCGGTACCCGGCGTATCTGTTCCAGCAGCTCGGCCACCAGCCGCAGCGTCTCGGCCGCGGCGGAGAACGCCGCGTTGTTACGCAGGGAATTGCGGACCTGCCGGGCAGCAATTGCCGGCGGATGCGTGTGCCAGGGATCTGCCACGGCGCCGCCGCGCACCGCCAGGCCCGCCGGCCGGGGGAGTTCCACGTGCGACGCGTCGATGGGCACCAGGAGTGCATGGGCTGCCAGCCAGTCGATCGGTGAGGCGGCGTCGCGCGGGCCCGTTCCGGCCAGCCGGGGCGGCAGCGCCCCGAGCGGGGAGCGGCGGAACTTCCCGAGCAGCTCGCCCGTATGCTCCGGCGCCTTGGCCATCAGCGCCGGCCAGGTCCGCGGGTCGGCAAGCCAGCTCTCAAGCACGGCGGCTGCCCGGACGCCCGGGGACGGCGCGCCGGGGCCTTCGTCCGTGCCCGGCTCCGGAAAATCTGCCGGGAGGGCGTAACCGGCCTCCCGCAGCAGCCGCACCGTACCGACCAGATGGTCGGCGGCCACGGGGCTGGCGGCGGCCAGGGCTGCGTAGCTGCGGCCGAGGCCGGAGGGGTACGGTCCCAGTGCTTCCGCCAGGCTCGCCACCGGAAGGTAGGCCGGGGAAGGAGGGGTGGCACCGCCGTCGTCGTGGGAGGGCGGTTCCGCGGACAGCAGCAAGGCAAGTCCATGCAGCCGGGCCAGGCAGGAGTCCAGTTCGTGAAGCGTCGCGGTGCCTTCCGGCGGCACGAGCAGCGGCCGCAGGGAGCGGGCATCGGCGGCGCGCCCGGCATCCACATCGGTGCTGAGCACTACGGCTTCGAGCACGTCCAGTTCGGGCCGGGACAGCTGTTCCAGCACCCGCTGCAGGCTGATCCGGGTGCACGCGCGCGCCGCCAGGGCGGAAAAGTCCGGCACGGCTGGCAGGCACAAGTCCGGACGGGCGCTGAACAACTGCCGCAGCTCTGTGTCGCTGCGGGCGGCCAGCTGGCCAGCCAAGGCGCGGATGGAGGACACCGGATTAACGTTACCCCGCGCCTCTGCGGTGCAACGGTGCCGGGGCGGGCCGGTCTCGGGAGCGGCTGCTGCCGCTAGCTGCGGCGGCGCCGCCGGACGCTGCCAGCCACCAGCAGCACCATCAGCACGAAGGCGATGGGAAAGCAGAACCAGGCCAGTCCCAGGAAGCCCGTCCACACCTCGGTGCCGGCCATGGCGCCGGCCAGAATCACGCCCAGGCTGCCCAGCCCAACCAACAGCACGACGACGGCGGCAACGACCAGCGCTCGGTGCAACGCACCGGACTCGGCGGGTCGGGACGCATTCTGGGCGGGGACGGTTCCGGGCATGACACCAGATTACAGCGGCCTGCCGTGGCCGATTCCCGACGCTCACGCCACGAGCGGAAAGCTGTGGGCAGCGGGCTCGGCCGTCGGCGGAACACGATAACCTAGAGACAGACTTTCCCCGATTCGGCGCGGTCGCGTGTGCGGCCGCTGTGCTACCGGCGGGGCCCATGGTAAGAACGCAGCAGCGTGCGGTACCGCTGCATCATGAAGCAGAACGAGGTAAGCAAAGTGCCCATCGGCAAAGTCAAGTGGTTTGACACGGATAAAGGGTTTGGATTCCTGGCCAGCGAAGACGGACAGGAAGTGTTCCTGCACGCGTCGGCGCTGCCGGCAGGCGTCAAGGACGTCAAGCCAGGCACCCGGATGGAATTCGGCATAGCCGATGGCCGGCGTGGCCCATCTGCCCTCTCAGCGCGCATCCTCGACGCCGCTCCCTCGGTGGTCCGGGCAACGCGCAAGCCGGCCGAGGACATGGCCGTGATCACCGAGGACCTGATCAAGCTGCTGGACGAAATTTCCAACGGCCTTCGCAAGGGCCGCTACCCGGAGCGCTCCCACGCGTCGAAGGTCGCAGCGGTGCTCCGCCGCGTGGCCGACGACCTGGACGCGTAAGCGGCCTTGATGACTGAAAACATGACCGACGCCAGCGCTGAAACGGTTGACGCGGAGCCGGCGGCCGCCGGCGAGCCGCAGGCCGAGGCCGCGCCCCGGCGTCGTCCCGCGAAGCGCGCTCCCAAGCTGGATGCTGTGTTGGCCGCCGCGGTGGACCGTGCGCGCAACGGTGTGCTGGAGATCGCCCCGTCCGAGCAAATCGGTGCACACGTCGGCAGCTTTGCCGACGGCGACCGCCTGGTCACCCATCGGTTCGAGGCGCAACTGGCGGGCTACGTGGGCTGGCAGTGGTACGCCACGCTTGCCCGGGTGCCGCGCGGCAAGGAAGCCACGGTCTGCGAAGTAGGCCTGCTTCCCTCGGAGAAGTCGCTCCTGGCTCCCGAGTGGGTGCCGTGGGCCGACCGGGTTCGGCCTGAAGAAGCCGCGGCCGCGGCGGAAGCAGAGGCGGCGGACCGCATTGAGGCAGCCGAGGCAGATGCTGCGGCCGATGCGGCGGCGGACACCACCGAGGCAGTTGCTGCGGCCGATGCGGCAGACGTCGCCGGTGCAGCTCCCGATACGGATGAGGCAGAGGACGCCGGTGCAGCTCCCGATACGGGTGCGGCCTCCGACGACGGCGGTGCAGCCCCCGATACGGGTGCGGTCTCCGACGACGCCGGAGTAGCCGCGGACGGCGTGGCTGCAGCCGAGGACCTCCGTCCGGCTACCGAGGACGTATCCGAAGGGAACGGCGCCGAGGCCTCCGACATCGCCGCGACCGAGACGTCCGACATCGCCGCGACCGAGGACGGCGCCGAAACTACGTCCTGACGCGACCCATCGACGAGGCAGGTCTGCAGCCGGAAAGGGCGGTAAAGCGTGTTTCGTTCACTGAGGTTGTTCAACTACCGGATCTGGTTCATCGGAGCGTTGGTCTCCAATATCGGCACGTGGATGCAGCGCACGGCGCAGGACTGGCTGGTCTACGACATCCTGACCGAGCAGGACGCTGCTGCCATGGGCATCGTGATGGCTCTGCAGATGGGACCGCAACTGGTCATGGCTCCCTGGGCCGGGCTGGTTGCCGACCGGTTTGACCGGCAAAAGCTGCTGATGGCCACCCAGATTTCGATGGCCGTGCTGGGTCTGGCGTTGGGTCTGATGGTGATCGCCGACGTCGCCCAGCTGTGGCACGTCTACGCCTTCGCCCTGGCACTTGGGATGGTGACAGCAGTGGACGCGCCCGCACGGCAGACGTTCGTCTCGGACGTGGTGCGCGACGATTACCTGCCGAATGCGGTGGCGCTGAACAGCACCTCGTTCAACCTGGCCAGGATGGTCGGGCCGGCCATTGCCGGTGTGCTCACCGTCGCCATCGGCCCCGGGCCGGTGTTCCTCATCAACACCGCCACCTTCGCGGCGATGATCGCGGCGCTGCTCGCTATCCGACGGCAGGAGCTTCACCTGCGGGAGAAGGCCGCCAAGGGGCGCGGCCAGATCCTCGAAGGCTTCCGGTATGTGAAGCAGCGGCCCGACCTGGTGGTGGTGCTGGCCGCCATTTTCATCATCGGTACCTTCGGCCTGAACTTTTCCGTCTTTGTCGCCTCCATGGCGCGCACGGAATTCGGCGGGCACGCCGGTGATTTCGGCATACTTTCCTCGGTGATGGCAGCGGGTTCGGTCACCGGCTCGCTGCTCAGCGCGCGGCGGGACCGGCCCCGGCTGCGCTATATCTTCGGCGCGTCCGTGGCCTTCGGCATCGCCTGCACCGTGGCAGGGCTGGCCCCGACGGTCTGGCTCTTCGGGCTGGCGCTGGTGCCGGTCGGAGCTGCGGCCATCACGATCATGACCAGCGCCAACGCCTATGTGCAGACCACGACTGCTCCCATGATGCGCGGGCGCGTCATGTCCTTGTATATGGCCATCCTGATGGGCGGAACCCCGCTCGGTGCGCCGCTGGTCGGTTTGGTGGCCAACAGCTTCGGACCGCGCTGGGGACTGGGCGTTGCCGCGCTGTCGGGCGTGGCCGCCGCCGCCATCGGGATCATATGGGCCTGGCGTGCGCACCACATGCGCCTTCGCTTCGACCGCTCAGCCGTGCGGAAACTGAGCATCACCTACGGCGTGCCGGACCGGCCCGCCTAAGAGCTTTCGGGACCCAGACAACCCGCCTTCGGCATCTTCTGCTGGTGCCCCCGACATCTTCTCTTGCCGCGGGAAGCTCAGAAAGGCGGTGGTGCGTTGGGGTCGGTGGTGTCATCGGGCAGCTCGATGCCGCCGAGAGTGCGTTTAGGCGTTTGGTCGCCGCGGTCAATGCGGTCAATGGTGCCGCTGGTGACGTCTTCTCCGGTGCCGTCGGTGGTGTATCCGCTGCCGCCGTTGGCGGCGGCTTCCGTTTCCTTCGGTCGGGGCAGGACGGTGTCCCAGCCCTCGTCCGGATGGGTGGTCTTGCGGTGGCCGGTGCGCGTGGTCCATCTGATCTCGCCGCCTGGCCCGGCAGCGGCCCGGGCGTGCCCGCCGGTCTTCGCCGCATGGTGCGCGCTGCACAGGCACTGCAGGTTTTCCAGCACGGTCGGCCCGCCGTCGTCCCACGCGAGGACATGGTCGATCTCGCAATACCTGGCCGCCCGGCGGCAGCCAGGGAAGCGGCAGTGCCGGTCGCGGACACGGACCAGGCGTTTGAGCCATTCGGGCGGAATCCGCAGTTTCCGGGCGGCCGCGATCGCCTGACCATGGTCGTCGGTGAGCACCAGCAACCAGGATTTCGCCAACTGGGCCAGCCGCCGTCCCATATCCGGTGGAATCGGCCCGCGCCCGGCCAGGTCCCCGGGCTCCTCGCTGAGTCCGAGCAGCGTAGTCAAGGGCATCGTGACCAGCATCCCCGGCCCCGCGCCGCCGCAGACAGGTGCGGCCCGGCCACTGCCGCCGCAGGCGGGTGCGGACCGACCATCGTCGCCGCCGGCCGGTGCCGGCCTTGGAACCGCAACAGTGCCGTCCCCGGACATGCCTCCAGCGAAGCTTTCGCTGTCGCTGCCGGCAAATGCGTGTGCCGGTGCCGGCGCTGCCGGTACCGTGTCTTCCGCTGCCGCTGCCGCGGTGTTCGCGGCGTCAGCCAGGCCAGTGCCGTCGGCCAGCAGCAGGTCGGTGAACACGTCGGCGCGCAGCTGGGGCAGGCTCCTGGCCTCGCCGGGGCCTTGGAGGGAGCGGGCCGTGGCCTGGATCCGGTCGAAGACCAGGTGCGCCTTATCCGCGCTGGTCCGGATCCACAGTTCGGCCATCCCGTCGTCCTGGTCCGTCAGTTGCACGTCCCGGGACTCGTTCGCCCGCCGGTGCCGCTCCGCCAAGGACTCCGGGTGCAGGCGGACCCGCATCCGCCGGGCACGGGACCGGACCGCGTCCAGCGTGATCTCCCCGGCACCCGGCAGCACAGCGGCTTCGAAGTCCTGCAGACACTCCGGCGGGAGGTCGGCGGAGCCGCGGGCCAGCGCTTTCGCGCGCGGCAAGTCCAAATCACCGCGGCCCATCGCCTCGAGAGTGCCCGGCAGGTGCGAGCAGATGTGCCGGGCATCGGCCAGCATGGCCCGCGCCGCGGCATCCCCCGTGGAGAGGTGCGCCGAAATCTCCTGCGGCGCGAACCGGGAAAAGCCTTCCGGGTCGCAGTCGGCGCCAACGCCGGGACGAAGCCGGGCGAAGCGGTCCAACGCCTTGACCTGGCAGGACTGCACCCACGCCTCCACCCGCGCCGCGGCCAAAAGATAATCCATGGTCTGCGCGTCATCCAGTTCCGCCGGCTCCACCCCCGCCAACAGGCCGGCCAGCACGGCAGGCACGCCCACGCCACCCTCGGGCACCACCGGCTCGCCCCCGGTGCCCTCCGGCACCAGCAGCAGGGATGCGTCGTCGCCCTCCACGGTCCCGGCCGATTGCAGCCCGGCGCCCAATCCCTGAGTTGCTCCGGCGTCCTCGGGCATGGGCGGCTGCCCGCCGGCGGCTTCGGTCGGGGAAGAAACCCCTGCAGAGCTGGCGTCAACGGCGGCAGACGCACCCAGGTCGGAGGCCGCCGGAAAGAGTCCGGCGCGATCAGGCCCGATGCCATAACGTCGCAGCAGCGCCGCTGCCACCACCTGCTGCAGCAGCGCTTCCAGCAGGGAACTGTCCGGACGCGAGGGCACACCAAGGTCCATCACCAGTCCCTGTCCCGGAACCGGCAACCGAAGCTCGCCGCCCTCGCCGTCCATATCCTCACGCTACCGGCTGCTTCGGACAGTTTGAGGTGGAGCCTCGCGCTCGCTGGACGGGCGGTGTAACGCTGGTGACGCTTCGCTGCTGAGGCATCGCGGGTGACGCAATGCTGCCCGTAAAGATCCCAATGAAGCGCTGCTGACGCATCGCTGGTGACGCGGCGCGGCTGACGCATCGCTGGCAACGTAACGCTGCTCAGGTAGCGCTGGCTGCGTAACGCTGCCAGGGCTGCACCCAACTGCCAACCAAAAAGGTCCGGCCGCCGCGAACGGAAGCCGGACCTTAGCGAATCGACGCGTCGTCGCTGGAGTCAGCCCTGCAGCCGGTCCACCACGTAGTCGATGCAGGCCAGCAGTGCGCTGACGTCCTCAGGCTCCACGGCGACAAAGGTGGCGATGCGCAGCTGGTTGCGGCCGAGCTTGCGGTACGGCTCCACATCCACCACTCCGTTCGCACGCAGCACCTTGGCGACCGCAGCGGCATCAACTGACTCGTCGAAGTCCACCGTCGCAATGACGTTCGAACGGTGCTCCGGGTTCGCCACGTACGGGGTCGCCACCGCGGAAGCCTCCGCCCACTGGTACACCCGTCCTGCCGAATCGGCGGTGCGGCCGGAAGCGAAGTCCAGGCCCCCGTTGCCGTTTAGCCACTCGATCTGCGCATTGAGCGTGACCAAGGTGGCCAGCGCGGGCGTGTTGTAGGTCTGGTTCTTCAGCGAGTTGTCGATGGCCGTTTCAAGATTGAGGAAGTCGGGAATCCAACGATCGGTGGCACCGATCCGGGCCGCCCGTTCCACCGCTGCGGGGGAGAAGACGCCCAGCCACAGGCCGCCGTCGGAGGCGAAGTTCTTTTGGGGCGCGAAGTAGTAGACGTCGCTCTGGGTGACATCCACGTCCAGCCCGCCCGCTGCGGAGGTGGCGTCGATGAGGACCAACGCGCCGTCGTCGGCACCATTCACGCGCTGCACCGGCGCGGCCACACCTGTGGAGGTTTCGTTCTGCGCCCAGGCATAGACGTCCACGCCGGCCTCTGCCCGCGGCTCCGGCCGGGAGCCGGGTTCCGAAGTGATGATGCTCGACTCGGCCAGGAACGGGGCCTTGTTGGTGGCCGCGGCGAACTTGGAACTGAATTCGCCGAAGGACAGGTGCTGCGCCTTCTGCTCCACCAGTCCGAAGGATGCAACGTCCCAGAACGCCGTCGAGCCGCCAACCCCCAGGATGACCTCGTAACCCTCCGGCGCCTTGAAGAACGTCTTAAGCCCCTCGCGGACGCTGCCCACGAGGTTCTTCACCGGTGCCTGGCGGTGCGACGTGCCCAGCAGGTTCTGGCCGGCGGCGACCAGGGCGTCGACCTGTTCCGGACGGACCTTGGACGGTCCGGCGCCAAAGCGCCCGTCCTTCGGGAGCAGGTCGGCGGGAATGCTGATGGACTGGGTATCGCTCATGAATACCTTTCCTGGCGTGGGGGCAATGATCTCGATGGCGGTTCGCCGTTGAACGCCCGTTTCATTCTGCCCCAACGCCAAGGGCCGCCGTTAGTTGAACCCGGCATTGTTGCGTTGGCCGCATGGCGCCTCAGCCCGCGGCGTAGCTGCCGGTCGGGCACGGAAAACAGGCTAGGCTGGTGAGGGGAAAACACCCTCATGCATGCTGCTGGAGCAGCCTTTTAACCGCGCCGAGGAGCAAGAAGCCATTGACTGATCTCATCGACACTACCGAGATGTACCTGCGCACTATCCTCGAGCTCGAAGAAGAGAACATCGTTGCGCTGCGCGCCCGGATCGCCGAGCGGCTGCGCCACTCTGGCCCGACGGTTTCGCAGACGATCGGGCGGATGGAGCGGGACGGACTCGTGGTCGTCACCGGCGACAGGCATCTTGAGCTGACCGAACTGGGCCGGCGAAAAGCGACCGAAGTGATGCGCAAGCACCGGCTGGCCGAGCGGTTGCTCTCCGACGTCATCGGACTGGACTGGGCCTACGTGCATGACGAGGCCTGCCGCTGGGAACACGTGATGAGCGAGCGGGTCGAGCAGCGGCTCTACGAACTGCTGGGCAGGCCAACGGTTTCGCCGTATGGCAATCCCATCCCCGGTTTGGAAGCGCTCGGGGGCCAGCCGGCCGAAGAGTTCACCTCCGGCGTGCTCAATCTGGCACAGGCCATGGGCAGCTACACGGCCGATAAACAGGTGAGCATTGTCAGGCTGGCGGAGCCCATCCAGGTGGAGCCGGAACTGTTGCTTCAGCTGGAAGAGGGCGGCTTGAAGCCCGGCGCAAGCCTTCAACTGGAGACCGCCGGCGAGTACATTTCCGTGCGCGTGCCGGGGATCGAAGGTGCCTTGGAACTGCCTCCGGAAGTTGCCGCGCACATCTTTGTATCAATGCGATGAAACGTTGTCCCCTGAAAACACGCACCACGGATAACGGATTTATTACTTTCGGGGAGTTTTACGTATAGTTGACCGGGGTATCGAGACATCGATCCCACACCCTCCGCAAGCCGAACCCTGTCGGCGGAGGCGTGTATCCGTGAGACAGGGGCGGAGGACCCACCAAGCGGCAGTTTGTACGCTGCCTTGGGGTGAAGCCGCAGCGGGCAAAGCGTAGGTGAATCGTTCCACTCACGCTGGGTGCGGTGCGGCCGAGTTTTCTCTTGACTCGAATCCGACAGCTAACTTCGCAGGCGCTTTGGAGAGGTAAAGAATTTTGGCAGGTCACAAAGCCTCGGGACGGCGCCGTTCATCCGCCCCGGTCGAACACTCACGCCCACGTGCCGCGACACCCGGCCGCCGCCGCGCCCAGCCGGCGCCGTCGCCGGTAGCAGCAGCCGCACGCGACGTCGGGCATAAAACCGCGATCGTCGCAGCCGCGTCCGGGATGGCCCTGACAGTGATGCTCCCGACGACGGCCGGCGCCACGGCCGACGCCCCGCAGGAGGCTCCGGCCGCCAGCAGTATCTCCGCCGCCACTGAAGCGCGCCTGACGTTTGAGCGTGCCGGGCTGACCAGCAAGTTCGACCCGGACACGAAGCTGAAGCAGGTCATGGTCGCTTCCGGGAGCAACGCCAAGGTTGTCAGCAGCGAAGGTTCCCTCTCGCAGCCGATGGACGAGATGACCATGACGTCGCCGTTCGGCTACCGCGTCAGTCCGATCACCGGCTATGCCGGGGAGTTGCACACCGGCCAGGACTATGGAGCAGCCTGTGGCACTCCGGTCCACGCGGCAGCCGGCGGAACCGTCGTCGAGGCAGGCTTCCAGGTCGGCGGCGGCGGCAACCGGATCGTGGTGGACCACGGCAACGGCCTGAAGACCACCTACAACCACCTGAGCACCATCGACACGTCGGTCGGCGCCACCGTGCAGCGCGGGGAGATGGTGGGCCAAAGCGGCACGACCGGAGCCTCAACCGGATGCCACCTTCACTTCGAAGTGATGGTCAACGACAAGCTGGTGGACCCCACCGGCTGGCTGTGACCAACACGCCGTAACCGGAACGTGACACAACCCGCAAACTGTTATAAGGTTTCACCCGTGCCAGTCGCCCACAGCCTGGCACCTTCGGGCGGAATGCCGAACTCTGCCGTCGCCCGAAGTTCGTTCGCACCGATTCGCATGGCAGAGGCGGGGGAACCACTTCCCGGACATCGCACGGTGTCCTTGGGGTAAAGCCGATCAGGCCCGGGCCACCAGCCCGCACGCCGGCCGGCCGGATGAACTCCCATCCGAACCCGACAGCTCACCTCGCAGGCATTTGGGAGAGGTACAGACCGTGTCCAAGAGCATTACTGCGGGCCGCCATCGTGCGACCCCCGTCCGCACGAGCCCGCTTGAGACGATTTCCAAGGCTGTGTCCGCGAATGCGGGAACCATGGGACGTCAGGGTGCCGTGATCGCCGCCGCTACCGGCCTGGTTTTGACCGGTACCATCCCGGCCCAGGCTGTCAGCGCTGACCGAGGGGTCGACGCCCCGGCCCGCGTGCAGGTGGAAGCCGTGCAGGCCTCCGCAGCCGTGAAGCTGACCTTCGAACGTGCCGGGATCACCTCCACCCCCGCGCCGGAGGCAGTTGTTCAGGCCGTCTCCAACGAGATCACCCCCACGACCGGCAACGACGCCGGGTCGAACGAAACCAAGACCATCAAGAAGGCCGACGAGGCTGCCGCCAGCGGAGCCGCCGGCGCCATCGTCGCGGCCGCTTACGGCCAGATCGGTGTCGGCCAGGACTGCACCGCCCTGGTCGAGAACGCCCTGCGCGCGGCAGGCTTCGCGGTGGGCGACCTTGCCCCCGCACAGTTCTTTGCCTACGGCACGCAGGTGTCCACCCCGCAGCCGGGCGACATCATTTACTACGCTAACGGCGGTGCCGGTGTGGCTCACGTGGCTATTTACGTCGGCAACGGCCAGGCCATCCACGGCGGCTGGGCGGGCTACAACACCGTCCTGGGCAGCGCCTACATCGGTTCCGGCCCGGTCTTCATCCGTCCGGCAGGCTAATCCCTTCCTTCCACGGTCTTGTTCTCGCGGCGCGTCCTTCGGGGCGCGCCGCGGCCGTTAACGGCGCCTGGACCACCTGAACAGAAACGGAGCGCGGAAGACCTGGGCGGAAACGGAGCGCGGAAACCGTCCGGAGCCGCGAGGCCCCACGCGGCACCCTTCGTACCAGCACCATCCCGGAACCGTCCGGAAGCACGGCCCGCGGCCTCCCGTAATCAAAACATCACCGCGCCGTGATCAGAATGTGACAATGCGTGATTGATCGTATACGCTCTAACGCGTGCCAGTTGCCAAACGGCTGGGACCTCCGGGTGGATTGCCGAGCTCTGCCACCGTCCGGAGTCCGTTCGCAAAAACTTCGCGGGCAGAGGCGGGGGAACCAATTCCGGGTTTCGTACAGGAACCCTTGGGGTTAAGTCGCTAGCACTCTCAGGCTTTGCCGGAGAGGGCTGCGGCCGGATGCACTCCCATCCGAATCCGACAGCTCACCTCGCAGGCATTGGGAGAGGCCTTTAACGTGTTCAATGACACCGCTACGGGGCGCCACCGCGCCGTTTCCGTCCGCACCAACCCGCTGGAGACGATTTCCAAAGCCGTCTCGTCCAATGCCGGATCCATGGGTCGCTCAGCAGCCGTCATCGCTGCCGCGTCCGGACTGGCCCTGACCGCCGCGGTTCCCGCGCAGTCAACCACCATCGAACGCACCGCATCCACCGTGTCCGTTCCCAGCCGCGTGCAGGTGGACACCGTCCAGGCTTCGAGTGCCGTCGAGCTGACCTTCTCGCGTCCCGCCATCAAGTCCACTCCGGCCCCGGAGCCGGAGCCTGTTGTCGAAGCCGTGGCCGAAGAAGTGGCCCCGGTCGTCGAGGAGGCCGCAGGCGCAGCACAGGGCGCCGTCCAAGCCCCCGCTCCCGCGGTCGAGGTCAAGGCCGCCGCCGCCGCCCCCGCAGTCAAGGCGGAGCCGGCCAAGGCCGAAGCTTCCGCCGGCGGAGTAGCCTCCACCCTGGTGTCCTCCGCGTACGGCCAGATCGGCATCTCGCAGGACTGCACCGCCATGGTGGAGAAGGCCCTGCGCGCCGCCGGATTCTCGGTGGGCGACCTCGCCCCCGCGCAGTTCTTCAGCTACGGCACCCAGGTTTCCACCCCGCAGCCGGGCGATCTGCTGTACTACTCCGACGGCGGTGCCGGCGTCGCGCACATCGCCATCTACGTGGGCAACGGCCAGGCCATCCACGGCGGCTGGACCGGCTACACCACCGCATTGGCCAGTGCGGACGTCGGATCCGGCTATGTAGCCATCCGCGTCAACTAGGCATCAGCCTTCCCGGTCCCCAGGACCGACCCCCGGCCCCGGCACACGCTCACAGCGTGCACCGGGGCCGGCGGCGTTGTTGCGGCGGATAGGCGCCCACGAACCAGCCGCTAGACCGCTGGCGGCATCATCCCGACGGCCCACAGGCGGTAAAAAGTTAGCGCAGAACGCACCCGCCGTCATACTCTTTGACTGTCAGTGCAGAAAATCCAGTCCCGGACCGGGATCTGAAGCACCGGTCGGGTTGGCCAGACCTAGAGGAATGTGCATGCGCACACTCGTTCTGAATGCTGGTTACGAACCCCTGGCGGTTGTCACCTTCCGCCGGGCGCTGCTTCTTGTGCTCACCGGAAAAGCCAGCGTGATTGCCGAAGACGGAGACCCCGTCGTCGGCCCCAACGACATCCTGGGCCGTCCCTCGGTCATCCTGCTCAACCGCTACATTAAGATGCCGTACAACAAGAACGCCGCGGTGACCCGCCGCGGCGTCCTGCGCCGCGACAACCATCTCTGCGCTTACTGCGGCAAGACGGCCACCACGGTGGACCACGTCAAGCCCCGGTCGCGCGGGGGAGAAGACAGTTGGGAGAACCTGGTGGCCTGCTGCCTGCGCTGCAACAACGCCAAGGGCGACCGCACGCTGGCCCAAATGGGCTGGAGCCTGCGCTTCACGCCCCGGCCGCCCAGCGGCGCCCGCTGGCGGATCCGCGACCTGGACCGTCCTGCCCCGGCCTGGAGCCAGTTCCTCGACACCCATACCGCCGCGTGACGGCTCCGGTTTTCGACGCAGTCGTGCTGGCCGGCGGCCGTTCCTCGCGCTTGGGAGGCAGCCCCAAGGCGCTGTTGCAGCTCGACGGAGTTACCTTGTTGCGCCGCACGCTGGAGGCTGTCCGCGGGGCCCAGCGGATCTCCGTCGTCGGCCCCGATGACCTGTCGGAGGAAGTGGAAGCTTTCCGCCGCACGGCCGCCCCGCAGCCGCTTCGGCTGAAGCTCACCCGGGAAGACCCGCCGTTCTCCGGACCGGCGGCGGGCATTGCTGCGGGAATCCAGGCGCTGGTCAAGGACGACGACGGCGGTGCCTCCGGGCGGGTCCAGGACGGCGACGGCGGTGCCTCCGTGCGGGCGCCGTTCACGCTGCTCTTTGCCTGCGACATGCCGATGCTGGCCGGGCTGCCGGAACTGCTGCTGCGCCACGCCGTCCTTCGGCCGGAGGCCAGGCTCTGGATCCCGGTGGACGCCGACGGCAGACAGCAGCCGCTGGCTTGCTGCGCGGACAGCGCCGCGTTGGAGGCGGCGGTGCGGAACGCCGGGGGAGCCGCCGGGCTGGCCGGCCAGCCGGTCCGGCGGCTGCTCGGCGGCCTGCCGGCTGCCGAGATCCGGCTCGAGGGTCCGTCAGGGGACCACACCTCCGACGTCGACACTTGGCAGGACGCGGGCCGCTTTGGCATTGCCCGGCCCGCCCCGTAGCCTGAAACAAACGTTGTACAAAGCCCGCGCACGGGCGGATCGGAGGCCATTGTGTCCGGAGCGGCCGAAAAGCTCTCCCCGTATGTCAGCGAACTGCTCCAGGCGCTGGAAATCGAGGACACGCCGGTTGACATCGACGCCGTGCTGGGACTGGCCGGCGTCGCGGCGCACAGTGTGGTCCGCCCGGCGGCGCCACTGACGACCTTCGTGGTGGGGTACGCCGCCGGCCTGGCCGCGGCCACCGGACAGGCCACACCCGAGGTGGCCATGCGTGCGGCCTCCCGCGTGGCCGACGAAGTGGCGCGCCGGCACGGCGCAGTGCAGGAGTGAGCGGCTCCGGCCTTCGCTGGGACGATGCCCGGGGCGCAGCCTACACCGCCGGCAAAGAAGCGGGGCGGCCGCACCCCGCAGACGTAGAGTTGGCCGCCTGCGCCGGCCGCACGCTGGCCCGCGATCTGACGGCGCTGGTGCCGGTCCCGCATTACGCGTCCTCCGCCATGGACGGCTGGGCCGTCGCCGGCACCGGGCCCTGGCGGCTGGTGCCGACCGGCAGCGCCTTGCGGCCCGGGCTGGCCGCCCCGGTCGTCACCGGAGGGCTGATCCCCGAGGGCACGGACAGCGTGCTGCGCAGTGAATGCGGGGCCGCGGCGACGGACCGGCTGGAGCTGTGTGCGGGCACGGACGGGCGGGAACTGGCCCCCGGGCGGCACATCCGTCCGGCCGGCGAGGAGACCGCCGCCGGCGCCGTCGTGGTCTCCGCCGGCACCGTGCTGACCCCTGCGCATCTGGCCGTCGCGGCGGTGTGCGGCCACGATGTGCTCCCCGTTGCCCCCGTGCCGCAGGTTTCCCTGCTGTTGACCGGCGACGAGGTCGTCACCTCCGGCATACCGGCACCGGGCCGGGTCCGGGACACGTTCGGACCCACGCTGCCGGCGATCATCGCCCGGCTCGGCGGCCGGGTGATGGACAGCCGGCGGCTGCCCGACGACTTCGCTGCCACCGAGGAAGCCATCGCCGGCTGCGCCGGCGACGTCGTCATCACCACCGGCGGAACCGGCCACTCCTCCGCCGACCACCTGCGCCGGGTGCTGGACGCGGACGGCGCCACGATCCTGGTCCCGTCCATCCGGATGCGCCCGGGGCATCCGGCACTGCTGGCCCGGCTGGCCGACGGCCGGCTGCTGGTGGGGCTGCCGGGCAATCCGCTGGCCGCCATGATGGCGCTGCTGACCCTGGCGGCTCCGCTGCTGGCGGGCATGACCGGCCGGCCGCTGGCCCGGTTGCGCACCGTGCCCGCCGGAACTGCCATGCCGCCGCTGCACGACCAAGACCGGCTGCTGCCCTACGGCCTGTCACCGGACGGGGGCGCCGTCCCCGCGGACCGCATCGGTTCGGCCATGATGCGGGGACTGGCGGCCGCGGACGGCGTGATGGTGGTGCCCGCCGCCGGCGCCGAGCCCGGCGAACAGCTGCCTGCCCTCGACCTGCCCTGGTAATGGGTGCCTTACCCTTGTTACAAGGCAGTAGAGGAGAACTTCATGGGCCGCTTGACGCAGCGCCGCAAGGTGCTCAAACTCAGTCTCGATGCGCCGGCGCGCCGCCGCGAGGACGTGATGGCGGTGGAAGAGCCGCTGGAAATCCGGCTGGCCGGCCGCGCGTTCTCGATTACCATGCGCACCCCGGGTGACGACTTCGACCTGGTGGCCGGCTTCCTGGTCTCCGAGGGCATCGTCTGGTCGCCCGAACACCTCGTTTCGATGCGCTTCTGCGCCGGCGAGGACGAGGACGGCCGGCAGACCTTCAACGTGGTGGAGGCCCAGTTGGCGCCCGGGGTGGCGCTGCCGGATCCGCGGCTGGACCGGCAGGTGGTCACCAGCAGCGCGTGCGGCATCTGCGGCACCGCCTCGATTGACGCCGTGAGCAAGCGCTCCCGTTTCCCGCTCCAGAATGACGACGGCGGAGCCTCCCCGGGCGCGGACGGCGCCGGCGGGGGCGGCGAAGTACCGCTGGACATCCTGCTGCAGTTGCCCGACCGGCTGCGCGAACAGCAGCAGGTGTTCGAGCGCACCGGCGGCGTCCACGCGGCCGGCCTGTTCAGCGTGGAGGGCGACCTGCTCTGCCTGCGTGAAGACGTGGGCCGCCACAACGCGGTGGACAAGGTCGTGGGCTGGGCGCTGCGCGAGGGGCGGTTGCCGCTGCGGAACACGGTGCTGCAGGTCTCCGGCCGGGCGTCGTTCGAACTCGTCCAGAAGGCCTATCTCGCGGGTATCCCCGTCCTGTCGGCCGTGAGCGCGCCGTCCTCGCTCGCCGTCGAACTGGCGGAAAAGGTGGGGCTGACGCTGGCCGGTTTCAGCCGCGGACGCAGCATTAACGTGTATGCGCACCCCGGGCGGGTCGGCGCCGCCGTCGGACATTTGGTGTAAGACTCGCCGAGCGTGTCGGAGAACCGGTGTGAGCCGGGATACATTAGGGGTATGACTCGTCCCGGACCCGTGAATGACATTGATGAAAGCACCCTGAAGGTCAAGGAACCGAAGAAGGCCGCCGCCGGTCTTTCGGCTGTAAAGGTTGCGCTGGAGCGCGGCATTGAGCAGGCCGGCGTCGTCCGCACCGCCCGGTCGCTGCTCAGGATCAACCATCGTGGCGGCTTCGACTGCCCGGGCTGCGCCTGGCCCGAATCCATCACCGGGCCGCGCAAGCCGGCCGAGTTCTGCGAAAACGGCGCCAAGGCCGTGGCGGAGGAGAACACCAAGCGCACCGTCACGCCCGAGTTCTGGGCGCGCCACTCCATCGAAGAGCTCTCCACGAAGACCGAGTACTGGCTGGGCCAGCAGGGCCGGATCACCGAACCGGTCATCATCCGCGAGGGCGAGACGCACTACTCGCCGATCTCGTGGGCGGACGCGTTCAGCCTGATCGGCGAACGCATTAACGCCACGACGCCGGACCGCTGCGTGTTCTACACCTCGGGCCGCACCGCTAACGAGACCGCGTTCATGTACCAGCTCTTCGCGCGCTCGCTGGGCACCAACAACCTGCCGGACTGCTCCAACATGTGCCACGAATCCTCCGGCAGCGCACTGAACCCGACCATCGGCATAGGCAAGGGCACCGTGTCGCTGGAGGACATCCACCACTCGGAGCTGATCTTCGTGGTCGGACAGAACCCGGGGACCAACCACCCGCGCATGCTGTCGGCGCTCAAGGAGTGCAAGGACAACGGCGGCACCATCGTGGCGGTGAATCCGCTGCCCGAAACCGGACTCATGGCGTTCAAGGACCCGCAGTCGGTGGACGGGCTGCTGCGCGGCGGAACCGCGTTGGCCGACGAATTCCTGCAAATCAAAGTGGGCGGGGACCTCGCCCTGTTCCAGGCGCTGGGACACCTGCTGCTGGAAGAAGAAGACCGTGCCCCGGGCACCGTCGTCGACAAGGCTTTCATCGCGGCGAATACCGAAGGCTTCGAGGAGTACGTCGAAGCCCGCCAGCACATCGACTGGGCCGAAACCGAGAAGGCGACCGGGTTGTCCCGGCTGGAGATCGCCAAGGTGGCAGGGCTGCTGGCCAAGTCCAAGGCCACCATCATTTGCTGGGCGCTGGGCCTGACCCAGCAGCCGCATTCGGTGGACACCCTGCGCGAGATCATCAACCTGCTGCTGCTCCAGGGCAACTTCGGCAAGCCCGGCGCGGGCGCCTGCCCGGTCCGCGGCCACTCCAACGTCCAGGGCGACCGCACCATGGGCATCTGGGAAAAGCCGAAGGAATGGCTGCTGGCCGCGCTGGACAAGGAATTCGGCATCACCTCGCCCCGGGAGCACGGCGTCGACTCCACCGAGGCGCTCGACGCCTTCGCCGACGGCAAGGTGGATGTCTTCGTATCCATGGGCGGCAACTTCGCCCTGGCGAACTCGGAGACCGAGGCGCTGGAAGAAGGCATGAAGAAGGCCGGCCTGACGGTGCACGTGTCGACCAAGCCCAACCGCTCGCACGTGGTGCACGGCAAGACCTCGCTGATCCTGCCGACGCTGGGCCGCACCGACCGGGACGACAAGCACCCCAAGGGCGCGCAGTTCCTCTCCGTGGAAGACTCCATGTCCGTCGTCCGGTCCACGCAGGGCCGGCTGGAACCGGTCAGCGAGCACCTGCTGGCCGAACCGGTGATCATCGCCCGGATGGCCCAGGCCACCTTCGGGGACGACCACCCGGTGGACTGGCGGGCGATGGCCGAGGACTACGACGTGATCAGGGACCACATTTCCCGGGTGCTGCCCGGATTCGAGGACTTCAACACGCGGATCCGGAACAAGAGCGGCTTCGTGCTGCCCAACCCGCCGCGCGACACCCGGTCCTTCGCCACCGACATCGGCAAGGCCCGCTTCACGGTCAGCCCGCTGGAGTACCTTGAGGCGCCCGAGGGGCACCTGATCCTGCAGACCATCCGCAGCCACGACCAGTACAACACCACGTTCTACGGCTTGGATGACCGCTACCGGGGCATCTCCAACGGGCGGCGGGTCATCCTGGTGCATCCGGACGATTTGGCCGAACTGGGCTTCGCGGACCGCGACCTGGTGGATGTGATCAGTACGTTCAAGGGCAACGAGCGTCGCGCGGACGAGTTCCGCCTGGTGTCCTACCCGACGGCGCGCGGCTGTGCGGCCGCCTACTTCCCGGAGGCCAACGTGCTGGTCCACCGGGACCTCGTGGCCCGGGAGTCCAACACGCCCGGGTTCAAGGCCATGACGGTGCGCTTCGTCCCGCACGAGGAGAAGCAGCTCAGCTGACGCCGGGCTGGCACGACTGCGGCTGGCGCGGCACCGGGCGGTGGCGCGACGGCGGCTGGCGCGGCATCCGGGCAGCGGCCGCCGGCGGGGGGTGTGGCGCGACGGCGGCTGGCGAGGCACCGGGCGAAGGCGCGACGGCGGCTGGCGCGGCATCCGGGCAGCGGCCGCCGGCGGGGGGCGTGGCGCGACGGCGGCTGGCGCGGCACCCGGGCAGCGGTCGCCGGCGGGAGGCGCCGTGGGCGGTGGCGCGATACCCGGGCAGCGGCCGCCGGCGGGAGACGCGGTGGATGACAGCGTTCAGTCGGGCTCAGGGGTTGGCGTCCAGATCACCGGTTGCAGCCCCTGAGCTCGCGGCGAGGTCTCCCTTTGGCGTCCAGATCGGGGACTATAGCAGGCGATCTCGACGCTAAACCCTGTACTCGCCGAACCGGCTGCAAAACCGGGTGGGAGCTCGCGCCGTAAAGCGCGCGGGGGTGCCAACCAGAACGGGCGGAAGCCTGTGCCGTAAACCGCGCGGGGGTGCCAACCAGAACGGGCGGGAGCTCGCGCCCGTAAACCGGGCGGGGGCGCCAACAGAGACAGCTTTCCGCCCGCGCCGGCAAACCGCCCAGGACGCCTCGCGTCTGTCCCGCCCCGCCATCCAGGACAGCTTCCGGCCGCATGGCCAACGGCAGGAACACCAGGGCGCCCGGAATGGTTCTAGGGTTGCAGTAGCACCATCAGCCGTTAGGAGCCATCATGTCCATGGAAGGGGCAGCCTGGAGTTCGCTGTACCGGCTTTCGCACTCGAAGGACCAGAAGTCCTTCTCGCGGGAGACAGTCCGCCGGACCTTTGCGTTCGCCGCGCCCTACAAGGGCAAGATCGTGATCTTCGTGCTGCTCTCCGTGGTGACCGCCACGTTGGCCGTTGCCACGCCGGTGCTCGCCGGCCAGGTGGTGGACGCGATCGTGGCCAGGACCGGCGTCGAGGTAGTGGCCTGGCTGGCCGTGGTCATCGCCCTGGTGGCCATCGCCGACGCCGGACTCAGCATGGTGACCCGTTGGATCTCTTCCGGGCTGGGCGAGGACATCATCCTGGACCTGCGCACCGCCGTGTTCGACCACGTCCAAAAGATGCCGATCGCCTTCTTCATGCGCACCCGCACGGGCGCGCTGGTCAGCCGGCTGAACAACGACGTGATCGGGGCGCAGCGGGCCTTCGCGGGAACGCTCTCCGGGGTGGTGAGCAACCTCGTGGCGCTGATCCTGACGCTGATCGTCATGCTGAACACCTCCTGGCAGGTCACCGTGCTGGCGCTGTTGTTGCTGCCGGTGTTCCTGCTGCCGGCCCGCCGGATGGGCAGCAGGCTCGCGGAACTGCGCCGCGAGACCGCCAACCACAACGCCGCCATGAGCACGCAGATGACCGAACGGTTCTCCGCGCCCGGAGCCACGCTGGTCAAGCTGTTCGGCCGGCCCGCCGACGAATCCCGCGAGTTCAAGCTCCGGGCCCAGCGGGTGCGCGACATCGGCATCAAGACCGCGGTGATGCAGTGGGTGTTCGTCACGGCGCTCACCCTGGTTTCCGCCCTGGCCCTGGCCCTGGTCTACGGGCTCGGCGGCTTCTACGCGATCATCGGCCGGTTGGATCCGGGCGACGTGGTGACGCTGGCGCTCCTGCTCACCCGCCTGTATGCGCCGCTGACGGCCTTGGCGAACGCCCGGGTGGAGATCTCCAGTGCGCTGGTCAGCTTCGAGCGCGTCTTCGAAGTGCTGGACCTGAAGCCCCTGATTACGGAAAAGGACGACGCCGGCGCCGTGCCGCCGGGCCCGGTCTCCGTCGAGTTCAAGGACGTGCGGTTCGCCTACCCGTCCGCCGAGAAGGTGTCGCTGGCCTCGCTGGAGGAGGTAGCGACCCTCGACGCCCGCGGCGGCGAGGAGGTGCTGCACGGGATCAGCTTCCGGGTGGAACCGGGCCAGACGGTGGCGCTGGTGGGGTCCTCGGGGGCCGGGAAGTCCACCATGGCCCAGTTGCTGGCCCGCCTGTACGACGTGGATTCCGGTTCCGTTAAGCTTTCGGGCACCGATGTCCGTGACCTGAGCTTCGAGGCACTGCGCGGAACAATCGGCATGGTGACCCAGGACGGGCACCTGTTCCACGAAACCATCCGGTCCAACCTGCTGTTGGCCCGGCCGGAGGCCAGCGATGACGAGATCTGGGACGTGCTCCGCCGTGCCCGGCTGGAGGACCTGATCCGGTCCTTGCCGGATGGCCTGGACACCATGGTGGGGGAGCGAGGCTACCGGCTCTCCGGCGGCGAACGGCAGCGGATGACCATCGCCCGCTTGCTGCTGGGCCATCCCCGGGTGGTCATCCTGGACGAGGCGACAGCCGCGTTGGACTCCACCAACGAAGCGGCCGTGCAGGCGGCGCTCACCGAGGCGCTCGAGGGGCGCACCGCCGTCGTTATTGCCCACCGGCTATCCACCGTGCGCTCCGCTGACCGGATCCTCGTGATTGAGGGCGGCCGGATTGTGGAGCAGGGCACGCACGCCCAGCTGCTGGCCTTGGAGGGCCGCTACGCCGAGCTGTACCGGACCCAGTTCCTCAGCGATACCCGGGTGGCCGGCTTGGCCTGAGGGCGGCGGTCCGGACTGCGCGAGAAAGGCGGCCGCGCCGCGGGTGTGGTCAGCCCGCTCAATGGCTAGAGTTGCTCTGGGTCCCACACATCGAATGAGTGGAAAGCGGGTGCGATGCAGCGCGGAACCAACCTTGGCCGCCTGGGCGGCTATAACCAGGCCGTGATCCTTAACGCCATCCGCCGTGCCCGCGAGGGAATCGCCCGGGTGGAACTGGTGGAGAGCACCGGACTGTCCCCGCAAACAATCTCCAATGTGGTGCGCCGGCTGGTGGACGAAGGCCTGGTGCGCGAAGACCGCAAGACCGTCAGCGGGCCCGGCAAGCCGCGCACCGTGCTGCAGTTGGAGGTTTCCAGCCGGCTGGCCATCGGCATCCACCTCGACCCCGTGGTCATGACCCTGGTCGTGCTGAACCTCGACGGCGAGGTGGTGGCGCGTGCCCGGCACGACGTTCCCACTGCCGGCCAACCGGACGGCATAGCCGCTGCCATGGCCGCCGCAACGGAGGCGCTGATCACCGCCTCCGGCATCAAGCGCAACCGCATCCTGGGCATCGGGCTGGCTGCACCCGGGCCGATCGACGCGGCCGAAGGGACGGTGGTGGATCCGCCGATGATGCGCGAGTGGACGTCGGTGCCGTTGCGCGAACCCCTGCGTGCCCTGACGGGCCTGCCGGTGCTGATGGACAAGGACACGACAACCGCGGCGGTGGCGGAACTATGGGCCAGTGGACGGCCGGAGCCCGAGAACTTCGTGTTCGTTTACCTGGGCACGGGCCTGGGCGCCGGCGTGGTGCTCGAAGGCCAGGTGCTGCGCGGCGCCTCCGGCAACATCGGCGAGATCGGCCATTTCCCGGTGGAGGCGGAGGTCCCGCCGTGTGACTGCGGAAAACGCACCTGCGTTGGCATGGCGCTGAACTTCGGCACGCTGTTCCAACAGGCCGTGGAGGCCGGGCTGTTCCCGGCCGATGCCGAGCTGGGGGACCGTCACCAGGCCACGGAAAGGATCCTCGCGCTCTTCCGCATGGCCAGCGAGGGCGAGCCGGCGGCCGCGGCCATCATCGCCCGGGCGGCCCGGTTGCTGGGCGGAACCGTCGCGCAGGTGGCCAATATCCTGGACGTGGACCGCGTCATCTTTGGCGGCCCGCTGTGGGACGGCCTGGACGAACTGGCGCTGCCGATCCTGCGCGAGGAGATCAACAAGCGCTTCGTCTCGCGGGCAATCCACGGGGTCGACGTGGTGTCGTCCTCGCTGGGATTCGAGGTGGGAGCCGTCGGCGGCGCCTGCCTGGTGCTGGACGACGCCCTCTCACCCAAGGCCAGCGGGCTGCTCCTGGGCAACTAGCCGGGACGCAGGCCCGTGTTTTACCACGCGACCCCGGCGTGAATGGGCGCGTCCTCGTGCCATAAACGGTCCCCGGAGTTGCTTTATTAAATCCAATCGATTTAGATATATGGTGACGGCAGTGCCTGCGGTGCGTACGCTCCGGGAAGGAACGGTCCCGGAGCGGCTTACGTGCTTCAGGGGAACGGCGCGGCCGTCGGCCAACAAGCGGCGGGAAGATGCTGCTGGCTCCGGCGAACGGGAAGAACCGGAACCAGCGGTCCCAGCTGACAGGGATTCCTGGCCGCTTCGGTGGAAGGCACCACAGCCGGCTACCGTCTGTGCTTCCGTGGGGGGTTGCACAGGCGGCGGTCGGCTGCCCTTTTAACGGCCGCTCTCGGTCGCCCGCATGCCGCCCTCAAGGACGCCTGGCGTTTCGCCGGCAGGTCCGGCAGGAAGTGCCCCCGGGCAGATTCGAACTGCCGACACCCGCTTTAGGAGAGCGGTGCTCTATCCCCTGAGCTACGGGGGCAACGCCAAAAGCTTAGCTTAAGTGGCGCTGCCGGCTGGCGCGGCGGCCGATTCTCCGGCCCGCTTGGGGTTACGCGTGAAGACCGCGACGACGGCGGCGACCAGGCTCAGCCCGAACAGGATGGACTTGGCTACCGTGAGGAAGCTCGCCAGCGACGCGTCGCCCACCGGGTCCGTGGCCAGCACGGCGTCGAGGGCGGTGTTTTCGCCCAGGTCCGCTGCCACATAAAGCACGACGACGGCCCAGGCGAGCCAGCGCCCGCGCAGGCGGCGGATTTGCTGCCCCAGCAGGATCAGCCAGGTGAAGCCGAACAGCAACGGGAAGATGGTGTCTGCGGTCTTGTGCCAGTAGTTGTATTGCCCGGCGCCGTCTTCGCCGAACGCGGTGCGCACCTGCTGGACGTACTCGGTGGAATATCCGCCGATGAGCGTGTCCGGCATGGCCAGCCCTCCGGTCAGCTGGGAGAACTGCGGCATCACGAGCAGGAACGAGTAGCCGAACAGCAAGGCCGAGACCGCGGCTCCGGCGATGACGATCAGGTTCGCGTTGCCGGCAGCGCGCTGGGGAGACCGGGTGCTGCCGGGAACGGCAGGCTTGGCTGCGGCGCCGCCTGGGGCCGGGGCCGCCGCCGCACCGTGTTTCTTCGCGCGCTGTGCGGGGGTTTTGGACATACAACCATTATGCCGCTGGAGGTCCTGCGTCGGCCGTTGGCGGAAGTCGCCGCCGGCGTCCCGCAGTGTCGGTGGCGGCTAATAGACTTAGGGAACCATGGATTTCCTCACCGACCCGGACTTCGACCCGCATGTTGCCTCTCCGCCCGCTCCGCATCTGCCCGGCGCCGAAGAGCTGCTCTCGGGGCTGAACCCGCAGCAGGAAGAGGCGGTCAAGCATGCCGGTTCCCCGCTGCTGATCGTCGCCGGTGCCGGATCCGGCAAGACCCGGGTGCTCAGCCACCGCATCGCGTACCTGCTGGCCACCCGCCGCGCGCGGCCGGGGGAAATCCTCGCCATCACCTTCACCAACAAAGCCGCGGCGGAGATGCGGGAGCGGATCGAGTCGCTGGTGGGGGACCCGGCCAAGCGGATGTGGATCTCCACGTTCCACTCGTCCTGCGTGAAGATCCTGCGCCGCGAAGCCAAGCACGTGGGGCTGAACTCGAACTTCTCCATCTACGATTCGGCCGACACGCTGCGGATGGTCAGCCAGGTGGCCAAGGGGCTGGACCTGGACCCAAAGCGCTTCCCGCCCAAGTCCATTCAGCACAAGATCTCGGCGCTGAAGAATGAACTGATCGACGACGAGTCCTACGCCTCCAGCGCCAACTATTCGGATCCGTTCGAGCAGGCGGTGGCCTCGGTCTACACCGGTTACACCCAGCGGATGCGCCAGGCCAACGCCATGGACTTCGACGACCTGATCGCGCAGGTTGTCTTCATTTTCCAGGCGTTCCCGGCGATTGCCGACTCCTACCGCCGCCGCTTCCGCCATGTGCTGGTGGACGAATACCAGGACACCAACCATGCCCAGTACCGGCTGGTGCGCGAGCTGACCAAGGAGTCCGAGGACGGGTCGGTACCCGCCGGTGAACTGACCGTGGTGGGCGACTCGGACCAGTCCATCTACGCCTTCCGTGGGGCGGACGTGCGCAACATCGTCGATTTCGAGAAGGACTACGCCAGCGCGCGCACCATCCTGCTGGAACAGAACTACCGCTCGACCCAAACCATCCTGACCGCGGCCAACTCGGTGATTTCCCGGAACCCGGACCGCCCGGCCAAGCGGCTCTGGACCGCCGAGGGAGACGGCGAGAGGATCATTGGCTACGTGGGCGAAAACGAGCACGACGAGGCCCGCTTCATCACCGGCGAGATCGACCGGCTGCAGGACTCCGAAGGGATCCGCCCCGGCGACATCGCCATTTTCTACCGCACCAACGCCCAGTCCCGTTCCATCGAGGACTTGCTGGTCCGGGTGGGACTGCCCTACAAGGTGGTCGGCGGCACCCGCTTCTACGAGCGCAAGGAAATCAAGGACGCGCTGGCCTACCTGCGGGTCTTGGCGAACCCGGACGACGTCGTGAACCTGCGCCGCATCCTCAACGAACCGAAGCGCGGGATCGGCGACCGTGCCGAGTACGCCGTCGCCGCGCTGGCGGAACGGGACCGGATCTCGTTCATGGACGCGCTGCGCCGTGCCGAGGAGGCACCCGGCATGGCCACCCGGTCGGTGAACGCGGTCGCTGGATTCGTGAAGCTCATCGACGACCTGGCCGAAGTCGCCGCCGGATCCGGTGCGGCCGCCGCGCTGGAGGCCGTGCTGGAGCAGACCGGCTACCTGGCCATGCTGCGCCAGAGCAGCGACCCGCAGGATGAATCCCGGGTGGAGAACCTGGCCGAGCTCGTGGCCGTGGTGCGCGAATACGAACGGGACAATCCGGAAGGGTCGCTGTCCGAGTTCCTGGAGCAGGTGGCGCTGGTGGCCGACGCGGACCAGATTCCGGACGCCCCGGACGCCAAGGCGGCGCAGTTGGCCAAGGACCAAGGCGTGGTGACGCTGATGACCCTGCACACCGCCAAGGGGCTGGAGTTCCCGGTGGTGTTCCTCACCGGCATGGAACACGGAATCTTCCCGCACCAGCGCTCCATGACCGACCCGGCGGAGCTGGCCGAAGAGCGGCGGTTGGCCTATGTGGGCCTGACGCGCGCCCGCCAGCGGCTGTACCTGACCCGGTCCGAGTCCCGCAGCATGTGGGGCCAGAGCCAGTTCAATCCGGCCAGCCAGTTCATCGAAGAGGTCCCGGCCGAACTCATCGACTGGAAGCGTGAAGGCACGGCCCGCCCGACGTTTGCCTCCGCGGGCAGCTTCGGGTCCAGCCGCTACGGGGGATCGCACTGGGGTGCAGGGGCCTCCGGCAGTCAGGACATCAGCAATATGCGCGGATCGGCGCCCTCGATCACCAGTGCCAAGACCCGGGCCGGACGTGTGCAGCCGCAGAAGGAAGTCATCGCGCTGTCCATCGGCGACAAGGTCAACCACGCCAGCTTCGGCAACGGGACGGTTTTGGGCCTCGAGGGTGCGGGCGACAAGACCGTGGCCAAGGTGAAATTCGACGCCGGCGAGAAGCGGCTGCTGCTGCGCTATGCGCCGCTGACCAAGATGGGCTGACCTCCGCTGGGAGATTCGCCACGTTCGCGCCCGCGCATTTGGCAGCGGCCGGACGCGGCGCTTACCGTTCTTATCCATGGACCACGTGGACATTAGGACTTTGGAACGGCTGGCAACCCCCGATTTTTGGCTTGACAAGCCGCTGCGCGTTTCGCTGATCCTGCTGGGTGGATTCATGCTGAACATGGTGCTGCGGATGGTGATCAAACGCGTCACCGGAAAGATCGCCGACGGCGAGACCGCCAAGCTGGACAAATTCGACCCTGCGGCGCCCAAGAACACAAAAGACCCGCGCTACTGGCTGATTCAGGACTCGCCGATCGCCGCGGTTCGCCGGGCCCAGCGCTCGAAGACGATCGGATCGGTGCTGCGTTCGATCACCACCATCGTGCTGGCCAGCATCACCGTGCTGATGGTGCTCACGGAGCTGGACTTCAACCTTGGCCCGGTACTGGCCAGTGCCGGCATTGCCGGCGTCGCTATTGGTTTTGGCGCCCAGACCCTGGTCAAGGACTACCTGTCCGGGCTGTTCATGGTGGCCGAAGACCAGTACGGCATCGGCGACGTGGTCGACTTGGGCGAGGCATCCGGCACAGTGGAGTCGGTCGGTCTGCGGGTCACCCAGGTGCGCGCCGTGGACGGCACGCTGTGGCACGTTCGCAACGGGGAGATCCTGCGGGTGGGTAACTCCTCGCAGGGCTGGGCGCGGGCCGTGCTGGACATCCCGGTTCCCTACGACTCCGACGTGGAAAAGGTTTCCGATCTGATCCTCCAGACCGCCATGGAACTGCGCATGGACGAGGACTACCGCAGGCTGATCCTGGACGACCCGGAGGTCTGGGGCGTCGAAGCGCTCACCGGCGAATCCGTGGTGATCCGGCTGGCAATCCGGACCAAGCCGCTGGAACAGTGGGGCATCGCGCGCGTGATGCGGGCCCGGCTGAAGAGCGCACTGGCCCAGGAAGGCCTGCGGATCCCGCTGCTGAACCAGACCGTCATCCGGGGCGGCGCGCCGGCAGCCGCCGCCGCGCAGGGCGGGGACACCGCAGCGCAGGGCGGGGACACCGCAGCGCAGGGCGGGGACACCGCCGTCGCCCCTCGGGAAGACAGCGGCAAGCGTTAGCCGTGCCGCCCCGTTACCCCAAGCCGTGACGATTCTACAAGTTGTAGAAGTGTGCCCTTGGCCACTAAAGCGGTACTCTGGGACCGGCTCCCGAGGCCAAAGGGGCTAGAGTTCCCCATGGAGCACTGCAGGCATCCGCCGCCGTCCGTGGTCATCGCCACGGCCAACCGCGGATGCCGCTCCGAGTCAGAAACGACTTCGACGTAGAAGGACACAACCCGTGGACCTGTATGAATACCAGGCGCGCGATCTCTTCGAGGCACACGGAGTACCCGTGCTGGCTGGAATCGTTGCGTACACCCCAGAAGAAGCCAAGGCAGCTGCTGAGAAAATTGGCGGCGTAGTTGTCGTCAAGGCTCAGGTGAAGGTCGGAGGCCGCGGCAAGGCCGGTGGCGTCAAGGTCGCCAAGACCCCCGACGAGGCGTTTGAACACGCCTCCAACATCCTCGGCATGGATATCAAGGGCCACACCGTCAAGAAGGTCATGATCGCGCAGGGCGCCGACATCGCCGAGGAGTACTACTTCTCCGTGCTGCTGGACCGCGCGAACCGCAACTACCTGGCCATGTGCTCGGTGGAGGGCGGCATGGAGATCGAGCAGCTCGCCGTGGAGCGCCCGGACGCCCTGGCCAAGGTTGCCATCGACCCGGCCGTGGGCATCGACCAGGCCAAGGCCGACGAGATCGTCGCCGAGGCCGGCTTCGCCGAGGACCTTCGCCCCAAGGTCGCCGAGGTCATCGTCAAGCTCTGGGACGTGTTCATCAAGGAAGACGCCACCCTGGTTGAGGTCAACCCGCTGGTCAAGACCGGCGCCGGCGACATCGTCGCCCTGGACGGCAAGGTCTCGCTGGACGAGAACGCCTCCTTCCGCCAGCCCGGCCACGAGGAGCTCGAGGACAAGGACGCCGCAAATCCGCTCGAGTCCAAGGCCAAGGAACTGGACCTGAACTACGTCAAGCTCGACGGACAGGTCGGCATCATCGGCAACGGCGCAGGGCTGGTCATGTCCACCCTGGATGTCGTCGCCTACGCCGGCGAGAAGCACAACAACGTCAAGCCCGCCAACTTCCTGGACATCGGCGGCGGCGCCTCGGCCGAGGTCATGGCCGCCGGCCTGGACGTCATCCTCAACGACGAGCAGGTCAAGAGCGTGTTCGTGAACGTCTTCGGCGGCATCACCGCGTGCGACGCGGTCGCCAACGGCATCGTCAAGGCCCTGGAAATCCTGGGCGAGAAGGCCACCAAGCCGCTGGTTGTCCGTTTGGACGGCAACAACGTCGACGAAGGCCGGCAGATCCTGCTCAACGCCAACCACCCGCTGGTCACCCTGGCCCTGACCATGGACCAGGGCGCCGACAAGGCCGCCGAGCTGGCCAACGCCTAAGGACCGAGGAACTAAAACATGTCTATCTTCATCAATAAGGACTCGAAGGTCATCGTCCAGGGCATCACCGGTGGCGAAGGCTCCAAGCACACGGCGCGCATGCTGCACGCCGGCACCAACATCGTTGGCGGCGTGAACGCGCGCAAGGCCGGCACCACCGTCACCCACGGCGAGAAGACCCTGCCGGTGTTCGGCACGGTCAAGGAAGCCGTCGCCGAGACCGGTGCCGACGTCTCCATCGTTTTCGTCCCGCCGGCCTTCACCAAGGACGCCGTGGTCGAGGCCATCGAGGCCGAAATCGGCCTGGTCGTGGTAATCACCGAGGGCGTGCCGGTTCAGGACTCGGCCGAGTTCTGGGCGCTGGCCCAGTCCAAGAAGGACTCCGACGGCAACCAGATCACCCGCATCATCGGCCCGAACTGCCCGGGCATCATCACGCCGGGCGAGTCGCTGGTGGGCATCACCCCGGCGAACATCACCGGCAAGGGCGGCGTGGGCCTGGTCTCCAAGTCCGGCACGCTGACCTACCAGATGATGTACGAGCTGCGCGACCTTGGCTTCTCCACCGCCATCGGCATCGGCGGCGACCCGGTCATCGGCACCACCCACATCGACGCACTGGCTGCGTTCGAGGCCGATCCGGAAACCAAGGCGATCGTGATGATCGGCGAAATCGGCGGCGACGCCGAGGAGCGTGCCGCCGAGTACATCAAGGCCAACGTCACCAAGCCGGTTGTCGGCTACGTGGCCGGCTTCACCGCGCCGGAGGGCAAGACCATGGGCCACGCCGGCGCCATCGTCTCCGGCTCCTCGGGCACGGCCCAGGCCAAGAAGGAAGCCCTCGAGGCGGCGGGCGTGAAGGTCGGCAAGACGCCTTCCGAGACCGCGCACCTGCTGCGCGAGGTCTACCCGGACCGCGAGGAAGCCTCCAACCTCTAGGCCCCTCGCCAACAGCACCGAAGCCCGCCACCTGCGCAAGGTGGCGGGCTTCGCCTGTTCCCGGCGGCCACCGGCAAAGGTGGCGGGCTTCGCCTGTTCCCGGCGGCCACCGGCAAAGGTGGCGGGCTTCGCTTGTTCCCGGCGGCCACCGGGACCGGGCTAGGCTGGAAAGCACACCCACTGCACAGGAGGTTACATGCGCGCTGCCATCATCCACGGACCGGGTGACATCCGGGTCGAGGAACGCCCCGACCCGGAAATCCTTGCCCCCACCGACGCGATCGTGCGGGTGACTGCCACCTGCGTCTGCGGTTCCGACCTGTGGCCCTACCGCGGCATCCGCGAGCCGGGCAAACCGCATCCCATCGGCCACGAACTCATCGGCGTCGTCGCGGCCACCGGCGACGCGGTGCGGACGCTGTCGGCCGGCGACTTCGTGGTAGCCCCGTGGGCCATCAGCTGCGGCGAGTGCCCGCCCTGCCGCAACGGCGTGCAAACCTCCTGCGAACACCGGGCCAGTTGGGGAGGCCGCGACGAGCATGGCCTCCCGGTCGACGGCGGCCAGGGCGAAGCCGTGCGGGTGCCCCACGCCGACGCCACCTTGGTGGCGGTGCTGGGCGTGACCGATCCCGGGGAGGAACTGGCCAAGAGCCTGCTCACGCTCTCCGACGTGATGGGCACGGGACACCACGCGGCCATCAGCGCCAAGGTTGGTCCGGGACGCACCGTCGTCGTCGTGGGTGACGGCGCCGTCGGACTGTGCGGAGTGCTGGCAGCCAAGCGGCTGGGTGCCGAGCGGATCATCGCGATGTCCCGCCACGACGACCGGGCGGCACTGGCGCGCGAATTCGGCGCGACCGACGTCGTGGCGGAACGCGGCAAGGCCGCCGCCGAAAGGGTCAAAGAGCTGCTCGGCGGCGTGCTGGCCGATTCGGTGCTCGAATGCGTGGGCACGGCGGAGTCGATGGACCAGGCGCTGCGCTGCACCAGGCCCGGCGGATCAGTCGGCTTCGTGGGTGTCCCCGCCGGTGGCGCCGAACTGCCCATCGGGGTGTTGTTCTCCAAGAACATTGCCGTCGCCGGCGGCGCCGCGCCCACCCGCGAATACCTTCCGGAACTCCTCGAGGACGTCCTGGCCGGGAAGATCAACCCCGGCAGGGTCTTCGACGCGGTCATGCCCCTCGCCGAGGCCGCTGAAGCTTACCGGGCCATGGACGAACGCCGCGCCATCAAGGTGCTGCTGCGGCCCTAGCCGCGGCCAGTCTCCCCGCCAGCGCGGACGGTCAGCCGCGAAGGCGTTCCATGCCGGGATCGACCAGCGGTTCGGCGGCGACGGTGGCCGGAATGCGGCGGCCGAAGTACTCGATCTCGACGCCGTCTCCCTCCACGGTTTGGGCAGGAAGCCACGCGTACGCGATCGGCCGGCCCACCGTGTAGCCGAAGGCCGCGCTGGTGACGTAGCCGGACGGGACGTCGTCCACGTACACCGGCTCCTTGCCCAGCACGACCGACCGGCCATCGTCGATGGTCAGGCAGCGCAACCGGCGGGCCGGTGCGCCCGCGGCGGCCAGCGCGGCATCGCCGACGAATCCGCCCTTGTCCGCCTTGACCGCAAACCCGAGGCCGGCCTCCTCCGGCGTGTGCTCGGTGGTCATGTCGGTGCCAAAGAGCC
Organism: Arthrobacter sp. Y3223065; assembly: GCF_059090885.1. Taxonomy (NCBI): domain Bacteria; kingdom Bacillati; phylum Actinomycetota; class Actinomycetes; order Micrococcales; family Micrococcaceae; genus Arthrobacter; species Arthrobacter sp. Y3223065. The sequence goes on along the minus strand of NZ_JBNHGC010000007.1, from coordinate 126,788 downwards.
GGTAGCCCTTTTCCAGCCGAAGGCTGTTGAACGCGGCCCGGCCGGCGGCGATGATCCCGTGCTCCTGCCCGGCCTCGAACAGCGCGTCCCAGAGCCTGAGCCCCTGGTCGGCCGTGGTGTACAGTTCCCAGCCCAGCTCGCCCACATAGGAGAGCCGCATCGCGGTGACGGTCAGGCCGGCAATGCGCACCTGGGCTGTGCGGAAGTACTTGAGCGAGTCGTTGCTGAAGTCGTCGCCGCTGACCTTGGCCATCACGCTGCGCGCCAAGGGCCCCCAGAGTCCGATGCAGCAGGTGCCGGCGGTGATGTCCTCGACCCGGACCCACTGGGCCGGGTCGGCGTGCGACTGTGCGGACGCCTCGCCGCGCAGGTACTCGTAGTCGGCGTTGTTGTTGATTCCTGCCTGGAACCGTTCCGGCGCCAGCCGGGCCACCGTGATGTCGCTGCGGATGCCGCCGCCGGAATCCAGCAACAGGCAGTAGGTCACCGCCCCGGGTTTCTTGTTGAGCTGCCCGGTGCCCAGCCGCTGCAGCAAGGTCAGGGCGCCCGGCCCGGACACCTCCACCCGCTTGAGCGGCGTCATGTCATACATGGCGACGGCGGTGCGCGTATTCCAGGCTTCGGCCGCGGCGATGGGGGAGTGGTAGCGGGCCGCCCAGGCGTCGCGCTCCGGTTCCCGCCAGTCCTGCGGCAGCACCGACAGCAACGCCGCGTTGGCCTCGTACCAGTGCGGCCGCTCCCAGCCGCCGGATTCCAGGAAGACCGCGCCGAGCTCTTGCTGGCGGCCGAAAAACGGGCTGGTGCGCAGGTTCCGCGGGGATTCGCGCGGCTGCAGCGGATGCAGCACGTCGTAGATCTCCACGAAGTTCTGCTGCGACGTCTGGCTGATGTACTCCGGCGCCAGCTGGACATCTTCGAATCGGCGCACATCGCATTCATGCAGGTCCGTCCGCGACCGTCCGTCCACCAGCAGCTCTGCCACAGCCTTGGCCACGCCCGCCGAATGGGTGACCCAGACGGCTTCGGCCAGGTAGAAGCCGGCGACGTCCGGGGACTCGCCGATCAGCGGGCCGCCGTCGGGGGTGAAGGAAAAGACGCCGTTGAAGCCGTCGGCGATGTGCGCGCCGTGGAGTGCCGGCAGCAGCCGCTGGCTTTCCCGCCAGGACGATTCGAAGTCCTCCGGCGTGAAGTCCAGCCGCGACGGCATGCGGTCTTCGGACACGTCCGCCGGCGGGACGGCGGACAGCTCGTCCAGGTTCACCGGCATGGGCCGGTGCGCGTAGGAACCGATGCCCAGCCGGTCGCCGTGCTCGCGGAAGTACAGGTCCGCGTCCTGATGGCGCAGGATCGGTAGCCGGGCGCCGTTGGGCAGCTCGTTCCGGCCGGCCAGCACCGGCAACGCCGAGGTCTTGACATATTGGTGCGCCAGCGGGAGCAGCGGCACCGTCATGCCCACCATGGCGCCGATCTTCGGCCCCCAGAACCCGGCACAGCAGACCACGACGTCGGCGGACACCCTCCCGGCGTCGGTCGCCACCGCGGTGACCCGTCCGCCGTCGTGCTCAATGCCTGTCACGGTGGTGGAACCGCGGAACTCGACGCCGGCGGCGGAGGCGCGGGCAATCAACAGCCGGACGGCGCGGGCCGCGAGGGCCAAACCGTCGGAAGGGATGTGCAGGCCGCCCAGCACGTTCCCGGCCGGCAGCAGCGGATGCTGCTTCTCGCATTCATCCGGATCGATCAGCCGCGCCTCGACGCCCCAGGACGCGGCGAAGCCGGCCTTGCGCTTGAGGTCTTCGAACCGCGCGGGCGTGGTGGCCACCTCCAGACCGCCCACCTGGTTGAAGCAGGAGATGCCGTCGGCCGTGAGTGAGCGCATTTTGCCCACGGTGTAGCCGGCGAATTCGGTCATGGTCTTGGACGGATTGGTCTGGAACACCAGGCCGGGGGCGTGCGAACTCGACCCACCGGCCAGATGCAGCGGGCCCTGCTCCAGGACGGTCACGTTCGTCCAGCCGCGGGTGGCCAGTTCGTCCGCCAGGTTGGCGCCGACGATCCCTGCTCCGATGATGACGATGCGCGGGGTAGTACTCATGCGGTAATGCTCCTTGAGGTAGCAGGGCGGTGCAAGGGATGAAGGGTCAGGCGTTTGTGCGGTGCGGCGGGCGCCCCGGTTGCACGGGTCCGCCCGCCGCAGGGCGGCCTAGGCCGGCGGCGGCGAAGCTGCCGGGCACTTCCCTTCGGGACAGGTGTCGTCGCATTCGTGCTTGGTGACCAGATCGAACCTGGTTCCGCGGTGCTGGCCCACCCCGGAACGGATGGCGCGCTCCACCACGGAGTCGGCCAGCCGTCGGCGCAGCGCCAACGGATCACGGCGCAGGTCCTTGGCCAGCGCAATGCACATCAGCAGCATCACCAGGACGAACGGCAACGCCACCACGATGGTGATGTTCTTGAGTCCGTTCAGGGCTTCGGCCGGCTGGTCCCCGCCGGCCAGCAACATCACCGCAGCCACCCCGCCGGTCAACGCACCCCAGAAGATCACGACGCCGCGGGACGGCTCTTCGGCCCCGTTGGAACTGAGGGAAGCCATCACCAGCGAGGCCGAGTCGGCGCCGGTGACGAAGAAAATCCCCACCAGCACCATCGCCAGGATCGCCACCGCGCCGGCCAGAATGTTCGGCAAGGGCAGGTTTTGCAGCAGATCGAAGAGGGCACCGTCGAAGGAGATGGTCGGCTCGCCGTCCACCATGTCCACCAGCCCGTCGCCGGGATTCGGTGTGGCATCTGCTGCGGCCTGCACGCCGAAGCTGGCCCCGCCGAAGATCGCGAACCAGGCGACGCTCACCACGCTTGGCACCAGCAGCACGCCGGTGACGAACTGGCGGATGGTGCGGCCGCGGCTGATGCGCGCGATGAACATGCCCACGAACGGCGTCCAGGACACCCACCAGGCCCAGTAGAACACCGTCCAGCCGGACATCCAGCTGCGCAGCGCCTCGTCCCCCACCGCTTCGGTGCGGGAGGCCATCTCGGCCAGGTCGCGGGCATAATCCCCGACGGCGGCCGGCACCAGGTTCAGGATGAACAGTGTGGGCCCTGCCAGGAACACAATCAGCGCCAGGACCACGGCGAGCACCATGTTGATGTTGGCCAGCCACTGGATGCCCCGGCGGATGCCGGAGACGGCCGAGGCGATGAAGCATGCCGTGAGCACGGCGATGATGACCACGAGCACTCCCGTTGCCAGCTCGCCAACCCAGCCGTTGAAGGCCAGGCCGCTGCCGATTTGCAGGGCACCAAGGCCGAGCGACGCGGCGGTGCCGAAGAGGGTGGCGAAGATGGCCAGGATGTTGATGAACTTTCCTGCCGGTCCCTCCACCGTCTTGCTGCCGAACAGGGAGGTGAAGATTGCCGAGATCAGCTGTTTGCGGCCCAGCCGGTAGGTGCCGTAGGCCATGGCAATGCCGACGACGGCGTACATCGCCCACGGATGCAGTGTCCAGTGGAACAGCGAGGTGGCCATCGCCGTCTGGATGGCCTCGGGAGTCTGCCCGTCGACGGCGCCGGGCGGCGGGGAGATGTAGTGGTACATCGGCTCCGCCACGCCGTAGAACATCAGTCCGATGCCCATGCCGGCGGCGAACATCATGGAAATCCAGGAGATGGTGCGGAACTCCGGCTTTTCGCCGTCCTTGGACAGCGGGATGTTGCCGAACCGGCCGATCGCCAGCCACAGCACAAAAACCACGAAGAGCGAGGCCAGCAGAATGAACAGCCAACCGGTATTCTCCATCACCCAGTTCAGGACGGTGACCGAGGTGGTGCCGAGATGCTCGGTGGCCAGGAAGCCCCAGGCTACGAACGCGACGGCGAGGACGCCGGCCACGGCGAAAACCGTCTTGTCCAAGCCACCGCTCGTCCGCTGCCGGCCCGCGACCGCCTGCTCGTTCTCGCTCGCACGAAGCTCGGCCAGGATCCGGGCGTCATCCTCGGTGTCCTCCCGCCGCGGCGGCGCGTCAAGCGGTCCGCCCGTCGGCTCCGGTGCAAGCACCTGCCGGACCTCGTGGTCGGGCGGGCCATCATCAACTGCAAGATCTTTGTTCACTGACATCTAGATTCCTTTGTTGGATGACGAAGGACCGGCTACACGTGCCCGTCGACCTGCAGGCCGGGCGGGAGATTCGGGACCTCTTCTGATTCCCGGACCATGATGATGCCGTCCACGACGGAGACACCGTGGACGCGAACCGGGAGTTTGGCCGGCGGCGCGTCCACTACGCCGGTGCGCAGATCAAACTTCGACGCGTGCAGCGGGCACTCGACTTCGCAGCCCTCCACCCAGCCGTCCGCAAGCGAGGCGTCTTGGTGCGTGCAGGTGTCGTCGATGGCAAAGAGTTCGCCCTCTTCCGTGTGGAAGACCGCGATGGGAGGCGAGGTATCCAGCCGGATGGCGTCGCCGGGGGCTAGTTGGTTCAACGGGCAGGCTTTGTGCATGGAGCGGCTTCTTTCGCAACGCCACGGCGTGGCAAGTTCCGTCATGAACAACGTTGTCCACGATAGGCAACAGTGTGCCGGGTCACAATCCGTTGTCAAGGGTCTTGGGAAAATCTTTATCCGCTTGACGTCGGAACCCCTTGACACACGGGCAATCTTTCTTCACGCTGTTTCACATAGCGCATCGAGTTGCGCAACGTGCTGCTTGTTGGAACTGCCGTCGATCCTCCTGCCGTGAAAGGCCCTACCCATGCAGACCCTCGTCATCATTGGAGCTTCGCTGTCCGGGCTCTCTGCCGCCCGGGCAGCACGTGCCCAAGGTTTTGCCGGCCGCCTGATCGTCGTTGGAGAGGAAATTCATCCGCCCTACGACCGCCCGCCGCTGTCCAAGGACTTCCTGGCCGGCCGGATGTCGGAGGCGGACTTGGCGCTGGTCGGCGGGGACGATGGGTTGGACGCCGAATGGATCCTCGGTGTGAAGGCCGTAGGACTCGAACTTGAGTCGATGACCGTATCCCTCAGCGACGGACGCAGTCTCTCCGCGGACGGATTTGTCGTGGCCACCGGCTCCTCCGCCAGGGTGCTGCCCGAAGTCGATGGCTGCAAGAACGTGTTCACCCTCCGTACGCTGGACGACGCCCGGGCGCTGCGCGGGCACCTGCTGCCAGGTCGGAAAATGGTGGTGATCGGGGCAGGTTTCATCGGCGCCGAAACCGCTTCGACGGCCCGGGCCGCGGGCCTCGACGTCACTGTCGTTGAGCGGTCCGCTGCTCCTTTGTCCGGAGCCCTGGGCGCCGAGATGGGGGCGGCCGTCGCCGGACTGCATTCGGCCGGCGGGGTGGAGATACTCTGCGGCAGATCTATCCGGTCCTTCCGGACCAGCGGCGGAAACGTCAGCCACGTGGTGCTCGACGACGGACGGGAACTTCCCGCGGACATCGTGCTGGTGGGCGTTGGTGGGCAGCCGAACACCGATTGGTTGCTCGGCTCCGGAATCCGGTTGGGCAACGGCGTGCTCTGCGATTCGATGGGCCGCACCAATCACCCCTCGGTGGTGGCCGTCGGCGACTGCGCCGCCTGGTGGAACCCGCGGGCAGGGGCACACGAACGGGTTGAGCACTGGACCGGAGCCCTTGAGCAACCAGCCGTGGCCGTGGCAGCGCTGTTGAACGACACAGCGGCCGCCGCGCCGGTCAATCCGCCCTATTTCTGGTCCGACCAATACGGCTCACGAATTCAGTTTGCCGGCCATGTGCACGGACACGATCGGGTTGAGATTGAGCACGGCTGCGTCGAAGACAACAGTTTCCTGGCCGTCTACTATGCCGGAGCCGACCCTGTAGCCGTGCTGGGCGTCAACCAGATCCGCCAGTTCACCAGATGGCGCAAATTCCTCAACCGGGAAGCCGAGCGCTCCCTAGACGTACGGTCGGGCGAGTTCGCCACCGCTTCCTGACCCAAATCACCCGTTCCCTCCCTGCCAGTTCTGTCCAAAGGAGTTCGCATGACCGCCGAGATGGTTTCGGATAGCTTGATCGCCACGTTGCCTGGCCGGACTTACGTCGACGACGATGTCTTCCGTGCTGAGCAGGAACACATTCTCGAAGCGATGTGGTTCTGCGCGGTCAGGTCGGCCGATCTGGACAAGCCCGGCGCCTACCAAACCGTGCAGATCGGGCGCGAATCGGTCATTGTCACCCGCAACCGCAAGGGTGCGGTTCGGGCGTATTACAACATCTGCCGGCACCGCGGCGTCAAACTCTGCGTGGAGGAGAAGGGAGAGGCGGGACGTTCTTTCCAGTGCCCGTACCATGCCTGGACGTACGATTTCGACGGCAAGCTCATCGCTGCGCCCAACTTGACCAAGATGCCGGACATAGACCGGCAGAAGTACGGGTTGGTGGACGTCCCGGTACGCGAATACCTGGGCTACGTGTGGTTGTGCCTCGCGGACGAACCGCCGTCGTTCGACGACGATGTGGTCGGGGCAATCGAAGAGCGGTTGGGCGACGCCGGCGCGATCGACGGGTACGACATCGCCAACCTCAGCCTGGGCCGGCGGATCACCTACGACGTGAAGGCCAATTGGAAGCTCATTATTGAGAACTTCATGGAGTGCTATCACTGTGCCACGATTCATCCGGAGTTGACGGAGGTGCTGCCGGAGTTCGCCGACGGACTGGCCGCTCAGTACTTCGTGGGCCACGGCGCCGAATTCGGTGAGGACGTCAAGGGCTTCACGGTGGACGGGTCGGAAGGCCTGGAACGGATTCCGGGCATCGCCGAAGACCAGGACCGGCGATATTACGCCGTCACGATCAGACCCACGGTCTTCCTGAACCTGGTCCCGGACCACGTGATCATCCATCGGATGTTCCCGCTGGCAGCGGACCGGACCGTGGTGGAGTGCGACTGGTTGTATATGCCCAGCGTGGTGGAATCCGGAAAGGACCTCACGGCCTCCGTGGAACTCTTTCACCGGGTGAACCAGCAGGACTTCGATGCCTGCGAACGCTGCCAGCCGGCGATGGGCTCCAAGATCTACGCAAACGGCGGCGTGCTGGTTCCCAGCGAACACCACATCAGCGCGTTCCACGCGTGGGTCACGGCCCGCCTGGCCGGAAAGCCAGCCGCCGCTGCCGTCGTCGAGTGAGAGCGGCCTGCGACGGCGGGGGCGTCAGATATCCGGGGAATGGCCCATCCGGGCGCTGATGTCCTGCCCGGCCTGCTTGAGGTCCTCGACCAGCCCGTCAATCTGCTCGGGCTTGAACCGGAAGGCCGGGCCGGAAATGCTGACGGACCCGATAACGGTTCCCAGGTGGTCCCATACCGGAACAGCAATGGAATTCAGGCCGATCTCGAATTCTTCCTCGACGACGGCGTAGCCCTTGGCCGAGACCTGGAGCAGTTCCTTTTCCAGTTTCTGCCGGGAGGTGATCGTGTTCGCGGTCTGCGCCGGCAACCGGGTTTGCTTCACGATCTTCAGTCGGTCTTCGGAGGTGAGCCCCGCCAGCAGGACTTTACCGCTGGACGTGGCGTGCAGGGGCGTCAGGCTGCCGATCCAGTCGGACATCGCCAGAGTGGAGGTGCCCCGCGCCTGGTCCACGTTGACGGCGTAGTTGGAACGCAGGACTGCCAAGTTCACGGTTTCCTTGTACTGTTCCGCCAGTCGTTCCAGCACGGGGCGGGCCTCGCGCACCAGGCTCAGGTTCCCCGGGATCGAGTTCGCGAGCCGCAGTATGCTAAAGCCGAGCTGGTATTTGCCGCGCTCGCTGTTCTGCTGCACCATGCCGCGCTGGTCCAGCGATGCCAGCAGCCGCGACGCGGTGGACTTGTGCACGCCCATCTCCTCGGCGATGTCGCTGACACCGGCTGCGCCACGGCGGGCCAGGATCTCGAGCACGGTGATGGCGCGGTCCACAGACTGCACGCCGCGGTTCAAGTTCTCCGGCGACGCCTCGTCGTCGAGCTCTTCAGGATCGGCCATAGGACCATAATCTCATTGCCGGCGGGGACGTGGCGCCGCGGCAGAGGGAATGACCCGGAGCGCCGTCAGTCCGACGTTGCCCCGGGGGAGCGGGCGGCCCGGGCGGCACGGTGTGAGCCGAAGGACGAGTAGTCGGCCGACCCGGGCTCTCCCCAGACCACGAGCACCCGCAGCGGTCCGCCGCCGGTGTTCGCCAGATCGTGCTCAGACCCCACCGGGGCGAGCACTGCATCACCCGGGTGCAACTGGTGGACCTGGCCGTCCACGGTCATCCGGGCCGTTCCTTCCATCACCACGTAGAGTTCTTCGAGAGCGCGGATGCCCCTGGGATGAGAATGCATGCCTTCGGTCCCGCCCGGCGGCAACTCCCACGTCTGAACCGCCACGGGCAGGCGGGACCGATCCTGAAACAGCCACTGCATCTTCACCGGGGCGCTGCCGTCGTGGAGGTTGTAGGCAAAGGCGAACTCGCCGCGGCGTTCCAGCACGTTAAGTCCCCTCGCCGGCAGGAAGTGCTGCGGCGGGGTGGCCCCCCATCCGGACCGAAACCCGGCGAGCAGCTTGGCGGCAGGCTTCGGATATTGTGCCCAACACGTCTTCGGAAATCCGGAATCGGGGCGCCGCAAGCATGACGCACCCGGCAAGGTTTCCGCGGTGATCGAAGACAGGGGCAGCAACGCCGACTTCCTCCGGTGACGTCTCGCCGTAGTTGGTGGCCAGGCCCTTGGCTGCGACCTCTTGGAGCCGGACGGCGTAGGCATCCAGGGCGCCGACCCCGCTGTCGGGGAGGATCACGTCCCCTTGGGCGATCAGGCTGCGGACCGTGTCCGAGCTGACTTGGGCCAGGAAGACCTGTACGGACGAGCTGAGAGCTGTGTTGTACCTGGTACCCAGAGGGGTCGTGTGTTTGACCTGCTGTGGGCTCGCAATTTGTTCGACGCAGACCGACTCGCTGCCGTTCCAGACCATCAGCGCGCTGGTCTCGCCGGTGCGGTCCGTGAGTTCCTGCAGCACCGGATACGCCGCCCGGCGCACATCGAGATCGGCCAGCAGGGGGCCGGTCACGGCGATCAGGCCGAGGCCGAGCTTGAACCGGCGCGTCGACGGATCCCGCTCGACAAGATCCTCCTGCTCCAGTGTGGCCAGGATGCGGGAGACCGTGCTCTTGTGCAGTCCCACGCGAGAGGCAATTTCGGTGACGCCCAGCAGCGGCGTTTCGACACTGAAGCAGCGCATGACCTCGATCGCGTTAAGGATGACGGAGGCCCCGCGTGCATCCGAGGAACCGGCAGCACCCTTCTTGTTGGTGTCATCTGCAGCTTTATTCATAGTGCGTTCCATTCTGGCCGATTAAAACGCTGTGCGGCGCAACCATTCCAGTTGCGCCGCACAGCGTTTCAGCAGCCCCGATACGGGTCAGGCGTCGATGATGTTGTGCTCCGGTCCGAAGCCGAACTTGGTGATGTTCTCGGCGCCGTTCTCGCCGATGACGAGGATGTCGTGTTCGCGGTAGCCGCCGGCGCCGGGTTCGCCGTCGGCAACGGTGATCATGGGTTCCATGGAGACGACCATGCCCGGCTCCAGGACGGTGTCGATGTCCTCGCGCAGCTCCAAGCCGGCTTCGCGTCCGTAGTAGTGCGAGAGGACGCCGAAGGAGTGGCCGTACCCGAAGGTGCGGTTCGCGAGCAGCCCGTGGCCGATGTAGATCTCGTTCAGCTCGGCGGCGATGTCCTTGCAGACGGCGCCGGGCTTGATCAGTTCCAGCCCGCGGCGGTGGACCTCCACGTTGATGTTCCACAGTTCGAGCGAGCGTTCGTCCGGCTCGCCCAGGAACAGGGTGCGTTCCAGCGCCGTGTAGTAGCCGGAGGTCATCGGGAAGCAGTTCAGGGACAGGATGTCCCCGCGCTGCAGCTTGCGGGTGGTGGCCCAGTTGTGCGCGCCGTCGGTGTTAATGCCGGACTGGAACCAGACCCAGGTGTCGCGGACCTCCCGGTGGGGGAAGGTGCGGGCGATTTCGTGGACCATCGCTTCGGTGCCGATCAGGGCCACTTCGTATTCGCTGATGCCCTCCCGGATGGCGGCCTTGATGGCCTCGCCGCCCAGGTCGCCGATGCGTGCGCCGTGCTTAATGACCTCGATTTCCTCGGCCGACTTGATCATCCGCTGGCGCATCGCGTCCTGGGAGACGTCGAGCAGTTCGGCACCGTCGAAGGCGGCCTGGATGCGCTGGCGTGTCATCAGCGGCAGGGCGTCGTCCTCCACACCGAGGCGACGGGCGCTGACGCCGCGCTGGCGCAGGGCCTCCTGCAGCCCGAAGTAGAAGTTGTCGCGCTTCCAGTCCGTGTAGACGATGTTCTCGCCATAGCTGGTGCGCCACGGCATGCCGGCGTCGATGTTAGCGGTGACGGTGACGGAGTCGTCGGCGGTGACGACCAGCGCGTAGTTACGGCCGAACGTCGTGTACAGGAAGTCCGAGTAGTACTTGATGCCGTGGTAGCTGGTCAGGATGACCGCGTCGAGTTCCTTGGCAGCCATAATCTGCCGCAGCCCGGCCAGGCGGCGCTCGAACTCGGCGTCGGAGAAGGTCAGCTGCTGCTTTTCTCCGTTGTGCAGAACTTTCAGGCGTTCGAGCTCGGAAACCGAATTCGCGGTCGATGCTTCGATGGACATGATGACTCCTTCTGGGTGTGTGGGCCAAGCGGCCTGGAGGTACCGGCCCGTCCGCGGGGATGCCGGCGGGGGTAGATGGAAGCTAGAGAATGTGTTGACCTGTTGCGTTCCCTGCAACGGTGTTGCATTGAGTATGTCGTGTGATGCGCCCCACGTCAAGAGTTGCAGCGCAGGTTGCGAGCTATCGCGCGAGCTGAAGCTCCCGCACGATGTCCTTGGCCAGAGCATCAACGACCTGGTCGAACAGAATCTTGCCTTTGACGGCGTCTGAGCCAGTGGGAGAGGAGAGGCATCCGGTGGCAGGCGTACGTGAGGCAACGACTGGCAGGCGGTCGAACCTGGGCAGGTCTGCGGGTGGGTGGTCAACGCTTCGGTCCAGATTCACCAGGCTCGGCTCCAAATGGAGCATGAGCGATGTCTCCAACACTCCGCCGTGTTCGATCTCCCATCCGGGGAAGCCGTTCGGATAGACGGTCTGGAGCGTCTCCTGTGAAACGTAGTCCCAATAGGACAGCAGCAGCACGCTGCGGTCGTCCCCTGGGCCGATGCCCAACTCGCCGAGCGCGAGGTCTATGCCTTCGTAGAGGAACTGGTAGTTCTCGAAGTGGCCGTTGACGAAGACGATGTTCCGCACGCCCTGCCTAAATAGCGAAACTGTCAGGCTTCTTGTAAGGCCGATCATCGTTGCAGCATCGAGGCTGGTGGTGCCCGCAAGATGGTTTCCGCCGCCGGATTTTTGCTGCGACTTGTAGCCGTAGGTAATGGGCTGCGCGACCAGCGCCCCGGCGGTTTCCGCAACCGCCGCGGCGATGCGGGTCGATAGGAAAGTATCCGTCCCCAGAGGCAGGTGCGGCCCGTGTTGCTCCAGGGCTCCGACCGGGACCAGCACGACTCCGCCGGGACCGGCGTTCAGCCATTCATTGAAGGTGTGGGCGTCGGTTTCTGACATGTGGATACTGGATGGGCGAGCGGGGGTGGGCAGGTTTGGATCCATGATGCTTCTCCTGAAGGGGTGGGCTCGGCGGGGCGGCGGCCCCGCCGAGCCGACGGTGGTGGGGCTAGTCGATCTGCCGCGTGGGCAGCCCGTCTTCGTCGACAAAGTCGTCTTCGACGCGGTGATTCGGGTCGTTGATCTCTTTCTCAAGGCGTTTGACTTCCTTGTTTCGCAGTCTCAGCCGCCGGATCAGGTTGGCGATCATGAGGAGAATGACGAAGGCGAAGGGGAAGCCGCCGATAATCGTGCCTGTTTGTACTGTGTCGACGACCGAAGTTCCGCCAAGGGACAACAGGATCAGTGCAACAGAGGCAATGCTGGCGACCAGTACCACCCGGAACCAGGGGCCCGACTTCTTAGGCGCCGACACGAATTCCGCCAGCGCATAGGCCCCGGAATCAAGGCTCGTGACGTAGTAGGTCGCGACGAGAATGGTGGCGATGACGAGGAGCAGTCCGCCCACGACAGGAATCATGTTCAGCATGGAGAACAGGCCGCTGGAGGTGTCTGCCGCAACGTCGGACGAGATGGAGCGGTCCGAGGTGTTGTCGTAGTGGATAGCGGCCGAGCCGAGGATCCCGACCCAGACCATCACGATCAGGGAGGGGATGACGGTCACGCCTATGACGAACTCGCGGATGGTCCGGCCGCGCGAAATCCGTGCGATGAAGCCGGCGACGAATGGTGAGAAGGCGATGACCCAGCACCAGATGAAGACAGTCCACCATCCGTTCCAGCTGTCCTGCCAGGATTCCAAGGGGGCGGCAGAAGTCGGCGCATCCGTCCAGAAGCTCATCGGAATGAAGTTGTAGAAGAACGAGCCGAAGGTCTGCGACATGTTGGAGATGATGAAGGCCGCCGGCCCGAAGATGAAGACGGCTGCCATGAGGACAATGCTCAACACCGAATTCGCCTCGCTGATGCGCTTCATGCCCTTGTTGACGCCGAGGAAGGCGGACAGCGCCGTCAGGCCGCCGAGGGCGACGATGACGCCGATCCAGAGGCCGGGCCCGGATGTTAGGCCGGTAAACGAGGAGAGGCCCGACGTGAACTGCAGGGCGGCGAATCCGAAGGAGGTGGCCAGCCCGAGGACCGTGGCCATGATGGCCAGGAGCTCTACGACGACCCCCGCGCCACGCTGGGCGCGCTTGGGCAGAATATCAACCGTGGCTTCCCTGAAGGTGAGGGTCTTGCCCAGATTATGGTGCGAGTATGCCAGGCAAACTGCTACGACGCAGTACATGGCCCAGGCGGTCAGCCCCCAGTGGAAGTACGTCCACACCATGCCGCCCTCGCCGGCGGCGGCAGGAATAACAGGGGTTTCATCACGGAGCATGATCGGTTCGGCGACGGACCAGAAGATCAAACCGATGCCCTGCCCGCAGGCGAACAGCATGGAGTACCACGCGAACTTGCTGTGTTCAGGCTTGGCCTTGGGGCCGCCCAGGCGGATCCTGCCCACCCTGCTGACCGTTAGCCAAACACAAACGACCACGGCAACGAGCGAATACAGGACGAAGAGCCAGGTGAAGCCCGAGGTAACGAACGTGCGCAGTTGGCCGATCACATCCGCTGCGCCGCTGGGATTCGTGGTGACGGCGACAATGAGGGCGATGATCAGAACGGGCGGCAGGATCTTGATGATCGCCCGATCAAGCGGCGGGATCAAGCGACCCCGGAACCGCGGGAGATCCACTGTGGAAGGCGCTGCCCTGTCTCCCGCCGCGGTTAGGTCCTCGGCTCGGTCGGGGGTGACTGCATCGTCCTCCCCGACTCCGAGAGGAGTGGTGGTTCCTTTGGGTTTCTCTTGCTCATGAACGGACATGCCAGCGTCCCTTTCAATGGGCGACCAGTGGCTGGTCGGCTGCGATGGTGTCTATGGGTGAGGAGCACAATGCCGGGAACGTGTTGTTGCAATACAGGCAACACGGTTGCAGCAAAGTCTACAGTGAGGGGCGTCACAGTCAAGGGGAATGTTTTTCTGATGGGGGATGAAGGTCTTTCGGTCAGCTGGAGCCCCGCGCGGTTGGCCTTTTCGAAGCCGGTGATGTGCTCGAGGGCGAGGCGGACAGCGTGGTCGGCGTCCGATCGTGAGGATGCCGTGATCGCTATAGCGACCGGCACCAAAGTCTAAATGGGGAGTAGGCCGGGAAATCGTTACTGATGGCGAAGCGGCTCGCGGCTGGTCTCGCGTGAAAGCGCGACGGCGACCAAAGAGACAGCGGCGGCGGCGATCAAGTACCACGCCGGAGCCAGGTCGCTTCCGGTGGAAGCGATCAGCAGGGTGGCCATGAACGGGGCAGTGCCGCCGAAAATGGCGTTCGACAGATTGAAGCTGACGGCGAACCCGCTGAACCGCACCCTGGTGGGGAACTTCTCGGCCAGGAAGCTGGGGAGCGTGCCGTCGTTGAGCGTAAGCATTCCGCCCAGCAGGATCTGCACGAGCAAGATCGTCATGAAGTCCCCGGTGCCGAGGGCCGCGAACGCCGGCACGGTCAGGACAATGAACAGCACGGACGCCGTGATTAGGACCTTCTTTCTGCCAAACCGGTCTGACAACATGCCGGTGAGGAAAATGAATCCAATGTAGGTCAGAAGAGCCACCGTGGTGGCGATGTATGAAGCTGTTGCGTCCATGCCGATTTCCTCGGACAGGTACGTGGGCATGTAGCTGAGGATGACGTAGAACCCGACGGCGTTAAGGAGCACGGCACCGACGGCCTGCAGCAGTTGGCGCCAGTGTTCCTGAAACATACTCTTCACCGGGGCCTTGATGGCCTGGTCCTCTAGGGCTAGCTCGCGGAAAGCGGGAGTGTCTTCCAGGCGGGTGCGGATGTAGCGGCCGATGAGGCCCATGGGTGCGGCCAAGAGGAACGGCAGGCGCCATCCCCAATCGTTCATCGCCTCGGTGCTGAGCAGGCCGGTCAGGAGAGCTGCCAGCAGTGAGCCCAGCAGCAGGCCGGTGGCGGTGCTGGCGGGAACGACGGCTGCGTAGAGGCCTCGTCGGTTCGCCGGGGCATATTCAACGAGGAAGGCGGAAGCGCCGGCATACTCGCCAGAGGCCGAGAAGCCTTGAATGACGCGGATGAGCAGGAGCAGCACCGGTGCCCAGATGCCGATGGTGGCGTAGCCGGGGATCAACGCGATGCAAAACGTGGCGGCAGACATGATGAGGATCGACCACGAAAGGGCGGATCGGCGTCCGATCCGGTCACCGATGTGGCCCCAAATGAACCCGCCGACCGGACGGACCAAGAAGGAGATGGCGAACAAACCGAAAGTCAGCAGCAACCCTGTCTGGGGGTCCGATTCCGGAAAGAAGACAGCGGAGATGTTCACTGCCAGATAGCCGTAGACCGCGTAGTCGAACCATTCGACGAAATTGCCGATGAAACTTGCGGCAACGACTTTCCGGCGGGTTTGTTTCCCGACGCCGGAAGGGTCCGTGCGGTGCTGTCCGCTCAACGTTGGGCCTAGTCCAGCTCCATTGGCCGGGACAGAAGGAAGTTTATCGCTGTGTGTCATGGGATTACCGCCAATTAGTCAGCTGAGTTGCATGCAATGCAACAATGTTGCACCAGACTAAGAGTGAGGTATATCACTGTCAAGGCGTTTTTGGGCTCGTGCTGGCGAGCACGACTGCTTGTTTCGTCAGCAAACACCGGAAGATGAGGGCGCGGCGCCTGTCTGTCCACCTCTTGGGGGTTGTTCAAACGCCTACAGTACCGCGCGGATGGCCTGTTCGAAGCCTGCGATGTGCTCGAGGGCGAGGCGGGCAGCGCGGTCGGCATCGCCGTCGACAATTGAGTCCAGTAGTTCCACGTGCTCGGTGATGTGGCCGGCAACGGACGGCACCTTATCCAGCACCAGGCACCAGATCCGGGTGGCCAGGTTGTCCAGCCGGATCAGCGTGTCCTCAAGGTAGGGATTGCCGGCGGCGCGGTAGATGGCCCGGTGCACGCTGAGGTCGTAACGCATCAGGTCGTGCTTGTCCGGGAGGCGGTCTTCGAGCTTCCCGATGTCCCGGGCCAGCTGCGAAAGCTCGCCTCGCATGGCCTCGCCGGCAGACTCGGCGGCCTTCCGGGCGGCCAGCGGTTCCAGCACCCGGCGCAGCTCCGAGACGGCGGCCAGTTCGGTGATGTCCACGATGGTCGCGAACGTGCCGCGGCGCGGATAGGAGATGACCAGGTGGTCGATCTCCAGCTTCTTCAGGGCCTCGCGCACCGGGGTGCGCCCGAAGCCCAGTTCCGCCGCCAGCTGTCCGTCATTGATCGGGGCGCCGGGGCGGATATCCAACATGATCAGCTTGTCCCGCACCGCACGGTAGGCCTGCTCGGCCAGCGACAGCGGCTCGGTTCCGGCGTCGGGTTCCGCGGTGATGCTCATGATGCTCCTGACTCGTCCGTGGCCTGTTTCGGGATCCCGCCAGCTCGAAATGCGCTGTTGGAAGGGTTCTCTTGACGTCTTGTGATCCCCATCATACTATTGCAATCAGTTCTGATATATCAGTCAAATATTAGTTTGATTGAGCAGGTTCTTAGAAGGAGAAGTCGGATGGTGAACACCCTGACAACCGGATTGTCCGCAGCGGATCCCGAGGTCGCCGGCGCCATTGCCCGGGAGCTGGAGCGCCAGCAGTCCACGCTGGAAATGATCGCGTCGGAGAACTTCGCCCCCACCGCGGTGATGGAGGCCCAGGGCTCGGTGCTGACGAACAAGTACGCCGAGGGCTACCCCGGCCGGCGCTACTACGGCGGCTGCGAACACGTGGACGTGATCGAGCAGCTGGCCATCGACCGGGTCAAGGCACTGTTCGGCGCGGAAGCCGCCAACGTCCAGCCCCACTCGGGTGCGCAGGCCAATGCCGCAGCCATGTTCGCGCTGCTGTCCCCGGGCGACACCATCCTGGGCCTGAACCTGGCGCACGGCGGGCACCTGACCCACGGCATGAAGATCAACTTCTCCGGCAAGCTCTACAACGTCGTGCCCTACGGGGTCTCCGAGTCCGACCACAGGATCGACATGGCAGAGGTGGAACGCCTCGCCGTCGAGCACAAGCCCAAGCTGATCGTGGCCGGCTGGTCCGCCTACACCCGCCAGCTGGACTTTGCGGAGTTCCGCCGCATCGCGGACAAGGTCGGCGCCTACCTGATGGTGGACATGGCCCACTTCGCCGGCCTGGTGGCCGCCGGGCTGCACCCGAATCCGGTGCCGTACGCCGACGTCGTCACCACCACCACGCACAAGACGCTGGGCGGTCCGCGCGGTGGCGTGATCCTGTCCAAGCAGGAGCTGGCCAAGAAGATCAACTCCGCGGTGTTCCCCGGCCAGCAGGGCGGCCCGCTGGAACACGTGGTGGCCGCCAAGGCGGTGGCCTTCAAGTTTGCCGCCTCCGAGGAGTTCGCGGACCGCCAGCAACGCACCCTCGAGGGCTCGCAAACGCTGGCCCAGCGGCTGCTGGCCGACGACGTTGCGGCCGCCGGCATCAGCCTGGTCAGCGGCGGCACCGACGTGCACCTGGTCTTGGTGGACCTGCGCAACTCGGAACTGGACGGCCAGCAGGCCGAGGACCGGCTGCACTCCATCGGCATCACCGTCAACCGCAACGCCGTGCCGTTCGATCCGCGCCCGCCGATGATCTCCTCCGGCCTGCGGATCGGAACCCCTGCCTTGGCCACCCGCGGCTTCGGCGCCGCCGAATTCACCGAGGTGGCAGACATCATTGCCGCCGCACTGACCCGTGCACCAGACGCGGAGCTGCTCACCGAGCTGCGCGGCCGCGTGGCCCTGCTGGCGGAGAAGTTCCCGCTCTACCCCAACCTGAACGCCGAGCCGAACGGAGCCGAATAAATGGCCGACCTGCTGCCCGAGCACCCGGACTTCCTCTGGCGGAATCCGGAGCCGAAATCCTCTTACGACGCCGTGATCGTCGGCGGCGGCGGCCACGGCCTGGCCACCGCCTACTATCTGGCCAAGAACCACGGCATGACCAACATCGCGGTGCTGGAGCGCGGCTGGCTGGCCGGCGGCAATATGGCCCGCAACACCACGATCATCCGCTCCAACTACCTCTGGGACGAGAGCGCGGGAATCTACGAGCACTCGCTCAAACTCTGGGAGCAGCTGCCGGAGGAACTCGAATACGATTTCCTCTTTTCCCAGCGCGGCGTGATGAACCTGGCGCACACGCTGCAGGACGTGCGCGAGAGCATCCGCCGGGTGAACGCCAACCAGCTCAACGGCGTGGACGCCGAGTGGATCACCCCGGACCAGATCAAGGAACTGTGCCCCATCATCAACACCGGGGACGACATCCGCTACCCGGTGATGGGGGCGACCTACCAGCCCCGCGCCGGCATCGCCAAGCACGACCACGTGGCCTGGGCCTTCGCCCGCAAGTGCGACGAGATGGGCGTGGACATCATCCAGAACTGCGAGGTCACCGGATTCATCAAGGACGGCGACCGGGTTGTCGGCGTCGAAACCAGCCGCGGCCGGATCAACGCGGGCAAGGTCGGCCTGGCCGGTGCGGGACACAGCTCGGTGCTGGCCGAACTGGCCGGCTTCGAGCTGCCCATCCAGTCGCACCCGCTGCAGGCGTTGGTCTCCGAGCTGCACGAGCCGGTCCACCCCACGGTGGTCATGTCCAACCATGTCCACGTTTACGTCTCCCAGGCACACAAGGGCGAACTGGTCATGGGCGCGGGCATCGACACCTACAACGGCTACGGCCAGCGCGGCGCCTTCCACGTCATCGAGGAACAGATGGCCGCCGCCGTCGAGCTCTTCCCGATCTTCGCCCGCGCCCACGTGCTGCGGACCTGGGGCGGCATCGTCGACACCACGATGGACGCCTCGCCGATCGTGTCCAAGACGCCGATCGACCAGCTCTACGTGAACTGCGGCTGGGGGACCGGCGGTTTCAAGGGGACGCCCGGCGCCGGCTACACCTTCGCCCACACCATTGCCACGGACGAGCCGCACCCGCTGAACGCCCCGTTTGCCCTGGACCGGTTCGAGACCGGACACCTCATCGACGAACACGGCGCCGCCGCCGTGGCCCACTAGGAAGGAAGACCGAGATGCTTCTGATCGAATGCCCCTGGTGCGGGCCGCGCGACGAGACCGAATACCACTACGGCGGCCAGGCCCACGTGGCCTACCCGGCGGATCCGAACCAGCTGAGCGACGCGGAATGGGCCAAGTTCCTCTTCTACCGCGCCAACCCCAAAGGCCTATTCGCCGAACGCTGGGTGCACAGCACCGGCTGCAGGCGCTGGTTCAATGCGGTGCGCGACACCGTCAGCTATGAATTCAAGGCCGTGTACAAGCCCGGCGAGAAACCACCGATCGACCTCGGCAGCCTCGCGGGTGACAAGGCCCAGCCAGCCGAAGGAGGAGCGAAATGACCGCCCCCAGCAACCTCGCCGACCAGTCGCAGCGGCTTGCCGCATCCGCCGGCGCCGCTGCCCGGATCGACCGGACCAAGCCGCTGAACTTCACGCTCGACGGCCACACCTACACCGGCTACGCCGGGGACACGCTGGCCTCCGCGCTTCTTGCGGCCGGGAAGGTCACCGCGGGCGACTCGCTTTACCTCGGCCGTCCGCGCGGCATCATGTCAGCCGGCGTGGAAGAGCCCAACGCCCTGGTCAAGGTCAGTGCCCGTTACGCCGGGCATGTTGACGAGTCCATGCTGCCGGCGACCGCCTTGGAGCTGACGGACGGCATGGACGCCAGGCTGCTGAGCGGCCTGGGCCAGTTGGACCCCCGGACGGACGAGGCCGTCTACGACCGCAAATACGTGCACACCGACGTGCTGGTGGTCGGCGCCGGCCCGGCCGGCCTCGCCGCAGCCCGCGAGGCAGCCAAGAGCGGTGCGCGCGTGATCCTGATGGACGAGCAGCCGGAGGCCGGCGGCTCCCTGCTGTCGGGCCGCGGCGAGATGGTCGACGGCCGCCCCGCGCAGGAGTGGGTCGACCGGACCGTCGCCGAGTTGTCCGCCGCCGACGAGCTGACCTATCTGCCCCGCACCACGGCGTTCGGCAGCTACGACAGCAACTTCATAGTGGCCGTCCAGCGCCGCACCGACCACCTGGCCGGGGAGCTGGGAGCCGGTGTCTCCCGCGAACGCATCTGGCACGTCCGGGCCCACCAGATGGTGCTCGCCACCGGCGCGCACGAACGTCCCATCGTCTTCGCGAACAACGACCGCCCCGGCATCATGCTGGCCTCCGCCGTCCGCAGCTACCTCAACCGGTACGCGGTGGCCGCCGGCAACCGAGTGGTCGTCGCCACCAACAACGACTCGGCCTACAAACTGGTCGCCGACCTGTCTGCGGCGGGCATCAAGGTCGCCGCCGTGGTGGAGGCGCGTACCGAAATCAGCGGCGACGCCGCCGAGATGGTCCGCGCGGCCGGCACCCGCCTGATCACCGGCAGTGCCGTGGTGGACACCGACGGCCAGAACGACGGCGGAAGGATCAGCGCCGTCGTCGTCAGCGGTCTGGATGCCGAAGGCCAGCTGACCGGGGAACCGGAAACCATCGAGGCGGACCTGCTGGCGGTCTCCGGCGGCTGGAACCCGGTGGTGCACCTGCACAGCCAGCGGGAGCGCCGCCTGGCCTGGAACGACGAGCTGGCGGCCTTCGTGCCCGGCCCCGCGATCAAGGACCAGCAGACGGCCGGCGCCTGCAACGGAACCCTGGATCTGGCCGGCAGCCTGCAGGAGGGTGCCGCCGCCGGCGCCGCGGCGGCCACCCGCGCCGGCTTCAGCATGGACCCGGAGGTTCCCGCGGCCGCCGCCGAGACCGTCTCCCCGATCCGGCCGCTGTGGCTGGTTCCCGCCCCCGACGGCGAGGCCGCCGGCTGGAAGAACCACTTCGTGGACTTCCAGCGCGACCAGACGGTCGCCGACGTGCTGCGTTCGACCGGGGCCGGCATGCGCAGCGTGGAGCATGTGAAGCGCTACACCTCGATCAGCACCGCGAACGACCAGGGCAAGACCTCCGGGGTCAACGCCATCGGCGTCATCGCCGCGGCGCTGAACAATCCCGACGTCGGAAGCATCGGCACCACCGCCTACCGCGCCCCCTATACTCCGGTGGCGTTCGCCGCCCTGGCCGGCCGGCAGCGCGGGGAGCTCTTCGACCCGGCGCGGCTCACCTCCATCCACCCGTGGCACGTCGCCCACGGTGCGCTGTTCGAGGACGTCGGACAGTGGAAGCGGCCCTGGTACTTCCCGCAGCCGGGCGAGGACATGGACGCCGCGGTGCTGCGCGAATGCGCCGCCGTCCGCGAATCCGTCGGCTTCATGGATGCGACCACGCTGGGCAAGATCGAGATCCGCGGCAAGGACGCCGGCGAATTCCTGAACCGGATGTACACCAACGCGTTCAAGAAGCTGAAGCCGGGCCTGGCCCGCTACGGGCTGATGTGCACCCCGGACGGCATGATCTTCGACGACGGCGTGACGCTGCGTCTGGACGAAGACCGGTACTTCATGACGACCACCACCGGCGGTGCGGCCAAGGTGCTGGACTGGCTGGAGGAATGGCTGCAGACCGAATGGCCGGAGCTGGACGTCGTGTGCAACTCGGTCACGGAGCAGTACACCACCGTCGCCGTCGTTGGCCCGAAGTCCCGCGCGGTCATCGCCAAGCTGGCGCCCGAATTGGACCTGGACAACGACGCTTTCCCGTTCATGGCGTTCAAGGAAACCACGCTCGCCTCCGGCATCCCGGCCCGAGTCTGCCGGATCTCGTTCTCCGGCGAACTGGCGTTCGAGATCAACGTGTCCTCCTGGTACGGACTGAAGGTCTGGGAAGACGTGGCCGAGGCCGGTGCGGAGTTCAACATCACCCCGTACGGCACCGAGACCATGCACGTGCTGCGCGCCGAGAAGGGCTTCATCATCGTCGGCCAGGACACGGACGGCACGGTGACCCCGCAGGACGCAGGCATGGAATGGGTGGTGTCCAAGGCCAAGGACTTCGTGGGCAAGCGCTCCTACACCCGCGCCGATAACCTGCGCGAGGACCGCAAGCAGCTGGTCGGGGTCCTGCCGGTGGACAAGTCGTTCCGCCTGCCCGAGGGCGCGCAGCTGGTCAACCACGGAACCCGGATCGCGCCGGCCGAGGCGCCGGTGCCGATGGAGGGGCACGTGACCTCCAGCTACCACAGCGCCGCGCTGGGCCGCAGTTTCGGCCTGGCCCTGATCAGGAACGGCCGCAACCGCATCGGCGAGACGCTGCAGGCACCCGTCAACGGGCAGCTGGTGGACGTCGTCATCGCAGAACCCGTACTCTACGACCCCGAAGGGAGCCGTCGTGATGGCTGAACAGGTCATGACCAACATTGCAGCACTGCGCCGCAGCCCGCTGGCGCACTTGACCGAGGCAATCAGCCAGGGCGCCGTGGCCGGCGAACGTGGCGTCAGCCTGCGTGAAATCCCGTTCCTGAACATGGTCGGCCTGCGGGCCGAGCCGGGATCGGCCGGCGCCAAGGCGCTGGAGGCCGCCGCCGGGCTGCCGCTGCCGTCCGCCCACGGCCAGGTTGCCGGCGGCGCGGACTCGACCGCCATCCTGTGGCTGGGGCCGGACGAGTTCCTGCTGGTCGGTCCCGAGGGTACGGATGCCACGGCGGACCTGACCGCCGCCCTCGGGGGAGAACCGGGCGCCGTCGTCGATCTGTCCGCCAACCGCACCACGCTGGAACTCTCCGGACCCTCGGCCCGGCTGGTGCTGGAGAAGGGCTGCCACGCGGACCTGCACCCGCGGATGTTCCGTCCCGGCACGGCGATCACCACGCAGCTGGGCCCGGTGCCGGTGCTGCTGTGGCAGACCGCGGAGCAGGACGGCGGCCAGGTCTACCGGATCATGCCGCGGGCCTCGTTCGCCGACTACACCGCCCGCTGGCTGCTGGACGCCATGACGGAGTTCGCCTCGCCCGAGGTCGATTGAGATGGCACTGAGCGCGCTGGACCTGTTCTCGATCGGCATCGGACCGTCGTCGTCGCACACGGTGGGGCCCATGCGGGCCGCCCGGCAGTTTGCCGAGTCGCTGGCGGCCGACGGGCTGCTGGAGGCGGTGGCCCGGGTGAAGTCGGAGCTGTTCGGCTCGCTCGGTGCCACCGGGGCCGGCCACGGATCGGACAAGGCCGTGATTTTGGGCCTGCAGGGCGAGGACCCGGAAACCGTTGATCCGGATGCCGCTGACGCGCAGGTGGAGGCGGCAGTGGCCGGGCGGAAGCTGCGCCTGGCGGGCACGCATTTGGTGGAGTTCGACCGGGCGGCCGACGTGGTGCTGCACCGCCGCCGTTCGCTGCCGGCGCACCCCAACGGGATGACCTTCACCGCGTACGACGCCGGTGGCTCACCGCTGCGCGCATCCTCCTATTACTCGGTGGGCGGCGGGTTCGTGGTCACTGCCGAAGAGGCCGAGGGCGCGGCGGAAGAGGCTGCGCACGGGAGCGATGCAGCGCGCGACGCCGGCGCGGGGGAGCGCGACGCCGGTGCGGCGGGCTCTCCCGCGGACGGGGAGCGGCTCCCGTACCCGTTTTCCACCGCCGCGGAACTGCTCTCCCGCTGCCGGGAGGCCGGAACGTCGATCGCCGGCGTGATGCTGGCCAACGAGCTCACCTGGCGCAGTGAAGCCGAACTGCGGGCGGACCTCCTGCGGATCTGGGCCGTGATGCAGGAGTGTGTGGAAAACGGCTGTACCCGCACCGAGGAGACCCTGCCCGGTTCACTGCTGGTCCGCCGTCGTGCCCCGGGGCTGCGGCGCAGGCTGCGCGCCGCCGAGGCGGCGCTGGCAGCGGAAGGCACGCCCAACGCCGACCCGCTGTGGGCGATGGAGTGGGTGAACCTGTACGCGTTGGCGGTTAACGAGGAAAACGCCTCCGGCGGGCGGATTGTCACGGCGCCCACCAACGGCGCGGCCGGCATCCTGCCCGCCGTGCTGCACTACTACATGAGGTTCGTGCCCGGCGCGGACGACGATGCGGTGGTGGATTTTCTGCTCACCGCGGCGGCCATCGGCATCCTGTTCAAGACCAACGCCTCGATCTCCGGGGCCGAGGTCGGCTGCCAGGGCGAGGTCGGATCAGCCTGTTCGATGGCGGCCGGTGCATTGTGCGCGGTGCTCGGCGGGACACCGGAGCAGGTGGAAAACGCCGCCGAGGTCGGAATCGAGCACAATTTGGGCCTGACCTGTGATCCGGTGGGCGGCCTGGTGCAGATTCCCTGCATCGAACGCAACGCCATTGCCAGCGTCAAGGCGATCAACGCCGCCCGGCTGGCGCTGGCCGGCGACGGCGACCACCGGGTGTCCCTGGATATGGCCATCAAAACCATGCGGGATACCGGCGCGGACATGATGTCCAAGTACAAGGAGACGTCGCGCGGCGGACTGGCCGTCAACGTCGTCGAATGCTGAACAGCCAGCGCTGAATTGCCAGGGCTGAACAGCCAACGCTGAACAGCCAGCGCTGAACCTCCAGCCGGACGGCAGTCCCGCCAAGACTGCCAAACGAAAAGTTAGACCGAAAACGGGGTAGCAACATGCCGATCCACCACGAGCACATCCTGACCCTCGACTGCCCGGAGCGGTTGGGGATTGTCCACGCGGTCTCCGGTTTCCTGGTGGAGCACCGCCAGAGCATCCAGGAGCTCAAGCAGTTCGACGACCGGCGGGACGGGCATTTTTTCATGCGCACGGACTTCGCCGGGGAGAACGGCGGAACCAACTCCACGGAGCGGCTGCGCGAGGCGTTTGCGCCGTTGGCCGAGCAGTACGGCATGGCGTGGCAGCTGGAACCCAAGGGCCGCCGGCGGCGGGTGCTGGTGATGGTGTCCAAGTTCGGACACTGCCTGAACGACCTGCTCTTCCGCTCCCGGATGGGGGAGCTGCCTGTGGAGATCGTCGCGGTCGTGTCCAACCATCTGGACCACAAGGGGTTGGTGGAATGGCATGAGGTCCCGTACTACCACGTGCCGGTCACGCCGGAGACGAAACCGGCCGCCGAAGCCGAGCTGCTGCAACTGATCGACGCCCACAACGTGGAGCTGGTAGTGCTGGCCCGCTACATGCAGGTACTCAGTGACCACCTGAGCCGGGAGCTGACCGGCCGCACCATCAACATCCACCACTCCTTCCTGCCCAGCTTCAAGGGGGCCAAGCCCTATCACCAGGCCTACGATAAGGGAGTGAAAACCGTGGGGGCCACCGCTCACTACGTTAACGCCGAGCTCGATGAAGGCCCGATCATCGCCCAGCAGACGGTGGAAGTCGACCACACCTTCGGGCCGGAGGACCTGGTCGCCGCCGGCCGCGACACCGAGTGCAAGGCCCTGACCAACGCGGTCAAGTGGCACTGCGAAGGCCGGGTCATCCTGCACGGAAACCGCACCGTGGTGCTGCGCTAAGAGCGGCGGGTTGGATGGTTTCCGCGCGGACAGCGGCCATCCAAATCCCTCTGGTCCCGACGTCACCCACCGGTGTGACGTTCCTCAAATTCTTGCAGGAATGAATGTTTGCACTTGTGCAAGGAGCGGCCGGGCTGGCACACTGGTTCGGTGAGTCAACTAAATTCCCTGCGTGAGCGCAAGCGCGCCGAGTGCTGGGCAGCCCTGCATGATGCCGCGGCGGAAGCGGCTCTGGAAGAGGGAATCGAGGCCGTCACGGTGGATGCGGTCGCGCTCTCCGCGGGGGTTTCCCCGCGCACCTTCTTCAACTACTTCACGTGCAAGGAAGACGCGGTGCTGGGCCTGCGCGAACCGGTGCTTGACGATGCCATGCTGGCCAAATTCGACGTCCATGCCAATCTGCTGGATGAAGTCGGCAAGTTGATGCTGGCGGTCACCCGTTCCATCCAAGGCGGAGACGACGCCACCCGCCACCGGATCCTGCGCAAGTACCCGCACCTGCTGCACCGCCGCGTCCAGTACGTCGTCAAGGTGGAGCAGTTGGTCACGGCAGCGGTCTCCGAACTGCTCGCCGGCTCCGACCGGCTCGCGGACGCTGAACGAATCCTGGCCACACATCCTGTCGGCGGGCAGTACACCGCCGAAGACGCCGCCCGCATGCTGGTCATGACGGCAGGCGCAGCACTCCGCTTTGCCATGCAAAAAACCATGTCCCAACCCACCCTGGAATCGCAGACCGAGGCCCTTGAGCACAGCCTGGCCTTGCTGCGTGCAGTTCTGAAGGAATCCGAATGAAGAACGAAAGCCGACCGGCGCTACAGCGCCCACCGGCATCCGCGACGTCCCGGCCGGGGCAGCATGGCCACAGCCATGGCAACCTGCTGCTGGTGTTCGTTGCGCTGATGATGGCCATGTTGCTGGCCGCCCTGAACCAGACCATCCTGGCGACCGCACTGCCCACCATCGTGGGCGAGCTCAACGGCGCCAACCTGATGCTCTGGGTGATCACCGCCTATATCCTGGCCGCAACGGTCATGATGCCCATCTACGGCAAGCTGGGCGACCAGATCGGCCGCAAATACCTGCTGGTCGCCGCGATCATCATGTTCTTGATCGGCTCGGTCATCGGCGCCCTGGCACCGGACATGGGCTGGCTCATTGCCTCC
Organism: Arthrobacter sp. Y3223065; assembly: GCF_059090885.1. Lineage (NCBI taxonomy): Bacteria > Bacillati > Actinomycetota > Actinomycetes > Micrococcales > Micrococcaceae > Arthrobacter > Arthrobacter sp. Y3223065. Next base: position 100,550 of record NZ_JBNHGC010000007.1, on the reverse strand, counting down.
CGTGTGGTGCAGGGGCTGGGCGGCGGCGGACTGATGATCCTCTCGCAGGCCATCATTGCCGATGTGGTTCCCGCCCGGGAACGCGGCAAGTATATGGGCGCCATGGGCGGAGTCTTTGCGTTCTCCTCCGTGGTCGGACCGCTGCTGGGCGGCTGGTTTACCGAGGGACCGGGCTGGCGCTGGGCCTTCTGGTTTAACATTCCGGTGGGCGTCTTGGCCTTGATCGGCGCGCTGTTCTTCCTGAAGTCCCGGCCGGTCAAGGTGCGGCCGAAGCTCGATCTCTGGGGCATGCTGCTGATGGCGGTCGCGACCACCGGCCTGGTCCTGGTGAGCAGCTGGGGCGGCAGCACCTTCGCCTGGTCCGATCCGGTGCTCATCGCCCTCATAGCGGGCACCGTGCTGGCCGCCGTCGGGTTCGTGCTGGTGGAGCGAAAGACCGCCGAACCCATCATCCCCATGTCCATGTTCCGCGACCGCAACTTCATCATGACCACCATTGCGGGCCTGTTGATCTCGGTGGCCATGTTCGGCGCCCTCGGCTACATGCCCACCTACTTCCAGATGGCTACCGGAGTATCGGCCACAGCCGCCGGGATGCTGATGATTCCCATGATGGCCGCGCTGCTCGCGTCGTCAATGATCTCCGGAATCCTGGTCTCCAGGACCGGCCGTTACAAATGGATGCCGGTGGCCGGTTCGGCGGTCATGGCGGTAGCCCTGCTGCTGATGTACTTTGTGCGCGCGGACACGCCCGTCTGGGTGCTCTGCGTTTACCTGGGCCTGCTGGGCCTTGGCCTGGGCCTGAACATGCAGATCCTGGTGCTGATCGTGCAGAACTCCTTCCCGCTGCGGCAGGTGGGCACGGCGACGGCGGCCAACAACTTCTTCCGCCAGATCGGCGCCACGCTCGGCTCGGCCGTCGTGGGAAGCCTGTTCGCCCACCGCCTGGTCGACCTCCTCAACGACCGCCTGCCGGCCGCCGCCGTCGCGGCCACCGGAGGCGGCAACTCGCTGACGCCGGACATGGTCGCAGGCCTGCCCGCACCGGTGCACGATGTCATCATCGAGTCCTACAACGAAGCCCTGATGCCGCTCTTCCTGTTCATGGTGCCGATGGCCGTTGTCGCCACCGTGCTGTGCATGTTCGTAGTGGAAAAGCCGTTGGCCACTGCGCTGGAGCCGGACGTCCTGGCCGAGGCAGCCGCGGAGGGGAATATCGCGATCACCTCCGCGACCGAGGGCAACCGGCCGGCGAACACGGACCTGCGCCAGGCCGAAGCCAGCAACAGGTAGCGCGCCCGGGCAGCCCGGAGCCCGCGGTTATGCTGGCTGCATGGGAGCGTCAGCGGCACTGCACAAGGAACCGCGTGTCATCGAGATTGAGTCGCTCGAGCACTTCGACCGGCTCGTCGCCCGGGCGCCGCGGGCCAGGGCAACGGAGGACGGCGAGCGGCGGCCATCCGGCGGTCCGCAGCCAACCGGGGCACCGGTGCCCGGCGGGGGACCGCCGTCGATGAACGGCTGGCACTTCCAGTCGGTGGATCTCACGGGGCGCACGGCGGCCCTGCGCAGCATGGACCCGGCAGGCGCGATGTTCCTGGGCTGCGCGTTCGAGGCCGCCACCGAGGAGTGGCTGCACCGCAACGGTGCGCTGATCTTCCCCACGCTGCCCGGCGTCCCGTTCGACCCGTACCGCGGCCAGGTCTACACCGCCGTGGAACTCTACAGCGGGCTGGACACCGGACCATACGAGGGGACGCTGGACGCGCAGGTCTACGCATGGTCGTCGCGCTCCGCCACCCGCCACGACCTGGACTCCACCCTGGCGGCAAGCCTGCACGACCATGCCATCGGCGACGCCATGGAGGCGCTGTTCCCCACCGTGTTCGCGGGTCGGAGGATGGTGGGGGTGATGGGCGGGCACGCCGCCGCGCGGGGCAGCGCAATTTACGACGGCGCCGCCCGGCTGGGCAGGCTTCTAGCCAGGGAGGGGTTTGCCGTGGCGACCGGCGGAGGCCCGGGCGCGATGGAAGCCGCCAACCTGGGCGCCCGCCTCTCCGCGGCCGGCGATGACGAGTTTGCCGGCGCGCTGGAACGGCTGGCCGGCGTCCCCGGCTTCCGGCCGTCCATCACCGACTGGGCCCGCGCCGCGGCCGACGTGCTCGCCGAGGCCGGACCCGGCGTCGCGAATCTGGGCATTCCCACCTGGCACTACGGGCACGAGCCGCCGAACCTGTTTGCCACCCACATTGCCAAGTACTTCGGCAACGCCCTGCGCGAGGCGGTGTTGCTGCAGCGCTGCGACGGCGGCATCGTGTTCCTGCCCGGCGCCGGCGGCACGGTGCAGGAGATTTTCCAGGACGCCTGCGAAAACTACTACGCCACCCCGGAAGCGCTCTCGCCGATGGTCTTGGTCGGGCGCACGTACTGGACCGAGGAGCTGCCGGCCTGGCCGTTGCTCCAGGCGCTGGCGCGCGGGCGGTCCATGGAGGGCGCGGTGCATCTGGTGGACACCGTGGAGCAGGCCCTGGACGTTCTATAGCTCGGGCACGCACTCGCCTTGGCCCAGTAACGACAAGCCGGTGAGGTCGCCGTCGGCAAAGGTGAGGATGTCGCGCGAGGCCTGGGCGTACATCAGCTGGGTGGGATCATCAACGTGGTCCAGGCCGAGCAGGTGGCCCAGCTCGTGCATGATGATGGCCCGCGCGGCGTCGTTGCCCCCGGGCGAACCGAGCAGCTGGCGGAACTGCGGGGTGTCCAGTTCGACCTGACCTGACACGTAAGCGGAAACCCCGCCGCGTGATGCCCAGCCGCTGCCGCCCAAGCCGATGGTCGGGCCGGCCAAGGAGGGGCTTTGCTCCGGGTCGGACCAGGCGATCAGCACCGGTGCCCAGCGCTCGCCGTAGCGTTCGGGCTGGTAGGACCGGCGCCGCTCGGCGGGCTGTTCGGTGGTGGTCCCTTCGTAAATGAACTGCAGCCCGGTGGCCTCCGAGACGTGTTCCACCGCCTCATGGACCAACTCGGTGCTGCCCGCGGGGGAGCCTGCCGTACGGACCACATAGCGGACCGGGCGGCACGGGTCGTAGGCGATGTAGTCCTGCCTGTTGGACGGCGAGGCCAGGAAACGGTAGGAGTCGTTCTCCTCGTAGACCGGCGCGGGCACCCCCAGCGGTTCGTCCGCGACGTCGACTCCCGACGGCGGAAACCCGCCGTGGCCCGGACCCTTGACAGCGGATCCGGCGTCGAACGGAACACCCTCAAGGGCGGCGGCCCCGCCGGGTGGCACCGCTGAGGCGAGCCGTGGTTGTGCCATCCAGACGAAGGCCCACGCGGCCAGCGCCGCAGCGGCGGCCAGCAGGAGGAACTTGCCAAACGGTGACGGGCCGCCGCGCAGGTTCGGTTCGGCCCCGGGGGCCGGGGCTTGCCAGGCCGGTATGGACTGCTGCCCGGGAACGCGCCCCTGCCGCGCCGTCGGGTTGATCCAGACCTGCCCCTGGCCCGGGTGCGCACGCGGGCGCTCGGCGGAGCCGGCCGGGACCACCTGCGGTGCCTGGCCCGTCCCGGACCCCGGCACAAGCCGGCCCCCGCCCGGTGCATGGCCCGGGCCCTCGGTCGGTGGCCAACTCATGGTCCCCCTAGGCGTGGCGGACGGCGGTGCACCCTTGCCCCGCTTGCCTCAGAGTAACCAAAGCGTGAGACAAACGGTAGATGTCTGCACAATGGCCGGCAGGTGAACAAGCCGGCCACCGCCGCGGGATCAGACCGCCGTGGTGCCGAACAAGGAACCCAACAGGTAGGTGGCCAGGGCCGCACCGAAGCCTATCGCCAGCTGCCGCAGGGCACGCTTGAGCGGCGAGGCCCCGGACAGCAGCCCCACGATTCCGCCGGTCACCAGCAGTGCCAAGCCGACCAGCACCAGTGCGACCACGACGGCCGCGGTGCCCTGCATACCGAAGATGTAGGGCAGGATCGGAATCAGCGCTCCGCTGGAGAAGAACAGGAAACTGGAGAGGGCAGCGTTCCAGCCGGTGCCGATCTCCTGGTAGTCGTTGATGTACGTTTCCGGCGGCTGCAGGGAGAAGCTCGGATCGCAGTCGCAGTCCAGATAGCCCATCCGTTCGGCGGCACGGTGTTCGGCAGCTTCCGGGGTCATGCCCCGCGCGCGGTATACGAGCACCAGTTCGTTCGCGTTCAGGTCCAGGTCCGGTGCTGCGTGCAGGGTGATCTGGGTGGGGCGGGTGGCAGAGAGCAATTCGCGCTGGGAGCGAACGGAAACATATTCGCCGGCGCCCATGGACAGTGCCCCGGCGAGGAGGCCCGCAAAGCCAGCGAACAGGATGAATCCGCTGGAGACCCCGGTGGCACCGATGCCCATGATCAGCGCCAGGTTCGAGACCAGCCCGTCGTTCGCGCCGAAGACCGCCGCGCGGAAGTTGCCGGAGAGCCGGGCGCGGCCGCGGGTGGCCAAGCCGCGGATGACCTCTTCGTGAATCAGTTCATCGGCGGCCATCGCCTCGGTCGCCGCAGGCTCACTGCCGTAGGGGGAGCGGCTCTCGGCCCGCTGCGCCAAAGCCAGCACGAACACCGAGCCGAAGCTGCGGGCCAGGAACCGCAGCACGGTGCGGCGCAACGACGGCCGCAGCCCTTGCCCGGCGTGCTCGCCCAGCAGGTCGCGCCAGTGTTTTTCGTGCCGGCCCTCCGCGTCGGCCAGGGCCAGCAGGATCTCGCGTTCCTCGCCGTCGCGGCGCCTTGCCAAATCGCGGTAGATGGCGGCTTCGGCGCGTTCGTCGGCCAGATAGCGGCGCCACAGCCGGATGTCGGATTTTGACGGCGATGCTTTGCCGTCGGGTTGGGAGTCCATAGGGTCGGGGCCGGCTGGATCGGGGCTCGTAGTCACGCTGCTCCTGAGTCGGACCGGAGACGATTCGACGATCTCCGGTCAGTTAACCATCAACTGACCGAAGGTCTCGCTCGCCCGGGCGCAGCGGATCAGGCGGTACCTGCCCTGCGCTCAGGTGGACTGCCGGGCCGCACACGCTGGCCAGTATGTCGACAGGCCTCCACGCCCGGTGCGCGTTACGCGCGCGGCGGTGGAGCTACTCCCCTTCGCAACCTCCATTGTAGCCGGTCGGGGCGGTCCCTTGAGACCGCCCCGACCGTCGGCGTCTCCTAACGCGACATGGGCAGGAGCCTCAGCGCGTGATGACCTCGTCGGGACCTTCGACCGGGATTTCCTCCGTCGCCTGCCCCGCCACCCGGCGGTCCCACGCCTGGCGCACGGCGGCATCAGTGGGCTTCGTGAGCAGCGATACTCCCACGTAGACCAGCGCGGAGGCGATCAGGCCGTAGTAGATGGGTTCGTTGGCGTAAACGCCGGCATATTGTTCCTCGGCGTTGACTTCCAGCACGATCATGGTGGTCAGCGTGACGATGGTGCCGGCCGCCATGGACCACGCGGCGCCCAGGCCGGTGCCGCGCTTCCAGACGAGCCCGCCCAAGATTGCGACCAGCAGGCCGCCCACCAAAATGTCGTAGGCAATGGTCAGCGCAGCGACCACGTCCTGCACCACGATGGCCAGCAGGATCGAGACCGCACCCAATCCGAAGACCCACCACCGGTTGCCGGCCACGTCGTGTTCGGTGTTCTCGTGGTCGTAGTGGACGTGCTTGCCGAACCAGGAAGCGACGAACGGCACCACGTCGGCGCGTGCCACGGTCGCCGCGGCAATCAGGCAGCCGGACGCCGTCGACATCATCGCGGCCACGGCCGCGGCCAGCACAATGCCGCCGATGCCGATGGGCAGCAGGTTCATGGCCACGTCCGCGTAGACGTCGTCCTCGACTTCGATGGCGGGCAGTGCCACGGAGGCTGCCATGCCGATCAGGGCACCGGCGGCTCCGTAGAGGATGCAGTAGATGCCGGCCGTTGCGCCGCCCCAGCGGGCGACGCCGGGATTGCGGGCGGTGAAGACGCGCTGCCAGATGTCCTGGCCGATCAGCAGGCCCAGTGTGTAGACCACGAAGTAGGTGATGATGGTCTGCACGCCGATGCCGGTCAGCGAGAAGAATTCCGCATCAACGCGCCCGCGGATGCCGTCCAGCCCGCCAGCGGCCGACCATGTGAACGGCAGCATCAGCAGGAAGACGCCGACGGTCTTGATGATGAACTGGGCCATATCGGCCAGTGTGATGGACCACATGCCGCCGACCGTGGAGTAAATCAGCACAATGGCGCCGCCGACGGCGATGGACAGCCAGCGCTCCCAGCCGAAGAGCACCACCATGATGGTGGCGTACGCCCCGGTGGACGTGGCGCAGAGCATGAGCGTGTACGCCAGCATGACGATGCCCGACACCTTCGTGGCGTGCACGCCGTACCGCAGCGTAAGCATCTGTGCCACGGTGTAGATCTTCAGCTTCTGCAGGGTCGGGGCAAAGAGCAGGCTCAGCAGCAGCACGCCGGAGCCGATCGCGACCACCAGCCACATCCCGGAGATGCCCCACTTGTAGCCGAGGCCCACCCCGCCGACGGTGGAGGCTCCACCCAGGACGACGGCGGCCATCGTGCCGGTGTAGAGGACGGGGCCGAGGCGGCGGCCGGCCACCAGATAGTCGCTGGTGTTCTTGGTGCGGGTTTTGCCCCACCACCCGAAGAGCAGCATGGCGGCCAGATAGGCCACCACAATCACGACGTTGACGATTTGACTGTCCATGGGGGACTCCAAGCGAGAATAGCGCGGGACGACATGCCGGAAATTGCCTGTGAGGCAACAAGTGTTGAGTGTTAAGCTAAATGTGGCACGGGGCACACGTCAACTCGGCCAGGCTGCCGGGGTCTCGACGAGAGTAGTGCCCTGCACGCCGTGTCCGTCAACTCTGCACCGAGAAGGATGATTAGTGAAGGCACTGCCAGTCGAACCCAGCAATGACCCGGTGGCCATAGGCTCGCGGATCCGCGCCGCACGCCAGGGCCAGCGCATGACCATCGAACAGGTGGCGGATTCGACGGGGCTCACCAAAGGATTCCTTAGCCGGGTGGAGCGTGACCTGACCTCGCCGTCGGTGGCATCGCTGGTCACCCTGTGCCAGGTGCTGTCGATCTCCATCGGGGACCTCTTCTCGATGCCGGAAACACACGTCTCGCGCGCGGGGGAGGGGCCGCGGATCAACCTGGGCGGCGAAGGCATCAAGGAGGAGTTGCTGACCGCCCGGCACGAGCGCCGGCTGCAGATCATCCGTGCCGTGATCGAACCGCACGGCCGCGGGGAAGCCGATCTCTACTCGGTGGACTGCGACGTGGATGTCCTGCATGTGATCGCCGGCAGCATCACCCTGGTCTTCACCTCTGAACGCTATGAACTCGGCGCCGGCGACACCATTTCCTTCTCCGGGCGGGAGCCGCACACCTGGATCAACGAGAGCGACGAAGAGGCCATCGTCACCTGGACGTTGGTCCCGGCTGCCGCGCGCTAGCGTGCCCGGACCGCGCGAGCGCTCGTGCCGCACCCCGCGGTCTTGACTGTTACCCCCACCACAAATAACATCACAGGCAACAGATGTTGCACATAAGGCAACCACCCGAGTCGGTCGCAGCTGACCTCGCGCCGCCCGCAAACCGCAACTGACCCGCTGCCCGCCCGCGCCCCTCAGAGGAGAACCATGGAAGAGCTTCGTGTGGAAGCCAACGGCCATCTTGGCCCGATCGATTCGTCCCGCATCCCGCGTTACGCCGGAGCCGCCACCTTCGCCCGGCTGCCCCGCTTGGACCAGGTGCAGCAGGCGGACATCGCCGTCGTCGGAGTCCCCTTCGATTCCGGGGTTTCCTACCGTCCCGGCGCCCGCTTCGGGGCCAACCACGTGCGCGAGGCCTCGCGGCTGCTGCGACCGTACAATCCCGCCTGGGACCTCAGCCCGTTCGAAGAGGTCCAGGTGGCCGACGCCGGGGACATGGCAGTGAACCCGTTCAACATCAACGAAGCCATCGAGACCATCCAGCAGAACGCCCTCGACCTGACCGACTCCGGCACCAAGCTGGTCACCCTCGGCGGCGACCACACCATCGCGCTGCCGCTGCTCCGCGCGGCCGCCGAGCGTGCCGGCGGCCCGGTCGCCATGCTGCATTTCGACGCGCACCTCGATACCTGGGACACCTACTTCGGCGCCGAGTACACGCACGGCACTCCGTTCCGCCGCGCGGTGGAGGAAGGCATCCTGGACACCGAGGCCATTTGCCACGTGGGCACCCGCGGCCCGCTCTACGGCAAGAAGGACCTCGACGACGACCATCGTTTCGGTTTCGGCATTGTCACCAGCTCCGACGTCTACTACGAGGGCGTCCGTGACGTGGTGGCCAAGCTGCGTGACCGGATCGGCAACACCCCGCTCTACATTTCGGTCGACATCGACGTGCTGGATCCCGCCCACGCACCCGGCACCGGAACCCCGGAGGCCGGCGGCATCACCAGCCGGGAGCTGCTGGAAATCATCCGCGGGTTCCGCGGCATGAACCTCGTCGGCGCCGACGTGGTGGAAGTGGCCCCGGCCTACGACCACGCGGAGATGACAGGAGTGGCCGGCAGCCATGTGGCCTACGAACTCGTCTCGTTGATGGCCGACAACGCGTCCGGCGGTGGGTCCGGCAACGGCTACAGTGCCCAGGCGCTGAAGGGCGCGGGCGCCGCCGTAGGCAGCGGCAACGGATTGGATCAGGAGTCCTTCGAATGACAGCAGCAGGAAAAGCCCCCTCCACCGAAGCGGCCTCAGCCGAACCGACCGTCCGCAATGGCGGGGACCTCGTCGTAGAAACCCTCAGCGCCTTGGGTGCGACCACGGTGTTCGGTATCCCGGGACAGCATGCCCTGGGCTTGTTCGACGCCTTGTCCCGGTCGTCGTTGCGCTTCGTCTCCTCCCGGGTGGAGAACAACTCCGCCTTCGCGGCCGACGGGTTCTCGCGTGCCACCGGCGAGGTCGGCGTGCTGTTCCTCTCCACCGGCCCCGGCGCCCTGACCTCGTTGGCCGGGCTGCAGGAGGCCTACGCCACCGGCGTGCCGATGGTGGTCATTGCCAGCCAGATTCCGCTGGAAGGCTTGGGCGCGCGCCGCAAGGGCATGCTGCACCAGCTTGACGACCAGAAGGCCTCGGCGGCCAACGTCACCAAGAGCCAGCGGTTGATCCAGCACGCTTCCGGCATTCCGTCGGCCATCCAGGACGCGTGGACCGAAGCGATCTCGTCGCCGCAGGGTCCGGTCTGGGTGGAGGTTCCGCAGAACGTGCTGCTGGACCCGATCATGGTGCCGCCGGTGGAGGACGCGCTGGCCGAGGCATTCGACAATCCGCCGCGGACCGAGCTGGTCAAGGAAGCCGTCCACTGGCTCTCCGAGGCCAAGCGGCCGGCCATCATCGCCGGCGGCGGAGCCCGCCGGGGCAAGGCCGAACCGTGGCTGCGCTCCATCGCGGAAAAGCTGCGTGCCCCGGTGGTCTGTTCGCCGGGCGGCAACGGCGCGTTCCCATGGAACCACGAGCTCTCGCTGCAGTCCTGGGTCGAGGACCGATACGTCACCGACGTCCTCGAAGATGCCGACGTCCTGGTGGTCGTGGGCTCGTCGCTGGGCGAAGTGACGAGCAACTATTTCACGATGGAACCGCGGGGACGGATCATCCAGATCGACGCCGAACCCCGGGTCCTCGAATCCAACGGCCCCGCCCTGGGCATCCGCGCAGACGCCGGCCAGGCCCTGCAGGCGCTGGACGCAGCCGTCTCCGGCGATCCGGGCAACGGACCCGACTGGCACGGCCAAACGCCCGAGCAGCTGGTCAAGGACACGCTGGCCAAGGTGCAGGCCCGCCTGGACAGCCAGGATCTGGCCAAGGAGCGGACCTTCATGGCCGATATCCGCGAGGCCGTGCCGGACGACATGCAAACCTTCTGGGACATGACCATCTCCGCCTACTGGGCCTGGAGCTGCTGGGACTCGCGGGACGGGGAGTTCCACTCGGCCCAGGGCGCCGGCGGCCTGGGCTACGGTTTTCCCGGCGCCATCGGCGGCAGCGTCGGCCTGGCCAGCCAAGGAAAGCCGGCGCGCGTGCTGGCCGTCTCCGGCGACGGCTCGGCCATGTATTCGATCAGCGAGCTGGCCACCGTCCGCCAGCACAACCTGCCGGTCACCTGGCTGATTGTGGACGACGGCGGCTACGGCATCCTGCGCGAATATATGGAAGGCGCGTTCGGCCGGGCGACGGCCACGGAACTGGCCCGGCCGGATTTTGTTGCCCTGGCGCAGGCCTTTGGCGTGCCCGCACGCCGGGTGGCACCGGAGGACGTCGGCCCCGCGCTTGAGGAAAGCTTTGCCGCCGAGGGACCGAACGTCGTCGTCGTGGAGACCCTGCTCAAGATGTTCGCACCCACGCACCTGGTCGGCTGACTCTTAAAGCGGCGTCCAACCGTCTGGTCAAGTCGGCGGCGGCGACGGTCTTCAGCAAGATGCTGCGTGACCGTCGCCGGCGGACCTCCGCCTTCTCGCCTCCGCCCAGCAGAGGGGGCCGCCCGGCGGGGGAAGTGGACGATTTTAGCGGCCACTGACGAGGTTCGCGGTACGTGCGAGCCAGTGGGTGGTGGGAGCGTCAGTGGCGTATTCACGACGGTCCGCATGCCTGTAGGCCGCGTAGAGCGCCGTCGCGCCGATCCAACGGATCGGTTCGACCTCCCAGTTGCGAGCTTGCCGGCCCACCCAGGGAAGCCTGGTCAGTTTCGTGTCTTCGCCGAGGATGAGGTCGCGGAGTGTCCTCGCTGCGAGGTTAGTGCCGCTGAGACCATGCCCCACGTACCCTCCGGCGGAGAGGATGCCTGTAGCGCGGTCGAAGTTCACGGAAGCGCACCAGTCCCGGGGCGCGCCCAAGACGCCAGACCATGACTGCTCGAGGCGGACGTTCGCCAGCGCGGGGAAAAGCTCCATGAGCCTGTGCCTCAGCTGGGCTACCGCCGCATCGGCTGTTCGCCCGTTTCGGTCGAAGCTCGATCGGAAGTTGTACGGTACGCCCCGGCCACCGATGGCGATACGCCCGTCTTGGGTCCGGTGCATGTAGGTGAAGCTATGGGCGACGTCACCAACGAGTTCTCCGCCAGCCCAGTTAATCGCTTCAAGCTGTTGCGCGTCGAGCGGCTCCGTGACGACCATGCTGCTGTTCATCGGCAACAGTTTCCGCGCCTTGCCCTTCAGCGACAGGGTGTAACCCTCCAGCGCCTCGACAATGAACTTTGCGTTCACCACTCCGCAGTTTGTCTGTACACGGTGCGCCCCAGTGCTGAGAGCCGTCGTCGACTCGTAGATCCGGACTCCCAGCGATTCGACGACATTGGCGAGTCCACGGGTGTACTTAGCAGGATGGACGCGCGCACAATGAGGCGTCCAGTACCCGCCTCGCGCGCCGGACACCCCGACTCGCCCATCAAGTTCGTTGGGGCCGAGTTCGAAGACGTCCTCGTTACCCCACCCCTGCGTTCTCATCTCGTCGATGTGGTGGCGTGCCCGGGACAGCTGGGCGGCGTTAGTTGCGACATGGATCAGCCCGTCGTGCACCAGGTCAGCGGAAAATCCCTCGTCTTGGGCGACCTTGACCGATTCCCGCACCGCACCAAACATCTCTTGTTGCAAGCTATGAGCGGCCTCAACGCCGCCCGATTTCGCATAGCGCCTAAATTGCCCGGCAGGCTCAGCGCTCATCCAGCCACCGTTGCGTCCGGAAGCTCCGAAACCGACGAATTCCCGTTCGAGGATGGCGATTTCCAGCTCCGGTTGTGCTTTCTTGAGGTAGTAGGCGGTCCAGAGGCCGGTGAGGCCTCCACCGATGACCGCCACGTCGACCGCCGTATCCCCGTCGAGTGAGGGCCGTCTCTCCGGGAGGCCGATGCTCCGCATCCAGAATGAGACCTCTCCGTTGACAAAACCTGGATTGTAGTCGGCCTGCAGCACCATATCTGGCCCATCTCCTCGCTGTAACGGTGGTATTTCAGCCGAGCCTAGTCCCGCTCCGGGGCCAGCCGGATCCGTTTATTGTATGAATGCGCGCGCAAAACTATTCCCACGTCCAACACGAGACGACCTGAAGCCCGCGCCTCAGCGGTGCACCCGGAATAAAACGGTCTGCTCCGTGACCGGGATCCCCGCACATATCGGGCGTCCAACCACTGCGCAGGACGACACAACCACTAGCGGTCCCTGGTTGCCTCCCACGCCTGGTAAGCAATCCAAAACGCGGATAGGTCAGCCGAACGGGTCACACTCAGTCCGGATTCTTGCTCGATGCGGTTAAGTCGGTAGGCGAGGGTTTGCCGATGAATATCAAGTTCATCGGCGGTTTTCTGCCAATGCCGGTCGTTCCGCAGATAAGCAAAAAGCGTGTCTCTGAGCTTGGTGGCAGTGGCAGATGATTCGGCAAGTGAGCCCAGTACACCGGCGATAATCTCATCCGCTTCGCGGCGCGACCTGGAGAGAACTGCGATAGTAGTCCCTTCGAATTCGATCCACAGCCGGTCGCTGTACTGAGCGGCGGCAAGCACTCGAATCGCTTCGTCTGCAAACGTCCTGACGTCCCGATGATCCGTAAAAGTCGAAGACACACCGAAGCGAACGTGCGTCGGCTCCACAAATCGCTGAAAGTCCTCGATGTTCTCATAGGGAATGAGGGCAAGGTGGTCCGTTGGTCCGGCCCCCACAAGAACTGGTAGTTGCCGCAGTGCTACTCCCCGAGCGATGCGCTCTCCTTCTCCGGAGCAAAAGGCTGCCACTTGAAATCCGCTTAATGCTTGGTGCTCGCCCAAAAAAGCCTCAACCTCGGAAGTGAACGCACCAGTCAGTAACTGACCCAAGGCGCGCGCAGATGCTTCAGCACGATGGTTAACTGCGGCGAGGACCCGATCAACGCTGATTTCGAGGACCTTCATGAGATGTACCAGGATGAAACTCTCCAGCGCCTCTCGTGGATACTCGAATATCAGGAGTTCGGCCGCGTGGGTGCCACGCAGCGGATACTTCCGCTGCGACCGGTCCACTTCCATATTTTGTGCCACGTCCGCTTCAAGAACGGTCATCCCGGTGAGGCCATCGTTGACGCGGAGGCCGATGCGCAGGAAGGATGCCAGGTCTTGTACTAACTTGCCTGCATCATCATCAGCCGTCGCGGCGATCTGGTAGAGCTTGCTGAGCTTGAGTACCTGCAGAATCTGTGATGAGGAAGTCGCAGCTGCGACATGGCGCGCAACGACAGCGTAGGGCGTTTGCGCGGCGGCAAGCAGGACGGGAAATTTCCTCTGATTTGCTTCCTCAAGCATCGCTTCTGACACGACTGGTGCAGTCTCATGGTCACCGATCATGAGGCCGGCGAGGCCAGCATCGTCGAGTCGCCCGATGAAGTCGACCTGATTGCCCGGGTCGACGGGAATGCAGAGGCCGACGGTCATGAGAAGTTCGTGCGGACCGAGCCATTGCTCCGGAGCCTGCATTTCGCAACTGTGCGCCCAAAGCACTTCCCGGTCCAAGCCTGTTTCACCCGCCAGGACATTGATCCCCAGGCTGGTGGTCGATACCAGGTCTTGAACTTTCAGGACGGTCTCTGTCGCAGCCATAGCACTGGATCCTAATACAGCCACAGGATCTGTTTTAGATCATTGGACGAAAAGCCTTCACGCGCGCCCCTTCGCTCAAAGCCGGTCAAGCCGGCGCTGGTGGACTATCCATGAAACGAGGCCGCAGGTCTCAGGGCGGCTCGTCTCGATGCCCGACTGCTTCATCCACCGGCACGCGTTGGCGAGAACCGTGTGCTCCACCTCCGGAACTAGCCTCCCAAACAGCCGGAAGCATGATTTTGGCTTGAAGTACAGTTGAGTGGCCGCACCTCCCTCGAGTTGCATGAGTTAGGACACATGCAGTGCAACTGAAGGAGACGACAAATGACGTCCGTTAATCCGGTCATCGCGCCCCAGAGGACTCCCTCTGCTGAAGCAACTCAGACTCTTCACCGCGTTTCTGACCAGATCTTCGGGGCCCAAGGTCTGCTCCCGGCTCAAGGTGGGCGCCGCGAGCGGGTTCTCGATCCTGCGACGGCACGTCAGATCGGCAGCTTCACAGACCCGACGGAGGAACAGGTCGAGTCAGTTGTCGTTGCTGCCAATGCGGCCCAGAGGAGCTGGAACGCGCGCACGGCGCTCGTCCGCGCTGAGATGCTGCATGAGACGGCCGCCAGGATCCGCGAGCGCTCCGAACTCGTCGCCGAGGTTATGACCGTTGAGACGGGCAAACCGTTCAAGGAGTCCCTTGATGAGATGGGTTGGGGTGCGTCGGCGCTCAGCTATTACGCCGAGATAGGCCGCCATTCGATCGGTTCGATCCATGGCAGCACCGTTGACGGGCAGTCACATTTCACCGTCAAGGAGGCTATGGGAACGGCCGTCATCATTCTTCCCGCGAACTTCCCTGTCCTGCTGATGATGTGGTCTGCGGCCGCTGCCCTTGCGGCAGGGAACGCAGTCATCATCAAGCCTTCGGAGAACGCGTCTCTGACCACGCTGACGTTCATGGAGGTCTTCGAAAATCTCGATCCGGGGCTCGTGCAATGTGTGCCTGGTGGACCGGCCGCCGCGCAACAGTTGGTGGCGCACCCTGAAACGCACATGGTCGCGTTTACCGGGAGTGTCGCAACCGGCCGGACCGTGGCGAAGACCTGCGCTGACAAATTCAAGCCTTTTTTAATCGAAGCTTCCGGTAGCGACTCCTTTATCGTCATGCCATCGGCACCAGTTGACGTGGCTGCTCGTGCAGCCGCTTTCGCAGCGTTCATCAACTGCGGTCAGGTCTGCACCTCGGCGGAGAAGATCCTTGTGCACCAGGAAGTCTATGACGAGTTTATGGAGGCGTTCGTCCGCAACGTCAAGGAGCTTCGGGTAGGCCATGGCCTCGATCATGTCGATATCGGCCCCATGGAGAACGCTCGGGAGCGGGACCGAGTCGAGCGTCTGCTGGCGAGAGCCATCGAGCAGGGAGCTCACTTAGTCACGGGCGGCGCTCGGCCGCAGATGGATCCTGCCCTCGCGGGCGGCTTCTTCTTCACCCCCACAATCATCGAGAACTGCAGCTCCGACATGGACCTGTATGGGCAGGAAGTGTTCGGCCCGATCGCGCCCGTCTATAAGGTCTCGAGCTTCGACGAGGCGCTCAACCTGACTAATGCTTCACCTTTTGGTTTAGGAGCGACGCTCTACTCAACCGACATCGTGGAAATTCATCGCGCACAACGGGAGCTCGTAACCGGCATGGTCTGGGTTAATGCCCCGCTACTAGACAACGACGCCGGCCCCTTCGGAGGGCGGAAGCTCTCGGGTATCGGTCGGCAACTCGGCGCCGAAGGCTTGGACACCTTCCGACACGCCAAGCTCGTCATGGTTGATCCGAACTCTTCCGAACAGGACTTCTGGTGGTTCCCATACCCCGATGCCCGAGCGAGTTGAACACGGAGCCAATTGGATCGGTAGCAGGTCCGACGGGCCCGACCCGTCAACAAAACAACAAAGGAGTTGCAGAAATGATCGATACTACTTCCAATAGGCAGCCAAGCGTCCTCTCCCGGGTCGAGACGAGGTCGATCGACTACGTCCCGCTGGGCGAACGACGGGGGCGGCTGTCCGACCAAGCGACAATCTGGTTTGCGGGCAGCGCCCAACTGCTGTCCCTGGCCACGGGCGCCATCGGCATCGCACTTGGCTTGAATCTGGGATGGACGCTCATTGCCCTGGCTATCGGTACGTTCCTGGGCACCATCCCGGTATCGGCCCACGCGACACAGGGCCCTCATCTCGGGTTGCCGCAGATGATCCAGTCCCGCCCGCAGTTCGGGCGCTACGGAGCGCTACTCATCTGGGTAATGGCGATCATCGTCTACTGGGGGTACATCGTACTAGGCGGCAACCTGCTCGGCGCCACCGCCGCTCAGCTCGCCGGCGGCGTTCCGCAGTTCTGGGCCGTTATCGTGTGCCTCGCCGCGATTCTTTTGGCCGTCTTCGGCTACCACTGGCTTCATACAGCCCAGCGGGTCATCACGTGGTTCCTGGTCGCGGTCATCCTTGTCTACGTCATCGGGCTGGCAGCGAGCGGGAGTATCCCGGCTGAGCTGTTCGACCTTTCCCAGTCCTTCACCGTCGGGCCCTTCCTGGTCGTGGTTTCCGCCGCCACCGGGTACCAGCTGACCTGGGCGTTCTTTGTCTCCGACTACTCGCGCTACATGCCGGCGTCGACGAGCAAACCGGCCATCATCGCGGTCACGTCGACGGGACTCTTCTTTGGTCTGTTCGCCTTCATGAGCGTCGGAGCGGTGTGCGCAGCCCTCCTTCCCGCGGAGGGAATCGTCAGCGGCCTCGTGATCACCGGCGGATACGTGTTCCCCGGGCTCGGCGAGCTCATGCTCATCAGCGGAGGGCTCGGCCTTCTCGGGCTGATGGCCATGTGTGCTTACGGCGGCTCGCTCACGCTCATCACGGCTCTGGATAGCATTCGCCGGATCCGTCTGACGCGCAAGCTGCGGGTGGTCACGATCCTCGTCATCGGTGTGACCGGCACGTTCGCCGCCATCCTGATTCCGGAGGACTTCCTCAACACCAGTTTCGCGACGGTCCTGATGGTAGTCGGGTACCTGATGGCCCCGTGGACTTCGGTAAACCTGACGGATTTCTTCGTAGTAAGACGCGGGTTCTACTCTGTGACCGAAATGTTCAAGCAGGACGGCGTGTATGGACTGTGGAACTGGCGGGGGATCAGCGCGTACCTCGTGACCTTGCTAATCATGGTGCCTTTCATGAACGTCGGCTTTTACCAGGGGCCAGTGGCTGAGGCCCTTGGCGGCGTCGATATCGCCTTCTTCGTTGGCATTCCGGTCGGCTGCCTGATCTACTGGCTTCTCTGCCGAAGCCAGGACTTCGAAAAAGAGCGCGCAGTGGTTTCCAGGTCAGACCACGACCTGGAGTCGCTCGGGCGCCCCGTCGAATAGGAAACTCGGCACTCAACTACACACGGGGCCGAATAGTCCGGAACCAGGCTGAATCTGTGTCCTCGAATCCAAGTCTCGGCGTCGGACGGGCATCCGCGCCCACGCCGAGGTGGGAATATTGGCCGGCGCCTGAGAAGTTCGGACACGGCCGACGGATCCTGTCCGTGATCGGGGTCGTCGGCCGTCGCGGTGCCGAGCCGGCGACTGCCCGATTCCTCGGCTAGTCATCGGCGGGCCGGCTCAGGCCAGGAAAGCGACCAGCTTGTCCTCGAGCGCAGCCAGATCGCCGGTCTTCTTGAACTCGCACTCCCAGACGGTGAGGACCTGCCAGCCCGCCGCCTGCAGCGCCGACCTCTGGGCTTCGTCGCGGGCAGCCGAACGCGACCGTTTGGCTTCCCAAAATCCGGCGTTGGATTTCGGCGCATGCCGGCCGACCTTGCAGTCATGGGCATGCCAGAAGCAGCCGTTGACGAAGATCACCTTCCGCCGTCCGGCGAAGACCAGATCCGGTTTGCCCGGCAGCTTAGCGCCGCCCGAGCTGCCATGCAGGCGGTAGCGGTATCCCTTGGCATGCAGCAGTTTGCGGACCACCAGTTCGGGTTTGGTGTTCTTGCCGCGGATCTTGGCCATGTTGGCGCTGCGCTGCGGCGGGGTCAGCGAGTCGGCCATATTCAAAGTTTAGGGGAACGGCTGTACTGCCCGGCTGGCCGCCAGCCGCCAGGCTACGCCGTTCCCGCGTCCTGGGAACACGGCTGCCGCTGCTAGGTTAAACGTAAGCGGCATGCGAAGGCCGCCCCTTACCTTCGAAAGGACCTTCGATGCGCTTGATCGGCACTTCGGACATCAAGATCTTCCCGCTCGCTCTGGGCGGCAACACCTTCGGCTGGACCTCCGACGTGTCCGGTTCGCAGCAGGTGCTGGATGCCTTCACCGAGGCCGGCGGCAACTTCATCGACACCGCGGACAGCTACTCCGCATGGGTTCCGGGAAACCGCGGGGGCGAGTCCGAGGAGATCATCGGCCGCTGGATGGCGGACCGGAAAAACCGCGAATCGGTGGTCATAGCCACGAAGGTCGGCGGGCATCCGGAGCTCCAGGGGCTCTCGGCGGTGAACGTGGCCGCTGCCGCCGACGCTTCGCTGCAGCGGCTGGGCACCGATTACATCGACTTGTACTACGCCCATTACGACGACGAGGGCACCCCGTTGATTGAGGCGGCCGCCGCCTTCGACGCCCTGGTGCGCGAGGGCAAGGTCCGCCAGATCGGGTTGTCCAACCTGTCCCCGGAGCGGATCGCCGAGTGGATGAACATCGCACACCAGAACGGCTTTGCGCTGCCGGTGGCGCTGCAGCCGCACTACAACCTGGTGGCCCGCAAAGACTACGAACAGGGCTATGCTCCGTTGGCCCGGGAACACAACCTCTCGGTGTTCCCGTATCTCTCGCTGGCAGCGGGTTTCCTGGCCGGCAAGTACCACTCGGCGGATGACGCCGACAGCAGCGAGCGCGGCGGCATGCTTCGTGATTACCTCACGGCCGAGGGCTTCGCGGTGGTGGACGCCTTGGAGGCGGTCGCCCAGTCACGCGGCATTTCCCTCACGACGACGGCGCTCGCCTGGCTGCTGACCAAGCCCGGCATTACCGCGCCGCTGGCCAGCGCACGCACGCCCGAACAGCTGCCGGACCTGATGGCCGCCATGGATGTGGAGCTGACCGCCGAGGAAGTTGCCGCCTTGGACCAGGCGTCGCGCCCCTTCGCCTGACCGGCGTTTAACGACGACGGCGACGCCCGTGGGCATCGCCGTCGTCGGTGGCGGAAGCTCCGCCGTGGCCAATGGTGGGTTACAGCCAGCCGGCCGGATCCACGAGCTGACCGTCCTTGACAACCTCAAAGTGCAGGTGGCAGCCGGTGGAGTTGCCGGTGGTGCCCAGCTGGCCGATGGCCTGGCCCTGGGCGACCTTCTGGCCCAGCGAAACGCCGATCGACTGCAGGTGGTTGTAGGTGGTCTTCAGGCCGCTGCTGTGCTCAACCACAATGCGGTTTCCGCCGCCGCCCACCTGCCAGCCGGCCTCAACGACCTTGCCGCCGTCGGCCGCATGGACCGGGGTCCCGCAGGCCATCGCGTAGTCAATGCCGGTGTGCAACTCGCCGGCAGCCCCGGTGATCGGGTTCTGGCGGTAGCCGAAGCCGGAGGTCTGGTTCATGTTTGGGATCGGAGCGGCCAGCTTGCCGGTCGCAAAGCCGGCGGTCTTCGCCTTGGCTTCGGCGGCCTTCTTGGCCGCGGCTGCGGCCTTCGCCTTCTTCTCCGCCGCGGCCTTCTTGGCGGCAGCTTCCTTGGCCGCAGCTTCGGCCTTGGCCTTCTTCTCCGCCTCGGCCTTCTTGGCGGCCGCTGCCTTTTCGTCGGCCTTCTTCTTTTCGGCGGATGCGGCGGCAACCTGGGCTTCCTCCTGGGCAGCCTTGCTGGCTACCTTGGCCCGGTCAAACCTGAGTTCGGCCTCCTTGGCGGCCTGAATCTGCACGGGGCTTTGCTCCGAGGCTCGGTCGGAGCCCACACCGGCGGTGCCGCCGGCCTGGGCCACCGGTACCACTGCCGCGGCCAGGATGCCGGCGGCAACCGCAGCCAGGCCGGTCTTGCGGGCGAGGGAGTATGCCGCCGGGGATGCTTCCCCTTCGCGGCGGGCAGGGGCGCCCTCGTTGGAACGGGTGATCTTCGCCAGGGTAGAACGGTAGATCTTGGACAGGGACTTCGTGGGGGTGTCGGAACGGCGACGACCGCGCACAGGGTTTTTCACAGGGGTTTCCTCTCTTGCGTCTGCGAAGTTAGCTGTCGGATTCGAGCGAGAGTTCACTCGGTCCTGCCGGCAGTCGGATTTCAGCGTCGGACTGTGCCGGTGAGGACTTCACCCCAAGGTGCCCCCAAGCACCGTAAGTGGTTCCTCCGCCCCTGCCTTCGATGTAAAGCTCGAATACTTCTGGCCCGCTGGCAGGGTTCGACGGGCGGGACCAGGTGCCTACCTAGATAGATAAGAACAAATTCAAAATTACCGGAACGACACGCGGCGTTACAAATTCGTTATCCGTGTTCCTCATCACCAGAAGCGCGTCGGGGCAAGGTAATTCCTTCAACCAGGCAGGGCGCTCCCCGACCGTTACCGGAACCCCGGCCGGGAAGTGATCGGAGGCCTCGTGGCGTTCCCGGGCCGTTACCGGAATCCAGAGCCGGGGGCCGGGAAGTAACCGGAGACCTCATGGCGCTGCCGGGCCGTTACTGGAACCCTGCCGGGAAGTAACCGCGCCGCCGGGCAACCTCCAGTTAGCATTAGCCGCCCGGCGGGCACCAAGCCTTCACGACCCTGCTCCCTGGAAAATGACGCAGTGGATCACGGCAGTCCTTCACCGCGGGAGCGGTGAAGAACTGCCGTGATGAACGTAACAAGCAGGGCAGGCGGCCCGTTCCAGCCCCGCACCGGTTAGGCCCGCTGGCGCAGCAGGCCGCGCCCGGCGAGCAGGTGCCGATCCAGGCCGGCGACCCCGGTGCCGACGATCCAAGGCAGACCGGACCGAAAATCCCAAGCTAGAGCGCGGCCGCTCCGGCCTCCGCCACGGACTGGTCCTGCTCCCCGGAGCCGCCGCTGACGCCGATCGAACCGATCACCTGGCCGTCGCGGGAGAGCGGGATGCCGCCGGCGAAGATCATGATCCGGCCGTGGTTGCTGGCATGGATACCGTAGAACTGGCTGCCCGGTTGCGAGTTGTCGCCCAGGTCCTTGGTCTGGATGTCGAACGCCCGGGAGGTAAACGCCTTGTTGATCGAGATGTCGACGCTGCCCAGCCACGCCCCGTCCATCCGCACATGGGAGACCAGGTTTCCGCCGGCGTCGGCCACGGCGATGTTCATCGGCTGGCCGATGTCGGCGGCCTTGGCTTCCGCGGCGGCAATGACCCGGCGGGCGTCTTCCAGAGTGACGGTGTCCATGTTTGCTCCTAGATCCATGGCCCCGTTGCGGAGCCTAGTAGATGTAACCGTTGGGATTGAGCACGTATTTGGTGGCGGCACCGGCGTCGAACTCCGCATAGCCCTTGGGCGCGTCCTCCAATGGGATGGCCGTGGCGTTCACGGCCTTCGCGATCTGCACCTTGTCATGCAGGATTGCCATCATCAGGCCGCGGTGGCACTTCATCACCGGGCACTGTCCGGTGGTGAAGGAGAGCGACTTGGCCCAGCCGGTGCCCAGCGAGAGCGAGCCCTTCTGCGCGGCCTCATCGATCCCGCCCGGGTCACCCGTGACGTACAGCCCCGGGATGCCCAGCGCTTCCTTGTAAGCCACTGCTCCGTTGCTGCTCATGGGGATTCTCTCTGATCCGGAGTCAAGGGTGGTGGGTGCCACGGTAGCCCTCTTGGCCGGGGGCTGGCTAGGGTCGGGGCCTCTTGCCCCTGCCGCCCCGCACCTTTTGTGGCCCGGCGTGCGCTCAGCAAGTCGTGCGGGCAAAGGCTCGGCGGTGGAAACAGAATGCGGCCAGTGTGGATCTTCCATCGATGCACGACGCCGGCCGCGCCAAGCGTGGTGACCTCGCCGTCCGCCTGTCCCGGCATACCTCGCCGTCCGCCGCCGGCATGTCCCGGAGTACCGCGCGCCGTCCGCCGTCGTCACGCCCTCGGAATAATCCTGACGGTGCGTTCGTTGGCCTATGTAGATGCGATTGCATGAACAAACAAGGAGGGCCTCAGTGTCAGAGCGCAAGATCGTTGTTATATCCGCCGGACTAGGCGTACCGTCCTCCAGCCGGATGCTGGCCGACCAACTGGCTGCCTCTGCCGTGGACCAGTTCCGACTGAAGGGCATCGAGGCCGAGGTCCGAATCGTGGAACTGCGTGATTACGCTGTTGATATCGCCAACAACATGGTGACCGGCTACGCCGCGCCGAAGCTGGACGAAGTCCTCAAGGCAACGGTGGCAGCCGATGCGCTGATCGTGGTGACCCCGGTCTTCAGCGCCTCCTACAGCGGGCTGTTCAAGTCCTTCTTCGATGTGGTCGAGCCACGCGCGCTCGCCGGCAAACCGGTGCTGATGGGCGCCACCGGCGGCAGCGCCCGCCACTCGCTGGCGCTGGACTACGCCGTCCGTCCGCTGTTCAGCTACCTCAGGGCCCGCACGGTGCAGACCACAGTCTTTGCCGCACCGGAGGACTGGGGTGCCGGCGAGGCCGGAACCGGCGGGTTGTCCGAGCGCGCGGACCGGGCGGCCGCAGAACTGGTCGACCTGGTGGAGGGCGCTCCGGTGACCGAGCGCGGCCGTGGCGGCGTCGAATCCAAAAGCTTCGAGGAGATCCTCGCCAGCGTCGGTCACTGAATGAACGTCCACCGCTGAGCATGACGAAGGCCCGGTCGGGAGTGGCTTAGCGCTGCGCACCAGCGCAGCGCAACCACCCGGACCGGGCCTTTGCCGTGGCTAAAAGCGTTCGGGATCTTTGTCCGGGCATGGGCTGCCCCCGCGGTGCCTCGCCGAGGAATTCTTAACGACCAGGCACCGCCGTTGGGCCGGTTGTCCGGCGCAACGGCGGTGCCTAAGTCAAGCTCCGTGCCCGAGCACGGCTGGCCGGTGTTACTTGGCCGGGGTGATCAGCGCGGAGGCGCCGGCGCGGGCGGCGTCGAAGCGGGCGGCGACGTCGGCCCAGTTGACGATGTTCCAGAACGCCTTGACGTAGTCGGCCTTGACGTTGACGTAGTCAAGGTAGAAGGCGTGCTCCCACATGTCCAGCATGAGCAGCGGGATGGTGCCCACCGGAATGTTGCCCTGCTGGTCGTAGAG
Source organism: Arthrobacter sp. Y3223065 (assembly GCF_059090885.1). NCBI lineage: Bacteria > Bacillati > Actinomycetota > Actinomycetes > Micrococcales > Micrococcaceae > Arthrobacter > Arthrobacter sp. Y3223065. The sequence goes on along the minus strand of NZ_JBNHGC010000007.1, from coordinate 77,707 downwards.
CTGCTCGATGACCAGGTTGCCGCCGAGGGGTTCGTAGGCCAGCACGGCCCAGCCCGAGCCCTGCAGGCTCAGCGCGGCAGCGCCGAAGTGGCCGCGGAACGCGTCGAAGGAGCCGAAGTACTCATCGATGGCGGAGGCCAGCTCGCCGGTCGGCTTGTCGCCGCCTTCCGGGGAGAGGTTCTTCCAGAAGATCGAGTGGTTGGTGTGGCCGCCCAGGTGGAAGGCCAGGTCCTTGGACAGCTTCGGCACGTTGCCGAATTCGCCCTTGGAGCGGGCCTCGGCCAGCTGCTCCAGCGCGGTGTTCGCGCCGGCCACGTAGGTGGCGTGGTGCTTGGAGTGGTGCAGCTCCATGATCCTCGCCGAAATGTGCGGCTCCAGGGCCGCGTAATCGTAGTCGAGCTGGGGCAGTTCGTACTTGCTCATGTTCTTCCTCTCGTCGGAATTACTGTGCGGAAAACTACTCAGTGCACACTTCCGCCCGGCGCGGGCCGGGGTGGCCCGCGGGGCTGCCTCTTCACATTCAAACATGTCTGCGCCCGGCACTGTAGCCGGACCATCGCTAGGAGCTTAAGTGAGGCCCATCCGCGCAGCCGCAAAGCCCCGCGAAGGCCCCAAGCTCCTCCAGGCCGGCGGGCCGGGCGGGCAAATAGTCGGTCAGGGCGCGCGAGCGCACGATGACGGCCCGCCATTGTCCGCGCGAGACGGCGACGTTGTTGCGGTTCCGGTTCAGCACGAAATCCATGCCGCGCGGCGCCTCTGCCGCGGCGGACACGGCGGTGGACACGATCACGACCGGGGCTTCCTGGCCCTGGAACTTGTCGACCGTGCCCACCCGGACCTCCGCCAGTCCGGCGCCGTCCAGCACGGAACGGATCAGCTGGACCTGGGCGTTGTAGGGTGCCACCACGAGAATGTCCGATCCGCCCAGGGGGCGGGGGCGGGCCGTGCCGTCTTCCCGCCAGGGCAGGCCCACGTGCCGGCGGATCTGGGCCAGCACTTCGGCGGCTTCTTCGGGCGACGACGTGGCGTTGCCGTGGTGGTCAACGTAAACGCATTCCACCCCGGGCGGCGCTCCTTCCAGCTGCCGCAGGGCAGCGGCCGGCGCCGACTTGAGCCGCCCCTCGTAGGCCAGGACCGAGACGGCCCGGCATAGGTCCGGGTGCATGCGCCAGCTCAGGGCGAGGAAATAGCCCAGCTCGGGCGGCAGCGTGGCATGGCCGTCAGAGAGCCACCCGAGTGCCGACTCGTCGACCGGTTCGGGATGCGTGCCCTGGGTCACCTGGGGCAGTTGCTGCGGATCACCCAACAGCAGCAGGCGCTTGGCGGCAAGGGAAACGGCCAGGGTATTCGCCAGCGAGAACTGGCCGGCTTCGTCGATGACCAGCAGGTCCAGCGACTTCGGCGGGACAGCAGAACCAGTCATGGTCCATGCCGTGCCGCCGACCAGCGCGCCTCCCGGGGACGCGAGCAACCGGGCCACATCGTCAGTACTCCGGTTGGGCCAGGGAAGATCATGGTCGCCGTTGGGCTTCTTGGCAACGACCTCCGGCGGCACGCCGGCCTTTTCGATGGCGGCGCGCAGCATGTTGTCCACCACGGCATGTGACTGGCCCACGACGCCGACCTTCCACCCCCGGGCCACCAACCGGGCCACGGCGTGGGACCCGACGTACGTCTTGCCGGTACCCGGCGGCCCCTGGACCGCCAGGTACGAATCGTTGAGATCTGCGACGGCGGCAGTGATCGCGTCAACATAGCCGTCCGGATGGTCCTGGACCTCGGGCAGCCGTGGCAGGGTGGCCAGTCGCGGCGGCCGCCGGCGCAGCAGGTCCAGCGCCGGTTCGGACGGGAAGCCGGGCAGCGTGCCGGCGACCGCGGCGGCGAGGTCCGCGAGGGCCTGGCGGATGGAGGTGGTGCGCAGCGGCTGGTCCGGCGTGAGCGCCACCGGCGGCTCGATGTACTCGTCGGCGCCGCGCGGCAGCCGCTCCTTCACCAGGAGCGTGTCCTTTTCGCCTTCCGCACCCAGTTCCAGCACTTCGGCGCCGAAGCAGAACGCACGGTGATTGACGCCGTCGTTCTGGTCGCAGAGAAACGCCGGGAAGGGCTGGTCGTAGAGCCGGCAGAGCAGGCTGCCTTCTTTGATGGTGGATCCCGGGGCCAGCCTGCCGGTGAGCCGCAGCACGCGGACCGGGTTGCTGCGCGACGTCGGCTTCTCCCACTCCGAAACCACGCGGGCCGAATCCACGGTGAAGACGTCGCGGGTATCCGCCCAGTCCTCAACCGGGGCATCGAGCCGGTCGAAATGCGCCCACCAGTACTGCTTGTCTTCCCGCCGGTGGTAGCCGACCGCGGCAGCGACCATGGCGACGGCCTGTTCGTCGGCGGACAGCGTTTGGTTTCGTCGGGCGGCGCTCTCGGCCGCCGCCGCGACGTAGTCCTGCAGCCGCCGTTCCTCTGGCGGCAACGGCTCCTCGTCAGCAGCCGACGTCCCACTCGCCGAGGACGCAGCAACCGCCGCGGGGGCGGCCATGCGTCCCGGCACAACGCCGCGCTCGGCCGCCAGCCGCAGGAGCCAGTTGCGCAGCTCCAGCGTGGAGAGGCAGTCGTATTCGTTGTAGTCGGCAATGCTTTTCAGGACCGTGTCTGCCTCGGCGTCGCTGCCGGCGTCCCTGGCCGCACAGTAGCGGGCGTACGCGACCACCGAGGCTCCTGCGTCTTTGACGTCGCCGGAGCGCAGGTTGCCTCCCATATACAAGGGCTCGAGCTTTTTGATGCTGTAGGAGTTTTCCGAGATCCGCAGGCTGTGCCGGACCGTGTCGTACAGGTCCACCAGGATGCCCTCGCGCAGCAGGTCATCCACGGTTTCCTCGCCCACCAGGTGCTGCAGCGACAGCCGGCGCAACGCGGCCTTCTCGTAGTTGGCGTAGTGGTAGATGTGCATCCCCGGATACCGGCGTCGCCGATCGGCGACATAATCCAGGAAGTCCGCCAGCGCCTGCCGTTCGCCGGAGCGGCTGTGCGCCCAGAAGGGTTTGAACGGCGGAGCCGCGCCGGCAGCCGGCGGATTCTCGACCACGCCGAAAAGGTACTCCAGCCCCCACACGCCGTCCTCGTCCTGCCAGAGCGGGTCGCCCTCGAAGTCGAAGAAGATGTCGCCGGGGTTTGGCGCAGGCAGGCGGAACAACGTGTGCTGTTCCAGCACGCGGTACGAAACCTCGTGTTCTACGCCGTCCTTCCGGTAAGTCATCCGGCCGTCCGGCTCGATGGAGCCGGTCTGCATCCGCGCTTGGTCGCGGAGCCGGGCCAGCGCGCCGTCGGGCGCTTCGCCCGCGGGAAGTTCCAGGGCGGCCAACTGGTCGATGGTGAAGATTCCGGCCGCGCGGAGCTTACGGCGGCGCAGCGTGCTCATATTCGCCACCAGCAGCAGGTCCCGGTGCAGTTCAACCTGTTCGGAACAGTAGTTGCAGCGGCCGCAGGCGCCGACCCCTTCGTCTCCCCAACGGACCGGTTCCGGCTGTTCGCGGTGCGTGGCGACCAGGACCAGGAACCTGGTGCGGCGTTCGCGGAAGACCGGCAGCAGGTCGGTGAGGCTGTGGTCGCTGTGCCGCCGGTCGCCCAGCACCAGCGTCACGGTGGGAGCCGCCGCGATGCCGGCCTGGAGGAGTTGGTCGCCGTACGCGGCCAGCTGCAGCAGCGCGGTGACCTTGGCGTGGCGAGCGAGCTTCGTGTCATAGACGGCGTAGGCGGCAGCTCCGCCGTCGTCATGGGTCTTAACCAGGAAATCCGAACGCCCATGGAACCGGCCGTCGAAGAAGGAGGCCTGGAACACCACGTCTGCGCCGGAGCGCAGCGCCGCGATCGACTCGGCGTGCTTGGCCTGCAGGTCCTTCCGGGTGTAGCTACGGGTCTCGGCGATCTCCACCACGCCGGCGCCGAAGGTGTCACGGAAGTGCTGCAGTACCCGGTGTTCGTGCAGATCGCCCAACTCCGCCGTGCGCTCGAGCATCTCGTCGCGGCCAAAATCCGCCACGGGGGAGCGCCCCAGCTTCTCGTCCAGCTTGCGCAGCAGTTGGTACTCGCACTGCGCAGCGATGACGAGGTCGCTGGCTGTGTAGACCAGGTCGCGGTCAGCCCCGTCGACTTCGGAGTCGAGCAGAAACACGGTGCCTCCTTCAAGCAGGTGCGCAGGTGCCAACCCGGCCGGCGGCGGGTCCCCCCAACGATAACCCGCCGCCAGCCGGTGCCTGCCGGCACTTAAAGGTCTACCGTCCGGCACCGACATTTTCGCGAAAGGGCATCGCCGTCCGGCCCTCGGTTCCTGTTACGCGATGTGACCGCGGTCTCCGACGGCTCGGCGGCCGCTCTGGTTATACTTCCAAAAGCTTCAAGAACTGTGGCCGCCAAGCTCCGACTTGGCCACATACCAACCCCACGCTCGTTGGGTGGTTCGGATGACGAAGCGGCCCGCATCAGCCCTTGGCTACCGGTGCGGGCAAGAGCACGCGAAAGGACGCGGCGCCCGGCGCCGGCTGCCATGGACATCCCCCACTCCCCGCAACTCCAGGTCCTGAGCCTGGCCGACTATGAACAGGTCTCCGCAGCACGGGAGGCCTTCGTGGACTTCCTGCTGGATGCCGCGCGGCAGGCCCGCGGGCAGCAGAGCGACATCGCCGCGGCACAATGACCACGCGGACCGGGCCCACACCGAACACCCCCGCAAGCACGCGGACCGGGCCCACACCGAACAACCCCGGAAGCACGCCGATCGGGCCCACACCGAACAACCCCGGAAGCACACCGATCGGGCCCACGCCGACGGCCCCTGCGCAGGCGCCTGCCGCGGCTTCCAAACCGCGGCGCGCCCGTGGGCTGCTGTTGGACACCGACGTCGTGGTCGAGCTCAGGCGCGAAAGCCCGGACCCCGCCGTCGTCGACTTCCTGCAGCGGCGCCGCCGCTCCCGGGTCTACATCTCCGCGCTGACGCTGGGGGAGCTGCGCGCGCTGAGCACCCAGGACGAGGCTCTGACCGGGCAGGCCGACGCGTGGCTGGTCGAGCTGACAGCGCGGTTCTCGGCATTTATCCTGCCGGTGGATCAGCAGGTGGCCGAGGCTTGGGCGCCGCTGGCCATCCAGGACGTGCCGGCCGTCGAGTCGCTGATCGCCGCAACGGCCTCCCGACACTGCCTGACCGTGGTGTCCGGCAATGCCGAGGGGTACCGGCGGTTGGCGGTAGAAGCCTGCGACCCCTGGGCGCCGGCCCGGGACAAGTAAGGCGTGCGCCGGCCCAGGACCGCTAAGTAGCGCGCCGCGGTGCAGGACGGTTCGCGGTGCGGGAAGACCCGTGTCATGGAAGGCCAGGCACAGGCGCCGTCGGGTTCGCCGTCGGGCATGCGGCAGCCCGCCGGGGAGCACACCGTGGCGCGATCACCAACCCCTAGGACCAGCCGCAGGGCCTATGCGAACGCACACACTCGCCGGCGACTTTCCCGCCGAAGGGTGCCCGCGCTGCGCCGAACGGTCCTGCGGGTGGCCCATTCGCCCATTTACCGACCGGGCGTTCGGAACGCGTGAGAAACTAGACGGGGTCCGGTGACGGGCGGCACTCTTGCCGCCCGCTTTTTTGCGGACAAGCCCCATCACGGTAAGGAATACATGGCTCATGGCCACTGAGAACAATGCCCCGGGCGCGCTCGATGCCGCCGCACGGGTGGATAACGACGGCGGCGCTCCCGCCAAGTGGAAGATCGTCGGTCCCGGTCTCGTTGTCGCCGCCACAGGCGTCGGCGCCGCGGACATGGTGGCCACCTTGGTCGCCGGGTCACGCTACGGCTACGGGCTGTTCTGGGCGGTGATCGTCGGCGTCATCCTGAAGATCATCCTGGTTGAAGGCGCCGGACGGTTCTCCCTGGCGACCGGCAAGACGATCTTCGAGGGCTGGCGCTCGCTGGGCCGCTGGACCACCTGGTACTTCGGTCCGTACATCATGATTTGGGGCTTCGTCTACGGTGCCACGGCAATGTCATCGGCAGCGCTGCCGTTGGCCGCGATGTTCCCGGTCCTGCCGCTGTGGGCCTGGGCGATCCTGATGGGTCTGGCCGGATTTGTCATGGTCTGGTTTGGCAAGTACGCCACCTTCGAGAAGATCACCGCCGTGTTCGTCGGGCTGATGTTCGTCACCGTCGTCGGGTTGGCCATCATCGCCGTGCCCAACGTCCCGGAGATGATCGGCGGCCTGGTGCCGATGATCCCGCAGGAAGAGGGCGCGGTGTTCTACACCCTGGCGCTCGCGGGCGGCGTGGGCGGCACCATCACGCTGGCGGCCTACGGCTACTGGCTGCGCGAGAAGGGCTGGCACACGCCCAAGTGGATGCGCGTGATGCGGATCGACAACTCCGTTGCCTACGTCATGACCGGCATCTTCGTGATCGCCATGCTGATTGTCGGCGCCGAGGTGGTCCGCACCGCGGGCGTATCCCTGAGCGCCGGCGACGAAGGACTGCTGGATCTGTACGAGGTACTCAAGGATGAGTACGGAGACGTGGTAGGCACCGGCTTCCTGGTCGGTTTCTGGGCCGCGTCGTTCTCCTCCATCATCGGCGTCTGGAACGGCGTGTCCCTGATGTTCGCCGACTTCTGGGGCAACATGCGCAAGAAGGAGTCAGGCCACCCGGACACCCGCGTGGGCGGCAAGTACTTCAAGTTCTACGTCCTCTGGCTGACGTTCCCGCCCATGCTGCTGTTCATGCTGGGCAAGCCGATCGCGCTGATCCTGCTGTACGGCGCGTTGGGATCGTTGTTCATGCCGTTCCTGGCACTGACGCTGCTGGGCCTGCTCAATGGCAAGCGGATCCCGAAGGAATGGGCCAACCGCCTGCACACGAACATCGCGCTGGGCTTCTGCGCCCTGCTGTTTGTGGTCCTCGGTGTCTACCAGCTGTGGAACTCCATCTCGCCGCTCTTCGGCGGCTGATTTCCTGCACGCTCTGCTGCCCCGTACCGTTTTCGGTGCGGGGCAGCGCTGTTTAACAAACGACGACGGCGGCGCGCGGCGGCGCGGGCCAAACCGCCCGGCGGCGGTGCCGGGCGCCACGCCTACTACGGGCCGGTCCGGCGCGGCTGCACGCCTACTGCGGGCCGGTCCGGCACGACCGCCCGCCTACTGCCGGCCGGTCCGGCGTTTCGCGTCCTCTGCTGAATCGTCGTCGCCGACGATCGAGGCCAGGAGTTCGTCGGCTTCGCCCAGCCCGCGGACTGCTTGGACGAGGATCGCCCGGGCTTCAGCTTCGGGTGAGCGGTGGTGCGTATCGGCGAGGATCCGGAGTCCTTCCATGGTCCGCGAATCCAGATCCGGCACCGTGAGTGATTCCATGGCAGCCTTCTTTCCTCGGGGTGCGCTGCGCCCCGAATGCCGCCCATGATAGTCCCGCCCCGACGAGCTGTCAGCGGGTCGTCAGCGCAGCGGGTCGAACGGCCGGATCGCCTCGGGCACCCGGCCGGTGACAATCTGTTCGGCCAGCAGCTTGCCGGTCGCCGGGCCCAGCACGATGCCCCACATTCCGTGCCCGCCGGCAACGTACACGCCGGGGGAGCGGGTGGCGCCGATGAGCGGCAGCCCGTCGGGCGTGACCGGGCGCGGGCCAACCCAGATGTCCTCGAGGTTCTCCAGATCCATGTTGGTGAACAACGGCCGCACGGCGGCGAGGATGGCGTCGATCCGCCCGGTCTGCAGCGGTTCGTCCGGGCCGCGGAACTCCATGGTTCCGGCGATGCGCAGCCGTCCCTGGTACGGAGTGCAGGCGACGCGGCGGGCGGGGAAGTAAATGGGGAACTCGGCCGGCTGGTCGGTGGCCACGCTGAAGGAGTATCCCCGCCCGGCCTGCACCATGGTGCGAACACCCAGCGGCTTGGCGAGATCGGGCAGCCAGGCGCCGGTGGCCAGGATAACGACGTCGGCGTGGAACGGCTCCTGCGCGTAGGTCTCCACCGAGATCCCGGTGGGGCCGTGGCGCAGGGAGCGGACCTCGGCGCCGGAAATGATCTGCCCGCCGCGTGCCACCACGGAGGCAGCGAGGGCCTCCACGAACGGGCCGGGCTCGAGGAACCGCTGCCCTTCGAGCTCGAACACCGTGGAGACGCCCGCGGACAGCTGCGGCACCTTGGCCTGGGGGTTGTCCAGGCGGTTCAGCGGGACGGACTGGCCGGCCTTCTCCACGCTGGCCAGCTCGTGGACAAAGTGGCGGCTTTCCTTCTCCTCCTCGAAACCGACGATGAAGGGTCCCTTGCGGGTCCACGACTCGACGCCGTTGTCGGTCAGCTCATCGAAGCTCTCCAGCGCCATCTTGTCGATCGGCGTCAGCGCAGCCATGGTCCGGTCCCAGGCCTTCTGCGTGCCGTGCAGCGCGAAGCGGGCCAGGAACTTCCAGAGCTGCTGGTCCAAGCGGGCCGGAATGTGCAGCGGCGCCGTCGGGTCCATCAGCGCCTTGGGCCCGTAGGTCCAGACGGTCGGGTCCGACAACGGCATGGCCATGCCGGGCGTTAGCCAGCCGGCATTGCCCCAAGAGGCGCCAGCGGCGACGCCCGATCGGTCCAGTACGGTGACTTCCACGCCGCGTTCCTGCAGATGCCAAGCGGTGGCCAGGCCAACCATGCCGGCACCTACGACGACGGCGGTGCTCGGGGCGTGCGCACGAGAGTACATCGTATGCTCCTCGGGTCGACTCTGCTCTCGGCACCCATCCTGAAGAATGTTTACCCGTTTCTCAAGCGATTAGGAGAAGATTCTGTAAGAGTGAGGAACGGTGACAATAAGTTCAGAAAGTGGTGACGATCACATGGCCGAATCGAATGATCTTCGACGCCCGTTCGGGGCTCCCGCGGGGTCGGGGCTGGACCACATCGACCGGTTGATCGTAGAGATGCTCCAAGCCGACGCCCGAACCCCCAATAACGCGATCGCGGCGGCCGCCGGCATTGCCCCCTCGACGTGCTTGAGCCGGATCCGCTCCCTGCGCGAACGCGGCGTCATTCGCGGCTTCCACGCCGACGTGGACCCTGCGGCCGTGGGCCGCGGCCTGCAGGCGCTGATCTCCATCCGCCTGCAGGCGCACGCGCGGTCGAACCTGAGCCAGTTCAAGGACTTTCTGTCGGGCCTGCCGGCGGTAGAGGGAATCTTCTTTGTGACCGGTGACCGCGACTTCCTGATCCATGTCGCTGTGGCGGACTCCAACGCGCTGCGTGACCTGGTCGCGAACAACCTAAGCGTCCGCCCGGAGGTTGCCGGCACCAATACCACCGTCATCTTCGAACACGTCCGCCCGCCCGGCAGTTCGCTCGCTCCGTGATGGGAGCGGGGTGCGCCGGACCGGATCCAGCCCGGAAGTCCGCCTTTCCCATGCCTGGGCCTCAGACCCTCGCCCGGCGTGCTCCCATGCGCGGGCCTCGGCTGTTGCCGGCGGCCCGGCCCTTTGTTGACATGTCATTATTCGTGCCGCTAGGATAGTTGAAAGCTCAAGCAATCAATCGAAGGCTGCAATGTCCTGGTTTAAGAATCTTCTCAGCAAGTCCAGCGCCCGACGGTCTGCCGCCAACCCTGCGGCCGCCGCGGCCGAGCCCCGCACGGATGCAACCGTCACCCAGCCGGTCGAGGCCGCTGTCAGCGAAGCCCGCGCCGTTCTCCCCAAGATCGCCATCATCACCGGCAGCACGCGCCCGGGCCGGGTCAATGACTCCGTCGCCAACTGGGTCGCCGCCGAACTGGCCGGTCGGACGGACGCCACCTTTGAGGTCGTCGACATCGCCGACTTCAACCTGCCGCTGCTGGACGAGGCCTACCCGGCCGCGTACCAGAACTACCAGGCCGACCACACCAAGGCCTGGTCGGCCAAGATCAGCGAGTTTGACGGCTACATCTTCGTGGCCAACGAATACAACCACACCGTCTCGTCCGCACTGGCCAACGCGCTGTCCTACCTGAACGTTGAGTTCAACAACAAGGCCGCCGGCATCGTTTCCTACGGCTCGATGGGCGGCGTCCGTGCTGCCGAACACCTGCGCAACATGCTGGCCGAGCTGCAGGTGGCCGTGGTCCGCAACCAGGTGATGTTCTCGCTGTTCACCGACTTCGAAAACTTCTCCGAGTTCAAGCCGACCGAGCAGAATGCCGGAACGCTCGCCCCGATGATCGACCAGCTCGTGCTGTGGGCACAAGGCTTCGCCACCATCCGCACTCCGCAGGACGCCGCCGCTTAGAACCCCAAGCCCGGTCCGCCCGCCGTCTCCGTTCGGCGGGCTGTCCTGCCGCCGGCATTCCTGCCGGCCAGCACCGCCTCCGCCGTATCCCATCCGGCGGGGCGGTGTTGTTTAAGGGACTGCGGCACGATATTAAGGGACCACGGCACGATTCCGTAGGCTGATTCCGCCGAGGTCGTCAGTGCGCTACCCGCCGTCGGCCGCCAGAATGGTGGCCATGGACATGGCGAAACCGGGCGCGCAGGCTACCGCCAGCATGACCAAAGCAACGCGTCCGCCCAGCATTACCCGCCGCTGCAACAGCTCACCCCGCGGCCCCGATTCCGCATGCAGCCCAGCCGGCCGGTCTGCGAAGTACTTCAACCTGAGAGCCGCCAGTGCCCAGCCCACGCCGATGGCGGCAACGATCCAGGCCGCGACCACCACGCTGGCACCGCCCAGCGGGACCGCTAGGAGCAGCAGCGGAAGGTACCACTGCAGGTCCTTGGCCGTCCGAAGCAGCGGGACGCGACGGGACAGCCAAGCGGTGGCCACCGCGATGAGCATGCCGTGGGCAATGGCCAGCGCCGAGAAGGCCGTGATTGAGAGCCAGCCCGGGCCCACGACCTGAAAGTCCCGGCTGTCCGGCTGCAACGGGCCAAACACTGTGCCGAGTCCCAGCAACAACAGCAGTCCGAAAGCCGCTCCGCCGGTTCGGCCGGCCGGCAGCCACCGCCGCACCGAGCCGTAAAGGAGCGCCGTCCCGCAGCCGATGGCAACGCCGAACAAGACGAAGCCGGCGGTCCCTTCCAGGCTGATCTCCCCGATGGTTTGGTTGTTATCGGTCAGCCTTCCGTCGTCTTCCGGAGACGTCACCGCCAGCAGGCGCATGATCAACCGGCCGCCGGCGCCCGCCATGCACAGCCCGGCCACCCCGCCGCCGACCAGAAGCACTGTTGCCAACCACAGCACCCTGCGCGCAACGTGCGCCAGGAGTGCACCGCCGCCGTTCGGCAGGGCGCTTCCGCCGCGCAGAAGCGCTCCGTCTTCGTTCCCGTGGGTGCCGCCGTCGAGCACGTGCACACCGTCGTCGTCCACGACTGTGCCGCCGTAGTGCACGAGGGCTCCGTCGTCATTCGCGCGGGTGCCGTCGTCCAGTACGAGCGCACCGTCGCCGTTCCCGGCGCCGTCGCCCTTCCCGTGGGGCCCGCCGTCGTCACGACGTAGGCCCTCGTCATGGCCCGACGGAGGCTGGAACCGCTCCCCGCCCCGGAAGGCCACCACAGCCAGTCCGCCGGCCACCAGCAGGCCGCACAGGATCATGAGTATCACGGGGCCAGTATCCGACGGTCCCGGAGGCGAGCGAACCCCAGTCATTTCGACTGGGGTCCGGCAGCGAACCGTCCCACCGATAACCCGGCGGGACGGCTGTATTTAGCGTGCTTCGCGCGCCTCGTCCCGGTGGCGCACCATGTAGGCGATGGCCAGGGCCAGCATCACGGCGCCAAGGACGAAGTTGAGCCAGTTGGTGGCTGTATTGGTGGACAGGAAGTTGGCCGCGGATTCGCCGGGGCCGACAATCAGGCCGTACAGCCACATCACCAGGTACAGGATGCCCGCTCCCATGAGGAAGTCCCGGGCACCACTGGCGGTGCGGCTCATGATGTAGCCCACCACGCCTACCACCAGGTAGACGATGTTGAGCAGCATGGACACTTGGAACGCGTTAATCAACATGGCGCCGGAGCCGCTGGCGAAAGCCATTTCTCCGTAGTCCATGGTGATGCCGGGAATGAAGCCCAGGACACCGATCACAAAGAGAACAATTCCCGAAGTCATCGCGGCATTACGCACGTTCCCGCGCGAGACGTGTGCGTGATGGGCATGCGGTGATGCGGTCGTCATTTCTCCTCCCATACAAGTGAGTTTCGAAACTTCGTCGAGTAGCAACTCGGCTGTTGGTAGGGGCGCATCTGACGTCAGAACCAGCGCTTTCAGTTTACGTCCGCCTGGCCCGCTGCGGCAGGGTAAACGGCGGTGGCAGGGCTGGCGTAGCTCCTCCCAAACCGGGGGCCGGTTAGGCCTCGAGCAGCCTCTTGAGCGTGCGCAGGTCCCGGTCCACGGCTGCGGCATCGGCTTCGAACGCGGCCTCGTCCATTCCGTCACGGTGGTACAGGGTGAACACCACCTCTGTCCCGTCGCCGTTGCCGAGCACACGCAGCGGGTTGTAGACCGATTCGCCCGACGGCAAGGTCACGTAATGGTCCAGCACACCGAACTCATTGCGCTCGGTAAACGTGACCCGCACCGGTCCGTTGTCGGTCTCGGCGACCCAGGCATCGTCGACCACACCGATGGAGGAGCTGAGTCCGGCGGCCCATTGCGGCATGTTCTCGGGTTTGGCGGCGAACTCGTAGACCTCCCGAACGGGGCGGTTGATGGCGATGCTGATGTGCCGCGATGCAAACGTCATGTGGCCAGTCTTCAGGTTCACTTCGACGCGGGCAAGACCTGCGGAGCGGTCGGCGTCGTCGAGAGGATCCGCGGGATATCGAGGCCGTCGCGAGGGCCGCGCGGGGGAGTCAGCGCCGTCGGGGAAGCGGGCGCCGGTCGGAAGAGTCCGCGTGGAAGCCGCGCCGTCGGGCGGGCCCATGGTTGACGCCGAGGCGGCGCGCTGGTGCCGGTTCGGGCCGGAAAGCGTGTGCATGACAGACTTGGACCATGGCATCCATTATCGGCAACGGCGACGATCTCCAGGAGAAGGCAGCCCACATCGGCATGCGCCTTGAAGACCGCTGGCAGGCGGTCCGGGAACGGCGGGCACGGCAGCGCGGCGACGTAGCCACCGTGATGCCGTTTACCGGCTACGGCACCGACGGCTGGATCCGCGTGCTTGCCCGGGTAGTGATGGCCCGGCCAGGTGCGTTCGACAACGGCCGCATGCCCTCCAAGCTGGTGGCCGACGGCATCCGCGGCTGGCGGAATTTCATCAGCCCGCCCGTGGCCAATGCGCGGGTGACGATCCACGCCGAAGGCACCGAGCACCAGGTGGTGGCGGACCGCGGCGGCGTGGTGGACGCCAAGGTTTCCGTGCACCTGGCTCCCGGCTGGCACACCGTCACGCTGCGCTGCGAGGACTCGGAACCCGTGGAAGCGGCGGTCTATGTGGTGCCGCCGGAGGCGCGCTTCGGCGTGGTGTCCGACGTCGATGACACGGTCATGGTCACGGCGCTGCCCCGTCCGATGCTCGCGGCGTGGAACACGTTCGTGCTGGATGAACATGCGCGCAACGCCACGCCGGGCATGGCCGTGATGCTGGAGCGGGTGACGCGTGAGCATCCGGGCAGCCCGGTGTTGTACCTGTCCACCGGCGCCTGGAACGTTGCGCAGACGCTGACGCGGTTCCTCTCCCGGAACATGTATCCGGACGGCGCGCTGCTGCTCACCGACTGGGGGCCGACGAAGGACCGCTGGTTCCGCAGCGGCCAGATGCACAAGGTGGACCAGTTACGGCGGCTGGCCGAAGAATTCCCGAACATCAAGTGGCTGCTGATCGGCGACGACGGCCAGCACGACGAAGCCATCTACGCCGGCTTTGCGCTGCGTTATCCCGACCATGTGGCGGCCATCGCCATCCGCCAACTGTCGGTTAGCGAGGCGGTGCTGGCCGGTGGCCGTTCACAGGACGGCCCGGTGGGACCCGCGCGCAGCATCCCGTGGATCTACGCTTCCGACGGGAAAGGCCTGGCGAACCAGCTTCAGCAGCTGGGAATCCTGTAACACATACGGCGCCCCACTCCTGGTGGAGCGGGGCGCCGTCGTTTCGTCACTGGGCAGCGCCGGGACGTTATTCCTCTTGAGGCCGCCTGTTATACGGTGGCCTCAAGCGGACCGAAAACAGCTTCGATCATGGCCCGCGCCGTTTCGTTGTCAGTCTTTTCGGCCAGGGCAAGCTCCGAGGACAGGATCCGCATGGCCTGTTCAAGCTGGTGCTTTTCACCCGCCGAGGAGCCGCGTTCGATTGCCCGCAGCGAGAGATCGCGGACCACTTCGCTGACCCGGTAGATGTCGCCGCTGTTGATCTTTTCCTGGTTGGCCTTGAACCGGCGTGACCAGTTTTCCTGATCCTCCGGCACCTTCGCCTTCAGGATCGCAAAGACATCCTTGACGCCTTTTTTGCTGATGGCCTTGCGTACGCCGACCGTTTCCGCGTTGCCCAGCGGCAGTTCGATGAGCAGTCCGTCATGGTGTGCGCGGAACTGCACGAACTTGGTCTGGCAGTCCTTGAACGGACGGGTCCGGAGATCGGTCACGGTAACAGCGCCGTGTGGGGGATAGACGAGGGTGTCGCCAACTTTAATGTTCATTGATGCCCTTTCATGCCATTATGGCAGATACTGCCACATTGGCAGTGAATACTCAAATTATGGGGTATCTTGGAAGCTGCTATGCCACAGAAAACGCCGACCAGCGGCGCTTCCAGAACCGATGTGCCCGGCCCGACCACGGCTGAGCTCCCTGTCGCTGCACCCGGATTGAGGGAGCGACGGCGGCGCCAGACCCGGACGGAAATCAGCGAGGCTGCGCTGCATTTGTTCCAGGAACACGGCGTGGATGCCACCACTGTGGACGGCATCGCCCACGCCGCCGGGATTTCCCAGCGCACGTTCTTCCGGTACTTCACCAGCAAGGAAGAAGCCGCGCTGCCGGCACACCAGGATTTCGACGCCGCGCTCGAGGCCGGGCTGCTCACGATCGATCCGGCCGGCAACCCGCGCGAAGAGCTTGAGCGCGTCTACCAAGAGGTGATGCAGGCGTATGCGGACAACGACGCTCCCGCAGCGCGCCGCATGTTGCTGGTCAACCAGCTCATCCGCAAGGAGCCCCTGCTTAAAGCGGCCATGCTCAAGCACAACGCCACCCGGACAACCGGGCTGGTGGACGCCCTGACGGACCGGTTCGGCCGTGACGGGGTCAGCGACCTTCAGATCAGGCTCGCGTTCGAGACCTGCGCGGCGGTGGTCCGGGTTGCGTTCGAGGTCTGGGTGGCCCGGCGCGAGGCCGGCCGAAATGACAACCTGCCGGACATTTACGCGGCTGCCCTGCAGCTGTCCCACTGACCATGCCGAACGCACGAACCCGGGGTGGCGAGCTGCCCGCGGTGACACCCCTGACGACGACGATGCCATGTCCGTGCCGGAGCGGCCGGCCGTACGGCGAGTGCTGCGGGCCGTTCCACCGCGGCGATGCCGAGCCGCCGACAGCGGAAGCCCTGATGCGGTCGCGCTACTCGGCGTTCGCCGCCGGTGACGCCGCCTATCTGCTGCGCACCTGGCATCCGGAGACGCGGCCCGCCCAGCTTGAGTTGGACCCCGCCCTGCACTGGACCGGATTGGAGATCCTCAAGACCGTCCGCGGCGGCGAATCCGACCGCGCGGGCACCGTGGAGTTCCGCGCCAACTACCGCGAAGGCGGCCAGAACCGGGCGCAACAGGAAAAGAGCACGTTTGTGCGCGAGGACGGCCGCTGGGTCTACCGCGACGCTTTGGCCTGAATCCGGCGCAGCCGCCCGGTGCTCACCGCCGCGGCTCACGACGGCGCCGCGCTGCTGCTAACCACTGCGGCCGACCTCCGCGGCCGGAGGGCGCCGACCGCCGCTTTTCACCACCTCAGCCGGAGTGCGCCGCCAGTCGCCAGTGCCGCCCCAGACGTCACGCCGCGCGTGCAACGTCGTCGTGGTTCAGTCCAAAAACAGGACGGCATAGATGCCGAGCGCGCCGAGCACCACCACGCTGCCGGCAACCCAGGCGGCAGCGGCGGCGTCGGCGTGGATCCTCTCGTCGGCCACGCCGGAGACCGCACGCCGGTACCGGAGCTTCTGCGTGATGTAGATGCCGAACGCCGTGCACAACGCCACGGCCACAAGAGTCCCGGTGAACCCGCCGTATTCCGGCATCCAGCGCAGGAACATGGCTGTTGCCACGATCATGGCCAGGGTGGTCCGGCTCCAGGCCAGGGAGGTGCGTTCGGGCTGCAGGCCGGCGTCGTGGTGTTCTGGCTCGGAACGGGCGCGTCGCATCAGGACGGCCGCAGGACGACGAAGACCACCAGCAGTGCCGCCACCACACCGCCGCCAATGGCCAGGATCGGGGCAATCAGCGGCAGCGGCAGGGGAGTCTTATGCCGCATGGCCCGCTCCACGTTGAGCCAGCGGAAGAACGAGCCGCCGCCTATCGCCATGGCCAAGACCAGGAGGATGATGGCGATGGTCTTGCGGATTTCCGGGACGAGGACGCCGCCGGTGAAAACCTCAACCGCGATGCCGCCCGCCAGGAGGGCCAGCGACGTGCGGATCCACGCCAGGAACGTGCGCTCGTTGGCCAGCGTGAACCGCGGGTCGGGCTCGGTGCCGCCGCGCAGCAGTTTACTGGCGAGTTTGCTGCGTTCCGGGCGGGGCGAGGGTGAAGAAGTAGGCACGGCTTCATGGTAACCATGTCCGCAGTCGGCGCGGCGACGGCGACGTCACATGGCAAGCGGGGCTGGCGCATGCGTCCCCGAACGGCCTGATGTCCACGCGCAGGCAAATGAACCCGATGCGGGCCAGGCGTCAGGCTGCCGGCCGGTCCTCGTCGTCGTCGTTCTCCTGATCCATGCGGGCCACGGTGAAGAAGCGGTTGCCCGCCCCCTTGCGCGAACTCGGCACCAGCAGCTTGGAGTATTTTTCGCACCACTGGGCGGCGCCGCCGGAATCCGCGGCAGCCGCAGCGATGGCGTCAATGTCGTCGGACCAACCCAGAACGCGTTCACCATCGAGGCAGAACTGGATGAGTCCCAGCTGGGTATCTACGTGCAGTTCGACGTCCACCCAAACGTCGAATCCCACAGTGTTGCTGGCTGTATCTTCTGTTTTATATGTGTTCATCATGAGACCTGTGTTGCGCATCACACCCTGTGGCGCCCTCCCACTATAGGGTCCACGATCCGGAATGCCAAACAGTTTCCCCCGCGTAAACGGCCGGTAAAGTAAATCGGGCGATGACTCAGACACCTTCCGCCCAGCGCCTCACCTGCAACGTCCCGATGCGCTGGGGCGACATGGATGCCTACGGGCACATCAACAATGTGGAAATCCTGCGGATCCTGGAGGAAGCGCGCATCCACGCGTTCGGGCCTCCCGCCGGCACCGGCGGCCCCGGGCTCGAGGTGGACCTGCCGGTCTTCTCCGACCTGCCCGAATCCACCCAGGCTCTGGTGGCGGAGCACCGGGTGAAGTACGTCCGGCCGCTCAGTTACCGCAACATCCCGGCGCACGTGGAGGTCTGGATCAGCGCGATCAAGGGCGCCAGCCTGACCATCGCGTACCGGATCATGGACCCGGTAACCGCCGAGCAATGCGTGCTGGCGGAAACCACGCTCGCCTTCTTCCACACGGACACTGGCCGGCTGCTGCGCCTGAATGAGCGCCAGCGAGCGATCCTGAAGCCCTACCTGGGCGAGTCGAACTTCCGCTGAAACGACGACGGCGATGGGCTGGCTAATCCCGCGGAGCGGCCGGTCGGCTCGGGGAGTCCCGCGACCGCGGGCGGGGAGCGCCCAAACCGCTTGCAGCCGGGCTGCCGCCGTCGTCTTCCCTGGCGGTACGGCCGGACTGCCGTCGTCTGCCGTGGCTCTGCGGCCGGGCCGCGTCGTCCTCCTTGACGGTGCCAGCGGGCCGCCGTCGTCGTCTTCCCTAACCCTCCCAACCGAGGTTGCGGGCGATCCGTTCCAGCACGTCAAGGGCGGCTGCATATTCTTCTTCACTGATGCCCTCGGCCATGCGGGCGCGCGTGCGGTCGACCACCTCGCCGAGTGAGGCAAGGCTTGCCCGCCCGGTATCGGTCAGCGCATAGTGCCCGTCCTCGGCGCTGACCCAGCCGCTTTCCACAAGTTCTTCGACCGGTTCCTGGGGTCCTTCGCCCTCGGCCTCGGGAATGAAAGGCCCCAGAGCTTCCGCGAGTTCAGCGGCCGTAGACGGCTTGTCCGCCAGCAGGTTCATCATCTGCCACTGCCGGCGGGTGATGCCGTGTTCCTCCATGGTCTCGACAAACTGCTCGTCGAGCAGCCGGTCAACGAGCTTCAGCCAATAACCGATGGGTCGTAGAGGTGCCATGCCGCCACCCTACAAGGGTCCGCGCGGCTGATCGACTGAAACTTGCGAACGCGCCGCTGATCGGATGGAACTGGCGAACAGCCCGCTGATCGGCCGGAGCTGCAGAACACGCCGCCGATCGACTGAAATTGGCGAGCACGCCGGCGATCGGCTGGAACTGGCGAGCACGCCGCCGATCGGCCGAAACTTCCGAACACGCCGCCGATCCAAGACCACTAGGACCTTGACGCCAATACGACCTGTGCGCGCGGTGGCGCGGTCGGCAATCACCACGTGGCCGCTTTCTGCCCTGAGCAGACCCTGCTGACGCCGGCCAAGCAGCTTCCTACGATGGAAGCAGCCAGAAGGGAGTCGCGTCGTGCTCGAACTTCAAAAGCTTCACCGTGGGCCAGGTTCAGGGCCACCACCATTGCTCCGCGACATCTACGGGGCGGTCCTGCGCAAGGAGCGCCGTCGTCAGCAGCGCACCCTCGACGACGTGGCCAGCCGGGCCGGCGTGTCCCTTCAGTACCTGTCGGAGATAGAACGAGGACGCAAGGAGGCCTCCTCCGAGATCCTTGCGGCGGTCTGTGCGTCGCTGGGCTCGGGACTGGCCGCCTTCCTGGCAGCAGTGCATCGTGAACTGGCGGCGCTCGAAGGAAGGACCGTGCTGGCCAGGCCACCGGCCCTGCGGCCCTCTGCAGAGGCGCAGCAGGAATCGAACCGCCGGGAAACGGCACCGTCCCACCCAGGCAATTCCGGCTCTGTAGACAGTGCGACCGCGCTGCCACCCCTGGCACTGGAAATGACCCCTGGAGACCTCGCCGACCGGCGCCTGCAACGTACAGACCCCACCGGCCTGCGTTCTGTAGGCCTAAGCGACCGGGGCCTGCTGTGTGCTGACCACGCCGGCCTGCGTTCGGTAGGCCTGGCCGACCGGGATCTGGTGCCGCATGCCCCGATGGACGCGGGCAGGCAACTGGGCGGGGGAGCTCAAGGCGGGCCGCCGCCCATTCTGATGGCCGCCTGACGTTACACCGCTGCATGCCCGGCGCGGACGGGCTGAGGGCATCCAGCCGCCGTGCCATGTGGGCCACGGGGCCGGATTTGTTCGGCCAACGAAAACACCGCCGCTGCTCGCCGCACACCGCACTTGCGGGAGGTGTGCTGCGAACGGTTGCGGCCGGGGGCAGCGAAACGGGCAGGTGCAGCCTTTCGGTTGCGCCTGCCCGTTCGGTGTCCGCCCGTTCCGGCGGTTGCCCGGCGAGCTAACGCCGGGCCACCTGAGAGGTTAGGCCAGGGGAGCCAGCTTGGTCTTGCCGAAAACGGCGCGGTCCACCGAGATCCGGCCGGGGCCAACCAGCGCCAGCGCCAGCGATGCGGCGCCGAGCAGCAGCACCAGTTCGTAGCCGCCGCCGTCCACGAAGACGCCGGCGGGAGCGTGGACGAGCACCAGGGCGCCGAGCATGTCCAGCGTCAACAGGGCTGCCACGAGCCGCGTCAGCAGGCCGAGGATCAGGGCGATGCCGCCGCCGAGCTCCAGGCCGGCCACGATCGGTGCGGCGATGTCGGCGGCCGGGACGCCCATCTGGCCGAAGGAGGCCTGGGTGCCGGCGATGGTCCATTCGTTGAACTTCTGCCAGCCGTGGGCGACGAAGAGGAAGCCCAGGACGACGCGAAGAACTGTGCGTGCAGTGGTGGTCAAAGCGGAATTAGTCATGATGTTTTCACCGTTTCGATGGTCATTGGATCGGCCGTCTGGAACGAGCGATAAGCATCAATAACTTGACGCTTCAATCAAATATTGCCAGCAATTATGTTGAAGTGTCAACTTTCGGCTCTCGGGCTGAGGGCAGCAGGCGGGCAGTACCATGGCGATCCATTTAGGTGGCCGGAACCGCGCAATCCGTCCGGTCCGTCCCCAGCCCAGATCGCACAGGGCATGCCGTTTGGCGGCCGCTCAGGTGCCCCGCACCGGTTGGCGCAGGATTGTCTTGAGCTTGGCCGGTTCGGTCTTGCGCGGGTCGCCGAGATAGATTTCGTGGTGGTGCCCGTTTGGTTCCAACTTGTTGGCCGGCAGGAATTCATCCCTCAGCCGGGCCAAAACCGGTCCTTCGTCGTCGTACGAACCAACATGCATGACCTGGACGCTCAGCCCTTCGTCCAGCCACCCGTGCCGGAGCGATTCCACCGCCGGAAGACCCTTTTTGGCTGCCGCCTGGCGCCGTGCGTTTTCAATGTGTTCCGGTTCCAGCCAGTCAGGCTGGCGGATCATCAGTGTCCAGGACCACTCGTCCTTGGCCCGTCGGGTGAAGGCGGTCATATCCTCCGCCCACCAAAGGCCTTCCAGCGGACCTACAACGTAGTCGCGACCGAGCTGCTTCTTGCTGGCGAACTTCAGCGTGTAGGAGACTGCGTACAAGGCCTCGACCGCCTGGACGTACCCGTCTGTCGTGTTTGGATCGCCGTGACCGTCCGCCTGCAGGAAGCGCATGGGTGGCACGGTGACCAGCTGGAAATCCTTGCCCGGGGCGTACAGCTCCTTCTGGTCTTTCTTGAAATCCAGCTTGTCCATGGGGGAGCTCTCCGGTGGTCGGCGATGTGGTCTAGTTATATCGCGTAGTCACGGATGAAACGAGGAACCTTGCTGCAGCAATTCGCCGCCGAATGGTGGACGCGGATCACCGACGGCTTCATGCGCGGTGAACCACTCGAAACCGGAGTGCTGGAGTTGTCGCTCATCCTTGGTGTGGCGCTGCTGTTGTCAGTGCCCCGGGCCAGCTGGCGCTATTTCGGGTTGTTTGTCACAGCGGTCCACGAGTTGGGGCACGCGTTCGCGGCGCTGGCCACGGGGCGGCTGGTGCGCGGCATCCATTTGCGGTTCGACCAATCCGGCGCCATGATCAGCCGCGGGGCGGGCAGGGCATCGGCTGCCTGGACCGGCTTCTGGGGATACCCGGTGCCCGCGCTGGTCGGGGCGGTGTTGGTGTGGACCGCGTTCGTCGGTTGGTCCGGTGCCGCCCTGTCCGTCAGCGCGCTGCTGCTGGCCACGCTCTTGTTCATCCGGAACCTCGAGGGGGTCGTCATCGCCGTGGGCTTGGCGGTGGGCGCTCAGCTGCTGGTGTGGTTCGCACCGGTGGAATTGCTCGGGCACCTGACGCTCGCCATCGGTGTCGGGCTTCTGGTGGGAGCTGTGCGGGACTGGCTGAATCTGCTGAGCGTGCACACCCGGCGCCGGCACCAACTGGCCAATTCCGACGCGTTCATCATGGCGCGGCGGACCGGCGTGCCGGCCGCGCTCTGGCTGGCCGGGTTCGCTGTGGTCATCCTGCTTTGCTGGGCGGCTGCCGTGGCGACCGTGGCCGCTGTTGGCCCGCTGGCGGTTCTCTAACGGAGTCCTTGACAGTCCCTGATGAGGGATCTGTGGCACCGGCTGATTGCCCCTTGCGGGCGGCTTGCTGGCAGTAACTGAGCGGACTACTGCCGGTGGCTGGTTAATACCCTCGCAATTGGCGCCCCTCGACCTCAGGCAGTGGCCTTACTCACAACGGTGTCATTCGGCTCGGGGGCCCGCGAGCAACGGCGCGGGGGAACGGGAATTATGGCCGTGTGTGAGACGTTGTTGATCGATGTTGAAATCTTTGGAAGAGCGGCTATGATGGGCGCTCGCAGATAGGTCAAAACAACGAGAGCTTCAGGAGTTTTAAACCCGCATGGCAACCGATTACGACGCACCGCGCAACAAGGACGACGACAACAATAATGAGTCGCTCGAAGCCCTTCAGGCTCAGCGCTCCGGCGGTGCGAAGACGGCGCTGATCGACGTCGAAGATTCGGACACCGCCGAGGGCATCGATCTGCCCGGTGCCGACCTCTCCGGTGAAGAACTGGTGGTCCAGGTTGTTCCTCCCCGTGAGGACGAATTCACCTGTGGCTCCTGCTTCCTCGTCCGTCACCGCAGTCAAGTAGCCCGCGAAAAGAACGGCGAGAAGTACTGCCGCGACTGCGAAGGCTAAATCCTCAACCTTCCGAACCCCGCGCCGAGACCGGCGCGGGGTTCTGTGGTTAATTCACACGCTTCGGACGGCCTCGCTGATCGGCGTGCCGCCGTTAATGAACTCGATTACCTTGCCTGCCGTCGCAGGCACCGCCAGTACTTCGGCCGCCACCATTGCCACGTCTTCGCGGCTCACTTCACCGCCAGGAGTGCCCGGTCCGGCTTGGATCTTCCCGGTCGCGGGCTGCAACGTCAACGAGCTCGGACCCAGGATTGTCCAATCCAGCGACGTGGACTTCAGGTAGTCGTCCGCGGCGGCCTTGGCATCTGCGTACGGGAAGAACGCATGGTCCTCCGGCACTCCGTGGTTCTTGCCGGCGCCGAGATAAGACACCATGATGTAGCGCTGCACCCCGGCCGCCACGGCTGCGTCCATCGACCGGATGGCCGCGTCCCGGTCCACCGCATAAGTCCGCGCAGGATTGCCTCCGCCTGCGCCCGCGGACCAAACGAAGGCGTCGTGGCCGCGCAGCTGGTCTGTTAGATCGTCGGTAGTCGTCTTCTCGACGTCGGCGATCACCGGCACCGCTCCAGTGTCCCG
Organism: Arthrobacter sp. Y3223065; assembly: GCF_059090885.1. Classification (NCBI taxonomy): domain Bacteria; kingdom Bacillati; phylum Actinomycetota; class Actinomycetes; order Micrococcales; family Micrococcaceae; genus Arthrobacter; species Arthrobacter sp. Y3223065. The sequence continues at coordinate 54,754 of NZ_JBNHGC010000007.1, read as the reverse complement.
GACGTCGGAGACGTGGTCCGGATTGCGGATGATGGAGCTGACTTCGTGGCCCTGCGCGGTGAGGATGCGGGACAGGTGCAGCGCGACCCTGCCGTGGCCTCCGAAAATGGCAATGCGTGACATGGGGTTCCTTTCGGTGTGGTCCATCCCAATCTAGGCATGGAGTCGGGTGACGGCCAATGGCTGGCATCTTCAACGGCCGCCGTAACCCATCGGCTGGCTGCGCGCTTGTTCGGTGACCGCTTGTCGCTGCGCTGACTCCTGTGGACGCCCTTCCGCAGGGCTCGTGCGATGGTCTGGTCTCCGCAGGGCCTTGCCCCGGTTCCGTCGGGCGGGTGCACCCGTTCAGGCCTCGGCGGAATGCGGTCCGGTTCCGCTGCCCTAGCCGTCACTGCCGGTGAGATGGATCCCGGCTTCCGGCGTGGCCACCCGGAAACTGAAGGACTGCTCGATGTACAGGTAGACGAACTCCTCATCGTGCCGGTCGTAGCCAACCGAGAGGTCCTGGCCGGATTCAAACAGGAAGTCTCCGCCGCGCAGGCTCATCACTATGGCCCCGCGGACTCCGGGCGCCCAGACAATCGGACCACCCAGCAACTTGCGCAGGTGCTCGGACAGCAGATAGCCACCGCGCTCGGTCGCCTCTACTACGGCGGTGTAATGCCCGGGGCCGAGTGCCAGGCCGAACGGACCTCCAATGCCGGCCTGGAGCAGGGCCGAGACAGCCTTGGCAATGCGCTTGGGGTAGTCATTGAAGTCAGCCACGCGAGGCACCGGCGAATGCGGGGTGGCGCTCGTGACCCCCTCAATGCCCACCTGTCTCCAGCCGTGAAATACGGCCGCGTTCTCTGCGATGGCAATTTGCATTGCCGCCTCGGCCAAGTCCGTCAGGTCCACATCGGCCGCACCGCGGTCATGGTCAAGCAGTTCCAACCGGGAAACCTTGAAAGGTGCCCGCACCTCTACCAAGGGAAGCACCCCGCGCCGTCGCGTCGTCACGCCGTCGGCCAATGCCGGCCCCGTGATGCTTTCGGTGCGTCCGAGGTTTGTGGCTGAATACTCCCAGCCGAATGGACCAGCGAAATCCACCATCTTGCGGGCGCCGAGGGCCACGGTGAGTCGCTCCTTGGCTTCCCGGTCCAACAGCGTCCATCCACCGTCGGAAATTGGGGCATGCTCGCGCAGCAGGTGATTGATGGTCATGAGAAGTCCTCCTTAAGGCTGCCGATTCCCAGCGACGAATCAGAACCGGCCGGCCCGCGGCGAGGGTATGTACGAGTTTCCGCCCCCGACGGAGAGCGGCCAGCGGGCCCATGGGCAGAGACTGGAATCGGCAGCTCCGGGCCTGTACCGGCCGCCGCTGCCGCCTCGGCCGCTCCGCCGTTGGTCACGATATCGCCGCCTTGGAACAAGGTGCCCTGGGCAATTTGGCGCCATTTAGGCTTCCGCCGAAGCAGGAACTCCAAGTCCATGCTGAAATGTTTGAACTCCTCGGCCAGGGAATCCTCCATGATGGCGACAGATTCCGGGTCTTTCTCCAGCGACATCCGTTGTTCGTACCAGCCGATGGCCTCGGCTTCCTCTGTCAGGTTGGCGCACATCCGCGCAAAGGTCCGCGTCTCGGCGGAGAGCTCAGCGGCGGGTTCGTGATACTGGTCAAAGCCCATCTGGATTCCTCCGTGAGGTTGTGCCTCTTTGCCAGCGTAGCCACGGCCCCGCTGGCTGACTACCCTTGACGCAGGCCCCGGTGAGTGCGGTCGCGCCGCAGATGATCGCTTGGGCTAGGCACGGATCGGCGGAGCTGTTTAAGCACGCCGGCAAGTACACGGCGGACTGCTAGGGGGCAACCCGGCGACGCTGATCGCGTCGTCGACGCACGAGCCAGATCTGCAGTCCGCGCTATGTGGTCAGTCGTCTCGCCCGGTCCACGCCCGCTCTTGCCCGCGCCAAGTTTGCGCCCGGTGTTGTCCGCACGGGGCTACCCCCCAGCCCTGACCCCGCACAGGAACCCAACCGCGGCATAGTAAAGTTGCAGGGTGATTCGTCGAAACTCCGCACTGCTCATGCTGCCACTCGTCGCTCTGCTTGCTACCGGGTGTGCACAGGTCGAACAGGCCGCCTCCGACGCCATCGACCAAGCCGCCAGCTCTGCTTCCGAGGCCGTGAACCAAGCCGCGTCCAACATGGCCAACGCAGCGGTCGGGGAAGCAGTCAAGCAGGTGTGCGCCCCGATTCAGGACGGCAGCATCGGTGCAGAGGAACAGGAGATGCTCGCGGGCCTGGTTTCCGCAGCAGGAGCAGCCGGCGTTCCCGCCGAGATCATCGGCCCGATGTCGCAGATCGCCGAATCCGGCGACCAGATCCCGGCAGACGCCATGGCCTCCATGCAGCAAGCCTGCGACAACAACGGCGCTGGGTAGTTAGACAACCGCCTGGCTACTCCCAACCGCTCTTGCGCGGAATGGGAAAGCCTTAGGCCGGCTGCGGCGCGGGGGCCGGCGACAACGCCAGCTATCAGAACGGGGGAGTTTCAGGCTGGGCCGGCCAACCGTCAAATGGACTGGAACTTCTGCCGGGCGCAATGGCTCCCGCGGTGCTGTCCATCCCGATATCGAGTTCCGACTGCAACGGGACCTTCAGCGGACCCGAAGGGCGGACCGGCGTCCTGAGGACCGCCGCGTCAGAGTCTAATAGGCCTCCACCAGGTGAAGGGCCGCTCCACTGACCGGAGCCTGAGCCCACCGCCGCCGGCTCCGGCAGGCGTTCGGGCAGCCGCGCGTCCTTTAACCACACGTGGTTGCGGAGCGGCTTTTGAGCCGGGTCGACACTGAGCGGCGGTACGAACCAAGCCACGCCCTTGCTCACCTCGACCCGCCAATCTCCTTGATGCAGCAAATGATGGTGGTACCCGCAGACCAAGACGCCATTGTCGACGGAGGTCGGACCACCCTTCTCAAACCACTGGATGTGATGCACTTCCGTCCAAGGAGAGGGCGCTGTACAGCCGGGGAAGGCACAACCTCCGTCCCTGGCAGTGATCGCCAGCCGCATGTACTTCGGAAACAGCCGCTGGGATTGGCCAACATCCAAAATCGCACCCGTGCCGGAGAGGATCACCGGGATGATGTCGGCATCGCAGGCTATCCGCCTAATGGTCTTGGCGCTCAGCGGTCCGGAGAAGGTGCTGGTGCCCGGACGTCCAACTTCGGCTGCCAGGTCCTTGTAGTCGATGGTGACCAGAAGCTGTGGGCGGCGACCGCCAGCGGCTGGCAGCAGGTCCGTGGTGAGAGCGACTTTGCAAGCACCAATGAGTCCGTCGAGCTGCTTCTGCTGGCGGGTACGCCCGTCCTCTGCCGTCTGGCTAACTAAAGCGTCCGGTCCGTTGTCCTGAGCGCCTGTGGTGACGAAGTCATCGGCGTTATCGGTGGCGCCGTTCAACTGAGAGTCTGTGCCGGGTGCGTCAACCGCTTCAAACCCTACTGTCCCGGCTGTGGCCGTCCCTTCCCTCAAGCGGGGGTTTGTGGCGGTGTTGTAAACGGTTGCAAGAACCTCGTTCTGCTCATCGGTGGCGTTAATTTCGTAGCAGTGCAGGCCGTTGCGCCGCCCGCGGTAGAACAGGCCCTGGCGTGCTTTGAGCTCGGCAGGCCCGAGGTCGGCTCCGGCTGGGTTGAGGCCGCCCTCCCAGTGCCGGATCAGCAGCCTCAGCGAATCGGTGTCGTAATCGGAGGCATGCTGAACCAGTGCCTCTTCCATCTCGCGGAGCTGTTCCGGGTCGGCGGTGCGACGCAGCCCGTCGACAGCCTTCCGGATCAGAGTTGCGGCCTGGCCGGAGACCATTCCTTCCTCCATTGCACGTGCGAGCACCGGCAGCCTGGGCGGCGCAACAGGCTTGCCCTGAGGAGCCGGGCGGGCTTCGGTGGCTTCCGCGAGTTGGAACCGTCGAGCGGCCTCCTGCCGTGGAATGCCGAGCTTCGCCCGCAGATAGTCTTCGTTCGTTTTGTAGGCGCCGCGCATACGATGATTCGGTTCTTCGGGGTCATGCGGCTTGTCCGTCTCTCCGACGGCGGCGATGTTTTGCGCCTTGATGATGCCCGCCATGATCAGCTGGGTTTGGCCAACGATGTTGGCCAGCTCTTCTACCTGTGCCGCCGTCTGGGCCACCGACCTGGTACTGCGTGTCAGCCCGCCGTTCCTCAGACGATTATTCAGTTCACTGATCTCGGCGCGGATCCGGGCCAGCAGGACGGAATCATCCTGCCCTGCTCCCGGAGCCTCATCGAGCGCGTCGATCGTCATAAATACAGCCTATGAAGCCCCCGAACAGGGTAGGAGAAGCAGGTGCCGGTATGTGGATGAAAAGTTCGTGGGGCTTTCTGTGGAGAAGAAGTGGACGGCACTCGGGCAAGGGTGTCGAGAACCAGGCGTTCTCAAGGCGTGCCCGGGCCTCACGCTCCAGCGCGGCGGGCCTCCCGCTTCAGATCCCGGCCGAAGAACCTCCGCTTTCAGCCGGCGACGGGCGCGCCTTCCAGGGCCGCCGCATCCTCGGCGGGCTCCTCCACCGGTTTCCGGATGAAGAACGCGGCCACCACGGCCACGATCGAGATGAAGGCGCCGGTCAGGAAAGCCATCCGCACTCCGCCCGCCACCGCCGTCGTCGATGCCGCGCCTTCGGCGGAAAGAACACCTGCCTGCATGGACATGACGGTGACGAACATGGCGGTGCCTGCTGCCCCGGCCACTTGCTGCACGGTGCCGATGACGGCGCTTCCGTGCGAGTACAGCTGCCGCCGCACCGACCCAAGACCAGCGGAAAACAGCGGCGTGAACAGCAGCGCCAGGCCCACACTGAGCACGATGTGTGCCGCCAGCAGTGTCAGCGGGGTGGTGTTCTCGCTGACCGTGGACAAGAACCAGAGCACGGCGCTGACCACCGTCGTCCCCGGCACCAGCAGCACCCTGGGGCCGAACCTGTCATAGAGCCGTCCAACGGGCGGGGCCAGCAGGCCCATCAACAGCCCGCCCGGCAGCAGCATCAACCCGATCTGCAGCGGCTCGAGCCCCAGGACCTGCTGCATATATATAGGGAGCAAAATGATGGTGCCGAACAGTGCGGCCATGCTGACAGCCATCAGCCCGACGGACACGGAGAAGTTGCCGGAGCGGAACGTCCGCAGGTCCAGCAACGCCTTGTCCGAGCGCTGCAGGCGAACCTGGCGCAGCAGGAAAACGAGCAGTCCCACGCCGCCGACCGCGAATGCAGCCCACATGGCGGCACCCGAAGCAGGCCCCGCCGTCGTTGTTCCGTGCCCGGAGCCGACCTGGCTGAGGCCGTAGATCAGCCCGCCGAAACCGATGGCGGAGAGCGCCACGGACGGCAGGTCCAGCGGCACCGGCCGGGGCTCGGTCACGTTCTGGATCCGCCGGTTGCCGACCGCCAGCATGCCCAGCGCGATCGGCAGCACCAACCAGAACATCCAGCGCCAGGACAGGGTGTTGAGGATGATGCCGGAAATGGTTGGACCGATGGCCGGCGCCACCGAAATGACAATCGAGACGTTGCCCATGGTCTTGCCGCGGTCTTCGGCCGGCACCAGGTTCATCAGCGTGGTCATCAGCAGCGGCATCATGATCGCCGTGCCCGATGCCTGGACCACGCGGGCCACCAGCAGCACCTCGAACCCCGGGGCCAGCGCGGCCAGCAGGGTTCCCGCGGAGAACAGCGCCATCGAAGCAGTGAAAACCTGACGCGTGGTGAAACGCTGCAGGAGGAATCCGGTCACCGGAATGACCACCGCCATTGTCAGCATGAACGCCGTGGTCAGCCACTGGGCCGCGCGGGCGCTGATGCCGAGGTCATCCATCAACTCGGTCAGCGCCACAGACATGATGGTTTCGTTCAGGATCACCACGAACGCAGAGACCAACAGGATGCCAATCACGCGGCGGTTCCGGCGCGATTCATCAGCCGTCAACCCTCGGCCGTTGGAGGATCCGGGCCGCGCCGAGGCTCTTTTCGTCGACGGTTCTTTATTCACGGGAGAATCCTCGGGGGGAGTTCGTGCTGTTGCGGGCGGCCGAAAATAGCCCTAGAACGCCGAGTCTACGGCAGAGTAGTAGCTTAACCTGCCCCCGCTGACTCCTATTCCCAGAGCGCGGCAACCGCAAATAAACAACGACGCCGATGCTCGCCGCCGGGAGAAAACCTCCGACCGGCGGGGGAGGGCGCAGCGTGAAGAGTTCTCAATCGGGTCCCCTTAAAGAGGAGAAGCCCCGCCGCGTGATACGAGAGGAGGCGAAGTCCTGCTGCGCGTTAAGAGAGGAGAAGCCCCGCCGGCGCATGGCCGACGAGGCTTCCCTGTGATCCTGGAACGGCCGTTGGGGGGAATAGCCGTTCCAGGGGCATGAGGGGTGGTTACATCGTGTAGTAACCGGTAACGGGCATGGCGTTCACGTCGTGCACCATGGTGCCCTGGCTCGGGTTCAGGGCGCTGATCATCTTGCCGTCGCCCAAGTAGATACCCGTGTGGCCGCCGCCGTTCTGCACCACCAGGTCGCCCGGCTTCGGGTTGCTGGTCGGGGTCAGGGCGCTGCCCTGGTGCTGGCTGAGGCGGGGCAGGTCGACGCCAGCCTGGGCGTAGACCCACTGGGTGAAGCCGGAGCAGTCCCAGCCGGCGGTGGAGGTGCCGCCCCAGACGTACGGCGTGCCCTGACCGGACATGGCGATGTCCACGATGCTCTGGTTGCCGCTGGTGGAGGCGGGCTTGATGTCGGCGCTGGCCAGCGAGACCGTCGCGGCGTCTGTCGACGCAGCCAGGGTCGTAGCGGCCCCGCCGTTACCCTGGGCTGCCTGGCCGCCACCGGACTGAGTGCCCTGCGCGGATCCGGTCAGCGCGATCTGGTCGCCCGGGTAAATGATGGAGTAAACGCCCAGGCCGTTGATGGCCAGCACGTCCTGCACATTTTTGCCGTACTGGGCGGCAATCGTGCCGACGGTGTCGCCCGCGACCACGGTGTGCGTGGTGGCACCGGAAGCAGCACCGGCGTCGGCAGTGGAGCTGGTAACCGAAGCGCGCTCCACCTCGAAGCCGGCGTTGGCCGGAGCGGCAACGGTGCCGGTTGCGTCGGCGGCACCGTAGGTCGGGACGGTGACATCGGCGGCAGCGTTGGCCGGCAGGCCGGCACCCAGCATCAGGCCACCGGCGGCCGTGACCACGGCGGCGCCGCGGCCGACGGTGCCGGCGCGGGATGAGACGGCGTGGGACAGACCGGCCACGGTGGTGTTGCGGACCGGGGTGGCACGGTGGCGTGCGCGATTGTTTTTGAGCAGCAAGAAGATACCTCTCCCAATGCCTGCGAGGTAAGCTGTCGGGTTCGGGTGGGAGTCACCCGGCCGTGCGGCAGCGCGGTGTGCACTCCGTACGGCTTAACCCCAAGAGCCCCAAGAGGGGCCCGGAAAGTGGGTCCCCCGCCTCTGCCAGATGTCTAGCGAACGAACCCGGAAAGGCTGGCAGAGCTAGGCAATACCCTCCGAGGACATCAGCGGATGATCGCCGATGTGTTGAAAACAGTACATAACGGTTCGATAACTGTCCAAGCCCTGAAATTTACCTGTGGATAACCTGAGAGTCACCGAATGACACCGGCTTCCTGCTCCGGATTCAGGCGCAGTCGAGGGCGGTGGGGAGTACATCGGCGGGAACAAAATGGCCTCGTTCGCACCGCTTTCTTGTGCCCTGGCGCCTTGAAGAGTGGGGAGCATCACGGCCGTCGTTGATCCGGGCCGCTCTCCCCTGCAACAGGGCGGCCATTGTCCGAGCACGACGGCGGGAGTAGGCTCCGCCTTATCCGGGCCGCGGGGACGGCCGGCGCTTCGGCTGTGGCCGGCGGCGTGGCCCAGCCACTTCGGAAAGGAATGAGCGCCATGCCCATCACGCGTGAGTTGATCATCAACGGCGAGCACGTCCCGGCAGCCTCCGGCAGGACCACCGAGGACATCAACCCCTACACGGCGAAGCCTTCGCCACCGTTGCGGCCGCCGGGCCGGAAGATGTCACGCGAGCGGTCGACGCGGCGTCGGCGGCCTTCGACGCGTGGGCCGCGACGCCTCCCACCCAGCGGGCGAAGATCTTCCTGAAAGCTGCCGACCTGTTTGAAGACCGGATGCAGCAGGGCATCGAGTTGATGGCTGGCGAAGTGGGTGGTGTGGCGGTCTGGGCCGGTTTCAACGTCCAGTTGGCCGCCAACATCCTGCGCGCGGCAGCGGCAGCCACCACCGCACCTCGTGGCGACGTGCTGGCCACCGACCTGCCCGGCAAGTTCTCGTTCTCCGTCCGGCAGCCCTACGGCGTGGTGGCGGCGCTGTCTCCGTGGAACGCGCCGTTCATCCTGGGCATGCGGGCCATGGCCATCCCGATGGCCGTCGGAAACACCGTGGTGCTCAAGCCCAGCGAGGACGCGCCGCTGGCCTGCGGCCTGTTCCTGGCGGACGCATTGCTGGACGCGGGCCTGCCCGCTGGGGTGCTGAACGTCATCACGAATGACCGGGCGGACGCGAACGATGTGGTGAGCACCCTGATCTCCGACCCCCGCGTGCGCAACGTGAACTTCACTGGTTCCACCAAGGTGGGACGCATCATCGGCACGCTGGCGGCGCAGAACCTGAAGCCTGCGGTGCTTGAGCTCGGCGGCAAGAACTCCCTGATGGTGCTCAAAGACGCGGACGTCGACTACGCCGTGCAGGCGGCGACCTTCGGCGCGTTCATGAACGCCGGGCAGATCTGCATGTCGGTGGACCGCGTGATTGTGGACCGCAGCATTTCCGAGGAGTTCTCGAGCCGGTTCGCGGAGAAAGTCGCCACGCTGCCCACCGGGGACCCGATGAAGCAGGACACGGTGATCGGACCGCAGGTCACCCAGGCCTCGGCGGACCGGCAGTACGCACTGATCGACGACGCCGTGTCCAAGGGCGCAACGGTGCTGGCCGGCGGCGGGAAGGCGGCCCAAGCCGTGGTGCCCGCGACGGTGCTCTCCGGGATCACCGAGGAGATGCGGATCTACGACGAGGAGATCTTCGGTTCCGCGACCACCATCATGGAGGTGGACGGCCCGGAACAGGCGGTGAAGCTGGCGAACGACACGAACTACGGCCTGACCTCCGGTGTCATCACGGAGAACCTGGCCGAGGGCATCGAGGTGGCGCAGCGGCTCAAGACCGGCATTGGCCACGTCAACGACCAACCGGTGCTGGATGAACCGATGGCCCCGTTCGGCGGCATCCAGGAGTCGGGCTACGGCAAGTTCGGCGGGCAGGCCGGCATCAATTCGTTCACCGAGGAGCGCTGGATCACCATCCAGCAGAACGGGCACGCGCAGTACCCGTTCTGAGCCTTTAGTCGCGGATGCGCACGGCCGTTTCGCGCATGTAGCGGTCCACGTGCGCGTAGGCGTCGCGGGTCAGGGCTTTCCAAAGTTCGACGGCGAGGCGCGGGTTTTCGCTCTCCAGGCGGCTCATGGTTTCGGCCGGGAGGAGCCTGACCCGAACCGGACCATCGGCGCGCACGGTGGTTTCCTGCCGGTCCGCGCTGCCCAGCGCCATTTCGCCGAACGTCATGCCGGCGCTGAGGGTGGTGAGTTTGACCCTGGTGTTCCCCGGCCCGGTGGAGGTGGTGGTAACGCGGCCGGACAGGATGAAATAGACCCCGGCGAAGCGCTGGCCGACCCGGCGAATGAGCTCGCCGTCGTCATAGCTGCGTTCTTCCATCAACTCCGCGAGCGCGGCGGAGTCCTCGGGGTCCAGCGGGCTGAGCGCAGGGGAATCGGCCACGTCCACCGTGGCGGGCCTGCAGAGCTCGTCGCCATAGGCGGCGATCAACCGGTTTTCGGCGAATTCGACGGCGGTGCTGCGGGTGGCGAACGACGGCACCGGCCGCCCGGAGTCTTCGAACCGCTGCGCCAGGGCGCCCTCGCCGTCGATCATCACCAGTTCGCGCCCGGCGTCCGCGAGCGAGGCCCGAAGCTGCTCCAGCATGTCCAGGGCGACCGGGGCGGTTTCATCCACCCGGCGCATGTCCAGGATGACAAGTTCCACCGACTCGTCCAGGTCGCTGACCTCGCGCACCATGGATTCCGTGCCGGCGAACAACAGGTCCCCGTTCAGCTCGATGACTCGGGCGCGGTGCCCGTTGGCGCGCAGCACCTCTGCGGCCTCGTCGTTGCGGCGGATCCCGGACGGGGCATCGGTGATGTCGTAGCTGGCGCGGATGGCGTTCCGGCCGGTGCGCGCGGCCCGGACGAAGTGCAGCCCCATGTCGTGGGAGATCCGCCGGCTGGCCGCCACCCCGCGCACGCTGCTGCCGTGGTCGTCCAGCGGCGGCGAATAAACTGCCAGCCCCAACTGACCCGGCAGCACCGCGAGCAGGCCGCCGCCGACCCCGGACTTTGCCGGCATGCCCACGTCCGAGAGCCACGCGCCGGCGTCGTCGTACATTCCGCAGGTAGCCATCACGGAGAGGACCCGTTCCTCCACCTCCAGGTCCAGCACCTGCTTGCCGGTGAGCGGGTTGGTGCCGCCGTTTGCCAGGGTGGCCGCCATGACCGACAGGTCGCGGCAGGTGACCAGCACGGAGCATTGCCGGAAGTAGTCCTCGGCCACCGGGTCCGGATCCTGCTCGATGACCTCGAAGGAGCGCAGCAGGTGGGCCAGCGCCCGGTTGCGGTACCCGTGCCGCGCCTCCGACTGGAACGTGCGTTCGCTGACCGACAGGTCGCGGCCAGCGAAGGCGGAATAGTGCTCGAGGATGCGCCGGAACCCGGTCTTGCCGCCGCTGCCCTTGATCAGGGAGGTGGCGGTCAGCGCCCCGGCATTGATCATCGCGTTGGCCGGTCGGCCGGTGCCCGGAGCCAGCGAAATTTCGTTGAAGGCGTTGCCCGATGGCTCCACGTCCACCTTCTGGTCCACGGCGTCGAGGCCCAGGTCGGAGAGCGCGAGTCCGTAGGTGAAGGGCTTGGAAATGGACTGGATGGTGAATTCTTCGCTTGAGTCGCCGACCTCGTACACGTAGCCGTCCACGGTGGCAAGGCAGATGGCGAACTTGTCCGGGTCCGCGCCGGCCATCGCGGGAATACCGCCGTACGGCTTGCCGTCCTTGAGGCCGGCGAGCTCGGCGTGCAAGGTGCGCAGATAGGTTTGGATAGGGGAGTCCATGATGCCAGCCTATGGGGTGGCTGGAACGTACAACCAGCGGGGGCCAGAGGCACCGCCCGGCGACCGGGCCGCCGAGACGCCGATCATGCCGGAAAGCCGAGCCGATGGAACCCGGCGGGTTAGATTGGCGGTATGACCGATCCCGGGCCGGTGCCTGCCGCCGACAATCCGCTGTTCGCGTTGCTGGCGGCTGGTGATCGCGCCGGAGTCCTTGCCTACGGGGCAGCCATGCCGGAGAGCGAAAAGCGGCTCCAGAAGTCGATGGTCCGGCGGTTACGGATGGTGGTTTCGGCAGAGCCGACCGGTGAGCGCTCGCCGGACGGGTGGTGGCGGGGCCCGTTGCAGCCCGACCACTGGGCCGCGGCGGACATCGCCCACATGGCCTGCATCGGCGCGGAACGGTCCGCCGCCCTGTCCTACACCGATTTCAAGGTCGCGCGCGACGTGCCGCCGGTGCTGTTTCCCGGCCACTTGGAGCTGTTCGTCGAGTCCTGGTCGGACCGCTATCTGCGCAATCCCAAAGGCTGGGACCGGAACCGCGGCACTGACGCGATGTTTGACTGGGTCCGCGACGGACTGGTGCCCGCCCCGGCGCATCGCGGCGCCATGCTCCTGTTGCTGAGCCAGACGCAGGTTGGAAGCATCGACTTCCTGAAGTTCCTGCGGCAGCGGCCGGGATTGATCGACGTGACGCTGAAAGAACTGTTCCACGTACCCGGGATCAAGGGCGCCAGCGCCATGCAGTTCGACGAGGGCAATCCCCGGGAGAACCGCAAGCTGGCGGTTCTGCTGCCCCAGCTGGTCAAGCTGGGCTACTGGGACGCCGAGTGGGTTTGGCAGGGGATCGAACGGGTCCTGGCGGGCGACGAATGGCCGGAATACCAGAAGCGCTTCTTCAAGCTGCTGCGCAGCAACCTCGCGGGCTGATGCAGGGCCCCTCGAGCATGACGTCGTAGCGCACGACGTCGACCAGACCGCTCGCGCATCGGTATGCCTGCGCTGATGCATCGTCTACGCTGAGGGAAACGGCGCAGCGGCGAAAGGCAGGACAACAATGACTTCCAATCCGCAGAGCACGGGACGGGACGGAGCCGAGACCGGGGGCACGAACACCGGCCGATCGGGAGCCGGGCCGTCCGGTAAGTCCGGGCAGGGCGCATCCGACGACCTTGGACCCAAAACCGGTGGGGCAGGCCCGCAAGAAGGGCACGACGCGAGGCAACAAGGCACCCGGCTGGGGATGATCTGGACGTCGGTGGTCGTTGCGCTGCTCCTGTTGGTGCTGCTGATTGTGTTCATCGCGCAGAACCAGGACCAGGTGCTGCTGCGCTATTTCGGTTTCGAGGGGCAGGTCGCACTGGGGCTGGCGCTGTTCGTGGCGTCGGTCGCCGGCGGCATCTTCGTCGCCGCCGCCGGGGCCGCCCGCATCATCCAGTTGCGCTACCGCGGACGGGTAAGCCGCAAGAACGGTTCGACGCCGCGTTAGTTCGGGTTCGCAGATGGCACAGGACGTACGCCGGCGGCTGTTCACCGTAGGCCACGGCACCAGCACGCCCGAAGAGCTGGCCGAACTGCTCAATGGCGCCGGGGTGCAGAAGGTCGTCGATGTCCGCCGCTTCCCGGGCAGCCGCAAGCACCCGGACATGGGCCGTGAGGCGCTCACGGAATGGCTTCCCGCCGCCGGCCTCGGCTACCGCTGGGAAGAAGACCTGGGCGGACGACGGCGGATTCCCGCCGGCGAGCCCGAGCCCGACAGCTGGTGGCAAGTCGCTGCGTTCCGGGCCTATGCCGCCTACACGCGCACCCCGGAATTCGCCAACGGGCTGGGACGCCTGCTGACCGACGCCGAGGCCGCCGACGTGGCGATCATGTGCAGCGAGAGCGTGTGGTGGCGCTGCCACCGCCGGCTCATCTCGGACGTCCTGGTGTTGCTGCACGCCTTTGAGGTGGTGCATCTGCTGCCCGGCGGCAAGAAATCATTGCACGAGCCGTCGGCAGGTGCCAGAACGGAAGCCGGCCGGTTGTACTGGGACCTGCCGGCGGCATGACGCCCGCGAAGTAAACCGGAGCGTCAGGGAACCAAGCCGGGTCGCCGCGCAATAGACCGCGGCGCCGGGGGAACCGCGCCGCGGCGCCCGGCAACAAGCCCGCGGCGACGCGGCCGCCCAGTAAGCGGTCAGCGCTTGCGGCCGAAAACCAGCGAAGCCAGCGCCGTCGCCGCCGTCACCGTATAGACCGCCGGCCAGGCGCCGATCTTCTTGGCCAGCGGATGGGACACGCCGAAGGCCGCCAGATAGCCACCGGTCAGCGCCGCCGCCCGGCCGGTGCCGGCGTTGCGCTGCCACATCGCGAAGGCTCCGGCTCCCGCGGCGGCCAGCACGGCGCCGGCCAGCGGACGGTTCTTGGTCGCTTGGCCGGTCTTAAAACCGCCCAGCAGGCCGGTGCTGGTGAGCAGGGTGGGGAGGACAGAACTCATGGGCATCTCCTTGGACGTCGGGACTCCCAGCCTATCCCCGCCCCGTCGCCAGGGTCTCGCCCGAGCGGCCGTGCCGGAACCCGGTGGGGAATCCCAGCTGGACCGGCTCCGGCGCGGAACAGCAGCTCGCGGCTGCTGGCTCCGGCTCGGCTGCTTCTTCGGGTGCGGACGTTTCCCCACCGGCGGATTCCTCGCCGGCCGCCACCCCACCCGCAGCTCCCGCCGCAGGGACATCGCAGCCGGCGCCGATGTCGGTGGAGCAGACGCCTGTCTCCGGCAGGTTCAGTTCCACGTTGTCGGCGGCCGCCCTGTCCCCGGCCAACGCGGCGGCGATCGAGCGAACCTGCTCATAGCCGGTGGCCAACAGGAAGGTCGGTGCCCGGCCGTAGGATTTCATGCCGGCCAGGTAGAAGTCGCGGTCCGGGTGGGCCAGCAGCCCGGCGCCGTGCGGGGGAACGGTGCCGCAACTGTGGAACTCCGGATCGATCAGCGGGCCAAGCACGCGGGGCGCCTCCACGGCCGGATCAAGCTCGAGCCGGACCTCGCGCAGCATGTCCAGGTCGGGCCGGAAGCCGGTGGCCGGAACCAGCAGGTCCACGTCGAGCTGCACGTCGCCGTCGGGAGTGCTGCCGCTGACGGCGAGGCTGTCCGCGCACTTGAAGCCGGTGATGGTGAACGAGGTGTACAGGTCCACGTGGCCGTCCTCGACCAGCCGGCGCAGCCGCGTCCCCAGCTGGCCGCGCGCCGGCAGCCCGTCCAGCTCCCCGCCGCCGTACAGCCGCGTGACACTGGAACCGCGGACCGCCCAGCTGACCCGCGTGCCCGGTTCGTTCTTGGCCAGCTGGCCAAGGTTGAGCAAGGTGTTGGCGGCCGAGTGGCCGGCGCCGACCACCAGGATGTGCTTGCCGGCAAAGCGCGCGCGGGCGCGGCCGACGACGTCGGGCAGCGGCCCGGTGATGAAGCCGGCGGCCAGGGCCGCGGCTTCACCGGGAACGGGCAGCCCGGCCTGGCCCAACGGGTTCGGCCGGCTCCACGTACCGGAAGCATCGATCACGGCGCACGCGAGGTGGTCGGTGACCGTCCCCGAAGCGTCCTGCACCCGGACCAGGAACGGCGTCTCCGCCCGGCCCAGCGAACGGGTCTTGTCCATGCCGGCGCGGCTGACCGCCACTACCCGTGAAGAGGTGCGCAGGGCATTGCGGAGGGCCGGCACGGCGGCCAGCGGCTGGATGTAGCGCTCCACCAGTTCGGAACCGTAGGGGAGTGCGCTCGGCCGCGGCTCTTCCCAGCCGGCAGCCTCCAGCAGCCGGCGGGACGCGGCGTCGATGTTGTAGCGCCACGGGGAGAACAGCCGGATGTGGCCCCAGTCGGCGACCGCGGCACCGGCAGCCTCTCCGGCTTCGAAGACCCGCGGGGTCAGTCCGCGCTCCAACAAGTGGGCC
This sequence comes from Arthrobacter sp. Y3223065, assembly GCF_059090885.1. Lineage (NCBI taxonomy): Bacteria > Bacillati > Actinomycetota > Actinomycetes > Micrococcales > Micrococcaceae > Arthrobacter > Arthrobacter sp. Y3223065. The sequence continues at coordinate 39,633 of NZ_JBNHGC010000007.1, read as the reverse complement.
GCCGCGGCCAGCCCGACCGGCCCTGCACCGATGACGACGACGGGGAGTCCCGCACTGTTCCTGTCCTGGCTCATGGTCGGCTTCCTCGCGGTAGAAGGGCGGGTCAGTTCGCGCCGGGCCGCGCGGGCAGCAGCTCGGCGATCAACTGCTGGATGCGGCCCTTGATCTCATCGCGGATCGGTCGTACCGACTCCACGCCCTTGCCGGCCGGGTCCTCCAGCACCCAGTCCTCGTAGCGCTTGCCGGGGAAGAACGGGCACTCGTCGCCGCAGCCCATGGTCACCACCACGTCCGAATCCTTGACGGCCTCGGTGGTGAGAACCTTGGGCATCTCGGCGGAGATGTCGATGCCCTCCTCCCGCATCGCCTCCACGGCTGCCGGGTTGACCTGGTCGGCGGGCTGGGAACCGGCGGAGCGAACCTCGATGGCGCCCTTCGCCAGGTGCGTGAGGAAGGCGGCGGCCATCTGCGAGCGTCCGGCGTTATGGACGCAGACGAACAGGACGGAGGGCTTCTTGGCGGTTTCGGTACTCATGCGCGGAATGCTCCTGGGCTGGCTGAGAGAGTCGGTACGGCTCGGGTCGGTTAGGTGTCGGGTCGGCCTGTCCGTGGGGTCGGGCCGGCGTGCCGACGGGGTCGGATCAGCGGAAGACGACGGACGGCGGCGCCTCCGCGGGCTCCGTGAAGAACCGCCGCCGTGCCCACAGGGCCACGTAGACCAGGGCCACGAGCACCGGAACCTCGATCAGAGGCCCGACGACGCCGGCCAGCGCCTGCCCCGACGTCACGCCGTACGTGCCGATCGCCACGGCGATGGCCAGTTCAAAGTTGTTGCCGGCGGCGGTGAACGCCAGCGTGGTGGTGCGCTCGTAGCCCAGCTGCAGCAGCTTGCCGACCACCATGCCGGCGACGAACACCACCACGAAGTAGATCAGCAGCGGCAGCGCAATGCGGGCCACGTCCAGCGGATTGGAGGTAATTTCGTCGCCCTGCAGCGCGAACAACAGCACGATGGTGAACAGCAGGCCGTACAGTGCCCACGGCCCCAGCTTCGGCAGGAACTTGCCCTCGTACCAGGCGCGCCCCTTGGCCTTTTCGCCGAGTGTGCGGGTGAGGAATCCGGCCAGCAGCGGGATGCCGAGGAACACCAGCACGGAGACCGTGATCGCCCAGAAGGAGAACTCGGCGCTGGTGGTCGGCAGGCCGAGCATGGACGGCAGCAGCTGCAGGTAGAACCAGCCCAGCGCGCCGAACGCGATCACCTGGAACACGGAGTTGATGGCCACCAGCACCGCCGCGGCTTCGCGGTCGCCGCAGGCCAGGTCGTTCCAGATCATCACCATGGCGATGCAGCGGGCAAGCCCCACGATGATCAGGCCCGTGCGGTATTCGGGCAGGTCGGGCAGGAAGATCCACGCCAGCGCGAACATGAACGCCGGCGCCGCCAGCCAGTTGATCACCAGCGAGCTGACCATCAGCTTCTTGTCCGCCACCACCCGGTGGGTCTCGTCGTAGCGGACCTTGGCCAGCACCGGGTACATCATCACCAAGAGCCCGACGGCGATGGGCAGCGACACGTCGGCGACCTGCACCGAGTCCAGCGCCGGCCCAATGCCCGGGACGAACCGCCCGAGCAGCAGTCCGGCGACCATGGCAGCGATAATCCACACCGGGAGGAAACGGTCGAGGGTGGACATCCGGGCGGCTACCGGGCTGGTGTCGGGTGTTGCAACGGGCGTGCTCACGTGGCTCCTCGTGACGGGACGTTGGCGCGGGATTTCGCCGCCGGAAGTCGTATCGATGTTCGTCGATACCGAGTATGGGTGGACATATCGACAACTGTCAATCTCTGGGCATAATGGATGACATGACGTCCGTTACCGACCTCGCGCCGACCAACCTCGACGGCGATCTCGTTTCGTGCTGCACGCCCAGCGGGGCGCCGCCCATGGGCGCCGACCGAGCCGCCGCGCTGGCCGGCCAGTTCAAGGCCCTGGCGGACCCGAACCGGCTGCGCCTGGTCTCCATGATTTCCGCGAGCGAAGGATCTGAGGCCTGCGTCTGCGATCTGACCGAGCCGCTGGGGTTGGGACAGCCCACCGTCTCGCACCATCTGAAGGTCCTGGTCGACGCCGGGATCCTGCACCGGGAAAAGCGCGGCGTGTGGGCGTACTTTTCGTTGGTCCCCGGGGCGCTGGACAACCTGGCCGGCGTCCTGGTCGAGCCCGCCTGAGACCATCTGGCTAGGGTGCCGCCGGCGGGGATCTCCTCTCGGTGGGAACCCGGCCGGCCCCGCGGTGCCGGACGGTCAGGTACAGGCGGTGGGCGGTGATGACCAGCGCCAGCCATGCGACCCCAAGGGTCCACGCGACCAGGACGTCGGTAAACCAGTGATGACCCAGGAAGACCCTGCTTAATCCCATGGCCACGGCAAACAGGGCGGCGGCGGTGACCGTGAGGATCTTGGATCGCCGCCTGGCCTGGCGGAGGATGAGCAGGTAGGCGACCACGCCGGCGATGACGACCGCGTTGAGGGAATGCCCGCTGGGAAAAGACGCCGAATATTCGAAGGGCGGCACTGCCTCCCGCAGCGCCGGGCGGGCCCGTCCAATGACCTGCTTGGCGGCAACCGTCATCAACAGCGACCCGGCAGCCGCGGTGGTGATGAGAATGGCCGGTGTCCAGGACCGCCGGCGAAAGGTCAGTATACCCATGACCAGCAACGCGAGGATCGGCATGCCGATGGGCCCGCCGAGGTTCGTAAACGCGGTAACCGTTGTATTGAGCCAGGGGGACCGGACGGTTTGCGCCGCATCCAGGACCGGCTGATCGAATTCGGCTACGCCGTCTTCGTCGGTCACCGCCTCATAGATCTCCGCCGACGCGACGGTGAGCAACACCGCGACCAGCGCTCCGGCGGCCAGGGTGAGGATCAATGCGGCGTGTGGACCCAGAATGTTGCTGAGGCGGTGCATGCACTGCGCCAGGAATTTGCCCGGTGGCGTGTGCCACCGGGTCAGGTCCCGCCGGCCCAGGAAGCGCTCTTCACTCGTCCCCTCGCCCGGCCGGAACGGCGCGGCGTCGTCGTCGTTCAATTCATCAGGCACCGCGCCCCCTCAACATTGGCGCCGCATAACCGCGCCACGGGCCGTGCGGCCGCGCTACTGCGCCGTACGGCCGCGCTACTGCGCCGCCTTCCGCCTCGCCGCGAGCAGCTTGTGGGTTCCGTCGCAGTACGGTTTGATGCCCGATCCGCCGCAGCGGCACAGGGCCACGGTCTCCCGTGTCCGGGGCACCGCCTCGCCGTCGCCGTCCACGAGGTCAAAGTCACCGCGTACCAGCAGCGGCCCGTCGGGGCAGACGACGATTTCGGTCGGTTCCTGGCTCGTCATTAATTTCTCCTATCGTGACGTTAAGGTGGCTGAACCGCCGCCGCAGTGATGCCGGACGGCTGGCCGCGCTCCGCAGGCGGCGGCCGGAATACGGCATGCCGCCCGTACAGCGCCAGCCCACGGCGAGCCATGAGGTCACGGCCCGCTCCAGCACCCACAGCGGTGCCCACAGTGCGGCCCGCGCACCGAACACCCGGGCACCGCCGGCACGCCGCCGCCCCGCTTCCGCAAGGACGACGGCGGCGGCGGCCCACGCGCCATAGCCTGAGGGCCGGCGCGCCTGCAGCAGCAGGAGCGGGGCCAGCAGCAGTTCGACGGCCAAGCGCGCGGGCTGGGTTTGGGAATCGTAAGCCTGCCGAATCCGCTGGCCCAGGAAATGCCGGAAGGTCGGCGGCAGCCGCCGGACGTAGATGCCGTCGGCCCGGACTTGGCGGCCGCCCGCGGCCCGGACCGTGCGGATCAGTTCCAGGTTCTCGAACAACACGTCGCCGCGGTAACCGCCGGTCTTCAGCAGCAGCGAGCGGCGGACGCCGAGCGTGCCGGGGTAGTCGGACGCGAACGCCCGGTTCAGCAGGGACCGCGCGGTGTCCCAGCGGGCATGCCACGGCAACGGGTCGAAGTAGTTCTGCGGGCGCACCAGTTCGGCATGCCCCAGCAATTCCGCCACGGCGGACAGGTTCTCCGGGGTGTAACGGACGTCGTCGTCGGCAATGATGACCCGGTCATGCCGCGCGTGCCGCAATCCGGTCAGCACCCCCTGCACCTTCCCGTTGGGCGTGGGCGGTCCGTCCGGGCGCAGATGCTGCACGCGCCGCTGCCAGAGCCGGTGATGCTCGGCGAAGACAGTCTCCGCGGAGCCGTCCACCACCGTCACGTCCACCCACTCCGGCAGAGACAGCAGATAGCGGGTGAGCTCGGCGTCGCCGCCGTTGTCCTGCCATTTCAGCGGCAGGACGTACTCGATCCTCACACCGAGGCGCCGGCGGCAACCGGTGCCTGCCGGCCCGCATCCAGCGGCTGGCGGAGCGCCGAACGGCCGGAGGTCCAGGCGTCCAGCTGCCAGCCCCCGGCCAGTCCGTCCAGGTAGAGCGCGCTGCCGGCACCGAAGAACACATCGGCGGCCAAGGTCGGATCCCCGGCGATCAGTCCGCCGGCCAGGTCCCGTCCGGCGATCTGTTCGTGGACAGCATCGGCCTCCACGTGTTCCTCGAAGTACTCCGTCACCTCGCCGGCGAACCCCAGCCGGCGGAAACCGCGCGCGTATTTGCCGTTGGGAATCGAAGAGGTCATCTCGTAGATGGCCAGGTGGCCGCAGATCGCTCCGCGCAGCCGCCGCTGCAGCCCGAACAGCGACATGCTGTTCACCGACGCCAGCGTGATGGCCGGGACCGAGTCCACATAGGCTCCGAACGAGGGGTCCAGCCCCAGTCCGCGCATGGTGCGGGCGAAGAGCTCCGAGTGCATCCGGCCGGGCTTTCCGCCGCCGTATTCGTCGGCCTGGATCTCGACCATGGCCGACTTGGCCCGGCCGTCCAGCCGGGGGATGGCCCAGGTGTGCGGATCCGCTTCCTTCAGCTGGTACACCGAGCGAAGGACCAGAAATTCCTTGGCCTGTTCCAGCGAGGCCTCGCGGGCCATGAACGCGGCGAGGCTGGGCCCGTCGTCGTCAGCCGCCAGCTCGAAGAGCCGGTCCGCCACCGCCTGCTGCGAAAGCTGTTGCGGGACCGGAACGGAGACGGACTCCCGCAGCCGGGCCTCCATCCGCTGCTCGATCAGGGCGCGGACCCGAAGGAGGGGCAGGTTCCACTCCCACCGGTCGTCCACGCCGTCCAGCCCGCCGTAGTGAAGTTCGTACAAGGAGAACAGCGCAAGCTGCAGATCGTCGTCGAACAGGACGTCCTCGGTGACTGCCAGCCTGTTCTCGGCTGCGGCCTGCAGCTCCGGCAGCGCGTCGGGAATCTGGCTGCTTGGCAGGGCGGCCAACAACGTCTCGCTGACAAGGCCCCGGGGGTGGGGGAGCTTCACGGCGTCTCCTTACTGGGTCGGCGCACGGCGCGCCGGTTCGTGATCTCCAGTTGACCCCGGCCCCCGGGACACGTCAAGAGTCGGTGCAGCGCAAGGCGCCCGGCGGCGGGGGCCCCCGCCCGGTAGCTCCTTGGCTTCGCTTCCCAGCAATGGCAAGGTGGAAGTTGTCCGAACATCTCCACTGGAAGGACGGAAAAAGCATGCCCGAAATCGCAGGCAAAAAGGTCTTGGTAGCGGTGAGCAATCGCGGTGTTGAACAGGACGAACTGAAAGTCCCGGTCGAAAAACTGCGCGCGGCCGGCGTCGAGGTCACGATCGCGGCGCCCGAAGCCGGCGACGTGGAAACCCTGGTCGGGGACTGGGACCGCGGCGAAAAGATTCCGGTGGACAAGTCTTTGCCGGATGTTTCCGACGGCGACTATGACCTGCTGGTCCTGCCGGGCGGGACGCTGAACGCAGACCAGCTGCGACTGGACCCGGACGCCCAGGGCATCGTGCGGTCCTTCTCGGAATCCGGCCGGCCGATCGCCGCCATCTGCCATGGCCCGTGGCTCCTGGTGGAAACCGGGCGCACCCGCGGCAAGACCCTCACCTCCTACATCTCGCTCAAGGCGGACATCATGAATTCCGGCGGCCAGTGGGACGACGAGCCCGTGGTGATCGACCGCGAACACGGCTGGACCCTGGTCACTTCCCGCAACCCGGGCGATCTGGACCAGTTCGTCACCGGCATCATGGACGTCCTGGCCGAAACCACTTGAGCCCGGACTTTTCGCCGGTGCAGCCCCCTTCGGCGCCGCCCGTGCTGGCCACGCGGACGACAACTGGGACAATCGCAGACATGGATGCACGCCTGCCGCTGGCATGGCCGGAAGTCACGCCGACGCAGGGCAGCGTGGTGCTGCGCCAATTCCGCAGCGAAGACGCCCACCTGGCCCTCGAGCTGGCCCAGGATCCGTACATCCCGCTGATCAGTTCCATTCCCGCGCCGTGCCGGGAGGACGATGCGGTGGAGTGGATCCTGCGCCAGAACGGGCGTTTCACCTCCGGCGCGGGGTACTCCTTCGCGGTGGCGGACGCCGAATCGGACCGGGCGGTCGGTCAGATCGGGCTGTGGCTGACCTACCTGCCGGAAGGCCGGGCCACCGCCGGCTACCTGATGGCCCCGGCACACCGGGGGCAGGGCCGGGCAGCGGATGCGCTCGCGGCGCTCGCAGCCTTCGCCTGGACCATCCCGGAACTGCACCGGCTGGAGCTTTACATCGAGCCCTGGAACAACGCCTCGATCCGGACCGCCGAGTCCGCAGGTTTCAGCCGCGAGGGCCTGCTGCGCAGCTATCAAACCATTGGTGGCGTGCGCCGGGACATGCTGCTCTATGCGGCGATCCGCCCAAGGACCTAACCGGATACCCGGACCGCGGTTCGCAGCCATTCCTGTTTATACCGGGCAGCTATACCATGTTGCCGTGCCGAACGCACCGGGTGCGTTATGCCAGGACCTGCACCTGGGAAAACTGAAGGGTATTTGGGGCCGGGGGCCCTTGGCCGCCAGCCTGCCGTTTCTGTCACAGGAGTGTGAGCCATGAGTGATGTGTCGAGGTGGTCGCCGTTCGAGCGCCGCTCACCCTTTGAACTGGCGGAGCCTTTCCGCCGCTTCTTCGAAGGTGAACACGAAAAATCCATGATCCGGGTGGAGGAGGAGATCAAGGACAACGTCCTGACGATCCGTGCTGAACTGCCGGGCATCGACCCGGAAAGGGATGCGGAGATTTCCGTCTCCGAGGGGCAGTTGCATATCCACGCCGAGCGGCACGAGCGGAAGGAGGAGAAGGAGAAGGGCACCTACCGCTCGGAGTTCCGCTACGGATCCTTCTCCCGCAGCGTACCGCTGCCCCAGGGCGTCAAGGACGAGGACATCACCGCCACCTACAGGGACGGGGTGCTTGAGATCAAGGCCCCGGTTCCGCAGTCAGGGACGGAAACGCCGCGGCAGAAAATACAGGTCAGGCGCGGGTAGCGCGGCGGTCTCGTAAGCCGCCCCACAACAACGACGACGGTGCCCGCTGAGGCGGGCACCGTCGTCGTAGTTTTGAGACAGCGAAAATCAGAGGTGGATCTTGACGTCCGCCTTCTCACGCAGGTCGGTGACCAGGGCCTGCGTCGCTTCCGACTCCTTCTGCGCCTGGATCTGCTGTTCCAGGTTCGGCCGCATTTCCTCCATCGAGGGGACCTCGGCCTTCTGGCCGGTCTGTTCGCCCATCTGCTCCTGCTGCTTCTTGGCCTGCTCGTAAGCGGCCTTCAGCTCGTCCTCGGTGGGCTTGGCGTCGCCGGTCTCCTCGGCAATCAGCTTGTCCACCCGGACCTGGGTCTCCATCTCGGCGTTGACCTCGTCCTCGGTCATGCCCTGTTCCTTGATGGCGGCCATGAGCTCATCCACGGTCTTGAACTGGTTGGCCTTCGCCATCTCCTCCAGTGAGGCCTGGACGTCCTTGTCGGATGCCTTGATCCCGCGGTTGTCCGCTTCCTGGATCAGCAGCTGCGTGCCGACCATGGCCTCGGCCGTCTGCTTCTTCAGCGCGTCCTGGTCCACTTCCTGCCCCGTCATCTGGGACTGCATGGCCATCTGCTGGAACTGCCCTTCGTAAGCGGCGGTGAACTTGTCCTTCGGGATCTCCGTCCCGTTGACCTCGGCCACCACATCCGGGATGCCTTCGAGATCCGGCTCCGGCAGCTGGGCCTGTCCTTCGGCGCCCGCGCTGGATTCCGCCGAAGCGGCCGGACTCGAACCGCTCTCCGCAGGCGCCCCTCCGCAGGCGGTGAGGACGGCGATGGAGCCGGCAACGGCCAGGCTCAATAACCACTTCTTAGTCACACTGTTCTCCCATCTCGGTGCACAAGTCAGCGACACTACTGGGAAACCATGTGTGTTGCCGTGGCGAAAGCTGGGAGAATCCTAGGCGAAAGCGGAGGGAGGCCGCGGCGGACGGCGGGGACGGCGCGCGTACGCTATGTCCATGAAACGCTTCGAGCGCTGGTTTCCCGCAGCAGCCTTGGCCGCTCTGGCCGTGGCTGCCCTGGTCTTCAAGGGGCAGGACGGCGACTGGCTGCCCGGCAGCATCTACGCCGCGTTGCTGCTGGCCGGCGCGTGGGCGGTGAGTCCTTTCTTTGGCAGCCGGCGGGCCACCCCGTGGACCACGCTAAGGGACCAGGGCGACGACCCTGGCCGGGTGGTCATCTTCTGGCGGCCCGGCTGCGTCTACTGTCTGTGGCTCAGGGCGAGCCTGCGCCGCAGCGGCCGGGCCGCCCACTGGGTGAACATCTGGCAGGACCCGGAAGGCGCCGCGTACGTCCGGCAGCACAACCACGGAAACGAAACCGTCCCCACGGTGCTGCTGGGCGGCGAGGTCCTGACGAACCCCGAACCAAGCCTTGTCGGCCGGGCCTTGGCCGGCAGGTGAGCTGGCGACTCTATCGCCGGTCGGGAGGGCTGAGTACCATGTTGCCTGCAGCCCCACGCGCCCAGCGCGGCCGGGCATTTAACGGACTGGGGCTGCCTGAAGTGCGCTGCGTCCAGACGGGCCTCGTTCCTGCTGCATGAAGCGAGGGCCGGGCGCTGTAGGTGCACTGTGACGGGGAAGCACCAAGGGGGAGGTGGCACGATGCGGGTTTTGATTGCCTCTGCCAGTCCCCACGGTGCGACGTCGGAGACCGCTCAGCCGATCGCTCACGCGCCGACGCAAGAGAACCCGGTAGCTGGGCGCCGATGCGGCTGCCCGGATCCTGCCAACCCAGCCGTAGGCGCTTAGCCCGGGCACGGTTCCGGCACGCGCCGCGAAAGGACCGTCATGACCGCCCAACCTGCCCCACCTCCTGCGCCCGGTCCGGCGCCTCCAGCGGCCCGCATGAAGCCCGGACACTGGGTGCTGCTGGTCCTCGGCGTGCTGCTGACCGTCGCCGGGCTGGCCTTGACCATCAGCGCCGCCGTCATTCTTGGTGCCAGCGCCGTGCAGGGCGGCGGCCGCTACCTGACCGGGCCGACGGAGCAGTACCAGAGCACGGGGTATGCCCTCGTAGGCCCTTCCGTGGACGTCGACCCCGGGGCTGCCGGAATGCCCAATATTCCTGCGCTCGGGGACCTGGCCAGTTTCCAGGTGCGCGTCACCCCGGTGGTTCCGGACCAAGAGGTGTTCGTGGGCATCGCCGAGGCGTCCGACGCGGCGGCCTACCTGGAGGGCGTTTCCTACACCTCGCTCGGTGAGGCCTCCCGGTTCGACACCGGGGACCGGCCGGGGCGCTCGTCGTGGTTCGATGACGACGACGAGGTGACCTCGGAAGGGGACCGCGTTCCGGCCCCGCCCGGGGAGCAGGACTTCTGGACGGAATCGACCTCCGGCAGCGGCCCGCAGCAAATTGCCTGGGAGCTGCAACCCGGCCGATGGTCACTGGTCGTGATGAATGCGGACGCTTCCCGCCCGGTGTGGGTAGAGGCGCAGGCAGGGGCACGATCCGATGTGCTGGGACCGGCCGGGAACGGCCTGTTGATCGCCGGGCTGATCGGCCTGGTCATCGGTATTCCCCTCCTGTTGCTCGGTTCCGCAGGCCTGGGCCGCGACATCGATCAGGATCGTTCCCGTCCGGGCCAGGGTCCGGGTCCGGGTCCGGACGGCCTGGATCCGTACCGGCGCCCAGGCCAAGGCCCGGGAGCCGCGCCGGCCGGGAACGCCGGGTGGGGAAGGACGACGCAGGTATACCCGGTGCTGGTGACCGGCTTCCTGGACGACCGGTTGTCCCGGTGGCTGTGGCTCGTCAAGTGGTTGTTGGCGATTCCGCACTACATCGTCCTGGCCGTGCTGTGGTTCGCCGTGCTGGTAACCACGATCGCGGCCGGGATCGTGATCCTGTTCACCGGGCGCTATCCGAGGTCCTGGTTCCGCTACAACGTCGGTGTGCTGCGCTGGTCCTGGCGCGTGGGTTTCTACGGGTATTCCGCGCTGGGCACCGATCGATATCCGCCGTTTACACTGGCCACCGCCGACTACCCGGCCGACCTGGACGTGGCTTATCCTCAGCGCCTCTCGCACTGGCTCGTGCTAGTGAAATGGTGGCTGCTGGCCATCCCGCACCTGCTCGTCGTCGGCATCTTCACCAGCGGCACCGGTGCAGCCTGGGACCGCGGTTGGGGCAGAGGCTGGGGTGAGGATGCCTATGCGTCCCCCGCCACGTGGGGCCCCTCGCTGCTGGGCCTGCTCGTGCTGATCACCGCGGTGATCCTGCTGTTCAGCGGCCGATACCGGCAGGAGCTGTTCGCCCTGATCGTCGGCATCAACCGCTGGGCCTACCGGGTGGCGGCCTACGTTTTGCTGATGCGCGACGAATACCCGCCCTTCCGCCTGGACCAAGGGTCGGTCGACCCGTCCGCCCCGGCCGCGGCGCAGGGGCCCGTCAACCCGGAGGCCGCGCCCCCGGGGCAAGGGCCCGTCAACCCGCAGGTGCCGCCAGCCCGGCCGCAAGAACCCGGGACACCGGGAACACCGCCGCCGGGCAACGGGGGACCGGAGCCATGGACCCGCCCGCCCGGGACGACCTAAGCCAAGTATGCTCCCAGCCCTCGCCCGCGCATCGCGTGACCGCGCGGCGGAACCGGCTAGGGCAGGGGTGTGCGGGCCAGCGCTATCGCCAGGCCGTAGGCCGCCGCCATGACCATGAGCTCGGCGGCGGCCAGCCGCAGGAACGGCCGCAGCGGCACGGGTTCGGCCGGCAGCCGGGGAGCCGCCGCGGCCTGGCGGCCGGCGGGAGCACGTCCCCGGGCAGCAATGGCGCGCAGCGTCGTGCGGCGGTGCAGCCAGCCACAGATGATCAACAGCGCAAACGCCGCCGCTTTGCCCAACACCAGGAGCCCGTAGCCGGACACCAGCGCGGCCGGGGCCTGCACCTGGAGCAGGGCATTGACCAGGCCGCTGGCAGCCACCGCGGTGGCGCAGGCCAGCGCCAGCGTGCTGTAGCGCCGCATGGTCCGCAGGAAGTCGTCGGGCGCCTGCCGCGCCAGATACGCCACGCCCGCCAATCCGCCCGCCCAGAGGCCCGCGGCCGACACATGGACGCCCAGGCTGGCAACCGCCAGGAAGTGTTCGTCGTGGCTGGAGGCATGGCCCGTCAGCGGCGGCATGGCGAGGGCCGCCACCAGGAGGATCAGCGCCAGTCCCGCGCCCGTGGCCGTGCGCGAGAACCATGCGGTCACCGCCGCCACGACCGTCAGTACAGCCTGAAAGAGCAGGACCCTGCCGGGCCTGACCTCTAAAACGACCCGCACCAACTCCGCGGGGTCCAACTGGGCGACGGGAACGCCGAGCAGTTCGCTCCCGGTAAACCAGAGGCGGAACAACACGGCCGGCACTGCGGCGGCTCCCAGGACCGCCGCCACGACGACCAGCCCCCGGCCGGCGACTGAGAGCTCTTGCGTCCCGGCAGGCAGGCTAAGCAGCGCCACGCAGGCGAAGCCGGCACCCAAGACCAGGCTGACGGTGGCCAGCAGCGTGGCCGCCGGCAGTCCCCAAGCGGTCACTGCTCCCGCCGCGGGCAGACCCCGCAAGGGCGGCGCCGCCGCGCCCCCGGCGGCAAGCCCCACGGCCAACAGCCCGGCCCCCAGCAGCAGGCAGCTGGCCGCAACAGCCCAGACCGGCAGCCGGCGCAGCGGCGGTTCCGGAGGTCCGGGTGCCGGCTGCGTGCTTGGTTCCGATGGTCCGGATGCCGGCTGTGTGCCCGGTTCCGCGTCGGGATGGGTCATTCGTGCAGGATAGGCCGCCCACCTCCCGGCGTCGAGAGGCTGAACATCGACGGCCGCCCTTCAACGGTTGCCGCCTCCGGCCGGTTGTCGCCGACGAACGGCCCCCAAGCCCGCTGACGCGGCGGCCGCCGCCGGGTAGGCTGTCCTGCGATGAATACCAACGAGATACTGCTGCAGCGCACCGGCCGCCTGGGCCATATTGTCCTGAACCGCCCCAAGGCCATCAACGCCCTCAACGACTCGATGATCACGGCGATCACGGCGGCCCTCCGCGAGTGGGCCGAGGACGACGCCGTGGAGACCGTCCTGATTTCCGGCGCCGGGGAACGGGGACTGTGCGCCGGCGGCGACATCGTGGCCATCTACCGGCACATGAAGGACGGCGGCGACCAGGTCTTCTGGGAAGACGAGTACCGGATGAATTCGCTGATCTCCCGCTACCCCAAGCCGATCGTGGCGTTCATGGACGGCGTGGTGCTCGGCGGCGGCGTCGGAGTGTCGGCACACGCCTCCCACCGGGTTGTGACCGAGCGGACCAACGTGGGCATGCCGGAGACCCGGATCGGTTTCATCCCCGACGTCGGGGGCTGCTTCCTGTACTCGAGGGCACCGGGGGAGCTGGGCACCCACCTCGCGCTGACCGCAGGCACCGGGACCGGGGCAGACGCCATCGTGATGGGCCTGGCCGACTATTTCGTGGACAGCGCCGAGCTCCCGGCCTTGGCGGCCGCGCTCGCCGAAGCCCCGGCCATCGAAGCCATGGCGGCCTTCTCCCACACGGACATCCCGGCGTCGGACCTGGAAAAGGAACGCCACTGGATCGATGAGTGCTACGCGTACGACGACGCGGAGCAGATCCTCGCCGCCCTGCGGAACTCTCCGGTCCCGGCCGCGCGGGCCGCCGCCGAGGAGATCGCCATGAAGTCGCCCACGGCCGTGAAGCTCACGCTCGAGGCCCTCCGCCGGGCGGGCAGGATGGAGACGCTGGAGGAGGTGCTCGACCAGGACTACCGCCTGGGCATCCGGCTGGTCGCCGCTCCGGACTTCGCCGAGGGCGTGCGCGCCCAGGTGATCGACAAGGACCGCAATCCGCGCTGGGACCCGGCCACGCTCGCGGAGGTGGACCGCGCCGCCGTCGAGGCCTACTTCGCGGACCTCGGCGAGGACGAACTGGGTCTGGCCGCATCCGTGGAAGCACAACCCGCCGCGGGAAGCTAGACGAACGGCGCGGACCCCGGAAACCGGGAACCCGCGCCGTTCCTGCTGTTGCCTATTTCTTGTCGTCTCCGGTCATCCGCTGGCTGAGGTAGACAGGGATCATCGACACGATGATCAGCACGGCGGCGATCACGTTTACCACCGGTGCCTGGTTGGGCCGGGCCATGTTGTTGAAGATCCAGATGGGCAGGGTCTCCGTTCCGGGCGGTGCCGTAAACGTGGTCACCACGATCTCGTCGAAGCTCAACGCGAAGGCCAGGAGGCCGCCGGCCACGAACGCCGAGCGGAAACCCGGGAACGTGACCTGGAAGAAGGTCCTGACCACGTTGGCGCCCATGTCCATCGCGGCCTCCTCCAGGCCCTTGTTCATCCGGCCCAGCCTGGCCTGCACGTTGTTGAACACCATGACGATGCAGAACGTTGCGTGACCCACGATCACGGAGAACAGCCCGAGGCCGATGCCGAGCGGCTCCAACACTGTCTTGAACGTGTTGTTCAGTGCCACGCCGGTGACGATGCCGGGCAGGGCGATGGGCAGCACCACCAGCAGGTTGACGGTGTTCTTGCCGAAGAAGTCGTACCGGGAAAGCGCGAACGCGATCATCGTGCCCAGCAGCAGCGCAATCACCGTGGCTACCGCGGCCACGCGAAGCGACGTCCAGAGGGCCTCGCGGACGCCTTCATTGTGGAAGGCGGCCTCCCACCAGCGGGTGGTGAATTCCGTGATGGGGAAGGCGCCGGAGGTGGTGGCGTTGAACGAGTTGAGGATCACCAGCAGCAACGGCAGGTAGATCGCGGCCATCACCAGCCCGGCGAAAAGCCGCAGCGTGAACTTGGCGGAGGAGGAAAGTCTCATCGGTCTGTTCCTAAAGCTGCTTGAGGGCGCCGGACTTGCGGGCCAGGAAGAGATACAGGACAACCACCACGATGGGCACGGTGCCGAATGCGGCGGCCAGCGGCGGATTGAGGTTGATGTTGGAGGCGATCACGGTGCCGATCACCTGCGTCTTGCCGCCCACGAACTGCGCGGCGATGTAGTCGCCCAGGCTCAGCGAGAACGTGAAGATGGACCCGGCGATGAACGCCGGCTTCAGCAGCGGGACGGCCACGGTGCGCACGGTGGACCACGCCTTCGCGCCCAGGTCCGAGGAGGCATCGAACAGGTTGTCCGGGATTTGGCGGAAGGCCGAGTACACCGGCACGGCCATGTAGGGGAACCACAGGTAGGCCAGGGTGATGATCAGTGTCGCGGTGCCGTAGCCCGGCCCGGTCATGCCCAGCGGCGCCAGCAGCCAGTCCAGCGGCCCGCCGCTCATGAACGTGATGCGCCAGGAGAACACCTTCACCAGGTAGCCGGCCCACAGCGGCAAGGTGATGCCGATGGCCAGCACGGCCCGCATCCGCGGCGAGGCGACCTTGGCCATGTAGAGGCCCAGCGGCAGCGCCAGCACGGCGCACAGCACCGTCACGGACAGTGCGATGCCGATGGTCCGCAACGCGGTCAGTTGGTAGGCCGGCACGGTGAGGATCTCCACGAAGTTCTCCACGGTGAACGCCGGGATCACTTTGGAGGTGAAGGTGTCGGTGGTCCAGAACGCGGTGATGAACAACAGGATCAGCGATCCGATGTACAGCACGCCCAGCCACGCCAGCGGCAGGGTCAGGAGTGCGGCCAAGCGCAGTTTCGGGCGGCCGTACAGCAGTCGGGAGATCCGGTCGCCCAGTCCGCCGCGCTGGCTGCCCGGCGCCGGGGCGGTGCCGGCCGCGGCCTCCGGTTCAATCGTTGGTGCTGCCATGGTGGTTTCCGGCGGGCTTGCCCGCCGTTCCTCCTTCAGATGCGGTGCTGATCAAGATGCGGTGCGCACGGCCGGCGGGGCACCGGCGTCGTGCTGGGGGAGTGCCTCCATGGCAGGGGTACGACGACGGTGCTCACCGCGCGCCGCACCCCTGCCTGGGGAGGGGTGCTGGAGGGAGGGGTTAGCCCTTGACCTCGGTCCAGGCCTTGGTCCACTCCTGGTAGTTGGTGCAGGTGGCATCCGTGCGGCCGTCAATGCACTGCTCCACCGGGGTGGTCCACATCCACACCTGCTTGTAGTAGTCCTCGTCCGTGGCGTGGTAGGTGGCGCAGTGCTCCTCGTTCTTCTTGGAGCCTTCGCACGCCAGCGCGTTGGCCGGTGCCATGCCGAAGTTCTGGGCCATCTTGGCGTTCACCTCGGCGGAGGAGGCCCAGTCCATCCACTGGTAGGCGCAGTTGGGGTTCTTGGACTGCGCGGAGAGCATCCACGTGTCGGACCAGCCGGTGGCGCCTTCCTTCGGCAGCACGGACTCGACCTTTCCGCCGTCGGCCTGGGCGATGTTCACGATGACCTGCCAGCCGGTGCCCAGGGACGCGGTCCCGGAGGAGATGGAGGAGACGGCCTTCAGCGCATCGTTCCAGTACTCGCCGGCGATGTCGTTCTGGGCCTTGAGCAGTTCCACCGCTGCGGCAAGCTGCTCCTGATCCAGCGCGTAGGGGTTGGTGATCCCCAGATCCGGCTGCGTGGCCATCAGGTAGAGGGCCGCGTCGGCAATGAAGATCGGCGAATCGTAGGCCATGATCTCGCCGGCGTATTCGCTGTTCGGGTCCCAAGTGGCTTCCCACGAGTCCGGGGCTTCGGGCACCGCCTCGGTGTTGTACATCAGGACGTTGGCGCCGCGGCCGATGGGAACGCCGTAGGTCTTGCCGTTGAGCGTGTCGTAGATCTGGCCCTTCAGGCCGTCCACGATGTGGCCGAAGTTCGGGATCAGGTCGGTGTTGATCGGGGCCACGTCGCCGCCGGCAATCAGGCGCAGCGAGGCGTCGCCGGAGGCCGAGACCAGGTCGTACTCGCCGGTGCGCATCAGCTGGACCATCTCGTCGCTGGTGGCGCCGACCTTGCGGTTGACCTTGCACTGGGTCTCTTTTTCGAACTCGGTGACCCAGTCGGCGTCGGGATTGGTGGAGCCGTCCTCGACGAAGCCGGCCCAGGCGATGATGTTGACTTCGCCCTCGGAGTCGCCCACCTCGGTGGCCACAGGTAAGTCCGGGACTTGGATGCCGCCGGCGGACGAAGCGGGAGCGGAGCCGCCGCAGCCGGCCAGGACCAGCGAGAGCGAGGCGAGTGCCGCCAGCGGCAGTGCCTTGGTGATCTTCATGGGGTGCCTTTCCTTCGGGTGCGTAGTGATGTAGTTGGTGCGGGACTAGACGGTGTAGTTGAAGCGCGAGGACCACTGCAGCCGGACCCGGTCGCCGCGCCGGGCGCCGGAGGCACGGGAATCGTTCGGCTCCTGGACAATCAGGGTCTGGCCGACGGCGGTGCGCGCCACGAAGCGGGTGGCGGGACCGGTGTAGATGACCTCCTCGATCACCGCATCCACGGTGGAGAGGCCATCGGCCGCCGCGGGCTCGTCCGCGGGGCGGATGTGGATTCGCTCCGGCCGAATGCTCAGCAGCGCCTCGGAACCGGTGAGCTGCTGGGCCAGTGCGCCCTCCACCAGGTTGGTGTTGCCGAGGAAGGACGCAACGAACCGGCTGCCGGGGCGTTCGTACAGATCCTCCGGCGTGCCCACCTGCTCCACCACTCCTTCGTTGAACACGGCGACGCGGTCCGAGAGCGTGAGCGCTTCTTCCTGGTCGTGGGTGACGAAGACGAACGTGATTCCCACGGTGCGCTGGATCTGCTTCAGCTCCACCTGCATCTGTTCGCGCAGCTGCTTGTCCAGTGCGCCGAGGGGTTCGTCCAGGAGCAGCACCTGCGGACGCAAAACCAGCGCCCGGGCCAGGGCAACGCGCTGGCGCTGGCCGCCGGAGAGCTGGGAGGGCAGCCGGTCGGCCACTTGGGGCAGGCGGATCATCTCCAGTGCCTCGTTCACGAGCTTGCGGCGCTCGGTCCGCGGCGTCTTGCGCAGCTTGAGCCCGTACTCCACGTTCTGCGCCACGCTGAGGTGCGGGAAGAGGGCGTAGTCCTGGAAAACGGTGTTGACGTCGCGTTCGAACGGCGCCTTGGACGTGACGTCGCGGCCGGCCAGGTCGATGCGGCCGGAGCTGGGCAGCTCGAAGCCCGCGATCATCCGCAGCACGGTGGTCTTGCCGGAGCCGGAGGGGCCGAGCAGCGAGAAGAACTCGCCCTGGCGGATGTCCAGGTCCAGACCCTTCACGGCGGTGAAGTCGCCGAAGGTCTTCACGACCTGCTGCAGGGAGATGGCAGGCGTAGCGGTGGCCGCCGCGCTGTCCGGGGCAGTGGATGCGGAGGTGGCTGTGGCGTGCACGGCTGGGTCCTTTCAAGAGGCTGATGTGGCGTGGACTACATCGTCATGCGTTAACCTATGAAACCAGAGGTTAAATGTAAAGCGGGTCACATCGTGTAGATTTTTTGTTACGGGCTGTTCCGGTGGCGGCCCTCCGCCGCGTCCTGCCGTCCTGCGGGCGGTCCGTCTGGAAGGATCGACGCATGCCCACGGATTCCCCGCCACGCCAGCGCTTGCTCGCCGCGGTCTTCGCCCCGCTGGGTGAGGGCGGCAAGGCGCAGCGCGTGGAGGACCGGATTCTGGAAGGGATCGCCGCGGGTGTGCTGGCCGACGGCGACCGGCTGCCCAGCGAGGCCGAGCTGGCTTCCTCGATGGGGGTGGCTACCGTGACGGCCCGGGAAGCCTTGGTGGGCCTGCGTTCCCGCGGGCTGGTGGCCACCCGGCGGGGCCGCGAAGGGGGTACCTTCGTCACCGTCCCCACCGGACGGCGTGCGGAACTGGTCCGTGACCGCTTGGGCCGGATGAGCCGGGTGGAGCTGCGCGACCTGGCCATCCATTACCGTGCCATTGCCGCAACCGCCGCCGAACTGGCGGCGGATTTTGCGGACCCCGACGACGCCGAAATGCTGCGCCGGATCCTGCAGGGCTCCCGTCCGTCAGGCACCGGCGGGGCCGTCGTCGGTGATTTCCTGTTGGAGCTGGCAGCGTTGAGCCAGTCCGCGCGGCTGACGCGTGAGTTCGTCCGGCTCTACAAGGACTTTGGTCCGTTGATGTCGCTGCTGCACGAGGACGCAGAGTTCGACGCCAAGATGGTGCAGTTGTGCGACCACATTGCCGACGCGGTTGCCGCAGCCGATGCCGCGACGGCGCGTGAAACAGTGACCGCGCAGATCCAGGCCGGATTGGCGGCGCTGATCGATGAACATGCCCGGCTGACCGACCGGCCCTCCGGCCCGACGCCCGCTACCGCCCAAAGGAGGACGGGATGAGTTCCATGACCGAACCGGAAGCGGCGCGTGCCGCGGATCCGCTCGCCGAGGTCACCGGATTCTTCGAAGACATCCTGGCCGAAGTCAACGCCTGGGTACCGGTCCTGGCCGGGCTGTTTGGGGACCCGGCGAGGCCGCCGGGCGGCAGGCAGATCACCACGACCATGCAGCCGCTGGCCGCTGAGCTGGTGGGGAGGGCGGAATGGCCCGTGGTCGGCGCCGGCTTTGTTGCCGCCGCCCACGTCGTGGCCGACGCTTCCTGGCACATGGCGTGGTGGCAGGGCGAAAGCATGGAGCGGCTGGTCTTGCCCGCCCTGGCATCGGCGTCCGACGCCTACATGCGGCGTGAGTGGTTCAGCCGGCCGATGGAAACCGGCCTGCCGCATGTCACCGGACCCTACGTGGACTTCCTCTGCACCGACGAATACACCATGACCATGACGGTCCCGGTCGCAGCGGGGGAGCGGCGCGTCGGCGTGGCGGGAGCCGACGTCTTTGTCGAATCGCTGGAACCGCTGCTGCTGCCGGCGCTGAAGAGCCTGCACCCGGCCGCGGCCCTGGTCAACCGTGCCGGCCGCGTGGTGGTCTCCGCCGACGCCCAGTTGGCCGCCGGCACGCTGCTGGCACCGGGTGCCGTGTCAGCGTCCGGTCCGGAGGAAGGGGATGGCGGCGAGCCGGGAAGCCCGGCCGGTCGTCCGACCCGGCCCCGGACCGTGGCGCCCCGCGGCGACCGGTACGCCGGCCGGGAGCTCGTCGTGCTGGCCTGCGGCCGGCTGCCGCTGGCGGTTGTCTACCCGCAGGCTTAGGCCCGGAACCGCCGCAGGCGGTCCTGGCTCGAAGACCTTCCCGGGAAGGCCGGGGGTCCGGGGTCGTGCTTGCCGGGATCAGGCGACGGGACCGCGCCGGCCAAGGTCAGCCGCCGGGGTCCCGCCGACCGGGATCACGTGCCCGCGTCCCGCTGGCCGGGGGCGTTTGCCTCGTGGTTCCGGAGCCCGTGAGTGCGCCGGTCCTCTTTCATACCGGCCTCGAACAGGTGCTTGCGGCCGCCAGCCAGCGCCTCGCGTGCTTGCCGCTCCAGCTCCTTGAAGGGGCCGTAGTAAATTTCGTCGTACTCGTCGATGATCTGGAACGTCCAATGTCCCTCGATGACGTTGCGGCCCACGATCTCCCGGTCGACCGTCTCGGCCAGCTGATGGTGTCCTGCCTTGCGCAGCAGCTCCACGGCCTCGCCCAGCGCCAGGTCGGCCGTACCGGTGAGCCGGTGAAAGCCGTACAGCAGGCCGCGGGCGTGTTCCACCGCCTCCAGCGCCTCGGAGATCTTGCCCAGGGCCTCAAGGGTGGCGTCGTCGAGGCCCTCGGGGCGTCGGTACTTTTCCGCGGGCCCGTCGTCCGGTCGCTCGTTCATGCTGGGCACTCTAGCCCTTGCCGGCCATCGCGTCACCGGCAGCCCCGCGCCCGGCGGCGTCACCAACGGTCGCGTCACCGGCCGTCCGGAGCCCGGCGGCCCGGCGGATGATGTTGCGGGCCATGGAGGGGAAGATCAGCCCGTGGAAGGGGAGCACCAGCCACCAGTAGAGCTTGCCCGAAAGGCCGGTAGGGAAGTAGATCGCACGCTGCCGGTACACGCTGCCGCCTTCCTCGGGAACCACCGACAGCTCCAGCCAGGCCTGGCCCGGCACCTTCATCTCCGCGTGCAGCCGCAGCAGCCGGCGCTCCGGTGCGTCCTCGATGGCCTCCACCCGCCACCAGTCCACCGCGTCGCCGACGCTGAGCCGGTCGGCATGCCAGCGGCCGCGGTTGAGCCCGGCGCCGCCCACCAGCTTGTCCAGCACGCCGCGGATGGCCCAGGCGGCGGGCCACGAGTACCAGCCGCTGTCCCCGCCGATCCCCTGGATCACCCGCCAGACGTCCTCGGCCGGAACGGTGGACCCGCGTTCCCGCGCGTCCACGAAGACGGTCCGGCCGGCCCACTCCGGGTCGCTGGGCAGCGGGTCCGACGGCGGGCTGTTGGAAGCATTGGTCCAGCTGGTCTCCACCTCGCCGCTGGCCATCTTGCCCAGAGCCAGTTGCACCGCGCGGCGATAGCCGGTCAGCCCGCCCTCGGGCGGGGGAATATAGCGGTCGATGTCGTGCTCCGCGGAGACGGCGTCGTGCTGGAGGGACTGCACCAGCGGCACGGCCATGGCGTGCGGGATCGGGGTTGTCAGCGCCACCCACCAGCCGGCCAGCGCGGGAGCCGGAATCGGCAGTGCATAAATCAGCCGCCGCGCCAGTCCGGCCTCGCGCGCGTACCCGTACATCAGTCCCGCGTAGGTGATCCGCTCCCGGGAGCCGATGTCGAACGTGCGGTTCAGTCCGGCCGGCAGCTCCGGCGCCCGTTCCAGGTAGTGCAGCACGTCGCTGATGGCGATCGGCTCCACGATGCGCTCCACCCAGCTGGGCGCCGGCATCACCGGCAGGTTCTCCGCCAGATGCCGGATCATCTCGAAGGAGGCGGAACCGGAGCCGATCACGACGCCGGCCTGGAAGACCGCCGCCGGCACCTCGCCTTCCAGCAGGGCCCGGCCCACGGCAGCCCGCGAGCGCATGTGGCGGGAGAGTTCGACGTTTTCCGGATGCAGCCCGCCCAGATAGACGACCCGTTGCGCCCCGGCCGCCGCAGCGGCGGCGGCGACCGTGCGGGCTATGGCCAGTTCGCGTCCTTCGAAGTCCGTTCCGGAGGCCATGGAGTGCACCAGGTAGAACACGGTCTGCACGCCGGCGCAGGCCCGCTTGGCATCGTCGGGGTCGGCGAGGTCGCCGGCAACGATGTCCACGTCGTCGTGCCACGGAACCGCCGCGAGCTTGCCCGGTGAGCGGACCAGGACGCGGACGGCGTAGCCGCGGGCCAGCAGGCGCGGAACCAGCCGCCCGCCAATGTAGCCGGTGGCACCGGTGACCAGCACCAGCTGCGGCGTCGGTTCCGGTTCAGTGGCCATGCCGCCATGCTTCCACTCGCGCCGGACCCTGTCACGGGGTCAATGGCCCGGAAAGCGCCGCAACACGTCAGTCGCTGGAGCGCGCCTCTGAACCCCGCAGCCCGCGCTGCAGCAGGTACGGCAGGATCCACAGCAGGAAGAACATCGCCACCAGGACGCTGCCGCCCACCGCCAGGGCAGGGACGTCCCCGGCGACCACGTCCACGATGAACGCCACGCAGCCGGTGGCCAGCAGCCCGATGCCCAGCACCGCGACCTTCACGATCCGGTGCCCGTGCGCCACGGTCGCGTCTTTGAGGTGCAGCCCGAACAGCTTGCGGTGGATCGCCACCGGCGTCAGGATCACCCCGGTCATGAGCGCCGCGAGCACCAGCAGCGCAATGTACAGACCCACCTGGTACGGGGCCAGATCGCTGAAGCGGCTCTGGAACGGAAGCGTCATCAGGAACGCCGTGATGATCTGCGCGCCGGTCTGCATCACCCGCAGTTCCTGCAGCAGTTCGTTCCAGTTCCGGTCCAGCTTCTCCTCGAAGGTCTCGGTCCGGCCTTTTGAGTGTTCGTTAACGCGATCTTCCGTAGCCATAGGAAAAACTTAGCCTCTTCCGCGGCTCTGCATGGAACGGACGACGACGGCGGTGCTCGCCACCGCTGGCGATGGCTAAAAAAAACTTTCATGAAAGTGCATCCAAATACCCTGCCCGGACAGTAGTAGGGATGTAAGCACCGACCAGCCCGGAGCATCCGGGCCGTTGAAGGAGAAGGAAATGCGCAAGAGCATCGTTACCGTTTCAGCCCTGGGGCTTCTGGCACTCGGCGCGGCAAGTCCCGCCCAAGCAGCGGAACAGGAAGCCCAGCTTTCGGTCCTGCACGGCGTCCCGGATATGACCGTGGACGTGTGGGTCAACGGCGAGCGGACGCTGGATGATTTCGCTCCCGGCGACCTGGCCGGCCCGCTGGCCCTGCCTGCCGGCGCGTACTCGCTGGCCATCACCGCCTCGGACGCCGAGAACGCCGACAGCCCCGCCATCGGCCCGGTGGATGTCCAACTGGAGGGCGGCGGCAACTACACGGCCGTGGCCAACCTGGACGCCGAGGGCAATCCCACCGCCAACCTGTTCGCCAACGACGTCTCGGCCATCGACGCCGGCAAGGGCAAGCTGACCGTGCGCCACACGGCCGCCGCCCCCGCCGTCGATGTGCTGGCGGGCGGATCACCGGTGATCGAAGGCCTGTCCAACCCGAACGAACAGACCCTCACCCTGGACCCGGGCACGATCTCCGCGGCTGTGGCTGCGGCGGGCACCACCGAACCGGTGATCGGGCCGGCCGACGTGCCGGTGGCGGAGGGCACCCACACGGTCGTCTACGCCTGGGGCAGCCTGGAGGACGGCAACCTGGCTCTTGCGGTGCAGAACATTGAAGGACTGCATTCCGCGCCGGGCGCCGTGCCGGGCGGCATGTCGGGCGCCGCCGCGGAGGCCGGCCCGGACTACACCATCGCCGCGGTTGCCGGCGGAGCAGTGCTGATGCTCCTCGGCACCGGCGCAGTCGCCCGTCGCAGGCTGGCGGTTCGCACCACCGACTGACTGCGACGGGTCTGAAGAAGCCGGCGGCGCCAGCCCGGGGCGCCGCCGGCTTCCATCGCTCCGGCACCAGGCAACCACCCCTTGAGGAAAGAATCATGACCGTACTGACGACGACGATGGGCACCCGCGCAGGGCTCCTGTGCTGCGGTGTCTTGATCGCCGCTACCGGCTGTGCCGCACCGCTGCAGCCGGCCGCGAGCCGGCAACTGGTACCGGCCGCTTCCCCGGCAGCTGAAAAAACCCCAGCCGGGCCCGTGGATACCGCGGTCCCGCTGGTCGAAAAGATCCCGGATCCTGCGGATATCCCGGTGCAGCCCGCCGCACCACTGACCACCGCCAGCGACGAGACACCGCCCACCCGGCTGCTCGTGGCCGGTACGTCAATCGATGTGAGCGTCGTCGACGTCGGCGTCAATACTGATAACGCCATGGAAATCCCCGAGTCGGTTAAGCAGGCGGGTTGGTACCGCTACGGTGCCGCGCCGGGTGACCGGACGGGGACCGCGGTGCTGGCGGCCCATGTCGACACCCTGACGGGCCTGGCTCCCTTCTCCGAACTGAGGCAGCTCGAGCCGGGCACCCTCATCACGGTCGAACGGGAGGCGGCCGAGCCCGTTACCTACCGAGTCACCGAGGTGTCGCTGATGGACAAGGACGATTTCGACGGACAGGGGATCTTTCGCCGTGATGGAAAACCGCTGCTCAAGCTGGTCACCTGCGGTGGCCAATGGCTGGACGCACGAAAGGATTACAGCCACAATGTGGTTGTCACGGCAGTTCCTGACTGACTTCTCCGGTCCTTCAACACCTGTTTGCGTGGCGTTTCCTCCCACCACCAGGAAGGACGCAGGCTTGGTACCTCATCCTTTCGATGCGTGGGACACGGACATCGATGCGGCCTTCGCTGCCGGCGAGGAGTCTGCCATCGCCGATGCTTACCGGCACCTGGCCCCGCTCGTCCACACGCTGGCCGCCAGGGCACTGCGGGACAAGTCCTCGGCGGACGACATCACGCAGGAAGTATTTATCCGGGCCTGGCGAGCCCGGGAAGGATTTGATCCCGCGCTCGGCCGGTTGCCGGCGTGGATCGTGGGAATCACCCGCCGCGCCATCGCTGATGCGTATTCCTCCGCCGCCCGGGAGCAGCACAAACTCCGGGCCGTTTCGGCGGTAATGCCTGACCCCGAATTCGCCCGGGACGCACAGTCGCCGGAAGTCCTCGCAGACCGCCTGCTGCTGGACGACGAGCTGGAGCGGCTGGGCGAACCCAAGGGCTCCATCATGCGCTTGGCGTTCTACGAGGATCTGACCCACGAGCAGATCTCCCACCGGCTGGACCTTCCCGTTGGTACCGTCAAGAGCCATATTCATCGCAGTTTGCACCACCTGAGGAGCCGTTTGGAGGTCGGCCATGCAGCATCTTGATCCGGAACTGATCAGCCTGCTGGCGCTGGACGACGCCGTCGGCAACCAGTCCGACAGGGACCATCTGCGCCACTGCAGCCAGTGCTCGGACGAGTACCAGGCGCTCCGCCGGGCGGTGGAGGCAGTGAGGGCCGACCCCGAACCGACCCTGGACTCACCCGGCCCGGCGGTCTGGGAAACCATTCACCGGGAGCTGGCGCTTTCCCCCGAACTGGCCGCGGACCCTTTGCAGGGCCGTGCAGAAACCGCCCCGGCGGGGCGCCGGCCGTTCCGGACCCCGTCATCCCAGGGGGTGCCTGCCAAGCCCCAGGCTGCCCGACGCCTCCCGGCCGGACCTCCCTCCTCCCGGCGCCGGCCCTCCCGGCACCTGCCCGCCTGGCTGGCCGCCGCGGCGGCGGTGGCGATCATTGCCGCCATCGGCATCTCCTGGGGCGTCACCCGCGACGCCGCCACCCTGGCGCAGGCGGCGCTGGAGCCGCTGGAGCAATACGCGGCCACCGGAACGGCCCGGGTGGTGGAAGCCAACGGCATCAGGGAACTTGAGATCCGGCTGAGTGAGAACGAGGCGCAGGGATATCAGGAGGTGTGGCTCATAGCGCCGGATTTGTCCGCCCTGGTCAGCCTCGGCGTGATGGAGTCGGACACCGGTAGGTTCGCCATCCCGGAAGGGCTGGACCTGTCGCAGTTCCCCATCGTCGATATTTCGGACGAACCGTTGGACGGTAACCCCGAGCACTCCAGCGTCAGCATCGTCCGCGGCACCCTCGACACCTAGCTGTCCCTCCGGTCAAGACAGGAAAGTCTCGCAGCGCACCTAACATTCGTCGACAGCCGGAGGAATCATGCAGCAGCAAACGGAGACGAGGACCGGACCGGCCGTGCCGATCCTGGTGTTGGTCAGTTCCCTGGTGGCCATAGCCGCCGCCTTCCTGGGCAGCGGGGCGCTCCTGGGGACGCCGATTCAGGAGGCGGCAGGGGGTTGGTTGAACGAAGACTCGACGCCGCTGGCCCCTGCCTCGGCGGCCTTCCGTATCTGGTCGGTCATTTACCTGGGCCTGCTGGCCTACGCGGTGTGGCAACTGCTGCCGGCGCAGCGGCAGTCGGAACGGCACGCGGCCTTGCGGCCCTGGGCCGTGGCGGCCATGCTCCTGAACGCGGCCTGGATCTGGGTGGTGCAGGCGGGCCTGTTGGTGTTCAGCCTGACGGTGATCGTTGTCCTGCTGGCGGTGCTGGCGCGCATCCTCGTGCTGCTGGTCTGGTCGACTTCCGGCGCGTGGCTGGACACCCTGATCACCGACGGCACCTTCGGGCTGTACCTGGGCTGGGTCACGGTGGCCACGGTCGCCAACACCTCGGCCGTCCTCGCGGCGTCCGGGCTGGACGGCATGGAGCTGCCGGTGACCTTGCTATCTTCCATCGTGCTCGCCGTCGCGGCGGCGATCGGCGTCGGAACCGCCCTGTACAGCCGCGGCCGGATGGCCCCGGCCCTGGCCACCACCTGGGGCCTGGCGTGGATCGCCGTCGGACGACTGGATGGCGGGCTGGTCGACGAGGGCACCGCGATTGCGGCCGGCATCTGCGCGGCGGTGGTGCTGGTCTCCGCCGTCGTTATTCGGTTCATTGCCAGGGGAGCCCCGGGAGATTAGTAAGCGTGCTGAATTTCGCCCTTGGCTGACGGAAGCGGCTCCGACGGGACGAAACCGCCGGCCGTGGCTAGGTTGGAAATAGCAGCACGCCGACAAGCGGCAGCACCTACACAAGGAGGTTTCTCATGGCGGAAACGAACCGATCGAAGGCAAGCTACACCGTACCGGGGCTCGAAATTGAAGAGGGTGTCAAGGTCGCGGACCTCTTGCAGATGCGGCTTCACGCCCTCAATGACCTGCAGCTGACGCTCAAGCACGCACATTGGAACGTGGTGGGCCGCGACTTCATCGGCGTCCACGAAATGCTGGACCCGCAGATCGAAAAGGTCCGCGCCATGATCGACGCGACCGCCGAGCGCATCGCCACCTTGGGCGTCTCGCCGAACGGTTTGCCCGGCGCCCTGGTCAAGGAACGCAGCTGGGATGACTACGACATCCACCGTGCCGGGACTGCCGAGCATCTGGCCGCCCTGGACCTCGTGTACAACGGCGTGATCTCCGACCACCGCGAGGCCATCGAAACCGTCGGCGAGATCGATCCGGTCACGGAGGATATGCTGATCGGCCAGACCGCCGAGCTAGAGCTTTTCCAGTGGTTCATGCGCGCACACTTGGAAAACAGCGCCGGTGAACTTGCTACCGAAGGCGCCAAGACCGAAAAGGGTGCGGCCAAGAAGACGAAGTAGCCCGGCGGCGGCCTACCCGCGCGCCAAGCCGCACCAGGGCCCGGCGACACTCCCACTGCAGGGAGTGTCGCCGGGCCCTTTGCATCCTGGGTGCGGGCGGGAGCAGAGGGGTCAGTACAAGAAGATCGGCAGCCAGTCGCGGTTGTGCGCGTGGACCAGCGCCAGGAACAGCACGAAGTCGAAGATCAGGTGCACGGATACCACGTAGGTGAACGACTTCGTCAGCTTGAAGGTGTAGCCCTGCAGCAGCGCGAACGGGAAGGTCAGCAGCGGCCCCCAGGCCTGGTATCCGATTTCCCACAGGAAGGACGAGAACACGACGGCCTGCAGGATGTTGGCCAGCCAGTCGGGAAAGTGCCGGCGCAGCAGCGTGAAGGTGGTGCAGATGAAGAACAGTTCGTCCCAGATGCCCACGGCGTTCACGCCGAGGAAGAGCCGCCAGAAGATCGTGGGGTCGGAGGCATCCGGCCAGTTTTGGTAAACGCCCGTGCTGACGAGGTACACCGGCAGGATGAAATAGCCGAGCGCCACGACGCCGATGAGGTACAGCTTGGCAGACAGCGGCCATTTGCGGCCGGTGTTGATCGGGAATCTGATGATCTTCTCGCGGTAGACGAACCTGGACACCAGCCACGGCACCAGGACGGCCAACGCGAGGGCGCCGCCCATCAGGGCCATGTGCCCGATGCTCAGGTCGGCGTTCAGCGGGACCAGGCTGATGATCAGCATTCCCGCGGCGATCAGCCCGAGGTGCCGCACAAACTCCAGGTCGACCAGCGCCGCCGTAGCAATGCTTAGCGCGAGCAGGCTGTAGCCAAGGGGGCCGTTCTCGACGGCAAAAAGCAGCACGCCAGACGCCGAGAGGAACACCGCCGGCACCAGTTTCCAGCTCAGCGCGGTCCGGGGCGGTTCGGTCGAGATTGTTGTCACGCAACCAGCATGGCAGCACAGCCGCCCGCGCGGAAACCGTTGTCGGCTTAGTGCCCGGCTGGTTCCACCAGCGACGGCTAGTGGTGGCCGGCCTTGGCGGTGCCGAACATCAGCGTGCGGCGCTTGATGTCGTAGTACACGGTCTCCGCGGTGGAGAGGAGGTCCTGAAGGTTGTCGGCGTCGTCGGCGTCCAGCGTCAGCACCTCTTCCCACGCGCCCTGGTCGAGGACCAGCTGCAGGGTCCAGGTGCCCGGGGCGCCCGGCTCGCCGGCCACCCAGGTGAACTGGTAATGGCTGAGCTGGCGGACCTTGATGCTGTCGTCGGTGACAGGTTGTTGCGGTGTCGGTGTCATGGTTTTTTCCTTTTCGCGAGGAAGCCTTGACCGGCCTCACATGGCGCCGGGGTCCGGACGATATACCCCAACGATGCTAAGTGTGCTTACCACTTTCCATGATGGGACAGCCGCTGGCAAGCCTTTGGCCGACATTGGCGCCCGGCCCGCCAAAACGACCAGCTACTTGGGGATCCGGGCCCCGCCAACCGGTGGCAATGGTCGCGTACTGGGGCGGAGTGACGCACACTATGGAACAACGAATTTGCAGAACTGACGGGGGCAGCCATCGCGTCCCCACCTTGGGGAGAAGGTCAGTCATGACTCTGGACGCCGAAAGCCGCGCGAGCGCCGGGGCAGCGTCGGACTCCTGTGACTGGCAACGCCTAGGTCCCCTCGTCGAGTCGGAACTTCAGCGTTTCGCGGCAGGGAATCGCGCCCGGGCCGGCACGCTTTCGCGTTCCTTCCCCGTGCTGTGGGACCGCATTAATGCTGCGCTGGGTGGCGGCAAGCGGATGCGGCCCAGGATGGTGCACCTCGCCTATAGATCCTTCGGCGGCGAGGATCCGCGCCGCTGTGCCAGGCTTGCGGCGGCGTTCGAGCTGCTGCACACGGCGCTGGTAGTGCACGACGACGTCATTGACAGGGACTTCCTCCGCCGCGGCTTGCCGACCATCGGAGCCCGTTACCGGGACGACGCCGTGGGTCTCGGGCTGTCCCGTGCCGAGGCCGAACATCTGGGCCACTCGGCGTCGATCATTGCCGGCGACCTCCTGCTGACCGGTGCCCTGCGGATGGCCGGCAGCTCCGGCGCGGGGCTGCCGTGCGCCGACGTCCTGATGGATACGGTCCACGACGCCGTCTTTGCCTCCGCGGCGGGCGAACTCGACGATGTCCTGCTGTCCGCCGCGACGGGGAGCCCGCTCCTGGGTGACGTCCTCGGCATGGAAAGTTTGAAGACGGCGGCCTACTCGTTCGAGGCGCCGCTGAAAGCCGGGGCGCTGTTGGCCGGCGCCGACGAGCAGCCGGCCGAAGCGCTCGCCGCGGTGGGTCGCCGCATCGGCCTGGCCTACCAGATCGTGGACGACGTTCTGGGGACATTCGGGGAGCTCGGTACCACGGGCAAGTCTGCCGAATCCGACCTGCGCGAAGGTAAACGCACCGTGCTGACCGCGTATGCGGCAGAGGCGGATGGGTTCGACGGCCTGCTGGCTGCGTTTCGGCGCGGCGCGGCGGGGGTCGGCGAGGTCCGCGCGGCGCTCAAGGACTGCGGGGCCGACACGCAGGCAATGGGGCTGGCCCGCAGCCTGGTGGACGAAGCGCTCGAGGAGTCCCGCAGCCTGCCGCTGGACGCCGGCGCGTGGAGCGAACTGGCACGGGTCTGCAACCACGTGTTGACGAGGGGGAACTAGCGGCCATGGAACCGAACCCGCTGCTCCGCTATACCGACGCCGCCGGCCGGAGTGCCGGCGTCGTGATTGCCCGCTATTCCACGTCCTTCGGCCTGGCGTGCCGGCTGCTCGGGCCGGAGGAACGCCGGCACATCGCCAACATCTATGCGCTGGTCCGGGTGGCCGACGAAGCGGTGGACGGTGCGGCTGCGGCGGCGGGGCTCGACGCCGTGGCCGTGCGCGACCAGCTGGACCGGCTGGAACACGAGACCGAAACCGCGCTGCTGACCGGTTACAGCACCAACATGGTGGTGCACGCGTTCGCGGGGACGGCCCGCGCCTGCGGCATTGGCGTCGACCTGACCCGGCCGTTTTTCGCCTCGATGCGCGCGGACATTACGGTGGCCGAACACACCGCCGATTCGCTGGTGGACTACATCTACGGCTCCGCCGAAGTGGTGGGGTTGATGTGCCTGCGGGTGTTCCAAACGATGCCGGGTGCGATGCCCGGCCGGGACGACGAGCTCGCCGCCGCCGCCCGCCGGCTCGGCTCCGCCTTCCAGAAGGTCAACTTCCTGCGCGACCTCGCCGCCGACCGGGCCGAACTGGGCCGCTGCTACTTCCCGCTGTCGGGCGCCGAGGCATTGGACGAGGAACGGAAGCTCGCGCTGGTGGCCGACATCCGCGCGGATCTTGCTGCCGCACAGCGGGGCATCGGGCTGCTCCCGCCCGGCGCCTGCACCGCCGTCGCACTGGCCCATGCCTTGTTCAGCGCGCTGGTGGACCGGCTGGAGCGGATACCGGCGGACGAGATGCTCTCCCGCCGGGTGCGTGTCGGCACGCCGCAGAAGGCGGCGATCGCCCTGCGGATCCTTACCCGCCAGCGGCTGCGCGGAAGGAGCGCCGCCTGATGGGCCCGGCGTCGTTCATGCACAGGCTGACCCCTCGCCCACGGGCAGCGGGAACGGCTCCGCAGGCCGGCGGCGCCGCAGGCCAACCGGTGGTGGTGATCGGCGGCGGGGTCTCGGGACTGGCAACGGCCGGGCTGCTGGCCCGGGCCGGGCACCGCGTCACCCTGCTGGAGCAACGCTCCGGGCTGGGCGGCCGGGCGGGACGGCACGAGCGTGACGGCTTCCGTTTCGACACCGGCCCGTCCTGGTACCTGATGCCGGAGGTGATCGACCACTGGTTCAAGCTGATGGGCACCAGCGCCGCGGACCAGCTGGAGCTGGTGAGACTGGACCCCGGCTACCGCATCTGGTTCGAGGGGTATCCGGCGGCCACGGAAGTGCGCTCGGGCCGCGACAACGTGGCGGGACTCTTCGAAGGCCTGCAGCCGGGGTCCGGGCCGGCCTTGCACCGCTACCTCGATGAGGCAGCGGAAACGTACCGGCTGGCCAAGGAGCACTTCCTGTACGACGACTTCGCCAGCCTGCGCAACCTGGCCCACCCGCACGTGCTGCGCCGGGCGCCCCGGCTGACCAAGCTGCTGGGCTGGAGCCTGGACCGCTACGTCCGTGAACGGTTCACGGACCCGCGGCTGCACCAGGTGCTGGGGTACCCGGCGGTGTTCCTGGGAACCAGCCCGTACCGTGCGCCGGCGATGTACCACCTGATGAGCCACCTGGACCTGGACGACGGCGTGTACTACCCGATGGGCGGGTTCGCCGCCTTGGTCGATGCGATGGAGCGGCTGGCGCGGGAGGCCGGCGTCCGGATCGAAACCCGGGCCACCGCCCGGCGGATTCTCACCGCGCAGTCCGGCGCGAAGGCCCGCTGCGAGGCGGTGCTCTGGTCGGATGCCGACGGCGCCGAACACCGGACGGCGGCGGGCGTCGTCGTCGCCGCGGCGGATCTGCACCACGTGGAGACCGCGCTGCTGCCGGCGCACGTGCGCAGCCACCCGGAACGGGTGTGGCGGCGCCGCGACCCCGGACCCAGCGCCGTGCTGGTCTGCCTGGGCGTGCGCGGGGCGCTGCCGCAGCTGGCCCACCACAACCTGCTCTTCACCCGGGACTGGAGGGAGAACTTCAGCCGAATCCGCGCCGGGCGGGCGTTGGCACGGGAGACCTCCATCTATGTCTGCAAACCCAGCACCACCGACGCAGGCGTGGCGCCGGCCGGGGACGAGAACCTGTTCATCCTGGTTCCCGCACCGGCGGCGCCGGCCTGGGGCTCGGGCGGGGACGACGGTTCCGGGGCGGCCGTCGTGGAAGCGGTCGCGGAAGCTGCCATCGACCAGCTGGCCGCCTGGACGGGCGCGGCTGACCTGCGTGGCCGGATCGTCGTCCGCCGCACCTACGGCCCGGCGGACTTCGCGGACGGCTTCAACGCCTGGCGCGGCGGTGCGCTGGGTCCGGCGCATACCCTGCGGCAGAGCGCCTTCCTGCGGCCGGGCAACAGGAGCCGCCTGGTGGACGGGCTGCACTACGCCGGCAGTTCGGTCCGGCCGGGCATCGGCGTGCCCATGTGCCTGATCAGTGCCGAGCTGGTGCTCAAGGCCGTGCAGGGGATCGGGACGCCCGGGGCACTGCCGGAACCGGACCTGGCGGCGCCCGGCCAGGCGCCGTCGTCGGATGGTGCGGGGAGGAGCGCATGATCTACCTGGCCGTGCTGGTGGCGCTGCTGGGCTGCATGACCCTGCTGGACGCGCGCTACAGGCTGTTCTTCTTCGCCCGGCCGATCGCGGCCGCCGTCACCCTAACCATCGGGCTGGCCTACTTCCTGGCCTGGGACGTCTGGGCGATCGCGCTGGGAATCTTCGTGTACCGCGACTCGCCGCTGATGACCGGCATCATGCTGGGCCCGGAACTGCCGCTGGAGGAGGCCTTCTTCCTGGCCTTCCTCTGCTACCAAACCATGATCCTGTTCACCGGTCTGCTGGCGTGGGGCCGGCACCGGCGGGGTGTCGGCACGGCTGGACCGCAATTGGTCAGCCACGACGACGGCACGTCGGCGGGCGGTGGTACGGCGTGAGTTTTCTGGAGCTGAACTGGGTCTTCCTCGGCGTCGCGGCTGCCGCGGCAGTGGCCGCGGTGCTGGCCAGGCGGGTGCCCCGCGGGGCTGCGGCGGCGGCCGGCCTGTCCGTCGCGGCGCTGTGGGTGCTCACCGCCGTGTTCGACAACGTCATGATCGCCTCCGGGCTGTTCGACTACGGCGGACACACGCTGGCCGGACTCCGGATCGGCCTGGCGCCGATCGAGGACTTTGCCTATCCGCTGGGCGCGGCGCTGCTGCTGCCCGCGCTGTGGCTGATGCTCACCGGAGGGGATCGCCGCCGTCGTGCCGATGACGGGGCCAGCGGCCGCGCCGACCGCGCCAACGGTCTCGATACCCGACACGGTCCCGACCGCGCAGCCGACCGGGCCGACGGGGGAGGGGAGTCGCCGTGATCCGCGAACTGGTCATCACCTCCCGGCCGGTGTCTTGGGTCAACACCGCCTACCCCTTCGCCGCCGGCTACCTGCTGGCCTCCGGCGGCATCGACTGGCTGCTGTTGGTGGGCACCGTCTTCTTCCTGGTCCCGTACAACCTGGCGATGTACGGCATCAACGACGTCTTCGACTACGAATCGGACCTGCTCAACCCGCGCAAGGGCGGGGCCGAGGGCGCGGTGGTGGACAAGGCCCGTCACCGCGCGATCCTGCAGGCCAGTGCCGTGGCCACAGTGCCGTTCATCGCGGTCCTGGCGGTAGCCGGCAGCGTGGCGTCCAACCTGGTGCTGCTGGTCTCGCTGGCCGCGGTCTACGCGTACAGTGCGCCGGGGCTGCGGTTCAAGGAACGGCCGTTCCTGGATTCGCTGACCTCCAGCACGCACTTCGTCTCGCCCGCGGTCTACGGGCTGGTCCTGGCCGGCGCCGGCTTCACCCCGGGGCTGTGGGCGCTGTTGGCCGCGTACTTCCTCTGGGGCGTGGCCAGCCATGCCTTCGGCGCGGTGCAGGATGTGGTCCCGGACCGCGAGGCCGGGCTCGGGTCGATCGGCACGGTGCTGGGTGCCCGCCGTACCGTGCTGGTCTCCGCCGCTGCCTATGCGGCCGCCGGACTGCTGATGCTGGCCACCGATTGGCCGGGCCCGTTGGCCGGGCTCCTTGCCCTGCCCTACCTGGGCAACGTGCTGCGCTTCGCCGGGATCGACGACGCCGGCTCGCCGGCCGCGAACGCGGGGTGGAAACGGTTCCTGTGGCTGAACTACGTGGTCGGTTTCCTGGTCACGATGCTGCTGATCTGGTACGCGGGAGTCCGGTGAGACCGCGGGGCGACGGCGCCGCTCAGGTCCGTCCCGAGGGTCGCCATCAAACCATCATGATCGTGGTGATCCCGGTGCTCGACGACGCCGCGGCGCTCGCCGAATGCCTCGCGCTGCTGGGGCGGCAAACTCGTCCGGCCTTCGAGGTCGTCGTCGTGGACAACAACTGCACCGATTCCTCGGCCCACGTGGCACGGGCGGCCGGGGCGCGCGTCGTCGTCGAACCACGTCCCGGCATCCCGGCCGCATCGGCTGCGGGCTACGACGCCGCCACCGCGGGCTTCGAGGCCGCCACCGCGGGCCACGACGCTGCCACATACGGTGTCATCGTCCGCTGCGACGCCGACACCCGTCCCCCCGCCGACTGGCTGGCGCGGATCGGTGCGGCCTTCGACGCCGATCCCGGCCTCGACGCGCTGACCGGGCCGGGCGTGTTCTACGACCTGCCGCGGCCGGTGGCCCGGCTCGCCTCCGCCGCCTATGGCTCCGGCTATCGGTTCGGCGCCGGCCTCGCGATGGCGGCCCTGCCGGTATGGGGATCGAACTTCGCCATGCGACGGACCGCCTGGGAACGGGCGAAGGCAGGCATCCACCGCGACCGGCCGGACATCCACGACGACCTGGACCTGAGCTTCCAGCTGGCGCCGTGGGCGCGGATCCGGTTCGACCGGCGGCTGAGCGTCGGCGCCGCCGGGCGGATCTTCGCCGGCAGGGCCGCGTTCACCAAGCGCTTCCGGTGGGCTTCCACCACCCTCACGGTGAACTGGGCGGTCCAGCCACCCGGGCAGCGTTGGCGGCAGCGCCTACGCTTCAGGCCTCCGGAGCGGAGGAGTGCAGCATCTCCAGATAGTGCGGGTTCTGCATGATGCCGAGCACGTTGCCGAACGGATCAACGACCGAGGCCGTGACAAATCCGTGTCCGCGTTCCGTGACGGGCTCCAACTCTTTTGCGCCCTTCTCCAGCAGGCGCTGCCGCACGGCCCTCACATCGTCCACATGCCAGTAGAGGATCGCGCCGCCCGGGTCGATGGCGTGTCCAGGCGGAGCGTGCATGGTGTCGATCAGCCCCAGCTCATGCTCGTAGTCGCCGACCCGGAACTCCGCATAACCCGGCTGCTCAAAGTAGGGCTTCTTGCCCAGCAGGTCGGAGTACCACTCGACCGCCGCCGGCAGGTCGGGGGTGTAGTAGCTGACCGTACTCATTCCCCGCAGCATGAGTCTCCCTCCGAAGGATTGCCGAAGCCGCCCCACACGCCCGGACCGCTGTGATGGTTGGACGCTACCGCACATCGACGTCCCTGTCTGCCCTACAGTTGCCGTAGCGCGGCCAAGGCAAAGTACGACGGCGCGCCCGTGCCGGGAACGGAGCAGAAATGGACTGGGCTGACCTCCTGGTTGGTGTGGCGGGTGGCCTCGTCCTGGTCTATTTGGTGCTGCTGGCCTGCCTGTGGTGGTACGCCCGTCGGCATCCGGAGACCGTGGCAATGCGCGACGCCCTGCGGCAGGCGGCGGCATAGGCCCGGGCGAAGCAGATCCGGCGCCGGCGGCCGTCCCGAGCAGCAGCCGAATCGCATACTGCCCTAGCTGTGACCCACCTCACGAGGTGTAGCGTGGAGCGTACGCCGGAGCATCAGTGGAGGGCATCATGGCACGCGAATTTTATGATGATTCCGAGACGACGGTCAAAGATTTTCTTCACGGACTGGCTGCCGACAGTGCGGACATCGAGGCGTTCCTGAACGCAGTCGCCCGTTTGGCGGTGCACAATCTGTCCCGACCCGGCGAGGAGCTCCTGAGCGGTATCACGCTGCTGCGCCACAAGAAGGCCGGCACGGTCGCCAGCAGCAGCGATCGTGCGCAGAAGATGGACGAAATCCAGTACGCCTATTCGGACGGACCCTGCCTGCGCGCAGCCCGTGAGCACACGGTTGTCCATATCGCCGACCTGCAGGTAGAGACCACTTGGCCTGCGTACACCAAGGTCGTTTTGGCCCAGGGCATTCGGTCCATCCTGGCCGTGCCGATCCCGCTCGAAACCGGGGACAGCGCCGGGCTGAACCTCTACTCCGACCTGCCGCGGAGATTCGATGCGGACGCCCTCAAGGCTGCCGAGCAGTACGCGCACCAAGCCTCCCAGGCGCTGTCCCTGGCCGTCCGGCTGGCCCGCCACCGCGAGACCGAAGCGGACCTGAAAGCGGCGCTGGAATCCCGAACGACCATTGCCGTGGCCGTCGGGATCATCATGGGCCAAAGCCGCTGCAGCCAGGACGAGGCGTTCGCGATGCTGAAGTCTGCCTCCAATACGCGCAACATCAAACTCCGTGATCTGGCGTCCGACATCGTAGCCTCTACCGGAGCCCCCTCCGCCGAAACCCACTTCGATAAATAGCCGGCGACCGCATCGCCCAAGCCCTTGAGCAGCGGGTGATGTTCTTGTACCGTTGGGTCCGGTTAAGCAGTTGGCCATCGATCCACTCTTATGGAGCGCCGATCATTGGTTCACAAACTGCGTGTGCTTGTCAGGATTGATATGGACCGTGTCTCAGCGGTCATCGAGGTGGGCGGTTGCCTGACCGCCGACAGCTGCACAGCGCTTTTACCTCTTGTCCAACGCATGGATCGCCTGGCCCACGGAATGGTGGTCACGGTCGATCTGTCCGAGGCGCAGCACATTGAGCGCCGCGGCCTGGAAATGCTCGAACGGTTCAGCGCCGGAGAAGCAGTTGATGCGACGCAGGCCGCGCCTTTCACCGCACGTTGGCGATCGCCGTCCCCGCAAATCTTCCCGAGTGCCCCGCCTTGCCCATGGCCCGGGCACGATTCCAAGGAGCGGCATGAACAGCATCAAGTCAACGTCCGAGCCTTCACCGTTTCCGCGCGATCTGTCGGTTCTTTCCACGGACCAGCTGCTGACGCTCAGCAACCAATGCTTCGAACAGCTGGACTGCGAACATCCGGCACGGGACGCGCTGGTCCAGTACTACGTACTTACCGCGGAGCTTGAGGTCCGGGACGCGGCCGTGGAAGACGCTGACAGGGGAAGCCGCCTTGGCGCCTAGTCCTCCAGCCACGCAGGTGTGAACAACAGGTTTAACCCCTCGGAGATGGTGGGGTGCGTGATGATGGCATCGCGCACCGCGGTGAAGTCCATCCCGCCGATCATCGCCATCTGCAGCACCGCGATCGCCTCGCTGGCCCCAGTTCCCAGCAGCGCGGCACCCAGGATCTTGCCGGTCTTCCGGTCCAGCACGGCCTTCCATTCACCGTCCAGCTGACCGAGGGTCCGGGCGCGGGGGATCGCGCTCACGGGCATCCTCGCGATACGCACCTCGTGGCCGGCGTCCCGGGCCTGTGCCTCCGTCATCCCCACCCTGGCGAGCTCCGGCGTCGTAAAGACGGTGTAGGGGATCAGCCGTCCCTGGGCGGACCGGGGCTCGCCCTCGCCCCGGGCGGCAGCCAGGTTGGTTTTCAGGATCCGGTAGTCGTCGTAGGAAGCGTGGGTGAACTGCGGCGAGCCAGCCGCGTCGCCGGCGGCCCAGACGCCGTCGGCCGTGGTGCGCAGCTGCGTGTCCACCTGGACGAAGCCCTTGTCCGTCAGCTCGACCCCGGCCTTCTCCAGCCCCATCCCGTCCGTCATCGGCCGGCGTCCCAGCGCCACCAGCACGTCGTCCGCGGTGACGGTCTCCCCGGTGGACAGCGTCACGGTCGCGCTCCCGTCGGCGGCGCGCTCGATCTTCTCCGCGGACGCCTCGAGCTTCAGCGTGATCCCGGCGTCGGCGAACTTCCGGGCCACCAGCTCGGCCACGTCGGCGTCCTCCCGCGGCAGCAGCTGCCCGGCGCGCTGGATGACCGTGACCTGCACGCCGATGGTGTTCAGCAGGTCGGCGAACTCGCAGCCGATGTAGCCGCCGCCCAGGATCACCATGCTCGTCGGCAGCTGCTCAAGGTGCAGCAGGGTGTTGCTGGTCTGCACCCTGGATTCGGCCAAGCCGTCGATGTTGGGCAGGGCCGGCTCGGTGCCCAGATTGAGAACGACGTCGGTGCCGCGCAGGAGCCGGGCGCCGCCGTCGTTCAGTGCGACTTCCACGGTTTTTTCGGCCACGAACTTGGCCTCGCCCAGGATAAAGTCCATGCCCGACCCCGTGAACAGCTTCTGCTGCCCGGCGACCATCGTGTCCACCACGTCCTCCTTGCGGCGGCGCAGCAGCTCGAGGTCCATCCGTGGCTGCTCCGCGCCTGCCACGCCGAACTCGGCCGCCCGGCGCACGGTGTCCAGCACCCGGCCGGACTGGATGAGGGTCTTGGTGGGAATGCACGCCACATTGATGCAGGTGCCGCCTACCATCGCCCGCTCCACCATCGCCACCTTCTGGCCGGACTTGGCCAGGTCCATCGCCAGCGACTTGCCGGCCTTCCCGCCGCCGATCACCAGCAGGTCGAAATCCTCGGGTTCCATATCCATCCTTCCCTCGGTTAACCGTCAAGGCTCATGCGCACACTCACCGCACGCGCCGCCTTACAGCGCATCATGCCGCCTTAAAATCACCCTACGCCGATGGGCGGCGGGCGCTTCCGCCGAAATGTCGGCTCAGGGAATCTCCTCGGCGGCCGAATCTTTGCGAGGTTCGAGGGTGTGCCGCGAGTCTTTGCGCCCGGCGGTCCTCGTGTCCCGGGTGGTGAAAAACACGCCGCACATCACCAGGGCCGCGCCGAGCAGCTGCATGCCGCTGATGCTCTCGTTCAGCAGCAGATACGCACCGAGCATGGTGAAGACCGGCACGAAGTTCAGGAACACGGACGTCTCGGACGCCCCCAGCACGGCAACGGCCCGGTTGTACAGCATCAGGGCAATCACCGACGGGAAGACGCCGAGATACACCAGCCCGGACCAGTGGCCTCCGCCGATCTGCGGGACTCCCACGATCAGCCACTCCGCCGCCATGACGGGCAGCAGGATCATGACCGACAGTCCGGTCATGACCAGGACCGCCCCGTAGGACGGGAACAGATGCAGATACTTCTTCACCGCGATCGAATAGACCGCCCAGGACACCGCG
The DNA here is from genome assembly GCF_059090885.1 of Arthrobacter sp. Y3223065. Taxonomy (NCBI): domain Bacteria; kingdom Bacillati; phylum Actinomycetota; class Actinomycetes; order Micrococcales; family Micrococcaceae; genus Arthrobacter; species Arthrobacter sp. Y3223065. Next base: position 682 of record NZ_JBNHGC010000007.1, on the reverse strand, counting down.
GCCGCTGCCATGATGGCGTCGCCGATGTTCCAGGACAGGTCTGCGAGGCTCATCAGCTGCCCGTTGGTCACCACCCACAGCGCCCCGCACATGGAGAGCACGACGCCGAACCACTGGATCGCCCTTAGCCGTTCGCGCAGCAGCCAGAAGCTCAGGGCCACCGTTGCCGCCGGAACCGATGCCTCCAGCACGGAAACGTTGGTGGCCGAGGTGAATTGGAGGGCGCTGTAGATCAGCGTATTAAAGAGGGCGACTCCCGTGAGCGTCAGCAGCAGCAGCGGTTTGCGATGCTGGAGGAACAGTCGACGGGACTGCCAGGCGCTGCGGTATCCCAGCGGGAGCAGCACCAGGAAGGCAATGAAGACCCGGAAGAACGCGATGGTTAAAGGTGGCAGGTCGCTGAGCGCTTTGCCGGTCAGGATATTGCCGGCATAGAAGATGACCACCAGCAGGAGGAGGACGTAGGCGCGCATTCTCCTCCTAGGGTCGGTTTCCGGCGCTCGTTTCACACACCCTACGTGCTAAACACTGCGCCGGGCCGCAGCCTGGCGGCGCCCGGGGGGGGGGGGGGGGGGGGGGGGGGGTGGGGGGGGTGGGGGGGGGGGGGGGGGGGGGGGGGGGGGGGGGGGGGGGGGGGGGGGGGGGGGGGGGGGGGGGGGGGGGGGGGGGGGGGGGGGGGGGG
>NZ_JBNHGC010000006.1:0-235152 GCF_059090885.1 Arthrobacter sp. Y3223065 | reverse complement strand
CCCCCCCCCCCCGCCCCCCCCCCCCGCCCCCCCCCCCCCCCCCCCCCCCCCCCCCCCCCCCCCCCCCGGGGGCTTAGTCAAGAGGTGTGCCGGGGGTCGTTGGCTTAGTCAAGCGGCGTGCCGGGGCGTCCGGAGCCGGGACAGCAGCCACACCGTCCGGGGGAGGGAGCAGACGATGGCCAGCGTCAGTGCCGGTACAAGCGCGGCACCGACGTCGGGAAGCTGGCGGATGATGACGGCCAGGTAGGTTTCGAACCGGGCGGGTGCGTAAACGAATCCCAACCAGACGAGGAACGCGTCCAGGGCCAGGGCCCCGGCGGCCCAGAGCACAATCACTCCACGGTACCGGGCCATGCCGACCGGGTCGTTTCCGCGCGTGCCTGCGGAGCTGGCTCCGGCTGTGGTGGCAGGGCCGCCGCGGCGCGGGCCGATGCGTTTCCGCCCCAGGACGTGGAGCGCCAGCGCCAGGCTCGCCAGTTCGGCGAGCAGCAGCGCCAGGGCGACGGCCCAGCCGTACTGCTGCAGCCAGTCCTCATCCGCGGCCAGGGACTCGGGAGGCTGTCCGTGGAGAATCCGCAGGACATTGCTGTCCAGCGCCTGCAGCCGGGACGGCGCGGACGTGTCGTTCCCGTTGATCAGCAGGGCAAGGCCCAGCCCGGAGGACGGAACCATGGCCTGATAGGTGTGCGTGTTGCCCCATTCGCCTTGATGCTCCAGCAGCAACGGCAGGTCGCCGTCCCCCGCGGGCGCGGCGTCCGGGTGTGTGGATTCCAGCAGGGGGCGCGCAAACCATGCCATGGCATACCTTTTGGACTCGTCCACACGGACCCGGGGCGTCAGCAGCGTCTCCACGCTTTCCGGCCGGAGGATGCGGCGGTCCAGGTAGGCGCCGCCGTGCAGCAGGGCGATCAACTCGTGGCCGAGATCCTGGGCCGATGAGTACATGACGGTCGAGGGCATCCCCGTTACCGCGGCCGGCACGTCCGTCTGTCGCCACCAGGTGCCGAACCACAGCGAGTAGCCCGACGCCAGGTTATCCGCGCGCGCAGCTGCCCGCTTGGTGTGGGTGTTGGCCATGTCGAGCGGCGTGAACACATGGTCCTGCATGTAGTCCCCGAAGGGCTGGCCGGAAACGGTCTGCACCAAGAGGCCGAGGACGTTGTAGTTCGCATTGGAGTAGGCGAACGTTGCCCCCGGCGGGCTAGCCAGGCTGGCGCCGGACAGATCCCGCACGCCCTGTTCCAGCGCTGCAGGATCTTGGGTATCCGATGCTGCGAAAGCCGAGCCGTCTGCCGTGGACAGCCCGCTGGTCTGATGGAGCAGGTGGCGGAGCGTGATGGCCGACGCGCGGGGGTCACGCATGCTGAACCACGGCAGGTAGGTCCGCACGGGTTCGTCCAGCTCCAGCAGACCGGCCTCCACCTGCTGCATCACGGCGATGGCGGTCAGGGATTTGCTGGTCGACGCCAGAAGAACCGGCGTCTGGGCGGTCATGGGACGCCCCGAGTCATCGGCACTGCCGAACGCCGCCTGGTGTACTAGTCCGCCGTCTCTGATGATGGTGAGGGAGACTCCCGGAATCCCGAGGGCATCAATCTGGTCTTGCAAGTAGGCGTCAACCGCCGCAAAGGCCGGGTCGGGCGCACCGCGGCCCGGGACCGGGGGCGCAGGTGCCGCTGTCGCGGCGGCTGCCGCGCCGCCGGCCGCAGGCGCCGCAGGCCAGTTTCCTAAGGCTGCCGGGCAGGTGCCGACGGCGAGGAGGCAAACGGCCGCACAGGCGAGGGCGAAGGCGGTCGGGAACTGCAACGGCGCCCGCCCCATCCGTCCGCGGTTTTTGCCCATGCCCGCTCCTGCGGTTCGGATTGCGGTTCATTCACCGTAGAGGCTGGCGCATGGGAGCACAATGGACCGACAGGATTCCCGGCTCCCACTAGGCCGTGGAGGAGTCACGCGCTCAGACCGCGAGCCTCAGGACCGCCGGGCCGACGTCCATCCCTGCTGGTGAAGTTTTTCGAAACCGTCGAGGAGGAGGTCCAGTGCGAACTCGAACTCGAACTGGTCGTCGCAGCCCTGGCCCACCACGGATCCCTCGGCGTGGGCGCCCGCCATGGCGATTTCGGCGATATGCGGATACCGCTCGGCCATCGCGCGCAGCATCTCCGGCGGAACGTCCGCGGGCGGGCTTTGCGAGTCGTCGAACAGCTCCTGGGTGAAACCCCACATGCGGCTGCCCAGGGCGTGCATCACGTGGTGGGTGAGGTCGACGGAGAATCCGCCGGCGCGGAACATGCCGATCACCGAGTCCATGTACTCCAGGACAACCGGCGTCTTGTTGGTGCGCGACTCGAGCACCTGGCGGGCCCACGGGTGGCGCAGCAGGACCTCCCGGGCGGACAACACCCGCTGCCGGACGGCGTTCCGCCAGTCCGTCCCGCCGGTCCGCGTCTCGATCTCGCCGACGATGACGTCGACCATGCCGTCGAGCAGTTCTTCCTTGTTGGCGACGTGCTTGTACAGCGCCATCGGTACGACGCCCAGCTCCTGGGCCAGCTTGCGCATGCTGAGCGCGTCGACGCCCGCTTCGTCGGCAAGTACGACGGCGGCGCTCAACACCCGCTGCCTGTTCAGCGGGGTGCGGCGTGCCGACTCCACCTGCTGAGCCATCAGGACCACCTTTCTGACGGCAGATATCTCTTGACAAGTGTACAACGTACACTTACTTTGGGATCATAAGGTGTACGCCGTACACCCGAGAGTTGGGGGAATCAACAATGGCTGCAGAAACCATCGCCGTTACCAAGGCCGCCGGGCGCCGGCCCCGCGGCCGCTGGCTCATACCTGCCGGCTTGATCTTTGTTAGCCTTATCCCGGTCATCTTCGGGTCGATACGCGTGGCCGAGCTGACCGGGGGAGCGGCTGTCACGCCGGCCAACGAGCGGTTCTTCGACTCGCCACTTCCCGTGCTGATCCACATCCCCGCGGCAATCGTCTACAGCCTGGTCGGGGCCTTCCAGTTTGTGCCCTCGCTGCGCCGCGGCAAGCGGGGCCGGCGCAGCTGGCACCGCATCGCCGGGGTTGTCCTCATCCCGGCCGGCCTGCTTGCTGCCCTCTCCGGCCTCTGGATGTCCGTCTTCTATGACCTCCCGCCCGACGACGGCGTCATCCTGCTCGTCCTCCGACTGGTGTTCGGAACAGCCATGACGGCGAGCATCATCCTGGGCGTCCTCGCGATCAAGCGGCGCAACTTCGCCGCACACGGTGCCTGGATGGCCCGCGGCTACGCGATCGGGATCGCCGCCGGAACCCAGGCCCTGGTGACCATCCCGTGGATTCTCCTGGTCGGCCCGACCAACGAACTGAGCCGTGCGGTGCTCATGGGGGCGGCCTGGCTGCTCAACCTTGCGGTCGCCGAGTACTTCATCCGCCGCCGGGCGCAAAGGTCCGGGCACTCGAGGCGCATGTCCGACAGGGCCACGGCACTCCCGACGAGGGCCGCGCGATGAGGGCCGCGGTCTACCGGAAGTTCGGTCCTCCGGAGGTCGTCAGCGTGGTAGATGTTCCGAAGCCCTCACCGGGTCCCGACGACGTCCTGGTCAAAGTCCACGCGAGCACGGTGAGCGCCGCCGACTATCGTGCCCGGAGTCGCAAGGTTCCCAAAGGGCTGGGGCTATTGGCCGCGCAAGGACTGGGCCTTTCCGGCCGCGCAACCAAGTCCTCGGCATGGACGTTGCTGGCGTCGTGGCGGCAGTGGGCGCGGACGTCACGCAATTCCAACCCGGCGATGAAGTGATCGGGATGCTCGGCTTCAAGTTCGGCGGCCACGCCGAGTATGCCTGCGTGCCCCAGGACAGCGCTCTCATCGCCAAGCCACGCAACATGATCGCCGAGGAAGCCGTAACGCTTCTCTTCGGTGGACTCACCGCGCGCAGCTTCCTAAACCGCGCCGCACTTAAATAGGGGGGTGCGGTCCTCATCAATGGCGCTTCGGGTGCTGTCGGAACGGCGGCTGTACAGCTCGCGAAACGCCTCGGTGCGCACGTCACCGGCGTCTGCAGCGCAGCCAACGCCGAGCTCGTCGCCTCGCTCGGCGCCGACCGGGTCATCGACTATGCCCTGACCGACTTCGCCACGGAGGACAAAACCTACGACGTCATCATGGACTGTGTCGGCAACGCACCCTTCGAACGAGTCCAGGCGTTGCTCAATCCAGGCGGATCTTTGTTGCTGGTGATCGCCGACCTCAAGGGAATACTCCGAGCTCGGCGCCACGCCCGTCGAAGCGGAAAGCAGGTCATCGCCACCGCCGGGCATCGCGCCGACGACCTGAAATACCTCGTCGACCTCGCGGAGGCCGGTAAATTCCGGGCGGTCATCGACAGAAGTTACGACCTCCGACATCGTCCAAGCCCACCGGTACGTGGAAACCGGACGCAAGGCCGGCAATGTCGTCCTGTCAATCGCAACAGGCAATCTTGCCCTCGACGGTCAGTCGCCGTGTATTGCTAAGCCTTCTTCTCCGTCACAATCGTGAGCCATTGTTGAATAAACACAGTGATGCCGGGCGTCACACAAGAAAATGTCCCTACGCTCATCTACCCTGGCTTGGTGAACGCATTCATCGGGGGACGAGAAGCCGACGCCCTACAAGAAGGTCTATATGAGGTCCTCCACACCGAATCGCTGTCCCGCCGTTTAGAGCACTTGCCGGACTACCAGACGAACTTCGAGTTAGTAGACGCTGCCGACGCCACAGAGATCCTTTCAAGACATATTGGTGAGGCGGCCAGGAATGCATTAGCGGCGGCGAAGCCGGAGGACCGGCTGGCACTTGCCAACAGGATGTTAGAAGTTATTCAGGCAGAAGACTCGATCAAGGACGGCCCGCAGCAACTTCTTTCGCTTCATGCACCGGAGAAACTGCGACGTCGAAACCTTCGTCGTCCACTTACCGCATTATCGGATTCTGCACTTCTAACGAATGGCAAGGACGATCCGAACCTGGCAGCAGAACTCCGTGCCGAAATGGCCTCGGCCAATGCCGTCTACCTGCTCAGCGCCTTCATCAAGTGGAGTGGTCTGCGTCTTTTGGAGGCGGCACTCGATGAGCTCGTAGAACGCGGTGTCCCCCTCCGCGTTATCACCACCACTTATATGGGCGCCACCGAACGCCGTGCGGTTGATGAGCTGGTCCGCAGACACGGGGCAGAAGTGCGGATCAGCTACGAAACCCAAGCCACTAGGCTCCACGCCAAGGCATGGCTTTTCCGCCGCAACACTGGATTCGATACGGCCTACGTGGGTAGCTCCAATCTGAGCAGGCCAGCCCTCCTGGACGGACTGGAATGGAACGTCCGTCTGTCGTCTGTCACAACGCCTGCGCTGCTGAACAAGTTCGAAGTCACGTTTGACAGTTATTGGGAGCAGCGGGCTTTCGTCCCCTATGACCCGGATGCTGACGCCGAAAGGCTCGACGCCGCCCTGCTGCGGAACGGCGGCACCACCGCGATGCAGCCCATGGGAGCCACTGGGCTGGAGGTCCAGCCACATCTGCATCAGGTTGAGATGTTGGAGGAGCTTGAAACGTCCCGCGGAATCCACGGCCACCATCAAAACCTGGTAGTGGCAGCTACGGGTACCGGCAAGACGGTTGTCGCTGCCCTGGACTACCAGCAGCTTTGCAACCAAGCCGGCCGCCAGCTTACTCTGCTGTTCGTCGCCCATCGGAAGGAAATCCTGGAGCAAGCCCTGCGCACGTACCGAGCCGTTACGCAGAGCGGCTCATTTGGCGAACTCTACGTCGGGGAAGATAAGCCGACCCAATGGAAACACGTCTTTGCCAGCGTTCAGTCTCTGGCGTCCAAAGGTATTGAACAGATCTCCCCCCAGCATTTTGACGTCGTTGTCATCGACGAGTTTCACCACGCAGAGGCACCGACGTACCGGAAGATCATTGGCCACCTTCGCCCGCAGGAACTGCTTGGGCTGACCGCCACCCCGGAGCGCGGCGACGGCGTCAACGTCGCGGAGGCGTTCTTTGGCGGCCGCACAGCAAGCGAACTTCGCCTGTGGGACGCATTGGATGCCGACCTGTTGGTTCCAATCCATTATTTCGGACTGGCGGACGACGTCGACCTGAGCCAGGTGGAATGGAAGCGGGGCAACTACGATCTCCAGGCACTGAACGTCCTGTACACGGGCAACGACGCCCGTGCGGCCAAGGTCATTAAGGAACTGCGCGATAAAGTGCTCAGTACCACGGAGATGCGAGCCATAGGATTCTGCGTCTCCGTCCAGCACGCACGTTACATGTCCAAGGTTTTTAACGGCGCCGGCATCACTTCTGTGGCCGTCTCAGGCGACACGACTAGCGAGGACAGGGCCGCAGCCCTCGCCAATCTTCGGAGCAAGGAGATCAACTGCATTTTCGCCGTCGACCTCTTTAACGAAGGCCTGGACGTGCCGGAAGTTGACACGATCCTGCTGCTGCGTCCCACGCAAAGCTCGACCATCTTCCTCCAGCAGCTCGGCCGCGGCCTCCGGCGAGCCGAGGATAAGGCCGTCCTGACAGTTCTGGACTTCATCGGCCAGCAGCGCCGCGAATTCCGATTTGCCCCCAAGTTCCGGGCGCTGACCGGAACCAGTCGGGCAGGCCTCGTGAAACAGATCGAGGAGGAGTTTCCGCTCTTGCCTTCAGGCTGCCAGATCATCTTGGATCGGGTGGCGCAGCGGATTGTGCTGGATAACATCAGATCCCAGCTGAGGTTCAACCGCAATCAGCTGGTCGCCGACGTACGGTCACATGCCGAGGTCCTGCTGGAGGACTACCTGCGCGAGTCCGGCAGGGACGCGTCGGAGGTATACCGGAAAACCGGTGACTCCTGGACGTCGCTGATCCGTGAGGCCGGGCTGATCGAAGCCGGCGTGCAGCCGCCCGTTCACCGCGAGGGCCGGTCACTTTTCGAGGAGCAACTTGTACTCAAAAAGATGACCGCGCTGATGCATGTCGATGATCCTGAACGGGCTGAGACATACACTGCGCTCGTTTCCCCAGCCGGCGTGCCTTACGAAGACCTGGGGGAGCGAGAGAAGACCCTGGCCCGGATGCTTTTCTTTACCCTCTGGCCTGATGGTGGAGACTTCGAAAAGTACGACGACGGCTTCGAGCAGTTGCGGGCCTATCGTTACGCTTGCTCGGAGATTAGCCAATTGATGAAGCTCGGCGTCGAGGCTGCCCGCCACATGCCTAAGGGGCTCGGACTAGGCCTACAACACCTACCCATGTACTCCCACGCCACATACCGCCGTGAAGAAGTGCTGGCAGCCCTCGGCATCGCCGAGCTCGGCGGGCGGAACGCGCAGCACAGGGAAGGTGTTGCCTGGAGCCCGGAAATAGCTACCGACGCCTTTTTTGTCACCTTGAACAAGGACGAAAAGAACCACTCGGCCACCACCATGTACAAGGACTATGCGCTGAGTGAGGACTTGTTCCACTGGGAATCACAGAACTCGGCGTCCACCACGAGCCCGGTCGGGCGGCGGTACCTCGACCGCAAAGCGCACGGGTCACAGATTGTTCTGTTTACACGAGAGCATGCAAAAGATGATGCCGGAATGACCATGCCCTACACATGTCTGGGCCAGGTCGATTACGTGCAGCACTCGGGGGAGAAGCCGATCGCGATCACTTGGAAGCTGCAGAGGCCGATGCCGGCGGACGTTTACGCGGCAGGCAGGGCGGTGGCACGGTGAGCAACGAAGCAGTCAGCTGCCCCGGCTAGGTATCTGCTGTGTCGTCCGTCCGGTCGATTACACGGCCGGTGCCTGCAATTTCCCGTGCAAGCTCGATGCCGTCCTTGGCCTCCTGGAGGGACGGATAAGTCACCGATTCGGCCATGAGATTTCCCTTACCGTCCAGCATTCTGACCCGGTAGCCGCCGTCGGATGCCTTGATCACTTCGAAATGCCCAGCCATGTCATGCGTTCCTGTCCACGGGGTTTCCACGGCGCTGTGGAGTCCAAACAGTATGCCATCTGCCGTTTGCGGTCGTCTCGGGTCCTTGCCACATGCGCCGGGCACGAGGACAGTGGACAGTACGCTGACACGCTAGCGAAGGGAAAACCCATGCAGGTCGACAAGCAGCAGATCATCGATTTCCTCAAGCAGAAGGGAAACGAGGACCAAGCAGTTGCGGCAGATGCCGAGCTGCCGGAGAAGGTGGACACCGAGCGCGACGCCGGGCTGTTGTCCAAGCTGGGCATTGACGTTGACGCGCTCCTCGGCAAGCTCCCCGGAGGGTTGGGCGAGAAGCTGGGCGGCATGAAGGACAAGCTGGGCGGCTTCGGGTAACAAACGCTTCCGCCTACAGCCGCCGAGCCGCATGGCGCCCGGAGACGGCCTAGCGGTTGGCTCCGGGCGTTGCCGTGCCCGCTACCATCGGATTTATTGGGAGCCATGCCGGGCCGACGGCGAACTCATCTTGCATCGCCACGCTGAATCCGGCGGCAGAAATCGCCGCATCGGTATTCCGGTTGGGCTCGCAGCCCTGCGCAGCGAACGACCACACGGGCCGCAGCAGGTCCTGCACTTTGCCGTGCGCGCCTGGGCCGCGGACGTGCTCTAAAAAGAGAAGCTTGCCGTCGGGCTTGAGCACGCGCTTGGTTTCGGCCAGGGCCGCCGCCTGGTCGGGGACGCTGCACAGCACCAGGGTGAAGACCACGGCGTCCACACTGGCGTCCTCGGCCGGCAAGTCCTCGGCTACCGCATCCACCACGCGCACCGTTGCGGAGTGGGACCGCACCCTGGACTCCAGTCGCTTGCGCATGTTCGGGTCCGGCTCGACCAACGTCACGGAGCACCCCGGCGGGAAGTACGGCAGATTCGCGCCGGTGCCGGCGCCGACTTCGTACACAATCCCGCTCAACCCGGACAGCAAGGCGGTGCGGTGGGACGCGAGCTCCGCCGGTTCGCGGCGAATGGCGGCATCATACTGAGCGGCGAACAGCGCGCTTCGCAGTCCCATGAGCGTGGTCCTTTGTTCGGCTCCTAAGTAGGGCTCCGGTGTCGACCATACTCCGGGTGCCCGGCGGAAGGGAGGCGTTCAGGCCGGCCGCGTGGTTTCCTCCGGCTCCTCGTGCTGCTCTTGTCCGGCCGCACGTTCCCTGGCCGCCTGAAGCTGCCGGTGCAGCGAAGCGTTGTCCTCTTCAAGCTCCAGGACCTTGCCGACGCCGGCCAGGTTCACGCCGTCGTCCACGAGTTCGCCGATACGGCGGAGGCGGTCGACGTCGTCCTGGCTGTACCGCCGCGTGCCGCCCGCCGTGCGCTCGGGTTCCAGCAGGCCGCGGCGTTCGTACAAGCGCAGGGTCTGCTCGCCCACGCCCACGATGTCGGAGACCACGGAGATGCCGTAGACGCCCTTGTCCGTCCGCGGCCGCTTCTTCTCGCTTGCCAAGATTCCTCCAAAAACCGACTTGCAAACATAGTAGCGCAGAGTCATAATATCTATGCGCTCAGACACAGATTAGGTGAGCGCCAAGGTGAAGAACTGAAGGAGGCTGCCATGTTGATGAGAACTGATCCCTTCCGTGAGCTGGACCGCCTGACCCAGCAGGTCTTCGGAAACCAGGCACGCCCGGTGGCGATGCCGATGGATGCGTGGCGCGAGGGCGAGGAGTTCGTCGTCGAACTCGACCTGCCCGGCGTCGATCCGTCCACCATCGACCTGGACGTGGAACGCAATGTCCTCACGGTCGCTGCGGAGCGCAAGTCCAAGATCGAGGACGGCAAGGAAGTCGTTGCCGCCGAACGGCCCAGCGGCACGTTTAGCCGCCAGCTGATCCTGGGCGACACGCTGGATACGGACAAGGTCACGGCGAACTACGAGGCCGGCGTGCTGGCCCTCCGGATCCCCATCCGCGAGCAGGCCAAGCCGCGCAAGATCGAGATCAAAGGCGGAGACACCAAGCAGATGATCGACGCCTGACCTGTGGGATCGCAGCCGGTGGTGACGCCCGGGCGCGGGCGGAGCCACCGGCTGGCCATGAGCGGCGCACGCTTTCGGCAGCAGGAGGGAGGAGGCCAGCATGGGCGACGCCGACTTCTACGCCATCCTGGGCGTGTCGCCCGATGCCAGCGACGCTGACATCAGGCGCGCCTATCGGTCCTTGCTGCGCGCGCACCACCCGGATCTGAACCACGACGGCGATGCGCCGCGGTCGCGCGCCGACGGCTTGGCGATGGGTGCCATCCTGCAGGCTTACTCCGTCCTGGGTGACGTGGGCCGCCGGGCAGATTACGACCGCGGACGCCGGGTGGGCAGCAGGCGCGGCCAAGCGGCGGCGGCTTCGCCCGGCGGCGGACGCGGCGACCAAACGGCGGCTTCGTCCGGCGGCGGGCAGGCGGCTTCGCCGGGACGACCCGCGACGCCCAGGACGCGTCCGCGCCCTGCGCCCGGAGTGCGCCCGGCCATGCAGGTGGCGGATCCGGTCTACCTCGGCTTCCCACGACCGGAGCCCGAGGATACCGTGTGGCCTGAGTGGCTGCTATTTCCCTTTCGATGAAGCGAGGATCAATGCCTGTTTCCAGTTGGCGCCGGTACGACCATCACCTGTTTCCCGTTTTCCATGAACGGTTCGAGGAGCGCTGGGGGCCGGGGACCGCGCCGTTCTTGGACCCGAGCGTGTTCGAAGAAGGCCAGCCGCGCCCGCGTGCGCAGTGGATCAACGTCGATACCGGCGCCGCCGCCGCCGTCGTTCCGGTGTGGGAGGACGACGACGGCGAACACCGGTCTTTCGCCGTGTTCTACCTGCCGCCGGGCGGTGGCATCTGGGCGCTGCGGCCGGGCTTCACGAACTACACGGAGAGCGTCAACGGCGGCCCGGAACAGGCGGCCTTGCGCAACGACTCGTTCAAGAAGGCCGTGGCCCACGCCGAAGAGTTCATCTACGGGACTGGCGGGACTGGGACCTAAAGCCGCGACGCGCGTGCCGGAAGGGGACATCAAGCCTAAGTCCGGCAGCAACAATGCCATGCCCACATCGGAGAAAGACCTGGACATCCGGGTTGCCCTTCAAGGATCCGAGCCGGAAATCCGGCGGACGCTGCGCCTGCCGATCGCCCCATTGAACACCCTGCACGAGGCGATCCGGCGGGCGTTTGTTTGGCTGGGAGGACCGGCACTGTACCTGTTCCATCCGGGTGGTCTACGGCACCGTCGGCAGACCCGTCCGGCACTGGTCTGTGAAAAGGCGAATCAGCGCGGCGAACTGCCCCGAGGTGGTCCCGGGGTCTTCGGGGTGCCACTGGACTCCCAGGATCCAGTGTTCCTGGTGTTCGATGGCTTCAATTACCCCGTCCGGGGCCTCCGCGGCGGCGAGCATCCCGGCGCCGAGATCCTGAACTGCCTGATGATGGCCGGAGCGGACCCGTAGGCTTTCCGCGCCCAATGCCGTGGCGAGCAGGGTATCCGGCTTGACCTTGACGTCATGGTCGATCATGCCTGGCGCTTCCGTGTGAACCTGATGAATGGAATCCGGGCCCAAATCCTGAATCAAACTCCCGCCGAAGGCGACGTTGATGACCTGCAGGCCGCGGCAAATTCCCATCACCGGCCGGCCCGAAGCAGCCGCGCTTCGAACCAGCGCAATCTCAACCTCGTCGACGCGTGCATCCACCCCATATCCGGGTGCTGCCGCCGGCTGCTGTCCGTAGAGGGAGGGGTGAATATCCCCGCCTCCTAGAACCAGCAGGCCATCGAACCCGTCGAGACTGGCTGCCGCGTCCATCTCCTGCGAAACAGGAGCCCCGACGTCGAGGAGCAGGAAGTCTGCCTCCTGCATGTTCAGCTCGTGACCGACGTTTCGGGCGTAGTCGGTCAACGATTCGGTCAACCATTGGTCGTTCTTAGGTCCGCTGAGGGAGCAACTGACAAGAATTCGGGGCCGGGCGGATGGCTGGGCAGTCTCGGCATCGGCGGCAGGCTGGGGCACCATGTACTCACGATCTCTGATGAATAAACGTTAAAGCCATATGTTTTTAGATGTTACGTCGGACACATCGGTCTCCGCACTACCGCCTCCCGGTTGTCGGCCGTGTCGTCAAGCTCGGGATACATGCTGCGGCCGAATGTATTGCTTTGAGGCTCTTCTAGAGCAGATTTTGCCGTGCTGATATGGGTGATTGCCCAAGGAAGCGCGCTTTCTCTGCGTGGGCCGGCGCTGGGTGCGGCGTCGATTTCGCTGAAGTGCTTGCCAAACAAATCATTCATTTGTAGGGTTTTTGTGATCGCCCTCACTGTGACGTCGATCACCGCGGGGCGGCAGCTCTTACGGCCCGTTCACCGCACTGACCATTCGTTTTGAAGGAGCGCAATGTCAGCCGAAATGACGAGACCCGCTGGAGGTCCGGACGTCGATGAAGACGCAGAGCACCTTGCCAGCCTTGGCTACTCGTACGAAAAGCAATTCAAGCGCGAAATGACGTTCTGGGGGAACGTCTCCCTTGGGTTCACCTACCTGTCCCCTGTGGTGGGTATTTACTCACTGTTCGCGGCATCGTTGGGAATGGCCGGACCGCCGATGTTCTGGTCCCTGGTGATTGTTGGGATCGGCCAACTGCTGGTTGCCACGGTTTTTGGGGAAGTGGTTTCCAATTACCCCGTGGCCGGCGGCGTCTATCCGTGGTCCCGCCGTCTGTGGGGGCGCAAGTGGGGCTGGATGAACGGGTGGGTCTACCTCTGCGCTTTGCTGGCCACCATTGCCGGCGTTTCCTACGGTGCCGGACCCTTCCTCAGCCTGTTGCTGGGGATGGAAAGCACTGTCGACTCGGTGATCATCTCGGCGCTGGCGGTCATTGCCCTGGCTACCGTATTGAACCTCGGCGGCACCAAGGTGTTGAGCAAGGTCGCCATGCTGGGTTTGCTGGCGGAACTCGGCGGGGCTCTCATCGTCGGCGTCTGGCTGCTGGTCACCGCCCGCGAGCACGACCTCAGCGTGCTGTTCCAGAGCTTCGGGGCGGGTGAAGGCAGCAACTACTTCATCGCCTTTGCCGCTGCCGGCTTGATCGGCATCTACCAGTACTACGGTTTCGAAGCCTGCGGCGACGTGGCCGAAGAGGTTCCGAACCCGGGGCGCCGGATCCCCAAGGCCATGCGGATGACCATCTACATTGGCGGTTTCGCTGCGATGTTCGTGTGCCTGTCGCTGATTTTGGCCGTGCCCGACTTCGGCGCCGTGATCTCCGGGGAGAATTCCGACCCCATCGGCAGCGCCCTGTTGGGTGCCTTCGGACCGTTTGGGTTCAAGGTGGTGCTCGCCGTCGTGCTGATCTCCTTTGTCTCCTGTGCACTGAGCCTGCAGGCGGCGTCCTCTCGGCTGGCCTACTCGATGGCCCGCGACGGGATCCTGCCGGGCAGCAAACTGCTCAGTAAGTTCAGCGAAACCCGTCATGTGCCGCCCTACGCCCTGCTGCTGGCCGGCTTGGTCCCGGCGATCATCGTGGTTGGGTCCAAGGTCTCCGAAGACGCCCTGGTCACCATCATCTCTTTCGCCGCGATGGGCATGTACATGGGCTTCCAGATGGTCGTCCTGGCCTCGTTGCGGGCCCACCTGAAGGGTTGGAAGCCCAAGGGGGCATTCCGGCTCGGGGTCTGGAGCATTCCGGTCAACATCGCAGCTCTCGTGTGGGGCGTGCTGGGCATGGTCAACATGGCTTGGCCGCGGACTCCGGAAGCGGGCTGGTTCGCCAACCACATTGTGCTGATCTCCGCCGTCGGGGTCGTGGTTATCGGCCTGATCTACATGACGTGGAAGAAGCCCTATCTGAAGGGCGACGCACCCGCAGGAGATGCCATACCGTCCGCGTCCCTGTCCGCCTAGCACTACAGTCCGAGCCTTCCAGCCCAGCAATTCACCGATAGCAAGATGAGGAAAAGGTTCCACCCATGAGTACGCCCACTGTTGACATTCCGTACCTGAACATTTCGGATCCGTCGTTCGCTATGCAGTCCGAAGAGCTGCGCAACGCACGCCAGACCAGTTGGTACGCGAGGACCAATTACGGCATCGCCGTGCTGCGGTACGACGAGGTGAGCAAGCTGCTCAAGAGCCCCAAGCTGAAGCAGGGCAGTGCCCAGTGGCCAGCGCACAACGGGGTCCACGGCGGCTTGTTCTACGACTGGTGGACCAAGAATCTGCTGGTGCTGGAAGGCGAAGACCACCACCGCATCCGCCGACTGCTTAACCCGGCATTCTCGCCCCGGTTGATCAAGGACCTGGTGCCCCGGTTCCAAGCCCTGGCCAACGAGTTGATCGACGCATTTATCGACAAGGGTGAGTGTGAGTTCATCCGCGACTTCGCCGAGCCCTATGCCACCCGCGTACTCACCATCCTGTTGGGCATTCCGGAAAGTGAGTGGCCGACGATCGCCAGGCTGGCCTCCACAGTGGGACTGGCCCTCGGCGTGACGTTCAAGCGGGACCTGGACAAGGTGGAGGCGGCAGTCGCGGAGCTCTACGAATACGCCGACGAGCTGATCAAGGACCGCCAGTCAAACCCGGGCGAGGACTTCGTCAGCCGTTTGGTGCTGGCCAGCCGCGACGGAGACCGGCTCAGCGACGAAGAGCTGCGTAACGCCTTGGTGCTGCTGATTTTCGGCGGCATGGACACCACCCGCAATCAGCTGGGGCTGGCGATGCAGTCCTTCATCCGCAACCCGGAGCAGTGGGAGCTGCTAGCGGAGCGCCCGGAACTGGGTGCCAAGGCCGTCGAAGAGGTCATGCGGATTAACCCGACGGTTACCTGGGTCACCCGGGAAGCGGTGGAGGACTTCACCTATCAGGACCTCTTCATCGAAAAGGGCACGACGGTGCACCTTTTCACCCAGTCTTCCGGCACTGACCCGAAGGCCTTCCCCAACCCGGAGATGGATCTGCTCGGCGAGCACGCGCCGCACTACGGCTTCGGCGGCGGTGTGCACCACTGCCTGGGCCACTTCGTCGCACGAGCGGACATGAGCGAGGCCCTGCCGCTGCTGGCCAGCCGCATCGCTGCCCCGTACTTGGCCGGGGGAGACGAGTGGCTGCCCGATTCCGGCAACACCGGGCCCATACGCCTTCCGATCGGCTTCGCCAAGCGCACCTGAACCGCAGACAGCACCACCCAGCACTACAGCAACAACAGAAAGCAGGACCACCATGAAGACCGTTGATGTCGACCGCAGCTTGTGTGACAACCATGGCCAGTGCGCCATCGCCGCGCCGGAAGTCTTCCGTATGAACCCGGACGGAGTCCTCGAATACGAGCCGGCGTTCGACGACTCTCTCCTCGACGAGGTCGAGGAAGCCATCGACGTTTGTCCTGTCCAAGCGATCTTCCTCAAGGACTGATCATGGCCCGCAGAATCGCCATCGCCGGAGCCTCGATGGGAGGTTTGCGCGCCGCTGAACAATTACGGTCGGCCGGCTGGGAGGAGGAGATCCTCGTTATAGGCGGGGAAATCCATCCTCCCTACAACCGGCCGCCGCTCTCGAAGGAACTGCTGAAGTCTCCCGGCTCGATCCAAGAAGCTCTGGCGTCGGTGGCGCTGCGGCAGCGCCGCACCGCCACCGACATCGACTGGAAGCTCGGGGCACCGGTTACTCGCGCAAACCTTGCGCACCGCACCTTGACCCTCGCTACTGGCGAGCAGTTGGGCTACGACGGACTGGTGGTCGCAACCGGGCTGCGGCCGGCGCGCGTCAGGGTTCCCGGGCCATTGCATGGCCGATACGTCATCCGCACTTTGGAGGACACGCTGGGCCTGCACCGGGAATTACGGCCGGATGCCCGGATCGTGGTGGTCGGTGCAGGATTCATCGGCTGTGAGGCAGCTGCCACGGCGACGCTGCTGGGCTGTCGCGTGACGTTGATCGAGGGGAGCAGCGGGCCCATGCAGCACACGCTCGGCCGCGAACTGAGCGACGGCATGCGCAACTTCCTGACCGAACGCGGTGTCGAGTGCATCTCAGGTGAACGCGTCACCTCATTCACCTGGCACGACGACGGCGCTGCCGGGCCGCAGCGATGCACCGGGGTCCGCCTGGCGGGTGGACGCGAGGTGCCGGCCGATGCCGTTATTGAGGCTGTCGGTTCAAAGCCGAACGTCGAGTGGTTGGCCGGCAACGGCCTGGATCTGACTGACGGCGTGCTCTGCGACGCGCACCTGCGCGTGCTCGGGACGGAGCATGTGGTCGCGGTCGGCGATGTGGCCCGCTACCCGGACCGCCGCGCCGGCACCGGACCACGACGCGTTGAGCACTGGGCCACACCTGCCGACACTGCCAAGATCGCAGCCCCGGCCCTGGTCGGCGGACTGAACGGAACCGAAACCCCGGCACCGGCCGCGCCGATGCCCTCCTTCTGGACGGACATTTTCGGTATCCGAGTTCAGGGCGTGGGCAGCCCGGCCGTCGCAGACCGGATCGAGGTCCTGGAAGGGGACCCGTCCCGGCCTTCCGACGGTGCCGCCCTTGCCTACTACCTCGGCGGTCGGCTGATCGGCGCCGTAACCTCCGCACTGCCTGCCGACCGCCAGTTGCATTACCGAAAGCTCGTGACCGAGGCCGGGCTGCCCGCCAGCTCCCAGCTGGCCGCCGTCTGAAAAGAACGGCTCGGCCCTCAAACCGAAGGAAGACTGAGATGACACTAACCCCCGTACGGCCCGATGCGGCCGCCACCGATATGCTGCCGGTATTGAGCGACCGCGATGCCTTCGCCCGCCACCAAGAGCGCAACCTGCGCCCCGAAACGGTGCGCGAACTTGGCCGCAAGATCGAAGAAGCCGGCGTTGAATACGTTTACTATGCGCTGCCTACCATCGGCTCGCGCATGGTGGCGAAGATGGTTCCCGCCAACCACTTCCGCCGCAACCTGGAGAAGGGCATCTGCTTCCACCGCACCGCGCTGTCGGACCTGCAGAACGACCGCCACGGCAACCTGATCGGCGGCGGCATCGAGGCCCGGGAGTTCTGGGCACTACCGGAGCCGGACACTTTCGTGGTCCTGCCTTGGGACACCTCGGTCGCCCGGATTTTTTGTACTGCCTACGAGCCCCCGCACCTGCCGGACGTAGGTGGCCGCCTGCTGCCGATCGACACCCGGTCGCTGCTGATCCGCTCACACGAAGCGTTCACCGCCCACACCGGCTTCGAGGTGCGCTCCGGCACCGAACCGGAGATGACGTGGGAGGGACCCGGCTTGGATGTTGTCAAGAAGCCCGGCACCAGCCCCGCCTATCAGGTGGAGAACCTGGAGCGGATGCGCCCCATCTACAAGCAGTTGGTCACCTACGCCAAGGCCATGGGCCTGGACATGATTGAAGGCGACTACGAGGACGACGGCCAGCTTGAGCTGAACTGGATGTACGACCGCGTGGAAAACACCGCAGACCGGTTGGTGACCTACCGGCAGATCTGCAAGCAGGTGGCCCGGGAATTCGGCGTCACCGCCAGCTTTATGCCCAAGCCATATAACGGCCAGATGGGCAATGGATGTCATCACAACCTGAGCCTTTGGGACGGCGACACTAACGTCACCGAGGACGCCGGCCGGGTGGAACTGCACGTCTCACAGACCGCCAAGTACGCCATCGGGGGCATGCTGGCCCATGCGCCGGGGTCGATGGCCGTGATGGCCTCCACCGTAAACTCCTACAAGCGGTTCTGGGATGCCGGCCAGTTCGCCCCGAGCCTGGCCAACTGGGGGTTGGACAGCCGCGGCTGCCTGATCCGCATCTCTTCGAATGGCCGGATGGAGTACCGCGTGCCGGATGCCGCGGTGAACCCTTACCTATCCCACACATTGCTGATTGCGGCCATGCAGGACGGACTGGACCGGCAGCTTGATCCCGGTATGCCCGACGGCGGTGCTGACGGCCCGGTCGGCGGGCAACTGCCGCTCACACTGGGTGACGCCATCGACGCGTTCGTGTCGGACACTCACCTGACCTCAGCGTTGCCCGAGGACCTGGTGGCGATCTACACGCAGCTGAAGCAGGAGGAGTGGGCCCGCTACTGTGGAGCCATCACCGAATGGGATCGTGAGATGTACTGGGAGACCATCCCGTGAGCGCCGTGAACACTTTGACCCCGGGGATCCTGCGCTTGGCGTGCATCGACTCTGACGCGCCGCCGCTGTTCAATATGGCCGACTCCGGTGGCAACCGCCGCGGATACGAACCGGCGGCCGCCGAACTGGTCGCTTCCGCCATGGGCCTGCGCCTTGAGTGGGCGTGCATGCCCTGGGACGACATGCTCCCGGCAGTACGGGACCACCGGGTCGACGCCGTATGGTGCGGCCAGGGCATCATCCCCGAGCGCCAAGCGTTAGTGGACTTCACCGCGCCGTACGCGGTGTTCGATGAAACCGTCCTGGTCCGGAAGGGCGACCCGGCGCGTTCGCCGCAGGACCTCTCCGGATACCGGGTGGCGGCCATTGAGGGCAGTGCAAATATGCGTCTTGCATCCACTTTTCCCGGGATTATTCCGGTGGCTTTCGGTGCCAGCGACGACGTCTTCGGTGACATGCTCGCGGCGCTGCGCAACGGCGAGGTGGACGCCATGGTGGACGACGACGTCGTGACCGCTCCGCTGGGGGAGGACCCGGCATACGACGTGGCCTTCACCGCCCGGACCGGCAACCGCTGGGGCATCGGCGTGGCGAAGGACAACCCGCAACTGCTCGCCGAGCTCAACGGCGCCCTGGGTGCCGTCGTCGCCGACGGCCAGCTGGAGGCCGTGTGGGCCGAGTGGATGCCGCACCTGCCGTTCCCGCTGACCACGGAGGTCTCGGCATGAGACGACCTTTGATTGGAGTGCCGGGGATGTGGTCCAGCTCCGTCCACGGACTGCGCTACGACGGCGTCGCCGTGGCCGCCGCGGTGTTGCGCTGCATTGTCCGTGCCGGCGGCGAACCTGTGATCATGTTTCCGGGTACCGGCGAGAGCCCGGCGGAACAGCTCGCCCGGCTGGACGGTGTCGTGCTGCCCGGCGGAGCAGACGTGGCGCCGTCCCTGTACGGAGCCGACCCTGACGAGCACTACTGGCCCACCGACTATGACGGACAGGACGCCTACGAGACCGGGATTATTGAAGGCTGCCTTGCCGGGGACGTGCCGTTGCTAGCCATCTGCCGCGGCCTTCAGCTTTTAAACGTCGGTCGGGGCGGAACCCTGATCCAGCATCTAGGGCCCGGGGAGGTGCAGCACAAGGGCACGGTCCATCCGGTCCGGGTCGCCACACGTTCGCTGCTGGCCGAGGTCGTCGGGAGCGAGACGGTCGATGTCTCCTCCTACCACCATCAGGCGATTGGAGTACTGGGCGAAGGCCTGACGGTCACAGCAAGGGCCGCGGACGGCGTGGTGGAAGCGGTGGAAGTTGCAGCAGCGCCGATGCTGGCGGTCCAGTGGCATCCGGAGGACACCGCGGAGACCAATGCCAGCGACCACGCATTGTTCCAGTGGGTGGTCGAAGCAGCGATTCGGCGCCGCGCTGCCGTGAGCGGACTGACCGGGGCGGGTGCTTGGTGACCGGGGAGGGCCTGCGCGTACAGCCCGCAGCCGTGCTGCCAGCCGGGTTTGCCAACCTGCCGGCGGACGCGCCGCGCATCGCCGTCGTCGTTTCCCTCACCTTTCCCGGAATGACGGATCAGACGCTGGCACTCATGGAGCGGTTTACTCGGACAGCATTTGAGACGCTGCTGGCCGTCGGTGCGCGGGGTGAACTGGTGGACAGCGCGGCGACAGAACTGTTGCCGGCCGGGGAGCTTGCCGGCTACGACGGCGTGCTCTTCCTGGGCGGCGGTGACGTGGACGGCAAGCTGTACGGCCACCATGATCCGGTGCCGAACTCCTACGGCGTGGACCGCCGAGCGGACGAGTACTGCTTGGAGCTGATCGAGGGAGTTCTTGAGAGGGACCAGCCGATGCTGGCCATTTGCCGCGGTTCGCAACTGTTGAACGTGGCCTGCGGCGGCACCTTGATTCCGGATCTTGACCCGTGGCACCTGCACCGCGGGGCTCCCGGGCAACCGCTGTTTTTGGACGAATCCATCAGTCTGCTCCCGGGCTCGAAGGTGGCTTCGATCATGGGCTGCGAACGGCTGACAGTGCGGTCGGGCCATCACCAGGCTGTAGGACAGGTGGCCGCCGAACTGACGGTGACAGCCGTTGCCGACGACGGAGTTGTGGAAGGAACCGAGCATCCGGACAAGACCTGGGTGGTCGGCGTGCAGTGGCACCCGGAGGATTCGGGCGGGAATGCGGATGACCGGATGGCGTTGTTTGCCGAGTTCGTCCGCCAAGGCAGAGACGGACAGAACAGGAAGGGAGGAGGCAGGGACACCGGGCGAATGGCTGATCCCGTGAACGCCTGAAGTTGGTCTGCGCGGCTACTCGGTCGCGCAGATCAACCGCAAGTTCAGGTTGGGTACCTCCAACGGAAGGAACCCGAACCCTGCGGGCGCGGACTTGATCCGTTCACCGACGATGAAGCGTCCCGAATTGCCCAGAATCACCCGGTTCTGGTCGTTGAGGAGGGCGGCATCGCCTGGTATGCGGCGGACGATCGGGATCAGCTTGTTTTCCAGGTCCCGGACCCGGATGTCGCATCCCGTGACACCGATGAACGCGCCATGGACATAGGTGGGAACGGCACAGGTGACGATGTATTCGTCGAACCCCAGATAGTCGACATAGGGTCCGGCGATCGATTGCTGTCCTGTTTTAGCGGCAATGGAAAACCAGGGTAGCTTCTCGTAATCGTAGAAACGGTCACCTTCAGGGGCTAGGTCAAAACCGAACTTTTCAATATTTCCGGAATTGTTTCGAATCCACCATTCCAAGACGCCTTGGGCATCCTTGATAGCGGACAGGGAGAATATTTCGCCGGCCCCCACAGCAATGTCGTGCGAATGCAAAAAAGATTCCGCCATTTCGCCGATGCCCACTATCTCGGTGGGCGACATTTTGCTGCCTGGGGAGACACTTTCCTCGAGGCGCTGTCCCACCTTCTTGGACGATGTATGGAGGTCCTGGTAAAGCCCGTTCAGCCATGCCTCGATGGCGGCGGCACTCTCGGCGGCCTGTGAAGTTGCTGGCGCGGTCATGAAATCTCCTGTTCTTCGCCGGCATGGGTGAGGGTCAGCTTGGTGTCGATCAAGTGGTAGGTGTTACGGCGGATGTGTTCCAAGACCAAGCGCTGCGCCCTGTCGGGGTCGTCCTCCCGCACAGCGGACACAATTCCCAAGTGCTCACGCGCCGCGGCCTGAGCGTCGAACACGCCTGCCATCGGAGTCCACAGTAGTTGCCCGACTTCCGATTGCAGCCTGATCTCCTGGCTGGTCAACCGCGGCGACTGGGCTACCACCGCCAATTCGATGTGAAAGCGGCTGTCAGCCCGTGCTTGGACCTCGGGGGTAGCCGCCTGCTCGAGCCCGCGGGCCAGTCGTTCCAACCGGTCCAAGTCCTTGGGATCTGCTCGGTCGCAGGCCAGGCGGGCGGCGGCGGCGGCAACGGCTGTTTGTTCGTCGCCCAGATCGCGAAGGTCGGCGATGGAGGTCTCGCGCAGGTACTGGCGCAGGTTCTCCTCCTGTGTGGCAGGGAACTTCACCACAAAAGTGCCGCCGTTGCGCCCCCGCCTGGTTTCGACCACACCTTGGTCCCGCAGCTCTGCCAAGGCATCCCGAAGCGTTGCGCCAGCGACGCCGAACATTTCTGACAGCTCAGCCTCAACCGGAAGGCGTTCCCCGACCCGCAGCATGCCTAAGGAGATTGCTGTAGAGATCCGGCGGACGATGGCCTCCGAGCGTTCCATGTCCGGCAGCGATCGATAGATTTGAGACTGCAGCGCCATCGGTGAAGCCACGGGTTCTTCTCCTAGGGATTTAATCAAGACGCCGGGATCTCCGGTCTGATCTCGAACATTGATATTCTACCCGCTCGACTCAGGAATGACATTAATTGGTGGCGGTAATGATCGACCGTTGGTCGTGGCGGGGAGTGCTGGAAAACCGAAGTCGATGACGGGTATGCTCAATCTTTATGAGCTACTACAGGACAATTAATCCGGCCACGGGCGAAGTTCTATTCGAAATGCCGGCTGCAAGTGATGAGGATGTCGCCGAGGCAGTGAAGAGTGCTCACGTCGCCTTCGAATCATGGCGCAATACGATGGTGCAGGAACGCGCCGGCGTCCTGCTTCGGGTGGCAGGACTGTACCGGGAGCGCAAAGAAGAGCTCGCACGGATCATCAGCCAGGAGATGGGCAAACCCGTCAGCCAGGCGCGGGGAGAAGTCGGACTCGTGGCAGACATCTACGAGTATTACGCCGTCGAAGGTCCCGGGTTCATGGCCGACGAGCGGCTGACCGTCAAGGGCGGCGGCGAAGCTGTTGTCCGCAGTGCGCCGATCGGAGTGCTGCTGGGCATCATGCCGTGGAATTACCCGTACTATCAAGTGGCTCGCTTTGCCGCGCCGAACCTGATGCTCGGGAACACCATCCTGCTCAAGCATGCCCGGCAGTGCCTGAAGTCCGCAATGGCCATGGAGCAGATCTTCCAGGATGCGGGATTGTTGGACGGCGGCTACATCAACATCTTCGCCACCAACGAACAGATCGCCGAGATCATCGCAGATCCCCGTGTGCAGGGAGTCTCCCTGACTGGCAGCGAGCGCGCCGGTGCCGCCGTCGCCGAAGTCGCCGGCCGAAACCTGAAGAAGTATGTCCTCGAGCTGGGCGGAAGCGACCCCTTCATCGTCCTCGACAGCGACGACCTGGACCAAACAGTGAAGGCGGCCGTTGCCGGCCGGATGAGCAATGCAGGGCAGGCCTGCACTGCATCCAAGCGGTTTTTCGTCGTGGAGGACCTTTACGACGAATTCGTGGAAAAATTCACCACCCGCATGGCGCGGATTAAGCCGGGGGATCCGCTCCAGCCCGAGACGCGGTTCGGGCCGGTGTCTTCAGAGGCCGCTGCCGACGAACTCATCGAGCAGGTCAAGGATGCGGTGTCCAAGGGGGCCAAGCTGCACACCGGAGGCAAGCACGTGGACGGGCCCGGCGCGTTCGTCGAGCCTACGGTTCTGACTGACGTGAAGCCCGGCATGCGGGCGCACCTCGAGGAACTCTTCGGACCCGTTGCTGTTATCTACAAGGTCGCCGATGCGGAGGAAGCCATCGAACTGGCTAATAGTTCACCCTATGGATTAGGCGGCGCGGTCTTCAGCGCGGACGTAGAGAAGGCCAAAGCAGTCGCTGACCGCCTGGACACCGGCATGGTGTTCATCAACTCCACTCCGGACTCTCAAGCCGACTTGCCCTTCGGCGGGGTCAAGCGCTCCGGCGTCGGCCGCGAGCTTGCTCGTTTCGGCATGGACGAATTCGTTAACAAGAAGCTGATCAGGACACCGCTCCAGTAGCAGCACAGGGCAACGGCCGGCAGCGATAGGCCAAACCGCGCCGGCCGTTGCGCTCAGTCGTGGCCCGGGTGCTCGTGCTCCAGGTGGCCGGCCGGTTTCCAGCTGGAAGGTGGAGGGGCTTTGTCAGGACCAAGCGACGACGAGGCGGGCGGCTTGTTGGGGGATGGTCACGTCGATGCCGACTAATTCCGTGAAGCGACGCAGCCGGTTCATCAGGGTGTTGCGGTGGCAGAAGAGCTGGTCTGCGGACTGGGCGATGCTGCCCGTGGAAAGGTAGGACCGTACCGCTTCCACCAGCCGGGCCCGTTCCACCGTTCCGCACCGGGCCAGCGCGGCGTCCACGTCGGCGACAATGGGAACCCCGGTTTCCGAGAGGCGGTGCCGAGCCAGTCTGGCCCAGGCGTTTTGCATGGTGAGGGCCTGCTGATCACTGTCCTCGGCCAAGGACGCCAGGGCGCGGGCGGCTTGGGCGGCGACGCGCAAGTCTGTGAGGCCGCCAACCTGGACGACCAAGCCGCATCGGATGTTCTTGATTTGCTCGGTGGCTTCGCGGGCGGCGCTGCCCGGGCGGTCATCGGCTGCCCAGAAGGCGACCAGTCCGTCGGGCAGGGGGTGGGTGAATATTTCTGTGCCACGGCGGGAAGCCGAGGCAACCTCCACACGAAGCGCGGCGGCGTCGTCAGTTGTGGCTGCCGCGACAACGAGGGGAGCAGATTCGTCGATGCCGAGCTCGTCGGCGATGCGGGTGAGCATTTCGGGCGGAGGGTCGACCTGCCCAAACATTGTGGCGACATGTCCTTGCCGCACCGAAGATTCTTCCTGGGCCATGCGCTGGCGCTCGGCCATATAGATGGCTTGGGTTTGCGCCGCGTAGGAGTCCACCACCTGCCACACCGTTTCGGCCCGGCGCACCAGTAGCTCGGCATCGCCCGGATCCGCCAGTGCCATGAGTTCGCCCCAGATCACGGTGAAGTCGATTCGGATTGCGGTCATCAGGGACTCCACGGGGACGCCGGTCCTCGCACGGGAGACGCCAACGTCCAATGAAATGCCTTGCCGTTCGGCTATGAGGCGTTCACTGTCTTCGCCGGGGCGCAGGCTTTCAATCAGCGCCTGGAACGAGGCCGCCCCTGTGCGGCGGATCTCGCTGGCCGGCAGCACCCCGTCCCGGTAGTCGTCGAGTTGGAGGATGCGTTCGATGAAGAGGTCCGTCAGCTTGTCCACGGACAGCTGGTCCAGCAGGAGGTTCCAACGGGCTGCGGAGGCATCATCGTCGTGCGTTTCCATGAGCGGTGCTTCCATGGCGTTTGTTGACCCCTATCGTGTGCTTTTGCACATCCTAGCCGCGAAAAGCCGCAACGTTTCGTGCGGGTGTGACGCGGCACACTCTGGAATGCTGGTGTGCATATCAGTGCGTTGTGGCGTCCGGCACAACGGAACACCTGAACACTAAACACGGAGGAACCATGTCAGAAACCTTGAATCTCGAGGCCGGGGCTACCCGGCAGATCACGGACAAGGAGGCGATGAAGGTTTCCATCGGTGCCCTCATTGGCACTGCCATGGAGTGGTACGACTTCTTCCTGTTCAGCGCGGCGGCGGCGCTGGTGTTCAATGTCCAGTACTTCGCCAATGAGAACGCAACGGCAGCGGCGCTGGCGTCCTTCGCGACCTTCGGCGTCGGCCTGGTGGCACGTCCGCTGGGTGGCATGTTCTTCGGGGCCATGGGCGACAGGATCGGCCGCCGCAAGACCTTGATGGTCACCATTGTGGGCATCGGTGTGGTGACCGGCCTCATCGGCCTGCTGCCTACGTACGCCGCCATTGGCATGGCCGCTCCGGTGCTGCTGGTGCTGCTGCGCGTGGCCCAAGGGCTGTTTGTGGGCGGCGAGTGGTCCGGTGCAATGACGATTGTGGTGGAGAACGCCCCGCTGGAGCGCCGTGCCCGCTACGCGGCGCTGCCGCAGATCGGTTCACCGATCGGCACCATCCTCTCCTCCGGTGGCTTCTTCTTGATGACATTGTTCTTCTCGCAGGAAACCTTTAACTCCTTTGGCTGGCGCATCCCCTTCCTCGCCGCTATCCCGATGCTGCTGATCGCGCTCTACATTCGCAGCAGGCTGGAAGAGTCCCCGGTCTTCGCCGAGTTGTTGGAGCACGACCAGGTGGAGAAGGCCCCGATCCGCACTACCCTGAGGGAGTCCTGGAAGCACATCATCATCGGCATGGCCGCGGCCCTGCTCGGTGTTGGCGGCTTCTATCTGGTCACCGCGTTTGTGGTCTACTACGGCGTGAATATCCTGGGCTACCCTGCCCGGCTGATGCTGCTGGGCGGCATCATCGCGGCCATCGTCGAAATTCCCGTGCTTATCCTGGGCGGCCGACTGGGCGAGCGGTTCGGCGCCAGCCGCGTAATCCTGGTGGGGGGCATCGCCTCCGCCGTGGCCGCGGTGCCGTCCTTCCTGCTGGTGGACAGCGGCAACCCCGTACTTGTGGTCACCGGCATGGTGCTCGCAGTGGCGACGCTCTCATTCCCGTACGCGGCTTCCGGTACGGTGCTAACCGGTCTGTTCCCGGCACGCACCCGCTACACCGGAGTGGGTTTCGCCTCCAACACTGCCGGCATGCTCTCCGGCTTCGTTCCGCTGCTGGCCACCGGTACCGTGGCCGCCGCCGGAAACCACTGGTGGCCGGCCGCCGCATTGCTGGTGTTCCTCAGCCTGTTCACCGCCGTGGCCGGTGTCGTGGCTCCGCGCATGAGCGTGAACCTGCCCGGCTTCAAGCACTGATCCCAACTTCCGACGACGAATTTCCTGACGAAGGAGCACCACACTATGGCCCAGTCCGCAGGCCACCTGATTGTCCGCCAGTTGGAGGCGCACGGCGTCCGGCGCGTGTATTCGGTACCGGGCGAAAGCTTCCTCGATGTCTTGGACGGGCTGCACGACTCGCCGGTGTCAACGGTGGTTTGCCGCCAGGAGGGCGGCGCCGGGTTCATGGCGCTGGCGGAGGGGCGCAAGACCGGCATCCCGGGCATCGCGATGGTGACCCGGGGGCCGGGCGCGGCGAACGCGATGATTGCCGTGCATACCGCATGGCAGGACGCGACGCCGATGGTGCTCTTTGTCGGCCTGATCCCGGTGGCGGACCGGGGGCGGGACTCGTTCCAAGAGTTCAGCCTTGAGGGCTGGTTCTCGACGACCGCTAAACGCGTGGCGGTGCTCGACGACGAGCACCGCGCCGCGGAAACGGTGGCCGAGGCGATGCAGCTGGCTGTGTCCGGCCGGCCCGGTCCAGTGGTGATCGGCCTGCCTGAGGACGTGCTGGTCCGGGCAACCAACACGGGGGTAGTTCAGCCGCGTGCGTTGGCAGCAGCCGTCCCGTCTCCGGCCGCGATGGAGGAACTGGCCGCCCGGCTGGCCGCTGCCGTCCGTCCGCTGATCATTGCCGGCGGCGAGGGCTGGGGCGACGACGGAGGGAAGCTCGCTGCCTGGGCGGCCCAGGCGCAGGTGCCGGTGGCCGCCGACTGGCGGGCTTACGATGTGGTTCCGCACCGTTCGCCGGCGTGGTCCGGCTGGCTCGGCTACGGCCGGGCGGATACCCTTGCCGCCAGACTGGACGAGGCTGACCTGCTGGTGTTCATCGGCTGCGGTCGGAGCGATGTGCTCAGCGACGGTTACACCAAGGGCTTCGATGCCACGACAGTGCTGGTGCTGCCGGATCCGGATGCAGCCATGCACTCCGGCCGGATTGACCAGCATCTGGCGGTTTCGCCGTCGGCCTTCGTTGACGCACTTCCTTTTGCCGCAGAAGTTCGCGGCACCCGGGGCAGCGGCTGGATGGACGCGCTCGCTGCAGACCAGCGCCGGTACGCCACGCCGCGGCCGGACCACCGCCCCGGGGTTGACCTGGGGGTGGCCTTCGGCGTGCTGGAAGACCGACTTCCCGCGGACAAGGTGGTGACGTACGGCGCCGGTAACGCGACGCTCTGGGGCCACCGCTACCTGACCCACCACGGCACCGGTTCGCTGATCGGGCCGCGGAACGGCGCCATGGGGCTGGCCGTTCCGGCTGCCGTCGCCGCGTCGCTGATAGAACCGAACCGGCAGGTGGTGGCGGTCTGCGGCGACGGCGACTTCATGATGAATGCGCAGGAACTCGCCGTGGCGGCGGCGCACGGCGCTGCTCCGCTGGTGATCGTGGTGGACAACGGCATTTACGGGACCATCGTTCAACACCAGCGCAGGCATTACCCCGACCGGCCGTCCGGCACCTCCATGGTCAACCCTGACTTCGCTGACTGGATCCGCAGCTTCGGCGGGCACGGGGAACGCGTCGAAGCGACCTCCGAGTTTGGGCCGGCGCTGGAGCGTGCCCTGACCAGCGGGCGGCTGGCGCTGCTGCACCTGGTCACGGATCCGCAGACGATGCCGCCAGGGACAGCCAATGCGCCGGAGGAAATCGTATCCCTGGCTTCGGCCGGGCTGGCTGCGCATGAGGCCGGCAACTCTCTGGCGGCGGCAGGGGAGGGGACACGATGAAACTGGACCTCATCCTGCGCGACGCCGAAATCCTCACCCTGGAATCAGAGCGTCCCCGCGCCCAAGCCGTCGGCGTTATAAATGGACGGATTGTTGGCTTCGATGAGGAGCTTGAGGGCTGCACCGCTGCCCGCGAAGTATCGCTGGACGGTGCCGCCGTGGTGCCCGGCTTCATTGACGCGCACTGCCACACCACTTGGTGGGGACTGGGCTTGGGCGCCGTCGAGCTGGAACAGGCGCGCAGCCTTGAGGAACTGTACGCGCTGCTGGACGCCGAGGTCCGGCGGCTGGAGGACCGGCCGGGCGCCTGGGTCAACGGCACCGGCTTTAACCACAAGCACCACAGCGGGGCCTTTCCGGACATCCGCCGACTGGACGAGATTACGGGCGACCGGCCGCTGTACCTGCGGCACGTCTCGGGGCACCTGTCCATCACCAACTCCGCCACCTTGCGCTTGGCTGGCGTCTTCGAGCCCGGCTTCAGCGACCCCACCGGCGGCGCCGTGCTCCGCGGCCCTGACGGATACCCGACCGGCGTTGTTGAAGAATCAGCGCAGCAGCTGATCCAGAACCTGCTGCTGCCGTATCCGGTGGAGCGCATCGTCGAGGCATTGGACGCGGCGACCACGCGTTACGCGGCCGAAGGGATCACCAGTTTCACCGAGGCAGGCATCGGGGGCGGCTGGATAGGGCACAGCCCGGTGGAAGTGCAGGCGTACCTGAAGGCTAAGCAGGCCGGCAAGCTCCACGCCCGCGCCCAGTTGATGCCCGCGCTCGACTCGCTGCGGCCGCTTGAGGCCAACGCCGCCGACATGCATGGCACCGGCAACGGACGGGGCCTGGACCTCGGGGCGGTTGCGGGCTTCGGCGACGAATGGGTGTCCTTGGGGCCGGTAAAGGTCTTCATGGACGGCTCATTGCTGGGCGTCACGGCGGCCGTGACCGAGGACTACTGCGGCCACCAGCACACCAGGGGCTACCTGCTGGATTCACCCGAGGCCTACCGTGAACGCGTGGACGCGGCCTACCGGGCCGGCTGGCCGATCGCGCTTCATGCCATCGGTGACGCGGCCATTGATCTGGCGACCGACATCATTGTCGGCTGCCAAGAGCGCTACGGCCGAAACCATCTGCCCAACCGGATTGAGCACTTCGGCATTTCGCGGCCAGATCAGCTGGCGCCCGTCGCCGCGGCCGGGATCGCTGTCACCCCGCAGGCCGCTTTCATTGGCCCGTTGGGCGACCAGTTCGCCATTTTGGTGGGTGCGGAGCGCGAGGGCTGGCTATACCGAGGACGCTCGCTGGTGGACGCCGGCATCTTGGTGGCTGGCAGCTCCGACCTGCCGGTGGCCGATAACAACGTGCTCCGCGCGATGCAGTCCTGGGTGGACCGGCGCACCGAACAAGGACGGATCCTCGGCGGGGCATCCGAGGGCCTCACCGCCGAAGAAGCGCTGCGGACTTACACCGATTGGGCCGCCCGGGCCACGGGCGCGGCCTGCGAGAAGGGCACGTTACGCAGGGGTAAGTTCGCGGACTTCGCTGTGCTGTCCGGCTCACCGCTGGACGCTGCCGACATCTCCGCCCTCGAGGTCCTTGCCACGATCGTTGGCGGCGAATTTACCTACAACCAGTTGAAGGCCGGCACGGCTCCCAGCGCAGGCGCAGGCAACGCCTCGCTTCGTGCCCCGAGCCGGGCGCCGGCGTCGTCCGCAGAGTACCTTCTGAACGATCAGAACCTAGGAGTGCAATCATGACTATCACTGCCTCGCAGCAAGCCAGCAAGTCCAGCGACGAAGCCGGGTCCTTCCTGCACGACTTCCGCTCCATGAGTACGCACGGTGCCACGGCCGGCGGGGGAGTGGACCGTCAGGCCGGGACCGTTGCGGACGGGCAGACCCGGAACTGGTTCCGCGGGTTGGTCGAGGGGCACGGTTTCGAGGTCCGCTACGACGCAGTGGGGAACCAATTCGCGCTGCTCGAGCTGGTGCCGGGTGCTCCGTATATCGGAGTCGGCTCGCATCTGGACTCGCAGCCACTCGGCGGGCGCTTCGACGGCGCCTACGGCGTACTGGCCGGAGCCCACGCGGCGATCCGGCTCAAGCAGCGGATGGTGGCCGAGGGCATCAAACCGGCGTTCAACATCGCCGTCATCAACTGGTTCAACGAGGAAGGGTGCCGGTTCAAGCCCTCCATGATGGGCAGCTCCGTGTTCACTGGCAAGCTGCCCGCAGAGAAGGTCCTTGCCACCACCGATCCGCACGGCACCACCGTCCGCGAGGCGCTGGAAGCAATCGGCACCATCGGCGACTTTTCCCTGAATGTCTCAGCCTACGTGGAAATCCATATTGAGCAGGGCCGGTCGCTGGATGACGCCGGGCTGACCATCGGCTTGGTTGAATCGACCTGGGGTGCGAACAAATACGAGTTCATCGTGCACGGAGAGCAGGCGCACACCGGCGCTACAGTGATTGCCGACCGGCACGACGCGCTGCTCGGCGCCTCCTCGCTTGTGGTCGCTGCGCGGGAGATTGCAGACGAGTTCAGCACGGAGGAGCATTCCGTCATCACCTCCTGCGGGGAGTTCACGGTGTACCCGAACTCGCCCGTAGTAGTGGCCAGCCGGGTGGAGCTGCTCGTGGACGTGCGCAGCACGGACCCCGATGTGCTGGCCGCCGCCGATGCCGAACTGCACCGCCGGGTCGCTGAGATCGAGCGAAGGGCAAGTGTGCGGATCGAACGCGGCGCCGAACATGTCTGGGCAGCGAAGTCCTACGATGAGGCGGGCATGCGTCTGGCCGCCAAGTGCGCGGAGGCGTTGGACCTGACGTACGGAACGGTCCGCACGCTCGCGGGGCACGATTCGACCAACCTGAAGGACGTCGTCCCCACCATCATGCTGTTTGTGCCCAGCGTGGACGGCATCTCCCACAATGAGAAGGAGCTAACCCACGACGACGACATGCTCGCCGGCGTGGATCTCCTCACGGAGCTCATGGGCCGTGTGGTAGCAGGGGACTTCGTTCCGGCGCAGTAGCTTTCCTCGTCCGGCAAGGCATGGCCGGGGCTCGGGGCCCATGCTGCCCCGGCCGTTCCGCTAGTCGTGGCCCGGGTGCTCGTGCTCCACGTGGCCTGCGGGCTCCAGTTGGAAGGTGGAGTGTTCCACGCTCAGCTCGAAGTGTTCGGCCACGCACTGCTGGAGATGGTCCAGAACCTGCGGGGCGTGACCGTCCACAAAGCAGGAATCCTCGATGACCACGTGCGCGCTCAGTACCGGGATGTTGGAGGAGATCCGGGAGGCGTGCAGGTCGTGGACCGACAGCACGTGCGGCACTTCCAATATGTGTTGTCGGACGTCCTCGAGATCCAGGCCCTTCGGCACGGTTTCCAGCAGAATGCTGCCCGCCTCGCGGAGGATCTTGATGGTGCGCGGGACGATCAGGATGGCGATCAGCATCGCGGCCAGCGCGTCGGCCTGGGTCCAGCCGGTGGTGGCGATGACGACGGCGCTAGCGATCACGGCGACGGAGCCGAGGGCGTCATTGACCACCTCGAGGAAAGCCGCCCGCAAGTTGAGGTTCGCGTTCCGGCCCGCGCTGAGCACCAGCATGGCGGCGATGTTCCCCAGCAGGCCGATGATGCCGAAGACCAGCAGGCCACTCGAACTGACTTCGGGTGGGTGGAACAGCCGCTGGACACCTTCGACCAGCGCGTAGATCCCGACCGCGAGCAGGACCGCGGCCTGGGCTCCCGCAGCCAGGACTTCCATCCGGAGGTATCCCCAGGTGCGGCGCGGGGTGTGTGGGCGGGCCATGAGCGAAGCGGCGATCAGGGCGATCAGCAGCCCGCCGGCATCGGTGAGCATGTGCCCGGCGTCCACCAGCAGTGCAAGGCTCCCGGTCACGAAGGCGCCGACCACCATGGCGACCAGGATGGAGGCGGTGATGGCGAAGGCTATGGCCAGCCGGCCGCGGTGCGTCGGACCGGCATGGTGGTGGTGGTGTCCGCTCACGCCGACGCCTCGGATGAGGGCGCCGCACCTGGCAGCGACTCCGCGACAGCCCGGCTCCCGGAGACCGTCGGGCACAGCTCGACGGCGTAGCCGGTTGCCTTGAGTAGTTGCTCGGCCGCGGCAAGGGCGGCGAGCAGTTCCGGTTCGGTGGTCAGTGAGTACATCGACGCCCGCCCCACCGGCCTTGAGGCAACCAGCCCGCAGTCGTTCAGGCAGGCCAAGTGCGCGCTCACCGTGGACTGGGCCAGGCCGAGGTGCTCCGTCAGTTCCCGTACCTTGTGCTCGCCCGTGGTCAGGTGCTGCAGGATTGCTAGCCGGGTAGGGTCCGAGAGGCTGTGGAACAAAGCGGCAGCCGGTGCCAAGTCGCCGGTGCGGCCCACAGAGCGTTCGCGCTGCATCGTCATATGGCGATGATATCGGTGAAGATCGGGTTTTCCTACCGCTGCCCCACAGCACTCTGGGTACATGACGGGTCAGCACGCGAACGGGCGGTCCCGTGCGCGTGCCGAGCACCGCCATCGTTCTGTGCTGCCTCAAATCTGGTCGTCGGGAACGTCAACCTCGATTTGCTCGAGGCCGTCGCCGACCGTGATCTGGCAGCCGAGCCGGCTGCGCGTTTCGTCGCGGGGGCCGGCGGTGCAGTCGAGCATCTCGTCTTCGTCGTCGCCGATTTCGGGCAGGCCGTCGAGGTATTCGGGCCGGACGTAGACGTGGCACGTGGCGCACATGGCCTGGCCGCCGCATTCGCCGACGATGCCGGCGACGCCGTTGGTGACGGCGGCGCGCATCAGTGAGGTGCCGGGGTCGACGTCGAGCACGTCAACGTTGCCGTCGGAGTGGTGGAAGCTGATCTTTGCCATGGTCCTTCTTTCCTAGTTCCAGGTGACGGGGAGGCTGGTCAGGCCGCGGAACACCCAGCCGTCCCAGGTCTCGGCGCGGCTTTCGTCCGTGCGGAGACCGGGGAAGCGCTCATAGGCCAGCGGCACGGCGAGTTGTCCGATGGCGGACTTCGCGGCCCAGTGTCCGGCACACAGGTGAACCCCGCTGCCGAAAGCCAGGTGGGAGGTTTTCGGCCGGAAAATGTCGAAGTCTTCGGCGCTGGGACCGAAATGCGCCGTGTCGCGGTTGGCGGAGGCCACGACGACGCCGATGCCGGCGCCAGCGGGCAGCTCGACACCGCACAGGATGGTGTCCCGGGTGGTTTGGCGCGGGTACATGCCGATGGGGGAGAGCCACCGGACGGCTTCGTCGAAGACGGCAGGCCACAGCGATGAATCCTGCAGTACGGCCTGGCGCTGCTCGGGATGCCGGCTCAACGCCCACACCATGTTGGTCACCATGTGCTGCGGCTCGTTCATGCCGCCGGAGATCGTGAGCTTGACGTTGGCGGCGACGTTCTCGAAGGGCAGTCCGCTGTTGGCAAGGGCGGACGTCATCGATGCGTCCGGATGCCGCTGGTAAAACGGGATGAGCTCGTCGAGGATTTCATCCAATTCGGCTCGCGAAGCCTCACACCGGTCCCAGATGCTCTGGTCGTCGAGGACGTTCCCGGCTCCCGAGATGAAATCGTGCGACCAGCGGCGCATCTGGTCAACCGCCACGTCCTTGAGGCCGAGCAGGTCGATGAGGTTTTTCGAGGCGACCGGGGCCGCGTAGTCCCGGTTGAGGTCGGCACGGTCGGGGCCGGCTTCCTCTACTTGGTCCAGGAACAGGCGGGCGTTGCGTTCGAAGACCGGCGCCCACGCATCCTTGATGTTCTTGGGGCGCAGCACCGGATTGATCGCGGCCCTGTCGGCGGCATGTTCCGGATCGTCTTTGCGCAGCATCGGCTGACCGCCGAGGGCACGGTTCATGGTGGCGCCGCTGACGTTGGCGCTGAAAATCTCCTGGTCCATCTCCACCGCATGGCATCCGGCGTAGCTCGTCACCAGGAACCGGTTGAGCGACGGCACCCACGCAACAGGTGCCTCTTCCCGGAGGCGGCGGTACGTGGGGTAGGGATCCGCCATCAGGTCCGCCGGCCGCACCCAGTCCGCCGAGGTGTACGGCCGGCTTTCAAGAGCCGACGTCCCTGCGCGGACGGCTCCGGGAGCGGCCCGTGTCGCGGCAAAGGGTGCTGCGGCGGGAACGGAAGATGGGGCTGGAACAGAAGGTGGGGCGGGAACACTCGGTGATGCCGCAACCGCAGCGGGAGAGGGCAGGACCCCTTCCGATGTGCTGGTGCCAAACCCGAACGGGCACTGTCCGACGCCGGTAGTCATTGCTTGCTCCTTTGAACTCCGTGGATGTGTCCAGTGTCACCTCTCGGGTATCTGCTAGTAAACTGCGGATATCAGCACAACTTCTTCGATCGTTTAGGAATACGGTTCTTGCCCAAGTTCACCCTGCGTCAGCTGGAACTCTTTGCGGCCCTGCCCGATCATCCGACGCTCAGCTCCGCGGCGGCCGCCCTGCATATTTCGGAGTCGGCGCTCTCGCACGCGTTGAGCGAACTGGAGGCAGCGGTGGGCGAGCAGCTGTGCGTGCGCCGGAAGGCCAAGGGCATGTGGCTCACGCCTGCGGGGCAGTACCTCGCCGGCCGGGCCCGGAGCATCCTGAAGGAAACCGATGGGCTGGCCAGCGAACTGGCCGGCGTCGACGGACAGTTGCGGGGACCGGTGGCGCTCGGCTGTTACATCGGACTGGCCAGCAACGTACTGCCCTCGGTGCTGGAGGGCTTCGGCAAGCAGCATCCGGGAGTGGAGATCGGCATTACGGTGGGCGATCACGGCGACCTGTTGCCGTCGCTGACGACCGGCGCCTTGGACGCCGCCATCGTCTATGACATCGGCCTGCCCGCGGGACTGCAGCGAAAGATCATTTATCGCACCGAGGTCATGGCCGTTTTGGCCCAGTCCCACCCGCTGGCCGGCAAGGCCGAACTGGATCTGGCCGAACTCGCTCCGGAGCCGCTGATCATGCTCGAATCGGTGCCCAGCAGCGGTTATACGCAGCTAATGTTCAGCGAACGGGGCCTCACGCCGACGCTGGCGGCCCAGGTGCCGCAAATCGATCTGGTCAGGGCGTTGGTGGGACGCGGCCTCGGCTACAGCCTGCTGATGTCACGACCCAACCAGATCCCCGTTACTACCGAAGGTTTGCCGATCGTCTCGAGGCCTCTGGTGCCCCGGGCGGGCGGGACCTCGGTGGTGGCCGTTTGGCCCGTAGGCGTGGCCCTGAGCGCACGGGCACGGGCCGTGATGGATTACGCCTCCGAGGTGCTGCACGGGGTCGAAACCGTCTGAGCGGAGCGACCAAGCCGCCGGTTCAAACGCGGCAGCACCAGTGGGGCCGGCCCGGCTCAGACGGAAGCCGTGGAGCGATTCGTCAGTAGCTGTACCAGCCCCGGCTGGTCTTGCGTCCGAGCCGGTTTTGCTCGACAAGATCCGTGATGGCCGGATGCGGCAGGTCCGCCTCGTCGCCGGTTTCGGCATAGGTGGCACGGGCGATGAAGTCGATGACGTCCAGGCCGACCATGTCCATGAGCTCGAAGGGGCCCATCGGGTGCCCGAGGGCGGTCTTGGCGGTGCTGTCGATGTCCTCGAGGCTGGCAACGCCGGCGGCGTGCAGGGCCAGCGCTTCCTTCTGGAGGGCACCCATCAGCCGGTTGGCAACGAAGCCCGGGACCTCCCGATTGATCAGGACGGGTTCCTTGCCGAAACGCCGCGCCAGTTCCATCGTGACGTCCACGGTGGCCTGCGACGTCGACTCGTGTCGCACCACCTCCACGCACTTCATCACCAAGGCCGGGTTGAAGAAGTGCATGTTGCAGACCTGCTCCGGCCGGCCGGTCACCGCGGCGACCTTGGATGAGCCGAGGGTGGAGGAGTTGGTGGCCAGGATGGCGTGCGGTGGTGTCACCTCGCCGAGCCGGGCGAAGATCTGCTGCTTGACCTCGAGCCGCTCGGTGGCGGCTTCAATGACGAAGTCGGCGTCCTCCGCTGCGGCCGCGAGGTCCGTGGCGAAGGCCAGTCGGCCCAACGCGCTGTCGGCGTCCCCATGGCTGATCCGTCCCTTGGCTGCACTGGCCTGCATGCGCGCGGTCAGCTGCTCCTTGGCCTGGGCGAGCATGTCTTCGGCGATGTCCTGGACGGTGACCCGGTACCCGGCCAGGGCGGCGACCATGCCGATTTGTGAGCCCATGGCGCCGGAACCCACGACCAGGATGTGCTTGATGTTATCGATGGAGGCAGTCATGTGTCCCTCAGAGTCCGGCGGTCCCGCCGCGGAGATAAACGGTGGTCGTATGGGTGAAAAACTCCTTGGCCGCGGCGCCCTGTTCCTTGGGTCCGTACCCGGACTTCTTTGCGCCGCCGAACGGTACGTGCGGGTCGGCGCCTGCGGATTCGGAGTTGACGTGCAGGATGCCGACGTCGACGTCGTCGATGGCGTCCAGGGCGCGGGTGACGTCCTGGGTGAACAGGGCGGCGGAGAGCCCGAATTCACTGTCGTTCGCCAGCTCGAAGGCCTGCTCCACGGTGGCAGCCCGGCGAACGGCCAGCACGGGTCCGAAGAGTTCCTCGCGCCACAGGTCGAGCTCCCGGTCATCGGGGAGCTCCAGGATGGTCGGCGGGACGAAGTAGCCGCCGGCGAGGAAGCCATCCTCGTACCTCTGGCCTCCGGCGATCCGCCGCGCGCCCTGCGCGAGGGCGGCATCGATGCCGTCGTGGATGGATTTTAGGGCGGCGTCGTTGACAACCGGTCCCATCTGCACCGCGGGGTCGGCCGGATTCCCGACCGCCAGGGCGTGGGCGCGCTCGGTGAGCGCGGCGAGAAATTCGTCGGCGACGGCTTCGGCCAGGATGAGCCGTGACGTGGCGGTGCACTTTTGCCCGGTGGAGCGGAAGGCTCCGAGCATGACTTGTTCGGCGGCAAGCTGCAGGTCGGCGTCGGCCAGGACGATCGCGGCGTTCTTGCCGCCCATCTCGGCCTGCACGGGCACCCCGCGTCCGGCCGCCTCGGCGGCGAGGCGGCGGCCCACGCCGGTGGAGCCCGTGAAGGTCAAGCCGTCCAGCGCCGGGTGCTCCACTATGTCGTTGCCCATTGCGCCCGGGCCGATCAGCAGGTTCAGCGCGCCGGCGGGCAGCCCGGCGGCGTCCAGCGCCTGGGCCAGCCGCAGCGCAAGCAGCGGCACGGTGCTCGCCGGCTTCCAGACCACGGTGTTCCCGTACGCCAGGGCCGGAGCGATCTTCCACGCCGGGATGGCGATGGGGAAATTGAACGGGGTGATCACGCCGACCACGCCGAGCGGCTTGCGGGTCACGAGGATCTTCTCGCCGCGCCGCGGGGAGGAGAAGATCTCCCCGGCCGCGCGGTCGCCGTCGTTCCCGTAGTAACGGAAAATCTGCGCCGCCCGCAGCACCTCGCCGTGGCCTTCCGCCCGGGTCTTGCCCTCTTCCCGGGCCAGCTCCAGCCCCCAGGCTTCAGCGTTCTCTTCAAGCACGACGGCGGCGCGCAGCAGCACGGCGCCGCGCTCGTGCGCCGGGGTGCGGGCCCACGCCCGCTGGGCGGCGACGGCGGCGGCCATGGCCTGTTGCACCTCGGCGGGACCGGCCTGCAGGCCCTGGGCGACAACTTCGTCGGGCTGCGCCGGGTTGTGGCTGGCGATGGGGGAGCCGGAACCGGGAACCCAGGTGCCGTCGATGTAGTGCTGCAGCTGTACCGGAGAGGTCATGCGTGCTCCTTGGCGTTCAGACAGGGGGTCAGCGGAAGGCGGGGATGCCGGTGATCTTCTGGCCGAGGATCAGGGTGTGGACCTCGTCGGTGCCCTCGTAGGTGCGCACGGATTCGAGGTTGTTGGCGTGGCGCAGCGGCGAGTAGTCCAGCGTGATGCCGTTGCCGCCGAGGATGGTGCGGCATTCGCGGGCGATCTCGATGGCTTCGCGGCAGTTGTTGAGTTTGCCGACGGAGATCTGGTGCGGGGCCAGCTGCCCGGCGTCCTTGAGCCGGCCCAGGTGCAGGGCGAGCAGGAAGCCCTTGTTGATTTCCAGGGCCATGTTGACCAGCTTTTCCTGGGTGAGCTGGTAACCGGCCAGCGGCTTGTCGAACTGCATCCGCTCCTTGGAATAGTCGACCGCGGCCTGCCATGCATCGCGGGCGGCTCCCATGGCGCCCCAGATGATGCCGTAGCGGGCTTCGTTCAGGCATTCGAACGGGCCGCGCAGGCCCTTGGCCTTCGGCAGCAGCGCCCCGGCGGGCAGGCGGACGTCGGTGAGTTCGATGTCGCACTGGATGGACGCGCGCATGGAGAGCTTCGCTTCGATCGGCGTGGCCTTGAAGCCGGCGGTGTCGGTCGGGACCACGAAGCCGCGGACGCCGTCGTCGGTCTGGGCCCAAATCACGGCGACCTTCGCGACCGAGGCTAGACCGATCCAGCGCTTGGAACCATTGAGCACCCAGTCGTCCCCGTCGCGGCGGGCGAAGGTCTTCATGCTGGCCGGGTCGGAACCGGCGCTGGGTTCGGTCAGGCCGAAGCAACCGATGGCTTCGCCGGCGGCCATCTTCGGCAGCCACTCTTGTTTCTGTTCCTCGGAGCCGTGCTTGTGGATCGCGGACATGGCCAGCGATCCCTGCACGGAGACGAAGGTGCGCAGGCCGGAATCGCCGGCTTCCAGCTCGGCGCCGGCGAGCCCGTATTCGACGGCGGAGCGGCCCGCGCAGCCGTACCCGTCCAGGTGCATGCCGAGCAGGCCGAGCTTGGCCAGCTCGGGCACGATCTCCAGCGGGAACACCGCGTTTTCGTACCAGCCGGCGATGTTCGGCTTGATCGCGCTGTCCACAAAGGAGCGGACGTTCTTCTGCAGTTGCCGTTCCTCCTCGGTGAGCAGGGATTCGAACGAAATCAGGTCATGGTCCAAAGACATGGGGCGTTCCTTCTGGGGAGTTCGGGGGATGGTGTTGAGGTGTGTGGGGCTGCGGGAGGAAGATTCGCAGCAGGCGGGTCAGGCCGATGCCGGGGCGGCCGCCGTCGGCTTCCCGTTGGCCGCAACATCGAGGACGGCCTGCCGCAGCACCTGCAGGCCGTCGGCGAGCAGGTCCTCGCCGATGACCAGCGGGGGCAACAAGCGGATGACGTTGCCATGGGTGCCGCACGTCAGGGTCAGCACGCCCTGCGCGTGGCACCGGGCAGAAACTTCCTTGGCCAGGTCGGCCCGCGGGGCCAGTGTGTCCTGGTCGGCGAACTCCAAGGCCAGCATGGCGCCGCGGCCGCGGAATTCGGCCACGACGTCGGTCTCCGCAACCAGCGGCTCCAACACCCGGCGCGCCGCGGCTTCGATGGCGCGGGCGTTGGCCAGCAGGCTGCCGTCCTCAAACGCTTCGAATACGGCCAGCGCGGCCTCGCAGGCCAGCGGGTTGCCGGCGTAGGTGCCGCCCAGGCCGCCTGCGTGCACGGCGTTCATCAGGTCGGCGCGGCCGGTCACGGCGCTGAGCGGCAACCCGTCGGCCAGCGCCTTGGCCGTGAGCGTGATGTCGCCGGCCACTCCTTCGTGCTCGCTGGCGAAGAGTGTCCCGGTGCGTCCCATCCCGGCCTGGATCTCGTCGACCACCAGCACGATGCCGTGCCGGTCGGCGATCCGGCGCAGCCCGGCGAGGAAGCCGGGGGCCGGAACAACAAAGCCGCCCTCGCCCTGGATGGGTTCGATGACCATGGCGGCGAAGCTGTCGGGGTCGTGCTCGGCGAGGGCGGCCTCGACCGAGGCAAGCGCCGCCGCGGTGACGTCCGCGGCCGAGGCGGGGACCCCGTCGTCGTGCTGTGACGCGGGGCGCAGGGGATTGGCCGAGGCGGCGCGGACGATCTCTGCCGGGAAGGGGCCGAAGTTCAGCCGGTACGGGTTCTCCTTGGCGGTCATCGCCATGGTCAGCAGGGAGCGGCCGTGGTACGCCTCGTCAAAGACCAGCACCCTGCTGCGGCCGGTGGCCGAACGGGCGATCTTGACCGCGTTCTCCACCGCCTCGGCCCCGGTGGAGAACAGGGCGGTGCGCTTCTCGAAGTCGCCCGGCGTGTGCTCGTTGAGCCACTTGGCCACCTCGGTGAAGGACTGGTACTCGGTGACCATGAAGCAGGTGTGGGTGAACCTCTCCAGCTGCGCGGCCACCCGCTCACGGACCCGGCGGTGGCTGGCGCCGATGCTGGTGACGGCGATGCCGGAAGCGAAGTCGATCAGGCGGTTTCCGTCCACATCCTGCAGGATGCCGCCGTCCGCCTTCTCGATGAAGACCGGCAGGACGATGCCGAAGCCGTCGCTGACGTGGGCAAGCCGGTCCCGGTGCAACGCTTGGGAACGGGGGCCGGGGATGGCCGTCGCCAAGTGGCGGGACTGGGGGAGCGTGGCGGCGGCCGCGCCGGTCGCGGAGGTGAGCACATCGGTCATAGGGCAACGCTAACCGCGCGATGGGCACGAGGTCATCGGATGTTCTGCCTAAAAGCTCCGGCCGTGTTGGATAATCAGTCCATGGTTTCCCTCGCCCAGCTCAGCCATGAACTCGGAGCATCGCTCAGGCCGGCGGTTCCCGGACCGGTGCCGGGGATCCAGCTCTCTGGTGTCCATGTTTCCGAGCTGGCAGACCCGGGTGCCTACCTGGAGGGCGGCGAGCTGCTGCTGACCACCGGTATCCCGCTGAGCGGAAGTGCCGCTGCCGTGGACGGATACGTGCGGCGGCTGGCAGCCAAAGGGGTCGCTGCCCTTGGCCTGGGGCTGGGTGAAGGGCTGGACAGCGTGCCGCCGGAGCTGGTCCGGGCCTGCTCCGCGGAGGGCGTGGAGCTGTTGGTGGTCCCCGACGGCGTCCCGTTCCTGGACGTCTCGCGGATGTTCTGGGAATTGGCCTCGCGGAGTGATCAAGCAGACCTGATAGCCAACCTGGGAACGCAGACAGCTCTGGCCCGGGCGACGATGCGTCCGGATGCCCTGCCATCGGTCGTGCAGGGGCTGGCCCAGGCGCTGGGCGGCTGGGCGGCCTACCTGCCCGCAGACGCCGGGACGGAGGCCACTGTCTGGCCGGCCAGTGCGCTGCCGTTGCTGCCGCACCTCAGACTGGAAACCACACGACTCAACGTTGCCGGCACCCATTCCGCCGCTACCTTCTGGCTGCACGGCGCTCCAGTCGTCGAGTATCCCATCCTCGTCGGACGGCGGATCGACGGCTTCCTGGCCATCGGCCCGGGCCGGACCCTGACCAAGGCCGATCGGCAGATCATCACGACGGTCTGCGTCCTGCTGGCTCTGAAGGCCCAGCAGCGCGAGGAGCTGCTGGGGACGACGACGGTGCTGGGCTCCGTCGTCGCCAAGCTGATAGCCCGCGGCCAGGTGGAGGCCGCCGGATTGGTAGCCGCCGACGGAAACCTGGGACAGCTGCCGGAACGGGTCCGCGTGCTGGCCGCCAAGATGGGGACGGCGGATTCCCTCGCGGCGCTCGCCGGCGCGGTGTCCCGGCTCCGACCGGCCGAGGGCGACGGCTCGCCGGCGACGGCGCTGGCCAGTTGTGCGCTGCGCTTTGCCGACGACGGGGTGGCCTACTTCCTGCTGGATGCCGGGCTCGCGGAACAGGCGGCGGCAGACCGGCCGGCAGACGGGGAAGCCGACGCGGAACTTCTGGCCTGGACGGGAGTCGACGCGGGCACCGAGGCAGTCAAGGTTGCGTCAACGTCAACGCCAGCAGCTGCCTCCGGCGCCGCGGAGACAGGTGCTGCCTGGACGGAATCCCTCGCGTTGGCGGAGGTGGCGGGGGCGATGGCAGCTGTGCACCGTGCCGCGGTCGCGGCGCCTGCGGGCAAGCTCGTGGAACTGGCTGCCGACGATGAAGCCCGCGCCGATGCGTGGGTCGAGGCGCTGGCGGGGTATCGCCGCGCCGAGCTGCTGGAGACCGTGGCCGCCTACCTGCGCCACCGGGGCCACTGGGAGGACACGGCCCGCCAACTCAACGTCCACCGGAATTCGCTGCGACATCGA
Organism: Arthrobacter sp. Y3223065; assembly: GCF_059090885.1. Classification (NCBI taxonomy): domain Bacteria; kingdom Bacillati; phylum Actinomycetota; class Actinomycetes; order Micrococcales; family Micrococcaceae; genus Arthrobacter; species Arthrobacter sp. Y3223065. Next base: position 193,166 of record NZ_JBNHGC010000006.1, on the reverse strand, counting down.
ATGGCGGTGGCCGAGCGGCTGCTCGGGGTCAGCGTCGACGATCCGGACGTCGCCGCGCATCTGTGGCTGGCCTTCCGCCGGCGCGGCCTCTGACGTCAGTCCAGGGTGCGCAGCCACTCCAGCACCGATGTGGTGTGTTCGCCGAGCGCGGGCGGGGCAGCGGTGCGGGGTTCGAACGCCGGGCTCCAGGAGATCGGGTGGCGAACCTGGCGGCCGGCGGGCTCCCCGGCGGCATCGCGGACCTCGATGGTCGGGGCCAGCCCCAGTGATTCGGCATACCTGATGCCCTCGTCGATGCCCGCCACGGGGCCGGCGGGAACGCCGACGCCGGTGAGCTTGCCCTGCCACACCGAGGCGGAGGCGGCGGACAGGGCCTCCTCCAGCAGCGGGATGAGCTCGTGGCGGTGCTGCACCCGGGCGCTGTTGGTGGCGAAACGTTCGTCGTCCGCGAGCTGCGGCTCTCCCAGGACGGTGGCCAGCTGTCGGAACTGCCCGTCGTTGCCGCAGGCGACGGCCAGCGGACCATCGGAGCATTCCAGCAGCTGATAGGGAACGATGGACGGGTGCTCGTTGCCCATCCGTTGGGGGACCTTGCCTGCTCCCAGATAGGCCTGGGCCTGGTTGGCCAGGGCGCCCTGCAGGCTGGACAGCAGGTTGACCTCGAGCCGGCTGCCCCGGCCGGTGGCGGCGCGCGCGTTGAGCGCGGCGAGGATCCCAATGGTCGCGTCCTTCGCGGTCAGCACGTCCACCAGGGCGACACCCGCCTTGTAGGGGGAACCGTCCGCCTCGCCGGTGATGCTCATCAGGCCGCCGACCGCCTGCACGATGAAGTCGTAGCCGGGCAGGGACGCACCTTCGGCTGAACCGAAACCGGAAATCGAGGCGTAGACCAGGCCCGGATTCCCGGCCGAGAGCTCCGCATACCCGAGCCCGAGCCTGTCCATCCCGCCGGGTTTGAAATTCTCCACGACGACGTCGGCAGCCAGCGCCAGCGTCCGGGCCAACCGCCGGTCGCCGGGATCCGCCAGGTCCAGGCAGATCGATTCCTTGTTGCGGTTCACGCTCTCGAAGTAGGTCGCTCCGGTCGGGGAATACGGCGGACCCCAGCTGCGGGTGTCGTCCCCCGTGCCAGGGCGCTCCACCTTGATGACCCGTGCACCCAGGTCGGCCAGCGTCATGGTGGCCAGCGGGCCGGCGAGCACCCTGGAGAAGTCGGCCACCAGCAGGCCTTCCAAGGGCCTTGTTGCTGGAGCCGGGGCAGCGGTAGTGGGAGAGTCAGGCACGATCCGTCCTTCCGAACAAGCATGAAGTGGCGTCGAGTCTACGGCAGGGCGGCCGGCGCGGGATCGGATGTCTTGGCCATGGGGTGGTCGTTTCGTCCAAGAGGCGTGCTGTTCAACCCCATCAGCGTGATGAGTTCCCATGCGGTGTGAGCGGCGGCCAAGCCTGTGATGCCGGCATGGTCATACGCCGGTGCCACTTCGACGACGTCGCACCCGACGATGTTCAGCCCTTGCAGGCCCCGGAGGACGGTAAAGAGCTCCCGGGTCGTGATCCCCGCAACCTCCGGTGTTCCGGTTCCCGGAGCCTGGGCCGGGTCCAGTACGTCAATGTCGACAGAAATATAGACGGGTGAGTCTCCGAGCCGGCGACGGATCTGGTCAGTGATCTCTGGCAGGGGACGCTCCTGGAAGTCCTGGCTGCTGATGATCGCGAACCCCGCACGTCGGTCGTCCTCGAGCTCTTCGGGACCGTAGATGCCGCCTCGGATTCCGACGTGCTGGCAATGGGCGAGGTCCATGAGCCCCTCTTCCGCCGCGCGGCGGAACGGTGAACCATGCCAAATGGACGCACCGTGGAGGAGATCCCAGGTGTCGAGGTGCGCGTCAAAGTGGAGGACCGCGAGGGGGCCGTGTACCGCGCTTGCCGCACGGAGGAGGGGGAGCGCGATGGTGTGGTCGCCGCCCAGCGCGACAATCCTGGTGCCCTGCGCCAGCAGGCGTTCCGCACCGGCCTCGATGGTGCCTACGGCTCGTTCGATGTTGTAGGGCTCTACCGGAAAGTCGCCGGCATCCACAACCTGCTGATCGCGGAAGGGGTAGGCGTCCAGAACCTGGTGATACGGGTGCAGCTGCCGCGACTGTTCCCGAATGTGCGCGGGTCCAAAGCGGGCTCCCGGCCGGAAGCTGGTTCCGGAATCAAACGGAACGCCTACCACCGCGATGTCGGCACGCTCGACTTCTTCCAAGCGGGGGAGCAGCGCATACGTTGCAATTCCTGCGTAGCGAGGCCCTTCGGACCCCTCCCGTTGGCCGACCGGTTTGTGTGCTGGCATGTCCTCTTCCTCCTGTTGATTCACCGACCCGCATTCGTGTCCGGATGACCGCTCAGTCGGCGAGCCTGCGCGTTGCGCTTGCTGTCGAAGTCTTGACGACCATACGCTCGCCATGGATAGTGTTGCATGACTTGCGTCACGTATTGCAAAACCGTGCCCACTCTCGACAGGAGTAAGGAATACCGTTGACCCCTTTGCCAGTGCACACCACATCCCGCAACGAACAGGGCGAACCCGTCGTCGAGCAGGTCGACTTCGCGGCCGTTCCACGATTCGCGTCGGCACCTACGTTCGCCGGGCTTCCCCGCCTGGATCAGGTCAGCGACTATCAGGTAGGCCTCGTCGGCATTCCCTTCGACTCGGGGGTGACCTTCAGACCGGGGGCTCGCTTCGGGCCCGAGGCGATTCGCAGCGCAAGCCGCCTGATTCGTCCCTACCACGTCGAACTCGGCTCCCATCCCTTCAGGCAGCATCAGGTTGCGGACCTGGGCAACATCCCGGTCACCCCGTTCAATATTCAGACTGCCGTGGAGACCATGATTCGAGGCCTTGACGAGGCATCGGAGCGGAGCCAGCGCCTCGTCGTGCTCGGGGGCGACCACACGATCGCTTACCCGGCGCTGAAGTCACTGCACCGCATTCATGGTCAGGTCGCGGTGGTTCACTTCGACGCGCACCTCGACACCTGGGGCCCGTATTTCGGCGCCAATCTCCACCATGGAGCACCATTCCGCCGGGCGTTTGAAGAAGGCCTGATCGACACAGAGGGGTGCCTCCATGTTGGTGTTCGCGGATCGGTTTACGGGCCGGAAGACCAGGACAACGATGATGCGACCGGCTTTCAACGCATTCGTGCCAGCGAGTTCATCGGCACCGGACTTGACGGCATCGTCGAACAGATCAGACATCGTGTGGGAACGCGTCCGCTCTACGTCTCCGTCGACATCGATGTGCTTGATCCGGCCTTCGCCCCTGGCACCGGTACACCTGAGCCCGGCGGTCTCGCTAGCCGGGACCTCCTGCACCTTTTGCGGGGCCTTGCGGATCTGAACCTTGTGGGGGCCGACATCGTGGAGGTCGCGCCCGCATACGACCATGCCGACATCACCTCAATGGCCGCCGCACAGATTGCCTACGAGTACTTGAGTATCTGGGCCAAGCCCTAAAGCGGCTGCCTCACCGACTCAGCGTGCGGGCTGACGGCCCGTCATACTGACGCATGTGGAGTCAGGACCCACAGGACCCGCGCATGCTGGGTTTTCGAGGGGTTCCGCCAGACATGGGGGAGTGAGGCACGAAAGGTCAGGGAATCACCCTCCTGGAGCTCGAGCTGGTGCCCTTCGACGGTGATGTGCAGTTCGCCCTGCAGAACAGTGACGAACTCCCGATCGACGGGGAGCCGGTACGGTTCGGGGTCGCTTCCTCCGCCAGGTTGAATGACCGTTTCGATAACTTGCACGCCTCCCTGGCCAGGCGGCGTCAGGATCGAATCGGCGACTTTGCGGCCGAGGAAGCGCGCCGGTTCGCGGGCGTCCGCCCTGACGAGGTGAACAGCCGGCGGCTCGAAGAGGGCCGAGAGCGGAAGATTCAGCGCATCACAGATCGAGGCGAGTGACGCGACGGAGGCCGATGTTTTTCCCAGCTCCACCTGGGAAATGAAGCCCTTGGTCAGCCCGGTGTGGTTTGCGGTCTCAAGGATGGTTAGCCCGCGGTCCTCCCGCGCCCGCCGCAGCCGCTCCCCGATGAGTTTGACCTGTTTCGTCGCCGGCCTTTCGTCGGTTCGCTCCGCGTCATCCTTCATGCTCTTATATTGCCTTACCGGCCGGTGATGCCGGTCCACCCCTGCACCCTTGCAGGCGCGCTCGTGTGCTCACAAATGCTGCCGGGGTTCTCCCACCCGCCCATACAATGGCTGGTATGAACTTCACTGACCGCTGGGCGCGCTCCCGGCAACGGCAGCTGCCCGGGTCCGGACCGACATGACGGCAGAATCACCCGAGCAGGTAGTGCTGCTGGACGAGAACCTGAAGCCCGCCGGCGTTGCCGACAAGGCCGACATCCACACGGGCGAGACGCCGCTGCACCTGGCGTTTTCCTGCCATATTTCCGACGCCGAGGGCCGCGTGCTGGTGACCAGGCGCGCACTGAACAAGCTGACCTGGCCGGGTGTCTGGACCAACTCCGCGTGCGGCCATCCGGCCCCGGGGGAGGAGATGGCCGACGCGGTGCGGCGACGGGTGCGCTACGAGCTGGGGCTTGGGCTGGAAGACCTGAAGCTGGTGCTGCCGGACTTCCGTTACCGCGCGGTGGACGCCTCCGGCATTGTGGAGAACGAGTTCTGCCCCGTCTACACGGCGCTGGCTGCCGGCGAACTGTCGCCGCGCGATGACGAGGTGGCCGAGTACCGTTGGGTGCGGCCCTCCGACCTGCGGACCGCGGCGACCGCCGCGCCGTGGGCCTTCAGCCCGTGGATCGTGCTGCAGCTCCAAGCCTTGGACCGCCTGGCCTAGCCGCCGCAGAGATAGATCCGGCGCCTCAGGTGGCAGACGAATGTTCGGGCGTCCGCTGGGTCATGGGTCGGCGGGAATCGCGGTGGGCGGGAGCCGGCAGCGCCGCCGTGCCGGAGGTGACCAGCCGGGCGATGAGTTCCTCAGGCCACATGGGCCGGCCGAAGTAGAAGCCCTGGGCGTTCAGATCCGGGCAGCCGGCCAGCCACTCCACGGTCTCGGCGGTCTCGATGCCCTCGATCACCACGTCCGCCTTCAGCGCGGTGAACATGGCGATCAAATGGCTGACCACGATGTTCCGGGCGTTTTCGTCGTCGTTCCGGGCGCTTCCGTCGTTGCCGCTGACCAGCGAGCGGTCCACCTTGACGATGTCGAAGGGGAACTCGGTCAGCGAGTTCATGGATGAGTAGCCGGAGCCGAAGTCGTCGATGGCGATCCTGAAGCCCTCGCTGCGCAACTGCACGAGGGCTGCCCGGGACTGCTCGGACATCTTGTCCAACGAGTTTTCGGTCAGCTCCACGATGATGTTCAGCTCCGGCCCTTCGGCGCGCATCCGCCGCAGCCGGTCCACGACGGGAGATCCGGCGGCGAGCTGGCCCAGCTCCACGTTGACGGAGATGGAGCGGACACTGGTGACTTCGCTGATTCGGGCCATCGCCGCCGCCGCTCCGTCGATCACCTGGATGGTCAGCTCGGTGAGCAGGCCCAGCCGGTTCGCTTCGGTGACCAGCCGGTCCGCCGGGATGTTACCGAGTTCGTCGTCCTCGTAGCGGGCCAGGGCCTCGAACCCGACGATCGCATCCAGGTCCAGGGAAACGATGGGCTGCAGCGCCACACGCAGTAGGTGCCGCCGGATGCCGCGTTCAACCGCAACAGCCAGGCAGGCTTCGGCCTCGGAGCCGTCGCGCTGTGCGTCGCGCAGGCGCTGCTGCAGCCGCTTGGAGCCGTACATGCCGGAATCGGCGTTGCGCAGCAGCTCCTCGATGTTGGGTGCCGGGTGGTCGGAGTACGCCACGCCAGTGCTGGCCCGCACCCGCAGCGTGTTGCCGCGGGCGCTGAGCGGGCGCGCGATCGCGGCGGCTATGCGGTCGGCGGCGGCGCGGGCGTCGGCTTCGCTGGTGACATCGCGGAGGACGACCACGAATTCGTCGCCGCCGATGCGAGCGGCCACGTCGTCCTCGCGGATTTCCGAGCGTATCCGCTGCGCGGTGGCGGTCAGCAGCAGGTCGCCGACGTCGTGGCCGTGCCTGTCATTGACGGCCTTGAATTCGTCCAGGTCAAGATAGACGACGGCGATGGCCTCGCCGGGGCGGCGGCCGGCATTGATCTCGGCCAGCCGATGCCAGAGGGTGCGGCGGTTGCCCAGCCCGGTCAGGGCATCGGTGTCCGCCTGCAGCCGCAGTTCGTGCACCAGCTCATCGTGCCGGACCATGATGCTGCCGACGTGTGCCAGCGCGTCCAGCACCTGCTCGTCTTCTTCGGTGAACTGTGCGCCGCCGTTTCGCGAAGCCACCAGGTAGTTGTCGCCGTGGTCCCAGCGACGCATCCGGACGCCGATTTCCCTTTCTTTCGGCGCTTCCGGACGCAGGGACACGCGGTCCGCGCGCACCGAGGCGCTGGCGGCGGCGAGGAGGGTCCTGTCAAGCCCGTCCGGGCTCCACGGCAGCTCGAGCGAGGCGTCGACCAGGCCGGTGAGGCGGCGGCGCAGTTCGCGGTTGCGCAGCCAGCCGGTGACCGCCAGCGCCAGCACGGATGCGAAGACCAGGAGCAACGACTGGACGCCGTCGTGGCTAAACCGCAGGGCGGCGTACTGGGCGGCCAAGCACAGGAGCAGGTTGATGCCCAGCGTGCACAGTGCCGGCGCCCAACCGATGCCGTTGCGGAAGGTGCTGCTCCGTGTGGCCGTGGTGGCGAAGGCACCCTCGACGGCAATCGCCGTCAGGAAGAAGGCCAGCCAGCCAGCCAGCAGGGCGACAGGCCACGCAATACCGGCGGCGTGGAGGGCTTGGAACACCGCTACCAGCACGGCGGAGGCGAGCAGCCGGCTGATAAACCAGTACACCTCTCCCCAGCGGAAGCGCCGGAAAACCACGCGGGTGGCCAGCAGCCCCACTCCCACCACCGCCACCGTTTCGTGCAGCGGTGCGGTGAGATCGTTGCAGACGATCACGGCGGCGGTCATCGCGGCGGTGGTCTGGCGCCGCATGAGCGGCGTATCCACGCGCAGGTGCCAGGCCAGCACCAGCATCAGCACGGAGAGGACGGCCACCAGGTCGAACCGTGGCGGAGCGACGATCGAAGCCGCGATGACCTGGCCCAACACCAGCAGCCCGGCGGCCGAAATGCCGGCGATGGCAGCCCACGCCAAGGCGGCCGCCGCTTTGGTCGCCGTCATGATGCTGCCGGCATGCCCGTTCCCCACTCTGCCGTCTGATGTTAACGTTTCAACAATCGTAACCGTGCAGCGCGCTCAGCCGGTGCAGCCGGTGGTGGACCAGCCCGGCCGACGCGGGGTGGGATGCAGAATCTCCGCGACGGGCCGCGTAATTCTGCTAATCCGGGCCGACGCGCGTCGGGGCGTCCTCAGCGGACAGCCCCGACGACGCGACTGACCGGAGCCGCACCGGGTGAACCTCACCTTCAGTGCTTGAGCAGCCCCTCCAAGAAGGTGGCGGGCCGCTGCATTTCGCCGTGCTTGGCACCGAGCACGATGACCGTGCCGGCGAAGGCCGGGATGGTCCACTGCAGCAGCTTGAGTTGCTTCTGCGCGGACTTAAGCTCCGGTGACGCCATCGGTGACGGCTCGGTGGCGCCCTCTGCACCCTGTTCAGCCATCTTCTCCACCTTCTTGCCCAGCATGCCGGCGTAGAGCGTGACGGCCGCGCCGGCCAGGGTGACAACGGTCTTGATGACGGTATTCCGCGTAACCCCTTCCTGCTTGACCATCCTGCCCTTGTTGCCCGCCAGCAGCGGCAAGCCGGAGGCAAGGTGCGATACGAAAGCCACGGCCTGGACCGGCGCCCATTTCATCCAGCCGACGCTGGACAAACGAGTCCGCTCGCGCGGATCCTGGGCGGCTGCGGCCGCACCGTTAAGGCCGATGGCGCCCATCAGGGACCCGCCAAACCAGGCGGCGGCAGTAAGGTCGTGCACAGAACGGGCCAAAAGATTTCCGGACATTGCTGACTCCTTAAGTGCGTGCTGTGTTGCCGATCGGCAGATGCCTCCGGCTAAAGGTTGACGACGTCGTTCTTGCCGACGTCGTCTGCTTGCTTCCCGGTGACCATTCCCTTGGCCAGCTTGAACAGCGTGGCCACCTTGGGGGAATCCGGCTTCCAGTATTCGGCGGTGTGGGCCTCGACCCGGAGCAAAGCCACCGTCGGGTCTTCCTTGCCGTTTTCAAACCACGGTTCCATCATGGGGCTCCACAGTTCGTCGATCTTCGCCTGGTCGCGGACGATTGTGGCGGTGCCCGAGATGGACAGGTAGCCGTCCGAACCGCTGACCGACACGTTGACGTGCGGATTGGCGCGGATTTCGCTGGCCTTGGGCGAGGGATCGTGCGTCACGAACCACAGGTCGCCGTCGAACTCTGCTTCCTGTAGCGCCAGCGGCCGACTGAACAGCTGGCCGCTGGCATTGACCGTGGTCAGGACGCCGATGTCAGCGTCCTTCAGGATCTTGGCTACTTCCTTGCGTCCTTCATCGTCGTTCGCCATGAAACCACCTTCCGTCTAGGGTTCAAGGAATCCTCAGCATACTTTCTAATTCCGAGGAGGCCAATGGTGGCTGCGGGCGGGAGCCCTCTGGACAGGGAAGTGCGCGGCCTGGGGCCGGGGCCTGGCAGGCTCCGGCCCCAGGCCGCGGCAGGGCCCCCTTTTTACGCGGTGCGGGCGCCGGCGAGCAGCTCGTCAAGCCGCTCATAGCCTTCGCTCATGCCGCTTTCCATGCCGGACTGGGCCATGCCGTCGCGTGCCTCCAGCGTGGGGTAGACGGAATGGCCGATCAGTTTGCAGCGTCCGTTGCCGAGGTCCTCGAAGGTCATGAACTCGATACTGACAACGTCCGGGTAACCGCCGAACTCGAACGTCTGGATGGCGAACTCGTTCTCGCGGACCGTGTGGAAAATGCCGGTGAAGGCGTACTGTTGGCCGTCGGGTCCCGTGTGGAGGTAGCGGTAGCTGCCGCCGGTGCGGAAGTCGTAATGATCAATGTCCATCTTCATGCCGCGTGGGCCCAGCCACTGCTTGAGGAGGTCGGGGTCTTTGTGGGCGCGGAAAACGTCGGCGACGGGATAGTCGAACTCGCGTTCCGTATCGATGAACGGAAGGCCCTGCGGGAGGGCGACTTGAAGTGAGTTGCTCATGGTTTGTCCTTGGATAGTTGGCCGAGCACGGCGTCCAGTCCGCGGTACTGCGCCTCCCGAACCAGCCGGTACTGGTCGATCCACGCAGTGAGCGCTTCGAGCCGTGCAGCGTTTAGGTGAACGGGCCGGCGCTGGGCATCCCTGGTGCGGGTGACCAAATGTGCCTGCTCGAGGACCTGGATGTGCTTCGAAACCGCCTGCTTGGAGATCTCGAAGGGCTCGGCCAGCTCGTTGACCGTTGCCGGTCCGCGGCTGAGCCGGGCGATGATGCGGCGGCGGGCTGGATCTGCCAGGGCCATGAACGCCCTGTCCAAGAGGGCCTCGTCGCTACTATCGGTCACGTTATTCAACTCTTCCCTTGATCAACCTTTCGGTTGAATAAGAACTTACTCCTGCGGCGTGGGCAGGTCAAGAGGTAGTCGACAATTGTGGCCCGGGCCACAATTCCTCCAATCCGTTTTCGGTGCCGTTCCGAAGTACTGGTGTCCCCTCTTTCGGGGCGCGAACATCACACCGACGTGTATGAGGAGATTTTTCCAATGAATAAGCCACTTCGCCTTCTGGCTGTCCCCACACTGGCCCTGGGCGCTCTTGCCCTGCAAAGTTCCCCTGCCATGGCCAATGACGGCGCCGACCACTACCAGTCAACCTTGGGCCAGATCAACGGCAGCTCCGCTTCCGGCACCATCACGGTTGATGTCACCGGCAACCAAGCCCACGCCGTCTTGAACGTCTCTGGCCTGGCTGCCACCTTCATGGACGCCCCCTACCCGCACGTGCAGCACATCCACGGCGGCGCCCAGGGCGTCTGCCCCGATCCTTCGGCCGATGCGGACGGCGACCAGGTCATCTCCACTACCGAAGGAGCCCCGTCCTACGGCGAAATCCTCACCACCCTGTCCACCAGCGGCGACACCAGCCCCGCAGCAGGCCTTGACCTCCAAGTCGCAGGCCAGGGAGCCGCCTACACCATTGACCGCACGTTCGATGTCAATGCCGAGACCAAGGCCGCCCTGGAAGCAGGCACCGCAGTGGTTGTGGTCCACGGCCTTGACCCCGCCACCCTCAGCGCGGCAGGCCAAGCCGCGAAGAGCGACCTTGCCCCCACCCTGCCGCTGGCCGCCACCTCTCCCGCCCTGTGCGGAACACTAACGGCCGGGCAGATGAAGATGCCCGCAGGCGGCGCTGACACCGGCAATGTTCAGGAAACCGGCACCGACACCGGAGCCCTCGTCCTCGGCGGTGGCCTGGTCCTCCTGGCCTTGGCCGGCGGGGCCTACGTGGTCCGCCGCCGCACCGCCGGCGCGGCAGCCTAAAGTCATAGCTGAACGGACCAATACTGTGAGAATCAGCAATTCCGGCCGCCGCGGGGGTCTTGGGGCCTCCACGGCGGCCGGGGTTCTGCTCCTGCTGACCCTGGCCGGCTGCGGCACAGCAGGAAACGGAACCCCCGACTCCCCGCCGGCCGCCGCCCCCTCGTCTCCGGCGGTGCCCGGCACGGCTGCGGCTCCATCGCCGGCTACAGCCGCACCGTCAGCCTCCGCACCGGCGGTGACCCCTCCGGCAGAACAGCTTCCGCGGGTGATGGGTGCTGCCGCTCCGGTCACCCTGAGCATTGCCTCGATCGGGGTCCGGACAAACCTCCTCCATCTGGGCTTGCGGGAAAACGGCTCCCTGGAGGTTCCCGAAGACACCGGCAGCGGCGCCCCCGCCGGCTGGTACAGCGGCTCTCCCACGCCCGGGGAACGCGGTCCTTCGGTCATGCTGGGCCACGTCAACGCACTCGGCGGCAACGCGGGAGTCTTCGCCGACCTGCGGAAACTCACACCAGGCAGCGAAATCAACGTCTCCCGCACCGATGGCAGCATCGCCGTGTTCACCGTTGACCGCGGCGCCCTCTACAGCAAAAACGAGTTCCCCACCCTCGAGGTCTACGGCAACACCCCCGGAGCTGAGCTACGGCTGATCACCTGCGACGGCTATGACCCGTCCACCGGGCTCTTCGACGACAACTACGTCATCTACGCAAAACTCAAAGCCTAAGAACGGCCGCCAACCCGATACAGTACGGCTGCCAGGACGGAAAAGCTGTGAAACACCCCGAGCCCTTACTGGCCTCCGTGGCCCTGTCCGCTCTGCTGCTTTCCGGTTGCACCGCGGCCGCAACCGTGTCACCGCCGATAAGCTCTCCCTCCGCCCCGCCCACAGCGTCAACAGAGCCCGGGCATGCCGGCAGCCACGGCGGTGGGCAGCACAGTCAGGATCCGGAGGCGCCGGGAGCGACGGCGGACGGGCCCAGCGACGCTGCCCTGATGGTGTGCGGGGACCAGCCGATGGACAGGCTCAGCGCCATCCTGGACCTGGACGAGGACCCGCACACCATCAGCGAGTGGGCCGACCCTACCTTCACCTGCACCTACCACCTGGCCGAAGGAGCTTTAAAAATTTCCGTTCGGGAAGCTGAGGACAAAGCATCCGCGCTGCAATATTTCGACGCGATGCAGGCTCGTGCGAAGGCTGCACACCCCATCGAGGGCCTCGCCAACCTCGGATTCCCGGCCTATGAAACGCCCGAGGGATCAGCCGTGTTCCAGAAAGACAGCTTCGTCCTGCACGTAGAAGCCTCCGGCCTGCCGGCCACCCTGGGGCCGGACAGCATCACCAGGAACGCTCTGGCTTACCAGCTCTCCACCACCATCCTGGCCTGCTGGATCGAGCACCCCTGACAGGTATCTGAGGCAGGCGTCCGTGCGGCGTTACGTCACGGTGACTTGGCCGGCGTCGACGGCCCAGCGGGTGTCCAGCCGGACGTTCTCCAGCAGCCGGCGGTCATGCGAGACCAGCAGCAGCGTGCCGTCGTAGCTGTCCAGCGCCTGCTCCAGTTGTTCGATGGCGGGCAGGTCCAAGTGGTTGGTGGGTTCGTCGAGGACCAGCAGGTTCACGCCGCGGGCCTGCAGCAGGGCGAGCGCGGCCCGGGTGCGCTCGCCGGGGGAGAGGGCGCCGACGGCGCTGGACACTTGGTCGGCCTTGAGCCCGAACTTTGCCAGCAGCGTGCGGACCTCGGCCTGGCTGTAGTCCGGTACCAGTTGCTCGAAAGCGGTCCCGAGCGGCTGGTCCTCCGCGAGCTGGCCGCGCGCCTGGTCGATCTCGCCGACGGCGACGCTGGCACCCAGCCCGGCGGCGCCGTCGTCGGGCTGCTGGTGTCCCAGCAGGAGTCGCAGCAGGGTGGACTTGCCCGCGCCGTTGGGGCCGGTGATGCCGATGCGCTCGCCGGCGTTGACCTGCAGCGAGACCGGGCCGAGCGTGAACCCGTCACGGCGGACGGTGGCCTGGTTCAAGGTGGCGACCACGGCGCTGGAGCGCGGGGCGGCGCCGATGCTGAACTGCAGCTGCCACTCCTTGCGGGGCTCCTCCACCTCGTCCAGCCGGGCGATGCGGGACTCCATTTGCCGCACCTTCTGGGCCTGCTTTTCGGAGGACTCCGTGCTGGCCTTGCGGCGGATCTTGTCGTTGTCCGGGTTCTTTTTCATGGCGTTGCGGACGCCTTGGGAGCTCCACTCGCGCTGGGTCCGCGCCCGGGACACGAGGTCCGCCTTCTTCTCGGCGAACTCGTCGTAGGCGTCGCGGGCGTGGCGGCGCGCCACGGCCCGCTCCTCCAGGAAGGCATCGTAGCCGCCGTCGTATACCGCCACCTTGTTCTGGGCCAGGTCCAACTCCACCACGGTGGTCACGCAGCGGGCCAGGAATTCGCGGTCGTGGGAGACCAGCACCACGCCGCCGCGCAGGCCCTGCACGAACGACTCCAGCCGGGCCAGTCCGGCCAGGTCCAGATCGTTGGTGGGCTCGTCCAGCAGGACCACGTCGAAGCGGCTCAGCAGCAGGGCCGCCAAGGCAGCGCGTGCGGCCTGGCCGCCGGAAAGCCCGGTCATCGGGGCGTCCGGACCAACGTCCAACCCGAGTTCGGCCAGTATGGGCGGGATCCTGTCCTCCAAGTCCGCGGCCCCGCTGGCCATCCAGTGGTCCAGGGCGGCGGCGTAGGCGTCGCCGGCCTGCTTGGAGCCGGAGCCCAGCGCCTCGGCCGCGGCTTCCATGGCGGCGGTGGCGGCAGCGGCACCGGTGCGGCGGTCAATGTAGGCGGCGATGGTCTCGCCGGGAATCCGTTCGTGTTCCTGCGGCAGCCAGCCGACAAAGGCGTCCGAGGGCGCGGTGCTCACCGACCCCGCCAGCGGTGCGTCCGCGCCGGCCAGGATCCGCAGCAGCGTGGTCTTGCCGGCACCGTTGGCACCGACCACCCCGACGACGTCGCCCGGAGCGACGGTCAGGTTCAGGTTGGAGAACAGAGTGCGGTGGCCGTGGCCGCCCGAGAGGTCCTTGGCCACCAGCGTTGCAGTCATGCCTACAAGTCTAAGGAGCGACGGCGAGTGGTCTGGACCGAGCCGGGGTGCGGTCAGGAACCGCGGAACCTCTCGGCCTGGTCCCTGACCGGGCGGGAGGGTGCGGGCTCGGCTGGCTATGCTGGAGAAGTCGCGTCGCAGCGCCTGGGACGGACGGAGCCCGGCCGCGTGCGGCGCCGGATTTTGTTGGACAAGCGCGAAGGCGGGATGCAGATGTCAGGGATAGTGGCTGCCCACGGGGAGTTCGATGCGACAGCGGGCGAACGGATGCTGGACCGGTTGGCACACCGTGGACCGGACGGGTCGGGGTCGCGCCGGGTGGGCAAATCCTGGCTCGGCAGCCGGCAGCTGGCCATCGTCGATCCGGAGAACGGGCAGCAACCCCTGGCCGGCCGCGACGGCGAGGCCTGGCTGGTGGGCGACGGCGAGATCTACAACTACCGCCGGATCCGCGACCGGCTCGGGCACGAGGGGTTCAGGACCCGCTCCGATCTGGAGGCCGCGCTGCAGCTGTACGAGGAGCTCGGCGTCGCCGCCTTCGAGAAGCTCTGGGGCCCGTTTGCCTTGGTGGTGGCAGGCGATGACGGGCGGTTCGTCGCGGCCAGGGACATGCTCGGATTGTCCCCGTTGTACTGGGCACGCCGCGACGAAACCGTGCTGTTTGCCTCCGAAATGAAGGCGTTCGACGACGAGTGGCGGCCCTTCGTGGAGCCTTTTCCGCCGGGCCATGCCTGGACACCTGAGGACGGCTTGATCGCCGGACCCGTTTTCCCGGCGGGCGCCCCGGTGTTGCTCAAGAGCCGGCGGCCGGAGGAGGATCCTCCGCAGTGGGTCTTTGATGCCCTGCGCGACACCTTGGTCCGGGCGGTGGAGCGCAGCCTGGACGCCGATGTGCCGGTGGGCGTCCTGTTGTCCGGCGGGGTGGACTCCAGCATCGTCACGGCCGTGGCGGCCCGCAAGGCCGCAGAGCGCGGGGAGGTTTTGAAGACGTTCGCCGTCGGGCTGGAAGGCAGCGCCGATCTGCTGGCCGCCCGGGTAATGGCGGCCGCCGCCGGTACCGATCACCATGAGCTGGTCTACACTGCCGAGGACGCGATCGCGCTGGTACCGCAGGTCATCGCGGAGCTGGAATCCTTTGACCCGACGCTGGTGCACAGCGCGGTGCCGAATTTCCTGGTGTCCCGGCTGGCCGCTGAACACGTCAAGATCGTGCTGGTGGGCGAGGGTGCCGACGAGCTGTTCGCCGGCTACTCGCATTACGGCCGCCATGACACCGGCGAGGCGCTGCACGAGGATCTGCTGGAGACACTCGAAGGCATGCCCATCGGCGGACTGCAGCGCGTGGACCGGGTGGCCGGTGCCCACGGGCTGGAACCGCGGCTGCCCTTCTTGGACCTGGACGTGGTGGAACTGGCCCTGGCCCTGCCGCCGGCGTGGAAACTGACGGGACCGGAGCGGCCGGCCAAATGGCTGCTGCGCAAGGCCTTCGATGGGATGGTTCCCCACGAGGTGCTTTGGCGGCCGAAGGAGCAATTCGGCGAAGGCACCGGCATGAACGATGTGCTCCGCGATCACTTCGAAGCGTCGGTCAGCGAAGCGGAGCTGGAACACGAGGCCGGCGTCCTGGATCCGCCGGTGCGGACCCGCGAGGAACTGGCTTACTACCGCATCTTCGCCGCCGCCCTTCCGGGGATCGATGCGCAGAAGACGGTGGGACGTTTCGCGGAGGCCTGAGAGGGCCGGACCGCTTCACGGAGGAATGAAACGGCCAGCGGCCGCCGGTCGTGGTGACCGGCGGCCGCTGGCCGTTGTGCGGTGCGGAGGTCCGGTGGCTAACCCACCAGGCCCTGCTCCGTCAGCCACTCTTCGGCGACATCGCGGGGATCCTCGCCGTCGTTGTCCACCCGGCCATTGAGCCCGGTGATGACTTCATTGGTCAGTGCGGCGCTGATCGGCGCCATGATCTCCGCAATGGCCGGGTACTCGTCCAGGGTTTCCTGGCGCAGGGTCATGGCGCCCTGGTACGGGACGAAGAATTCCTTGTCGTCCTCCAACACGGTCAGGTCGTTGGAGATGACCCGGGCATCGGTGGAGAAGACTTCACCGAACTGGCAGGATCCGCCGACCTGCGTGTAGATGAGGTTCAGGTCCAGCTCCACCACGTTGCTGAAGTCGAAACCGTACGCTTTCTCCAAGCCGGGGAGCCCGTCGTCGCGGTTGATGAACTCGCTGGCAGCACAGACGGTACCCTGGTCCGGGTTCTTCTGGATGAACGCGGCGGCTTCGCTCATGTTGGTGATGCCTTCGGCCTCCGCAAACTCCTTCTTTGCGGCGATACGGTAGGTGTTCTCGAACGGCGCCGGTTCCAGCCAGGCGACGCCGTTCTCGGCGTCTTCCTTCGCGACGGCGGCGTAGAGGTCTTCCGGCACGTCCTCGGTGGTGTGGCCGAGGACATTGACCCAGCCGGTTCCGGTGTAGTCCCAATAGAAGTCCACTTGGTTCGACTGCAGGGCTTCGCGCACGGTGGCGCTGCCGGAGATGCCTGTCTTGTCCTCGACGGTGGCACCGGCATCCTCGAGTGCGACGGCCGCGATCTGGGCCAGCAGGATGGATTCAGTGAATTCCTTGGAGCCCGCCGCGAAGTGCGCGCCCGCGAGCTCGCCGTCGCCTGTCGCCTCGGCGGCGTCGCCGCTGCCGCAGGCCGTCAGCAGCAAGGCCACTCCGGCGCCAAACGCGGCGAACGCCGTCTTCCGTGAACTATTCGCTTTCATCATTCCTCTTTCGTCATGCAGGGGATGGCCTAGAGCCCTTTCGGGCGCAGGAAGTCTTCGGCGATGCTCGCCAGATAGTCGATCAGCAATGCCAGCACCGCTGTGAGCGCGGCGCCGACAATCTGGACCAGCACGCGGTTGGTTGAGAGCCCGGCCACGATGATGTCCCCGAGTCCGCCCGCGTTGATGTAGGTCACCAGGGTGGCCGTACCCACGTTGATCACCAGCGCGGTGCGGACGCCGGCCAGGATGATGGGCACCGCGAGGGGCAGTTCGAGCCGGCGCAGGACACCGAACCTGGAGATGCCCATGCCTCGCCCGGCTTCCAGCACGGATTCGTCGACCTGCTCCAGGCCCACCATGGTGTTGAGCAGCACCGGGATGATGGCGTAAAGCACCAAGCCCACGATGGCGGCCTGGAAACCCAGGAACAGAAAAGCCACGGCCAACAGGACCAGCACGGCGATGGTCGGAACCGCCTGTCCCAAGGTCAGCAGGGTGATCAGGTAGGGGCGGACCCGGCGCATGGCCGGACGGGTGAACAGGATGCCCAACGGCACGGCGATGACCAGCGTCAGCAGCGTCGAGACCACGGTCAGCTGCAGATGCCGGCCCAGGGCGGCAGCCAGATTGGCCGGGGCCAGGACGCGCGCCTCGATGCTGTCCAGTTCCTGCGAGCCGACATACAGGTACAGCGAGAGGCAGGCCAGCGCCAGGATCGCCGGCACCAGCAGGTACCCGGTCAGGGTCCGGCGTCGCGTCCTGGCCGGTGGTTGGACGGCAACGTCTTGGTCGTGCACCGTGTGCTGTGGTGCGGCAGCGGCCACGTCAGCCACCCGCCTGTACGGCTTCGGCCACCTCGCCCAGCCCGGCCCGGGCTCGAGCGACCGCCGTGTCCCGCATGGCCCGGATGGCCTCGTTGATCTGTTCGATATCCACCACGCCCTGGTAGACACCGTGCGAGTCCACCACGATCGTCACGCTGTAGCGGGCGGTGATGAGTTCGTTCAGCGCATCGGACAGCGTAGCCCTTGGTTCCAGGATTGCTTCCGGCGGCAGTCCCACCTCATCCAGCGCGCGGCTGCCTGCGCGGTGCAGGTCGTCCGCACCTACCCAGCGGCGGGGCCGCCCGGCGTAGTCGAGAACCAGGAGCGCCGAGCGATCGGTGCGCCGCAACTGCTCCAGCGCATCCTCGGCCGGGGTGTCCAGCCGGACGGTCGGCCACTGGGTCAGCTCGATATCGGCCACGCGGCTGAGGTTCAGCCGCTTCAAGGAGGCGCCGTTGCCGATGAAGTCGGAGACGAAATCATTGGCGGGGGCGGTCAGGATCTGCTCCGGGGTGTCGTATTGGGCAATCGTGGAGCGGTCCTGCAGGATGGCGATCCGGTCGCCCATCTTGATTGCTTCATCGATGTCATGGGTGACGAACACGATGGTTTTGCGCACCTCCGACTGCAGGCGCAGGAATTCGTTCTGCAGCCGGTCCCGGGTGATCGGGTCTATGGCCCCGAACGGTTCGTCCATCAGCATCACTTCCGGGTCTGCGCCCAAAGCACGTGCCACACCTACCCGTTGCCGCTGTCCGCCTGAGAGTTCCTTGGGGTAGCGGTTGCGGTATGTCGACGGCGGCATGTTGACCATGTCCAGCAACTCGTCGACCCGGGCGGAAATCCGTTTGTTGTCCCAACCCAACAGCTTGGGCACGGTGGCCACGTTTTCGCCGATGGTCATGTGCGGGAACAGGCCGACTTGCTGAATGACGTAGCCGATGCGGCGGCGAAGCTGGTCCGGGTCGGTGGTGGTGACGTCCTCACCGTCCAGGATGATCCGGCCGGAGGTGGGCTCGATGATCCGGTTGATCATCTTCATGGTGGTGGTCTTGCCACATCCCGACGGGCCGACCAGCACCACGATCTCGCCCTCGTAGATGTCCAGTGTCAGGTCGTCGACCGCGTTGTCCTTCTGCCCGGGAAACCTCTTGGACAGGTTCTGTAGGCGGATCTTGACCGGCCTGGGCTGGGGGGTCTGATGGTCGGATACGGTCATCGGATTCCTTTGGAGGTAGTCAGCTTGCGGACGGTGTGGAAGAGCAGATCGAACAGGATGGCGAGGACAACCACTCCGAGGGTTCCGGCCAGAACCATGTTGACGGCCACCGGCGTGCCCACGCGGGCCAGGCCGGTAAAGATCAACTCTCCGTAGCCTGGGCCCAGTACGATCGCGCCGATGGCAGCGATGCCAAGCAGGATCAGGGTGGTGACGCGGATGCCGGTGATGATCACCGGCCACGCCAGGGGCAGTTCGATCTTCAGCAGCCGCTGGGTACGGCTCATGCCCATGCCCTTGGCCGATTCCACGATGGCAGGATCCACTTCGCGCAGGCCGGTGATGGTATTGCGGACGATGGGCAGCAGGCCATACATCGTGAGGGCGACGACCACGGGCAGGGCGCCAAGGCCCAGCGGGCCGATGAGGAGGATGAACAACGCGAAGGAGGGAATGGTCAGGAAAGCACCGGTGACCGCGAGGACTGTTTCGCGCGGTCGTTCATGCCGATAGGTCGCGATGCCCAGGCCGACCCCGATCACGGTGGCGAGCATGACCGAGACGCCCACGAGGACGGCATGTTCGATGCCCATTTCCAGCATGTCGTCGGCCCGTTTCGCGAGAAACTCGAAAAAGTTCACACGTTCCTTTCTGCAGCCTCTGCCGGGAACAAGACACAGAGAGACCGCGGCTGGTGTGGATTCTGGTGCCGATGTGGCAGATGCTACGACTGCCCGTAACTATAGTTGATGCCCGCGCGCGGATGCCCATCCGGCCGCCGGGAGCGGGCCGCCGCGGACGGTCAGTCGCGGATTCGGACGGCTGTTTCGCGCAGGAACTGGTCCACCCGTGTGTAGGCATCCCGGGTGAGCGCCTTCCACAGGCGCATCGCCAGCTTCGGGTCCTGCTCCTCCAGCTCCTCGATCGCCTCCGACGAAAGCACCATGAGTTCCACCGGGCCGTCCGCTTTCTCGGTGGTTTCCTGCCGGTCTTCGCTGCCCAGCGCGAGTTCGCCGAACGTCATGCCGGCGCTGAGCGTGCTCAGCTTGACCCGCCGTCCCTCCGAGTCGGCGGCGATGGTGCTGATCCGGCCGGAGACAATGAAGTACACCCCGCCAAACCGTTGGCCAACCCGCCGAACAATCTCCCCGTCTTCGTACTTCGCGGGCTCCATGCGTTCCACCAGTGCCACAATTTCATCCGGGTGCAGGGTGCCCAGGGCCAGCGACTGCTCCACCGGCACCGACGCGGGCACGCCCAGCGGATCTCCGTAGCGGGCAATGAGGCGGTTCTCGGAGAACTCGACGGCACCGGTGCGGGTATCGAAGACCGGCACGGGTCGCCCGGTGTCGACGAAGACGCCGGCGAGCGTGTCCTCCGGATCGATCAGCAGCAGTTCACGGTTGTTCGCGGCCAGGTTCTCCTCCAGGCGGGCGAACATGCGCAGGGCCACGCCGCCCACTTCGTCGACGCGGCGCAGGTCCAGTACCACCAGCTCAACATCGTCCGGGAGCGAGCTGATCTCCCGGACCATCGATTCCGTGCCGGCAAACAGCAGGTCGCCGTTGAGCTCGATCAGCTGCGCGCGATGGCCGTTCTCCCGCAGCACCTCGGCCGACTCATCCGTGCGGCGGATACCGGAAGGAACGACGGTGATGTCGTAGCTTGCCCGGATCGCGGAACGCCCCGCACGTGCCGAGCGGACAAAATGCATCTCCATGTCCTCGGAGAGCCGTCGGCTCACGGCGATCCCGCGGACCGACCCGCCGTGGTCGTCCAGCGGCGGCGAGAACACCGCCAGCCCTACCTGGCCGGGAAGCACCGCCAAGGTGCCGCCTCCCACCCCGGACTTGGCCGGCATCCCCACGTTGGTGACCCAGTCTCCGGCGTCGTCGTACATGCCCGAGGTCATCATGACCGACAACACCCGTTCCACCGGCCCGATGTCCATGACGTGGTTGCCGGTGACCGGATTGGTGCCGCCGTTGGCCAAGGTCGCGGCCATGATGGACAGGTCCCGGCAGGTCACCTGCACCGAGCACTGCCGCAGGTAGTTCTCCAACGCGGTGGTGGGGTTGTCCTCGATGACGCCAAACGAGCTCAGCAGGTAGGCCAGGGCGTGGTTGCGGTCGCTGTTGCGCAGCTCGGCTTCGAACACCCGCGGACTGCTCTTCAGCTTCCGGCCGGCGAACTCCGAATAGGTGTTGAGGATCCGCTTGATCGCGGACCTGCCGCCGGAGCCCTTGATCATCCCGGTGACCGCCAGCGCGCCCGCGTTGATCATCGCGTTGGCGGGCCGTCCGGTGCCGGCGGCGAGGGAGATCTCGTTGAACGGATCCCCGGACGGCTCCACGTCCACTTTTTCGTCCACCGCGTCGAACCCGAGCTCGGCCAGCGCGAGCGCGTAACTGAACGGCTTGGAGATCGACTGCAGCGTGAATTCCTTGCGCGTGGTCCCGACTTCGTAGACGTAGCCGTCCACCGTCGCCAGGCAGATCCCGAAGTCGTCCGGGTTGACCACCGCCGAGGCAGGACCAACCAGATACGGCGTGCCGTCGCGGAGCCCTGAGATCTCGGCGTGCAAGGCGTGCAAGTAGCTGTCGATCGGCGATTCCATATCACCAGCGTAATTGGGAGCAAGGCGCGCCCCGGACAGCCGCCGGCCCCGGCCGTACGCCTCCTCGCGCCATCGGACTATCGCGCGATCGGACTCTTTTGCGGCGCGATGGTCACGGAGGCGACCTCTTCCAGGCCTGGGTGCAGATCGTCGCCGTCGTGCACCACGCCCTTTTCCCACCAGATCCTCAGGCCGTCGGGGGAGTCCTCCAAGCTGGCCAGATTGTTGTCGAACCATGGCCGCCTGAGGCCCTTCCACGTGAACGGCGGGTTGGGAACCTTCGCGCCGCGGGCCACGAGGGCCCCGACCGGAGCGGCGATGCCATAGGACATGGCCGCGGTGAAATAGCGGAGGAAGCGGGGCAGCGGGTTGCGGACGGGGGAGCAGACGACCTGGACGATCCGGCTGCCCGAATCGCGCACCACCTCCGTCACGTACGAGAAGTGGACGTCGCCCGAGAGGAAGGTGACGGTCTCCGGCGCAGGTCCGCGCCTGCCGTCGGCCACCTCCTGCACCAAGGCTGCCACCTCGCGGAAGGTGCGCTGGAAGGCTGCCCAGTGCTCCAGGTCCACGGCCCGCCGCAGCATTTCGCCGGCGGCCGCCGGCAGCTTGCCCCAGGCGCCTTCGCTGAGGGCCTCGTTCCAGGACTCGATGTGGTGCAGGCCCGTGGGGAGCAGGAACGGCAACGAGGTCCCGATCAGCAGGTGCTTGAAGCCGCCCTGAAGTTGGCTGTCCAGCCAGGCCATTTCTTCCTCGTCCAGCAACGTCCGCCGTTCCGGTTGCAGGTCACGGGCCGCGCGGGAGTCGAGCACGACCAGCCGTGAACCGCCGATGTCGCGGGTGAAGCTCCACCGGTAGCTGTCCGGCTGCCGGTCCGTCCGCTCCGCGAAAGCCTCCAGCGCGTCGGTGAGGTCCGGTTCGCCCTCGCCCGGGTGGTTTACCACCTGCTGCCACAGTTCGTCCTCGGCACGCTGCTCCGGGGACAGGTTCCCCAGATGCTGGTAGACCCAGTAGGACGCGAGGCCGGCGACAATCCGGCCGTGCCACCAGGGCTTCTTCTCCATCTGCCGCCGCCAGGTCAGCGAGGCGTTCCAGTCGTCGCGGATGTCATGGTCGTCGAAGATCATCGCACTGGGCAGCGTGGAGAGCAGCCATCGGTTGGCGCTGTCCGACCACGCGAGCATGTACAGGTGGGCGTACTCAGCGTAGTCCTTCAGCTCTTTGCCGGGCGGTTCCTTGATGTTCCGGCGGGCGCGGATGAACTCCTGCATCGCCTCGGATGTCGCGTCCGCATAGACCTGGTCGCCCAAAAAGAGCAGCAGGTCCGGCCAGCCGGGTTCCGTCCCGTTCCCGTCGAGGGCACCGGGTTCTGTCCCGTCCGAGGTTCCGGCGCGGGCCCCGTCCCCGCCTCCGGCCCCGTCCCTGTCCCCGGGCGGGGCCGTGCCGTTGGCGCGGTGCAGCGCGTACGCCCGCAGCGCGTCCACGCCGTGCTGCCTGTTGCCGGTCGCGTCATGCTCGACGCTGGTGCGGCAGGAACCAAAGGCCAGCCGGAGCGGGCGTCCGGGCGTGAGTGTGCGGATAACGGGGTCCGGGTACGGCGACTCCGGCTCCGGCCAGGCCGGCACGCGGTCGACCTCCACCCGATAGGGGGTAACGCTCCCGGGCTCCAGCCCCTCCGCCTCGACCAGTGCGTAGTGGTGGCCGCGCACGGAGAACGTGCCCGCCTGCCAGCTGCGTCCCTGAACCACGACGGCGACGGTGGCGGCTTCGCGGGTCTCAACCCAGATGCTGGCCGACGTCTGGTCCACGTAGCGCAGCATCGGGCCAAGTACCAGCGGCGATGCGGTCATGAGTCCTCCTGCCGTCCCGACAGAACGGTGTCCCCTTGGCGCAACTCTGCCACTATCGCCCGATTGCGGAAAGAGGCCGCGGCGGGAGGATCCGTTACCGCCGCGAGCATCGCCGTCGTTATTCCCGTGCCGGGCGGCGGCCGGTTAGCGCTCCGGTGGCGGGAAGGCCGGCGGCGGCCGGGCGGTGGCCGGTTAGCGCTCCGGTGACGGGATGGCCGGCAGTGCCGGAAGGTGGCCGGAACCGGGGACGGGCAGGTCCTGGCCTTCCCGCGGGGTGCCCTTGCCGGGCTTGCCGTCCGGCTGGCCCAGGGATGGCTCGGGCAGCCCGCCCTCCAGCGGCGGCACCGCGGGGACCCCGTCGCTGGACGGCTTGCCCGGCGGTCGTTTCTCACCCTGCCTGCCGGCATCATCGGAGCCCTGGGTTTTCTCCGCCCGGGGCTCAGGCTGCGGCCCGGGGGCGGCAGGACTTGCCGGGACGGCGGGACCGGCAGGGGAGCCGGTTCCGGTGTCGGCCGAGCCGGAGCCGTCTAGTTCAACCGAAACCTCGCCAACGGCGGGGACATCGGCGGGGACTCCGGGCACGCCGTGGTCCAAGGGACCTTGCTGGCCGGTGTCGGACGGGGCCAAGAAGCCGACGACGTGCCGGACGGCCTGGTCCGCGGCTGCCCGGAAGTCAGGATTAGCGGCCGCAACGCCGGACACTCCCAGCCCGGTAGCGGCCACCGCAGCAGTGAGGACCAGGGCGCCGCGTACCGTGCGGCGACGCCGCAGCGGCACGACCTGCGCGCCCGCGGCCTGCACGTCGGCAGCCGGCGTCATGTAGGCCAGCACCTCGGGCGATGGAGCCGGGACGGGGGCTTCCCCGGCGGCCCGGAGGGCCAGCAACGAGGACTCCAGCGGGGCAGAAGGAGCCAGCCCGGATTCGTCCAGCAGCTGGCGGACGGCGTCGTCGTCGGACATCTCTGCGATGCTCATACCAGGGCCTCCTTCCTTTCCAGAACGGATTTGAGTTTAAGCAGGGCACGCCGCTGCAATTGTTTGATGGAGCCGGTGGTCCGGCCCATGATCTCGGCAACCTGTTCGATCGACAGGTCGGCGACCACGCGCAGCAACAGCACTTCCTGCTGTTCCGGTTTCAGCTCTTTGAGCTGGCGTCCGACATCGCTCTCGGCGAGCGTAGCCAGGACAGTTGTTTCGGCGGAGGCCACCGCGCGGGCATCGGCATCCGGGTCGTAAGGCGAGAGCACTGGCTGGCGGGCCCGGCGCCGGACATCGTCTACGTAGCGGGCATGGGCGATGGAGAAGGCCAGCGTCCGCAGCCCCTGGAATCCGCCCTTCACCGACTGGATCCGGGAGAAGAGGGCGAGGAATACTTCCTGCACGGCGCCTTCGTGGTCTTCCAAGCCGCGCACCTTCAGGTAACCATGCAGCCCGGGAGCCAAGGCGGCGTAGATCTCGCTGAACGCATCTGCATTTCCGGACTGCGCCGCGAGCACGATGTCGTCGGAGAGTGATTGGGGCAAGTCGACGTTCTTTCAGACAGCGGGCGACGGGTGCGGCGCCACCAGTGTAGGCGCCGCACCCGGTACTGCGGGAATTACTGTCCGGCTTCTACCTTGACTGAAGCCGCACCACGGAGCTCGGCGCGGGTTTCCGCGGCTTCCGTGCGGGCGTCGATGGCGGCCTGGGCCTCCGCGTTGGCGGTGACGGGCAGTTCCGGGACGGCAGGGACGGCCGGTGTAGCAGGCACGCCGTCGGCACCCGGGAGGGCCGGGGTTGCCGGGACAGCCGGAGCCACGGCGGCACCCGAACGCAGCTCGGCGGCTGCACCGTTCTCCTCGGTGCCGGCCTCGGCCTCTGCGCCCAGCGCTGCGTCAGCCTCTGCTCCGTCTACGCCGGCGGTGATGTCGGCCTCGGCGTCGCCTGCGGCTGCGGACCGGACTTCCGGCACAGCGGGGGTGGCCGGGATGGCCGGGACTGCGATCTCACCCTCGTTGGCGGGGACGGCCGGGGTGGCCGGGACTGCGTCAGTGGTGACCGCGGTCTCCGAACCGCCGACGGCGGTCAAGGCGGGTGCTGCCACGGCTGCTCCGGCGCCTCCGACGGCGAGGACGGCGGCCAGGGCGGCTCCCTTGGCGGGCAGGCTCAGGGTGCGGAAACGGTTCGACATGGATCTCCTCAAAAGGTTGCTCGGCACGGCTGCGGTGCTGCCACCGCGGCGCGCCCTTACACCTGCCTAATCGACGGACGAGGGTGAAAGGTTACGCTTCCGTGATTTTCGGGAGAAACATTTATCCCGGGAAACACCGGTGGCCGGGGCATCACGCCCCGGCCACCGGCTTCGACCGGATATCGGATCAGTAGGCCTTGACCCGCTGTTCGACCACCAGGTGGATCAGCGCGAAGGTCTTGTCCTCGTCGATGGCCTTCAGCGCGGCCGCGAGGGCGGCAGGTACATCGGCGTCCTGCTCCACCTTCACCCCGAAGCCGCCGAAGGCCTGGGCCATCAAGGCGAAGTCGGGGTTCTTCAGCTGGGTGCCGGAGATGCGCTCGGGGTACCAGCGTTCCTGGTGGGTGCGGATGGTGCCGTATTCCTGGTTGTCCATGACGATGACCAGCGGAGTGGCGCCGTACTGGGCGGCAGTCGCCAGTTCCTGGCCGTTCATGAGGAACTCGCCGTCGCCGGCGATGGTCACCACGCGACGTCCCGGGTGGGCCAGCGAGGCGGCGATGGCCGAGGGGACGGAGTAGCCCATGGAACCATTGCGGGCCGACAGCATGGAGGCGTAGCCGTGGGTGGGGAAGTAGCGGTGCGCCCAGTTGGTGTGCTCGCCGGCGCCGAGGGTGACCATGGCGTCGCGCGGCAGGCCCGCGACCAGGTTGGCCATCATGGTGTCCATCCGCGCCGGTCCGTCGGTGGGCTCGGCCGGCGGCAGGGCGGCGAACTTGACCTGCTCGCCGCGCATGCGCTGGGTGAAGTCTTTCCACTCGTCCTTCAGCGGCAGGTCCATCATGACCAGGTCGCGGACGAAGACGTCGGGCTTGGCCACGATCTGGTAGGAGACGGGGCCGGAGCGGCCCCGCAGTGACGGGTCGATGGTGACCAGGAAGTTCTTTTTGGACCAATCCTGCCGGACCAGGAAGCCGTCGGTGATGACATCGCCCGGGACCGTGCCGACGAAGACCAGCAGGTCGGTTTCCTCGAGCAGGTCGTAGGTGGGCTTCGGCCGGCCGTAGCCGATCGGGCCCACGTAGGAGGGGGAGTCGAAGGGGATGGTGCCCTCGCAACGCCATTCGACGGCCGCCGCAATGTGGTGCTCTTCGAGCCAGGTCGTGAGTGCGCTGGACCCTTCCTGGGTCCAGTCATTCCCGCCGACCACGAACAGCGGCTTCTCGGCTTCCTTGAGCGCGGACTTCAGCGCCTTCCAGTCCGTGACCGTCATGCCGCCCTGCGCGACGGGGATGACCGGGTGCAGCGTGGCGTCTACTTCTTCGCGGATGACATCCTCGGGGAGACCGACGACGACGGGTCCCGGCCGGCCGCTCATGGCAGCAAACATGGCCTCGGCGACGATTTCGGATGCCCGTTCGGGGTGGTCCAGCACCATGACCCGCTTGGCGCCGGTGTCGAACCAGGATTTGATGTCGAATTCCTGGAATGCTTCGCGGTCACGGTGCTCGAAGGGGATCAGGCCCACGAACAGCACCATGGGCGTGGCGTCCTGCCAGGCGGTGTGGAGGCCAACATGCGCGTTGGCCGCGCCGGGTCCGCGGGTGACCATGGCGATGCCGGGCCGCTGGTTCATCTTTCCGTCCGTCTCGGCCATGTAGGCCGCGCCGCCTTCATGGCGGCAGACGATGGTGTCGATGCTGGAATTGTGGAGTCCGTCCAGCACTTCCAGGTAGCTCTCGCCGGGAACCACGTACGTTCGTTCGACCCCGTGCGCCATCAATGAATCGACAATGATATGCCCCGCCGATTTGCGGACCGGCTGCTGCTGCTGCGCTGCGACTGCGACCGCTTCCATTTGATCCTGTGTCACAGGAGACCTCTTTCACCTTTGAATCGAACTCGTCCGCGGCATTCTTCTCGTGCGGGTGCACGGTTCCCGATGAACGCGCTTGAGCAAAAGTACATGATGAGGTGTGTTATGGCAGCGTCCCTGTGACATGGCGAGGTAACGAAAGTGACGTGGTTCGCATCTGCGGGTCGGGGCGTGCAATCTAAGCGGACCTCCGGCAGCGCCCTCCGGAGCACCGGCACGGCTGTGCGGACCCGCGCGAGGGTTCCTGTTTCAGGCCAGGGGTGTCTGCCGCGACCGTTCTCACACGTGGCGGTGGCGGGACACGAAATCGGCGCAGCCGCGGATGGCGCCCGCCGCCAGACAGATCAGTCCCAGCATGGCCAGAACCAGCGCATTTCCCGCTATGCCTATGAACAGCAGGAGTGCGCCGGCCAGGGCCAGCAGGGTCGCCGCACCGACAATGTGGCCGAAGACCATCACGCCACGGGCAGACAGGGAACGGGCCAGGCGGGGGTCGTCATTCTCCAGTTGCTGCCCCAGCCTGTCCAGGCGCTGCCGTTCTTCATCCGATAAGGACATTCCGACCTCCTCGGGCTCCGCGGCGCCGCAGCTGATGCCGCGCCGGACACCGTATAAGACAAATGTAGCCTCGGGATGCCCGCCGGGGGTATGGGCTGGGGCCAAGCGAAGGCCGATTTGTTACCGGCAGGGCGGCGGTTCGGGGCGGTTTTGCTGGAGCCTCTCGGCCAGTGGTACCTTGATCCGGATAAATCTGATTTATTGACGAGAGGTTGGTCACCAAATCAGATGTAATGGAGCGTCTGAGGAGTTCTGACCATGTCTCTGCAATATCCCCCGCTGGTGGTCATGGGCGTCCAAGGATGCGGAAAGTCTACGGTGGGCCGCGCGGTCGCCAAGCACCTGGGCGTGGAGTTCGTCGACGGCGACGACCTGCACAGCGAGGCGAACAAGGAAAAGATGGCCTCGGGCCACCCGCTGACCGACGCCGACCGCGAGCCCTGGCTGAGCGCCATCGGCCGCGTCATGGCAGGAAAACTGGCGGACGGAACCACCGCCGTCGTCGCATGCTCGGCGCTGAAGCGCAGTTACCGCGACCTCATCCGCTCCTTCGCGCCGCAGGCCCGGTTCATCCACCTCACCGGCAGCCAGGAACTGATTGCCGAGCGGATCAGCGGGCGCGACCACGAATACATGCCCCCGACGCTGCTGGATTCGCAGTTCCAAACGCTGGAACCGCTCGGCGAGGACGAGGCGGGGCTTGTGGTCTCCGTTACCGATTCGCCCGAGGAGATCGCGGTGCTGGTGGAGAACTACCTGCGGGACCCGGCGGGCTCGGCGGGCAGTTAGCGCCGGCGGGCGGGAAGCAACTGAAACACAACTGAAACGGTTAAACCGATAACCCATCGGACGACCGTCCGATACAACGAAGGACAATGATGACCGAACTCGAGCTCAACTGGACGTTGAGCACGGCGGGCCTCCTGCTTGTCGCCGTAGCAGCCATCGCGCTGCTGCTGGTGCTGATCATGCGGTTCCGCGTGCACGCTTTCCTGTCGCTGATTATTGTCAGCCTGCTCACGGCGGTGGCGACCGGCGTTCCGGCCGTAGACATTATGCCGACCCTCCTGGGCGGCTTCGGCGGAACCTTGGCCAGCGTGGCCCTGCTGGTCGGCCTGGGCGCCATGCTCGGCCGCATGCTGGAGGTCTCCGGCGGCGCGGACGTCATGACGCAGGCGTTGATCAACAAGTTCGGCGAGAAGCGTGCTCCGCTGGCGCTCTCCGTGGCGTCGCTGCTGTTCGGTTTCCCGATCTTCTTTGACGCCGGCCTGGTCGTCATGCTGCCGATCATTTTCACCGTGGCACGACGCCTGGGCGGATCGCTGCTGACCTATGCGTTCCCCGCCGCCACCGCCTTCTCCGTCATGCACATCTTCGTGCCGCCGCACCCGGGTCCCGTGGCCGCCACCGGCCTGCTGGGCGCCGACGTCGGACTGGTCCTGATCCTCGGCCTCGTGGTGGCTATTCCCACCTGGTACCTGGTGGGCTACCTGTTCGGACACTTTTTGGGCCGCCGGTTCAACATCGCCGTGCCGGACATCCTCGATGCCCCGAAGGGTTCGGTGGAAAACGAATTCCGCTCCTCCCCGAAGCTGGGCACCATCTTCTTCCTGCTGCTGCTGCCGCTGCTGCTGATCTTCCTCAACACCGGCCTGAACATGCTCGCTACCGCCGAGGTTGTCTCGCTTGAGGACACCTGGGTGCAGATCCTGCGCACGCTGGGTGAGACCCCGGTCGCGCTGCTGATCACCGTGCTCCTGGCCATGTGGCTGCTGGGCCACCGCCAGGGCAAGAAGCACAGCCTCGTCGAGACCGTGGTGGACAGCGCACTGGGCCCGGTCTGCTCGATCATCCTGATCACCGGCGCCGGCGGTATGTTCGGCGGCGTGCTGCGCTCGAGCGGCATCGGCAACGCGATCGCGGAGTCGCTGGACGCCATCGGCCTGCCGATCATCGTGGCCGGCTTCGTAATCGCCGCCGTCGTCCGCGTGGCGCAGGGCTCCGCAACGGTGGCGCTGACCACCGCGGCCGCGCTGGTCCAGCCGGTCGTGATGGGCAACCCCGAGTTCAACCCGGTGGAACTGGCTGCGATTGTGCTGGCGCTGGCCGCCGGCTCGGTGTTCGCCGGCCACGTGAACGACTCGGGCTTCTGGCTGGTCAGCCGGTTCTTCCAGATGGACACCAAGACCACGCTGAAGACCTGGACCGTGGGCCAGGCGCTGGTGGGCATCGTCGGCTTTGTCTTGGCGCTGGCCATCTACTTGGTCGCCACGAACTTCTAGTACAACCTTGGACAACATGGACGGGGCGGCTGCGGCCGTCCCGTCCGCATTTGGAGAGTAAATGACTGTGAACCTGTTCGACATTTCCTCCCGTGTGGCGCTGGTGACCGGCTCCAGCCGCGGGATCGGCAAGGCGATCGCCCGCGGGCTCGCCGCCGCGGGCGCCGTCGTGGTGCTCAACGGGCTGGACGAGGAACGGCTGGAAGGCACCCGCGCGGAACTGGCCGCCGAGTTCGGCGGGGACCGTATTTTTGCCCGGGCCTTCGACGTCACCGACGCCCAGGCGGCGGCCGACGGCGTGGCCTGGGTCGAGCGCGAAGTGGGCCCCCTGTGGGTGCTGGTCAACAATGCCGGCGTCCAGCACCGGGTGCCGATGCTGGACCTGGACGTGGACGACTGGGAGCGCGTGCTGCGCACCAACCTGACCAGCGCGTTCCTGGTGGGCCGCGAGGCCGCGCGGCACATGATCGAACGCGGTGCCGGGAAGATCATCAACATCGCGTCCGTCCAGGCCGACCTGGCCCGTCCGACCATCGCCCCGTACACGGCGTCCAAGGGCGGCATCCGCAACCTGACCCGGGCGATGACCGCCGAGTGGGCCAGCCAGGGACTGCAGATCAATGCGATCGCCCCGGGCTACATCCACACCGAGATGACCCAGAAGCTGGTGGACGACGAGGCGTTCAACACGTGGATCCTGGGCCGCACCCCGGCGCACCGCTGGGGCACCGTGGAGGACATCGTGGGACCGGCCATCTGGCTGGCCTCCGACGCCTCCAACTTCGTGAACGGCCAGGTGGTGTTTATCGACGGCGGCATGACCACCGTCGTCTGACCCGTCTGACCGTCTGGCCGTCTGCGCCGCTGGCCTCGGTCCCCAGGCCGGCCGGCGCAGGCACCCAAGGCGGACCACCGCCGTCGTAGTTTTGCAGCACCACCTGAAAGGCATTTTCCATGACTTCCCTCCCAGCACAGTCCCTCGGCGTTGTGGCCCACGCGGCCGGTGATCTGCGGGTCGAACCGGTCGCGCTCGCGCCGGCCGGGCCCGACGAAGCCGTGGTCGAGATTGCCTACGGCGGCATCTGCGGGTCCGATCTGCACTACTGGCAGCACGGCGCTGCCGGCGAATCCATCCTGAAAGCACCGATGCTGCTGGGCCACGAAGTGGTGGGTACCGTGGCGGCGGCGGCCGCCGATGGCAGCGGACCGGCGGCGGGCACCGCCGTCGCCGTGCATCCGGCGACGCCCGGACCGGGTGACGGATCCAGGTATCCGGAGGACCGCCCGAACCTCTCGCCGGGCTGCACGTACCTGGGCAGCGCCGCACGTTTCCCGCACACCGAAGGCGCGTTCGCCCGCTACGTCAACCTGCCCACGCGGATGCTGCGGGAGCTGCCCGCCAAACTGCCGCTGCGGCGGGCCGCCCTGGTGGAGCCGGCCAGCGTGGCCTGGCATGCCGTCGCGCGCGCCGGAGACGTGGCCGGCAAGCGCGCGCTGGTCATCGGCTGCGGCCCGATCGGCGCCCTGATTATCGCGGTGCTGAAGCGGGCCGGCGCGGCCGAGATCGTCGCCGTCGACATGCACGAGAAGCCCCTGGACATCGCCCGGGAAGTCGGTGCCAGCCGCACGCTGCTGGCGACCGATGCCGAGGCGATCGCCGGGGTCGAAGCAGACATCTGCCTGGAGTCGTCGGGCAACCATTACGGGCTGGCGTCGGCCGTGCGCGGTGCGGCCCGGGGCGGCCGCGTGGTGATGGTAGGACTGCTGCCCTCGGGTGAGCAGCCTGCGCTGATCTCGCTGGCGATCACCCGCGAGCTCGAGCTGGTGGGTTCCTTCCGCTTCAACGACGAGATCGACGAAGTGATCGCGGCGCTGGCCGACGGTTCCCTCTACGCGGACCCCGTGATGACGCACGAATACGCCGCGGCCGAGGCCCTGGAGGCGTTCGGCATGGCGCGGGACTCGTCGCAGAGCGGCAAGGTGCTGCTGCGGTTCAGCGACGCGGAGTAGGCGCCGGGGCGGCGGCCACGGTGGCGCCGGCGGCTTCGAAAAGTCGCGGCTCGGACTCCCAGACGCTGCGCACTTCCTCGACCGTCCGCCGCATGATCTGGTCCATGGCCGCCCGGGCCGCTTCCGGGCGGCCGGACTGGATGGCGTCCGCGACGTCGACGTGCAATTGCAGCGCTTCTTCGTGCGGGTGCGCGGGCATCAGCCCGTAATGGGTGCGGCCACGCAGCACCTCGGCGATCATCGAGTGCATCTGCGCGAACATCTCGTTGCCGGAGGCTGCCAGCACCAAGGTGTGGTAGTGGATGTCCAGTTCCAGGAACTGCTGCAGGTCGCCGGCGCGTCCCACCGCCCGCATCCTCGCCGCGACGGCCATGAGCTCTGCCGATATTTCCTGCGGCGAATGCTGCGCGGCCAGCTCGGCGGCAGCCGGTTCGACGGCGGAGCGCAGCTCGGTCAGCGAGCGGAGCTGGACGCCCTTGCCGTCCCCGGCCAGGCGCCACCGGATCACCGAGGGGTCGAACTTGTTCCAATGCTCCGGCGGCAGGACGCGGATTCCGATGCGCTTGACCGACTCAACGAGTCCCAGGGACTGCAGCACGCGCACGGCCTCGCGCATCACGGAACGGGAAACCCCGAGCTCGGCCTCGAACTGCTCGGCATGCGCGGTGGCACCTGCCGCCAGTTCACCGGAGACGATGCGCTTGCCGAGCGTCTCGATGACGAGGCTGTGCAGGCGCGAACTCATGCGCGCAGAAGGGTAGCGGTCACGCGTTCATTCTATGGTGGCCGGGCGAGTGAACCCGGCTGTGTTGCGGACGTTGCCGAGGCCAACAGGCAGGATGCTAGGGCCTTCGCGGAGGAAGGATCGGCCCCGGGTCGGGGAAGGGGCCGGGCTGCGGTTGCGGCGGAAGGGGCTGTGGCCCCGGGTCCGGCGGCGGCTCCGGCCGTTCGGGCGTGGGCGGCGCGTAGGGATCCGGACTCGGCTCCGGCCGTTCGGGCGTGGGCGGCGCGAAGGGATCCGGGTTCGGCTCCGGCGGGAACGGATGCCTGGGCCCCGGCTCGTTCGGGTCGTGTGCCGGCTCCGGCGGCGGTGGAATTGTCACGGCGTGCCTCCTTGGGCAGCGGTGGTGCGGTAGGCCTGCTGCCTGCCACGCTACAACTGTGTCCCGGGCGTTCTCAAGGATCGTTCCCGCTGTCCATGGCCGGACCCTCAGGAGCGGGGGTGCGCGATGGTCAGCAGCCGGCGCTCGTCGTCCGGGGCCAGGCCGGACTTACGCGGACGGTCGGCGCTGGCCGCCAGCTCCCACGCCAAGGTGTCGGCCAGTGTATCCTTCAGCGGGCGCAAAGCCAGGCCGGCTGCCTTGGCGGCGGCGTTGCTGCGGGAGGCGAAGCCGGCGAACTCGGGCAGCGGCAGCCAGAGCGGCAAGGAGCACTCGCCGGCCCAGGGGCTGACGCCGGCCGCTGCCAGTTCCTCTTGGTTTAGGGACAGGACCGGCCCGGTATGGCCCGCGACCCGGCGCGCGGTTTCAAGGTGCTCGGCCAACGGAAGCACGTCGCCCACCGCGTTGAACTCGCCGGCCAGTTGCTGTTCGGCTGCGGCAATGAGCCAGGCGGCGAGGTCCCGGACGTCGATGACTTGGGCGCCCAACTCCGGCGCGTCGGGAACCAGCACGGCGCCGTCCTCGGCCACGGGCCGGGCGAAACGCAGGGGCCAGTAGCCGGTGCGGTCGGTGATATCACCCGGACCGGCGATGAGGCCCGGTCGGACGATCAGGCTGCGGTCGGGGCCGAAGGCCCGCCGCACCGCCTGCTCGCAGGCGGCCTTCGCCTCGCCGTAGACGTCCGGAGACGTCATCACCTCCGAGGCCAAGGGCGGCAGCAACCCGGCGGTTTCGTCGGCGCCCGGGGTGCCGTGGTCGGCGTAGACGCTGCAGGAGGACACGAAAACAAAGTGCTCCGCCGTGCCGGCCAGCGCGGCCGCAGCGCGGCGAACCTGGCCCGGCTGCCGGGAGACGTCGAGCACGACATCCCAGTGCTGGCCCGCGACCGTGTCCAAGCTGTCCGGGGCATCCCGGTCCGCGCGGACCAGCCGGGCCCCGGCCGGAGCGGACCCCGATGTTCCGCGGGCCAGGCAGGTGACCCGGTGGCCGCGGCGCAGCGCCGCGGCGGCGGTTTCGTGTCCCAACCAGGCCGTGCCGCCCAGGACGAGTAGATGCATGCTGCCCATGGAACACCGTCAAAGGCGCTCCGCGCACCGGTTGTTCGCCTAAAGCAGGGAGAACCGCACGGATTCGTGCCCAAACCCCCTATAGGCCGGGGCGCCCTGTGTCCGGAACTGTGTCTATGCTCCGTAGATGGCTAAACCCGACGACTTCACGCCGCGCCTCGACGCGCCGGACCTGGGGGATCTGTCGGCAGACATCAGCCTTGGTTCCCGAGGTGCGCGTGGCCGGGAAACGGTTTGCGGGGGCGGAAGCGGACGGCCTCCGGCTGGCCGGTGCCTCCTGCACGGAGTGCGAATTCCTGGATGTTTCCGTGGACAGGGTGGATCTGCGTTCTGCCGGTTTCGTGGACGTAACATTCGAGCGGTTGAATGCCCCGGAGTTCAGTGCGCCGCGCTCGCGCTTCCGTCGGGTGGTGATCGACGGTTCACGGCTCGGCTCGGCCGAAGTCTACGAATCCGAGTGGGAGTCGGTGGAATTCCGCAACTGCAAACTTGGGTATGTGAACCTGCGCGGAGCCGAACTTCAAGATGTCGTGTTTGCCGGCTGCATCCTGGACGAACTGGATCTGGGCGGCGCGACCGGTCGCCGGGTGGCCTTCGAAGACAGCCGCGTCGGCCGGCTCGACCTGACCGGGGCGAGCCTAAAGCACGTCGACCTGCGCGGCCTGGAGATTCGGGAACTGGCGGGGCTGGAAGGCCTGCGCGGGGCGGCAATGACCCCCACCCAGATCAGTGAACTCGCCCCGCTGTTCGCCGCCCATTTTGGGATCGTGGAAAAAACTTAGCCGCAATATACGGAATTGCCGCACCGAATTCATCCACAGTTCAGCTTTTTTCTGTTTGGATGGTCTGTAGTGGACTGGACAGCACGCGTCCGGCGAACAACAGAAGGTAGATGATGGACTTCCGTCAGGCCGAGCATCCACGGCCAAACCATTTCTTACTTCACATCAGCGACACCCATTTAGTGGGCGGCGACGGCCGGCTGTACGGGGCGGTGGACAGCGAAGCGAAGCTGGAGCAGATCTTCGAGGATCTTGAAGACTCCGGCTCCCGGCCCGAAGCCCTGGTATTTACCGGCGATCTGGCCGACAAGGGCGAACCGGAAGCCTACGGAAGGCTCCGCCGGATCGTCGAGCCGGCAGCCGTCCGGCTGGGAGCCCAGGTGATCTGGGCCATGGGCAACCACGACGACCGTGCCGGGCTGAAAACCATGCTTTTGGACGAGCCCGGCGGCTCCGAGCCGCTCGACCGGGTCTACGACGTCAACGGCCTGCGCGTGATGACCCTGGACTCAACCGTGCCCGGGGCACACTACGGCCGGCTGGAGGACGAGCAGCTCCAGTGGCTGGCCCACGAGTTGGCCGAACCTGCGCCGCACGGGACCATCCTGGCCATGCACCACCCGCCGGTGCCGAGCGTGCAGGACCTGTCCGTGCTGGTGGAACTGCGCGGCCAGGCCGAACTGGCCGAGGTGCTGCGGGGCAGCGACGTGAAGTCGATCATCGCCGGCCACCTGCACTATTCCACCACGGCCACGGTTGCCGGCATCCCGGTGTCCGTTGCCTCCGCCACGTGCTACACCCAGGATCTCGCCGCCGACGCGGGCAGCACCCGCGGCCGCGACGCCGCGCAGGCCTACAACATGGTCCACGTCTACGAGGAGACCGTGGTCCATTCCGTGGTTCCGGCGCGCGGAGGCCTGCCGGTGGGCCGCCAGGTCACCGCGGAGCAGACCAGGCAGCTGCTCGAGGCCGCCGCCGTCAGCATCCCCGATGCCGTGCGGCCGGGCCGGGTGCCGGCGCACCACTAACCGGAGAGATTACGACGCCGGCGGTTTCTCCCACGGCGCACGGAGCGGGAAGTAGCGGGCCAGGAAGTCCGTGACCACCCGCTGGCGTTCCTCGGCCGGGACCTCCGGGAAGCTGCCGTCGTTAAGGCAGAAGAAGTCCCTGTTCCGTTTCTGCAGCAGTTTCTCCAGCTGCTTCAGGCCCGAGTACATGGTGGTGTCCACGTACGTGACCTTGGCGCCGGGGTTGGTCACCGCGCGGCCGGTCAGCAGCGCATAGTAGTGGTAGAGCGAGTTGGTCACCGAGATGTTGTCCTTGGCCCGGAAGCGGCTGGCCGCCGTCGTCTTGAACTCCTCGGCGAATTCTTCCTCCATCTCCAGCAACACGGATTTGCGCAGCGGCGCGGCGCAGTGTTCCAGGTGCCGGGTGGTGATCCTGCCGAAGCGGTCGTGCAGCAGCATGCGGTTTACCCGGGCGGCGTTCTCGAAACCGGAACGGTCCAGGTGGTTGTCGCCGAGCCCGATCCGGGTGTCTGCCTCCACGAACTTGGTGATGCCGCCGGGAGAGAAGAACATGTCCGGACCCACCGGCCGGCCGAAGAACATGTCGTCATTCGAGTACAGGAAGTGCTCGCCCAGTCCCTCGATGTGCTGCAGCTGCGCCTCGATCGCCTGCGAGTTGAACACCGGCAGCACCGACGGGTCGCGGAAATGCTGCTCGCTGCGCACCACCTGGATGTCCGGGTGCTCCGCGTCCAGCCACGCCGGCAGCGGCGAGTCCGTGCAGATGAAGATGCGCCGGATCCAGGGCGCGAACATGTAGACCGAGCGCAGCGCGTACCGCAATTCGTCGATCTGGCGGAACCGGGCATCGGCGTCGTCGCCCTCACCCACCACGGCGTGCTCCATGAAACTGTTCCGGTAGCGCCGGTACTCCGCGTTGTTTCCGTCCACCCAGGAGAAGACGATGTCGATTTCGAAGTCGATGTCCGTGGCGTGGTCGGCGAACATGTTCTCGATGGTGGGCCAGCGGTGCCCGTAGCGCTCCACTTCGCCGCGCACTGCCTCCCCGGCCGGCAGGGTGCGGCGCGTCAGCGAGTTTTCGATCGGCAAGTGGATCAGATCGTTCTCCCACCGCCACAGCTCCACCTGCACACCCGTGCCCTGGCCGTACCGCAGCCCGCCGGTCGGCTCGATCCGGGGCCGGTACAGCCGGAAGGCGCGCGCCTGGTCGCCATCGGCGAGCTCCCCGTCGGCCACCAGCCTCGCCGTTTTTTTCTTCGCGTCCACGGTCAGCGAATAGAACGGCTCATCGGCGCAGGCGTCCACCAGCGCCGCGCGCAGTTCGTCGCGCTTCTCCCAGTTCACCGCCACCACCGGGCGGGCATCGTTGCCGCGCACCAGCAGGTAGGGAATCTGCGCCTCGTCCAGCACCCTGCGGACAAACAGCAGGTCCTCCACCATGGCCTGGTGCGGCGTCAGGGTGGTGTTGACCAGTGCGTAACCGCCCTTGACCATGACCACGTCGGGGCGCTGCGTGAGGCGTACGACGGCGGCGGGCGAGGCTATCTCGACCGTCGACTCGGGTGCGAGGTCGGGTTCGGGCTCGGCGTAGAACGCGTCCTGCACAGCAGGCATGCTGGTCACAAAAAACCTCCGGAGAATGGTGGCGCCAGCCGGTCAAAGGGCTGATGTCACCAATGGTAGAACGTGGGTGTCGGGCGTTACAGGCGCTGCCGCAACGAAATGAGGGCTGCCACGGATCGTCCGCGGCAGGCCACCCTTTGACGGTACATGCAGTTGCGCCTGCCCGCGGCGCAAAGACGCGACCGGTCGGCAAAAAACGTTCCGGTACGGCACCCTGGCAGAGCCTGCCGGCTCCGCCGTCGTTGTCTTGGCGCTCCCGGCCGTGCAAAGTTCAGCAGCATTTTCCCCGCTGCATGCCCAAGGTGGCATACGATCTGTGCATGCCAGATCTTGCCGCGTCGATCGGACTGGTGTCCGAAGTGCTGACGTGGGCTGCCCTGGTCCCCGGCCTGTTGTTGCTGTTCGTGGCCGCTGTGCTGCGCCTGGCCGGGACCCGCTGGCACAGCGCCGAAGGCGTCGCGTTCGACGACGGCCGGCGCCGCGGGGTGCGCTGGTTCGACACCCGGCACGGTTTCCTGGAGGGCGTCTTTCCGACCGGAACGGGCGCCGAGGTGGCCGCCGGGTCGGACGTGCTGGTCTTCTACGACGCACGGCGGCCCGACCGCTGGCAGGTATCCGAACCGGAGCGGCCGGGCCGGACGGTCTTGCTGCTGGGCAAGATCCTCACCGCCGTCGGTGTGCTGTCCGCCGTTGTCGGGCTGCTGGCCATGGTCCTGGCCGGGGGCTAGCCGGGCCGGCTTTTGCTCTCGCTGCATGCGCGGGTAGGGTGAAACCCGGTGCGCCGGGAAGTCTGGTCGGCAAGTTCTATTGTCGACCCGTGAGGAGCCGCTGTGGCAGCCAAGACCCCTGAATCGTCCGCCAAACCCAAGGTGTTGGGGCGCGGAAGTTATGCCGAAGCGCTGCGAATCGGCGAGATCCTGCGGAAGGAAACCGTGGGCGGTGCCTTCTTGGTGGCCGCCGCCGTCATCGCCCTGATCTGGGCCAACTCGCCCGCCGCAGACAGCTACTTCGCCCTGCGCGACTTCACCATCGGCTACGAGCCCTGGCACCTGGAGCTGAGCCTCGGTGCGTGGGCCGCCGACGGGCTCCTGGCGGTGTTCTTCTTCCTGGTGGGGCTGGAGCTCAAACGCGAGTTCGTCGCGGGGGACCTCAGCAGCCCGCGGAAGGCCATGGTGCCGGTAGCGGCCGCCATTGGCGGTGTGGTTGTTCCCGCTGTCATCTACGCGGCCATCAACTGGGGCAGTCCGGAGACCATCCGCGGCTGGGCCATCCCGACGGCGACGGACATCGCCTTTGCGGTGGCGGTCCTGGCCGTCATCGGGTCGCACCTGCCCAGCGCGCTGCGGATTTTCTTGCTGACGCTGGCCGTCGTGGACGATCTCATCGCCATCGCCATCATTGCGTTCGTCTACACCAGTGAAATCGAGGTACCGGCACTGCTGCTGGCCCTGATCCCCATCGCGCTCTACGCCTTCCTGGCCCAGAAGTTCCGCAGGTTCTTTGGGAAGCATCAGGCGGCTTTGTGGGCGGTCCTGTTGCCCATCGGCATCGTGGCCTGGGCCCTGGTCCATGCCTCCGGCATCCACGCCACCATCGCGGGCGTGGTGCTCGGCTTCACCGTCCCGGTATTGCGCAGCAAGGCCAGCGGCGGACCGGAAGCGGGACCGGGGCTCGCCGAGATCTTCGAACACCGGGTCCGGCCCGTTTCCGCCGGCTTCGCGGTCCCGGTCTTCGCGTTCTTCTCCGCCGGCGTCGCCGTGGGTGGAGTTGATGGGTTTGTCTCGGCCCTCGGCGACCCGGTGGCGATTGGCGTCATCGTCGGCCTGGTGCTCGGCAAGCCGATCGGCATCGTCGGCACCACATGGCTGATGAGCAAGGTGACCCGTGCGGAGCTGGACAAGTCGATGAAGTGGGTCGACCTGTTGGGCATCTCCATGCTGGCCGGCATCGGCTTTACCGTCTCCCTGCTGGTGGCCGAGCTCAGCTTCGGGCTCGGCACGCCGGCCAACGACCACGCCAAGGTGGCGATTCTCGCGGCGTCCCTGCTGGCCGCGTTGGTGGCAGCGGTGGTATTGCGCGCCCGCAACCGGCATTACCGGCGGATTCAGGCCGAAGAACAGGTCGACGCGGACAACGACGGCATTCCGGACGTCTACCAAGAGGGCACGGCATAG
This sequence comes from Arthrobacter sp. Y3223065, assembly GCF_059090885.1. NCBI lineage: Bacteria > Bacillati > Actinomycetota > Actinomycetes > Micrococcales > Micrococcaceae > Arthrobacter > Arthrobacter sp. Y3223065. The sequence goes on along the minus strand of NZ_JBNHGC010000006.1, from coordinate 153,550 downwards.
CCACACCGGGCCTTCGGCACCGCCGGCGCGGCTTCCCATCTGCTGCCACGCCGGCACGGCCACACCGGACCGCGGCCGCCCCTACTCAGCGGCGCCGCCGTCCCCTAGGGTGGAGGCATGGAAGAGGTCGTCCTGGTGGGGTTCGACGGCTCGGAATCCAGCGCCCGGGCATTGGACTGGGGGTTGTTCGAGGCCCAGTCCCGCGGCTGGCCGGTGCGGCTGGTCACCGTCGTTTCAACCGCGGGCGTGGACGATCCGCAGGTGGACCACCAGTATCTGGCCTCCGCCCGGCGCGGCGGGGAAGGGGTGCTGCAGGCAGCGCTTGACCGCGCCGGAGCACTGGGACTCCAGGCCGAAGGGCACGTGATGGCCGGGGACCCGAGCGAAGTGTTGGTGGACGAATCCGCTTCCGCCGGACTGGCCGTGGTGGGCAAGCGCGGCCGCGGCGGCTTCGCGGGCCGACTGCTGGGCAGTGTCTCCTCGGGACTGGCGGCCCACGGCGCCTGCCCCACGGTGGTGGTGCCGCAGCGCTGGAAACCGGGCGCGACGGCCGCGGAGGTCTCCCCGGATGCCGCCGCCGAACTGCCCGACGGACCGGTGCCCTGGCTGCTGCCGTCGCCGCGGGAGGGGGCGGACCGAGGGCTGCATCCGCCGGATGCCCCCGAACAGTTCAGCTACGCCGGGCAGGTGGTGGTCGGCGTCGACCAATCGGGCAGTTCGAACCCCGCCCTGTGGGCGGCGGCCGAAATAGCCAGCCAGCGTGCCGTCCCGCTGCGGATGCTCTCGTCCCGGGCGCCCTTCTACCGCGATTCGGTCTGGCTGGACCACGCCGAAGGGGCGCACCATTTCCGCGAGGAGGTCGCCGCCGAGCTGGACGGCCCGCTGCGGGAGGTCCGCGGCCGCTACCCGGACCTGGATGCGAGCTGGAACTTCTATCTGGCCAAGCCCGCGGAAGTCCTGGTCCACGCCACCCGCACGGCCCAACTGATGGTGCTGGGGACGCGCGGCCACGGCGGATTCCCGGGCCTGCTGCTGGGATCGGTCAGCCAGGCGGTACTGCATCATGGCCTCTGCCCCATGATGGTGGTGCCCAAGGGTGTGGAGTTCAGCCGGACCCCGTGACGCCGGGAGCCCGGTAGCGGACCTCTCCGGCCATTCGCAGGGCGTCGATGGTTTCATCGATGGTCAGCAGCACGGTTGTTTCGAAGGAACTCAGCGCACCGCCTCCGCTGATGGCCAGCGCGACGGCGGCCATGGAGACGTTGTTCGGGGCCTCCCACACACTGTAGCCGTCGTGCGCGCCGAAGGCGTACCAGAAGCCGTGCAGTTGTCCGCCGACGGATTCGATGTAGGCCTTGGCCGCTTTCCCCCGGTCCTCCGGGTTGTTGATCATTCTGGCCCAGGTCTCCGGGGTGTAGCTGAACTTCGATAGATACAGCACCATTGGCTTTCCTTTCGAACGTGTCCGGCCCTGGATGGGTGCGGAGCAGGCGTTGGCTCACACCTTGGCAGAACGGCGTCCGCGCCTCAGTGCCTGGGCGAACGTGGCAACGGCGTGGCTGGGCAGGGACTGCGCTGCCACGAAGCCGTCAGGCCGCACCAGGTACAGCTGCTCAGGATCGAGCTTCTTGTTTTCGTTCCGCGGCAGCACGTGCATCGAAAGCCCCAGCGCCGCCTCCACATGATTGACGACGACGGCGCGCGGATCTCCGTACGAATGCACCTGCCAGTGGAGGCTGCGCAGGACGTCGAAGTTACCGCCGGTGTACGGCAGCCGCCGTCCCACGACACGGCCCCGCCGGCCCCGCGCCGCTTCCTTGGCACCCGGGGCCATCCAGTAATGGATCCGGGTCTGCGATATATAGCCGAACAACCGAGAGGCACCGGAGGACCGGGGCACCACCCGCGCCACTACGGGAATGAGGAACGGCAGCACCGACCTCCGGGCGGCCAGTGCCCAGGGCGCCGTCGAGGTGATGAAGGCGAATACACGGTCCGTGCTTTGCAGCAGCCGCACCGCGACCGGCCGCCGTTCGGCCTCGTAACGGTCGAGGTAGGAGTCCGCGGCCCGGCCGGCGAGGACATCGGCGAACTTGAAGGCCAGGTTGTGGGCGTCCTGCAGGCCGGTGTTCATGCCTTGGGCACCCACGGGGGAATGGACATGTGCCGCGTCCCCGGCGAGGAAGACCGGGCCGTTGCGGAACTGGGCGGCGATCCGGTGATGCACGCGGTAGGTGGAGAACCAGTTCGAGGCGCCGTAGCCGACGTCGAACTTCTGGGCCAAGCGCTCCCGGAGAGGCTCCTCGGAGACGTCCGCACCGCCGTCGTTGGCCAGCCCCGGCGTGCCGCCCTCCGGGTCGCGGACCACGCCGATCAGCCGGAGGTGGCCGGGACCGCTCATGGGAAACGCCAGCAGGAACTCGTCCACGCCCGCGCGGATATTGACCGCGTCGCCGAACAGGCCGCGGACCTCGGTGGCGTCATTGACAAAGAAGGTGTGCGGACTGGTGGAGCCTTCAAACCCGATGCCCCGGCTGGTCCGCACGGTTGACGAGGCACCATCGGTGCCTACGCAGTAGCGGGCGCGGACCGATGCCTCGCCTCCAGGGCCCGTCAGCTGCGCCCTCACCGGGTGGTCCGGGTGGCTGCCGTCCGCGATGTCCAGGGCGCCCAGCCGGCACTCCCACAGCACCTCGCCGCCGAGTGCGTGCAGGTTCTTCAGCAACAACTCCTCGTTCTTGCTTTGTTCGTAGAACATGATGCCCGGGAACGGTGTGATCCCGCGGCCCATCCGGCCCAGCGGGACCCTGCCGCGCGGCTTCGTGCCGAAGCCGACGACCACCGCTTCGGCGAGGACGCCTTCGGCCGTGACGGTGCCGGCGACGCCCAGCTGGTCGTAGATTTCCATGCTGCGCGCCTGCACCCCGAGGGCCCGGGATTCCCTTGTGGGGCCCGACTTGCTGTCCGCGATGATGTGGTCGACGCCCAGCTTGGCCAGCCAGTTGGCGAGCATCAGGCCGGTGGGACCTGCCCCGACAATCAGCACATCGGTTCGGAGTTCGGCTGCCATGGCGGTACCTCCTCCTCCGAGGTTACCGCTGGCGAAGTTCCGGCGGCAGGGGAGGCCGGCCGAAACGGACGGGACCGCCGGCAGTTACCGCCCGCGCAGGTCGCTGATGAACTCGTCGGCCCGGGCCAGGTTCAGGGCGAGCTTGGTGCGCTTTTCGTCCGCACGCCGGATGTAGTCCTGCAAGAGTCCGCGCTCGGCGGGATGAACGGCACCGTCGGATAAGACATCGATGATTTCCAAAAGCTCGGCCATCTCGTCGAGAGTGAAGCCAAGCGGTTTCATGGAGCGGATGATCAATAAGCGGTCCAGATCCGACTGGGTGTAGACCCGGAAGCCGCCCTCGGTGCGCGTGGTGGCCGGCAGCAGCCCGATGTCGTCGTAGTGGCGGATGGTCCGCAGCGACAGTCCCGTGGCATCGGCCAGTTCGCCGATGTGCATCGTACGCGTGCCGGACGCGGTACCTTCGTCCTTGTCCATGGTCCAACCTCCCTGATCGCCCGATTACAACTCTACCCTCACGTTAGGTTAGGGTTGTCATCATCATCGACGCGATTCTTGTTCGTCGAGTTCTTCCCCGCGCGGCGTCGCGCCCCCAAACTTTTGCTGTAGTGAAGGCGTGCCTGCCTTCAGATGTGAATGGAGACCACCATGCCAACGTCAACCGCCGATGCCCGGCCGGAGCTGACTCCCGAGGAGCGCCGGTCCGTGCTGCGCACCCTCAAGTCGCCGCGGCTGCTGAAGACGGAAGTGCTCGCCGGGCTGGTGGTCGCCCTGGCCCTGATCCCCGAGGCGATCGCCTTCTCCATCATTGCCGGCGTCGACCCGCGGCTCGGCCTCTTCGCCTCGTTCACGATGGCCGTGTCCATTGCCTTCCTCGGCGGACGCCCGGCCATGATCTCGGCCGCGACCGGCGCGATCGCCCTGGTCATCGCGCCGCTGGTGGCAAGCCACGGCGTGGAGTACTTTATCGCCGCAGTGATCCTCGCCGGGATCTTCCAAATCGTCCTCGCCCTCCTCGGAGTGGCCAAGCTGATGCGCTTCATTCCCCGCCAGGTCATGGTGGGCTTTGTGAACGCGCTGGCCATCCTGATCTTCATGTCCCAGGTGCCGGAACTGCTGGGCGTCCCCTGGCTCGTGTATCCACTGACCGTCCTGGGCCTGGCCATCGTCTTCGGTTTGCCGAGGATCACGAACGTCGTTCCGGCGCCGCTGGTGGCCATCGTGGTGCTGACCCTGATCACCGTGCTTGCCTCGATCACGGTTCCCACGGTCGGCGACAAGGGCGAGCTGCCGGAGTCCCTGCCCGCGCTCTTCATCCCCAATGTCCCGCTCAATCTAGAGACTTTCCAGATCATCTTCCCGTATGCCTTGGCGATGGCCTTCGTCGGGTTGCTCGAGTCGCTGATGACGGCCAAGCTGGTCGACGACGTCACGGACACCCGCTCCAACAAGACGCGCGAGTCGTGGGGCCAGGGCGCGGCGAACATCATCACCGGCTTCTTCGGCGGCATGGGCGGCTGCGCGATGATCGGCCAGACGATGATCAACGTCAAAGCCTCCGGGGCCCGGACCCGCATCTCCACCTTCCTTGCGGGACTGTTCCTGCTCATCCTCGTGGTGGCCCTCGGGGATATTGTGGCGCTGATCCCGATGGCGGCCCTGGTGGCCGTGATGATCTTCGTGTCCTGGGCGACGTTCGACTGGCACAGCATCAAGCCCTCAACCCTGAAGATGATGCCGAAGAGCGAGACCGCCGTCATGCTGGTCACCGTCGTCGCCACGGTCGCCACGAACAACCTGGCCATCGGCGTTGGCCTCGGCGTGCTGACCGCCATGGTGCTGTTCGCCAACCGGGTGTCGCATTTGGTGACCGTGGAGCGGACGGTGTTGGAACTGAACGGCGAGGAAACGGCCACCTACGTGGTCGACGGCGAGCTGTTCTTCGCGTCCTCGAACGACCTTTACACGCAGTTCCAGTACGCACACGACCCGGACAAGGTCATCATCGACATGCACGCCTCGCACCTGTGGGATGCCTCGACCGTGGCGGCACTGGATGCGATTACCGAGAAGTACCGCAGCCACGGCAAGGACGTGCGGATCATCGGGCTGAACTCGGCCAGTGTGGCCATGCGGGAGCGGATGGCGGGCAAGCTCAACGGCTGACCCGTTCGCCCGGCCGCGGCCGCACAGGGTGGCCTGCCCGCGGCCGCGGCCGACAGCCTCCCGTGGTCGCCAGCCTCCCGTGTGGGCGGTCCACCCCATGTACCGCGGCAACGGCGTAGTCTAGGGGCACTCCGGTCCGCAGCTGCCCGGACCGATTAGCCGACGGGAGGCACACATGAGCGAGAGCTTGACCCACGAGGATGTGGAGCACTTCGCCGAACTGCTGGACGCCCGCGAGGCATCGGACCGCGCCCAGGTGGAGCGCCTCACGGTCGACATTGCCGAAGTCACCGCCGCGACCCGGGACGTCCCGGCCGACGACGAACACGACCCCGAGGGGTCGACGGCCACGCTGGAACGCGCGCGCGAAGTGGCGCTGCTGGCCAGCACGGAAAAGGCGCTGGCGGACATCGCCGCCGCCCGGGCCCGGCTGGCGGCCGGCACCTATGGCACGTGCGCCTCGTGCGGCAACCCCATCCCGCGCGAACGCCTGGAGATCCGGCCGGAAGCACAATACTGCGTGACCTGCGCCGCGAAGCAGCGCCGTGCCTGAGCGAACCAAAGTTTCTCGTGCCACGCACGGGGCGGGCACCGCCGTCGTCGTTCCGGATGGTGACCCCGTCACGGCGGTGACCGGCACACGGTTGGCGGACGGCCGGGAGCTGCTGTATTTCGACGACGGTGCGCGGCCGGTTCCGCGGTCTTCGCGGGACACCCGGGACCTGCCGGAGCGGCCGCCGGTGGGGGAGCTGCGCTACGACGTGCTGACGGGGGAGTGGGTGGCGCTGGCCGCGCACCGGCAGACCCGCACGTACCTGCCGCCGGCGGACGCCTGCCCGCTGTGCCCGAGCACGCCGGACTACGCCTCGGAAATCCCGGCGGCTGACTATGACGTGGCCGTGTTCGAGAACCGGTTTCCGTCGCTCGGGCCTGACCTGCTGGCAACACCCCAGGACCCGGAGTGGGGCCGCGCCTACACCGCCGGCGGGCGCTGCGAGGTGGTCTCCTTCACCTCGGCGCACACCGGTTCGTTCACCGGCCTGGACACCCGCCGGGTGCGCACCGTGATCGACGCGTGGGCGCACCGGACCGCGGCGCTCAGCGCGATGGACGGGATCGCGCAGGTCTTCTGCTTTGAAAACCGCGGCGCGCAGATCGGCGTGACGCTGCACCATCCGCACGGGCAGATCTACGCCTACTCCTACCTGCCGCCGCGCGGGGCAGTCATGGCGGCGGCCGCGCAGAAACACTTCGAGGCCACCGGCGGGCGGCAGACCCTCACCGGGGCGGTGCTGTCCGGCGAGCGCTCCGCCGGCTCCCGGATGGTGCTGGAAGGCGAGCACTTCAGCGCCTACGTGCCCTTCGCGGCGCGCTGGCCGCTCGAGGTTCACCTGGTGCCCCACCGGCAGGTCGCGGACCTCGCCGGGCTCACGGGTGCGGAGCGGGACGAACTGGCGGAGCTGTACCCGCAGCTGCTGGGCCGGTTCGACGCGCTCTACGACAGCCCCACCCCGTACATCGCCGCCTGGCACCAGGCGCCGGTCGCCCGGGCGCTGCGGGAAGCGGGCTACCTGCACCTGCAGCTGACCTCGCCGCGCCGGGCCGCCGACAAGTTGAAGTACCTGGCGGGCTCAGAGGCCGCGATGGGCGCCTTCATCAACGACACGCTGCCGGAGCAGGTGGCCGCCGCGCTGCGGGAGGCGGATCCGGGCCGGACCCCGAGAGCAGGCGGTGACGGGCTGGACGGGACGGGCGCAGCGGGTGAAGCCACCGAGGACGCCGTGGCAGCCAGCGGGGACACCCCATGACCGCCGACGCATTGGCCGCACGCACCGCCGACGCCTTCGCCGCACGGTTCGGCCGCGGCCCGGACGGGGTGTGGGCGGGGCCCGGCCGGGCCAATCTGATCGGCGAACACACCGATTACAACGGCGGCTTCGTGCTGCCCTTCGCCATCGACAAGATCACGACGGCGGCGCTCGCCGTCCGCGGCGACCGGACCATTCGGGTGGCCTCCGCCCTGCCGGGCGCCGAGGCAGTGGAGGTCGGGCTGGACGATGTGGGCCCCGGCGCGGTTTCCGGTTGGCCGGCGTACCCGCTGGGCGTGGCCTGGGCGCTGGAGCAGGCGGGAGTACGCCTGCCCGGCTTCGACCTGCTGGTGGACTCGGACGTCCCGGTGGGCGCCGGATTGTCCTCGTCTGCCGCGCTGGAATGCGCGGTGGCCCTCGGGCTGGCCGAACTGGCGGGAGATCGGTGGCCGGATTCGGGGCTGGATCCGGCCGGGTTGGATCGGACCGGGTTGGATCGGACCGGGCTGGACCGGGCCGGGCCGGATCGGGCCGGGCCGGATCGGGCCGGTCTGGATCGGGCCGGTCTGGCGGCGGCCGGCCGGCGCGCGGAGAACGAGGTGGTCGGTGCGCCCACCGGCATCATGGACCAGTACGCCTCCCTCTTCGGGGCGGCCGGGTCCGCGGTGTTTCTGGACTGCCGCAGCGAAGCCGTGGAGCTGGTGCCGCTGGACCTCGAGACTGCGGGCCTGGTGTGCCTGGTGATGGATACCAAGGTCTCCCACGCACACGCTACCGGGGGCTACGCCAGCCGACACGACTCCTGCGTGCGCGCAGCGAAAACGCTTGATGTGCCGCTGCTCCGCGACCTTCCAGCCAGTCGGCTGGGGGAGGCACAGCAGTTGCTCGACGACGAGACCTTTCGCCGCGCGCGGCACATCGTGACCGAGAACGACCGTGTCCTGGCCACCGTGGAGGCGCTGCGCTCCGCCGGCCCAGCGACCATCGGCCGGCTGCTGGACGCCAGCCACGTCTCCATGCGCGACGACTTCGAAATCTCCTGCCCGGAGCTTGACCTGGCCGTGGACACTGCGCGAGCGAACGGCGCCCTGGGCGCCCGCATGACCGGCGGCGGTTTCGGCGGTTCAGCCATCGCCCTGGTTCCCTCCGGCGAAGCAGCCCGGGTGCAGGAGGCTGTGCTGCACGCCTTCGCCGCGCAGGGGTTCCGCCGGCCCGAGCTGTTCACCGTGTTGCCGGCCGACGGAGCACGCCGCCTGCTGTAGGTCGGACTATCCGGCCAGCGGCCCGGCCAGCGAGACCACGAGCGTGGCGGCAATCATGGACGGACCGAAAGGGACGTCCGAATCCCGCTTGAGTACGCGGGCCAGCATCAGCAGGACGATGACCGCGGCGTTCAGCAGGAACGCCCCCAGCAGGACGGCCACCCACGCCGTTACGCCGTCATACCCGGCAAACAGGCCCACCACGGCAGCAAGCTTCACGTCTCCCATGCCGATGCCGCCGGGCTTGATCAGAGCTGCCAGCAGATAGGCGGCAAACATCGCCAACGAGCCGAGCACCCCGGCCAAAACCGGCTGCCACGCGGAGTCGGTGAAGGCGGGCAGGAGCAGCAGGGCCAATGCCGCTCCCAGGAACGGGAGGACCACGCGATTCGGCAGCAACTTGTGTCGCAGATCAATGGCGGCCAGCAGCACGCCGAGGACAGCCAGAAGGCCGAAGGCCGGCAACTCAGCGGCTTCCCGGGCCGGGGCCAGGAGGCCGCACAGGACGCCGGTGGCAGCGGCCATCGGCCCGCGCCACCCGGCGGGCAGGGATGTGCGATCCTCCCGGTGGGCGAGCGCGAAGACGCACCATCCGGCGAAGGCTCCGGCAACGGTCAGCACGAGTGCCAGCAGCATGGTCACCGGTTCCGCCCACAGGTCACAGCCCTTGTTCCTTCATGTCCCTCGGCTCTTCGGATCGTTGGTCACCCTTTCATCACATTGCTGCCCAACATAGGCTCACAGTAGAACGAATCGATTAACCTCTAGGAGTATCAGAGATCCGGGCTTCTGCAGAGGCCGGACGGGCCTTCGGGCATGAGCCCGACGCGGACCGTGCAGGGAGGAGATGCAAGATGAGTGACCCGGGTGCGGCCGTAGTGATAGAAGACGACGTGGACATCCGCAATCTTGTGAGCGCCGTCCTCCTGCAATCAGGCTTCGACGTGCAGGCAGCCGCGAGCGGGCGGGAAGGTATCCATGCCGTGCGGCAACGGATCACCACCGTTGTCACCCTGGACATCTCGCTGCCGGACATCGACGGCTTCGAAGTGCTCCGGCGGATCCGTCAATTCAGCAACTGCTACATCGTGATGCTCACCAGCAGGAACGAAGAACTCGACACGCTTACGGCGTTGCAGCTTGGCGCGGACGACTACATGACCAAACCATTCCGTCCCCGCGAGCTGCGGGCCAGGATCCAGGCGATGATGCGCCGGCCCCGCACTCCCCATCCGCTGGAAACCACCCCGGCAAACGCACCGCCGCTGCCGGCGGCCCCGCCCGCCGACAGCAGAATCCTCGAGCACAATGGGCTCGTCCTTGATGCGGACCGGCGTACGGCGTCGCGCGAGGGTGAGGATCTGCGTCTGACCAGGAGCGAGTTTAACGTGCTCCAGGAGATGCTGCGCAGTTCGGGGGCGGTCCGCTCGAAGGCCGAGCTGGTCAAGGTAGTGCGCGGGGACTATTACCCCGAGGACGCCTATATCAGTGAAGCCGATGAGCGGGCGATCGAAGTCCACGTGGGCAATTTGCGGCGCAAACTGAAGGAAGATCCGCACCGCCCCCGCTGGTTCGTTACGGTGCGGGGAATCGGTTATCGGCTGGCGCCGGAGCGCCCGGTGTAGCGGGTGCTCCTCCTTCGGCCTTCATTCCCTGCATTTCGCTGACTGTGGCCGTACCGCATTGATGGATGAGAGCAAGCAGGGCGGTTGCCTCCGCAAAATCCGCCGCCCGAACATGAGCCTCGACCTTGCCGGACAGCCACGCCAGTCGACTGGCACCCACCATGATCGAGGCGGTCTTCAGGCTGAGGACCGCGTCCAGGGAATCGGTCCGGTCCTGGCTTTCCAACGCGGTCTCCAAGCAGCTGAACCGTTCCGGCCATGCTTCGGAAAAGTCCTGGACCAAACCGCGGGCGATGCCGTGGTCGGCTAAACCGTCGCCAAGATCTTCCACGACCGCGGGGTCAACCAGCGGCAGGACCTGGTGCTGGTCAGCGGTCATCATGGCACGCGCCGCGGGGGACGGGTCCCGGCCGGGGCCAGACCGGCCAGTGCACAGTGGGTGGATGGGGTGGGCATGGTTCGAGACTACTTTCCGATGGCGGGTGGGTCTGCCGGTTTTCCGGTTTCTTTGGCTAATGTTGCGGTATTGCTGTGGTTGCCGGCGTGCCGGTCCTCGGTCAGCCGCCCAGGGTAGCGATGATGTTCAATGCCGCAGGGCCGAGCAACGCGATAAAAAGCACCGGAAGAATGCAGAACATCAGCGGGAAGACTACCTTGACCGGGATCTGCATGGCCTTTTCCTCGGCGCGCTGGCGCCGCTTGACGCGCATCTCGGCCGCCTGCGTGCGGAGCACGCCGGAGACGGACACGCCATAGGCGTCCGCCTGGATGACTGCGCGAACGAACTGCTGCAGGTCCTTCGACGTGGTCCTGCCGGCCAGGGAGTCGTAGGCCTCGCGGCGGGAGCGGCCCACCTGCATGTCCTGCAGGACGCGAATCAGTTCGGCGGCCAGCGGGCCGGAACCGTTCGCTCCTACCCGGGCGACCGCCGCGTCGAAGCCCAGGCCGGCCTCCACGGCGATGGTCATTTGGTCCAGCGTGTCCGGCAGTTCCTCGCTGATCTTTGCCTGGCGTTTCTGCCCCGCGCTGTGCAGCAGAAGATCGGGGAGGCAGTAGGCGACGACGGCGACGACGATGGCCAGCAGGACGCTGGACCCTGCGGATGTGGCGGCCACGTACAGGAGCCCGAGTACGATGCCTGCCACGGCAAGTACGATCTTCGCCGCCATGAGCCGCTTCAGCGGCCAGGCCTCCGGACGTCCGGCCAGCGCCAGTTGACGTTCCAAGCGCTGGGCAAAGGTCGCCGGCGTGAACCGGCTGGCCAGCGCCTCGAACCGGCGCCGGCGTTTGCGTTTGACCGCGCGCGGTCCGGCCAGGCCACGGGACAAATTGGCCCGGATGGCCTCGTGCTGGGGATGCTTGCCGCCCAGCAGGGACCAGACAAACAGCGGGAGCGACAGCACCAGGGCTGCGGCAGCCACCATGATACTCAGCGGCATCGGCGGACTCCTTTACTTACGGTGCTGAACTTAGAACTTGAAGCTGACGACTTTGCGCATCCACAGCCCGCCCGCGACGAGCAAGGCGCCGGCCACGAACAGCAGGGAGAAACCGAGCGGGCTCTGGGTGAAACTGTCCAGGTAGCCGGGGCTGGACACGAACAGGAATCCGCTGAGGCCAAAGGGCAGGACCATCAGGACCAAGGCGGAGATCCGTCCTTCGGCGCTGAGCGCCTTGACCTGGCCCCGGATCTGGGAGCGCTCCCTGATCGTCTGGCCCACCTGGTCCAGGACCTCTGCCAGGTTGCCACCTACCTCGCGGTGGATGTCTATGGCCTGGGCGACCCAGTGAAAGTCTTCGCTGCCCATCCTGTCGGCGGTATCGTGCAGCGATTCGCCGAGGTCCCGGCCCAGCCGCGTTTCGTTGACCACCCGCCGGAGCTCTTCGGACGTCGGTGCCGCCGATTCGGCCGAGACCGCGTCTACGGCGCGCAGCAGGCTGTGGCCGGCACGCAGGCCGCTGGCCAGCAATTGGAGCGTGTCGTCGAGCTGGTCGGCGAAGGCCGTCCGGCGCCGGCCGGCCCGGAAAGCCAGGAACGCTTTGGCGGCGGCCGGGGCCACAAGAGCCAGGAGCAGGCCGGCGGCGGGTCCGGCGAGCATGAGCCCGAGGGCCGCGCCGACCGCGGCACCGGACAGAACCAGCACCACCAGTTCCGCGGGGCTGAGCCTCAGCCCGGCGGCTTCGAGGGCGCCGGCCATCGCCGGGGCTTGTCGGCGGCGGGCCAGGAGCCGTTCGATGGCAGCGGTGGAGCGGGCGGCCACGTCACTGAGCCGGGAGCCATGTTCCGGGGCGCCACGGCGGGACGCCGAAAGCTTCAGGGACCGCGTGCCGAAGCCGGCTGACACCAGCAGGGCCAGCGAGCCGTAGCAGAACAGCATCCCTACAACCAGGACCGCCGGGGTCATCGCGTCGCCGCCTGGGGCCGCAACGGGCCGGCGGCCGGCTCGAAGATGTCGGCCGGCAGGTCGATGCCCAGTTCCCGGAACCGGTCGGTAAACCGGGGACGAACTCCGGTTGGAACGGGTTTGCCCAGGAACCTTCCGCTGGCATCCACACCGGCGCTGTAGTCGAAGACGAACGCGTCCTGCAGCGTCACGATTTCGCCTTCCATGCCCTGTACCTCGGTCACATGCGTCACTCGGCGAGTACCGTCGCGCAGGCGGGTCAATTGAACAATGACGTCCACCGCGGAGGCGATCTGTTCCCGGATCGCCCGCAGGGGCAGATCCATCCCGGCCATCAGCACCAAGGTTTCCAGGCGCGCGATGGCGTCCCTGGGGGAGTTCGAATGCACGGTGGACAGCGATCCGTCGTGGCCGGTGTTCATGGCTTGGAGCATGTCCAGGGTTTCTCCGCCGCGGACCTCGCCCACGACGATCCGGTCCGGGCGCATGCGCAGCGAGTTGCGGACGAGGTCGCGGATGGTGATCGCGCCCTTGCCTTCGATGTTGGTCGGGCGGCTTTCCAACCGGACCACGTGGTCCTGCTGCAGTTGGAGTTCCACGGCGTCTTCGATGGTGACAATGCGCTCGCCGGCCGGAATGAAGGAGGAGAGCACGTTGAGCAGGGTGGTCTTTCCGGTGCCGGTGCCGCCGGAGACGATGATGTTCAGCCGTGACCGGACGCAGGCGTCCAACAACGCGGCCATCTCCGGCGAGAGCGTGCCGAAACCAATGAGGTCCTGGACCTGGAACGGGTCGGCGGCGAACTTCCGGATGGTCAGTGAGGACCCGTTGACTGCAAGCGGCGGGATGACGGCATTCACGCGCGAGCCGTCGGCCAAACGGGCGTCGACGAGTGGCGACGATTCGTCGATCCGGCGGCCGACCCGGGACACGATGCGTTCAATGACGCGGCGCAGCTGTTCCTCGGACAGGAACCGGGCCGAACTGCGCGACAGCTTGCCCTTGTGCTCCACATAGATCATGTCGGGTCCGTTCACCATGATTTCGGAGACGTCCGGATCTTCCAGCAGCGGCTGCAGCGGACCGTAGCCGAGCACGTCGTCGCTGACTTCACGGATCAGGCGCTGGCGCTCCTGGTGGCTGAGCGGGTTCTCTTCTTCCTCCACCACCTTGGCAAGTTCCTGCTGCACCACGAGATGCAGTTTGTCTTCATCTAGGGAGGAATCCAGCAGCCGCGATCCCATGCGTTCGAAGAGGACCGTGCTGGCACGTTCCTTCATCTTGGACAGGGCATCCTGCGCCGGGGGCTGGGCCGCCGGGGGAGCGGTGCGGCCGGCAGCGGCCGGCTGCGCAGCCGCCACGGTGGAGGAGGACGCCGCCACCGTCGCCGTCGCAGCCGGAGCAGGGGAGCCGGAAGTAGCCGGTGCCGGCGCAGCCACCGTGCCGGTTGCAGCCGGCGCGGCCGCATGATGACGGGCGGGGAGAGCTGTGGGGGCGGTGCCGTGCACTGCCTGAAGCCGTTGGGCAAGGTTCATGGCTATCCTCTTCGGTGACGACCGCGGCGCTTGAGCAGACCGGCCGGGGCGGGGGCAAAGCGGTCCACCACCTTGTGCAAGGCGCGGGCCGCAGGATCGCGCGGGGCGCTTTCGAGCACCGGCACGCCTTGGTTGGTGGAAATCCGGACCGCGCGGGTGTCCGGGATGACGTCGTCGACTTTGCAGCCGAGGGTGGTCTCCGCATCGCGGCGGGTGAGCCCGTCGCGCGGATCCGCCCCGTTCAACACGATGTGGCGGGTGAGCGGTTCCATGCCCAGCTCGCGCAGGATTTCGAGCTCCTTTCGGAGTCCGCGGATGCTGGGAACGTCCATGCCGCCCACGAAGATATAGTCCGTGGCACGATCCAGCGCCGCCAGCGTGTGCTCCGACAGCCCCGGTGACGTGTCGATGATGACGTGTGCGTACTGCGCGGCCAGTTGGTCCAGCAGCAGCGATACCTGCTCGCCGGTGACCTGATCGGCATCGGCCGGCGACGGCGGGGCGCACAGCGCATACAGCCCGCTGGGGTGCCGGGCCAGGAAGGACTTGAGCACAATGCTGTCTTTCTGCGCGTTCGGCTGCACGGCGTCGACCAGCGAATGCTCCGGCTCCAGGCAGAGCGCGCTGGCCACGTCGCCGAACTGCAGGTCGAGGTCGACGATGACGGTCTGCTGCTCCGAGGCCGCAGCCAGCCCGACGGCGAGGTTGGTCGCCACCGTGGTCTTTCCGGCGCCGCCCTTGGGCGAGACGACGGCGATCACGCGGCCGTTCGAGGCCTGGCCGTCGGACGAGGGAACGCTGTGCCGGCGGTGATTGGCGCTGCGAACCGCACGGTGCAGCAGCGCGGCAATATCGCGGACATCGGCACTGGGATCCACGACGTCGCGGATACCGGCACGCATGGCGGCCAGCACGACGTCGGGGCTCGGCCCCGCGACCAGCAGCACCGAAACCTCGGGCCGCTGCGATTCGAACTCCGCCGCCAGGTCCAGCGCCTGCCTGGGGGCCAGCCCGGGGCCAAGCACCACGGCATCCACGAGTTGCGGGTTGGACAGCACGGCGAAAACATCGTTGGGTTCGGTGGGGAAGCCCGCTCCGTTCCACAGCTGGGTATGGCCGGCCAGGGAGCCTACCGCGGCGGCGGCGAAGCGTTGTTCGAAGTCGGTGTCTGTGCCCACCAGTACATAGCGGCTCATTTGTACACCTCGTCCTTGTCCACCAGGCGCGTTCCCTTTTCGCTGGCGTCGGCCGGTTCCTTCGAGAGCCAGGTGCGGGCGTACTCCTGGGCGTACACGATCTTTTCGGCGTCCGGTGCCATAACAGCCAGGGTGACGAGTACGTTGTTGGCAGGCACGGTGGCATCGCCGGACTCCGCGGCGACCGCCACCCCCTGCACCCGGGTGACCAGGACCTTATGCAGGGTTAGGTGTGTGACGCCTTTGGTGTCGCCGGGGCCGGCTTCCATCGAGACGAAGACGCCCACGGTGTCACCCGCCGCCACCTGGCCACCGACAACGCGTGCCGGGTCCAGGGAGATGGTGACCTCCTGCATGCCCTCGGGCACGGCGACCGTTCCGGGTTCTTCCAGCTCCGCGGGCAGGGCAAAACGTGCGGCCAGTAACTGTTCCCCGGCGACGAGGTCGACAGCGGCCACCCGGCCGGACAGCTCCTGAAGATCCTTCACGGCATCAGCGGGGACAACCTTGGCCGGTACGAGCTCGGTTGCCACGTAGGCTGCCACCTGGTCGGCGGGCGTGCCGGCCGGCACGTTCTCGGCGACGACCAAAACCTCCACCGTTTCGGTGCCGGCCAAGGCGCGCTGATCGGCGCTGCCGATGTAGGCGAGGACCATCATCGTTCCGACGACGGCCATCAGCAGGGCGGCCAGGCCCCCTATGATTCTCTTTTTCACCGACGGTGCTCCTAGTGGACAAGCGTGACGAGGGAGGCGCCGAAGGTGTCGTTGGCGCCTCCGAAGATGAAGTCTTGTTCGCCGGCGTCGAGCGTCACGAAAGTTTCGAACTCGCCGATGAGTGCCCGGCAGTTGCCGGTGCACTGCACCGAGGCCGGGCTGAGGTTGTTGTAGGACGTGCTGCTGAAGTTCCAGCCGGCGACTTTGAAGGCCGCGAACCCGATGATGTGGTACCAGCCATTTGTCCCCTGGCCGCCGACCTTGTCATACAGCGGCAGCAGGACGGTGGTGCCGGCAATCTGCTGCAGCATGTTGGTCTGCTTGCAGGAGGACGGCACATCGTTACCCGAATCGCTGGCGACTTCGGGATCGACGGGGAAGCCCGGAAGGCCGGTCGCGCCGAGGTTGATCTTGGCTTGGCACGGACGGGCCGGATCTTGCTTCAGCCAGCCGAAGCCGCCCGGAATCGTGTAGTCCGCCCCGGTGCTGCCCGGCACCGTTGAGCTGGAACATCCAGACGTTGTCAGCCCGTTCGGGTTGAATTCCACCCGCTGCAGCCCGCCATCGAGCATGCCCACGAACTGGCAGTAGGAAATGGCGATGGGGAGGACGGATTTGCCGGCGACGGGGGCTCCCCATCGGGCCCGGGATTCGGTGGTGATGGAGGCGGAGTCGTCCAGGCCGAGGATGGGCGCGAAGTGTTGGGCCAGGAAGTGGCCGTCGGAAGACCGGGTGGTGGTGGTGACGGTTGCGGTGGCAGCGGCAGGGTCCAGTTGGACGCTGGCGTTCGCCAGGCCGTCGTTCGCGTTCTGGCTGGCGAGCGACGTGGCGAGGGCCGTGAAGTCGGCATCGCAGTGGCCTGCCGCGCAGTTCTGCGCGACGGCCAGCGCGCCGGCGTCGGCGCCGTTCTTCAGCTGGGCGCGCTCGAAGTACAGCGCCCCGATGTCCACGACGACGGCGGCCATGCCGAGCAGGACCACCATGAAGAGGGCGGTGGTGACGGCGGTGGCGCCGCGTTCGTCGCTCAGACGCTGCACTGCATGACTCCTTTGCCGGTCAGGGTGATGCTGGCCCCGAAGAGGCCGGACAGAAAATTCATGGGGTAGGCCACGGTGACGGTGGCGACCGATCCCGGCGCGCAGGCGCCGGTGTTGCCGGGGCTGACCGCGATAGTGATCTGGTCGGCCGTGATGGCCGGTGCCAGCGCGGGGGCCGAGGCGATCACTGCCGCCCGGGATTCCGCCGCGCTGGACGCCGTGCCGTTGATGGTCATCACGCGCGCCCCGTCCCGTGCCGCTGCGGTGAGCTGCATCTGGGCGTTGTAGACGCGCCCGAACTCGACGATCCCCAGCAGCAGCAACAACAGAACCGGCAAGACCAGGGCGAATTCGACGGCTGCCGCTCCGCGTTCCGATTTCATCCGCTTCATGTCTTCTGTTCTTTCGGGATTTCGTGGCCCGGGACGGCCACACTAAGCGGCCGTCCCGGATCGTGAGGGGCTGAATAAGCGTGGTCAGAAACCGGGCTTAGACACCACCGGTCGTGGTGGGGGCCTTTACGATGTTCAGCTGACCGGCGAGACCGCCGAAGAAGGTGCTGAGCTGCGGGCCGAAGATGGTCAGGCCGCCGATGAGGACGACGGCGATGAGGCCCACCATGAGGGCGTATTCGACGGCGGTGGCGCCGGTCTCCTCGCGCTGGAGGCGGTTCTTCACGGTGAAACCGAGGGTCTGAAGGGTGGCGATGATGGAAAGCATGAGAACTCCTGTGCGATTGAATCGCTGGCATTCTGGCCAGCGGCCGGCTGGCACCTCGCCAGCTCTTCAAGAAAATTAGCAAGCCGAAAGCCCCGAAACGGCCGGCTTTTGCCAATCCTGCGACACCTGCAGGGCAATGCTTCCCCCGGTGGGTAAACGATGCACTTCCCCTGCGGTTTAATGGTTTTTCCTGCGGAAAGGTGGGCACCAAAAGACGGCTTCCGCCCCCGCGCAAGGCCCGCCTCCGCCCCCGCGCAAGGCCCGCCTCCGCCCCCGCGCAAGGCCCACCCCCGCCCCGCGCCAAAGGCCCACGTCGGTCGGCGAACAGGCCCTAGGCGACTTCCCGCAGCAGCAGGGGAATCAACCAGGGGTCAGGCGGACCGGGCAGCCTCGAGTTGCATCTCCAGGCCGGCGATCAATGCCTCAAGGCCCAGCCGGAAGGCCGCGTCGGCCGCCGACCCTGCGGGGCCGGCATCCTGCGACCGCACGGCGGACGTGAAGGCCGGGTTGGCCGCGGCGAGCTCGCCCGATTCGAAGATGTCCGCCGGCGCGGTCACGTCGAAGGCCGAACCGAAAATGAAGGACTCCAGGGCCACGATCGCCGGCACCACCTGCGGCTCCGGCCAGCCGGCCTTCAGGAAGCCGGCAGTGACGGCCTCGTACATGGCCAGCGTGTGCGGGGCACCGGTGACCGGCAGCACCGCGATCACGGGAATCAGCGGGGCGTGGTGGGTGAAAGCGTCGCGGTAGGACCAGGCCCAGCGGCGCACCGCGTCCGGCCACGCCCGGTCTGAAAACACGCTCACGTCCACGCCGGCCATCACGTGGTCCTGAAGGAGCAGCAGGACGTCGTGCTTCGACGCCACGTGGTTGTAAAGCGCGGAGGGTGCCACGCCGAGGCTGCGCGCCAGGGCCGACATGGTGAGCCCTTCATAGCCGCGCGATTCGATCAGTCCGAGCGCCGCCGTCGTCATCAGTTCCTTGGACAGCAGTTTCTGCACGGGGCGGCCGGCGGGGCGGTTCCCGTTGCGGACGGAGGCGTCCTCGCCCGCTGGGCGTGCTGTTACCACGGGCTCCTTCTTCCCTCGGCCGTGCGGGCCGCGGCGGTGCGGCCTGTAGAGCCATCCTACGCAACGGTTTTCAAAAGGCTGTGGCACGGGTTACAGTGTTGTGGCTAAATGAATGACATTCATTTAGCGGCGGCGGCCAGGCACTCATGCGGCCGGCCCGCCACGGCACGAATGGGAGTTGAACACAGTGAGCAAGTTGAAGCGGGACGTAGTAGTCATCGGCGCCGGGCCCTCCGGGCTGACCGCGGCGCGGGACTTGAAGCGGGCCGGAATGTCCGTGGCCGTGTTGGAGGCGCGTGACCGCGTGGGCGGCCGCACCTGGACCGATGTGGTGGACGGAGCCATGCTCGAGATCGGCGGGCAGTGGGTTTCGCCCGACCAGACGGCCCTGCTGGAGCTGCTCGAGGAGCTGGGGCTGGAGACTTACAGCCGCTACCGCGACGGGGAGAGCATCTACCTGGGCGCGACGGGCGAAGCCAAGCGCTACACCGGCGCCATGTTCCCGGTCAGCGCCTCCACGGAGTCCGAGATGAACCGGCTGATCGGGCTGTTGGACGCCTTGGCCGCGGAGGTCGGCGCCGAGGAACCGTGGGCCCACCCGAAGGCCCGCGAGTTGGACACCATCTCCTTCGACCAGTGGCTGCGCCAGCAGTCCGCGGATGAGGAAGCCTGCAACAACATCGGCCTGTTCGTGGCCGGCGGCATGCTGACCAAGCCGGCGCACTCGTTCTCGGTGCTGCAGGCGGTGCTGATGGCCGCGTCCGCCGGCTCGTTCAGCAACCTCGTGGACGACGAGTTCATCCTGGACAAGCGCGTGGTGGGCGGCATGCAAGAGGTCTCCGTGCGCCTGGCGGCACAGCTGGGCGACGACGTTGTGCTCAACGCACCCGTCCGCGCGCTGCGCTGGAACGACGACGGCGTGACCGCCACCGCGGACGGTGTCACCGTCGAGGCCCGATACGCCGTGATGGCCGTGCCGCCGAACCTGTATTCGCGCGTCTCCTACGAACCGCCGCTGCCGCGCCGGCAGCACCAGATGCACCAGCACCAGTCGCTGGGCCTGGTGATCAAGGTCCACGCCGTCTATGAGACGCCGTTCTGGCGGGCCGACGGCCTCTCGGGAACGTGCTTCGGCGCCAACTCGGTGGTCCAGGAGGTGTACGACAACACCAACCACGGTGACTCCCGCGGAACCCTGGTCGGCTTCGTGAGCGATGAGAAGGCCGACGCGATGTTCGAACTCGGCGCGGGGGAGCGGAAGGCCGCGATCCTCTCCTCCATTGCCGACTACCTGGGCCCGGCCGCGCTGGATCCGGTGGTGTACTACGAGTCGGACTGGGGATCCGAGGAATGGACCCGCGGCGCCTACGCCTCCAGCTACGATCTGGGCGGCCTGTCACGCTACGGCAAGGACCAGTCGACTCCGGTGGGACCGATTTATTGGTCCTGTTCCGACCTGGCCGGCGCCGGCTACCAGCACGTGGACGGCGCAGTGCGGATGGGCCGCGCGACTGCCGCCCGCATCCTCGAAGCACACGCGGCCGACGCCGGTGAACTCGTCCCTGCCGCCGGCCGGAAGGGCTAGGCATGCGACGCTATGTTGTTGCCTACACCGCCACGGACAGCGGACGCGAAGCGGTCAACCTCGCGACGGCGCTGGCCCGCCGGCAGGGCGGCAGCCTCGACCTGGTCATGGTGCTGCCCGAATCCTCGCCTTACTCGGGCGCCTATCCGCGGCCGGAATCCGGTTTCGGCGGAATTCTCTCCGAACAGATCCAGCAGTGGCTGGCCGAGGGGCTCGAGATGGTGCCCGACGACGTTCCGGCCCGCGCCCATGTTCGCACCGCCGATTCCAACGCCGAGGGCCTGATTGCCGCCGCCGAGGAATTCGGCGCGGCGCTGATCGTGATCGGTGCCGGGCGCAACAGTGTTTTCCGCCGCTTCAGCGTCGGCACCGTCGCCAGCGGACTGCTCCACGCGTCCACGGTCCCCGTGGCGTTGGCGCCGCGCGGCTACCGGCGCACCGAACCCGTCTCGCGGATGACGGTGGGCATCGGCAACCGGGCGGGGGCGGACGATGTCATGCAGGTTGCCGTGAACGCCGGCCATCGGCGGGGCCTGGACCTGCGGCTGCTCTCGCTGGTGCCGCTGGATTCCTCCGACGCGGACGCGATAGTCCGTGCCGAAGCGCACGTGAAGGAACGGCTGGCACAGGCAGAAGCTGTGCTGCCCGGTCGGGTGACCGCCGGCGTCGCTGAAGGCCGTTCGATCGAAGACGCCATCGACGCGCTGGAGTGGGACGAAGGCGAAGTGATGCTGATCGGCTCCAGCCGGCTGGCGCCGCACAACCGCATGTTCCTCGGGGCGACGGCCAGCAAGGTGCTGCGAGCGCTGCCGGTTCCCATGCTGGTGGTCCCGCGCGGCTGCGCGGGCGCCGCACAACTTACCGAAGATCCGGGTCAGCCCAAGGGCCCTGAACATTCCGACGGCACCGGCCGCAAGGAGGCATGACCATGACCAGTACCATCACCAAGGCCGGGAGCACCGCGGGCGGCCTGAGCCGGAAGGGCCTGAAATCGGGTTCGGTCGGCCTGCTCGGCGCCGTGGTCATCGGCGTCTCCTGCATTGCCCCGGCGTATACGCTGACCGGGGCGCTCGGCCCCACCATCGCCGAGGTCGGCGTGCACCTGCCCGCGATTTTCCTGGTGGGCTTCATTCCGATGCTGCTGGTGGCCCTCGGCTACCGCGAACTGAACAACGCCATGCCTGATTCCGGCACGTCCTTCACCTGGGCCACCCGTGCCTTCGGTCCCTGGGTGGGCTGGATGGGCGGCTGGGGGCTGATCGCCGCAACGGTGATCGTGCTCTCCAACCTGGCGGCGGTGGCGGTCGACTTTTTCTACCTGATGCTCGCCCAGCTCACCGGCAACGCAGCGCTCGCCGACCTGACCAACAACCTGCCGCTGAACATCGCCACGACCTGGATCTTCATCGGGCTGGCCTGCTGGATCTCGTACCGCGGCATGGAAACCACCAAGACCTTCCAGTATGTGCTGGTGGCCTTCCAGGTGGTGGTGCTCGTTTGGTTCGCCGTGGCAGCCTTCGGCCACGTGGCGGGCGGCACGGCGTTCGACGCGCTGGAGATCTCCGCCGACTGGTTCAACCCGTTCGGCGTCGAGTCCTTCTCGGCCTTCGCCGCCGGCATCTCGCTGTCCATCTTCATCTTCTGGGGCTGGGACGTCACCCTCACCATGAACGAGGAGACGAAGGACCCGGAGAAGACTCCGGGCCGTGCCGCCGCGGCAACCATCATGGTCATCGTCGTGATCTACATGACCGTGGCACTGGCCGTGCTGGCCTATGCGGGTGTAGGCACCGAAGGCCTGGGCGCCGGCAATCCGGAGAATCAGGAGAGCATCTTCGCCACGCTCGCCGGCCCGGTGATGGGACCGTTCGCCATCCTGATGTCGCTGGCCGTGCTGAGCAGTTCGGCGGCGTCGCTGCAGTCCACCTTCGTCTCGCCCGCCCGGACGATGCTCGCCATGGGCCACTACCGGGCGCTGCCGGCCGGATACGGCACGATCAGCCCGAAGTACAAGTCGCCCAGCTACGCCACCGTCGCCGCAGCCGTGGCGGCCGGCGGCTTCTACACCGTCACCCGGGTGATGTCCGAGAACGCGCTGTGGGACACCATCACCGCGCTGGGCATGATGATCTGCTTCTACTACGGCGTCACCGCCTTGGCGTGCGTCTGGTACTTCCGGGCCGATGCTTTTGCCTCGCTGCGCGGATTCGGGCTCAAGTTCCTGGCGCCGCTGCTGGGAGGCGTCATCCTGCTGGTGATGTTCGTGCAGACGGCCGTGGACTCGATGGACCCTGCCTACGGTTCCGGTTCGTCGATCGGCGGCCTGGGCCTGGTATTCGTGCTCGGCTGCGGCGTGATCCTGCTCGGGGCGGTGCTGATGGTGCTCATGTATCGGCGCAACCCGGAGTTCTTCCGCGGCGCGACCCTGCGCAGGGGAGTGGCAGCCGACGACCTGGCGGATCGCGGCTAAGCGAAGAGAACAGCCATCCTGTAGGAACCGTCGACGGCGGTGCCTCCCCCACGGCGGGGCGGGGGCACCGCCGTCGTGCTTTCCGCAGCGCTTGCGGAAGCGAGGGCGCGGCAGGCGCTGCGGCGGTCATGGCCTCGGCTCGGGCTTGTGGCTACAGTGGCACAAAGCCGACTGGAGGTACCCATGAGCGCAGCGAACGACTACACACCGGACTCCGTCGCCGACCTCGCCTCACAAAACGGGCTGACCATCGATCCAAAGTCGGTCAGGTTCAACGAGGCAGGGCTGGACTACCTGGTGGCCTATGCAACCGCCGACGACGGCAAGAGGTGGGTGCTCAGGATACCGCGGCGGCCCGACGTCTCATCGAAAATGGCTGACGAGGCCAAGATCCTGAACCTGGTCAAGAACAGAATTTCCGCAGCCGTGCCCGACTGGCGGATTCGGAACCGCAGCCTGATTGCCTATCCGCAACTGCCGGGCGAGCCGGGACTGACGCTTGAGGACGGAGAGCCCGTCTGGCACTTCGACCGCGAGTCGCCGGCCTACTGCGCGTCGTTGGGGCGGTTGATCGCCCACCTGCAGCGCATCAGCCCGGATGAGGCGCGCCAGGCTGGCATCCCGGCGTTCACCGCCGCCGAGGTGCGGCAGGAGATGCGAACCAACCTGGACAAAGTGAGCTCGGAGTTCCGGGTGGCGGCGGACCTGATGCGGCGGTGGGATGCCTGGCTGGACGACGACAGCTATTGGCCGGACTTCACCGCTTTCAGCCACGGTGAGCTGTACCCGGCCCACCTGCTGCTGGACGAGAACGCGGAGATCCGGTCGGTGCTGGACTGGACGACGGCCAAGGTGGGGGACCCGGCGCTGGACTTCAGCCTGCACTGCATGATGTCCACGCCCGAGGCGTTCGAACTGACCGTGCGGGCTTTCCGGGACGAGGGCGGCCGGGTGCCGCCGCGGCTGGCCGAGCACTGTGCCGAACTGGTGTCGGCCGGTCCGATCAACTACGGGTTGTATGCGATTGCCACCGGCGACCCGGACCACCAGGCAGCAGCTGCCGCCCAGTTGGATCCGTCCGGGGGCTGACCGGCAACGGCAGAGCTGCGCCCGGGCAAGAGCTGCCGTCGGGCAAGAATAATGGCCGGCGCCCGTTCGCTGACGCCGGCCATTGGATGTGTGGGGCCGCTACTTCTTGCGGCCTTTGCCCTTCTTGAGCGGGTTGCCCTTGGCCAGCGGCGGGGCGGTGCAGGTCGTGGTCGCCGCGGCGCCTTCCGCCCGGAATTCGGCGACGTTGGGCTTTTCACCGCGCGGTGCCGTCGCAGTTCGGGCGCTGTGCATGGCGGGGGCGTTGCCTGCCGCCGGCGCAGCGAGTGCGGATACCGGCCGCGCCCTGCCGTCGTTGTTTGCGGCTTCAAGCTGCAGCCGGGGAGTCGCTGCGGGCAGCGCAGCAAGGCCGCTGCCGGCCGCCGGCGCTAGGCCGCTGCCGGCCGTTGGGGGAGTGGCGTTCCGTGCCAGGCTGCCGGGCACGGCCGGAACCGGTCCGATGTCTTCGGGATACTCGAACAGAACCTCGGTAAACCTGTCGGCGTAGCCCAGCCGCTTGGCGATCAACCAGACGGAGGCGCCGACGATGACCATCGTGGCGATGACCGCGATGCCAGTGCCGTAGATCCGCAGCAGCGCGTTGACCGGAGAGAGGGCGTGGACGGGTGCGGTGTCCAGCAGCCAGACGATGGACCAGAACACCGCAGTGCCGGCCAGGGTCAGCAGCGGGAACAGCAAACCGGCGGTACGTACTTTCTGTGTCAGCATCTGCCGAGTGGCGGTCAACCGTGTAGAAAGCGTGTGCAGATCGTGTTTGCCACCTTGCTCAAGAGCCTTCGATGACATCGCCGGTCGTGTTCCTTTCTGAGTCGCTTCGGGGGGATGCTTCGCCGCGCAGCAGTTGCTCGGCGAAGCGGGTAAAGAGTTGGGCGAAAGTTTCGCGGTCTTCGGCGGACCAATCCGCCAGGATTTCATCGACGACGGCGGCGCCGGCCTTGCCGATGTTGCGGTGCATCCGCCGTCCGGCCGTGGAAGCCGTCAGCAGGGTGGCCCGGCCGTCGTCCGGATCGGCCTGCTTGTCCACCAGCCCTTTGTCCTCCAAGCGGCGGACCTGGGGGGTCATGGTGGACTTGTCCACGCCCTGCTGCGTGGCCAGTTCCGAGACCCGGACGGGGCCGTTGTCGTCGATGTACTCGAGCAAGGCCACGTCGGTGGGCGTCAGGCCCACCTCGCGCGGATCGAACAGCTGTTTCCGGGTCTCCGCATGGGACGCCCAGCGCACCACTTGAGCCACGGCGTCACGGATCATGACGCCCGGATCGGGCTGTCTGCGGGAGCTGGGGGGCATGCTCCAAGTTTACCCGTTTCCGTTTGGTTTTGCCAATCAAACCAATCAGGCGCTTTCGGGCGTTTTCCGGCACCGGGTCCCAACGCCGGGATCCTGGAAATACCGCCGGGGCTCACGGTTGCGTGGTCCTGGCCAAGGGTCCGACGACGGGTGGTGGATCGGGGCGCCTTGCGAAGGGTTTGGTGGCGGCCCACCAGGCGGTTTCGCAGAGCCAGAGCAGCAGGGCCCCGGCCGCGGCTGCCGCCAGCACGGGGGAGAACAGGGCGAAGGCCGGAGCCAGGACGGCAACCACCGCCCAGTCGCGGCTCCAGGTTAGGCAGAGCGCGCCGGTCAGGAAGACAGCTGCGGCCAGGGGCACCAGGCCGGCGCCGGTTGCCGCGAGCACGACGCCGGCCAGCAGCCCGATGGCTCCGGCGCCCACGGACGCGGTCAGCAGCCGGCCGCGGGCGCCGGCATGCTCGACGTAAGCCTGGACCGTCACCACCGCCCACATCAGCCGGGCACGCAACGCGGCCACCCCGGTGTCCAGCAGTGCGCGGCGGAATTCCTCGTCATAGATGCGGCGCAACTTCAGCGCCTGGTCGCTCTGCAAGCGGGCGCACATCGTGGTGCGCTGGTCGTGCAGCAGGGCCGGAGCCGTCTGCCGGCCGTAGCTGGCAATGAGTCCCCACATCCAGGTGGGCACCGAGGCCAGATCCGTGGAGTTGTGCTTTAGCCCGGCGGAGAGGTGGTGCGCTTCGATCCGGACGATGGCGGAGGTTGTTTCCGCCTGGTAATAAATCGGCGCCGCCAGTTGGAAGCATCTCTTGGTGCGCTGGACCAGGTGAATGGCCGTCAGCGGTTCGGTGGCGGAGGCGTCCTGGTAAAACGGCATGCCGCCAGTCTTACATCCGGCGCAGACGTTCGCACGGGCCCGCCGCGGAATCTGCGGCAGGTATGCCGCTCCTGCCGCGGCCGCGGGCCCCGCCCGGTGGTTACCTTCGCAGCGACGGGCGTGGCACACTCGTGCCATGAGCCCCGTGAGTCGCAAGCGCAAGCCGAAGAAGCTGAAGACCAGCCGGTTTGGTGGCCGGCAGGGCGGGCCCGCCAGCGACCCGCTGCTGGACCTGTACCGCGAGTTGGAAGGGCCATTTGCGGACACTCTGGACTCGCCCAGCCCGATCGAAGCCCATTCCCTGGGCGGTTACCTGCTGGACCTGTGGGACACGGCCGACGCGTCGGGCCAGCAGCGCCGTCACGAGCTGTTCTACGCCTGGCTGGACCTGGCCGAGGACCGGACCGGCCCCGGCGCCGTGCCGATGCTGCGCGCGCTGGCCTTCCTGATCGATCGTCCGGACATGCGCCGCGACGCCGAAACCCTGGCAGACCGGTTGGTGGCCGACGGGTTCACCGAACCGGAATGGGCCAAGCATCCGGTGGCCGTGACGGCCCTGCACCGTTATGCCGATGCCTACGGCGACGAAGCCAACATGCTCTTCGAGTTCACCACCGGCACCGAGAAGGTGGGGCTGCTGGTGCTGCTGGACGGCAACACCTTCGGCGGCACGGTGATGGAAACCGGACTCGTGGACGATCCCGCCGCGGCGCTCAAGGACCTGAACGCGGACGCCCAGGATACAGGGCTGGTGCTCGACGCCGACGCAGACCTGACCGGCACCGCGCTGGACGCCTGGGAAGGCCTGGACGCCTCGATGGACCTGCCGGAGCACATGGTGGACGAAGACTTCGGTGCCCGCCGCTGGGTGGCCCAGGCGTGGCTGCGCACTATCATCGAGCTCGCGGACGACACGGAGGACGAGAGCGAAGACTGGCTCTCCGATGAGGACTACGCCGAGCTCGACGATGCCGAGGCAGGGGCGGCGACCGCGGCCGCGGCGGGGCCGGGGACCGAGGCCGCGCCAGCCGGCACGCTGCCGCCCGGTGACCCTGAATCAGGGCCCGCCGCCCGGGAAGAAGAAATCGAGGCGATCCGGCAGGAGGAAATCGATGAGATGGCAGCCCGTTACGCCCGGGAGACCGGGCGCGATTCGGCCGCCGAACTCGGCATGGTGAACCTGGTCCTTGGCTACGGCTGGGATTACGACGGCGGACGCCTCACCCGGGTGAGCCCGGTCAAGCTGGACCTGATCAGCGAAACCGTGCTGGCCGAGGGGGGACTGGAGCCGGTGGATCCGGGCGAGGTGACCGCCTTCCTGCACCGGTGGGTGGACTGGTGCGCCCCGCGGGAGGAACTGTCCGCGCATGCGGTGGCCTTCCTGCACCGCCACCTGGACGGCGGCTAGGAACCGGTCCGCTCCACGGCCGCCGAAAGCCCCTGCCCCCGTAACTCTTGCGGGGGCATGAACCGGAGCGGGTGCGGTCAGGATCGCGCGGCGGCCAGCGGGTCCGGGTCCGTCCGGTAGCCGAGCACCAGGTCGGCATCCAGTTCCACCGTCTCACCGTTGGCGATGTAGCCCCGGGGCGATCCGTGCAGAAGGCTCAACGTGAGCCGCAGGATGGTGCCGTGGGCCACCACGACGATGTTGCGGCCCGGGTAGGTGCGGAGCACTTCCTGCAGGCCGGCGATGCCGCGGGCTGCCACCTCCGGCTCCGGCTCGGCCTGCCGCATGAGCTGGTCGATCTCCGGCCGTTCCAGGCCGCGCAGCACGGTGCCTTCGATTCCGCGGTAATCGCGTTCCGAAAGATCAGGAACGGTCTCCGCCAGCTCCAGGCCTACCTGGCTGCCGATGATCCGTGCGGTCTCCATCGCGCGCCGCAAAGGCGAGGACACGAGGACGTCCCATTCCCGCTCCGAGAGCGAGGCGCCGGCGTCCAGCGCCTGCCCTCGGCCCACGTTGTTGAGCGGCACATCCGTATGCCCCTGCAGCCGGCCTTCGGCGTTCCAGTCGGTCTGCCCGTGACGTACCAGTGCCAGCACTTTTCCCCCTCTGCCCGGTGGAACGGGACGGTTCCCACAGCGATTTGTCCCCTCATCAACCTTAGCCCGGCGGCGGTGCAGGGCGGCCCGGATGCGGCTTCTGAAGGCGGAGGACCTCCCGTGCGCACCGGACTGAACGGCGTGGGGAGCACGGGCGACGAAGAGGTAAACGTTTCATGAGAAAGCCCTCATGCGGCTGTCATGTTCGTTTCATCGCGGGTGTGTTGACTCAATCCTGACGCACCCACCAACGAAGGAGCAGGCCATGACCATCACGGATTTCCCAGTAGGCACCGCCGGAACAACGGGACTCGAAGTACTCGGAACCCCTGCAGCATCGGCGGCAGGGGTGACGGAGGAGGTCTTCTGCACGGCAGCCGCTCCGGCAGACCCGCAGCGGCTGCGCCGGGCCAAGAAGGCGTACACCACCAGGTTCCTGGCCGAGCGCCTCTGCCTCGACGCCGCCGGCTACGAATTGCTCGATGCCGCGCCGGCCGCGGGCGACGTGGTGCTGGCCCGGGTGGTGGAAATTGGCAAGCACACCCGCTTGGAGAGCCCCGCCTCGCGGCGCCAGGCCATGTTCGTCGGCGACGAAATCCTGGTGGCCTACGGCAACCGGTACGCGCCGGACCAGTTCCTGGCGGTGGTACCCGGCGACCTGTCCGAGTGCTCGCTGGTGGCCGGCGGCGGCCTGGCGGCGCGGGTGCTGGAACAGCACGCCGACATCGTCATGGCCACCCGCATCCAACCCATCGGCCTGCTGGCGCGGGACGGGCGGGTGGTCAACCTGGCCGATCTGGCGCCGCACACGATCAGCGCCAACACCGTGCTGCCGGGACGGCCGCCGGTGATTGCGGTGCTCGGCACGTCGATGAACTCCGGCAAGTCCACCACGCTTGGCTGCCTGGTCAAGGGCCTGACCTCGGCCGGCCTGACCGTGTCCGCGGGCAAGGCCACCGGCACGGGCGCCGGCAACGATCCGCTGCTGTTCGCCGATGCCGGAGCGGCGAAGGTGCTCGACTTCACCGACTTCGGCTTCCCCACCACCTACCTGCTGGACTACGAGCGCGTGCGCGGCCTGCTCACCAGCCTGATCGACGCGCTGACCACTTCCGAGACCGACGTGGTGGTGGTGGAAATCGCCGACGGCGTCTACCAGGGCGAAACCGCCCGGCTGCTGGCGGACCCGGTGTTCCATGCCGCCGTGGACCACGTGGTGTTCTCCGCGGCGGACGCGCTGGGCGCTACCGCCGGCATCGCGGTCCTGCGCGACGCCGGCGTCAGCGTGCCCGCCGTCTCCGGCCTGCTGACCGCCTCGCCGCTGGCCGCCCGGGAAGCCGCCGGCGTCATTGAAGCCCCGGTGATCAACACCTACGACCTGTGCGACCCGGCCATCGCCCTGCAGCTGCTGCCGGAGCGGAAGTAACAGTGACGGCAGGCCAGGCGGCCAAGGCCGCGCCGGCGGCATGGGATCGGACGGACCAACCGGGGAAAGTTCCGCGGCCGCCCGACGGGCCGCTGCCCAAGCTGCTGTGCGGCCGGCGCCGCTGGTTGATGGCGGCCCTGCTGGGGACCGGCCTGTTGATGGCCGCGGCCGCCGGGGCGAGCGCGCTGCTGATGACCCGGCTGCTGGGCAGCACCGCGCCGGATGCGGCCGGGATCCTGCCTCCCGCCCTCGGCCTGGCCGCCGCGGCGCTGGGGCTGGGCGGCCTGCGGGCCGTCGAGCGCGTCCTGGCGGAGAAGCTCGGACAGGACTACATCCACGAGATCCGCAAGGGCCTGGTGGCCTCCGCCCTGGCCACCGACCGCGGTCCGTCGCCGGGGGTGACGATCGCGCGCAGCACCAACGACCTCTCCAGCGTCCGGAACTGGATCGCGCTGGGCATCGCGCCGCTGGCCGTCGGCATCCCGCTGATTGTGGGAACCGCGGCGGCACTGTGGTTCCTGTCCCCGGTGCTGGCGTTCGCCGTCGTCGTGCCGCTAGTGCTGCTGGCCGCCGGGCTGGCGCTGCTGTCCCGGCCGGCGTTCCACCGCGCCCGCGAATTGCGCCGCCAACGGGGACGGCTGGCCGCCCGGCTCGCGGACACGGTGATTGCCGCCGGCACCATCCGGGCCGCCGGCGGCGAGGACCGGGAGGTCAAGCAGATCGACAAGGCCGGGCGGAAGGTGGTGGATGCGGCCGTGCACCGCGCCGCCGCCGCCGGTCACATCCGCGGGGCGGCGGCAGCGGCCGCCTCGCTCGGCAGCGCCGCCGTGGCCGCCGTCGGAACCTGGCAGGCGGTGCCCACGGCCAGCATCGCCGCCGGGCTGACCATCGTGGGGATGATTTCCGCGCCCGTCACGGACATGGGCCGGGTGGTGGAATACCGGCAGAACTTCCGGGCCGCGCGGCGCATTCTCGGTCCGGCCCTCGCGGTGGCCGCTGCGGCGCGGGATGATCGACGGCGTCGCTCGGCCGCCCGGTCCGGGACCCGTCCGGCGACGGCGACCGGGACAGCGGGGGAGTCCGGCGCACCGGCGGAGGCTTTCACCCCGGCGGATTCCCACCCCGACGGGGCCGTGCTGGTGGACGGCCTGGCCGCGTGCCGCAAC
Source organism: Arthrobacter sp. Y3223065 (assembly GCF_059090885.1). NCBI lineage: Bacteria > Bacillati > Actinomycetota > Actinomycetes > Micrococcales > Micrococcaceae > Arthrobacter > Arthrobacter sp. Y3223065. The sequence continues at coordinate 122,981 of NZ_JBNHGC010000006.1, read as the reverse complement.
TGCCCGGTGCCGTCCTTGTCCGCCGGCCCAGGCGCGCGGGTCCGGATCCAATCCGCCGACCCGGCGGCCGAGACCCGGGCACTTGAGACATTGGTCGGCATCCGCAGCGACCCGCACGCGGTGGCCATGGTGGGCGGCCGGCAGCTGCTGGAAAGCGGCGGCCGCACCCGCCGGAAGCTGGTGGGGTACGCCGCCGCGGGCATGTACGTGGAGCGCGGCTCCATCGCCCGCAGCGTGCGGTACCGCCGGCCCGACCTCTCGCCGGACGACGGATCGGCGGCCCTGGAACGCGTCGGCCTTGCCGGCCGGATCGGGCAACTGGAGCGGGGCGAGGAGACGCAGCTCAAGCGCGGCGGCGAACCGTTGACCACCTCCGAGCTGGCCCGGCTGATGCTGGCGAGGGCGTCGCTGGGTGATCCGCCGCTGCTGGTCTTGAACCGGCTCGACGCCGATTTGGACCGGCAGGGCACCGCCATGTTGGCGGAATTCATCCGGGACTACCCGGGAGTGGTGTTGTTCGCCTCCGAGCATCCGGACTCGCTCGGCGTGGACTACACGGAATGGAACATTGACTGCGCCCACGCCGGCCTAGACCTGGTCTGGCGCCGGCACGCGGAAGGCACATAACTGCCGGTGAAGGAACACATGATGGAAGCGATGCGCCGGAGGGACCCGCGCCCCCGGCCGGCGGAGCCGGGACTACGCCCTGCCGGCCGCGGGCGTGAGCGGAAGCACGACGCCGCATCCCGGGGAGCCTGGCCGGGCGGGGATATCTTTAGTCCGTGGTCAAAGTTGTGGGAATCATTCAGCCGGTGGAAACCAAGGAGTTGTCGGCCGAGGGCGATACCTATGCCGACGCCAAGGCCGCGATCGAAGCGCAGGTGCCCGAAGGCTGGCGGCTGCTGCAGATCATGACGCAGTAGGCGCCGGCGGCGGCCGGGCGCCGGGTGCGCTGAGGAACTGCCGATGCCGGCTACTCGCCGAACAGCCCGCGGATGTCGGTGGCGGTGAGCTTGGAGGAGAACATCGCATCGTCTTCGAGCACCGAGGCGATCAGTTTGGCCTTGCGTTCCTTCAGGGCCATGACCTTCTCTTCGATCGTCCCGCGGGCCACCATCCGGTAGACCATCACGTTCTTGGTCTGGCCGATCCGGTGCGTGCGGTCCACGGCCTGCGCCTCGGTCGCCGGGTTCCACCAGGGGTCCAGCAGGAAGCAGTAGTCGGCTTCGGTGAGGTTCAGGCCGAACCCGCCGGCCTTGAGGCTAATCAGGAACACCGGCGCGTTGCCGCTCTTGAACTTCTCAATGACCTCGGCGCGGCGGCGGGTGGAGCCGTCCAGATAGCAGTACTCGATGCCGGCCGCGTCCAACTGCTGGGCGGTCTTCTTCAGGTAGCTGGTGAACTGGCTGAAGATCAGCGCCCGATGCCCCTCGCCGAGGACGTCTTCCAGTTGCTCGAACAGGACGCCAAGCTTGCTGGAGGGGACCGACGAGTATTTCGGATCCACCAGCGAGGGGTCCAGGCTCAAGAGCCGCAACAGGGTCAGCGACTGGAAGATCGTGAACCGGTTCTTGTCCATGTCCTCGACCAGCCGCAGCACCTTCTGCCGCTCTCGCTGCAGGTGCGTGTCGTAGATCCGCCGGTGCTTGGGCGTCAGCTCCACCTCGAGGATTTGCTCCTGCTTCGCCGGCAGGTCGTCGGCGACGGCCTCCTTGCTGCGGCGCATCATCAGCGGTTTGATCCGGCGGCGCAGTTTCTGCAGCAGCTCCTTGTCCTGGCTGCGTTCGATCGGCCGCTGGTACTGGTCCACAAACCGGACCGCGGACGGGAAGAGCCCGGGCGCGACGATGGAGAAGATGGACCAGAGTTCCATGAGGTTGTTCTCCATGGGCGTGCCGGTGATCGCCATCTTGAAGGGCGCGTGCAGATCGCGGGCGCACTGGTGGACCTTGGTGGCGCGGTTCTTGACGAACTGGGCCTCATCCAGGATCAGCCCGGCCCAGTTCATCTCCTTGTAGGTGTCGAAATCCAGCCGGAACAGCGTGTAGGAAGTGACGATGACGTCGGTGTCCGCGGCGATCTCGGACAGCGGCCGGCCGCGGCTTTGGGTGTCGGTGATGCTCTCGATCCGGAGGTCGGGGGCGAAGCGCCGGCTCTCGTGGACCCAGTTGGACACCACCGAGGTGGGTGCCACGACCAGGAACGGCCTGGCGCTGGCCGGTTCGCCCTGCTGTTTGGCGTGCAGCAGCAGGGCCAGGGTCTGCAGCGTCTTGCCCAGTCCCATGTCGTCGGCCAGCACGCCGCCCAGCCGGTGCTTCCAGAGGAAGGCGAGCCAGTTGAAGCCTTCGGCCTGGTAGGGGCGGAGGTCGGCGTCCAGCCCGGCCGGCAGCGGGGTCTGTTCCACCGCTTCCAGTTCCAGCAGGCCCTGCACCGATTCGCGCCAGGTGCGCGCCTGCACCGTTTCGGTGGCGACTTCCTCCAGGTCCTCCCAGAGGGACGCCTGGTAGCGGCTGATCTGCAGCAGTTCGCCGGATTCCCGGTCCTGCATGTGGCGGGCTTCGTCCACGAGTTGGCGGAGCCGGTCAAAGACCGGCTGCTCCAGCGACAGGTAGGACTTGTCCACCAACAACAGCCTGGTCTGCCCGCGGGCCAGGGCCTTGAAGATGTTCCCGAACGGGACGGTGCGGCCGGCCACGCGGACCATGACGCCCAGGTCGAACCAGTCGCTCTCATCCGTCTCCACCGTGCTGATGGTCAGCTCGGGTGCCTCGGTGAGCTCCTCGTACTCGGGCTTGTCGCCGACAATATCCACGCGCACGCCGTCGAGCTGTTCGAGCGCCGGCAGCGCGTAGCGGGTGAAATCCACGGTGGCCATGTCCCGCAGGGTGCGCGCCGCCGTCGTGCCCACGCCCGGCACGGCTGCGGCCGCCTCCAGCAGGTCCTGCTCGGCCGGCAGATCGCGGTAGTGGCTGCCGTCGGGTTCCTCATCGACCGGCAGGCGCAGCGGTTTGTCCCCGTGGCGGTACTCGAGGTGCCAGCCGAGCTGCAGCACGTTGCCCTTGCGGTAGGACGCGGTCAGCACCAGCGCCGGGGGTACGATCTCCGGGAAGCTCACCGAGTCGTCGCTGCTGACCACAGCGATGCGCTGGCTGAGCACGGGGTAGTAGCGCTCCATGAACTGCTCGACGTCGGCGGCCGGCACGGTCAGCGGCGTGCCGGAGAGCAGCAGGTTCGCTTCCTGCTCGGTCACCGGATGCCCGGTCGGAGCCAGCGTGATGACGGTCTGTCCATCGACGGCGTAGTGGTAGACGCCATGCGTTCCGACGATGCCCGCCGTCTCGGTGGGCAGTTCCCGCCCGTCGATCCGCAGCGACGGCGTAAGGACCAAGTCGTCGGTCACCGGCCGGGTTTCTCCGGCGGATTCCGGGGCGGGGGCTTCGGCTGGAGGCTCCGCGGCGCTTTCAGCTGGAGGTTCGGGGGCTTCCGCGGCGGCGTCAGCTGGAGGTTCGGCGGCTTCGGCCACCGAGGCTGCCGCCACGCCGTCGCGGTGGGCGTCCAAACCGATGACGGCCTGTTCCCGGACCTCGACGACGGTGTCCGCCTTGGCGCCGATCAGGGCAATGCCCAGCCGCTTGGCCTCGGTGAAGAGTTCCCACAACAGCGGGCTGCTGAACTCGTCCAGGAAGAGCCAGTCGTTGTCTTCGCCGAAGTAGGTGAGGCCGGTGGCCCGGTGCAACGGCGCGAACTGGCTGAACCAGCGGTGCTGTTCGGGGTCCAGCGGCAGGCCGTACGTCTTGTAGCTGATGGTGTTCCAGCGCAGCTTGCTGCGGATCCATCGGCCGGTCTCGTTCTGCAGCACGGGACGGACCCCGACGCGGAGCCGGTTGCCGGCCTTGCGGGTCCAGCTCTGACCCGCCGCGGAGGCTTGCGGCAGGGAGAGACCCGAGGGACGGTACTGGCGGTCCTCCCGGCGACCCGGCTCCATGAGCTCGAACTGCAGCCCGAGCGGGGACGTGCTTTTCGCCTTGGCCTTTGACGGCTTGCCGGTGTCCTGCCGGGTGGAGTCCGGCTTGCCGCCAATCAGTCCCTCCAACGAATCCTGCCAGCCGGCCGGTTCCGGTTCCGGCTCGCGCGCAAAGGCCTGGCTGGAGATGACGTGCCGGCTGTTGCTGGCCAAGAGCACGGCGGCCACGTGTTTGCAGTCGTCGCCCACCGGGCAACTGCAGGAGGACGATGCCGGGCGCCACTGCCCGCCCTTGCCGGTTTCCAAATAGATCCGGCAGCGGTACGGCAAGGCGGCGGTGCCGATGACTTTGGCAGTCAGCAGCCGGACTGAGGGATCCCAGGCGGGTTCTGCGACAGAGCCGTCGGAGGCGTAAATCTTGCCGCGGGCAAAGGCGGCGCCGCCCACCAACCGGATGATTTCGCTGACGTCAACCAGCGGAAAAGTGAGAGCGGCCATGGCTTCCATCATCTCACGCTGGAACCGGCGGCCGGTCACGCTGGAACCGTCGTCCGGCACGGGCCGCTGGCGCTGTGGACGGGGGAGGACGGCGGCGGAGGGCAGGCTCCGCCGCCGTCCTGCCGTGAAAGCTACAGCGTCCTGAGGACCTTCGGCTTCTTGTCCTTGGTGTCGAGGATCAGCGCCAGCGCGATGCCGAGCAGCCAGAGGTCCTTGGCCAAGGGAGTGCCCTCGGAGCTGGGGCGGACGCCGCCTTCGGTGGTCATGTGGGGGGTGTTAAAGTACATGGCCAGCATTGAACCGGAGAAGGCGGCCAGGCCCAGGCCGGCCAGCCGGCTGGGCACGAACGGCAGCAGCAGGGCCGCGCCGAGGGCGATCTCGCCGTACGCGAGCAGTTTGCCGAACTTCTCGGGGTCCATTTCCTTCAACTGGGGGATCGCGCGGCTGCCCATCTCCTGCATGGCCGCGGCACTGTCCCTGTCCAGCTTCCGCTTGCCCAGGCCGGAGTTGAAGATGAACGCGCCGGTGGACAGGCGCAGGGGGATATGGCTCAGTTTCATCGGATGTCCTTCTCCGGTAGGTGGCTGTCATGTTCGAGCCTACGGTCCTGCCGCAGTGTCCGCTAGGGCGGGAGCACGCACGCTGGGGGAAGATCGCCGGGCCCGGTATTTATGGCACGCTGGCTCCCTAAACCGTCGCTGCCCCTAGCTCTTGGCGGCCCGGATCACGCGTGCCACCGCCCGCCCTGCCATCCAGACCAAGGGGATCAGCACGGCGTACAACGCGACGGTATTCGGCCGGAACGTGGCGGGTCCGCTGCCGTGGCCGATGTAGGCGCCGAGCGGAACAGCGCCACCGCCGCCGCCACCGCCGGCTGCGCCCTCGGAGTCGCCGCCGCCGCCGAATCCGTAGTAGACCATGGCCACGGGCACCACGGTGTCGCCGCCCACCTGCAGCGGTTCTCCGTAGGTCCGGGCAACGCCCAGGGACTTGAGCTGCTCAGCCAGCCGCTCCGGTACGGACTGCCCGGCCGGCGCGCGCTGCCCCTGCGCCAGGGAGGATCCATTGTCGGACGGGAAGGAACCAGTTTCTGTGGGCATGGCCACATCCTAGTGGAAGCAGGGAGGGCGTCCACCGGTCCTGGCTCGGGCTGAAGCTTTCACCCGGCCAGAAAGCCAAGCACGCCGCGGGCTTCGAGATTAAGGGCGCGGCGCTTGACTCTGATGGCCAGCCGGTAATAGTCCACCAGCTGCTCGCAGAGCACCGGCCAGGTGCGCCCTTGCACCGAGTCGAAAGCTGCCCTGCCCAGCGCCCGGCGCTTGGTGTCATCGCCCACCAAATCCTGGACGTACCCGCGCAGCTGGTCCAACTTCCCGGGCTCGTAGATCCAGCCGGTCCGCGAGGGGTCCACCAGGTCCACCGGACCGCCGCGGCCCACCGCCACCACGGGCACGCCGCTGGCCATGGCCTCCTGGATGGTCTGGCAGAACGTTTCCGATTCGCCCGGGTGTACAAAGAGGTCGAATGAAGCCACATGCCGGGCCAAGTCTTCGCCGCTCTGGAAACCGGCAAAGTGTGCGCCGGGCAATATCTCCTGCAGCTCCTCCTTCAGCGGACCGGAGCCGACCACCACCAGCCGGGTGCCGGGGAGGTCGGCCAGCACGGCCAGGTCCTCCACCTGCTTCTCCGCCGCCAGGCGGCCCACGTAACCGATGATCCGCTCACCGTGCGGCGCCACGGATGCCCGCCAGCCGGCGTCGTGCTTATCCGGATGGAAACGGCTGGTGTCCACGCCGCGGCGCCACAGGTGGACGCGGATGCCGCGGCTGCGCAACTGCTCCATGGCGAACGACGACGGCGCCAGCGTCAGGGTGGAGGCCTTGTGGATGTTCTCCACTCGCTGCCACAGCAGCTCCTGCAACCACGGCGCACCGTAGCGGGCTGCGTAGGCGGGCACCTCGGTCTGGTAGATGGAGACCGTCGGCAGGCCGAGCTGCTGGGCGGCCTGCACCGCACGCCAGCCCAGGATGAAGGGCGACGCCACGTGGACCACGTCCGGACGGAAGTCAGCCAGCACCCGGCGGATGCGGGTTACGGTTCCGGCCGCCACCCGCACGTTGGGATAGCCGCGCAGCGGGATGGACGGCAGACGGTGCACAGGGTAGCCGTCCACCGTGGCCGGGGCGGTGTCTTCCAGCCAAGACGACGCCGGTGCGATCACCAGGACGTCGTCGCCGCGGCGCCGCAAGTGGGCGATCACCTGCAACAGCGACTGGGTGACCCCGTTCATGTGCGGAAGGAACGATTCGGCAACGATAGCTATCCTCACGCCTCCAGCCTGCCCGCGGCCGGCGACCGGCAGGCAAGCAGGTGTGATCGTGTCGGTGAACGGCGGCCTAACTCCACTCTGGGAGGGTGGTCGGGTGACCATGGGACTCCTGGCGCTGATCACCGGCGCAATCTTCTTCGGTTCGGTGGCCCAGCGCATCGCGGGCATCGGGTTCGCGCTGCTGGTGGCACCGATCCTGGCGATCCTGCTCGGGCCGCACGAGGGCATCATGATGATCAACATCTGCGCCGTCGTCTCCTGCGGACTGATTGTGCCCCGGGTCTGGCAGGAGATCGACTGGACCCTGCTGCTCTGGCTGTCCGTCCCTGCCGCCGCCGGCACGGTTCTGGGTTCCTGGTTCGCGGTGCAGGTCCCGCCCGCAGTGCTGTCCGCCGTCGTGGGCGGCGTGGTGATGGCCGGGCTGGCCGTCGCTGTGGCTTTGGGCCGCGCCCAAGTCACCGTTTCCGGGCAGCTGCCTAAGGTGCTCGCTGGTTTTGGCTCCGGGTTGACCAACGCGCTCGCGGGCGTGGGCGGCCCGACCGTCAGCGCGTACGCCATTTTGTCCCACTGGCCGCCGCGCCGGTTCGCGGCGACGCTGCAGCCATTCTTCCTTCAGCTGTGCCTCATCACCGTCGGCGCCAAGCTGGCGGTGGATCCGGGCAGCGTGCCGCACTTGCAGTGGTGGATGTGGGCGGTGATTGTGCTCTCGATCATCATGGGCATCGTTGCCGGCGAACGGCTCGGCCGGCGGCTGCGGGACGAGCACGCCAGGACCGCAGTTGTCGTGCTCGCCTTTCTGGGTGCGGCCGGTGCGCTGGCCAAGGGACTGGCGGACCTGCTGGCCTGAAGGCACTTTTCCGATATTTTATGCGGCCGGAAATCGGGGCTGGCTTTATTTCCCAAAGCGGGTATGGTCTTTAGCAAGACATCCCGCTTGAGAAAGAGGAGCACGAATGTCAGGTAAAACGCCGTCACGCGAGAGTGCCAAAAAACAGGGCAGAAGCATTAAAGAAAAGCGTGCCGAAAAGCGCGAAAAGGCGGTCTTGGAGAACGAAACCGTTCCCAAGCGCCGCAAGCGCTAGCACGCCGGAACCGCCGGGGTCCGCGCAAACGGCAGCGCGATGCGGGGCTGCAGTTCGAGGGGCGCGGACCAGCGGGTCCGGAAGAACCGCGGGAACACGGTTCTTGCAGACTGGCGGAGCCACGGAAAGAGTCCGCGGAATTTGTTTTCCTGCGTTGAATTTCCGTTGAGCGAATATCCGCCTGCGGGGCGGCCGGATTGATGTCAAATGTCATCCGGCCGCCCATTCTATTTTTCCAGCATTGTACGAAAAGCAGCCCGGGTATCGCGTTGCAATCGAGGCCTCGCTGGCTCTAGCGACGTCGGCGCCCCCTGCCAAGCAACGCCCGCCGCCAATAGGGCCGGCGCCCGTTGCGTCGGCAACGTCGGCGGCCGCTGGCGGTGTGCCGATGGCCACGGCACCGAGTCGCTGAACGGGCAAGGGCGGCCGGACTGGCACCATAGAAGCAATGAAACTCACGTCGCGACCGGACGGTCAGGCCGGACTGCCGATGCCCCTGTGGCTGCAGGGTGTCTTCGAGTTCTTTCAGTGCGCCCTGCTCTCGGCCATCCTGGTGTTGCTGCCGCTGGTGGGTGTGTGGTTCGCGGACGGTTTCGACGACCGCAGTTTCGATTCGCTCGCCCGGCTCGGTGGCCAGGCGTGGCTGCTGATCCACGGCGTCCCACTGGAGTTGGCCATCCAGACCGGCTCAAGTTCGGCGGAAACGCTGCGCGGCACGATATCGCTGGTGCCGCTGGGACTCATGCTCGTCCCGTTCTTTCTGTCTTGGCGCGCCGGACGGCGCCTTGCACGGGCGTCCTACACCGACCAGCTCTGGCAGGCGCTGATCGGCGCGCTGGGAACCTACGCTGCGGCGGGAGGCGCAACCGCCTATATGGTGCGCACCGACGAAGTGAATATCTCCACTCTGGCCGGCGCGCTCATCCCGCTTTTGCCCGCCGGTGCCGGGCTGATCGTCGGCGCGTACCGGGAGGCGGGATCGTGGGGGCGGTTGATCGGCGTGGATGCGGCAGCATGGGTGGCACGTACCAGCCAGCACTCACGCTGGGCCGGGTCTTACGTCTGGGCAGCCGTCCGCGCGGGACTGCTGGCGGTGACGGCCGCGGTGTCACTCTCGGCACTGCTGCTCGCCGTGGATCTCGGCCTGCACTGGGCTGAAATCGTGGAGATTTACGAACAGCTCGGCGCGGGCATTATCGGCGGTGCCGTGCTGACGGTGGCGCAGCTTGGGCTGGTCCCGAATTTCGTGGTGTGGACGCTGGCATGGTCCTCGGGGGCCGGCTTCGCTATCGGATCCGGCAGTTCCATCGGGCCGCTGGCCACCACGGTGGGCCCGATGCCGGCGTTTCCGGTGCTGGGCGCGCTGCCTACCGGCGAGCTGACCTACGGACTCGCGGCTCTGGCCTTGCCCGTGCTTGCCGGGGTGTTGGCCGGATGGTGGTTCCTGCGCGAGGGCGAGAACCATTTCGACGAGTGGCTCTCCATCAAGATCCAAGCCCGCTGGTTCACCGCATCCGGATCCACGGTGGTCCTGGGGCTGTTCGTTGGGTCTGTTGCCGGGGCCGCGGCCGCCGGGTTGGTGTGGCTGTCCAACGGTTCGCTGGGCATCGGGCGGTTGACGGAGATCGGACCGGATCCGGTCTGGACCGCCCTCTGGGTAGCGGGCGAGGTCGCCGTGGGAACGATGCTCGGCTACGCGGTGGCCCCCTGGCTGGAACGCGAACCGGCCAAGTCCCGCAGCCGGAAATAACCTACGGGTTCAGCAGATCGTTCAGGTTCAGCAGCTTGTCCTCATAGGCGGCCAGGCATTCTTCGCGTGCGGACTGCGTGACAGCCATCTGGTTGCAAGCCTCGAAATCGGCCGTCAGCGGCCAGAAGAGCACCTGCGCCAGCGTGGTCAGCAGGAAGAATCCGCCCGCGCCGATGCCCAGTACATAGGTAAGCCGGAGCGAGCCCGGCAGACCGGCGCGCACCGCTTTGACCAATCCGACCACGGCCACCACGACGCTTGCCACGGCCAGCACGGGAGCCACGGCCTTCCAGGGGAGCGGCAGCGCCGTTGCCAGGAAGGTGGAAGCCAGTAACAGCAGCAAAACACGGATGAAAAGCCCCGCCGACTTGGTCTGTTCCTCGGTCGGCGCCGGGCGCGTGTTCTGCAACATGGGTTTAAGCCTAGGCGAGAGAGACGCATAAAGTTGCTTCCATGCGCATCGTGGTCCTCGTTTCCGGTTCCGGCACCAATCTTCAGGCCGTTATCGACGCTATCGGCGACGGCCGCCTGGATGCCGAAATCATTGCAGTGGGCAGCGACGTGCCCGGCTGCCGTGGCCTGGAACGTGCCGCCGCGGCGGGCATTGAGACGTTCACCGTGGCTCCCGCAGACTTCGCCACCCGGCCGGAATGGAACCGCGCCTTGGAAAAAGTCGCAGCGGCCTTTAATCCGGACGTGGTGCTGCTGGCAGGGTTTATGCGGATCCTCGACGCCGGATTCGTCGCCCGCTTCGAGGGCCGGCTGGTCAATACCCACCCGGCGCTGTTGCCCTCGTTCCCCGGCGCCCACGGCGTGCGCGATGCACTGGCCCACGGCGTCAAGATCACCGGCGTGACGGTGCATTTGGTCGATTCCGGTGTCGACACCGGACCCATCCTCGCCCAGGCGGCAGTGCCGGTGCTCGACGACGACACCGAAGAATCCCTCCACGAGCGGATCAAGGTGGAGGAACGCCAACTTCTGGTGCAGACCCTCGCCAAGCTGGCCTAGCCTCAGCTGAACAACGACGCCGCTGCCCCGCCGCGGCGCGCGGGCTCGCTTTTCCCTTGCACACCGCCGCATGGGCGTGGCGCTGTCAAGGAAGCCGGAAGTTTTGACCTGCTGCAGACCAAACCTGTGGAAAACCTCCGCATCCGCTGAGGCGTCTGGTTAGACTGGCTCGCACCTAGCGTCTAGCCCGACCAGCACGGGGGTCTGAGTGAGCCAGCAGCTACCACTCTCAGTAACAACGCGCGCCGCCAGAATCATCGCCCCGCTCATCGCAGCGGCGGCCCTAGCCCTATCAGGCTGCACCGGCTCTGCCGGAGCCGAGCCCTCCGGCTCGCCTCAACCCGATACTTCTACGGCATCCAGCGAGACCCCGACGCCGGCTCCAACGCCGTCAGCCGCGCTGACATACAAACCGGCAACTGAGGAAGGCCCCGCGGAAAATGTGCCCGTTCCTGAGCTCCCGAAAGCCGCTCGCGAGGGGACTGAGGAGGGCGTGAAGGCGTTCGCCGCCTATTGGTACGACTTGCTGAGTTATGCCTACGAGTCCGGTGATACCGAAGAAATCCGACGAATCACATCGAACAAATGTTCGCGGTGTGAGAAAGCCATGAGAGTGATCGACGACTGGCACGAGGATGGTAGGTGGCTTGTTGGAGGTGCAGTGCAAGCGACTGGCTTCGGAGATGAGATAGCGATCGATCCGAACGCGGTCTATCAATTGCCGGTTCAAGTCGATTACGACCGATTATCCTATTACTCTTCGGGTCAGCTCCACACAAGTGATCCAGCGTCGAGCGGCTCGATTGATTTGTTCATGGCCACCTTCGAAGATGGTGCATGGACTGTCGTTGATGTCGGCGTCATCGAGCCAGCTGCATAGATAGATTCGGATCTGTCTCATGAAGCTTCACGGTTGGCTCCTCGTGCCACTGTCGATAGTGCTATTTCTTCTCAGTGCTCCGCCTGCAACGGCTTCAGACGTTCCAGGCACCGGCAGGTTCGACGACAAAGGAATTGCCGTAGGCGTCTATCAGAAGTTGCCGGGAACGGACTTGTGGGGCATTTACCCGGCGGTTGGTGAACCATCGAAGGAGTTTCGGTTCGAGCTTGCTTGCCATGAAGGCGATGACATCGATAGAGGCTGCTTGCCGGGTGTTCCCTCTTGCGAGAACGGCGAGGACGGCACAGCCGTCGTATGGTCGTGGCGGAGCCTTGTTGCTCCTTCGCTCGGATGGACGAACTTGCCAGAGTTTGGATGCATCTATTCCTCTAACCCGGATGACGTTCTCGAACAAATCGCCAGCAGGATAGTTGAGCGGTTTCGCAACCTCCCGGTGGATGCTGGACAAATAATCATTCAACCGAGTCCTCATACATTGGTTGGTGCACACACTAACGTTTACGCGACTGCGAACGAGCAGCATCATCGCATCGTCTTGTTGGGACAAGAAGTAGCTATTCATGCAGTTCCAATTGAGTTCACCTGGGACTATGGTGACGGCGTTCGTCTTGGTCCAACTTCAAGTCCAGGAGGCCCCTTGCCGAAGGAGCAGTGGGGCGGAGAGACGTCTACTAGCCACACTTACCGTGAGACGGGCGATTTCCTGGTTTCTTTGACCACAACTTTCCGGGGCACGTACAGCGTGAACAGCGGGCCAGCCATCCCAATTCCCGAAACTGGCTCCTTTACGGCTCCTGCTGAAGTAATCAGCGTCTGGCGCTCAGTGGTCAATAACTACGCAGATAATTGCCTCGAGAATCCAGCGGGTGCGGGCTGCTAGCCAGGAGCCGTTTAAATGCTGTGAGCTGCAACACCTGAAGCACTTTTTTCAGATTTTCGGGCCGACCCGGCGATAGGGTATGTGACGGTGCTGACGCCGCCGAGACGCGCAGCAGTCGGCACCATCACACCGTAATCCCAGGGGAGACCATGAAGAAGTTGATGATGTCGGGTGCTGTCTTGGCCGCGGCAGCAATTGCACTTGTCGGCTGCGGCAGCGAAGCCGGCGCTGACAAGCCAGCCGATAGCAACAAGCCGGTGGCGGCTACCGCCGAAGCGCCGGCGCAGAACGTGCGGACTCCGGAAAAGAACGATCGGATGGCCGAGGACACCGCCGAAGGCCTGGCGTCCTTCACGTACTACTACTTTGACGCCAAGAATTACGCGGTCCAGACCGGTGAAGCAGACCTGATGCGTGAAGTTGCCGCGGATTGCGCAAGCTGCATGGCCGAGGCTGACGCCCTCGAGGCCGTTTACGCGGGCGGTGGCTGGATTGCCGGCGGGCAGCCGAAGGCGCTGAACGTCGTGGCGTTGGATGAGGCCAAGGACGAGGCGGGCAACCTGAGCGCCGTGGTTCCGTTTATGGAAGATGCCCGCACCACCTTGGACAAGGACGGCCAGACCGTCGAGACCAAGAAATGGGACTCGGACGGAACCACTCTGACGGTGACTGCCAACTACGCCGACGGCGCGTGGTCGATGGTGTCGGTCGAAGAGACGCCGGACGCCGAGATCCCCGAGTAAACACCCGGACACGTCCAATGCGCGTGCGCCCTTCCGCCTGCTGACGGGAGGGCGCTTTGCGTCTGCGGCACTGGGTCGGCAAACGTCGGCACTAAAGAAGCTCGGCGCCCTTGGTCTCGGGGGAGAAGCGCGCCATCCACAACACGGCGAGCAGCACCAGGACTCCGGCGATGGCGAACGACCAGGCCAGCCCCAGATAGGGCCACATGACCGAGGCGAAGATGAGCGGGCCGAAGCCCGCGCCAACGCGGGAGAACGTCGACGCCCAGCCGAAGCCTGACCCGCGCAGCTCGGTGGGGTAGAGCTCGGAGACGTAGGTATACAGCACGGGGATAGCAACCTGCACGATCATGCCGTAGGCCAGCAGCAGCGTAACGACCGCCGGGGGGACATCGATCATGAGTGCGACGACGACCAGCGTCAGTGCGGACAACGGCCCGGTGATGGCGAGGATCCACTTCCGCCCGGTCTTCTCGACGAAGTAGGCGGCGATGACGACGCCCACCAGACCGACCGCGGCCATGCCGGCCGTAGTTAGGAACGCCCGCGCCGCTGCGAATCCGGCGTCGATCAGGATGACCGGCATCCAGGTCAGGGCAAGGTAGTAGACGAGCAGGATGCTGAAGAACAAGGCCCAAGCCGCCGTCGTAATTTTCCAGTTGAATTTCCAGACTGCGCGGAACTGCGCCAAGACGTTGACGGCAGACAACCGCGGCGCTTCGCTCGGTTCGGGCAGCCGCCATTCACGAACTGTCGCGCCGGTTCGCTGGATCATGCTGTTGATGACCTGCTCGGCCTCCGCCGTTCGGCCCCGGCTTACCAGATAGAGCGGGGATTCAGGCACCGACCGGCGGACCCAGAAGACGAGCAGCGCAGGCAAAACCATGATCAGCATGGTGAAGCGCCAATCGGCCACGGTGGCCATGATGAGGGCCGAGACGACACCGCAGAGTGCAGCCCCGACCGGCCACCAGCCGTCCATAGCTGTGAGGACGCGCCCGCGAAGGCGCCGCGGTGTGAATTCGCCGACCAGCGCATAGTCCACGGGAACGCAACCCCCAAGTCCGAACCCCGCAATGAACCGGAAAACGCAGAACCAGATAATGTCCGGGGCGAAGGCTCCGAGGACCGTGAAGATTGAGAAGACCAGCAACGTGGCAGCAAACGCCGTTTTCCGGCCGATGATGTCCGCAATCGATCCCCAGATGAAGGCGCCCAGGGCCATGCCGATCAGGTTGGCGGTGCCGATCCAGGCGGCCTGGGCGGGAACGAGGTCCCAATGGTCGGACAGCAGCGGGATCAGGACGCCGTTAAGCGTGACGTCCCACGCGTCGAACATGAAGCCGAGGCCGCCAAGCAGGAAGATCTTGCCCTGCACCCGCCAGCGCCAGGGGAGTTCCTGCACGATCTGGTCGCCGGTGGGCAGGTGAGCGGTCTGCGTCATTCGTGGCCTTCCTGGGGAGTTGCTATGGATACTTTAGTCGCGCGGCAGATGAGAACGTTCTCATTGAGTTCTCCTGAACCTCTCACGTTGGACGTGCATTGTTGAGTCATCAGCACCCCACCGCACGATGGAAGGCAGCAACATGAACAAGCGCACTCTGTGGATCGCAACCGGAACTCTGGGCGTCATGGCAATCGGTGCCGGCGCCGCCGTCGCGGACTCCGGCTTCGGGAGCCAGGATCTGGGACCGGGCATCGTCCAGGCCGCGCAAGCACCGGCTGTTGCCCCCGTCGTGAATACCAGTGTGTCCCCGGCGGCGGTGAATCTGGACCAGCAGGATGTGAAGACCGCGGCGTCGGCCGTTACGGCCCAGAGCCCGGCCAGTCCGGTGTCGGCCCAGAGCGCGCCGTCACCGGTATCCGCCCAGTCAGCCGCCAGCCCGGTCTCGGCCCATAGCGCTCCCTCACCCGTGTCGGCGCAGTCCGCAGCTTCGGCCCCGAGCGCTCAAAGTGCCGACTGACCGGCCAGCCGGCAGCCCGCCGGGTCCTCGTGTTTCCCAAGCATCGGGTCCTGGCGCAGCAAGCCGCACGTACCAGGGCCGTGAGGTGGCTCGCCGGCCTCAGTAATCCACCACCCGCCCGAACGACGGCGGTGCCTGCGGCAGGCGTCCGCAGGCGATGCGGCTGCGCAGCCGCTGGAACACATGCGGTGGCAGATCCAGGGCGGCGGCGAAATCCTGTTCCGAGGTGAACCCGCCGCGCTCCTCCCTGACCTGGACGGCGTGTCTAGCAAGCGCACGCGAGAACCCGGGCAGCGTTTCGAACTCGCGGGCGGTGGCCGCGTTAACGTCAACCGGTTCGAGCGCGGCATCGGCCTTCGGCTGTGATGCAACCGCCGGAGCCGCAGCCTGTGGGGCTGGTGCTCCGGCAGGGGCTGTCGGGCCCCGGCGGGCCGCACGGGATTCCCCGGAAGTTCCAGCTCCGGGGGCCGGGGCGCCGTTGCGGGAACCGGCACCGGTACGGGGCACCGACCTCTGGCTGCCCGGGCCGGACCGGCTGCGCGACCGTCCGCGGGAGTTAAGTTGGCTACCGGAGCGCGACCGTGTGGTTGCCCCCGTGGTGCGGGCAGGACGGGCCGCGCCGCGGTCGCGGTCCCACTTGAACCGCAGGTACTCGGGATTGATGGCCACGGCGAAGCTGCTGCCGGCCAGCCAGCATGTCAGGAGCAGCCACGTTGCGATTTCTTCCTGCACTCCGGTGCCGTCGACCAGGGCCATGGCCACCCCCGTGAGGGTCAGGTGGACCAGGCCGAGGATCCACCACAGCGGCCGCCCCGCCCGTGAACCGACCACCAGCAGGGCAGCCCCGCCCAGGAAGCCGAAGGTTCCCAAGGGGACCAGCAGCCAGAGGCTCTGGCGCAGATTCCACTTCAGACTCGGTTCGGGCGATGACATCAGTAATCCACCGACCTTCCGAAAGGAACCGGTTTGGCCGGCGGAAGTTTGCAGACCACCAGCCGGCTCAGCCTTGCCTGCTCTGGTCTGGGCACGTCCAGCGCGGCGGCGAAGTCCGCCACGGTTCGGAAGGGGCCGCGCTCCTGGCGCAACCGCACGGCCTTGCGCGCCTTGTGCCTGCTGATCCCGGGCAGCTTCTGCAGGGCTGCCGCCGGCGCAGTGTTTACGTCCACGGGCTCGGCCGACGGCGCGGAAAACGTACCGGCTCCCGAATTGCTGGTGTCCGCGTAATAACTGGCGGCGTCGAGCCGGGGATCGTTGAGGAGTTCGGCGGCGGCACCCACAGGGGCGGGGGTTGTTCCTGCAGGGAGCGGCGCGGCGGTGCGGGGTCGACGGCGGAACAGTGCCCGGGCGGTGGGCATCGCCGTCGTGCTGTCCATGGCGCTGTCGGCTGGGGTCCGGCGGATGAGGGCAGTCCACGCGCTGCCGGAAGAGCGGGACGCCTGGGCCCAGCGGTTGCGCAGCCAGGCCGGATTGATGCCCAGCGCATGCAGCGAGCTGATGGCCCAGAGCAGGAGGCGGGCCGTGGGGCCGGCTTCTTCGTTCATGAACAGCGAAACCAGCAGCGCGACCAGATAGAGGCCGCCGGCGGACATCCAGGCAGCGCGGCGCGCCAGCAGGCCGATGATCAAGAACCCGGCCCAACCCATGACCCCGACGCCGAACAGCGGCAGCAGCAGCCACAGGCTGGCGACGCCCAGCCAGAGGACCGGTGGCGTTCCGGTCCGGCCCCTGAGCGCGGCGGGACGCTCAGCGGCGGACATTCAGGACCATGGTGACGCTCTGGTCTTCCTCGACCGTCTCCGACGCGAGTTGCAAACCGGCGGTGTGCGCGCGCTCCCTCAGCTTCTCCACGACCGCCTGCTGGACCCGCCGGGCGTAGGCCGCGTCGATGGCCTGGACAATCTCGGCCGCGCGGCGCCGGTCGATGTCCTCGCCGCTGAAGTGGACCTGCCAGATGCCGTCGGCGTCGCGTTCGAAGACCGCCGCCACGTCTGCCCAGGCGGCGTCGATGGAAACCTCGGTGACACGCGCGACCTTGGCCTGCGTATCTTCCAGGGCGGCCTGCAGCAGGTTTAGGTCCCGCATCCGGGTGCCCACCTGGACCTGGGGCACGGCTTCGACCTCCGGCATTGTGTCCGAGGCGCGGCTCTTGGCCCTGCCCTCGAAGGCGGCATTGACCGTGGCGACGGCGGCGATGGCCGCGGGGATGAGCAGAACGGAAACACTCATGGGGTTTCTCCTGGTTGAGCGCCGGCCGGAACCGGACGGGGCATGGTGGCGGGGGCGAGCGGGCGGCGGTCGGCACCCGGGCGGTCGGCCCGGGCGCCGAGGTCCGCCAGCAGGGCGTCCAGTTGGTCGTCGGTGGCCCAGCCGTTCAGTCCGACGGTGCCGTCGGCCGCGACCCGGATCTCGATCCGGTCCGGTTGGGCCGCGATGTCCTCCAGCAGGTCGCGGTAGCGTTCGGTCAGCGCGGTCAGGCCCTGGTTGGTGGAACCGATCCAGGGCCGGTGCAGTTCCGGCCGGTCCCGCAGGTACGGTCCGTCGGCCAGCAGGTCGGTGGCAGCCAGCAGGCCGGCGATGTCTTCGCGGTCCGTGGCCCAGCGCCGCAGGTCACGGTGCAGGTAGCCCGTGAACGTCATCACGGACAGGCCGGCCGCTTGGAAGGCGCGCGCGACGACGGCGCTGGCCGCCGCCTGTTCGAAGGGTTCGCCTCCCAGCAGGGTCAGGCCTTCGGCGCCCGCGGCCACCGCCTGCTCGACGAGGTCGGCGGCGAATTGCCGGGTCGGGACGAGCTCGGCGCCGCGGGCGGCCCAGAGGTGGGGATTGAAGCACCCGGGGCACCGGATGGAACAGCCTTGCAGCCAGAGCGCGGCGCGCCGGCCCGGTCCCTCGGCCTCGGTGGCCGGGAGGAACCGCGCGTGACGGATGAGTCCGGCATCGGCCGGCGCCGGAGCGGAGCCGTTGTTAAGGCGGGGCTCCAGGACCGGGCCGCCCGGCTGCCCGGGCGCTCCGGGGCTACCGCTCGGCTGACTCATTGTGGACGTAGTCGCTGGTGGTGGCGGCGGTGCGGTTAAAGTCCTCGGTGTAGGAACTGGAGACGCTCTCGGCCTCCAGGAGATCCTCCAAAACCGTGATGTAGTCCAGGCACTCGGCGCCGAAGATGTTGCGCGTCTCGGCCGATACCGCGCCATCGGGCCTGACCGTGACAATCAGTTGTTGCTGGTCCATAGCTTTTCCTTCGAGGAGTCGGGTGTTGTCTAGAAGTCCACGGTGCGGCCGCCGCGTGCCGGGTGCCCGGAGGCCGCGGCGGGCACGGCTCCGGCGGTTTGCGCCGGACCGACCGGCTGTCCGGAGCCGGCGTCCAGATCCTCGCTGCCGGTGGCACCGACGGCCCGCAAGGCAGCCCACTGCCGGATGGCACCGACTTCCTCTGCCTGCGTGATGGCCAACGGAATCATGTTGGAGACGGCCCGCTGCAGGTCGTCCAGGCGGATTGGGCGGTCTTCGGCGTAGGCGTCGAAGAGTGCGGCGACGACAGCCTGTTCGATCTCTGCGCCGGAATAGTTTTCCGAGGCAGCGGTGAGGAGCTCGACGGCGGCCGGATCGTTGGCGACGGCGCCCAGCTGGTTGGCGGCGGTGCTCTTACCGGCCATCTGGATCTGCCAAATCACCCGGCGTTCGGCGTCGCTGGGCAGATCGACGAAAAAGATTTCGTCGAAACGGCCCTTGCGCATGAACTCCGGGGGCAGCCGGTCGATGTTGTTGGCGGTGGCGACCACAAAGACCGGATGGCGCTTCTCCTGCATCCAGGTCAGGAACGAGGCGAAGACGCGTGCGGAGGTTCCCGAATCACCCTCGCCGCTGGTGCCGGAGAAACCCTTTTCGATTTCGTCGATCCACAGGATCGCCGGCGAGATGGCTTCGGCGGTGGCGATGGCGTTGCGCATGTTCTGTTCGCTGGATCCGACCAGGCCGGAGAAGACCCGGCCGATATCCATCCGCAGCAACGGCAGCCCCCAGGCCGACGCCATCGCCTTGGCCGTCAGGGACTTGCCGCAGCCGGGCACGCCGGTGATCAGCACGCCCTTGGGCGCGGGGAGGCCAAAGTCGGCAGCGGCATCCAGCCACGACCCCTGGCGCTTGGCCAGCCACCGCTTAAGGTTGTTCAGCCCGCCGACCTCGTCCAGGCTGATGTTCACGTCCACATAGTCCAGCAGTCCGGACTTGCGGATGGTCTGGCGCTTCTCGTCCAGCACCACGTGGACGTCGTGCGCGGTCAGTTCGCCGTCGTCGACCATGGCGCGCGCGAAGGCGTTCTCGGCTTCGGCCATGGTCAGGCCAAGTGCCGCCTGGACCATGTTCTCCTGGTCGGCTTCGCTCAGCGTGACCTTGATCCGTCCGCCGTCGGAATTCTGGCTGATCATGTGCGCCAGCATGGCCTTGATCTCGTCATGGCTGGGCAGCGGAAAGTCGACCAGCGTGACGGCCTTGTCCAGCTCGGGCGGAATACGCAGCACCGGGGCGACGATGATCAGCACCCGTCCGGTGCTGCCTTGCCGGAAGGCGGCAGAGACCTCGCGGACTTTCCGGACCACCTCGGGGTCGGCCGGGCGCTGGTCGGTGCCGAAGTAGGCGTGCAGGTCGAAGAAGATGAAGACGCCGGGATCGTGCGCGCCGAGCACCCGGTCCAGGGCGCGTGCCGGGGCCGTGGTGTTGGACTGCTGGCCGTCGCTGGGGGAGAGGAGCCCGCTGCTGGCGTTCCACGTCCAGACGGGGCGCGGCGTGCGCAGCGCGGCGGCGCACTTGAGCACCTCGGCGTGCACGCGTGCTTCTTCATGGCTTTCGACGTACAGCACGGGGATGCGGGCCTTGAACGCTTGGTCAAGCGTTTCAGCAAAAGACATGGGTCTCGCCCCCTAAGGAACAGAATCGGGATCTGGCTCTACTTTAGGCATAGTAGGAGGCACCTGAGCGCTTTGGCCGCAGGTTCGTTGCAGTCCTCAGCGGCCGACGTCCAAACTCCAGCGGCCCTCGCTGGTGTCCACCAGGAAATACGTCACCGGGTACGGCTGCCAGGAGAACCTCGTGGTGCTGCTGCCGATCTTGTTGACCACCAGGTTCCGACGTGACTCCTGCCAGGTGTAGACGGCGACGTTGGCCTCACCGGTGTAGGTGAATTCGGCCAGTACCTCGTCGCCTGCATAGCGCACCAGGGCAGGGCCGGAGCCGGCGACCGTACCGTCTTCCGGTTCGGCGTAGGCGACCGGGCGGACCTCAAGCTGCCAGTCGCCGTCCGCCTCGACATGCAGCCTGAATTCTTCCCGCGCGGTGGCCAGGAGCCCGGCTGAGGGTTCGTTCCGGTCGCCGGAGTTGAAGAGGAAGTGAACCGGCCAGTCGGGGTTCTCCGGGTCGTCCACCGCTACGCTGGCGTCGGCGCCGCTGTCGATGACGATTTCGAACGGACCGGCGTAGCCGGCCGGGCGCTGGTAGCCGATGACCGCGTTGCGGGATCCTGCGTAACTGCCGGGGCCGCCGGATTCCGCCACGGTTCCCTCCCCGGCCGCCGTCGAGCCCGTGCCGGTCGCTTCCCCGGCGCCGGGTGCCGGATCCGCACCGGTCCCTGCTGCGGGTTCGGCCGCCGGACCGGGGTCGGCACCCGTGGCCGCCGCGGCGGTGAAAAGGTGCGGCAGCAGCCGGGGGACGGCGAAGCCGAGGGCGCCGCCCAGAACCAGGAGACCCAGCAACCAGACCGCGAGCGAAAAACGGCCGATCCGCAGGGCCGCGTCCTCAGTCATCGGTGCCGACATGTCGTGCTGTTCTCCTTTGCCTGTCCCCATGAGGTTACCCACACCGCGGATCCGCTTCACACTCGGTGGCCGGCATAAGCCCGACGCTAGACTTGGACCATCCCCGAATCCATTCTTCCTTGGAGATTTGTGTGAGCCTGAAGCAGCTTGACCGTGTTCCCATCCGCCGTGCGTTGATCTCGGTGTACGACAAGACCGGGCTGGAGGAGCTGGCGCAGGGCCTGCACGCCGCCGGGGTCGGCATCGTTTCCACCGGCTCGACGGCGAAGAAGATTGCCGCAGCGGGCGTTCCGGTCACCGAGGTCTCCGAGGTCACCGGTTTCCCCGAATGCCTGGACGGCCGGGTCAAGACCCTGCATCCGCGCGTTCACGCCGGCATCCTGGCCGACCGCCGGCTGGACGACCACGTTCGGCAGCTCCAGGAACTCGACGTCGAGCCGTTCGACCTGGTAGTGGTCAACCTCTACCCGTTCGTGAAGACCGTGAAGTCCGGCGCCAGCCAGGACGACGTCGTCGAACAAATCGACATCGGCGGACCCTCGATGGTGCGGGCCGCCGCGAAGAACCACCCGTCCGTGGCGGTCGTGGTGGATCCCGCCAAGTACGGGGACGTGGTGGAGGCGGCTAACTCCGGCGGATTCGACCTGAAGACCCGCCGCCGGCTGGCGTCCTTGGCCTTCGCCCACACGGCAGCCTATGACACCGCCGTGGCCAAATGGACCGCCGAGCAGTTCGGCGATGACGCCGAAGCCGTCGAGGCGGCGCCGAAGTTCCCGCCGTACGCCGGCCTGGCACTGGAGCGCTCCGAGCCGCTGCGCTACGGCGAGAACCCGCACCAGGCCGCTGCGCTGTATGTGGAAACCGGCGCCGAGCCGGGCATCGCGCAGGCCGAGCAGTTGCACGGCAAGGCCATGAGCTTCAACAACTACGTCGACGCCGACGCAGCCGTGCGCGCGGCCTTCGACTTCGCCGAGCCCGCCGTCGCGGTGGTCAAGCACGCGAATCCCTGCGGCATCGCCGTCGCCTCCCCGGGCGCCGCGGATCCGATCGCGGATGCGCATGCCAAGGCCCATGCGACCGACCCCGTGTCCGCGTTCGGCGGTGTCATCGCCGCGAACCGAACGGTAACTGCAGGGATGGCCGACACCGTCAAGGACATCTTCACCGAGGTAGTTGTCGCCCCGGGCTTCGAACCGGAGGCCGTCGAGATTCTGTCGAAGAAGAAGAACATCCGGCTGCTGGTCCTGCCTGACGGCTTTGCCCGGGACACGGTCGAGTACAAGCAGGTCTCCGGCGGCATGCTGCTGCAGGCCTCGGACCGGGTTGACGCCGACGGCGACGACCCGGCCAACTGGACGCTGGCCGCCGGCGAGGCCGCCGACGAGGCGACACTGGCGGATCTGGCCTTCGCTTGGCGTGCTGTGCGGGCGGCGAAGTCCAACGCCATCCTGGTCGCGGCCAATCGCGCTGCGGTGGGCATCGGCATGGGCCAGGTCAACCGGCTGGATTCCTGCCGCCTGGCCGTAGAGCGGGCTAATACGCTCGGCGTGGCGGTCGACGGCGGGGCCGACGCGGCCGGGGGAGCGGCCAATGTGCAGGGCTCCGGGGCGCCCGAGCGCGCCCGCGGGGCCGTGGCGGCATCGGACGCGTTCTTTCCGTTCGCCGACGGCCTGCAGATCCTTATCGACGCCGGCGTGCGCGCGGTGGTACAGCCCGGCGGTTCGGTCCGGGATGAAGAAGTAGTGGCAGCGGCCGACGCCGCCGGCATCACCATGTACGTCACGGGAGCGCGCCACTTCTTCCACTGACAGCTCCTCACGCTGGGCAGCGGAGACCGTTATCGGGCGAATCCTTGCCAGCAGGGTGCCGGGCACATAGGTTCAAGGGAACCGGTGCGCCCGGCACCGTCGATTAAAGGAAGCAGCCATGCTGGCGATGCAGGTTACCCCGGCGTCGGGAACGGCCGACATCTGGCTGGGCGTGCTGATCGTTGCGGTGATCGTGGCCGGTGCAGTGGCGTACTTTGTAGCCTCCCGGCTACGCAAGACCCGGTCCTATGAAGCCGCCGAACGGCATGCTGCGGCCCGCGAAGCCGAGGCCGCCCGGCCCGGCGGCCTGAAGGACACGCACCTGGAACAGGGCAACGCGGCCCATCGCTCGCAGGTTTTCGGCCCCGGCACCGGCCTCTAGGGCGCGCCAGCCAGTGCAGCGTGGGCGTCTTCAACCGGCGCCCTGCGGCCCTCCTCGGGTAAATTGGAGGAGTTGAGTAACCAAAGAGACCCACTTTTGCAGGGAGACGCCTCACCCATGGCCAAGATTATCTATACCCACACCGACGAAGCGCCGATGCTGGCCACCTATTCGTTCTTGCCGATCGTTGAGGCCTACGCCTCCACGGCTGGTGTGGAAGTGGAAACCCGCGACATCTCGCTCGCCGGCCGTATCATCGCCGTCTTCGGCGACTACCTCACCCCTGAGCAGCGCATCGGCGACGCCTTGGCCGAGCTGGGCGAGCTGGCCAAGCAGCCGGAAGCCAACATCATCAAACTGCCGAACATCAGCGCCTCAGTACCGCAGCTGAAGGCTGCCATCAAGGAGCTGCAGGGCCACGGCTACGCACTGCCGGACTACCCGGACGATCCGTCCTCCGACGAGGAGAAGGACATCCGCGCCCGCTATGACAAGATCAAGGGCTCCGCGGTCAACCCGGTGCTGCGCGAGGGCAACTCGGACCGCCGCGCGCCCCTGTCGGTGAAGAACTACGCGCGCCAGAACCCGCACAGCATGGGCGCCTGGACGGCCGACTCCAAGACGAACGTGGCCACCATGGGCGCCGACGACTTCCGCTCCAACGAGAAGTCGGTGGTCATGCCGGCCGACGACAAGATCAAGATCCAGCTGGTGGCCGAGGACGGTACCGTCACAATCCTGAAGGACGCCTTCCCGGTGCTGGCCGGCGAGGTCATCGACGGCACCGTCATGCGCGCCGCTGCCCTGGACGAATTCCTGGCCGCCCAGGTGGCACGGGCCAAGGAAGAAGGCGTGCTCTTCTCCGCGCACCTGAAGGCCACCATGATGAAGGTCTCCGACCCGATCATCTTCGGCCACGTGGTCAAGGCCTACTTCTCCGAGCTGTTCGCTGCCTACGGCGACAAGCTGGCCGCTGCCGGCCTCAGCCCGAACAACGGCCTGGCCGCCATCCTGAACGGACTGGCGGCGCTGGACGCCGAAGACCGCAAGGGCGTCCAGGAGCTGATCGACAAGGGCCTGGACGAGGGCCCGGCCATCGCCATGGTGGACTCCGACAAGGGCATCACCAACCTCCACGTCCCCTCCGACGTGATCGTGGACGCCTCGATGCCGGCCATGATCCGCAGCTCCGGCCACATGTGGGGGCCGGACGGCCAGGAAGCGGACACGCTGGCCGTGCTGCCGGACAGCTCCTACGCCGGGATCTACCAGGTGGTCATCGACGACTGCCGCGCCAACGGCGCCTACGACCCGACCACCATGGGCACCGTCCCCAACGTCGGCCTGATGGCCCAGGCGGCGGAAGAATACGGCAGCCACGACAAGACGTTCGAGATCCAGACCGCCGGCACCGTGCAGGTGGTGGACGGGGCCGGCAGCGTGCTGATCGAGCACCAGGTGTTCCCGAACGATATCTGGCGCGCCTGCCAGACCAAGGACCTGCCGATCCGCGACTGGGTGAAACTGGCCGTGACCCGCGCCCGCGCCAGCCAGACCCCGGCCGTGTTCTGGCTGGACGAAACCCGCGCCCACGACGCCAACCTGATCGCCAAGGTGAACGAGTACCTCAAGGACCACGACACCGAAGGCCTGCAGATTGAGATCATGGCCCCGGAGAAGGCCACCGCCTTCACCCTGGAGCGCCTCCGCAAGGGCGAGGACACCATCTCGGTGACCGGCAACGTGCTCCGCGACTACCTGACGGACCTGTTCCCGATCCTGGAGCTCGGCACCAGCGCCAAGATGCTCTCGATCGTCCCGCTGATCAACGGCGGCGGCCTGTTCGAGACCGGTGCCGGCGGCTCCGCTCCGAAGCACGTCCAGCAGCTGCTGGCCGAGAACCACCTGCGCTGGGATTCGCTCGGCGAGTTCCTGGCCCTGGCCGTGTCCTTCGAGCACCTGGCCACCAGCACGGGCAACGCCCGCGCCCAGATCCTGGCCGACACGCTGGACGCCGCCACGGGCACGTTCCTGCTGGAAAACAAGTCGCCCAAGCGCAAGGCCGGCGAGCTGGACAACCGCGGCAGCCACTTCTACCTGTCCCTGTACTGGGCGCAGGAACTGGCCAACCAGCGCGAGGACGCCCAGCTTGCTGCGGCCTTCTCCGGTGTCGCCTCCGAGCTGGCCAAGAACGAAGACGCCATCGTGGGCGAGCTCAACGCCGTGCAGGGGTCCCCGGTCGACCTGGGCGGCTACTACCGGCCGGACGCCGCCAAGGCAGCCGAGGTCATGCGCCCCTCGGCCACGCTGAACCGCGTCGTGGCCACCCTGACCGAAGAGAAGTAGGCGGCGGCGGGCACCCGTCCGGCAGCAGCCACGCCCGGTTGCGACGGCGACGGCGGCCGGCGCACCTCCTGCGGGAAGGTGCGCCGGCCGCCGTCGTGCTGTCCGGGTCAGTCCGTCACCGGCACTGCACGGTCATTGGCGTAGCTGACGCCCAGCTGGGCGCGGACCCCGTCGAACAACCGCATGGTGTCCACAGTGTCCGCCCAGGGCATGGTGGGACTCTGCTGCAGGCCGGACTGGACGCAGCGGGTGACTTCGCGCAGCTCGAAGACGTAGCCGTGGCCGACCTTCGGGAAGGTTTCCACCCGCGGCTGTCCCAAATGCGGCTCGACCGCCAGTTCGGTGGGGTGGTGCAGCGGCGCGTTGCTCCTGAGCCAGCCGCCGGTGCAGGCCACCGTGGCAGTGCGGGGCGAGGCGGCCTGCAGGGAACACGCCAGCTGCGCCTGGGCGCCCGAGCCATAGCTGAGCGTCATGGCGTTCTGGGCGTCCACGCCATCGTCGTTGACGAAGCCAGTGGCCGAGACCGTCTGCGGGAAGCCCAGCGCCCCGAGCGCCCAGGTCAGGGGATAGACCGCCAGATCCAACAGGGCACCACCGCCGGCCGCCGGATTCCAAAGCCGGGCGGCCGGATCGTAGAGGGCCGGGAACCCCACGTCGGCCTGCACCCACCGCACCTCGCCGAGTTCGCCGGACGCGAGGATCTCCCACGCACGGTTGATGATCGGCAAAAAGCGCGTCCACACCGCCTCCATCAGGAACAGCCCCCGCGCGGCCGCCAGTTCCGTCAGCTCCAGGGCTTCCCGGGCGTTGATGGTCAGGGACTTTTCGCACAGCACATGCTTGCCGGCCCGCAGCGCGCGTCCCGCGATCTCGTAGTGCTGGCCGTGCGGGGTGGCCACGTAGACCACATCGACATCCGGGTCGGCGAAAAGCTGGTCGTAGCCCTTGCCTGCACCGCCGTCGAAATAGGCAGTGCCGAAGCCGAAACGCCGCTGGAAGGCGACCGCATTGGCCTGGTTGCGGGAACTGACCGCCTGCAGCACGGCATCCTCCAGCCGGGCGATGTCCTCGGTCACGCGGGTGGCGACGGCCCCGGTGGAAACCACGCCCCAGCGCAGCGTCCGCCCGGTGGCTTCGAGCGGATCCGGCGCGCCGGGCCGGGCGCAGGGTGGGGTCACGATCCACGGCAGTTGGGCCATGGCTCCATCTTGGCCGCCGGCGGCTGGAACGTCCATGGGAACCGATTGCCCTTTGTCTCATCCCTCCCGCATGGGTCCGGCGGCCCTACCGGTGCGGACCTATCAATGGTACAAAGTAAGCAGGCTCAGTAATTTCGCAACAACGAGGAGGAGCCCGCACCATGGATACAGGCACGATCGTCGGAATCGTCATCGCGATAGTTGTACTCCTGATCATCATCGGAGTCATTGTCTTCTTTGCGCAGAAGCGGAACACCAAGCGGAAGTTCGAGAAGCAGGAAGAGAACCGCAGGGAGGCAGCGGAGTTGCGGCAAGGAGCGCAGGTGTCCTCGGTGGAGGCGCGGGAGCGCCAGGCGGACGCCACCCAGGCGCAGGCCGAAGCCCAGCGGGCGGACATCGAAGCCGAGCGGGCCAAGATTGAAGCCGACCGCCTTCGCCAGGCTGCCGACCGGCGGCAGGCCGACGCGCAGGGAATCCAGCAGGAGAGCGAAGAGCAGCTGCGCCGCGCCGATGACTTGGACCCGGACGTCAACACCAAGGACCGGGACTCCCGGAAGGACCGCAAGCACGACGGCGGTGCCCACGGCGGCGACTCCGTCCCCGACCGCGGTTCGGACACCGCTGCGTCGTACGGAGACGAGGGCGGCCGGCATGCCGATGACGCCCGGAATGACGGCGCACGGACTGCCGACGACCCCCGCCGCGGCGAGGGCGGCAGCCACAACATCTAAACGGACCACAACAGCGGCGGCGCCTGCTTCCCCACTGGGAAGCGGGCGCCGCTGTTGTGTGGGAGCCGGGTCAGCCCTTAACCGAACCGCTCATGAGGCCGCCGACGAAGTACTTGCCCAGGATGATGTAGACCAGCAGCGTGGGCAGCGAGGCGATCAGTGCGCCGGCCATCGACGCGGCGTAATCGGTCAGCTGCCCGCCGGCGAGGAAGCTCAGCGCGATGGTGACCGGGCCGTTGGAGCCGGAGGAGAAGAACGCCGCGAAGAGGTAGTCGTTCCAGGCCGAGGTGAACTGCCAGATGAGCACCACCACGAAGCCCGGGGCGGAGACCGGCAGGATCACCGAGGCGTAGGTCCGCAGCAGGCCGGCTCCGTCCATGCGTGCCGCTTCGATCAGCTCGGACGGCACGGATTCGTAGTAGTTGCGGAAGATCAGCGTGCAGATGGGCAGGCCGTAGACGATGTGCAGGACCAGCAGCGAGGGGATTCCGTTGGGCACCTCGAGACCCTGCATCAGCTGGGTCAGCGGGATCATCACGGCCTGGTACGGGATGAACATGCCGAACAGGATGAGGGTGAAGACCACGTTGGCGTAGGGGAAGCGCCAGCGCGAGAGCACGAACCCGTTCATCGATCCGAGCAGGGCGGAGATGATCGACGCCGGGATCACCATGGCGAAGGTGCGGCCCAGCGCGGGGCCCAGGCTGTCCCACGCCTTGGCCCAGCCCGCGGTTTCCCACGTTGTCGGGAAGAGCCACGCGTTGGAGGGATCGGCGTCGGTGGGGCCCTTGAAGCTGGTAATGAACAGGACGTAGGCCGGAATCAGCACCACGATCATGAACACCAACAGCATGGCGTACTTGAGCGTGCGGTTCATCTTCTGCCGGCCGGTGCGGGGAGCCGCGGGCCGGGGTCGGGCAACCTCGACGGGCGGCGGCACGGTTGCAGTGGCCATCAGCGCTTCTCCTGCCGCGAGGTGTAGACGAGGTACGGGACGACCACCAGCGCGACCAGCACCAGCATGATGGTGCCGATGGCGGCCGAGTCGGCGTAGTCGCTGCCGATGTACTTGACCCACATCATGGTCGCCGGGACCTGGATGTCGTAGGTATTGGCGTCGGGAACGATCGCCCGGATCAGGTCGAACAGCTTCAAGGACATGTGGCCGATGATGATGACCGCCGAGAGCATCACCGGGCTCAGCTGCGGAAAGATCACGTGACGATAGAGCTTCCATTCGCTGCAGCCGTCGATCCGCGCGGCTTCACGCAGTTCTTCCGGGATGCCGCGGAATCCGGCCAGGAACAGGGCCATCACGTAGCCGGAGAGCTGCCAGATGGCCGGCACGGCGATGGCGGCAATGCCCCAGTTGGGATCGGACCACCAGCTGTTCTGCAGGAAGCCGAGCCCCACGCTGTCCAGTAGCCGGTTCAGGCCGGTGGCACGATCACCGCCGGGCTCGTTGGTCTGCAGGCTCGAGAGCAGCCAGCGCCAGACCACGCCCGAGGCGATGAAGGACACCGCCATCGGGAAGAGGTAGACCGAGCGGAACAGCCCCTCGCCGGCGCCGGGCCGCTCCAGTATCCAGGCCCAGAGGAAGCCGAAGATCAGCGTGCCGGCCAGGAACACCACCGTCAGCAGGAGCAGGTTGCGCAGTGCGTGCTGGAAATCCGCGTCCCCGAACAACCGGAGGTAGTTCTCCACGCCGACGAATTCGGACGACGGTCGGGCCGTGTGCTGGTTGGTCATCGAGATGCGGACGTTTTCCGCGATCAACGCATAGACGAAGACTGCCAGCAGGATGAGGGTAGGGGCGATAAGGGCCAGCCCCGGTCCCCAGGTCTTCACTTTCTTGAACATGGACTTCTCCTAGTGCAGCCGTGCACGCCGGTGTGACATGGAAGGGCGGGCGCGGTGGTGCCGCGCCCGCCCTTCCGGGCCTCCTGGCTTACTGCATGAACTTCTCGGCGATGGACGCCAAGGATTCCTGCAGGGCAGCCACGTCCTGCGGGCCGCCGAACTTGCTGACGGCGGTGCTCAGTTCGTTCAGCCAGGCCACCGGGACGGCGGCACCGTGGGCCAGCGAGGACACGATGGTGTCGGACGAGAAGTCCTCGATGGCGCTCTGCTGGTATTCGCCGAACTCGTCGGACGGCACGTCCGTGCGGGCCGGGATGGAGCCCTTCGCCGCGTTGAATGCCTGCTGGCCCTCAACGCTGGAGATGGTGGTCAGCCAGGCCTCGGAACCGGCCGGATTGGGAGCACCCTTGGGCAGCGTGAACGAATCGGCCAGGAAGTCGAAGATGCCGTCGGTGCCCGGGGTGGGGAAGTAGACGTAGTCCTCACCGGGCTTCTTGCCGTCCTGCGCGAACTTGGCTTCGGCCCAGTCGCCCATCACGTTGTAGGCGGCGGCGCCGTCCTCCACCAACTGGGTGGCCGGACCCCAGTCGCTGAGGGTGTCGCGGTCGGAGTTGGTGTAGCTGAGGGTCTTCTTGTAGTTCTCGATGGCTTCGATCACGTCGGGGCCGGACCAATCGGTGGTGCCGTCCCAGAGCCCGTTGTAGCCCTCGGCGCCGAGGGTGGCGAGCAGGATGTTCTCGAACAGCTGTACCTGGGTCCAGGTGCCGGCCACGGCCAGCGGGGTCTTCCCCGTCTCCTTGATCTTGTCCATGTCCGCAAACCAGGCGTCGAGATCGGCTGGCGGACTGTTCGGATCCAGGCCGGCTTCCTCCAGCACGTCCACGTTGGCCCACACCACGTTTGCCCGATGGATATTCGACGGGACGGAGTAGATCTTGCCGTCAACGGTCAGCCGGTCCAGCAGGTCCTGGGGAAACGCCTCGTTGAGCTGCGCGTCCTCGTAGAAGGAGGTGAGGTCCTCGAGCTGGTCGGCGGCGATGTAGTCCTGCAGCTCGGCTCCGGCATGCGCTTGGAACGAGTCCGGCGGATTGCCCGACTTCAGGTTGGCCGCCAGCACGCTCTTGGCCTGGCTGCCGGCACCGCCGGCGACGGCAAGGTTGTCGAACTTTAGTTCCGGATACTGTTCGGTGAAGATCTCCACCAGCGCATCCAGCCCGACCTTCTCGGAACCGTCCGCCCACCAGGTGAAGACTCCTACCGAACCCGACGCTTCCTCAGGGTTTGCTTCTTCCACCGCGCTTCCGCCGCCGCACGCGGACAGGAGCAAACCTGCGGCCGCAACGCCGGCGAGCAAAGATTTGCGTCGCATAAAGCCTCCATCAATCAGCAGTCTGTGGCCACGGGGTCAGCAAGACCCGCACACGGATGTGTGGCTTAGTACGGAAGTTAACTCCGTCACACCGCTTGTCGTCAAGAGTTGAACGCAAAGACGCTCCCCGGGCAGCCCTGGCGGTGCTCAGGCGACGGGGAGTTCGGCTTGCTGAAGCACCAGCGTCGCGGCGCCCAACGCCTCCGCGCGGCTGCCCAAGGTGGACATCGCCAGGTCCGTGGATTCGCCCACGACCGGCACCGCATGGCGCAGCAGCCCGCGACGTACCGGGTCCAGCAGGATGCTGCCGAGGCCCGTCAGCGGGCCGCCCACCACGATGACTTCGGGATTGAGCAGGTTGCAGACGTTGGCGAGGGCACGTCCCACCGCAAGGCCGGCATCATCTATCACGCGCAAGACGGCCGGGTCACCCTCCAGGGCGATCCGGACGATGTCCTCGGTTCCGATCGGCTCGCCCCGGCCGCGGCTGAGCAGGTCGATCATGGTGGAGGTGGAGGCGACCGTCTCCAGGCACCCCCGGTTGCCGCAGCGGCAGATGATGCCGTGCTCGGCGACCGTGGCATGGCCGACCTCGCCCGTGACGCCGACATGGCCGTAATAGAGCTTGCCGTTGAGGACCAGGCCGGCCCCGATGCCGGATCCGATCTTCAGGAAGACCAGGTTCTGCGCGTGCTGGTAAGGGCCCCAGCTCACTTGCGCCAGCGCGCCCAAATTTGCGTCGTTGTCCACGAAGACGTCGGTGCCGAACCTTTCCTGCAGCCTGGCCAGCAGATTGATGCCCACCCATTCGGGCAGGATGGCACCGTGGATCACGGTGCCGGTCCGCCGGTCGATCGGGCCGGGTATGCCGGCGCCCACGCCGATCACGGCCCGGGGAAGGACCGAGTTTTCATCCAACAACCGCTGCGCCAGCCGGGCGGCGGTGTCGATGCCCTGCTCGGCCCCGTGGCCTAGCGGCAATTCGACGGCACCTTCGGCAAGCACCTGGTGGTCGAGGCTGACCAGTACAACGTGCACGTGCCGGCGGCCGAAATCCACTCCGACGGCAACGGCGCCTCGGCCGTCGATCATGACCGACAGGGCGCGGCGGCCGGAACTCGTGGTCGGCGCGGTGCTGACCAGTCCGTCGTCGGCCATGGCCTTGACGATGTTGGAGACCGTGGCGGTGGACAGCCCCGTTTGCCGGGACAGCTCGGCCTGCGTGAGCGGGCCGCGGGACATCAGCGCCTGCAGGACCCGTTGGCTGTTCCGCCGCCGCAAGGCGCTCTGGGACCCCGGCCGGTTCTGGGCACCGCGCGGCGCGGGCCGCTGCGGGGCCTCGAGGGTGGACGGCGGATCGGCTGGCATACACAAAAGCGTGCGGCAGCGCCGAGTTGTAGTCAAGAAGTTAACGCAAACTCCCGCAATGCGTCGGCCGGTGGGCGGGGTGGCATGGATCCGTGCGGGCGTCGCGAGCGTAGGCTGGGCACCCGCCCCGGCCGGAACCGGCTGCGCCGCGGCCACGGCACCCACCCCGGACGGCACCACCCCGGCCGGCTACGCCTCGGCGGCGTCGTCGATCGCGTCGCGGTGCACGGCGGCGAATTCCACGTAGCGGGCGGCATTGTCCAGCACCGACTGGTACTCGTCCTCGCTCAGCTCGCGGCGGACCTTGGCGGGGACGCCGGCGACGAGCGAACGAGGGGGAATGCGCGTGCCCTCCAGGACGACGGCGCCGGCTGCGACCAGCGAACCTTCACCGACCACTGCACCGTTCATGATCGTGGCGCTCATGCCGATCAGGCAGTTGTCCTCGACCGTGCACCCGTGAATCACGGCGGCGTGGCCGACGCTGACGCCGGCACCGACGGTGCAGGGGAAGCCTGGGTCTGCGTGCAGGACCACGTTGTCCTGCAGGTTGCTGCGCTCGCCGACGCGGATGGGAGCGGTGTCGCCGCGGACGCTGACGCCGTAGAAGGCGCTGGAATCGGCTGCCAGCGCCACGTCCCCGCTGAGCGTCGCCGTGGGGGCGACGAAGGCGGACGGATCGACGGCGGGCAGCATGCCGGAGATGGTGATGATGTGGGCCATCCCATCAGCCTAGCCATACCGGACGTGCTGCAGGAGCTTCGTGGCGGACGTGCCGCCCTGGATCCGGCCGGTCACGGTTTGGTCAGGATGAAGAACTGGTAGTGCCGGCCGAACTCGGGCCGCTCCCACGTGGTGAAACCCGAGATCAGGCCGTGCTCGGCGAAGAGCCGGCGGACGGTTGCGTCGCTGCGGCGGCTGTAGAAGCGGTGCGGTTCAAAGTCGTCGTCGGCAACGATGCCCTCCTCGTCATCGCCGGACCAGAGCCCGACCGCCAGCGGAGCGCCTGAGACGAGCACCCGCATGGTCTCGGCGAGAACATCCGGCAGGTCCTGGTCGGGTACGTGCAGCAGCGTGCTCATGGTCCAGCCGGCCGAAAACGTCCCCCCGGCAAACGGCAACTCCCGGGCCGAGCCGACCACCGCCTCCAGGTGCTTCGCCCGGGCCAGCCGGACGTTTTCCTCGGAGAGATCGACGCCGGTGTAATGGATGCCCGCGGCCTTGAACGCGAGCCCGTCCGTACCGGTGCCACAGCCGATCTCCAACACGCTGTGCCGCCGGGCGGCGACCAGGGAGGCAATGAATTCCTGCCGGGCTGCGTCCCTCTGGGGATCCGTCCCGCGCCGGTCGCGGTCGGGCGCCTGCCGGTCGTAGAACGCCTTTATCTCAGGCTCATGGTTGCCCATCCGACGAGAGTACGCCTTGAGTCCGGCGGGGCACAGGGGCGGACACTCCGCCGTCGCGATGGACGACGGACCGGGCGTGCGGCGCAGCCGAACCGCGCCGGCGAGGGGAGGTGGGGCCGGCGCTGGTTGAAGGCGACCGACGGGTCGACGACGGGCGTCCGACTAGTGAAGGCGACGTCCGGCGAGCCGACGACGGCCTCCGATTAGTTAAAGACGACGGTGCGGGCGCCGTCGAGCAGCACGCGGTGTTCGGCGTGCCACTGCACGGCGCGGGCCAGGGTGCGCGCCTCCCCGTCGCGGCCCAGCGCCACGAACTGCTCGGCCGTGTGGGCATGACGGACCGGAATGACTTCCTGGTCGATGATCGGGCCCTCGTCCAGGTCCCCGGTGACGTAGTGCGCCGTGGCGCCGATCAGCTTCACCCCGCGGGCGTGCGCCTGGTGGTACGGCCTGGCGCCCTTGAAGCTGGGCAGGAAGGAGTGGTGGATGTTGATGGCCTTGCCGGCCAGTTCGGTGCAGAGTTCGTTGCTGAGCACCTGCATGTAGCGGGCCAGCACCACCAGTTCCACGTCGTGCTGCGCGGCCAGGTCCAGCAGGGCTTGTTCGGCCTGCGGTTTGGTGTCCGGGGTGACGGGGATGTGGTGGAAGGGGATGCCGTAGAACGCGGCAAGGTCGGCCAGGTCCTGATGGTTGGAGACGATGGCGGGAATCTCGACCGGCAGCGTGCCGGAGCGCTGCAGGAACAGCAGGTGGTTCAGGCAGTGCGCCGACTTGGAGGCCATCAGCAGGGTGCGCATCTTCACGCCCTCGCGGCGCAGCTTCCAGTCCATGCCGAACTCCTGCGCGACCGGCTGCAACCGGTCGTGGAGTTCGGTGTAGGACTGGTCCGTGGCGACGGCCACCCGCATGAAGAACCGGCCGGACTGCGGGCTGCCGTACTGCTGCGAGTCGGTGATGTTTCCGCCGGCCCCGGCCAGGGCGCCGGCGACGGCATGCACGATGCCGGGGCGGTCCGGGCAGGAGAGAGTGAGGGTGTAGGCGGTGGCGGCGGGAGCTTCAGTCACGAGTCCTAGGGTACCGGCTGGGGTTCGGCTTCTGCGGCAAGGTACTTGACGGCGGCCACGGCGGCCGCCCGGCCGGCGCGGGTGGCCCCGACCGTGGATGCGGATGCGCCGTATCCGACCAGGAACAGGCGCGGCTCCTTCACGACCGTAACGCCGTCTTCACCCATCATGATCCCGCCGCCCGGTTCACGCAGCCGCAGCGGCACCAGGTGGTCCAGCGATGGCCGGAATCCGGTGGCCCAGAGGATGACGTCCACGTCTTCGGCCGAGCCGTCGACGAATTCGACGCCGTGCTCGGTGATGCGGGCCAGCTTTCCGCGCGAGACGAGCACGCCGTCGTCGATGCCCTTCCGGTACGTCTCGGTCAGCGGCAGCCCCGTGGCGGCGACCACGCTGAGGGTCGGCAGGCCAGCGCGGGTGCGCTCGCTGACCCGGCGCTCCACGTCGACGCCCCATTCCATGTCGAACGGGGCAGAGGTGAAGTCGGGGTCGCGGCGGGTGGACCAGACCGTGTCCGCGCCGGCCGCGTCCAGCTGGAGCAGGAACTGCAGCGCGGACGTCCCGCCGCCGACCACCAGGACCCGCTGCCCGCGGAAGTCGTCGGCGGACCAGAAGTCCCGGGTGTGCAACTGGCGGCCGCGGAAGGTCTCCCGGCCGGGGTAGTGCGGCCAGTGCGGTTTGTCCCAGGTGCCGGTGCCGCTGATGACGGTCCGGGCCAACCACTCGCCGCCGGTGTCGCTGCGCACCCGCAGGAAGGCACCGTCGTCGTCCACCGAGGTTACGCGCACGGGACGGTGCACAGGGAGGAGGAACCGCTGCTCGTAGTCACCGTAATAACGGCGGACGACGGCGGAGGACGGCTCCCCCGGGTCCGGAACCCCGAGCGGCAGGCCGGGAAGGTCGTGCAGTCCGTGTGCGGCGTCGAAGGTCAGCGAGGGCCAGCGGTGGCGCCAGGCGCCGCCCGGGCCGTCGTTGGCGTCGAGGACCACGAAGTCCCGGTCGGGGGCCAGGCCGCGGCGGGCCAGCTGGTAGGCGGCGCTCAGCCCGGCCTGGCCTGCGCCGATCACCACCGCCTGAAACGGCCGTTGCCCGGTGCCGATTGCCTGGTCCGTCACGATGCTCCCTCCGATTGTTGACGCTTCAACATCTGTCGGGTGCAACGATGGCCGGGAGCCGGGTATTCCGCGGCCTGCCGGGGAGAGAGGGTTGCGGACCGGATCCATCCGATTGCCGCGGAAGCGTTTTCTGCGGATCCCGATGGGTCTAGGGTGGCAGCAGCGACGACGGAAGGTCCGGGCCATGACGCATCTGGAACGGGAGAAAACCCTGCGGGGTGCCGGGCGCGTGTTGCTCGCAGCCGCGCTTCTGGCGGGCCTGGCCGGCTGCACCGGCGAGGGCGGCGGGGAGCCGGCCGGGACCGGCGACGCGGAGCCGACCGCGACCGGCGGTGGGACCACGCAGGCGCAGGGCGGCGCGGTAGTACAGCCCGGGGGAGCGCAGCCTACAGGGGGCATTCCGGAGATCGTGGAGAACGTGCAGCCGTCCGTGGTGACGGTTTTTACCGACAGCGGCCTGGGCAGCGGCGTGGTTTATTCCGAAGACGGACTGATCCTGACCAACGAACATGTGGTCGTCGCAAGCACCAACGTGGAGGTTGGCTTCGCCGACGGGCAACGCAGCCCCGGGAAGGTTCTGGCGACGGATCCCGTGTCCGACCTGGCGTTGGTGCAGACCGAGCGCGACGGGCTCCCGGCCGCCGAATTCAACACCTCGTTGCCGACGATCGGCGAACTTGCCGTGGTGATCGGTTCCCCGTTGGGCTTCGAGAATACTGCCACGGCAGGCATTATCTCCGGTTTGCACCGTTCCATCCCGGGCTCCGCCTCGTCGAGCCTGGCGCTGGTGGACCTGATCCAGACCGACGCGCCGATCAGCCCCGGCAACTCGGGCGGCGCCGTCGTCAATGCGCGGAGCCAGGTGGTGGGCATCAGCGAGGCCTACATCCCGCCGGAGGCTGGCGGGGTGTCGCTCGGTTTCGCCATCCCCGCCGCCACTGCCCGGGAAGTCGCCGAGGAACTGCTGGAAGACGGAACCGCCGACCACGCTTTTATGGGTCTGACTCCCGCCAGCATCACGGCGGCGATCGCCGAGCAGCTTGGAGTGCCCCAGGCGGAGGGCGTCCTGGCGCTGTCCGTGGGCGACGGCGGCCCGGCCGACCAGGCGGGAATCCGTGCCGGGGATGTGCTGCTGAGCGTGGACGGCGAGGCGCTGGCGGCGGCCGAAGACCTGCTGGCCGCCGTCCGCCAGCATAATCCGGGCGATACGGTCAGCGTGGAAGTGCGGCGCGACGGCGAAACCCGGAGCGTGCAGGTCGCGCTCTCGGACCGGCCGGCGAGGTGACCGGCTGCTAGTATTGGCTCGCCGCGACTGGCGTTAGGTGGGACACCACCAGGAAGTGGCAGCAGGACCGGGGACCGTTGGTTACCGCTCCTGCATGTACCGACCACGGTTCGCACGCCTGGGACGTGAGGTCACCTTCGGGCCGGAGTGTGTCCGGGGCAGGTCATGCGCCATGCGTGCGGGTGCCTGCAGCCGGTAATCTGGCCTGTAGCAGTGAGATAAGCCCCACCACCCAGGAGATTCTCCCTTGACTTCTACGCCCTCCGTGACCGATCTGCCGTTGTCCCAGGTGGATCCTGAAATCGCCGCCGTGATCGACGCCGAACTCGGCCGCCAGCGCGACACCCTCGAAATGATCGCCTCAGAGAACTTCGCGCCGCGTTCGGTGCTCGAAGTCCAGGGCTCGGTCCTGACCAACAAATATGCCGAGGGGTACCCGGGACGCCGCTACTACGGCGGCTGCGAGCACGTAGACGTCGCCGAGAACCTGGCCATCGAGCGGGCCAAGTCGCTTTTCGGCGCGGAATTCGCCAACGTGCAGCCGCACGCCGGCGCCCAGGCCAACGCGGCCGCCCTCTCCGCACTGATCCAGCCGGGCGACAAGCTGATGGGCCTGTCCCTGGCGCACGGCGGCCACCTCACGCACGGCATGAAGCTGAACTTTTCCGGCAAGCTCTACCAGGTCGCCGCCTACGAGGTCGACCCGAAGACCTTCCGGGTGGACATGGACAAGGTCCGCGAGCAGGCGCTGGCCGAGCGCCCGAACGTGCTGGTGGCCGGCTGGTCCGCGTACCCCCGCCAGCTGGACTTCGAGGCGTTCCGTTCCATCGCCGACGAGGTCGGGGCCTACCTTTGGACCGACATGGCACACTTCGCCGGGCTGGTTGCCGCCGGCCTGCATCCGAACCCGGTGCCGCACTCGGACATTGTCACCTCCACGGTCCACAAGACCCTCTCCGGCCCTCGCTCCGGCGTGATCCTGGGCAAGGAAGCCTTCGCCAAGAAGGTCAACTCGGCCGTGTTCCCGGGCCAGCAGGGCGGGCCGCTGATGCATGTGGTTGCTGCCAAGGCCGTAGCCTTCAAGATTGCCGCAGGCGAGGAGTTCAAGCAGCGCCAGGAGCGCGTGCTCGAAGGCGCCCGGATCCTGGCCGAGCGTTTGGCCGCCGCCGATGTGGCCGAGGCCGGCGTGTCCGTGCTGACCGGCGGCACCGACGTCCACCTGGTCCTGGTGGACCTGCGCAATTCCGAGCTGGACGGCAAGCAGGCCGAAGACCTGCTCCACGAGGCAGGTATTACGGTCAACCGCAACGCCGTGCCGTTCGACCCGCGCCCGCCGATGGTCACGTCGGGGCTGCGCATCGGCACTCCGGCGCTGGCCACCCGCGGTTTCGGGGCTGCCGAATTCACCGAGGTTGCAGACATCATCGCCACCGCGCTCAAGGGCGGCGCCGATACTGCCGCCTTGCGGGCCCGCGTGAAGAAGCTCGCCGACGACTTCCCGCTCTACCCCGGCCACGAGGAGTGGTGACATGACCCTCAACTCGACCCCGCCGGCCGCCCGCGTTTTGGACGGCACGGCCACCGCGGCGCAGATCAAGACCGAGCTCACGGAACGGGTATCGGCGCTCAAGGCCAGGGGCATCGTGCCCGGCCTGGGTACCGTGCTGGTCGGTGAGGACCCGGGCAGTAAATGGTACGTCGGCGGCAAGCACAAAGACTGCGCCGAAGTGGGCATAGAGTCGATCCGTCGCGACCTGCCTGATTCCGTCTCGCAGGAGGAACTCGAAGCGGTCCTCGATGAGCTCAACGCCGACCCAACCTGCACCGGTTACATTGTGCAGCTGCCGCTGCCCAAGCACATCGACACGAACCGCATCCTGGAGAAGATCGACCCGGCCAAGGACGCCGACGGCCTGCACCCGATGAACCTGGGCCGGCTGGTGCTCAACGTGGGCGAGCCGCTGGACTCGCCGCTGCCCTGCACCCCGCACGGCTGTGTGGAGCTGCTGCTGCGCCACGACATCGAGCTGGCGGGCAAACGCGTGCTCGTCGTCGGCCGTGGCGTCACCGTAGGGCGGCCCCTGGGCCTGCTGCTGACGCGCAAGGAGATCAACGCCACCGTGACCCTTGCCCACACCGGAACGTTGGACCTCGCAGCGGAACTGCGCGAGGCCGACGTCGTGATTGCCGCCGCGGGGATGCCGCACATGATTAAGGCATCCGACCTCAAGCCGGGCGCCGTCGTGCTGGACGTTGGCGTCAGCCGCGTCGAGGACGAGGACGGCAAGGCCCGGGTGACCGGCGACGTGGAGCCTGAGGCCCGCAACGTGGCGAGCTGGCTCTCGCCCAATCCCGGCGGCGTCGGTCCGATGACGCGTGCCATGCTGCTGGCCAACGTCGTGGGAGCCGCCGAGCGCCAGGCCGGCTGAACCCTGTGCTGAGCGTCAAGAGGGCGGTGTCTGGATCCCGGACGCCGCCCTCTCGTCGTTTCCGGCCACGTTGCTTGGTTCCGGCTGGCCTTGTCCTCACCTCGTAAGGCCTGCGGCCGGGGGCTGGGCCTCACGCGCGGCCCGCCGGGCTGATCCCTACCAACTCGCGAGCGGCCGCCGGGCTGATCCGCTAGCCAAATCCTGGGCCGCCACCGAAACCGAGCCTGCGACAACTTTGGTGACAATGGACTGGCGAAAAGGTGCAGCGACACGCCGACGTTCGCTGCACCTTTTCTCCACTCGATAACCCTGCCTGTGAATAACTTCCGCCCGCCATTGCGCCGGCTGTAGATAATGTCCGAATGAACCCAGCACGTCGACCGGGACCCGAACAGCGCCTGCCACGGCTGCGGCCGCTGCCGCCACACCTGCAGGCCTCCGCCTTCACCATCGAGGACGGCTTGAAATCGGGACTGAGCAAGAGCCAGTTGCGTCATCGCCGCTTCATCCGGATAAGCCGCGGCATCTGCGCCGTCCAGCCGGCAGGCCTCGATCTCGCAGCCCGCGTGCGGCCGTTCACGCGGGTCAGCGATTCCAGCGCTGCCTCACATGACACCGCGGCACGCCTGTGGGGCTTTCCCGAACCTGCAGCCCCCGGCTTCGATCGGCGACTTCATATCTCGCGCCCAAGCACCGGCGCACGGATGCAACGACCCGGCGTGGTGGGTCATCGATCCGGGCTCGTTCCGGATGAAGTGGTTTACGTGGATGGACTGCGCATCACGACGCGCACGCGGACGTGGCTGGACCTGGCCGAGGCCCTCGAACTGGCTGACTTGGTGGTGATAGCCGACTACCTCCTCCGCCTTCCGCGGCCGGAGTTCGAAGGGCGCTTGGCCCCATTCAGCACCCGGGAGGAACTTGGGGCCATGCTGAGCCGCCACCCGGGAAAGCGGGGGCTGCGCAAGGCTCGTGCAGCCTTGGCTTTGGCCCGGGTCGGAGCCGACTCTCCGCCCGAAACCAAGCTCCGGCTGGCCATGCTGAGCGCGGGATTGCCGGAACCCGAGGTGAACAAGCCGATCAGGGACGACGACGGCGCCATGCTGCACAGCCCGGACCTGTCCCTGCCTGAATACCGGATCGCCATTGAATACGAGGGCGGAGGCCACGGTGCAGCGGAGCAAATCGCGCGAGACATTGAGCGTGCGGAACGGGCCCGGTCAGCGGACTGGGACGAGGTCCGGATCTCCAGACGGCACATGGCCAACGGCGCAGAGCGTGCGATCGAAAAAATCACCGCGGCACTGCAGCGGCGTGGTTGGTCCGCGGAGCAAGCTGCCTGAGCTCACAACCGGCCCTCCCGCAGGATGTTCTGGTCGCACCAGTACGACGCCGGTTGTGCCACCGAGGGCATTCTGCACGAGGATTCGCACGTGGCGACATGTGACCGCGTTGCGGCAACGGCTGCAAGTCTTTAGGCAGCGAACCCGATGGAGAGGCCGACGAAACAGGCGACGAGGCACGACGCACGAGGCGGGTGTCCTGCCGGAATTGCTCCGGCAGGACACCCGCCTCGGTATTGAGTCAGCTGGCGTTACTACAGCACAGCCTGGCTGGTTTAGACGCCGACCTTGACTGCGTCATCGGTGGAGACACCGCGCCGCTTGTCGAAGACAGTAGCCCCGACTTCCTGTTCGGCCTGGTTGTTGATCGACAGATCGATCCCCGGGCGGTCGCGCAGGATCAGCACGGCGATGATGGAGATGATCGTCATGCCGAACAAGTACGCCGAGACGGAGCTGCTGGTGCCGGTGGAATTGATCAGTGCCTGGGCGATGGTCGGAGCGAACGCGCCGCCAAGAATCGCGCCCAGTGCGTAGGCGATCGAGACACCCGAGTAGCGCACCGAGGCCGGGAAGATCTCGCTGTACCAGGCCGCCTGCGGGCCATAGCTCAAGCCCAGGCCGACGCTGAAGATTGCCAGTGCGAAGTACAGCATCCCCAGCGAGCCGGTGT
This sequence comes from Arthrobacter sp. Y3223065, assembly GCF_059090885.1. Lineage (NCBI taxonomy): Bacteria > Bacillati > Actinomycetota > Actinomycetes > Micrococcales > Micrococcaceae > Arthrobacter > Arthrobacter sp. Y3223065. Next base: position 81,677 of record NZ_JBNHGC010000006.1, on the reverse strand, counting down.
CGATCAGCCAGAACAGCGGGAAGACCGTCAGCAGCTGCGCGCCGAAACCAATCAGGTAGGTGCGCTTGCGGCCAATCTTGTCGGCCAGTATGCCAGCCAGGCCGGTGAAGATGAACCACATGGCCGAGGCGAACGTGATGGCCAGCAGCACGTCAGTGCGCTCCATGCCTACCGCTTCGCTGGTGGCGTAGCTGGGGATGAACCCGCCGGTGGCCATGTAGCCGGCGGCGTTGTTGCCGGCGAAGACCAGTGCGGCCAGGATGACCAGCAGCCAGTGCTTGCGGAACAGTTCGACGATGGGGACCTTCTGCTGCTGTTTCTTGTCGGCGATTTCCTTGAACACCGGGGACTCGTCCACCGAGCGGCGAACCATGTAGCCGACGGCGATCAACACGACGCTGAGCAGGAACGGAACGCGCCAGCCCCATTCAAGGAAGGCCTCGCCGGGGGAGATTACGCCGGTCATCAAAGTCATGACGCCCGAAGCGAGCAGCATGCCCAGCGGAACACCCAGCTGGGGGAAGGAACCTGCGCGGCCGCGGCGGTCACGCGGGGCGTGCTCCACGGCCATCAGGACGGCTCCGCCCCATTCACCGCCGGCGGAGATGCCCTGCAGGATGCGCAGCGAGAGCAGCAGCACCGGGGCCAGGATTCCGGCCGTCTCATAGGTGGGCAGGACGCCGATCAGCGTCGTCGCTGCACCCATCATCATCAACGTGATGACCAGCATGGCGCGGCGGCCGAGCTTGTCGCCGTAGTGGCCGGCCAGGAAGGCGCCCAGCGGCCGGAACAGGAAGCTGATGCCAACGGAGGCGAAGGCAAGAAGCAGCCCGATGGATTCGCCGGCCGGCTCGAAGAACAGGTGCGCGAAGACCAGGCCCGCGGCCGTGGCGTAGATGAAGAAGTCGTACCACTCGATGGTGGTGCCGATGATGGTGGCAAACGCGACGCGACGCTGGTTCGCGGCGGACGATTGCCCGGAAACTGTAGTGCTCATAGTTGTCCTCTTGGGTCGGTCACGTCGAGGAGACCGGCGTGACCAGATGGGTGGAGCTAAGGCGGGCGGGAACGACGAGGCCGGGTTGTTCGGCCCGGGTCGTGTGGTTCCGCCACCGGGTCTGCTCAGCAGCCCGGCGATGCCCGCCGGTTGGGATCAGCCACCGTTCGGGGCAGAACGTTGAACGTGACAACCATTGTGACACGCCTCGCAATCGTCGGTAAACTTCAGATAACCGGCGAACTTCTTTGATTGGACTGAAGTACTGTGGTCGATTTCACCTTGCGCCAGCTTCAACTCTTCGCTGCCCTCCCGGACCATCCGACCTTGAGCTCGGCTGCCGCCAGCCTGAACATCTCGGAATCCGCGCTGTCGCAGGCAATCACGGCTTTGGAACGGGCCGCGGGTGAGCAGCTCTGCGTGCGGCGAAAGGCGCGCGGCCTCCAACTAACCCCGTCGGGCCAGTTCTTCGCGCAACGGGCTCGACTGCTGTTGCGCGATGCGGAAGCGCTGATCAACGACCTGTCAGGCGCAGCCGGCGAGCTCAAGGGACCCGTGCGGTTGGGGTGCTTTGCGAGCTTTGCCAGCACCGTCCTGCCCTCCGTGCTCGATCGCCTGCCCGAACAGTATCCGGGTATCAGCGTGGACGTCACGGTCGGTTCCCACGACGACCTGCTGCCCGCACTGGACGCCGGGCTGCTGGACCTGGCCATGGTTTACGACATGGAACTCCCGGCCGGGTACAGCCAGCGCACCATCTATCAGACCGAGTTGCAGGCGGTGCTGCCGCCGGAACATCCGTTGGCCGCGCAGCCAACGGTGGACTTGGCCGATCTCGCCGCCGAACCCCTGATCATGTACGAGTCGAGTCCGAGCACGGCCAACACGTATCGCGTCTTTGAGGAACGCGGCCTGCGCCCGTACATTGCCACGTCCATGCCGCAGGTCGTGCTGGTGCAGGCCTTGGTCGGGCGGGGGCTGGGGTACGCGCTGCTGATGTCCCGGCCGGCTGCCCCCGCCGTGACAGTCGAAGGCCTTCCGGTCGCGGTGCGGCCGTTGTCGCCGCCCGTGTCGCAGACCACGATGTGTGCGATCTGGCCGGACACCATGGTGCTCAGTCCCAGGGCCGAGGCGGTGCTGGGACATGCAGTGCAGGCACTGGGCAGCGGCGAAGGAACATTACCCCGCCGCCGCCTGCCTCATCCGGCGGCGATGCTATAGCGCTGCCGGCTGCAGTTTGGAGTAGCCCTTGAAGTCGAAACCGGGGTCGGCGGCCTGTTCGGGGGTGAGGGTGCCGCCGGCGGCGAGGAGGCGGCGGGCGGCCATGTGGTCGGCGGGCTGGTTGACGGATTCGACTGCGGCGAGGGTGCCATTGCGGAAGCAGAACACGGAGAACCTTTCGTCGGCGGGGTCGCCGCGGAGCACGAGGTCGTCGCCGGGAGCAACCAGGCCGGCGATCTGCAGGCGCAGCGGCCCCTGGTTGGACCAGAACCAGGGCAGATCGGCGTAGCCGCCGGGCTCGGCGCCGAGGATGGCGCGGGCGGCATGCCGGGCCTGGTCGGTGGCGTTCTGCACGGATTCGAGCCGGGTGCGGGCGCCGGCGTGGGCGTTGGGGAAGGACGCGCAGTCGCCGATGGCGTAGATGTCCGGGTCGGAGGTGCACAGGGTGGCGTCCACGGTGATGCCGTTATCCACCGCGAGTCCGGCGGCCGAAGCGAGCTCGGTGCGCGGGACGACGCCGACACCGACCAGGACCAGGTCGGCGGGGTAGCGTTCGCCGGTGGTGCTGACCGCCGCGGTGACGTGCCCGTCGTCGGCTTCGAAGGAGGCGATGCCTTCGCCCAGGCGCAGGTCCGCGCCGAGGCGCTGGTGGGCCGCGGCGAAGAACGCGCTCATCGTGGGGGTCAGGGCACGGCCCATGGGCCGGTCGGCGTACTCGAGGACGGTGACGTCCAGCCCGCGGGCGCGCGCGGCGGCGGCGAACTCCAGGCCGATAAAACCGGCACCGATGACGACGACGGAGCCCACCGTGTCGAGGCGGACTTGCAGGGCCTGGGCGTCGGTGAGGGTGCGCAGGCCGTGGATGCCTCGCAGGCCGGCACCGGGCACGCTCAGTTCGCGGTTGGCTGCCCCGGTGGCGAGCACCAGCTTCGTATATGGCAGGGTGGTGCCGTCATCGAGGGTGACGGTCCTGGCCGCCCGGTCGATCGAGGTGGCGAGCACGCCCAGGCGGGAATCGACGTCGTTGGTGGTGAAGAATTTCTCCGGGCGAAGCGGGAGCGGGGCCGGGGTCTTCCCGGCGGCCAGGTAGTCCTTGGACAGCGGGGGCCGCTGGTAGGGGTGGTGCCGCTCGTCGCCGAGCAGGGTGATGGCACCGGTGTAGCCTTCCTTGCGCAGCGAATCCACCAGCTGGATGCCGGCCTGGCCGTTGCCAACGATGACGATGTTTTCCGGGCTGTTCATGGAGGGCCTTTCGGTAGGGGACGCGCAGCCGGGCGCAAACGGCCCGGTCAAGCCTGCTCGTCGGGGAGGTCGACCTCGAGTTCGTCGAAGTGGTCGCCGGCGGTGAGTTGGCAGCCCAGGCGGCTGCGGGCCGCGTCGCGGGGAGACGCGGTGGTTTCGAGCATTTCTTCTTCGGCGGAGCCGATCTCCGGCAGCCCGTCCGCGTATTCGGGCCGGACATAGACGTGGCAGGTGGCGCAGATTGCCTGGCCGCCGCACTCGCCAATGATGCCGTCCACACCGTTGATCACCGCCGCCATCATGACCGTCATGCCGGGTTCGGCGTCCAGCCTGTCGACGTTGCCATCGGAGTGGTGATAGCTGATTTTCGCCAAGGTTCGTCTCCTCGATTCGGGCCTGAACCTTGATCGTAGGGCAGCAGCCCGGCCCAGCGGCCGGAATGCGCAGTGGCGGCTTCGGTCAGCATTGATTGCGGTTCGCTCAGACCGGCCGCCGGCCGCACCCCACTGACGTCGCTGCAGCGCCACCGCCTGCGTGAACGCTCAGATCTGGTCGTCGGGGACGTCGACCTCGATTTGCTCGAGGCCTTCGCCGACGGTGATCTGGCAGCCGAGACGGCTGCGGGTTTCGTCGCGTGGGCCGGCGGTGCAGTCGAGCATTTCGTCTTCGTCGTCGCCGATTTCGGGCAGCCCGTCCAGGTATTCGGGGCGAACGTAGACGTGGCAGGTGGCGCACATGGCCTGGCCGCCGCATTCGCCGACGATGCCGTCGACGCCGTTGGTGACGGCGGCGCGCATCAGTGAGGTGCCGGGCTCGACGTCGAGCACGTCAACGTTGCCGTCGGAGTGGTGGAAGCTGATCTTTGCCATGGGGGAATCGTCCTTGCTGTAGGCGTTGGTTTGAGGGAGTCGCGGGAGAGGCGCCCTGCGGGCCGGCCCTTATCCCCAGAGCACCGGGAATTTAGTCATGCCGCGGAAGACCCAGCCGGCGTCGACCGGAGGGTTGTCCGGATCCAGGCGGAGGTTGGGCAGTTCGCGGAAAACCTGCGGCATGGCGATCTGCGCCACCGACGCGCGTGCCACCCAGGCGCCGGCGCAGAAGTGGTTGCCGCCGCCGAAAGCCAGATGCGGTTTCTTCTCCCGGTTGATGTTGAAGGATTCGGGGTCCTCGAACACCTCCGGGTCACGGTTGGCTGCGCCGACGACGATGCCCAGCCGGGCGCCGGCCGGCAGTTGCATGCCCTCCACCACGGTGTCACGGGTGACCTCCCGCGGGTACATTCCGATGGGTGCCACCCAGCGCACGGATTCCTCGAAGGCGCGCGCGTAAAGGGACTCGTCCGCCAGCACCTGGGCCAACTGGTCCGGATTGGCCAGCAGCGCCCACACGGTGGTGCCCAGGACGTCGCGCGGTTCGTTCAGGCCGCCGCCGATGGTCATCTTCATGTTCGCCCGGATGGCCTCAAGCGGGATCGGCATGGAGGTCAGGCCGGACAGCAGGCTGGAATCCGGATTCTTGCGCAGGTAGGGCAAAATTTCATCGATCGCGTCGTCGACTTCGTTGTACGACTTTTCCGACTTGCTCCAGACGTCCGGGTCGTCGGCGTAGTTGCCGGTGCCGTCGATCATCGTCTGCGACCAACGCTGCAGGTCTTCCTGCGTGGCATTGTGGAAACCCATGATCAGCCGCAGGTTTTCCGCAGCGTAGGGAGCGGCATACTCCCAGATGAAGTCGGCGCCAGGGCCTGCCGCCTTCAGCTGCGCCAGGTACTTGTCGCTGTTGGCCTGGAAAATTGCGTTCCAGTGCTCCTTGATGGCTTTGGGCCGCAGCACGTTCCCGTAGGATTTCCGGTCCACGTCGTGCTCCGGGTCGTCCTTGCGCAGCATCGAGTGGCCCATGGCCCGCTTCATGAGCGAATTGGTCTCGTCGGCGGAAAAACGCTCCTGGTCCTGCTCGATCACATGGCAGGCCTGGTAGCTGGTGACCATGTACCGGTTGACCGAGGGAACCCAATGCACCGGCGCTTCGTCACGCAGCTGTTGATAGATCGGATACGGGTTCCGATAGAGATCCGGGATGGTGACCCAATCCGCGGTGGGGACCGGGCGGGCTTCGGTAGCGGCGGTCATACTCGCTCTCCTCGTGGTGGCTGGTCCGGGGACGGTGTCCCGGATCCTTGCCGGCGGGTTCGCACCCTTACCGGGCGTGAGGTCTGTCTCCTCAAAGTGTGACAGCAGACATATCCGCCGGTAAAGTTCATAAATAGGGGAAATATCCCCCGAAAAATTTTGATTTGATTTCGCAAGGCAGGAGTAGCTCTTGGTCCGGTACACGCTGCGGCAATTGGCGTACTTCGTCGCAGTGGCCGACGCCGGCACTATCGCCGCCGCCGCCGACGAACTGCATGTCTCGCAGACTGCAGTGGCTGCGGCCGTGAAGGAACTGGAACGTATTTTTGGCACGCAGCTGACGGTCCGCCGTAAGGCGCACGGTGTCAGCCTGACGCCGGCCGGTCGGCAACTGCATGCCCGTGCGGCGGCCTTCCTGCGCGAAGCCGAGGAGCTGGAGCTAAGCACCAGCAGCGGCGGGGGAGAGCTGGCCGGTCCGCTTGTGGTGGGCTGCTACCTGACCCTGGCGCCGACCGTCCTGCCCGAGCTGCTGGAGCGCTTTGCCGCCGAGCATCCGAAGGTACAGCTGGACTTCGTCGAAGGCACCCAGGATGCCGTGCAGGACAAGCTGTTCGCAGGGGACCTGGACCTGGCCATCGTCTACGACATGGATCTGCGGCCCGGGCTGGAGTCGGTGCAGATCGACGCCATGCATGCCTACGCACTGTTGCCGGCCGGCCATCGGCTGGCCGGCCAGGAAGCCGTAAGCCTGGCCGAGTTGGCCGAGGAGCCGATGATCCTGCTTGATGCCCCGCCGAGCAGCCATCACACGATGTCGGTGTTCCGCGACGCTTCCGTGGTGCCGAGAATCCGATACCGCACCACCGACTTCGAACTGACCCGCTCGCTGGTCGGGCGCGGCATCGGCTACTCGGTTTTGGTGCAGCGCCCGTCCGGCGATGCCACGTATGAGGGCCGGAGCTTCACCGCGTTGCCGATCGAACCGGCGGTCCGCCCCGTCGGCGTGAAGATCGTCTGGCCCGAAGGGATCAGGCTGACCGACCGGGCCGCCGAGATGGTCCGGTATGCGGTCGAGGCCCATGCGCCCGCCCCGGTGGGTCCGGCCGCTGATGCACCCCGCACCTCAAAAAGGGAGACCCCGATTGGCTTTCCTCAATCGCTGATGTGATCTAGGCTATAGCAGTGCCTCAAACATCCCTTTCACACCGGTTGCCTCAGCAAACGTCCGCACCCGTCATTTCCGCCCGGAACGTCGTGAAGACCTACGGCGATTTCAACGCCGTTGACGGCATCTCCTTCGAAGTCCCGGCGGGGGAGTCGTTCGGGCTGCTCGGGCCCAACGGTGCGGGCAAGTCCACGACCATGCGGATGATCGGCGGCGTTTCGCAGCGGACGTCCGGCGATCTGAGCATCATGGGCCTGGACCCGGACCGACACGGGCCGGAGGTGCGGGCCCACCTGGGCGTCGTGCCGCAGCAGGACAACCTGGATGAAGAGCTGAAGGTCCGCGACAACCTGATTGTCTACGGCCGCTACTTCGGCCTGCCGTACTCCTACCTGCGGCCCAAGGCGGACGAGCTGCTGGAGTTCGCGCAGCTGACGGACAAGGCCAAGGCCAAGGTCGACGCCCTTTCGGGCGGCATGAAACGGCGGCTGACCATCGCCCGTTCGCTGATGAACGACCCGAAGGTGCTGCTGCTCGACGAGCCCACCACCGGGCTCGATCCGCAGGCGCGCCACATCCTGTGGGACCGGCTCTTCCGGCTCAAGGAAGCGGGGGTGACCCTGATCCTGACCACGCACTACATGGACGAGGCCGAGCAGCTGTGCGACCGCCTGATCGTGGTGGACAAGGGCAAGATCATGGCGGAAGGGTCGCCGGCCGCCCTGATCCGCGAACATTCCACCCGCGAGGTCCTGGAGCTTCGTTTCGGTTCCGAGCGAAATACCACCGTGGCGCCGGAACTGGCCGGCATCGGGGAGCGGCTTGAAACGCTGCCGGACCGTGTCCTGGTCTATGCCGACGACGGCGAGGCGGCGCTCGAGCAGGTGTCCAACCGCGGCCTGCGCCCGATCACCTCCCTGGTACGGCGCTCCAGCCTGGAGGACGTCTTCCTCCGGCTGACCGGCAGGAGCCTCATTGACTGAGCAACAGCCCACGCAGGTGCCGGGCGGGCAGGACAAGGAGATCACCGCGCGCCCCGCCGAAGTACCACCGGCGCCGGCCCAGGAGTCCGGGGGAGCCGGAGCCGCTCCGGCCGCCGCGCCGGACGCCGCGGCCCCCTCGGGCGCGGTCGATACGCGCGCCCCGGAGGAGTTGTCGCTACGCGAAGTCGATGCCCTGACACGGCCCGTCACCGGCCTGCGCTCGCCGCTGACCCCGCTGCAGTCGGCCGAACGCGCCCGGAACTTCGGCTCGGTCTACTTTCTGGAGCATTGGCTGCGGCAGTTGCGCGGCTACGGCTGGACGGTCCTGATGACGGCGGTCGGCACGCCGCTGGTTTACCTGTTTGCCATGGGCGTCGGGCTGGCCACGTTGGTGGACGCCAACACCAACGCCTCGCTCGACGCCGGAAACGGCCAGTCCGTACCGTACCTGGTCTTCGTGGCGCCTGCCCTCCTGGCGACCGCCGCGATCATGGTGGCCAGCGAAGAGAACACGTACTCGGTGATGTCGGGGTTCAGATGGCGCAAGACCTACTACGGCCCCAACGCCTCGCCCCTGCAGAGCCACCAACTGGTCAACGGGCACTCGATGGGCGTGCTGGCCCGGCTGCTGCTGACCACCGGATTGTATTTCCTCTGCCTGGTCATCTTCGGCGCGGTGACCGAGGCCAGCGCCTGGCTGATGGTCATCACAGCGGCCCTGGGTGGGATGGCCTTCGGACTGCCGCTGATGGCGTACTCGGCCAGCATCGAAGAAGACCGCGGGCAATTCGCGCTGGTGCAGCGGTTCATCGTGATGCCGCTGTTCCTCTTCTCCGGCACGTTCTTCCCGCTGGAGGCCATGCCGCTGCTGGTCCGCTGGATCGGCTGGATCTCGCCCCTGTGGCATTCGACGGAACTGGGCAGGGTGCTCAGCTACGGCTATGTTGAACCGGCATGGCTGACCGTGCTGCATGTCGCCTACATGGCCGTCCTCTGCGCGGCCGGCTGGCTCCTCGCGCGCCGAATCTATATCAGGAGGCTGGGCAAATGAGCCAGCACGTTCTCCCGCATCCGCCTCGGCTCGAGCCGGTGCGCCGCCCGTTAGGCTCCCTCTATGCCGGCAACGTCCGCGCGGTCTTCGCACGCGGCGTCAAGGCCACCTGGGGAACCAACTGGGCGATCATGGTCAGCGGCTTCGTCGAGCCGGTCCTCTACCTGGTGGCCATGGGCATCGGTTTGGGCTCGCTGATCGGCACCATCAGCGGGCCCGGCGGAACCGAAATCGGCTATGCGAACTACATAGCGCCGGCGCTGCTGGCCGTCTCGGCGATGAACGGCGCGGTGTACGACTCCACCTGGAACGTCTTCTTCAAACTGAACTTCGCCAAGCTCTACGAAGGCATGTTGTACACGTCCCTGGGACCGCTGGACGTGGCGCTCGGCGAAATCCTGCTGGCGCTGATGCGGGGAGCGCTCTACGCCACCGGCTTCACCGCCGTGATGGGCGCCATGGGGCTGATCACCTCGCCCTGGGCGCTGCTGATGATCCCCGCAGCCGTGGTGGTCGCCTTCGGCTTCGCATCGTTCGGCATGGCGATCACCAGCTACATGAAGACGTTCCAGCAGATGGACTGGATCAACTTCATCATGCTGCCGATGTTCCTTTTCTCCGCGACTTTCTACCCGCTCAGCGTCTACCCGGAGCCGATCCAGTGGCTGATCCAAGCCTTTCCGCTCTGGCACGGCGTGGAACTGCTGCGCCAGCTCAGCGTCGGCGCCTTCACTGCCGCCACGTGGATCCACATCCTGTACTCCCTGGTCATGATTGTGCTCGGGCTGATCTTGACCACCGGCAGGCTGCGCAAGCTCTTCCTGAACTGATCGCGGGCCACGTGTGCCGGGCCGGGCGCCGCCTTGTCCTGCCGGGGTTGCCACACGCTTAGGTGGCGTCAATGATGGAACGACCGTCCAAAGGCCTTGAACCAACGAAGGAGCTGGCACATGATCGGCAAGTGGCAGGCACTGGTGATCGATTGTCCGGACAGCGATGCACTGGCCACTTTTTACGAGGAGCTGCTGGGCATGATCCGGGTCCAACAGGACGACGACGGCTGGATCAGCATCGGGGACGCCCCGGACCGGCCGGCCATCGCCTTTCAACAGGTCCAGGATTACGAACCACCCCAGTGGCCGGGCCAGGAGCATCCGCAGCAGATGCATGTGGACGTCAGGGTCAGGGATTTGGACATCGCCGAGGAGCTGGTGCTCCAGCTTGGAGCCACCAGCATGGACTCGGGCAGCGAGACCTTCAGGGTGTACCTCGACCCGGCCGGACACCCATTCTGCCTGGTGCAGTGGTAGCCCGCTGAGCCGTGGGCGGACACGGCGCGCGGGAGCGCATGGATTTGAGAGAATAGGCCCATGCGATCAATTGGTCCCGAGTCTGCTTCCGTTTCGTCCGCCGCCCGCCAGCTGCCGTTCAAGGCCGGCAACATCAGTCTGGCCGTGCTGGTGCTTGTCTTCCTGGTCGCGGTGATCTTTGCCGCCAATGAGAACGACGTCATCGGCTGGATCGTCGTCGCGGTGTCGCTGGCATGGCTGGCCTTGGCCGCCTTCGTGGTGTTCAGCGTCCGCGGTGCCACCCGCAAGGCGAAGGAGAAGCTGGCCAATGTGCAGGCCGATTACGCCGGGCGGGCCAACCCCGCGCCCGGCGGCGGCACCGCCGTCGTCGAGGAAGAGATTTCCAGGGCGAACGCCGTGCGGGACGAAAAGCTGGACCACAGCTTCAAGATCATCCAGGTGCAGGCCAAAGTGATCCGCGACTACCGCGGCAAAGACGAGGGCATGGTTGACCGGGCGCTGGAGACGGTAGAGATCACCGCCCACAACGGCCGCGGCATGATCCGGAAGGAAGACGGCGGCGAAACCGTCAGCGGCACGGTTGTTGGCTGAACTGAAGGGTTGGGTAAGGTAGTCGGGTGACTTTGGCAACCGTTTCCCCCGCACCGACCACCTCCCGCGACGCAGCAGGCGGACTGATCCAGGCAGGCAAGACACTGCGGATCGCCAGCGTCAACGTCAACGGCATCCGCGCCGCCTACAAGCGCGGCATGGCCGAGTGGCTGGCGGTCCGGGACGTGGACATCCTGTGCCTGCAGGAGGTGCGGGCGCCGGACGCTGTCGTACGTGAGCTGCTGGGCAGCGACTGGCACATCCTCCATGCCGAAGCGGAGGCCAAGGGCCGCGCCGGTGTTGCCATCGCTTCCCGTGTTGAGCCCACCGCCACCCGCAGCCATATAGGCGATGAATACTTCCTCTCCGCTGGCCGCTGGGCGGAGGCCGACTTTGCGGTGGACGGCGCTGACGGCGAAAAAACCCTGACCGTGGTGAGCGCGTACGTCCATTCAGGCGAGGTCGACACGCCCAAGCAGGTGGACAAGTACCGTTTCCTGGATGCCATGTGCCGCCGGCTGCCGCAGTTGAGGGCCGAGCGGGACTACGCGCTGGTCGTCGGCGACCTAAACGTGGGCCACACCGAGCTGGACATCAAGAACTGGAAGGGCAACGTCAAGCGCGCCGGCTTCCTGCCCGAGGAACGGGCCTACTTCGACCGCTTCTTTGGCGAGGAGATCGGTTGGCGGGATGTGCACCGGTCACTGGCCGGGGACGTCAGCGGGCCCTACACGTGGTGGTCCTGGCGCGGCCAGGCCTTCGACAACGACTCCGGCTGGCGGATCGATTATCAGGTGGCCACCCCGTCACTGGCCGATCTGGCGACGGCCGCGGCGGTCGACCGTGCCGCCACCTACGACGCCCGATTCTCCGACCACGCACCGCTGGTCGTCGACTACCAGTTCTAGGAAGCACACCGATGAGCACAGGAACCACAGAACCCACAGAAACCGCCATGCCGGCCGCCGGGCAGACGGGCCGGCCGCAGGCCGAGCGTCCCAGGCTTCTCTCCGGCATGCAGCCCTCCGCCGACTCGCTGCATCTGGGCAACTACCTGGGCGCACTCGTCAATTGGGTCAAGCTGCAGGACGAGTACGAAGCGTTCTACTTCATCCCCGACCTGCACGCCATCACCGTGGACTACGATCCGAAGGATCTGGCCCAGCGCACCAGGGTCACCTGCGCGCAGTACATCGCCGGCGGCATCGACGTCGACCGGACCGCGCTTTTCGTCCAGTCCCACGTGCCGGAGCACGCCGAGCTGGCCTGGGTCCTGAACTGCGTGACCGGCTTCGGCGAGGCATCCCGGATGACCCAGTTCAAGGACAAGACGCAGAAGAACGGCACCGACGCGGCAACCGTGGGGCTGTTCGCCTATCCGGTGCTGATGGCCGCGGACATTCTGCTGTACCGCCCCTACGGAGTGCCCGTGGGCGAGGACCAGCGCCAGCACCTGGAGCTGGCGCGGAACCTGGCACAGCGGTTTAACCACCGGTTTGGCGAAACCTTCGTGGTTCCCGAAGCCGTGATCCCCAAGGAGGGGGCGAAGATCTACGATCTCCAGCACCCCACCGCGAAAATGTCCAAGTCGGCCGAGTCGACTGCCGGCCTGATCAACATTCTCGACAACCCGAAGCAGGCTGCCAAGAAGATCAAGTCGGCAGTCACCGACGACGGTACGGAGATCCGCTTCGACCGCGAGGCCAAGCCGGGCATTTCCAATCTGCTCACCATCTACTCCACGCTCACGGGCAAGACCGTCGCGCAGCTGGAGCAGGAGTACCAGGGCAAGATGTACGGTCATCTGAAGGTCGATCTGGCCGAGGTCGTCGTCGAGACGCTCGCCCCGGTCCAAGCGCGCGCCCAGGAGCTGCTGGACGATCCGGCCGAACTGGACCGGCTGCTGGCCCGCGGAGCCCACAAGGCCCGTTCAATCGCATCGGCTACACTCGCTGATGTGTACTCCAAGGTAGGGTTTTTGTCCGCCGGAGGCGGACGCTAGCCATGCACCAGCAGCACCAGGACAGCATCGCCCGTGTGGAACACGACGGCGATGCCGGCCGGGCTGCCCGGACGGCGGTCGGTTGCGTCGGCGTGGTCATCGGGGTCCCGGAGCCCATGGCCAGTGAGCTGGAAGGCTGGCGGGCGTCGTTCGGTGACCCGTTGGCCTCGGTGATACCGCCGCACATCACCCTGGTCACCACCACGCCGGTGCCGGACTGGGACGAAGCCGTCCATCACGTCCGCGCCGTGGCCCGTTCGCAGTCCCCGTTCACCCTCTCGCTGCGCGGCACGGGCAGTTTTCGCCCGGTTTCGCCCGTGGTCTACCTGAGCATCGACGAGGGCTTTGACGAGTGCGTCGAGCTGCACCGGAAACTCCAGTCCGGGCCGCTGGAACGCGAACTTGAGTTCGGCTTCCACCCGCACGTGACCGTGGCCCACGACGTCAGCGAAGCCAGCATGGACTCGGCCGAAACCAAGCTCGCGGATTATGACGCCGCATTCCGGGTCAGTAGCATGGGGCTATACGAGCACGACGAGACCGGTGTGTGGATACTACGGGAAGAGTTGACCTTTGGCGCCGGACCCGCAGGAGCACACTGAGGCAGCGCCGGATCCGCTGGAACGGCAGCAACTGTTACTCGCCGCGCTAAGACAGCGCCGGGAGGCTGGCCGCGCCAAGCGCGAAGAAGGAACCCTGAAAAGCCTGATGGCCGCGGCCAAGTACAGGCTCGCGAAAATCAACTCCTGGCGCCTGATGCGGGTCATGAATCTCTACGCCCTGAGGCATGGGCCGTTGCTGGCGGCCGGGTGTGCCTACAAAATGTTCTTCTCCGTAGCGGCGATGCTGGTGGCCGGTTTCTCCATCCTCGGCTTGGTGGCCGCCGGCAACCGCGACCTGCAAATGGCCATCATTCGGGTGGTAAACGATTTCGTCCCGGGGCTGATCAACACCGGGGACGGAGGCCTGGCCACCCCCCAAGAGCTCTTCTCCCAGGGCCAGGCTTTCGGCATCAGCCTGATCATCTCCACCGCCGTCATGATCTGGACCTCGTTGGGCTGGATAGCCGGGCTGCGCACGGGGATGCGGGGCATCTTTGACCTGCCGCCGCTGGACACGAACATCGTCTTGGTCAAGCTCAAGGACAGCGGCACGCTGCTGATCGTGGCCGTGGCCTTGATCGTGACAACGCTCGTCGCGGCCATAGCCAATACCGCGCTGGACCTGATCGTGGAATTGCTCCGTATCGAAGGCGATCTCGTGGTTCCGCTGACCCGGATCGCCGGCATCGTGGTCATGCTGTTGCTGGATACGGCGGTTGCCGTGGTCCTTTTCCGCGTGGCGTCAGGGATCCGGATGCCACGCTTGGTGATGCTCCAGTCCGCCTTGCTCGCCGGTGTCGGCAGTACCGTGCTCAGGTACTTCTCTTCGACACTCGTGGGCAACGTGGGCAGCAACCCGCTGCTGGCTCCTTTCGCCGTCATCCTGGGCCTGTTCGTGTGGTTCTACCTGCTCAGCCAGGTCTACCTGGTCGCCACCGCCTGGGGAGCGGTCGGCAAGGCGGACGCGCTGGCCAGGCAGGCGGCCGGGGGAGGCCGATCGCTGCGGCAGCGGGCATGGGGGCTGCGCCGGCGGAGGACCCTGCAGGAACCTTAAACGCCGGTGGCGCCGACTCCCGGAGGGAATCGGCGCCACCGGCCGGCGCAGTCCTCAAAGGACCGCCCGGGTTGGCTAGACGGAGCGCTGCAGGATGGCCTGGCGGACCTCGGTGATCGCCTTGGTCACCTGGATGCCGCGGGGGCAGGCCTCGGTGCAGTTGAAGGTAGTGCGGCAGCGCCACACGCCTTCCTTGTCGTTAAGGACCTCCAGGCGCATGTCGCCGGCATCGTCGCGGGAGTCGAAGATGAAGCGGTGCGCGTTCACGATCGCTGCCGGTCCGAAGTACTGGCCGTCGGTCCAGAACACCGGGCAGGAGGAGGTGCAGGCGGCGCAGAGGATGCACTTGGTGGTGTCGTCGAACCGTTCGCGGTCCTCCTGCGACTGGAGCCGCTCGCGGGTCGGCGCGTGGCCGCTGTTGATCAGGAACGGCATGATCTCGCGGTAGGACTGGAAGAACGGCTCCATGTCCACGATCAGGTCCTTCTCCACCGGCAGGCCCTTGATCGGCTCCACCGTGATGGGCTTGGCCGTGTCCAGGTCTTTCAGCAGCGTCTTGCAGGCCAGGCGGTTGCGGCCGTTGATGCGCATCGCATCTGAGCCGCAGACGCCGTGGGCGCAGGACCGGCGGAAGGATACGGAACCGTCATGCTCCCACTTGACCTTGTGCAGGGCATCCAGCACACGGTCCGTGCCGTACATGGTGAGCTTGAACTCGTCCCAGCGGGCCTCCTCGGAGACTTCCGGATCGTAGCGGCGAACCTTCAGCGTGATGTCGAAGCTGGGGATTTCGCCGCCGCCGCCGACCCCGGGAGCCAGCTCGACCTTGGACGGTCCTTCGGGAATTTCGGTCGCGGTGCTCATTAGTACTTCCTCACCATCGGTTCGTAGCGCGTGAATACTACGGGTTTGGTATCCATGCGGATGCCGGCCGTCTGATCGGTCACGGCGTCGACGTCCAGGTAGCACATCGAGTGCTTCATGAAGTTCTCGTCGTCGCGGTCCGGGTAGTCCTCGCGGAAGTGTCCGCCGCGGGACTCCGTGCGGTGCAGGGCCGCCACGGTCATCACCTGGGCCATGTCCAGCAGGAAGCCGAGTTCCACGGCCTCCAGCAGGTCCAGGTTGAAGCGCTTGCCCTTGTCCTGGACGCTGATGTTCTTGTAGCGCTCGCGCAGCGAAGCGATCACGTTCAGCGCCTCGGTCAGGGACTTCTCGTCGCGGAACACCTGCACGTTGGCATCCATGATGTCCTGCAGTTCCTTGCGGATCTGGGCGACCCGCTCGGTACCGGTGCCGCCGCGCACCGTCTCGAGCAGCTCCATCGTGTACAGCTCCGGGTTCTCCGGCAGCTCGACAAAGTCCGCGGTCTTGGCGTACTCGGCGGCGTTGATGCCGGAGCGCTTGCCGAAGACGTTGATGTCCAGCAGGGAGTTGGTGCCCAGCCGGTTGGAGCCGTGGACGGAGACGCAGGCTACCTCGCCGGCGGCGTACAGGCCCGGCACAACGGTGTCGTTGTCCTGCAGCACCTCGGCCTTGATGTTGGTGGGGATGCCACCCATGGCGTAGTGGGCGGTGGGGAACACGGGCACCGGCTCGGTGTAGGGCTCGACGCCGAGGTAGGTGCGCGCAAACTCCGTGATGTCCGGCAGCTTCGCGTCGATGTGCGCCGGCTCCAGGTGGGTCAGGTCCAGCAGCACGTAGTCCTTGTTCGGACCGCAGCCGCGGCCTTCACGGACCTCAAGGGCCATGGAGCGGGCCACAATGTCGCGCGGCGCCAGGTCCTTGATGGTGGGGGCGTAGCGCTCCATGAAGCGCTCACCGTCGGCGTTGCGGAGGATTCCGCCTTCGCCGCGGGCGGCCTCGGAGAGCAGGATGCCCAGCCCGGCCAGGCCGGTCGGGTGGAACTGGACGAACTCCATGTCTTCCAGCGGGAGGCCGCGGCGGAACGCGATGCCCATGCCGTCGCCGGTAAGGGTGTGTGCGTTGGAGGTGGTCTTGAAGACCTTGCCCACGCCGCCCGAGGCGAAGATGACGGACTTGGCCTGGAAGACGTGGAGCTCGCCGGAGGCCAGGTCATAGCTGACGACGCCGGCGACGCGCTTCTGCTTGTAGGGGGTTCCGTCGGCGCGGGTGGCGTCTTCCTCGACCAGCAGCAGGTCCAGCACGTAGTACTCGTTGTAGAACTCGACGTTGTGCTTGACGCAGTTTTGGTAGAGGGTCTGCAGGATCATGTGTCCGGTGCGGTCGGCGGCGTAGCAGGCGCGGCGAACCGGGGCCTTGCCGTGGTCGCGGGTGTGCCCGCCGAAGCGGCGCTGGTCGATCTTGCCCTCGGGCGTCCGGTTGAACGGCAGGCCCATCTTTTCCAGGTCCAGCACCGCGTCGATGGCTTCCTTGGCCATCACTTCGGCGGCATCCTGGTCAACCAGGTAGTCGCCGCCCTTGATCGTGTCAAAGGTGTGCCATTCCCAGTTGTCCTCTTCGACGTTCGCCAGTGCGGCGCACATGCCGCCCTGGGCCGCGCCTGTGTGGGAACGGGTGGGGTACAGCTTGGTCAGTACTGCGGTGTGCGCGCGCTGGCCTGATTCGATCGCGGCGCGCATACCGGCGCCACCGGCACCGACAATGACGACGTCGTACTTATGGACCTGCATACTGGATGCTCTTTCTGTTGAAACTGGGATTTCTTCGCCGCGTGGGGTTCACGACGGGGCAACGGCGCCGCGGTCTGTCGCGGGGACGGTTAGGGTGCCGGGCAGAACGACGGCAGCAGCTCGGCGGTGGCGTTGGCCGGGCACGGATCGAAGGTGAAGATCACCAGGGTGCCGAGCACGATGATGACGGCAGAGGCGACGTAGAGGACCATCTTGAACCAGAAGCGGGTACTGTCCTTTTCCGCGTAGTCCTCAATGATGGTGCGCACGCCGTTGGTGCCGTGCAGCATGGCCAGCCACAGCATGGCCAGGTCCCAGATCTGCCAGAACGGATCGGCCCACTTGCCGGCCACGAAGCCGAAGTTGATGCCGTGGACGCCTTCGCCCACCATCAGGTTGACGAAGAGGTGGCCAAAGACCAGCACGACCAGAATGAGGCCGGAGAGCCGCATGAACAGCCATGCGTACAGTTCGAAGTTGCCCTTGCGGCCCTTGTTGCGCAGGTACTCGGGAGCGATGCGGGCGCTGCGGGGAGCCTGGATTTCAGAGTTGACCGACATGAGTTAGTGACCCCCGGTGAAAGCGAGCGTGAGGTGGCGGATGAGGAACGGAACCATGACGACGACCCACAGGCCGACGACGCCCCACAGAAGCTTGGCCTGGTACTTGGGCCCCTTCTTCCAGAAGTCGATGAGGATGACGCGAAGCCCGTTAAAGGCGTGGTAGACGATGGCCGCTACCAGGCCGGCTTCCAAGATGGCCATGATCGGGTTCTTGTACGTTGCCATGACTGCGTCATAGGCGCCGGGGGATACCCGGACCAGTGCGGTATCCAGCACGTGTACCAAGAGAAAGAAAAAGATTGCGACGCCCGTGATGCGGTGTCCTACCCAAGACCACATGCCTTCACGGCCGCGGTATAAGGTCCCAGCTGGTGTCTTCGACACTGAATTACCCTCCCTGCATCGCAGAGGCGCAGCGTGGCTTCCACGCAAGAGTTGACGCCGGTGCGAGAGCGCTCTATAGCTCAAGACTAATCTAGGCTTCGCTGAGGGCTTATTCAATTTAGGTACAGCAGGGTGTGACCTTCTTAACAGCCCGGGCACATCGGTCGCCGCGGGGCGGATTGCGCGGGCCCGCAGCCACACAGGCTGCTGGACCGTGACCCCGCGGCAGATTTCGGTGTTCCGGCACCGGCAAACCACCCCCGGCTGCAAAAATCGGCCTGCAGGATGGAGGCGCCACCCGCGTTGCTGGATTACCGTGGAGAGCGTGAACACTCAAGCAGCAGGCCGGGACGCGGCCGACGATGACGCCGTGCTGGACCGTTTTCATGCCGTGATTCCGGCGGGCGGGACCGGGACGCGGTTGTGGCCGTTGTCCCGTGCTGCGGCGCCGAAGTTCCTGCACGACCTGACCGGTTCCGGGTCCACGTTGATCCGCGCCACTTACGCCCGCCTGGAGCCGTTGTGCCAGGGGCGGACCCTGGTGGTAACCGGCAAGGTGCACCGACAGGCGGTCTGCGCACAGTTGCCCGAGCTGCAGGATGCGAACCTGGTGCTGGAGCCGGAGCCGAAGGACTCGGCCGCGGCGATCGGTCTGGCCGCGGCGATCCTGTACCGGCGGGACCCGCGGATCATCATGGGCTCCTTCGCCGCTGACCAGGTGATCACCCCCGTGGAGGACTTCCAGCAGGCGGTCCGCGAGGCGGTGCACACCGCGGCCGAAGGCTACATCGTCACGATCGGGATCACGCCGACCCATCCGGCCACCGGGTTCGGGTACATCCGCTCCGCCGGGGCGCTGCAAATCCCCGGGGCGCCCTCCGCGCAGGCGGTGGCCGAGTTCGTGGAGAAACCTGACGAGGAGGTGGCCCGCGGGTACCTGGAGACGGGGGAGTATTCCTGGAACGCCGGCATGTTCGTGGCGCCGGTGGACCTGCTGCTGAAGCACCTGGAGACCAACGAACCCGAACTCTTTGCCGGACTCACCGAGATCGCCGAGGCCTGGGACACCCCGGCCCGCGGAGCGGTGATGCGCAGGATCTGGCCGGACCTGCCCAAGACGGCGATCGACTACGCGGTGGCCGAACCCGCGGCGGCCGCCGGTGACGTGGCGATGATCCCCGGTTCCTTCTCCTGGGACGACGTTGGCGACTTCGCCGCCATCGGACGGCTGAACACCGCCAGCGAAACCTCCGGGCTCACGGTGCTCGGCGAAGGGGCGAGGGTCTTCGCGGAGTCG
The DNA here is from genome assembly GCF_059090885.1 of Arthrobacter sp. Y3223065. NCBI lineage: Bacteria > Bacillati > Actinomycetota > Actinomycetes > Micrococcales > Micrococcaceae > Arthrobacter > Arthrobacter sp. Y3223065. The sequence continues at coordinate 62,435 of NZ_JBNHGC010000006.1, read as the reverse complement.
GCCACCGGCGTCGTGGTCTCCGACACCAAGCGCGTGATCGCGCTGATCGGCATCGACGACGTCGTCGTGGTCGACACCCCGGACGCGCTGCTGGTGACCACCAAGGAACACGCGCAGAAGGTGAAGTCCACCGTCGAACACCTCAGGGCCAGCGGCGACACCGACGTCCTCTGAGGCGCACCGTACCCGGCGGGGCCGCCGGCGGAACCCCGGCGCTGCGCAACCGCCGGCGACCGTCCTCGGTGGGCCGCCGCTCAAGTCGATAGAGTGCAAGTGTGCAGAAGATTTCAGAAACACCGCTGGCCAACCTCAATATCGGCGTCTGGGCATCGCCACTGCTGGACGAGCTGCGGCGGTTCCGGCAGGACCTGCACCAGCATCCCGAGCTGTCGCACAAGGAATTCCTCACCACCCGGAAGCTGGCCGAGCGGCTGTCGGCCGCAGGACTGGAACCGCAGCTACTGGACGGCACCGGGCTGTTCGTCGACATTGGGGAGGGCCCGCTGGCCATCGGCCTGCGCGCCGACATCGACGCCTTGCCGATCATGGAAGAAACCGGCCTCGACTACGCTTCGGTCAACACCGGCATCAGCCATGCCTGCGGACACGACATCCACACCACGGTGATGCTCGGCGTCGCGCTGGTCCTGCGCAAACTGGATCTGGAGGGCGAACTGTCCGCCCGCGTGCGGGTCATCTTCCAGCCGGCCGAGGAAACCATGCCCGGCGGCGCGCTGGCCGTCATCGAGCAGGGCGTGCTGGAAGGGCTGCCGCGGATCCTGGCCCTGCACTGCGATCCGCGGATCGACGTCGGACTGGTCGGCACGCGGATCGGAGCCATAACCTCCGCCTCGGACACCATACGTATTGAACTGCGCGGGCGCGGCGGGCACACTTCGCGCCCGCACCTGACGGAGGACCTGGTGTTCGCGCTGGCCGAAATTGCCGTCAGTGTCCCGGCCGTCATCAACCGGCGGATCGATGTCCGCAGCGCCGTCTCCCTCGTGTGGGGGCAAATCCAGGCGGGCGCCGCCCCCAATGCCATCCCGGCTGTCGGTTACATGGCCGGAACCATGCGCTGCCTGGACGGGGAAGCCTGGCAGGCCGCCGGTGAGCTGGTGGACGAGGTCGTCAACCAGGTGGCCGCGCCGTTCGGCGTGGACGTCAAACTCGAACACATCCGCGGCGTGCCTCCTGTCATCAACACCGAACGGGAAACCACGCTGCTCGAAGCGGCGGCCCGGAGCGAGTTGGGGGAGGACGCGGTGACCCTGACACCGCAGTCGATGGGCGGGGAAGACTTCGCCTGGATGACCCAGGAGGTGCCCGGCGCCATGATGCGGCTGGGCACCCGGACCCCGGGCGGCGAAACCTTCGATCTGCACCGCGGAGACTACGTTCCGGACGAGCACGCCATCGGCGTGGGCGTGCGCGTCATGGCCAAGGCGGCCCTGCTGGCCGCCCGGCGTCACCGGGACACGGCAGCGGTTGCTACCGAAAAGTAACAACTTTTCAACAATCTTCGCGCGCGTGTCGCGATTGCTTCGCCGGTGGGGCGCGCGGGAACTACTGTAGGGTCATCAACTGTGCACCTGCAGGACAGGTGCTGTGCCACGCGGAGTACAAGCCAACGCCGCACTTCCTGTGAAGCGACCATTGAACTGTGGCGGGGCAGACATTCTTTTATGGAGGAACATTGAAGACTTCACTGCGCAAGATTAAGCGCGGCACCGGCCTCTCCGCCGCGGTGCTGGGCGCGTCCGCACTGGTTCTGGCCGGTTGCGGCGCTCCGCCGGCCCAAGAGGGCGGTGCCACCGGCAGCCCGGCAGCGGAAGGCACCGACTACCTGGGCTGCATCGTCTCCGACTCCGGTGGATTCGACGACCGTTCGTTCAACCAGTCGAGCTACGAAGGCCTGAAGATGGCCGAAGAAGAGCTGGGCATCAAGATCCGCGAGGCCGAGTCCCAGGCCGAGACCGACTTCGGTCCCAACGTGGATGCCATGGTGCAGGCCAACTGCGACATGGTCCTCACGGTCGGCTTCCTGCTGGGCGACGTGACCAAGGAAGCAGCGGCGAACAATCCCGAGACCAACTTCGCGATCGTCGACTACAACGACCCAGAGTTCACCGACAACGTCAAGCCGATCATCTACGACACGGCGCAGGCGGCGTTCCTGGCCGGCTACGTTGCGGCCGCAACCAGCGAGACCGGCAAGGTGGCCACCTACGGCGGCATGAACATCCCCACCGTCACCATCTTCATGGACGGCTTCGCCGACGGCGTGGACTACTACAATGAGCAGAAGGACGCCAACGTCGAACTGCTGGGCTGGAACAAGGAAGCCCAGAACGGCACCTTTGTGGGCAACTTCGAGGATCAGGGCAAGGGCAAGACCAACACCCTGAACTTCATCAATGAGGGCGCCGACATCATCATGCCGGTGGCCGGCCCGGTGGGCCTGGGCACGTTGGACGCCGTGCTCGAAGCCAACGCCGACGGCAAGGATGCCAAGGTTGTCTGGGTTGACTCCGACGGCTACGAGACCGCCGGCAAGGCTGAGGAATTCATCCTCACCTCGGTGATGAAGCTGATGGGCAACGCGGTCGAGGAAGTCGTCAGGACCGACGCCGAGGGCAACTTCGACAGCACCCCGTACGTCGGAACCCTGGAGAACGGCGGCGTGGCACTGGCCCCGTTCCACGACCTCGACGCAGCGGTTTCCGATGAGACCAAGGCCGAGCTGGAAACCATCAAGGAGTCGATCATCTCGGGCGAGATCAAGGTCGAATCCAAGGCCAGCCCGCAGCAGTAAGCACGCAGCGGACCGCCGCTCTCCGTACCGGACCCCGGTGCCGAGGGTGGCGGTTCGCGCTGTAAGCGGCCGAACCGGTTTAGGCTAGGCACAGCGTCCGGGCAGCGACACCGTCCGGCACCGCGCCGCTGGATGAGGACCGTCGTACCTACGGACAAAGAACAGGTGGGTTGGGGTTTGAAACTCGAGCTCAAGGGAATCACCAAGCGATTCGGCTCCCTGATCGCCAACGACCACATTGACCTGGTGGTGCAGCCGGGACAGGTGCACAGCCTGCTGGGTGAAAACGGCGCCGGGAAATCGACGCTGATGAACGTCCTCTACGGGCTGTATGAGCCGAGCGAAGGCCAGATCCTGGTTGACGACAAGCCCGTGATGTTCAACGGCCCCGGGGACGCCATGGCGGCCGGCATCGGCATGGTGCACCAGCACTTCATGCTCGTCCCGGTGTTCACCGTGGCAGAGAATGTGGCGCTGGGCAATGAAGCGACCAAGGCCGGCGGCCAACTCAACCTGGATGAGACCCGGGCGCGGATCAGGGAGATCTCCGACCAGTACGGCTTCGAAGTGGATCCCGATGCGGTGGTCGAGGACCTGCCGGTCGGGGTGCAGCAGCGCGTCGAGATCATCAAGGCCTTGGTCCGTGACGCCCAGGTGCTGATCCTGGACGAGCCGACTGCTGTCCTGACGCCCAAGGAAACGGATGAGCTGCTGGGCATCATGGGCCAGCTCAAGGCCGACGGCAAGGCCATCGTGTTCATCTCGCACAAGCTGCGCGAAGTCAAGGCAGTTTCCGACATCATCACCGTCATTCGCCGTGGCAAGGTCATCGGCGACGCACCGCCCTCGGCCTCCACGACCGAATTGGCCGAAATGATGGTGGGCCGCGCCGTCAGCCTGACCCTGGACAAGGAACCTGCCCGGCCGGGTGAGGAAACATTCGTCGTCGAGAACCTCACGGTGCGTTCGGCGACGGGCCAGCGCGTGGTGGACGGCATCAGTTTCGCCATCGCGCGCGGCGAGATCCTTGCGGTGGCCGGCGTCCAGGGCAACGGGCAGACGGAACTGACCGAGGCGATCCTGGGGCTGCAGGACCATGTGTCCGGCTCCATCAGGCTCGAAGGCCGCGAACTGGTGGGGCGCAAGGTCAAGGACATCATCGAGGCCGGCGTCGGCTTCGTGCCGGAGGACCGCAGCGTCGAGGGCCTGGTGGGGACCTTCTCCGTGGCCGAAAACCTTATCCTCAACCGCTACGACCAGCCGCCCTTTGCCCGCGGCCTGGCCATGAAGCCCGCCTTGGTCGCCCAGAACGCCGAGCAATACATCTCGGAGTTCGACGTCCGCACCCAGTCTGCGGCGGCGGCGGCCGGTACGCTCTCCGGCGGGAACCAGCAAAAGGTGGTCATGGCCCGAGAGCTGTCCAGGCCGTTGAAGCTCTTCATAGCTTCGCAGCCGACCCGCGGGGTGGACGTAGGCTCCATCGAATTCCTGCACAAGCGGATCGTCGCCGAGCGCGACGTCGGCACGCCGGTGATGATCGTTTCCACCGAACTGGACGAGGTGCTGGAACTTGCCGACCGGATTGCCGTGCTCTATCAGGGCCGGCTGATGGGCATCGTCCCCGCCGGTACCTCGCGCGGCGAGCTGGGCCTGATGATGGCCGGCATGAGCGCCGAGGAAGCGCTGGCACACCGGACGGACGCCGAAGTACAGCAGACAGACGCCGAAGGAGGCGAGGAATGAGCGCGGACGAGTCCGGCAAGCACGGGAAGCGGTCGAAACACGCGGGCAAGCCCGCGGCGGAGGGCGACGAGCAGCGGCTCGAGGCGGCTGCCGCCCTCGGCGACGGCACCCAGGCGCCGCCGGCCGTCCTGCCCACGGGGGAGAGCCTGCACCCCGAGTTGCGCGCGCATCAGACCATCATGCAGCGGATCGTCTCCGGAAACGCGCTGGTGGCTGTCCTGGCCATTGTGCTGTCCCTGATTGCCGGCGGCATCCTGATCGCGTTGACGAATGAGGAAGTGGCCCGGACCTCCAGCTACTTCTTCGCCCGGCCGCAGGACATGCTGACCGCCGGCTGGACGGCCGCCGCCAACGCCTACGCCGCGCTGTTCCAGGGCTCGATCTTCAACTTCGAGGGCTCCACGTTCTCCCGGATGATCTACCCGCTGACCCAGACGCTGACCGTGGCAACGCCGCTCATCTGCGCCGGCCTGGGCGTAGCGCTGGCGTTCCGCGCGGGACTGTTCAACATCGGCGCGCAGGGCCAGATCATCATCGGCGCCACCTTGGCCGCCTGGGTCGGTTTCAGCTGGCACCTTCCGGTGGGCCTGCACCTGCTCCTGGTCATCCTGGCCGGCATCCTCGGCGGCGCCTTGTGGGGCGGCCTCGTCGGCCTGCTGAAGGCCAAGACCGGTGCCCACGAAGTGATCCTGTCGATCATGCTCAACTACGTGGCCATCAACCTGGTGCTGTACCTGCTGACCATGCCCGCGTTCCAGCGTCCCGGCTCCACCAACCCGATCAGCCCCCAGCTGGACGCCACGGCCATGTACCCGCCGCTCTTCGGCGACAGCTTCCGGCTGCACTGGGGCTTCGTGGTAGCCATCCTCGCCACCGTTTTTTGCTGGTGGCTGCTCAACCGCTCCACCATCGGCTTCGAGCTGCGCGCGGTCGGCTCCAATCCGCACGCCGCCCGCACCGCCGGCATCAGCGTCACCAAGGGCTACGTCGTGGTGATGGTGCTGGCCGGCGCACTGGCGGGCCTGGCCGGCGTCGCGCAGGTGGCCGGCACCGAACGCGTGCTGACCTCGGGCGTCGCGGCCAGTTTCGGGTTCGACGCCATCACCGTGGCACTGCTGGGACGTTCGACGCCGTGGGGCACGTTTGCGGCCGGCCTGCTGTTTGGCGCCTTCCGCGCCGGCGGGGTGACCATGCAGACCAACACCGGCACCGGCATCGACATTGTCCTGGTGGTCCAGTCCATGATCGTGCTGTTCATCGCGGCTCCGCCGCTCGTGCGCGCGATCTTCCGGCTCCCCGAGCCCGGCAAACTGACGGCAAAGCCCCGTAAGACCGCAAGCACCGGAGGTGCAGCATGAGCACGGCTACCGCCACCGCCCCGCAGCAAAGCCCCACCGCTGCGGACACCGTGCGGAACTGGAAGACGCCGGTCATCCTGGCCGTCCTGGCTTTCGCGTCCGTCCTGGTTTTCGCGATCGGGGCGCCGGACAACTCGGTGACCTTCCGGCTGTCGGATCCCAACGACCCGGTGGTGCTGCCCTCGGTGGTGCTCTCGGCGGTCGTCACCGGCTGGGTCACCGCCGTCCTGATGCTGGCCGGCGCCGTCTGGTCGTTCATGCTGGTCCGGTCCGGGCGAAAGGTCCCCGGCTGGCTGGTGGCCGTCTTTGCCGTGCTGTTCGTGGTTGGATTCCTGACCTGGGTGGTGGGCAGCGCCCGGACCCCCAACGTGGCCCTCTACGGCCTGCTGGCCGGTTCGGTCACGCTGGCCGTGCCGCTGATCTTCGGTTCCCTCTCCGGCGTGCTGTGCGAACGCTCCGGCGTCGTCAACATCGCCATCGAAGGGCAGCTGCTGTTCGGTGCGTTCTCCGCCGCGGTCGCCGGATCGCTCTCCGGCAACGCGTTCATCGGCCTGGCCGCCGCGGCCGTCGGCGGCGTGCTGGTCTCGGCAGTCCTGGCGGTGTTCAGCATCAAGTACATCGTCAACCAGGTGATCGTCGGGGTGGTGCTCAACGTGCTGGTTTCCGGCCTGACCGGTTTCCTGTTCTCCACCGTCCTCTCGGCCGACTCGGCCACCTGGAACTCTCCGCCGCGGCTGCCGATCATCAGCATTCCGGTGCTGTCCGACATCCCGATCATCGGCCCCATCCTGTTCGAGCAGTCGGTGGTCGGCTACCTGATGTACGTCGCGGTGGCGGTGATCTACTTCGGCCTGTTCCACACCAAGTGGGGCCTGCGCACCCGTGCCGTCGGGGAACACCCCAAGGCGGCGGACACCCTGGGCGTGAAGGTCAACCGGATGCGGTTCATGAACGTGCTGCTGGCCGGCGTCGTCGCCGGTTTCGGCGGCGCCTTCTTCACCCTGGTCAGCGTCTCCAGCTTCGGCCGCGACATGACCGCCGGCCAGGGCTACATCGCCCTGGCGGCGCTGATCTTCGGCCGCTGGAACCCGCTGTACGCGTTCTTCGCGGCGCTGCTCTTCGGGTTCGCGACCAACCTCCAGTACGTGCTCAGCGCCCTGGGCTCCACGGTGCCGAACCAGTTCCTCGCCATGCTGCCCTACGTGGTGACCATCTTCGCCGTCGCCGGCCTGGTGGGCCGCGCCCGACCCCCGGCCGCCAGCGGCGTGCCGTACATTAAGGGCTGACCGTGGAAGCAGCGAAGGCCCAAGCCGTGGACTGGCACGCCCTCCAGCAGGCGGCGGAGGCCGCCATGCGGCTGGCCTACGTACCGTATTCGGGCTTCCCGGTCGGCGCCGCCGCTCTCACCGACGACGGCCGGATCGTCTCCGGCTGCAACGTGGAAAACGCCTCCTACGGCCTGACCCTGTGCGCCGAATGTTCGCTGGTGAGCCAGCTGAACATGACGGGCGGGGGGAAACTGGCCGCGTTCAGCTGCGTGGACGGGGAAGGCAACGCCCTGATGCCGTGCGGCCGGTGCCGGCAGCTGCTGTACGAGTTCCGCGCCCCCGGCATGCTGCTGATGACGCCGGCCGGCCTCAAGACCATGGACGAGGTCCTGCCGGACGCCTTCGGCCCGCAGCACCTGGCCTGAGGGCCGGAACGCAACACGTAAGGAGCAGGACATGACCGAAACATTCGACGCCGTCGACATCATCCGGACCAAGCGGGACAGGGGAACGCTCAGCCCGGAGCAGATCGCCTGGACCATCGACGCCTACACCCGCGGGGCCATCGCCGACGAGCAAATGTCCGCGCTGAACATGGCCATCCTGCTCAACGGCATGGACCGGGAGGAGATCGCGCACTGGACGACGGCGATGATCGCCTCCGGCGAGCGGATGGACTTCTCCTCGCTCGGCAAGCCGACCGCGGACAAGCACTCCACCGGCGGCGTGGGGGACAAGATCACCCTCCCGCTGGCCCCGCTGGTGGCCGTCTTCGGTGTGGCGGTGCCGCAGCTCTCCGGCCGCGGCCTGGGCCACACCGGCGGCACCCTGGACAAGCTCGAGTCGATTCCGGGCTGGCGTGCCCTGCTCAGCAATGACGAGATGATGAGCCAGTTGGCCGACGTCGGCGCCGTCATCTGCGCGGCCGGGGCAGGTTTGGCTCCTGCGGACAAGAAGCTCTACGCGCTGCGCGATGTGACCGGCACCGTGGAAGCGATCCCGCTGATTGCCTCCTCGATCATGAGCAAGAAGATCGCCGAAGGCACCGGCTCGCTGGTGCTGGACGTGAAGGTCGGCAGCGGGGCCTTCATGAAGGACGAGCGCAACGCCCGGGAACTGGCCGAAACCATGGTGGCCCTGGGCCAGGACGCAGGCGTGAACACGGTGGCGCTGCTGACCGATATGAGCACGCCGCTCGGGCTGACCGCCGGCAACGCCATCGAGGTCGAAGAATCGGTGGAGGTGCTGGCCGGCGGCGGCCCCGAGGATGTCGTGGAGCTGACGGTGAAGCTGGCCGAGGAGATGCTGCAGGCAGCCGGCGTGAGGGACGCCGAGCCCGCGGCCGCGCTGCGGGACGGCCGCGCCATGGACGTCTGGAAATCCATGATCCGCGCCCAGGGCGGGGATCCCGACGCCAAGCTGCCGGTGGCCAGGGAGTCCGAAATTGTCTACGCCGAGGCCGACGGCGTGCTGATGCAGCTGGACGCCTTGGCTGTCGGGGTCGCCGCCTGGCGGCTGGGTGCCGGACGTGCCCGCAAGGAAGACGCCGTGCAGGCCGGGGCCGGCGTGCGGATGCATGCCAAGCCCGGGGCGGTGGTCCGCGCAGGCGAGCCGCTGATGACGCTGTTGACCGATACCCCCGAAAGGTTCGACCGCGCCAGGGAGGCGCTGCGCGACGCCGTCGTCATTGCGCCGGAGGGCAGCCGGCCCGCCCGGCGGCTGGTCATCGACCGGGTGGCGTAACGCACGGAAGACCCCAGCTGTAAACAACTGGGGCAGCACGGATATATATCCCCGGATCAACCTCTTCCCGCCGTTCCTGCGGCCCCGCTACGATGATGTGGTGCGGCCGGAGCGGGGGAGGCCCCGGCGCACCGCGGGGTCTGCGGTGTTGACCGATGGGGGCCCGGTCAGGGATCTACCCGATAGCGGCACAAAACGCGGCATGGCATCGTTGGACTAGATATCCAGCGGACAGGAACACTTCGTGCAGACTTTTATGGACGCGCTCAGCGTCTTCATCATCGACGCGGCAGCGCAATGGTGGATATACCCACTGCTCCTGGCTCTCTGCCTGATCGACGGGATTTTCCCGCCGGTGCCCAGCGAATCGGTGGTCGTGGCCTTGGCCGCCATCGCAGTATCCGCCGGAGCTCCAAATCTCTGGCTGGTGGCCGCAGTTGCTGCAGCGGGCGCGATAGCGGGGGACAACATCGCGTATCTGATCGGGCGCCGCATCGGTGCAGACCGCTTCCGCTGGATGCAGCGCCCCCGGGTTGCCGCCGCCTTCGCCTGGGCCCGCCGGGAACTGGACCGGCGCGGCGCCCTGCTGATCCTGAGCGCACGCTACATTCCGGTAGGCCGCGTGGCCGTCAACATGACCGCCGGCGCAACCGGATACAACCACCGCAAGTTCGTCCTGTTTTCCGTGGTCGCCGGCATCTCCTGGTCCTTGTACTCGGTCGGCATCGGGGCACTGGCCGGGCGCTGGTTCCATGACAACACCCTCCTGGCCGCGGGACTGGCGATCGTGCTGGCGCTGCTGCTGGGCCTCGTGCTGGACCACGGCATGAAACTGGCCAATCGGCGCCGCGCGGCGCGGCTGCGGGCCGCCGCCCCGTCCGGGCACGGCGGCCCGGAGCCGGCAACCGAGGCCGGGCCGACGGCGGCAGGCAACGGCGGCGCGGCCGCCGCCGAGAGCCCGGACACGGCAGCGGCTGCACGCCGCGATCCCGCCGACCAGCTGCCGCCTACCGGTTCGCGGACGGTCCGCTTCGAACCGTACGTCCCGCTGACAGTGTCCTCCCGCAACCACTCCACCGCGGGCCTCGACGACTGAACCTGGCGCCGGCCTCCGCGCCTGCCGCCCGGGTGCTCGCGTAAGGTGGTGCCTGTGACTGAGCCTGAATACTCCGAGAACACCGCAGCCGACCTGGACATCGACATCCGCAGCCTGCCGAAGGTTTCGCTGCACGACCACCTCGACGGCGGACTGCGTCCCGCCACGATCATCGAGCTGGCCGCGGCCGAGGGCCACGAGCTGCCCTCCACCGACCCGGTGGCGCTCGGGGAGTGGTTCCGGGAGTCGGCGGATTCCGGCTCGCTGGTCCGCTACCTGGAAACCTTTGACCACACCGTCGCCGTGATGCAAACCACGGAAGGCCTGTTCCGCGTGGCCCAGGAATTCGTGGAGGACCTGGCCGACGACGGCGTGGTCTACGGCGAGGTCCGGTGGGCGCCGGAACAGCACCTGTCCAAGGGACTGACCTTGGACGAGGCGGTCGAAGCCGTCCAGGCAGGCCTGGAAGCCGGCGTGACCGCCGTGGAAGCCAGCGGCCGCCCCATCCAGGTGGGCCAACTGATCACCGCAATGCGGCATGCCGACCGCTCGCAGGAGATCGCTGAACTCGCCGTCCGCCACCGGGACCGGGGCGTCGTCGGATTCGACATTGCCGGAGCGGAGGACGGCTTCCCGCCCTCGCGCTTCAAGGACGCCTTCACCTACCTGGCCGAACAGCAGTTCCCGGTAACGGTCCACGCCGGCGAGGCAGCCGGAGTGGACAGCATCGTGGATGCGCTGGTCAGCGGCCGTGCGCTGCGGCTGGGCCACGGCGTGCGGATCGCCGAGGACATCCAGGTGGACTTCGGCCCGGACGGCGACGACGGCGACGAGGTTGGCATGGTCACCCTCGGCCGGGTTGCCGCGTGGGTCCGCGACCGCGGCATCCCGCTCGAGTGCAGCCCCTCATCCAACCTGCAGACCGGCGCAATCGCCGTCTTCGGCGAAGGCATCCACTCACACCCGTTCGACCTGCTCTACCAGACCGGTTTCAAGGTCACGATCAACACGGACAACCGGCTGATGAGCGGGGTGACGCTCTCCGACGAATACGAGTTGCTGGTGGAAACCTTCGACTACGACCTGGATGACCTGCTGGAGATCACGCTCAACGCAGCCGAAGCCGCTTTCCTGCCGCTGGAAGAGCGTGAGGCGCTCATCGAGTTCATCGGCGAGGCCTTTAACAGCCAGCCGGGCTGACGGCGGCCATGCCCCACGCCGGACACTCCTTCGAACCGGGGCGGCTCCCGGACGCCGCAACGGCGGAGCCCGACCGAGGCCGGGCCGTTGCCAGGCTGCTGGACGTCGTGGCTCAACTGCGCGAGCACTGCTTGTGGACGGCCGCGCTGACCCACGAGTCGCTGGTCGAGTACCTGGTGGAGGAAGCCCACGAACTGGCCGAAGCCATCGAAACCGGCCACACCGGCCGGGCCGACGTGGCCGAACTCAAGGGCGAACTGGCCGATGTGCTCTACCAGGTGGTGCTGCATGCCCGTTTGCAGGAAGAACGGGGACACTTTGATTTCGACGCCGTGGCCGCCGAACTGACAGCCAAGCTCATCCGGCGGAACCGGCATGTCTTCCGGCCGGACGGGTCCCTGCAGGAGAAGTTTCCGGACACCATCGCAGAGATCGTGGCCGGTTACGACGCGGTCAAGGCGGCGGAGAAACCGGAGCGGACCACGCCGTTCGACGGCCTGCCGCACTCGCTGCCGGCCCTGACGTTGGCGGCGAAATCTTTGGACCGCGCCCGCCGGGCCGGCAGCCCGTCGGCGGCGGTCCTAAGCCAGGACGGCACGGCCGGGAGCACTGCGGCCGGCGGTGCAGGCCGGGCGGAAGACGACGTCGGCGAGGAACTGTTCGCCGTCGTCCGCCGCGCAGTGGAGGCCGGCGTGGATCCCGAGCAGGCGCTGCGGACCGCCGTCCGCAGATTCCAGCAGCGCGTAACGGAAGAAAACCGCAGCGGGTGATCTCGATTAGTCTTAAGCCGGACCTTGCAGCCGGCTCCGGCCTCGCCTGCAGACATTCCAACTTTTCGTTCCAACGAACAGGAGCTACTCCATGGCGCTGATCGATGCCATCCACGCGCGCGAAATCCTTGATTCCCGCGGCAACCCCACCGTTGAAGTTGAGGTGCTGCTGTCCGACGGCTCGATGGGCCGGGCCGCGGTTCCGTCCGGTGCCTCCACCGGGGCCTTCGAGGCCGTGGAACGCCGCGACGGCGAGCAGGACCGCTACCTGGGCAAGGGCGTCGGCCAGGCCGTGGCCGCCGTGGTGGACACCATCCAGCCGGCGCTGGCCGGCCTCGACGCCACCGACCAGCGGCTGATCGACCAGACCATGCTGGACCTGGACGGCACCTCCAATAAATCCGACCTCGGCGCCAACGCCATCCTCGGCGTTTCGCTGGCCGTGGCCTCGGCCGCCGCAGAATCCGCCAACCTCCCGCTGTACAAGTACCTGGGCGGCCCGAATGCCCACGTGCTGCCGGTCCCGCTGATGAATATCCTCAATGGCGGCTCGCACGCCGATTCCGACGTGGACATCCAGGAGTTCATGGTGGTGCCGCTGGGCGCCGCCACGTTCTCCGAGGGGCTGCGCTGGGGCGTGGAGGTCTACCACAGCCTCAAGGCCGTGCTGAAGGAGAAGGGCCTCTCCACCGGCCTGGGCGACGAGGGCGGCTTCGCCCCGAACCTGCCCAGCAACCGGGCGGCGCTGGATTTGATCACCGAGGCGATCACCCGTGCCGGCTACACCCCGGGCAAGGACATTGCCTTGGCCCTGGACGTGGCGTCCTCCGAGTTCTACCAGGACGGCGCCTACCTGTTCGAGGGCAAGTCCCTGACGGCGGCGGAGATGAGCGCCTACTACGCCCAGCTGGTCGCCGACTTCCCGCTGGTCTCCATCGAGGATCCGCTGGACGAATCCGACTGGGAGGGCTGGGCCGCCCTGACGGCCGAGTTGGGCGACAAGGTGCAGCTGGTGGGCGACGACCTGTTCGTCACCAACCCCGAGCGGCTGCAGCAGGGCATCGATGCCAAGACCGCCAACTCCCTGTTGGTCAAGGTCAACCAGATCGGTTCCCTGACCGAAACCCTGGAGGCCGTGGCGCTGGCCCAGCGCAACGGCTACACCACGATCACCTCGCACCGCTCCGGCGAAACCGAGGACACCACCATCGCCGACATCGCCGTGGCCACCAACGCCGGCCAGATCAAGACCGGCGCCCCGGCCCGTTCGGAGCGCGTGGCCAAGTACAACCAACTGCTGCGCATCGAAGAGGAGCTCGACGACGCGGCCCGCTACGCCGGTCGCGCCGCCTTCCCGCGTTTCACGGCGTAGTTCGGCCCGACCCTCGGTAATGTCTTAAGCGGGGCCCGGCGGCAAAGCCGATGCCGGGCCCCGCACGACTTCCACGGTGAGGAGCCTGAATGTCCACCCGACGCCCCAACATGCCGCGGGCCGGCCGCCCGCCCGGCAGCGGGCCTGCGTCGGGCGGCGTGGACGGGAAGGACACCGACGCTCGGGAACCGGAGACCGGACAGGTGATTCGCGCCGACTTCGGCCGGACGCCGTCCGGCTCGGCTCCCCAGCCGGATGCCCGCACCCGCCGCGTGCCGGACGCAGGCCACGCGCGAAAGCCGAAGCCGCCGGTGAAACCCAAGCCCTCGCCGTCGGAAGTCCGCGCGGCGGAACGCCGGCAGCTGTCCGAGGCCATCAGGCAGCCGGCCGCACCGGCTGCGGATCCAAGGCCCCGGCCACCGGCCAGGGAAACCCCGGCCGACGCCGTGCCGGTCCCGGCCAAAGCGTTCTCCGGCCGCCTGCTGGCGCTGGCCGTGGTGCTGGTATCGATCACCGTACTGCTGGCCCCGTCGGTACGGATTTTCATTGAACAGCGGGCGGAACTCTCCGCGCTTCAGGCGGACATCGCCGCCAAGAAAGACTCCAACGAACAGTTGACCAAGGAACTGGCCCGCTGGGACGATCCCGCCTACATCAAGCAGCAGGCCCGGGATCGCATATTCTATGTAATGCCGGGGGAGAAGCGGTACATGGTCACCGGCGCGGAAGGACTGCGCGAGTCCAACAAACATGCCTCCGCCACCGCACCCGAGGACCTGCCGTGGGTCGACGCCCTGTGGAACTCGGTGACCCGCGCGGCAACAGACCCGCCCGCAGCGGACTGACCTCCCGGCAGCCTGCCGGATTACACGGCCCTGCCCCACGGGCCGCAGCACCAGGAAAGGACTGAGCCGTGAACGACGCTCAGCGCACCCCCACCCCCGACGATCTCGACACCCTGAGCCGCCAGCTCGGCAGGCCGGTGCGCGATGTCGTGGAAATCGGTGCACGGTGCGTGTGCGGAAATCCGCTGGTCGCCACCACGGCGCCGCGGCTCGGGAATGGAATCCCCTTCCCGACCACGTACTACCTGACCCACCCGGTCATCACGTCCGCGGTCTCCCGGCTGGAAGCGGCAGGGGTCATGACGGAGATGACCGAACGGCTGGAGGGGGATCAGGAATTGGCCGCGGCCTACCGCCGCGCCCACGAGGAGTACCTGGCGGCCCGCGACGAGGTCGGCCGCCGGGCCGGTATCGGCGACGTGCCCGAGATCGCGGGAGTCTCGGCCGGCGGAATGCCCACGCGGGTCAAATGCCTGCACGTCCTGGTGGGCCATTCGCTGGCCGCAGGTCCGGGCGTGAATCCGCTGGGCGACGAAGCGCTTGAGCGGATCGCGGAATGGTGGACCGTGGACCGCTGCTACTGCTCCGGAGCCTGGGATGTTGACGGCACCGCTCCGGCCCGGGACCTGAGCCGCCATACCCGGACCCAGGGGCTGACGGCCGAAGAGCTGGCGGCGAAGAAGGCCCGGCGTGCCGGCGGCAAGGATGCGGCGGACGACGACGGCGGCACCGTCAGCGGTTCCGCCTCCGGCCACGCCGACGGAGGGAAGTCCTAGTGGCACGCGTCGGAGCCATCGACTGCGGGACCAACTCGATCCGCCTGCTGATTGCCGATGTCCGGGACGGCGGGCTCACCGACGTAGTCCGCGAGATGAAGGTCGTGCGGCTGGGGCAGGGCGTCGACGCAACCGGGGCGCTGGCGCCGGAAGCGTTGGACCGGACCTTCGCGGCGGCGGAGGAATATGCGGGCCAGCTGCGCAGCCAAGGCGCCGAGACCCTGCGGTTTGTCGCCACCTCCGCCACCCGCGACGCCGCCAACCGCCAGGTCTTCGTCGATGGCATCCGCGAGCGCCTCGGCGTGGAACCGGAAGTGATCAGCGGCCGGGAAGAGGCCGAGCTGTCCTTCACCGGTGCCGCCAGCGTCCTGGCGCCGGAGCCGGGGGAGAAAGTGCTGGTGGTGGACCTGGGCGGTGGCAGCACGGAGTTCGTGCTGGGAACCGCCGACGGGGTGCTGGCTGCCCTCAGCACCGACATGGGCTGCGTCCGCTTTACCGAGCGGCACCTGCTCTCGGATCCGCCGACCGCCGCCGAGGTTGCCCACGCCGTGGCGGACGCCGAGGAACATCTGGCACGGGTGCTCGCCGAGGTGCCGCTGGCCGACGTCGACCGGTTGGTCGGAGTCGCGGGTTCCGTCACCACCGTTACGGCCCACGCCCTGCAACTGGCACGGTATCGTCCGGAAGCCATCCACGGGGCGCACCTGGACGGTGCCCGGTTGGATTCAGCCTGCACCTCCCTTCTGGAGATGACGCGGCACCAGCGGGCTGCGTTGCCCTACATGCATCCGGGACGGGTGGATGTCATTGGCGCCGGCGCACTCATCTGGCGGACCGTTTCCCGACGGCTGGCCGCACTGACCGGTGGCCGCGTGAACGGCGCGACCGCCAGCGAACACGATATTCTTGACGGAATCGCCCTGAGTGCGGCCACCCGGCTGCCGCACTGAGCTTCCCGGGTTCGGGGATCAGACCGCTTTGCCAACCGAAGGGACATCCATGCGCCAGCGCGACAGTGAACGGCCGGCCGGACGCGCGGGCGCGTCGAAAGTCTTCGCGCTGGGTTCGGCGATCGCGGTACTCGCCTCGCTGGTGCTCGCCGGCCCGGCCCAGGCAGACGACACCCGCGGCAAGGAATACTGGCTGGACGCCTACGGGATCCGGGCCGCCTGGGACGAGTCGCAGGGCGAGGGCGTCAAGGTAGCAGTGATCGACAGCGGCGTAGACGCAACGCACCCCGACCTCAAGGGGGCCGTGGTTGGCGGTACGGACGTCTCCGGCTCCGGGGACCCCGACGGCCAGCGCGGCATCGGGCAAACACCTGAGCACGGAACTCTGGTTGCGACCCTGCTGGCCGGACGCGGGCATGCACCCGAAAAAGACAAGAAGGACGACAAAAAGAAAAACGACAAAGAGTCCAAGTCGAAGCTTAAGGACGAGGGCATCGGCGCCGGCACGGACGGCGTGATAGGGGTGGCGCCCAAGGCACAGATCCTGACGGCCTCAACGTGGCTCGGGACACCCAACCCCTCGGGCATCGGCGTCGACGAGCAGATCCCGGCGGCCGTCCGCTGGGCCGTGGACAATGGCGCACAGGTCATCAACATGTCACTGACCAGCTCCAGCACCTCCTGGCCGGAGAGCTGGGACGCGGCGTTCCTCTACGCCGAACAGCATGACGTGGTGGTCGTGGCCGCCGCGGGCAACCGCGCCGGCGGCACCGAACAGTCCGGCGCCCCGGCCACCATCCCCGGCGTGCTGACCGTGGCCGGATTGAACCGCGATGGCGAGGCCAGCCAGGAGGCCTCGGCCCAGAGCATCGTCATCGGTGTTGCGGCCCCGGCCGAGAACCTCGTCGGCGGACTGCCCGGCGGCCTCTATGCCGACTGGTCCGGCACATCGGGGGCCACGCCGCTGGTCTCGGGCGTGGCGGCGTTGATCCGCTCCAAATACCCGGACATGAGCGCGGCCCAGGTCATCAACCGCATCATCAGCACGGCCAAGGAAGCCGGTGTCCCGGGCCATGATCCGATTTACGGCTACGGCGTACTCGACGCGGAGGCAGCCGTGAACGCCGACGTGCCGGAGGTCGCCGCCAACCCGCTCGGCTCCATCGCGCAATGGATTACGGTGCACCGCCGCGGTGAAGTCGCTGCGCCCCAGTCACAGGCTCCGGTGCAGTCCAAGGCCGAGGCGCCGGATATTCCGGAACCGACTACACCAGTGGCGGTTCCCCCGCGCAGCGAAAACTCCGTGCTGCCGGCCATCCTCGTGTTTTCGTTCGGCGGGCTGATCGCCGCCGTCCTGGTGTTGGGCGCGGTCCAGACCATGCGGGCGCGCAAGGCCGTGCAGCAGGGCACGGCCGCGGTCGAGGAAGCGGACACGGACTTCATGCCGCCGATTCGGGAAGAGATCCGGAAGCCGGCCAAGCGCTGATTCTGCGGGATCTTCGCGGCCACCCCGGGCGCCCGGGACTTCGTGAAAATTTTCACAAAAGTGGCTATACTGGGGGCATGGCACTCACTCCTGCTCTGTCCGATCGTCCGCGCGTCCTGGTGGTCGGCGGCGGCTACGTTGGTCTTTACGTCGCGCTGAAGCTCCAGAAGAAGGTTAAGGGGCACGGCGGCATCGTTACCCTGGTGGATCCGCTGCCCTACATGACGTACCAGCCGTTCCTGCCCGAGGTGGCTTCCGGCAGCATCGAAGCCCGCCATGCCGTGGTCAACCACCGGCAGCACCTGCAGGACACCGAACTCATCACCGGCAAGGTGACTTCGATCGACCACGCGGCGAAGAAGGCCGTGATCACTCCCGCCGTCGGCGACGCCTTCGAGCTGGACTACCGCGACGTCGTCGTTGCCGCCGGTGCCGTGACCCGCACCTTCCCGATCCCGGGGCTGGCCGAGGCAGGGATCGGCTTGAAGACCATTGAAGAAGCCGTGGAACTGCGCAACAAGGTGCTCGAGCGAATCGAAACCGGTTCGTTGCTCCCTGAGGGGCCGGAGCGGACGCGCGCGCTGACCTTTGTCGGCGTCGGCGGAGGCTTCGCCGGCATCGAGGCCATGACCGAGATCGAGGACCTGGCCCGCTCCGCCGTCAAGAAGAACGGGCGGCTGCGCCAGGAAGAGCTGCGCTTCGTGCTGGTCGAGGCGATGGGCCGGATCATGCCCGAGGTCACCGAAGACCAGGCCAAGTGGGTCGTAGAGCACATGCGTTCGCGCGGCATCGAGGTCATGCTCAACACCTCGCTCGCCAAGGCAGAGGGCGGCGTGCTGGAGCTGATCAACATGCCGGACAAGACTCCCGCCGAAACCTTCGAGGCCGATACGCTGCTGTGGACCGCCGGCGTGCAGGCGAACCCGGTGGCACGCAACTTCGGCTTCCCGCAGGACGAGCGCGGCCGGATCAAGGCCAACGCAACGCTCCAGATCATCGACGAGAACGGCCCGATCGAGGGTGCCTGGACCGCCGGCGACGTCGCCGCCGTGCCGGACCTGACCGGCGGCGGCGTGGGTGGCTTCTGCGTCCCCAACGCCCAGCACGCCATCCGCCAGGCGAAGCGTCTTGCCAAGAACATCTACGCCGCCCGCTGGGGCGTGGGCACCGTCACCGAGTACAAGCACAAGAACCTCGGCGCCGTCGCCGGCTTCGGCCTCAATAAAGGCGTGGCCAAGATTATGGGCATCAAGCTCAAGGGCTGGCCGGCATGGATGGCCCACCGCGGCTACCACGGATTGGCCATGCCGACGGTGGAGCGCAAGATCCGCGTGATCTCGAACTGGTTCTGGGCAATTTTCCTGGGCCGCGACACTACGCGCCTTGCCGACCTGCAGACCCCGTACCGCCAGTTCCGCGAGGCGGCAGCCCCCAAGCCTCGGCCGCAGGCTGCCGACGCTCCCAAACCGGCAGGGGATGCCAAGGGCACCGAGGCGGACAAGGAACTCGCCTCCACCGGCCGCTAGGCCCAACTCAGCAGCATGCCCGGGTACCGCATCGGCGGGGCCCGGGCCTTACTGCATTCCCGGGGAGATTTCCCTGGAGGGGCTGCCTAGAATGCTGTGGTGAGGATCAGGACAGAACAACGTGAAGACCGGCCCGCCGTCCTCCGGCTGGTGGCACGCGCCTTCGACACCGACGACGGCGGTGAGCCGGTGGAAGCCCGACTGCTGGCCGAGTTGTACGACTGCGACGGCTTCCTGCCGGAGTTTTCACTCGTCGCGGAGGAAGGGGGCGCCGTCGTCGGCCATGTCATCAGCACCCGCGGCTGGATTGGCATCGAGCCCGCGCTGGGACTGGGGCCCATCGCCGTGGAGCCGGACCGTCAGCGTTCAGGCATCGGGGCTGCCCTGCTGAACGAAACACGGCGTCGCGCCGAGGACGCCGGGGAGAGCGTGATCCTGCTGCTGGGGAGCACCGGATACTATCCGCGATTTGGTTATCGGCCGGCCAGCGAAGTCGGCATCGGTGCCCCGGATCCAAGCTGGGGCGCCAACTTCATGGCCCTTCCGCTCGCCGGCCGCCCGCTGCCCGCCGGTGTGTTCCGCTACGCCGAACCCTTCGGGCGGCTGTGAGCAGGAGCAGGCCCATCAAGTACCCTAGATAGGTGCAGGAGTGCCCAGCCCCCGTAGTCCAATGGCAGAGACAACCGACTTAAAATCGGTCCAGTGTGGGTTCGAGTCCCACCGGGGGTACGGATTGAATGTGACGAGCGTTACAAGGATGTAACCCAAAACGCTTATTTTCACCGACAAATTGGACTAGTTTTCTCTGTAATCAGGAATACCTGGTGATCGCATCAAAGGTTCGCGGACCTTTCGATCGAGGAGAAAACATACATGACTGCAACACGCAACGCAGTGCTCTTCGGCACCGGCGGCAATTCCGCACGCGCGGGACGGGTGGCCGCGCTCGGATTGGGAATCGCTTTGTTTGCCTCGGCGTGCGGCGGGGGGACGACGACGCCTGCGGAGACCGGCGGGGGAGCAGGGACATCGGCACCGGCGGGCGCATCCGGTTTGGTGTGTCCCGAAGCAGGAGAGGGCGGGGGCCCCACTGCAGGCGCGACGGGCGACCCGTCCGCTGTTCCCGAGACCAAGGGCTCCACCGAGGCCCCGCTGAAGATCGGCACGCTGCTGCCTGCCACCGGCTCGCTGGCCTTCTTGGGCCCGCCGGAAGTTGCAGGCGTCAAGCTGGCCGTTGAACGGATCAACGAGGCCGGCGGCGTACTGGGCAAAGACGTGGAAACCATCCAGCGCGACTCTGGTGACACCACCACCGACATCGCGACCCAGTCCGTGACCGAACTGCTGAGCGAGGACGTCAGCGCCGTCGTAGGAGCAGCGTCCTCGGGCGTATCCAAGACCGTAATCAACCAGATCACCGGCGCAGGGGTGCTGCAGATTTCCCCGGCGAACACGTCGCCGGATTTCACCACTTGGGATGACAAGAACCTGTACTGGCGCACCGCTCCGTCGGATGTGCTGCAGGGCCGCACGCTGGGCAGCTACATGGTGTCCTGTGGCGCCCAGACGCTGGGCATGATCGTTCTGAACGACGCCTATGGCACCGGCTTGGCGGACAACGTCAAGCAGTCCTTTGAAGGCGCCGGCGGCCAGGTGGTGGCCACCGAAATGTTCAACGAGGGCGACTCCCAGTTCAGCTCGCAGGTGGACGCCGTCGTCAACGCCAAGCCCGACGCCATCGCGTTGATCACCTTCGACCAGATCAAGTCGATCGCACCGCTGCTGTTGTCCAAGGGAGTCACGCCCGACCAGATGTTCCTGGTGGACGGCAACACCTCGGACCTGAGCGCGGACCTCGATCCGGGCGCCATGGCCGGTGCACAGGGCACGATCCCCGGAACGTTCGCCAAGGAAGACTTCCAGGCGGCGCTGGCGGAAATCGACGACAACCTCAATTCCTACTCCTATGCAGGTGAGTCCTACGACGCTGTGAACCTGGTGGCCTTGGCAGCCGAAGCCGCCGGAAGCACCAAGGGCGAGGACATCGCCAAGGAAATGCAGGGCGTGTCCGCGGACGGTGAAAAGTGCTTCGACTTTGCCGGCTGTGTCACGCTGCTGCGCAACGGTGAAGATATCGACTACGACGGCATCTCCGGCCCGATCTCGTTCGACGAGAACGGTGACCCGACCGAGGCCTACATCGGCATCTACGAGTACGACGACACCAACGTACCGCAGCCGAAGCGCGAGGAGTTCGGCCAGCTGTAAGGCCGCTCCAGCACCACGGGTAATCACGACAGAGGGTCCCGGCCGCCGGCCGGGACCCTCTGTCGTGCTCCCGGGCGGGCTGCCGGCGGAGGGGCGGGCGGTGGGCGGCCGGCGGGCGGCCTGAGAAGGCCGCCCGGGACCGAAGGGGCCTCGGCGACCGCACGCGGCGGGAATGCCCGCCCGCGGGGGTGCTCAACCGGCAGTGGAGTGCCTGTGGGGGTGCTCAACCGGCGGCGGCACTTGTCCGAGTGCCCAAACGACGACGGCGCCCGCCCCGGAGGACGAGCGCCGCCGTCGAGGTGGCTGGCTGCGGTGGACTCAGGCGGTGTCCGCTAGGGTGCCAAGGTAGAGCTGGATGACCTTCGGATCCTTCAGCAGCTCGCGGCCGGTTCCGGTGTAGGCGTCCTTGCCCTGGTCCAGGACGTAACCGCGGTCGCAGATCTGCAGGCAGCGGCGCGCGTTCTGTTCCACCATGATGACCGAAACACCTGCCCGGTTGATTTCATGCACCCGCAGGAACGTCTCGTCCTGTTTGACCGGCGAGAGGCCGGCAGAAGGCTCGTCCAGGAGCAGCACCGCCGGATCCATCATCAGGGCTCGTCCCATCGCCACCATCTGGCGTTCACCGCCGGAGAGCGAGCCGGCCCGCTGCGCGCGCCGCTTGGCCAGGTCCGGGAAGATGCCCGCCACGAAATCGAAGCGCTTCCTGAAGTCCTTGGGCCGCTGGAACATGCCCATTTCCATGTTTTCTTCGATGGTCAGCGTCGAGAAGACGTTGTTGTTCTGGGGGACGAACCCGATGCCGCGGCTGACGAGCTTGTTCGCCTTCAGCCCGGTCAGGTCCTGGCCGCGGACCACCACGGTGCCGGAGTGGACCTTGACCAGGCCGAACATCGCCTTGAGCAGGGTCGATTTGCCGGCACCGTTGGGGCCGATGATGCCAATCAATTCGCCCTGGCGGGCTTCGATGCTGCAGCCGTTAAGGATATTGACGCCGGGCAAGTAGCCGGCCACCAAATCCGTCACGGTGACCACCGGTTCCCCCGGTGCCACGGCTGCCGGGGTCGATTCGATGCGGCGCGCATTCATGGCTGGTCCTTCCTTCTCGGGCTTCGGTGGGTGTCGTCGGCTTCGTCTGCGCTGGAATCACGCTCGCTGATGTGGCGGCCCAGAACGCCCTCGCTGGCCGTTCCCACGACCGACTCTGCGTCCTGTGCCAACTCTTCCTCCAGCGCCTCGACGCCTTCGGCGTCGCCCAGGTCGACGTCGTGGTGGGCGCCCAGATAGGCGTCAATCACTGCCTGATCCTTCATGACGATGGCCGGCGGACCTTCTGCCACGATCCTCCCTTCGGCCATGACCACCACCCAGTCAGCGATGTGGCGGACCATTTGCATGTCGTGTTCGACGAACAACACGGTCATGCCCTCGGCCTTCAGGTTTTTGACATGCTCCAGCAGCGACTGCGTCAGGGCGGGGTTGACGCCGGCCATCGGCTCATCGAGCATGACCAGCTTGGGCCGGACCATCAAGGCGCGCGCCATTTCCAGCAGTTTGCGCTGGCCACCGGAGAGCGATGCTGCGTAGTCGTCCCGTTTGGAGTCCAGTTTGAATTTGGTCAGCAGGACGTCGGCCTGCTTGGTGATCTCCCGTTCCTTGGGCCCCCAGATGTTCTTGAAGAGGGCCTTGAACAGGTTCTCGCCGGACTGGCCGGTGGCACCCAGACGCATGTTCTCCATGACGGAGAGCTTTCCCATGACCTTGGTCAGCTGGAACGTCCGCACCATGCCCATGCGCGCCACCTTGTAGGACGGCACGCCGGCGAGCGAATGCCCCTCGAAGGACCACTCGCCGCTCTGGGGGACGTCGAAGCCGGTCAGCAAATTGAACAGCGTGGTCTTGCCCGCCCCGTTGGGTCCGATCAGCGCCGTGATCTGGTGCCGTGGGATCTCGAGGTATTCCACGTCCACGGCGTTGACGCCGCCGAACTGCCGGGTGACGTTTTTGGCGACGAGGATGGGATCCCGCTTCCGGCACCCCGGGCCCGGTTCGTCGGCGGCGATGGGACGGGTATCCGTCATGTAATCGTTGGCCTGCTGGTCCGCCTCGTCCGGGACAGCGGTTGCTCCGACAGCCGTGGTGCGGTCTTGTTCGCTCATGTGAATGCCAGTTCTTTCTTATTGCCCAGCACACCTTGAGGCCTGAAGATCATCAGCAGCATCAAGGCGATGCCAACCAGGATGTAGCGGAGCTGTCCGGCCTGTGTGGTTGTCAGGAAGGTGATGTAGTCCGCCTCGATGGCGCCGTAGAGCAATCCCTGGGTCAGCGAGAGCACTACCCAGAAGATCATGGCGCCGATAACAGGGCCAAGGACGGTGGCCATGCCGCCCAGCAGCACGCAGGTCCAGAGGAAGAAGGTCAGCTCCGTCTGGTAGTTGGCCGGCTGTACCGCTCCGCGGGGGAGGGTGAAGACCATGCCGGCCATCGTTCCGAACAGGCCGCCGATAATGAGGGCCTGCATCTTGTACGAGTACACGTTCTTACCCAAGGACCGCACCGCGTTCTCGTCCTCGCGAATGCCCTTCAGGATACGGCCCCACGGGCTGCGCATCAGCAGGAACACCAGCAGGCAGCAGAGTGCCACCAGGCCCCAGCCAACTACGCGGATCCAGAGGCCGCGCTCACTCAAGCTCACCAGGCCGAAATTGTAGACGCCCTCCGGGAACGGGTTCAGGGCGAAGAATCCGCCTTCGAAGGCAGCCAGACCGTTGGCCGAACCGGTGATGTCCGTCAGGTCGTTGGTGGTGACCACGTACCGGATGATCTCCGCGGCGGCGATCGTGACGATGGCCAAATAGTCCGCCCGGAGGCGCAGTGTGGGGACGCCCAGCAGCAGCGCAAAGATCACCGAACCGATCAGGGCTATCAAGACGCCGACAAAGAACGGCACGCCCCACTCGAGCGTGGGAATGGCGAAGCCGTAGGCGCCGATAGCCATGAAACCGGCTTGGCCAAAGTTCAGCAGGCCGGTATAGCCGAAGTGGACGGCCAGACCGAGTGCGGCGAGGGCGTAGGCGGCCGTAGTCGGGCTGATGATTTCGCCCAGTGCGTTGGTGAATATATTCAGGAAATCCATGGTGTTGCCTCCTAACCCACGCGCTCTCGACGGCCCAGGATGCCCTGTGGCCGGAACAGCAGGACGACGATCATGATCAGCAGGGCGCCGACGTACTTCAGGTCTGCTTCCAGCCAGAGTGTCGACAGTTCGACGAACAGGCCGACGATGACGGAACCGACCAGGGCGCCGAACACGGTGCCCAGGCCGCCGAGGATGACGCCGGCAAAGACGAGCAGCAGGATCTGCTGCCCCATGTTAAAGGTGACCCCGGGGCGGTAATAGGCCCACAGGATGCCGCCCAGCGCGGCCAGCACCCCGCCGACCGTCCAGACGATGCGGATCACGCCGTCAACATCGATGCCGGAGGCCGCCGCCAGCGCGGGATTATCGGCGACGGCCCGGGTTGCCTTGCCCAGGCGGGTCTTCAGCAGCAGCATGGCAATCAGGATGATCACTATCAGGCTGACAATCAGGGAGAGCAGCGTATTGCGGCTGATCGAAATGTTGCCCAGTTCCAGGATGGGGCTCCTTGCCTGCGGCAGCTGCTGCGTGGCGCCGCCGAAGTTGAACTGGATGACATAGCGGGCAGCCAGGGCCAGGCCGATGCTGATGATCATCATGGGGATCAGCCCGGTACCCCGATGACGTAGGGGCTTCCACAGCCAGGCGTCCTGGGCCCAGCCGAACGCACCGCCCAGGACAATGGCCAACAGCATCGCCAGCCACACCGGAATGCCGAGAAGTGCGAAGCCGAACATCAGCACCGCGCCGGCGGTGACCATCTCGCCGTGGGCGAAGTTGGTCAGGCCGGTCGTGCCGTAGATGAGGGACAACCCCACCGAGGCCAGGGCCAGCAGCAGGCCGAAGCTCAGGCCTGCAATAAGACGCTCGACGAAGATCTCGCCGAAACCGGCGCCTTGGAGCACAATGCCTTCACCGAGCGGGAAGATGGCCGCGGCGTTGGACGTGTTGCTGAAGGTGACTTCCCGTGGATTGGGTGTGCCTTCGGCCAGCTCCACTCCCTCCGGGAGGGTCGAGACGTCCACTTCGACTTGATAGGTTCCCCGGACGGGAACACCGATCGACCAGGACCCGTTTTCGCCGGTGATTGCTTCGCCGCTGAATCCTTCGCCCGTGGCCGTGATCCGCACTCCCACGACGGGGCCTTCGGCATTGCGCAGGACGCCGCTGATCGTGTCGCGGAACGGCTCCGCCGGCGCGGTCGTCGTCGTAGCAGGGGTCGGCTCAGGTGACGTGGTCGAAGCCAGTGAGGGGGGAGCGGACAAGAGGATCCCCGTGATGATCGCCAGCAAGGCGAGTAGTGTCCCCAATGGCCGAACAAGCTTCGGCATCGCGATCAAGATATGAACCTCCACAGTGGGGGGTGTGGTCCGCCGGATTGCCGGCAGGCGCTGACAGCGTCTGTGAGGGAAATCACCGACGTGTCGTTTATGTTACCTGCGTCACGGGTGACGGGAGCGCGCGTTCTGTCGCGATCAGGTAACAACTGTGAAGCCGTCGTTTAGCAACGGTGAAACGTAAAGGCACCGAGGGGCAGCCTGACTACCGGATGCCGGCCGTGCCGCACGGGAGCGGCCGGATTCGCCGGGGTGGCTACGGGTAGGGCGGGGAACTACAGGTAGAGCCCCGTGCCGCTGTCCGCTTCCTCCGGCTGGGAGACGGCATGAACGTCGCGCTCGCGGAGCAGTGTGTAGTCGGCGGCGTTGACTTCAACTTCCGCCCGGTCTTCGGGGTCGAAGAGCACCCGGTCGCCGACCGCCACCTGGCGCACGTGCGGGCCCGCGGCGACTACCTCTGCCCACGCCAGGCGCTTACCCATGACGGCGGTGGCAGGAATGACGATTCCCGAGGACGAACGGCGCTCGCTGCTGTCTTGGTCCGGGGCCACGAGGATGCGGTCATGGAGCATTCGCAGGGGCAGTTTGGCCCGGGCGGAGGAACGGGGCGGGTTGGAAGGACTGCGGGAAGTCACTGGAGCATTCTACCCGGGGCAGGCGCAGCGGGCCGCCGGGAGGGCGGCGGCGCTGCCCGATGAGGGTTCACCGGCCCGTCATGGAATTTTCTGCCGTGTTATTCGTTGGGATTGGTAGTCTAAGCATTAGCTCGCCCCCTGACGATGGAGGACAACAAGATGGCAATCGGAGGAAATCCGGTTTTCAACAACCCGAAGGCGTTCCGCGGTTCACCCGCGGGACCTGCCGGAGCCGGCTCTGCGGTGCTGGCTGGCCAGACCCAGCTTTCCAGCCAGCAGTTGCAGGATCTGTACAACCAGCCGTCGGCGGGCCCCGCCCAGACCGGCCGGATGACCTATGACGACGTCATCCTCAAGACCCTGGCCTGCCTGTCCCTGGTGGTCGTCGGCGGTGCCATCGGCTGGATGTTCCCGATCCTGCTGATTCCGGGCATGATCGCCGGCCTGGTCCTCGGCCTGGTCAACGCCTTCAAGCGGGAACCGTCCAAGGGCCTCATCCTGGCTTACGCCGCCGCCGAAGGCCTGTTCGTCGGCGCCCTGTCCATGGTCATCGATGCGATGTACCCAGGCGTGGCCCCGCAGGCCGTGCTGGGCACGGTGTGCGTCTTCGCCGTCACGCTGGCCCTGTTCAAGAGCGGCAAGGTCCGCGCCACGCCCAAGGCCATGCGCTTCTTCATGATCGCACTGATCGGCTACGCGCTCTTCTCCCTGGTTAACCTGGGCCTGATGTGGTTCGGCGTGCTGGACAACCAGTGGGGCATGCGCGGCATGGAGATCAACATCATGGGCATCGGCATCCCGCTGGGCGTGATCATCGGCCTGCTGGCCATCGGCCTGGCCGCGTTCTCCCTGATCGTCGACTTCACCTCGATCGAGCAGGGCGTCAGGCAGGGCGTGGACCGCAAGTACTCGTGGACGGCCGCCTTTGGCCTGACCGTGACGCTGGTCTGGCTCTACGTGGAGATCTTGCGCCTGCTCGCAATCCTCCGCGGCGACGAGTAATCCGCCGTATTTTCACCCACCGACCCCGGCCCGGCGCCGGGGTCGGCTGTTTAAGCGGCGGCCCGGTACGGTGGAACCATGACGGGCCAGCGCGGCCGGGCAGCGACCGGCGAGCAGTTTGAACTGCTGCGCGCCGGATCGCGGGCCGTGATCACCGAACTGGCGGGCTGCCTCCGGCTCTTTGAAAAACAGGGCGTGCAGCTAACTGAGACATTCGACGATGACCGAATCCCGCCCTCGGCCTCGGGGATCCTGCTGGCACCCTGGCCCAATCGGGTGGACGGAGGACGGTGGGAGCTCGACGGCGCCGTCCAGCAACTGGACATCACGGAACCGGGCCGCGGCCATGCCATCCACGGGCTGCTGCGCAACACCGGCTACCGGCTGATCGACCGCAGCGGCTCCGCGATGGTGCTGCAGGCTGAGATTTTCCCCCAACACGGCTACCCCTTCCGGCTCAGCCATGCCGCCGAGTACTCCCTGGACCAGGCCGGCGACCTGACGGTCCGGCAAGAACTGCTGAACCTGTCCGCAACGGCGGCCCCGGTCGCACTGGGCGCGCATCCGTTCATCCGACTGGGAGACGAACCCGCCGACCGGCTGACCCTGACCGTGCCGGCCGCGCGGTTCTTTCCGGCGGACCGGCACACCAAGATTCCGACAGCGGAAGCCCCGGTCAACGACCAGACCGACCTGCGCAGTGGAGCCTTGGTGGCGGGCCTCGACATCGACCGCGGCTATACCGGACTGTCTGCCGGACCCGGCGGGCGCGTCGTGACCACACTCGCCTCGGAGGGCGGTTCGGTGGTCGGGCTGTGGCAGGAAGAACCGTTCCGCTACGTCCATGTCTTTGTGACCACCAAATATCCGGGCCGCGACCGCGCCGTTGCGGTGGAACCAATGACGGCGCCCGCAAACAGCCTCAATTCCGGCCTGGGGCTTCAATGGCTGGAACCCGGTGCAACGTTCGGCGGAAGCTGGGGCATTACGGCGCAGCTTCACTGAACGCACGGCTGGGTCACAATATGAAACTATTGGGTGTATGAACCGGTCCTTCCCCGAAAACCGTGCGCTGCCGGCCGGACGCTTGGCCGGAGCCGACGGTCAACACCACGTCCGCGAGGACGTGCCCTATGCGCTGCGGATCAGTGCGGCCTGGGCGTGGCGGGTGGGCCTGATCCTGGTCGTCGGCGGACTGCTGGTCTGGCTGCTCAGTTTCGTCTCGCTGCTGATCATTCCGCTGATGGTCGCGGCGTTGATTGCCGCCTTGATTTCCCCCGTTGTCCGGTTCCTGCGCAAGGCCAAGGTTCCCAAGAGCCTGGCGGTGGTCATCACCATCCTGGGCTTCCTGGGGCTGATTGGCGGGGCTCTCTCCCTGGTCGGCCGGCAGCTCTACATCGGCTTCAGCGAGCTGTGGGACCAGGTGCTGCAAGGCATCGGCCAGGTCCAGGGCTGGTTGACGAACGGACCGCTCCGCCTGACCAACGAACAACTCAACGACTACCTGAACGAAGGCCTGGACCAGCTGCAGAACAACAGCAGCGCTATCTTCTCCAGCGCCCTCAGCGTCGGGTCCACCGCCGGACACCTGGTCACCGGCCTGCTGCTGACCATCTTCGCGCTGATTTTCTTCCTGTACGACGGTGACCGGATCTGGCGTTTCATGGTCGGGCTGCTGCCCAAGAAGGCGCGGGCGGCAGGCAATGGCGCCGGCCGCAAGGGGTGGACCTCCATGGTCCACTACATCCGGGTCCAGATGTTCGTTGCCTTCGTTGACGCCGTCGGCATCGGCGCCGGCGCGGCCATTATCGGGGTGCCGTTGGCACTGCCGCTCGGCGTCCTGGTATTCCTTGGCTCCTTCGTCCCGATCGTTGGCGCCCTGCTCACCGGGTTCGTCGCCGTCCTCTTGGCGCTGGTGGCCAACGGCTGGGTCAATGCGCTGATCATGCTCGCCATCGTGCTGGGTGTGCAGCAGTTGGAGGGCCACGTGCTCCAGCCGGTGATTATGGGCAAGGCTGTCTCGTTGCATCCGTTGGCCGTCGTGCTGGCCGTCGCCGGCGGCTCCATGGTCGCGGGAATCGCCGGTGCGCTGTTTGCCGTCCCCTTGCTCGCGATACTCAATGCGGTCGTGAAGTACATTGCCGCCCGCGGATGGGAAACGGATCCGGCCTTGGGTGCGCCGCCACCGGTGGAAGAGCCATACCGGGCGCCGGAACCGGCGTTGGCTTCGCCGGGTCCCGGAAATCCGCCCGAGCCCTCAGACCGGGAACCCTCCCGCAGACGCCGCGTCCTGCTGCACAGAAAAGAGACCGACAAGTGACAGTCACCGCCCAGCTTCCCGTCACGCTCGACGACATCCAGGCCGCCCGGATAACCCTTGACGGCATCATCGCCAAGACGCCGATCGAACAATCCCGCGCACTGGGCCGGATGGTCGGCTCCGATGTGTTCTTCAAGTGCGAGAACCTGCAGCGGGCCGGGTCGTTCAAAGTCCGGGGGGCGTACGTGCGGATGGCCGGGCTGTCCGATGAGGAGAAGGCACGCGGCGTCGTGGCTGCCTCCGCCGGAAACCACGCGCAGGGCGTGGCAGTGGCGGCGGCCCGCCTGGGCATCAAAGCCCGTATCTTCATGCCGCTCGGCGTTGCCTTGCCGAAGCTCGCAGCCACCCGTGGCCATGGTGCCGAAGTGGTGCTGCACGGCCACAACGTGGACGAAGCCCTCGCCGAGGCCCAGCGCTATGCGGACGAAACCGGCGCGGTCTTCGTGCATCCGTTCGACAACCCGGACATCATCGCCGGCCAGGGCACCCTGGGGCTCGAGATCCTGGAGCAGGTCCCCAACGTCGAGACCATCGTCATGGGCGTCGGCGGCGGGGGACTGCTGGCCGGGGTCGCCACGGCGGTCAAGGCCAAGGCCAAGGAGATGGGCCGCGAGATCAAGGTCATCGGCGTGCAGGCGGAGAATGCGGCAGCATACCCTCCCTCCCTGGCCGCCGATGCGCTGGTGCCGCTGCAGAAGGTCTCCACCATGGCCGACGGTATCGCCGTCGGCCGCCCCGGGCAGCTGCCGTTCTCCATCATCCGGGAGCTGGTCGACGACGTGGTCACGGTCAGCGAAGATGCCCTGGCCCGCGCCCTGATCTTCCTGGTTGAACGGTCCAAGCTGGTGGTCGAACCTGCCGGCGCCGTCGGCGTCGCCGCGCTCATGGAAGGTGTCATCCCGGACCCGGGCACCACGGCGGTGATTCTCTCCGGCGGAAACATAGATCCCATGTTGATGCTGAAAGTGATCCAGCGGGGTCTGTATGCCTCCGGCCGGTTCATGTCCGTGCGGATCATGCTCGACGATCGTCCCGGTTCGCTGGCCACGATTTCGCGGATCATCGCCGAATCGGATGCCAATGTCACCCGCGTGGACCATACCCGCATCGGCGGGTCCATCAGCATGGGCGACGTTGCCATCACCATCGACATCGAGACAAAAGGCCACGAGCACTGCGAACTGGTGCTCGGCAGCCTCCGCGGCGCGGGCTTCCAGCCCGTCGTCGTCCACTGACCGTGGCGGCCGGAAGCCGTGGACTGCGCCCCGCCCCGGCGCTGGCCGGAGCCGGCGCATTCGCGGCACTGCTCTGGGTGGTCTTCCTGGTCAACATCTTTGCCGGCGGGTACTTCAGCCTGCTGCTGGGCATCGCCCCACGGCGGCTCGAGGGGCTAGACGGCGTGGTGTTCGCGCCGCTGCTGCACGCCGATACCAGCCATCTGTTGAGCAACACTGTCCCGCTGCTGGTGCTCGCGTTCCTGACGCTGCTGGAAGGAATCCGGCGGTTTTGCGTGGTGCTCGCCTGCAGCTGGCTGGCCTCCGGGCTGGGGGTCTGGCTGACCGGTGCGGGCCTGACAATCGGCGCCTCGGGCCTGGTCTTCGGGCTGTTGGCCTACCTGTTGGTGCGCGGCTTCTACAATCACAGCTGGCGCCAGATCCTGCTGGCCGTGGTCATCTTTCTTTTCTACGGCTCGGTGTTGTGGGGCGTCCTGCCGACGGCGCTGCCCGGGATTTCCTGGCAGGCGCACCTTTTCGGGGCGGCCGGGGGAGTCGCTGCCGCGGTGCTGCTGCGCCGCCGCAGACGGGGCCTCCGCTGAACCCGTTCCCCAGCGATCGGAAACGCCCAACGCCTGCTCCCGCCTACGCGAAAGGGCGGGCTCCCGCAGGAGCCCGCCCTTTATAATGGGGTGCGTGATCAGCCGGCGTAGGGCTTGGCCGAGATGATCTCCACGGCGATCTGCTTGCCGTTAGGCGCGGCGTAGGTGGTGGTATCTCCCGCGCGCAATCCGTGGATGGCCGCGCCGAGCGGGGACTTTTCGCTGTACACGTCCAGTTCGGAATCTCCGGCGACCTCGCGGCTGCCGAGCAGGAAGCGCTCGGTGTCGCCGGCGATCTTCGCTTCGATGACCATGCCCGGCTCTACGATTCCGTCGTCAGCGGGTGCTTCGCCCACGTGGGCGTTGCGCAGCAACTCGGTGAGCTGACGGATCCGGGCTTCGGCCTTGCCCTGTTCTTCCTTGGCGGCGTGGTATCCGCCGTTTTCCTTGAGATCCCCCTCGGAGCGGGCCTGTTCGATGCGGTCGACAATCTCTGCCCGGCCGGGGCCCGAAAGGTGATCCAGTTCAGCCTTCAGGCGGTCGTAGGCTTCCTGAGTGAGCCAGGCGACGGGTGCGCTGGAAGTGGACACGTAGTTCTCCTTAGTTGCTGCCGGTGCCGCTGGACGCGGGGCCGGCACGGTGGCTCTTTGCACAAAAGGCCGCCAAGTTGGCGGCCACTCCATGCAAAGACCCCGCCATGAAGGTGAATCATTCGTTCTGGGAGTTCCCAGTTCACCGGAGGCGGGGCGGAATGTATTTGCTCAATTGTAGTCAGCCCCCGCCGGTTTTCCCAATAACACGGTGGCAAAAGATGCGCCGCACCCTGGAAAGCAGGGCTCCGGGCGCGCCCACCGGGTGCGTCAGCCGCTGGCGTCGGCGGCCCAGCAACTGTCCACGCCGCCGGAGACGGCCAGGGATTCGGTCCTCAGCTGAACGCGGTGTGCCGTGGTCTCGGCCGTATCCCCCTCGGCGGCGGGCCCGATCGTGGCGACCTTCCAGCCGACGACGGCGTAGTTCTCGCTCAGGGCCTGTACGGCGCAGTGGACCGTAGCCTCGGGATCCTTGGTGACTTGGAAGTCCACGGTGATGTGGCCGGCGTCGGCCACCGAAAAGCCAACGTCCTTGCTCTCAACCTGCGGCCCGTCCTGGCCCAGGGCGAAGAAACCGGCGCCGATGACGGCCACGCCCAGTGCCCCGCCCGCCATTGCCAGCTTGCTGCGGCGCGACAGCGTCCGCCGCGGCGTGCCGTAACGTTCGGAAACCGTTAAGCTGGGGGGAGTCTGAGGAGTTCGGGGGCCGGAGGTGCTCACGCCCTCAAGTTTAGCTTCCCACCCACCCATGCAAGATTTTCCAGGAGCAGCCACGTGAGCTTCGATGCAGCCCGGCCGGCGCAGAGTGAGGGACTGCGCCTGCTGGCGGTCCACGCCCATCCGGACGACGAATCCAGCAAGGGCGCCGCGTCCATGGCGCGTTACGCCGCCGAAGGCGTCCAGGTGCTCGTCGCCACCTGCACCGGCGGTGAACGCGGAGACATCCTCAACGCGGAGGCTGCCTCCGATCCGCAGGCGCACCGGGACCTGGCCGGGATGCGGCGGGTGGAGATGGCCCGGGCGGCAGCGGAGCTGGGCGTACAGCATCGCTGGCTGGGGTTCGCGGATTCGGGCCTTCCGGAGGGGGATCCGCTCCCGCCGCTGCCGTTCGGCAGCTTCGCCACCCTGCCCCTGGAACGGGCTGCAGCCCCGCTGGTTAAGCTGGTCCGCGAGTTCCGCCCGCATGTGGTGATCAGCTACGACGAGAACGGCGGCTACCCGCACCCGGACCACATCATGGCGCACAAAGTGGCGGTGGAGGCGTACCACGCCGCCGGCGACCCGGAGCGCTACCCGGAGGCGGGCAGCCCCTGGGAGCCGCTCAAGCTTTACTATGACCGTGCGTTCAACCCGGAACGGTTCCGCGCACTGCACTACGCCCTGGAGGAAGCCGGGCTGCAGTCGCCCTACGCCGCACGCCTCGCGGCATGGCTGGAGGCCGACGCCGAGGGGCACCAGCCGCCCATGCCCAACCACCGGACCACCACGCAGATCGACTGCGGCGACTTTTTCCGCCACCGCGACCGCGCGCTGCTGTCGCACCGAACCCAAGTGGAGCCCACCGGGTTCTTCTTCGCGGTCTCGGAGGAAATGCAGCGGACCGTCTGGCCGTGGGAGGATTTCTCGCTGATCCACGCCCGGGTGGAGACCAGCGTGCCCGAAACGGATTTTTTCGCGGGCATAAGATAGACCTTGCAGCCAACCAGCGCCGGAACCGAAGTTTTCCGGGACGCAGCGAGAAAGAGATTAAAACTTGCCCCTGATCCAGATCCTTGCCGCCGTCGCCGCCGGTGCCGGCGAACCCACTCTCCGGCCCGGCCTGGACGCTGACCAGGTTTCGCCCGGGCCCTGGGGCTTCTTCTTCACCTTTGCCCTGGCGGCCGTGGTGGTTTTCCTGATCTGGGATATGTCCCGGCGCATCCGGCGGGTGCGCTACCGCTCCCAGGTGGAGGAGAGCGGCGGCCACGATGCGCGGGAGGCGGGCCCCGAAGCGTCCGGGCAGGCAGGCGGGGGCAC
Source organism: Arthrobacter sp. Y3223065 (assembly GCF_059090885.1). Lineage (NCBI taxonomy): Bacteria > Bacillati > Actinomycetota > Actinomycetes > Micrococcales > Micrococcaceae > Arthrobacter > Arthrobacter sp. Y3223065. Next base: position 28,364 of record NZ_JBNHGC010000006.1, on the reverse strand, counting down.
GCGCGGGCACACGGACGGCGGCGGCACCGAAACGGGGAGCACGAACGAACACAGCGGCGGCTCGGGCCGCCCGGACCGCAGGGAGTGACCATGGCCGGCAGACTGCGCTCAGAGGCTTCGGCCTACTTGCGGCAGCATGCCGGGAACCCGGTGGACTGGTGGCCGTTCGGTGACCAGGCCTTTGAACAGGCACGTCTGCGCGACGTGCCTGTTTTCGTTTCGATCGGCTACGCGGCATGCCACTGGTGCCACGTGATGGCCGGTGAATCCTTCGAGGACGAGGCCACGGCCCGCTACCTGAACGAGCACTTCGTTCCGGTCAAAGTGGACCGGGAGGAACGTCCGGACGTGGACAACGTCTACATGGGGGCCACACAGCTGATGACCGGCCAGGGCGGCTGGCCGATGAGCGTCTTCGCCCTGCCCGACGGCCGGGCCTTCTATGCCGGCACCTACTTCCCGCCGCGGCCGCTGCCCGGCCAGCCATCCTTCCGCCAGGTGCTTCAGGCGGTCCATGAAGCCTGGGAGCAGCGCCGCGGCGCCGTTGAAACCACTGCCGCCTCGCTGGCCCAGGCCCTCGCAGAGGCCGGGGAAGCCAACCGCGAACTCCTCGGGGACCTCACCCCGGGGCCCGACGACGGCGCGGCGGACCGGTCCCACGATCCGGGGCCGGGACCGGTGCAGGTGTCCGCCAGCGGCTGGGGTGCGGGCCGCCCGGTCCTCGAACAGGCCGTCGAGGTCCTGGCGCGCCAGGAGGACACCGTCTTCGGCGGGTTTGGCGCGGCCCCCAAATTTCCGCCGTCGGCCGTGCTGCACTTCCTGCTCCGGCATGCTGCGGCCTCGCGGTCCGACACTGCCGGGCAGGCCGCCGGATTATCTTCCCGTACGCTGTCCGCCATGGCCGGGTCCGCGTTGTACGACCAAGTGGAGGGCGGCTTTGCCCGCTACGCGGTGGACCGTCAGTGGTCCGTGCCGCACTTCGAAAAAATGCTCTACGACAATGTCCAGTTGCTGCGCGTGTATGCCCAATGGGCCCTCCAGTCTTCGGTCGAGGCCGAGAGGAACCTGGGGCGGGCGGTCACGGCCGGTACGGCGGACTGGATGCTGGACCGGCTGCAGTTGGCGCACGGCGGGTTGGCGTCCTCGCTCGACGCCGACACCGTCGTCGACGGCGTCCACCATGAAGGCGCAACCTACCTGTGGTCGCCGGCAGAGCTGCGGGAGGCGCTCGGCGACGACGACGGCGGCTGGGTCGCGTCCGTGATGGGTGTGGGCGAGCGGGGCAACGTCAGCGCCACCGGGTCGACGTTGCACCCGGGACGGGTGCTGGGGCCGGACGAGCGGCAGCGCTGGGAAGGGCTGCGTCCGGTACTGCTGGCGGCACGCCGGAAACGGCCGCAGCCGGAGCGGGATGAAAAAGTCGTTGCCGGTTGGAACGGGCTGGCCGTGGCCGGGCTGGCCGAAGCCGGCGAGCTGCTCGAACGGCCCGACCTTACCGCCGCCGCCGTGGCCGTGGCGGACTACCTGCTGGCCGTGCACCTGGACGGCTCCGGCCGGCTTGCCCGGGTTTCCCACAACGGTTCTGCCCAGCACTTCGAAGGTTTGCTGGAGGACTACGCCGGCTGTGCGGAAGGACTGTTCTCGCTCTATGCGGCCACCGGGGAGCCCCGCTGGTTTGCCGCCGCGGAAGCGCTGGTGCTGCGCGCGGAGGAGGTGTTCCTGGGTGAGGGACAGCTCAACGACCAGGCGGCCCCTGCCGCCCAGGTGGCTGCCGCCGCCGGATCCGTTCCGCCCGCGGATCCGCTGGAGAGCGCCACCCCCAGCGGCACCAGCCTGTTTGCCGGCGCGCTGGCCACCTATGCGGCCTACAGCGGCTCCGTCCGGCACCGGGATCTGGCCGGCCGGCTGCTCGGCTATCTGGAGCGGATTGCCGTGCGGGCACCGCGTGCTGCCGGGTGGGGCCTCGCCGCTGCGCAGGCACTGGCGGCCGGGCCGGTGGAGCTGGCCGTCACGGGGGCACCGGGCGCAGCCGCCGCGCTCATAGCCGCGGCGCGCGCAACCGGCAGCCCGGGCATGGTCATCGCCCGTTCCTCAGAGGCGCGGCCGCCGGAGGGGGCGGCCCCGCTGCTGGCCGATAAGCCAGCCCCGGCGGAAGGTGCGCTGGCGTACGTGTGCCGCGGAATGGTCTGCCGGCGGCCGGTGGCCACCGTCAATGACCTGCTGGCCGAGCTCGGCCCGGGAGCAAGCTGAGTCCGGCACCCTTCCCGAAGCCCTTGGCGACCGTCAACCGGAGCGGCCCAGAACCGCGATGATGATGGCGGTGTAATGGCAGACGAAGGCCACCACGGTGAAGGCATGGAACAACTCGTGGAAGCCGAACCAGGTGACAGAGAAATTCGGCCGCCTGATCCCGTAGACCACCGCACCGCCAATGTAGAAAACACCTCCCGCGCAGATCAGGACCGACGCGGGGACGCTGGCAGCGAAAAAGTCGGGCAGGTAGAACAGGGCGGCCAGCCCGAGAGCGCAATAGACCGGGACATAGAGCCAACGCGGGGCATGGGGCCACAACACCCGGAACCCGACGCCGGCGATGGCTCCTGCCCAGATCAGCCACAGCAGCAGCGTGGCCTTCGCCGGTTCCAGCAGTGACCAGGCCAGCGGCGTGTACGTTCCGGCGATGACCAGCATGATGTTGGTGTGGTCCAGGCGCTTGAGCACCAGCTTGACGTTGGGGCTCCAGTTGCCGCGGTGATAGACGGCGCTGACGCCGAAGAGCAGCAAGCCCGTGGCCGCGTAGACCGCGCACGCCCATTTGGCCGCTGCGGTGGGTGCCAGCGCCACGAGGACAATTCCGGCCACCAGGGCCAGCGGGGTGGCCCCCGCATGCAGCCAGCCACGGAACCTCGGCTTGATATTGAGTGCGTCGGCGACCTGCTCCACGGTCCGTTCGATGGGGCCGTCCGTCGCCTCCCGGCGGGCAGCGGAATCCTCGCGACCGCCCCGGTAGCCGGATGGCCCGGTGACGGCGCCGTGTTCACTCATGCGGATAATTCTAGCGGCCGGGGCCGCCTTGGTTACCGGCCGGTAACTACGTGTGGCGCGGAACCGGGCGAACGGGGGGATAGAATTCTAAGTCGTGAACGGGCGATCAGGAAGGCGGGGTGCTGTGTCTCTTCCCGGCGTCCTGTACCGCCTGTATGAGCGGCGCCTGCAGCGTTCGCTGGCGCCTGACCGGATCCCGGGCCACATCGGCGTGGTGGTTGACGGCAATCGGCGCTGGGCCAAACTGGCCGGGGCTCCCACGCGGGAAGGACACCAGGCGGGAGCCGACAAGATCCTGGAGTTCCTGGGCTGGTGCGGCGACCTGGGCATCAAGGTGGTCACGCTCTACATGTTGTCCACGGACAACATGGGCCGTTCGGAAGAGGAACTGCGCGAACTGCTCGGTGTCATTGGCAATACCTTGGACCGGTTGGGCGAGGGCAAGAACGTGCGCGTCCATCCCGTCGGTGCGCTGGAGACGCTCCCGGCCGACCTCGCCGCGAAACTCAGCGATCTGGGGGAGCAGACCGCGTGTGTCAACGGCGTCCACGTGAACGTGGCCGTGGGCTACGGCGGCCGCCGGGAAATCGTTGACGCGGTCAAGGGCCTGCTCCGCCATGCCGACACCGAAGGCAAGAGCCTGGCGGACGTTGCCGATGCGCTGGGCGTCGAGGACATCTCCCGCTACCTGTACACCAGCGGCCAGCCGGACCCGGACCTGGTCATCAGGACCTCCGGCGAACAGCGGCTCTCCGGCTTCCTGATGTGGCAAAGCGCCTACAGCGAATATTACTTCTGCGAGGCCCTGTGGCCGGATTTCCGGCGCTTGGACTTCCTGCGCGCTCTCCGCGACTACGCCAGCCGGCAGCGCCGTTTCGGCGCCTGAGGCAGGCCGGCAGAGCGGGCGGGCCACCGGCGTCGTTACCGTTCGCGCAGAATTCATTGAAACGATTTCTCCCGGGCTCTTGTCCTAGTGAATTACATCCGCGTAATTTGGGACTATCAGTCAGCAAACCGCAGATTGATCGGGAGGCCACCAGTTTGATGCGCACAGCGAAAGCCGCATCGGGGGAGGCCGGTTCCGGCCTGGTGGCCCTACCGTCCACGCCCCGCTTCAATCAGTCGGAGCCGTCGCGCTCCGGACGGGAGCAAGCATGACCGCCACCAAGAATCCGCACCTTGCCGCCACGACCGGACCCGGGAAGCAGCCCGCCGCTGCCACCTCGTCCGGTCGTTCTGTTTCCGCCGGGGAACCGGAAACAGCGCGGGCGTCGTTTGTCCTGGACACCTCTGTGCTGCTGTCCGATCCCCGGGCACTGCTGCGCTTCGCCGAGCACGAGGTCATCCTGCCGGTGGTGGTGATCACGGAGCTGGAAGGCAAACGGCACGACCCGGAGCTGGGCTACTTCGCCCGCCAGGCACTGCGCCTGCTGGACGACCTGCGCGTGCAGCACGGCGGCCTGAACCAGGCCATACCGCTGGGTGCGGAGGGCGGCACACTCCGTGTGGAGCTCAACCATATTTCCCCCGAAGTGCTGCCGGCCGGATTCCGCGGCGGCGGCAACGACAGCAGGATTTTGGCCGTGGCCAAAAACCTGGCCGTCGAGGGCCGCAACGTCACCGTGGTCTCCAAGGACCTGCCCATGCGGGTGAAAGCGTCTGCGCTGGGGCTGCGTGCGGACGAGTACCGCAACGAACTGGTCAAGGACTCCGGCTGGACCGGCGTGGCCGAGCTGGATGTTCTCGACGACGACGTGAACGCGCTGTATGGACACGAGCCGGTGTTCATCCCGGAGGCAGCGGAACTGCCCGCCAACACCGGCCTGGTGCTGCTCTCCAACCGCGGATCGGCGCTCGGCCGGGTGGGAGCCGACAAGCAGGTCCGCCTGGTCAAGGGCGACCGTGACGTGTTCGGTTTGCACGGCCGCTCCGCGGAGCAGCGGCTGGCCATCGACCTGCTGATGGACCCGGAGGTCGGAATAGTCTCCCTCGGCGGACGGGCCGGTACCGGCAAGTCCGCCCTGGCGCTGTGTGCCGGGCTGGAAGCGGTGCTGGAGCGGCGCGAGCACCGGAAGGTGGTGGTGTTCCGGCCGCTGTACGCCGTCGGCGGCCAGGAGCTCGGGTACCTGCCGGGCTCCGAATCGGAAAAGATGAATCCGTGGGCCCAGGCGGTGTTCGACACGCTCGGCGCCCTGGTCTCGAACGAAGTGGTCGAGGAAGTCATGGACCGCGGCATGCTTGAGGTGCTGCCGCTGACCCACATCCGCGGCCGCTCCCTGCACGATTCGTTCGTGGTGGTGGATGAAGCGCAATCCCTGGAGAAGAACGTGCTGCTGACGGTGATGAGCCGGATCGGCCAGAACTCCAAGATTGTCCTCACCCACGATGTGGCACAGCGTGACAACCTGCGCGTCGGGCGCCACGACGGCATCGCCGCCGTCGTGGAAACGCTCAAGGGGCACCCGCTCTTCGGCCATGTGACGCTGACGCGGTCGGAGCGCTCGCCCATTGCCGCCCTGGTCACGGAGCTGCTGGAGGGCGCCGAGATCTAGCCGGCGGCATTCCCCGGCCTACTGGAGGGAAGCGGGCTGCCGAAGCGCGGCCCGCTTCCCGCCGACTACAGCCGGTCAATTGCCGCCGTTATCGTACCCGGGCTACCGCCGGTGGTGCCCTGGTCAGGCGCGGTGGAGACTACTTCCCGGAAGGAAAGGCGATGACGATCCGGGTGCCGGCACCGGGGGCCGATTCAACCTGCAGCGTACCGTCGGCTTCCCGGACGGTGTCGCGGATGATTCGGAGGCCGATGTGGTCCGCTCGCCTGGCAGCGTCAGGAGTAAAGCCGACGCCGTCGTCGACAACCTCCAGCACCACTGCATTGCTCCATTGCCGCAGCGAGACCCTGACCAGCTGGGCGCAGGCGTGCTTGGATGCATTGGTGACGGCTTCACGCGCTGCGCGGTAGAGCAGCTCGGGGGAGCCGAGAGCGGTGGGCTCCGGGAAGTCAATATCCAATTGCCAGTCGGCTCCGCGTTGGCGGACCAGAACACCCAATCCGTCGAGCGCAGCCGGCAAGCCCTCAGCCGACAGGTCCGGCGGATACAGTGTCAGCGTGATGTGGCGCAAGTTACGGATGCTGCCCTGCACAACATTCTGCGCCAGCGCATGAAAGGTGCTGTCCGAACCAGCCTGCTGCTGTCCGCGTGATTCCAGACTGTAGGCCAGCCCGGCCAGCTCTTGGATGACGTCGTCATGAAGGGTCCGGGCCAGACGCCGGCGTTCTTGTTCGGATGCCGCCATTGATTGCTGCAGCAGTCCTCGCCGGATTTCACTATTTTTCCGCATGCGGCGCGCCATTCGGATTGCGGGTCCAAGCTGGAGCATCTGCAGCACGGCCAACGCGATCAAGATGACAGGCAGGATGCCCAGCATCTCGTCCTGCATGCGGTTGATTTCGTCCGCCGGGTAGGACAACTCGAAGATGTAGTCATCTCCGTTGCCGGCCTGTGCACGCACATAAACGTTAACCAGCTGGGCCTGGCCCGTCTCGAAGATTTTGTCGGCGTCCGCCGGATCTTCCACGACGCTGACAGGTGCATCCCCCTGCAGCTGCACCAGGAGATGGGCCGGCAGGTCGAACTGCTGCCCGATGAGTTCATCGACGTCCGAATACACAATCGTGCCGTCGAAGTCCCAGACCTTGACCCGCAAAATGTGGCCGTCGTCAATCATCGGGTCGACTTCGCTGTCCAACTCGGCAAGGGCCTCTGGGTTGCCCGCGAGCACGCCTTCCGTGACGTCCTGCGCGAATTCGTGGTCGACGACTTGTTCCGTGTGTTCGGCGGTGTGGAGGAGTGCCTGGTCGGCAGCCAGCGAGCGGGCGACCATGATCACCGGCACCGTGACGATGATCAGAGCCGCCAGTCCGGACAACGCGAAGCGGCGCAGGGCCGCCTGCATTTCCGAGGGCTTCCGGCGGCGGGGCTCGGAGCGTGATTCAGCGAGGATGCTGCGCCGGACCCGCGCGGCGAACTCAACGACCATGCGCGCCGCCCAGCAGTTCCAGCCGCTGGGCGGTGGCGACGGCTTCCAGCTGGGTATGAGCGCCGAGCTTGGCCAAAATCGACTTCACGTATCCCCGGCACGTGTGCGGGGAAATGCCCAGCCTCCGGGAATTCGTGCGGACATCGTAGCCTGCTGCCATGAGAGCCAGTACCTGATGCTCGCGTTTGGTCAGCGCCGGTCTGTCCGCTGCCTGGGCCGGCGGAGCGGTGGCACATCGGGTGAGCGCGGACGGATGGACCGCCATGCTGCCGCTCCTGGCGTGCCGGATTGTTTCGAGCAGTGTCGAGAGGGAGCCGTCTTTGGGCAGGAAACCGCAAAGACCCGATGCGGCGGCGCGCGCGAGTACATTCAGCGACGGGTTACCGGTCAACAAGATGATCCGCGTCTCCGGGGCAGCCTGCAGGATCTGCTCCGCGGCGCTGAGTCCATCTCCGTCGGGCAAATGGTAATCCATGATCACCACGTCGGGCCGGGTCCGGCGGCACAGGGCAACCGCCTCCGTCACGCCGGTGGCGCTGCCCACGTTGATCAGATCCGATTCCCGATCCAGGGCATCAGACAGCAACTCCGCGAAAGTCGTGTGGTCATCTACGACGGCGATGCGTAGTTCTTGCTCCCCCAAAGAGCTCATACTCCAGTTCCCCAACTCAAGACACGAAGGACTTGACCCCACCTAGAGTATGCATGGTGCGCACCTGGAAGTACATACCGGGCCAGCGCGGTCCCGCGGTCTCAGCTGGCCGTCAGCGCCTTGCGCAAGAAAGAGCTGACGATGTCCCCGGCCGCCATATAGCGCGGTTCCGCCGTAACATCAGCTGTGAATTGTTCCTTCCGGTACGTCGCTGCGGGCATGTCCAGCCGTTCGTTGAGCACCAGTAGTGCCGCCAGGACTTCCGACAGGCCGGACTGCGCGTCGGCGGTGGCCTTCAGCAGCCGCACGTAGATCTCCTGAAGGGCCGGGCCGGGTGCACATCCGAGGTCGCTGCCGAACAATTGCCGGCATCGTTCGTAGGCCTGCAACCCGTCCGCATGCCGTCCGCAAAGCTCCAGGCCTCCGATCAGGGCTGTCCACGCCGCCTCATTGAGCGGAGAAGCAGCAACGCAGCGCTGCGCCCAGAGCACCGCTTCATCGGGCCGCTGCAGGGCCAGCGCGGCCTCTGCAGCCAACTGTTGGGCGTGCTGCACCATTTCGGCATGCCTCGACCGGGCCTCTTCTGCCCAATCGGGAGTCAATTCGTCGCCCAGCAGCGGTTCAGCGGCGAGCGACAGAGCCTCGGCCAGCAGAGGGTACGCCCTCCACGGATCGGAAAACTCGGCGGCCCGCACCAGGGCTTGGAACCGGTGCAGGTCGACGTCGACCATGTCCCGGTCGATCAGGTAACCGCCGTTGGCGGTGCGCAGCGGTCCCGTCTTTGCGCAGCCAGGCTGCAGGTTGCGCCGCAGAATGCTGACATAGCTCTCCAAGGTGGCCAGCGCTTCGCCCGGCGCCCGGCCGCCCCACAACATGTGCACCAGCCGGTCCTTCGACATGGGCGAACCAACGTGCAATAACAATATCTCCAGCACCTGACGCGGCTTTGGGCCGCCCAGCTTGTCGGCTGTTAACACGTCCTCGCCGCGACGAATCCGCAAGTTTCCGATCATTTGCACAGCCACGGGCATGGCCCGTCCACTCAATTGCTCCACGATTCCCCCTCGTAGCACGCACCCCCCCATGAGTGCACCACCATCGTGCGTTGCCTACGTGACGGCCGGACAGCCTCGCGTGGGGGAGCCAGCACCCCTAATTTGAGGGGGTGCCGGGACAGCACCGGGTTTTTCCAAGGAGGAATGGAGACTCTGGACTCGTGATCCCGAGGTCTCCGGCTCAGCGAGGCAGGCCGGCCGGGCGCACGCCGCCGGGCCCTGGCGTCACCCCTCAACGCCAGGGCCCGGTCGCGCGTCCCGCCCCGGCCGGACGGCCGGACCTGTCGGCGCCGGTGCGCGGCGCCGGCCCCTCAGGCGGGGTGCGGGCGTAGGGGCCAGGGAATGTGCTCCCGCACATCGGTGAGGTTCATGCTGACCTCCAGGAATAGGTCGTCGAGCATGTATTCGTCCACCCCGAGGATGGTCAAAGAGTGGCCGCCGCCCTGCTGAGGCCCGTCCATTGCTACCGCGGAGACACAAACCCCGGTCCGCCAGTCGACCCGCACCTCGGTGCGGCCCTCGGGAAGAAGCGGATGGCCGGCGTCGTACGGCGCGTACGTTTGGTTGGGCGAGACGACGGCCTCCAGCGCCCGACGGCCCTGGTGCTCGACCTCGCGCAGTTCATGGATCTCCACAGGGTTGGCGAAGGGCGCCTCATAGGCCACCGGCGCGCTGCCGGCCAGCTCAACCGGATCCAGCATGGCGGACCAGCGCCCGTTGCCGAAGACCGGCTCTCCGTAGGCGGCCTCGGGCCGGCGGCGCACCAAGTGGATGTCGTTGAACACCGGCGTGACCAGATGCGGCGGCAACAGCCACGACTTGCGTGTCGCGCTGACGTAGAAACCGTCCCGGGAGTCGTTGATGCCGGTGGTACTGTACAGCAGCCGGCCGTCGGCCGACTCGACCCGCAGCGCGCCGGGGCGCCGGGTCCACGCACGCAGCATGCCGCCGGAAGCGTCCGGCTCCGGTGCATCGGCCTGGACGGCGCGGAGCTCGAACCGCAGCGATTCCCACTTCCAGGGAGAAGAGCGGCAGAGGCACCTGAAGATCTCCGCGTTGCCGGCGGCGTCGCCGGTTTTGAGCACGCTCCCGCCGTTCATATCCACAGTGTAGCCGTCGGCTCCCGGGGATCAGGCGGGTGCAGTAGGTTGGGTCCATGGTCGAGCAACTGGCGCTGCTGTGGCCCGGCCGCGCATTCGCGTTCTGGATGCTCTTGGCCGCCGGCGGCTATCTGCTCGTGATCGGAGCCCGGTTGAGCTGGATCGACCTGCGCACGCACCGACTGCCGAACCGCATCATTTTTCCGGCCTACGCGGTGTCCGGGGTGCTGCTGATTGCCGCCTCCCTGGGAGGCTACGATGCCGGCATGTTCTGGCGGGTGCCGGCTGGCGGCGCACTGCTCTGGGTCTTCTATTTCGCCGTCCGGTTCATTTATCCAGCCGGCATGGGGTTCGGCGACGTGAAACTGGCCGGAGTGCTGGGGATGTACCTGGGTTACCTGGGGTTTGAACAGGTGCTGTTGGGGACGTTCGCGGCGTTCCTGCTGGGCGGGGCGTACAGTGTGCTGCTGGTGGTCCTGCGGCGCGGATCGCTGCGCAGCGACATTCCGTTCGGGCCGTTCATGATTGCCGGTGCGTGGGTGACGCTGTTGCTGCCGACGTAGCCCGGGGGAGCAGCCTGCCGCCGGGCGTGGTGCGCGGGGTCTTGGAAGAAGCAGGCGTCGTTGCCGAGGCCGAGCACCTGGCCGAGGTCCACGCGGGCGGTCCGATGGAGTTCGCTGAGCCTACTGGATGTCGGAGTCGGGAGGCGGTAGGACGAACCGCCGGTCTTCGTCCACGGACTCCACGCCCTCGATTCCGGCAACAGCCGCACGCTGTCCCTCCGGGAGTGAACCGGTAATCATGCCCAAGGTGGACAACACGTTCTCCACCTGCATGCCGCCGGCTGCCAACTGCTCGGCGATCCGCCCGGTATCGGAGAGGTAGTCGTGGCGCACCGTCACGGTGATCTGCATACCCCCATGATAGGTCCGCGGCCCCCTCCCGGGGGAAGGCCGGTCACTGCGGGGAAAGCACCAGCCCTGCCCCGACATCGACGGAGGGCACGGGCAACCGCTCCGCCTCCTGGACCAGGGTGGCCCACAGTTCCAGGCCACGCCGGCCGGTAGCCTCTGCCCACAGGGCCGCCACGCCGGCGGCGTGGGGTGTTGCCATGCTGGTCCCGCTGATGGTGTTGTACCGCTTCGGCATCGGCCAGGACGAATACACCTGGAATCCGGGGCCGGCGCAGTCCACCTGCCCGCCGCGCAGCGGAAGGCTTCGGGCGGAAAAGAACGCGACCTCCAGGGCCTGGTCCAGCGCGGCTACCCCCATGATGAACGGGCTGTTCGCCGGGGCACCGACGAACCCGAACTCGCCCTTCCGGCGGTCGGCGTTGTTTCCCGCGGCGGCGATGATCAGGGAACCCTGTTCCAGCGCCCGGCTCCCGGCCGCCGTGTAGGGCGGGTGGATTTGCGCCACGTCGGCCCCCAACGACATGGAGATGACGGCACAACCGTTGCCCACGGCCCAGTCGATCCCGGCGAGGATGCCGGCGTCGGTCCCGGAACCTGCGTTGCTGAGCACCTTCCCGGCGAAGATTTCCGCTTCGTGGGCCACACCGTAGCGCGGACCGTTGCCGGGGGCCTTGGGGCCGCACGCGGTCCCGATGCAGTGCGTGCCGTGGCCGTGTCCGTCGTGGGGCGGCTCGCCGGCAATGAAGGAGGCGCTGGTGATGCTGCGTCCGGCGAAATCGGGATGCGCTTCATCGAAGCCCGTGTCCAGCACGGCGACGCGCACGCCTTGCCCGGAATAGGGCGACGAGACGGCCCTGGTGGCCTGCTGCCCCCACGTGAAATTGTTGTTGTCGGCGAAACCCGCCGGCGCGGGACCCGCTTCGCGGCGTTCGTGCCGGCCCGCGGCGAGCCGGCCGGACAGGTCGGTCACGCCGTCGCGGTAGCCGGCAGCATAGTCCTCGACCGGGCCCAGCACATCGTGGATGAGTTCCGGCGAGACCGAGAGGACACGGTGCCGGGCGGCGGAACTGACTTGGAGCGAACTGATCTGGTCCGGGCCGGCAGCGACGACGGCGATGCCCAGGTTTGCGAAGACCGTTGCCTCGGCGCCGGAGGCCGAGTCCGGATCCACTCCCCGGGTGCCGAAATCGCGGCTGTCCGCGACATTCGACAGACCGGCGGCGTCGGCCAGGATCCCGGCACATTCATCGGCCGGGCCGTAGAAGACGACGATATAGCGTCCGGTGGTCTTCGGATGCCCGGGCAGGGAATAGTCGGCTGTCGCCAGGGACGGGGGCTGCGAATCGCCAATCACGGAGACCTCCTGGACACTCTTCCGCATAGGTCCCCGATGGGCCGGGCGGCGGCCCGGGAGGGGCCGTTCACCCGCCGTCCGCGGGGACGTGTGCGCATCATCCTAGCCCCGGGGGCCGACGGTTCAACCTGTAGGCAATCGTTTCAGCCCGTCGGGGGCAAAAATAGCGGGCGGGCCCGGTCCTGCCGCAGGTCCCGCGCCGGTGCACCGGGCCGGCGGCGGGCCTGCCGCGCACCGAAGGGCGCCCCTGCTGAAGCAAGAGCGCCCTTCTAAATCCGCGGGGACCGGTCTGCTATTTGGCCTGCGGCGGAACGGTCATGGAGAGCACATCCAGCGCAGAATCCAGCTGCTCTTCCGTCAGTTCGCCGCGCTCCAGGAAGCCAAGGGCGACGACGGACTCGCGCACGGTCAGGCCTTCCTGGACCGAGTGCTTGGCAATCTTGGCGGCGTTTTCGTAGCCGATGTACTTGTTCAGCGGAGTCACGATCGAGGGGGAGGCCTCGGCCAGGAAGCGGGCACGCTCCACGTTGGCGGTCAGCCCGTCGATCATCTTGTCCGCCATCACGCGCGAGGTGTTGGCCAGCAGGCGGATGGACTCAAGCAGGTTGGCGGCCATCACCGGAATGCCGACGTTCAGCTCAAAGGCGCCGTTGGTGGAGGACAAGGCGATGGTGGTGTCGTTGCCGACGACCTGGGCGGCCACCATGATCGCTGCCTCGCAGATCACCGGGTTGACCTTGCCGGGCATGATCGAGGAGCCCGGCTGCAGGTCGGGGATGGCGATCTCGCCCAGGCCGGTGTTCGGGCCCGAACCCATCCAGCGCAGGTCGTTGTTGATCTTCATGAACGCGTAGGCAATGTTGCGCAGCTGCCCGGAGGCTTCGATCAGGCCGTCGCGATTGGCCTGGGCCTCGAAGTGGTTGCGGGCCTCCGTCAGCGGCAAGCCGGTGTCGGCGGCCAGCAGCTCGATGACGCGCTGCGGGAACCCGGCCGGGGTGTTGATGCCGGTGCCGACGGCGGTGCCGCCCAGCGGAACCTCGGCCACGCGCGGCAGCGATGCCTCGATGCGTTCGATGCCGTAGCGCACCTGCGCGGCGTAGCCGCCGAACTCCTGTCCGAGGGTGACCGGCGTCGCGTCCATCAGGTGGGTGCGGCCGGACTTCACCACATCCTTGAACTCCTCGGCCTTGCGCTCCAGCGAAGCGGCCAGGTAGTCCAGCGCGGGGATCAGCTCGTTGATCAGGGCCGAGGTGGCGGCCACGTGCACCGACGTCGGGAAGACGTCATTGGAGGACTGCGAGGCGTTGACGTGGTCGTTCGGGTGGACCGTCTTGTCGCTGCCGGCGGCCTTCAGCGCGCGGGTGGCCAGCTCCGCCAGGACCTCGTTGGTGTTCATGTTCGACGAGGTGCCGGAACCGGTCTGGAAAACGTCGATCGGGAAGTCGCCGTCGTACTTGCCCGTGGCTACTTCGTCGGCTGCCGCGGCGATGGCCTTGGCCAGCTCGCCGTCCAGCACGCCCAGTTCGGCGTTGGCGGTGGCGGCAGCCTTCTTGATCCGGGCCAGGGCCTCGATGTGGGCGCGCTCCAGCGTCTTGCCGGAGATCGGGAAGTTCTCGACGGCGCGCTGGGTCTGCGCACGGTAGAGGGCGTTGACCGGAACGCGGACCTCGCCCATGGTGTCGTGTTCGATGCGGTATTCAGCAGAATCAGCAGAAGTCATGGCTCCAAGCTTATGCCCGCCGCGCACCGGTTCCGAATTGTGTTGCGGCCCGGCGGCGGCCCACCCGACGGTGCGGCGACGGCGCCTGCAGCCACCGGGCAGGACCTGTCCTGCCCGGTGCGCGGCTAGAGCGCTCCGTGCCCTGCAACGAGCTCGGCGCGGCCGTCCGCCAGCCGGTAGGCGACGCCGACGACGGCCGTGCGGCCGGCCTCGACCGCCTCCGAGATGGCCCGCGAACTGTCCAGCAGGCGTTCGGAGGATTGCCGCACGTTTTCGATCACCATGTCGTTGAGGTCGTCGAGGCCGGCACGCCGGGCTGCCAACACCGACGGCGTGATCCGCTCCACGAGGTCGCGCAGGCCGCCGCGCGGCATTTCGCCGGTGTCTATCGTGTTCTTTGCCGCCGTCACGGCGCCGCAGCTGTCGTGGCCCAGGATGACAATCAGAGGAACGTTGAGCACATCCACGCCGTACTCGAGCGAACCGATCACTGCGTCACCGAGGACATGGCCGGCGGTGCGGACCACGAAGGCATCGCCCAGTCCCAGGTCGAAAATGATTTCGGCAGCCAGCCGCGAGTCGGAACAGCCGAAGATGATGGCGAACGGATGCTGTTCGTTGACCAGTGAACTGCGCCGGGCGGCGTCCTGGTTCGGGTGGACGGACGTGCCTGCCACGAAGCGGGCGTTGCCGTCGATGAGTTTTTGCCAGGCCTGGGCGGGAGTCAGTGAGGTGGGCACGAAGCAACCTTACTGCTTCGCGGGGCCCGTCCCGCGCACCCGTAACCGTGTCGGGGCGGGGTTACTTGCTGTCCAGTTCTTCGACGACGGCGGTGGCCAGGACGTCGAATTCGTCCAGCTCCGCCGTGCCGGTGAGAATGACGGTGAAGCCGCCGTGCTCCAGCACGAGGCTGCGCTCGCCCGCGCCGGCGTCGCGCAGTTCCCAGGTGGCACCCGCGTCGCGGTCGCCGGTGACCGGCGCGTTGCCGGTCGCCTGGCCTATCCAGGTGGGGTTGGCCTTGTCGGTCTGGATGAGCCCGATGTACTGCTCGCCGGGGGTGATGTAGCCGACTTCCCAGGCTGCCACCTGGGCGGTGCCCCCGGTATTCCACCGGGCGTAGTTGGACGTCCAGCCCGCCGGGAGGTCAACGGCGAGCGGCAGGTAACCCGCCGTGGATTCGGCCTGCAGGGCCACCCCGGGCACGTCAATATTACGTTCGTAGACTCCGGGCTTGCTGCCCGGATTCAAAAACATCACCGGAAGCAGCACGGCCAGGGAGAGCCCCACGGCCATCAGCATGCCGACCACCGGCGCCTTCGCACGGTTGGCCTGCTTCGCCGTCAACACCGGCTTGACAGGCAACTCGGACGATTCTTCGGGACGCGCTTCACTCACTGTTCCATGATCTCAGATCCCCGCCGTTGTGCGCACACGCCCCCGCACGAGCGGGCGGGCGGAGCGGCCCGCACGCTGGCTCCCGGCGTGCTGACGACTATGATCGAAAGCAATGGAAGTGTCCGCACCGCGGACGCATCCGTCACGGCACCGCAGCCGGTGCTGTCTGAAGAGCTACTCGAAGATGAGGTCGAAGTGTCCCAAGAAGCCCAGGCTGACCCCTTTTCCAACTTCCCGCCGTCGATGCGTGTCGGCGACAACGAGCCGGACCGAAACCTGGCGCTGGAACTGGTGCGCGTCACCGAAGCCGCGGCGATCGCCGGCGGCCACTGGGTCGGCTACGGGGACAAGAACGCCGCCGACGGCGCGGCTGTGGACGCCATGCGCGCGTTCCTGTCCACCGTCAGCTTCAACGGTGTGGTCGTGATCGGCGAGGGCGAAAAGGACGAGGCCCCGATGCTGTTCAACGGCGAAAAGGTCGGCGACGGCACCGGCGCCGAGTGCGACGTCGCCGTGGATCCGATCGACGGCACCCGGCTGACGGCGCTGGGCATCAACAACGCGCTCTCCGTCCTGGCCGTCTCCGAGCGCGGCACCATGTTCGACCCCTCGGCCGTGTTCTACATGGAGAAGCTGGTCACCGGCCCCGAAGCCGCGGACCTGGTGGACCTGCGGCTGCCCATCAAGCAGAACCTGCACCTGATCGCGAAGGCCAAGAACAAGAAGATCAACCAGATCAACGTGATGATCCTGGACCGCGACCGGCACAAGCCGTACGTCGAGGAGATCCGCGCCGCCGGCGCGCGCACCAAGTTCATCATGGACGGCGACGTTGCCGGCGGTATCGCGGCCGCCCGCGAAGGCACCGACGTCGACGTTCTGATGGGCATCGGCGGCACCCCGGAGGGCATCGTGACGGCCTGTGCCATCAAGTCCCTGGGCGGCGTGATCCAGGGCCGGCTCTGGCCCACCACCGACGAGGAAAAGCAGAAGGCCATCGACGCCGGCCACGACCTGGACCGGGTGCTGACCACCGATGACCTGGTCACCAGCGACAACTGCTTCTTCGTGGCCACAGGAATCACTGACGGCGACCTGCTGCGCGGTGTCCGCTACAAGAACCACAAGGTCCTGACCCAGTCGATCGTGATGCGCTCCAAGTCCGGCACGATCCGCTTCGTCGAGGGCGAGCACCAGGAATACAAGTGGGACCGCTTCGAGCGGAAGCTCTAGCCACCCGCAAGGACAGGAAAACCCCGCACCGGCCTGCGCCGGCGCGGGGTTTTCGTCTCTTGGTTCCCGACCGACCCGTGGGCGGTCAGCGGCGGAGCTTGCCGCGCAGTTTCCGCAAGGCCGGCACGACGGCGGTGCGCGCCTTGCCGGCCGCCGGCAGCACCGCCGAGCGGACCTTGTGCACGGCGGGGGTGACAGCCTCGCGGGCCGTGCGCGAGAGCAGGTAAGCCCGGTACATGAGCTGGTTGACGGGCAGGTCCCAGCTGCCCGGATAGCTGACCTCGTAGCCGCCGAAGGAACGCTTGAACCGGGAGAAACCGGCCCACGGGTGGTCGTGCTCGTCCTCGGGACTGACGCCCCACATGTCGAAGTGGCGGATGCCGGCGGCGCGGGCGTCCATCATCATGGTCACCACCAGCGGAATCCCGGCGTTGAGCTTGCGGTGGGCGTCGTCCGCGGCGGCGTGCGCATACACCCGTGTGGTCTCCGTGTCGTAGGACAGCGCGGCCGCGATGGGCTGCCCGTCCAACCGGGCGATGAAAAGTTTGGCCGCGCCGGCCGGCACCAGGGTCCGGGCGGCGTGCCGCAGGTAGTCGTCGGACTGGGCCTTGAAATCCGCGCGCTCGGAGACGTCGTGCAGGAAACCCAGCAGGATGCCGATGTCGTCCGGGTCGGCGGAGACATCGAACGTGACGCCCTTCTTGTGGATATTGCGGTACAGGTTACGGCTGGTGCTGCGCATGCCGGCCAGCAGGTCCTCTTCCGGCTGGTCCAGGTCCAGCATCCAGGTCAGTTTCGGCTGGACGTCCACCGGTGCCTTGACCAGGCCCAGCGACTGCAGCGCCGACTGCGGCCGCTGGCCGAGGTCCGTGCCGACCGGTTCGATCCGCACGTAGTGGGCGCGCTGTTCCGCCGCCAGGGAGCGCAGGGCGGCCAGCGCGCGGATCAGGGCGGCGTTGTCGTCCGCCGCCGGGCCGTACGGAACGTACAGGAACCGGCCCAACGGCGTCTTTTCCGCGATGGCCAGGAAGGCCCAACCGTCACCGCTGCGTTCGAAAACCTGTTTGCCCAGGCTGCGTTGAAAGTCGGCCCACGGCGCGGACTGCAGGATCGAAGCGGTCAAAGTGTTGCTCCCGTTCGTTGTTGGTCGAATTCATGCGTGCTGCCCGAGGCGGTCACCGCGAACAACACGGCACCCGTTCCGGTGTCTCCGGCCGGATGAACGTTCACCGGTTGTTCGATGTCCGGGATGAACGCAGCTTCGCCGCGGCCAAGGGTCAGGTCGGACTTCGGGGAGTCCAGCAGGACGCTCCCGGACACCGCCAGCACGATCGCGGGACCGTGCTGGGCCAGCGGCACCGGGCTGCCGCCGTCGGCCAGTTCGATGCGCTGGAGCTGGAACTCGGCAAAGGGCGGGCAGTAGAGTTCCTGGCCGGCATCCGTCACGGTCCGTTGCACCAGGGGCGGGGCAATCGGGCGGAAGTCGGTGATCTTCACCAGTTCGGGCACGTTGATGTACTTCGGAGTGAGGCCGCCGCGCAGCACGTTGTCCGAGGTCGCCATGACCTCCACCCCGACACCCTGCAGGTAGGCGTGGATGTTTCCGGCCGGCAGGCACAGGGCCTGGCCGGGGGAGAGGACCACCAGGTTCAGCAGCAGCGAGATCAACGCGCCGGGATCGCCGGGATAGAGTTCTCCCAGGCGGGCGACTGCTGCGTATTCGCTGCCCAGGCTGCCGGCCGGCGCGGCCGCCAGGATGCGGGCCGTGTCCGCGGCGAGCCGGGCGGAGCGCTCTCCGCCGTCGAGCAGCGCCACGAAGGCACCGCGCAGGGCCGTTTCCTCGTCGCCGCCGTCCAGCAGTTCCAGCACCTCGTCCAACAGGTCCAGGGCCGCGCCGGCGTCTGCCAGCCGTGGTCTCAGCCCGGCCAGCAGCCGCGCCGCATCGCGCGGGGGACGGAAGCCGCACAGCGCCTGGAAGTCGCTGAGCGCGAAGATCATCTCCGGCTTGTGGTTGTCGTCCCGGTAGCTGCGCTGCGGGTCGTTGAAGGAGATGCCGGCGGCGTTCTCCGCGGCAAACCCCAGGCGCGCCTGCTCAAGCGTGGGATGGACCTGAAGCGACAACGCGGAATCGGCGGCCAGGACCTTGGTCAGGAACGGCAGCGTGGCACCGAACATGCCCAGGACCGTCTCGCCCAGGGCGGCGCCGGGATTCTCCTTGATGAACTCGTCGAGCGGCCGTTCACCGCCGACCAGCTGCACCATTGACGGGGAGTCGGGGTGCGCGCCGATCCAGAGTTCGGCTTCCGGCCCGCCGGACGGTTCCCGCCCGAACAGCTCGGCAATCGCCGTCGTCGAACCCCAGGCATAGGGACGCAGTACATTCGTCAACCGATACATGTGAAGCCTCTTCCTCGTCCTTGTTCCAACGATCCTCTCAGACCCCGCGCCGAAGCAGCATGCCGCCCGTCCGCACCGGACCGGGCGGACGCCGCCGGACCAGCGCAACATCGGGTCGGAGCAAAGCGTCCGGGCGCGGCCAACCGGACCCGGCAGCGGCGCGGCGCCCGGGCGCTTGAGCCGCGGGACCGGGTTCGGCAGCACCCGCGGGACCCGGGTCCGGCAGCACCGGGATCAGGGGACCGAGCACTTGCCGTTGTTGGCCACCAGGGCACCGAGCGTAGCCGTATCGCCAATCTCGGCCAGCTGCTGGAGGTACTCCGCGGTGATCTGTGGCTCCGCCGGCGCCTCCGGGGCGTCGGCTGGTTCCGGTGCCGACTCGTCCGCCGGGCCGGCCCCGCCCTCGCCGGTGCCGGTTTCTCCGCCGCCGGCACCCGGGCCGCCGGTGCCGCCGTCGTCGTCCTTGGGATCTTTCTGCCCAGTCTGCTCTTCCTGGGTGAACATCTCCTGAACACGGGGATGGATCACGGAGAAGTCCGGGTAGGTGACGAAGTTCTCCGCCGCGGTGCCGAAGTCCGGCGGTCCGATGGTCAGGCGCTTCACCTTCTGGTCTTTGGCCTTCAGCGCCAGCGAGACGAAGCTGCCCAGCTGGGAACTGGGAATGTCCGTTTCGACGACCTGTTCGCCGGCTTCGGCCAGTTGCTGGAAGCGGGTCAGCACCGTTGCCGGGTCCAGCTGCTTGACCATCGCGGACATCACGCACTGCTGGCGCTGGACGCGGTCATAGTCGGTGGCGAATTCGCGGGAGCGGGCGTACCAGAGGGCGTGGTAGCCGTCGAGCTCCTGGACGCCCGGGGCGATCCAGCCCTTCGGCGGGTAGTGCTGGTTGGTGCCGGGGATGGTCCTGTTGGAGATAGGCACCCAGCCGCCGCCGTTCACCGTGATGCCGCCCATCGCGTCCACCAGGGCTTCGAAGCCGTCCATGTCCACGAGGGCATACGCCTGGATCTCGATGCCCAGGATCCCGCTCACGGCGTCCTTCATGGCTTCCGCGCCCGGGTTCTTGGCCTCCGGGTAACGGTCGGCGTGGTTTTGCTCCACGTCGACGTAGAGGGCGTTGATGATGCACTCGTCACCGCAGCTGAAGCCTTCCGGATAGACCTCGCGCATCGGCGAGTCTGCCGGGAACGGGGCGTTTTGGAAGTTGCGCGGGATGCCGAACATGACGGTCTGGCCGGTCTTCGCGTCGACGCTGACCACCTGGATGCTGTCCGGGCGCAGCCCGACCCGTCCGGCACCGGCGTCGCCGCCCATCAGCAGGAAATTGTAGCGGCCGTCCACCGGGTCGAAGGCGGGCCGGGTTTCGAAGATGGTGCTGAAGGCGTTGCGGCTCACGTTGAGCAGGTAGGCGGCGTAGCCCAGGCTGCCGCTGGTGAGCACCATGAGGGCAACCAGCGTCACCGCCACGGCCGGCTTGGCTCCCGGGGCCAGCAGGTTTGGCCTGATGATGCGCAGGGTGTTCAAAAACAGGAAGGCCCAGAACAGCGCCAGCGCCGCCAGCACCACAATCAGCGCCAGCGAACCCCACCGGTCGGTGGCCAGGTTCACCAGCAGCGGCCAGTTGACCAGGGCCATGACGGCCGCGGCCAGGATGGCGGCCCAGGCCAGCAGCGTCACCGCCAGGGCGCGACGGCCCAGCCTTCGGTCCCCGGCCACGATTTGGGCGCTGCCCGGGACGAGCAGGGTCAGCAGCAGCAGGACGAAGGCGCGCTTCGTGCGCACCGGTGCCGGAGCGTGCTGCGGGTAGCGGACCGGATCGGTCACCCCGCGCGCCGAAGACCCCGACGTCCGCCTGGGCGGCTGGGGACCCACGTTGCTAGGCCCCGCCGGAGCCGGCTACGCGTCCACGCAGCGCGGCTCCCTTGTCGTAGGCGGCCTGGCGCAGGCCGGAAGCGAAGTCCAGCAGGGCCGGCTGCAGCCGTGCGGCCAATTCGTCACCGCCGGCTGCCAGCATCCGCACGGCCAGCAGCCCGGCATTGCGGGCTCCGCCGATGGACACGGTGGCCACCGGTACGCCGGCGGGCATCTGCACGATGGAGAGCAGGGAGTCCATGCCGTCCAGGTACTTCAGGGGCACCGGCACCCCGATCACCGGCAGCGGGGTCACGGAGGCGAGCATGCCGGGCAGATGCGCGGCACCGCCGGCGCCGGCGATTATGATCCGCAGTCCCCGGGAGTGCGCGTCGCGGCCGTAGCTGATCATGTCTTCGGGCATGCGGTGCGCGGAGACGACGTCGGCCTCGTAGGGGACGCCGAATTCCTCCAGCGCCTGTGCGGCGGCTTCCATGACGGGCCAGTCGGAATCCGACCCCATCACGACCCCGACTACCGGCTTGTTGCTCATGGTTTGCCTTCCTGGGGGTCCACGCCGTCACGGACAATCGCCGCCACACGGTTTGCGCGCCGCCGCAGTTCCTCGACCTGGGACGCATCGCGGCCCACCACATTGACATGGCCGATCTTCCGGCCGGGACGGACCGACTTGCCGTAGCCGTGCAGCTTGACGGACGGCTCGGCCGCCAGCGCGCGCGGGTAGGCCGAGAACAGATCCGTATTTGCGCCGCCCAGGTAGTTCTTCATGACGACGACGCCGCCGAGCAGGGACGTATCGCCCAGCGGCAGATCCAGGACCGCCCGCAGGTGCTGCTCGAACTGGCTGGTGACCGACCCGTCCTGGGTCCAATGGCCCGTGTTGTGCGGACGCATGGCCAGTTCGTTGATCACGAAGCCTGCTCCGCGTCCCGGAGTGGCGAACAACTCGGCGGCCATCACGCCGGTCACGCCCAGCTCGTCGGCCAGCCGAAGCGCCGCCTGCCGGGCAGCCTCGGCGACGTCCTCCGGCAGCTCCTGCGCCGGCGCGATCACTTCGTCACAGACGCCGTTTACCTGGATGGTGTGCACCACCGGCCAGGCCCGCGCTTCGCCGGAGGGAGTCCTGGCTACCAGCGCCGAGAGCTCCCGGCTGAACTCGACTTTTTCTTCCACCAGCAGCGCGCCGCCGGTGAACCAGTCGGCCGCGTCGACGGCTGCGGCCGCATCGGCGATGATCCGCACCCCCTTGCCGTCGTAGCCTCCCCGCGGCGTTTTCAGCACCACCGGCCAGCCGATCCTGTCGCCGAAGGCCACCAGCTCGTCGACTCCGGAGACGGACGCCCATGCCGGGTTTGGCAGCCCCAGCCTGTCCACCACCGTGCGCATGACCAGCTTGTCCTGCGCATGGATCAGCGCATCCGGCTGCGGCTGCACGTTGACGCCTTCCGCAATCAAGGCCTGCAGATGTTCGGCGGGGACGTGCTCATGGTCGAAGGTCATCACGTCCAGGCCCTGCGCGAATTCGCGCAGCGCCTGCAGGTCGCGGTAGTCGCCCACCGGTGCGGTGGCCACCGCCGGGACCGCAGAAACATCGGCGGCCTCGGCCAGAACACGCAGTTCAAAGCCGAGCTCTACCGCACACGGTGCCATCATTCGGGCAAGCTGGCCGCCGCCCACTACGCCGATCACTGGAAAACTCACCTAGTCAGGGTACCGAACAGGCCCCGGACGAGCGGCATTGCGCTTCCCGCGGCGGGGACGTCCTAGGTAACGCGCAGACTGGAGCAATACAATAGTGCGTCGGCCGGCACTGCTCCGGCATCCGAGCGAAAGGGATCCACCTTCGATCATGAATCGAACTATTTCCGAGCGCCTGCGCGCCATCGTTTCCCTTTTTTGGCGGGAAGTGGCGAAGTTCGGCACGGTCGGCGGGATCGCCTTCATCGTGGACAACGGCGTGTACTGGTGGCTGATCAACGGGCCCATGGACGACAGCGTGGTGAAGGCGCGGTTCGTCTCCGCCTCCGTGGCGACCCTGTTTTCCTGGGTAGCCAACCGCTATTGGACGTTCCGTCATCGCCGCCAGGCGAACGTGCTGCGCGAACTCGTGCTGTTCATCGTCATCAACGTGATCGGCATGGTGGTCTCCGCCGGCTGCGTGTGGATAGCCCGCTACCCGCTGGAGGTGACGGACCGGACCATGCTGCTGTTCGCGGGGATCGTCGGCACGGTCCTGGCCACCGTCATGCGCTTCTTCGCCTACCGGTTCCTGGTGTTCAACGTTGAGCTGGACGCCGAGCCGGAGTTCGCTGCCGACCGCAAGATCTTCGAACGCCACCACGAGGAGCAGGCCGCCCCCCAGCCTGCCGCGGACGCTGCACCGGAGGTCGACGGCCCCCAATCGTCGGGCACGGCGCGCGGCTAGGCACGGCCGGGGCCGGAACGTCGGTTCACAGTTGCTCGGTGACCCGCTCGCTGTCCAACAACCGTTGGGTTATCCCTACCTCCGGGTGCACCAGCACGACCGTGCCGCCGCCCTGCCACGTCGCCAAGGCTTCGCGGAGCACCTCCGGCCAGGGGGTTTGCGCCGGCACCAGCAGGGTCCTGCCGGCTGCCGGCCGGCCAAGCAGCTCGGCGAAGGTGAGGGATCCGCCGTCGTACTCCAGGGCCAAGCCGTTTGCCGCCAAGGAATCGAT
Source organism: Arthrobacter sp. Y3223065 (assembly GCF_059090885.1). Taxonomy (NCBI): domain Bacteria; kingdom Bacillati; phylum Actinomycetota; class Actinomycetes; order Micrococcales; family Micrococcaceae; genus Arthrobacter; species Arthrobacter sp. Y3223065. Next base: position 4,890 of record NZ_JBNHGC010000006.1, on the reverse strand, counting down.
CCCCAGGTAGTCGTCCGCGTAGGACCGGACTTCCGCAGCGTAATCCAAGACGCCGTCGGGCAATTCCCCGGGCCAGCGCAACTGGAGCGCCCCCAGGGCGACCACGACCTGATGCGCGCCGCCCTCCTGCACCAGGAGGGCGGGATCGGCCGCCACGACCACATCCGCGGTCCGGGCGCCCTCGTCCAGCCGGACCGCGGCACCGGCCCGCCACGCGGCCAGCGCCCAGACCAACGACCGCCAGTGCGGCTCCATCCGAAGACCCACGCTCGTTCCCTCGGCGGCGTCCAGCTCCTCGGCCAGCAGGTTCGCCGTCTTGGCCACCCAGTTGTCCAGCACGCGGCCGGACAGCTCGACGCGTTCTTCCTCCGGCCCGTACCAGACCAGGCAGGGGGAGGAGTCCGGGCGCAGCCGGGCAAGCAGGTCGGTGATCGTGGCGGAGGTGCTCACGGTGCTCCTTAGGGTCGGGTTCCGGGCCCGGCCGGATGCGGGCTGACGCCGGCACGGGTAGATTGTGACGTACATCACGGAGACAAGCCCTCGCGTGGCGTACGCGGATTTCGCTGCCGGGTCTCTAAGATTCCCGCCGGCGCTTGACTTGAACGTATTACACCCATGTAATTAGTTATTAAACGTGTAACAGCATGCTTGTGTCCGGCGCTGAGATCCAGCGCTGGACACGAATCTAGCACCACGCTGGTACAGGAACTCCGGGAGGGCTGATGGGGCAGGCAGAACGTAGTGCGCACCGGCGGGAGCTTGAAGCGCAGGCTTCGGCATCGCACGGATCGCGCGGCGTACCGGCAGATTGGTATGTGGATCCGGCCGATCCGGCGGCGGCAGAGCGCTTCCGCGAAACCAGCCAAGAGACACTCGAGGACGCGGCCACCGCCTTCCTCGCGGCGCACGAAGCGTTGGCGGAGGGACCCGGTGCCGAGGTGCTGGAGCTGGCTGCTCCTCGCCTGCTCCGGGAACCGACCGAGGCCGATCAGACACCGAAACCGCTGTGGATCGGGCTGCCGGGCTTCGGCGCCGGCTATGAGGACGAGGGTGAACTCGGCTGGCAGGCCGATGCCCTGTGCGCCCAGACGGACCCGGAAGCGTTCTTCCCGGAGAAGGGCGGCTCAACCCGCGACGCGAAGAAGGTCTGCGGCGCGTGCACGGTGCGCTCGCAGTGCCTGGAGTATGCGCTGGCCAACGACGAGCGTTTCGGCATTTGGGGAGGGCTGTCGGAGCGCGAGCGCCGCCGGCTACGGAAAAGAGCACTCTAATTCAGCAGCAAGTTCGCGTCACCGCCGTTGTGGTAGCCCATAACGGCGCTTCCTACCTGCCCCAAACCCTGGCCGCCCTGGCACGGCAGACGAGACCGGCCGATGTCCACATCGGGGTCGATACCGGGTCGTCCGATGAGTCTGCTGACCTGCTGCGCGCGCAGCTGCCCGCCGGAAGCCCGGTGGCCGCGGCTTCCACCCGCGCCGGCTTCGGCGCCGCGGTGCGGGTGGGGCTGGCCGAGCTGCCCAAGCACGCCGTTGACGACAATCCGGTCCAGGAATGGCTGTGGCTGCTGCACGACGATTCCGCGCCGGACCCCGATGCGCTCGAGGAACTGCTGCTTGCCGTGGAAACGGCACCGTCGGTGACTATCGCCGGCTGCAAGCAGGTGGACTGGGACAACCCGCGCCGGCTGGTCGACGTGGGCCTGACCGTGAGCCGCTGGGCCGAGCGGTTGACCATGATCGACGTCGATGAGATGGACCAGGGCCAGTACAACGGCCGGAGCGACTTCTTCGCAGTCAATTCCGCCGGCATGCTGGTGCGCCGGGACGTCTTCGACGAGCTGGGTGGGTTTGATCCAGCCCTGCCCGGTACCGGTGATGACGTGGATTTGTGCTGGCGGAACCGGCTGGCCGGCCACCGCGTGGTGGTTGTGCCTACCGCGAGGGTTCGCCATGCCACCCGCGCCGGCGGCCACGGCACCGCACGGGAAGCCCGTAAGGCGCAGATCCACCTGCGGCTAAAGCATGCGGCGTGGTGGCAAGTTCCGTTCCTGTGGATCGGAGCCCTGCTCGGCGGGGTGTACAGCTTCCTGGCCTCGGTGGTGGCCAAGGACCCGATGCACGGCCTGCGGCAACTCGGTGCCACCCTGGCCGCCTTGTTCCGTCCCGCGGGCTTCTTTGCGTCTCGGCGGCAGGCGGCCAAGACCCGCAGGACCTCGCGGGGGATAGTGCGCCCGCTGATGGTCCCGCGGCGCGAGGTCTGGGCCTATCGGCGCTCACTCGCCGAGGCGCTGCGGCCCGAGCTCGCCGTCGGCGTAGTGGGCGACGGCTCCGGTTCGGACGCCGGCGGCAGCGACCAGCCCACCGGCGGATCCGACGACTTTGCCTCCCTCGCCGCGCCCGCCCGGACCTGGGTCGGTACGGGCCTGGTGGCCGCCGCCGTCGTGCTGGCCCTCGTGTCCACGGTGGGCATGTTTGACTTCTTCGGGGCACCGGCGCTGGTGGGCGGCGGACTGTTGCCGGTCTCGGCCACCGTGGCGGAAATCTGGCACAACGCGTCCAGCTGGTGGGTTTCGCTTGGTTCCGGCGTTCCCGGGCACGGGGACCCCTTCGGTTACGTCCTGGCCGTCCTGGCCGTGCTGGGTTTGGGGAATGGCTCTGCCGCCGTCCTGACGCTGGTGCTGCTGGCCATGCCGTTGGCCGCCGCCGGCGCATGGTTCGCCGCCGGGGCCCTCACGCAGCGGCGCGGCCTGCGCTTCTGGGCCGCGATGTTCTGGGCGAGCGTTCCGGCGTTCCAGGTCGCGTTGGGCACGGGCCGGCTGGGCGCACTGATGGCCCACCTGCTGATCCCGTGGGCCGTTCTCGGCCTGCTGCGCGCCACCGGTTCCGCCGTTCAACGCGCCGACGCCAACCGGCCGCTGCTGCCGCACGAAGCCGTGCACAAGCCCGGCATTAACGGCAACCCCTCGTGGACCGCCGCGGCAGCGGCCGGGCTCTGCCTGGCCGGCATCACGGCGTCGGCACCGGCGCTGCTGCCCGTGGTTGTCGTCTTTATTGCCGTCCTGATGCTGGCCTTGCGCCGCCGGGCCAAAACCGTCTGGTGGGCGCTCATCCCGCCGCTGGCACTCGCCCTGCCGATGTTCGCCGCCGGGCTGGACGAGCCGCGCGCGCTTTTGGGCGATCCCGGCCTGCCGCTGGCCTTCCACGCCGCCCCGCTGTGGCAGCAGCTGATGGGCTTCCCGCTCGCCTTCAACCCCGCCGACGGGCTGGCCGGAGCCGGCTTGCTGGAGGAACTGGCCCAGGGGCCGTGGGCGCTCCTCTACGCGCTCATCGTCGCCGTGCCGATGCTGGCGCTGGCCGTGGCCGGGGCGGTCATGGGCAGGGGGGCCGGCCGCGCACGGCTGCTCTGGCTCGGCGCGTTCCTGACCCTCGCGGCCTCCTTTGGATCGTCGATGCTGGCCACCGCCGTCGCACCGGGAGCCGTGGTCACTCCGTTCACCGGTCCCTTTGTCTCGCTCACCCTGTTCCTGCTCCTGGGCGCGGCACTCATCGCCGGGGACCGACTGCGGCACGACCTGGCCGCTTCGGGGCGCCCGGCGTCGGGCCTGCGGCGCACCGTGGCGGTGGCCGCCGCCGTCCTCATGGCCTTGGGCCCGGTGGCGAGCCTGGCACACTGGCTGGTGCCCCAGTTCACCGGCTACACACCGTCCAGCGAGACGCGGACGCTGACGGATTTCGGCACGCACATGGCGGTGGCGCCCGGGGCCGACCGGACGCTGCCGGCCACCTCTGCTGACAGCGGGACCGGGCCGGAGCAGGCACGTGCGCTCGTGTTGACGGCGGGAACCGGCGGTGCGGTGACGGCGGCCGTGATGCACGGCAGCGGCACCACCCTGGACCAGCTGTCGGCGATCTATTCGGCGCGTGCCCTGGCCGGTCCGCTGACCGAAGCCGAGGTCCGCTCCGACGACGACGCCGACGCCGAACTGCGGAACACGGTCGCTGTCATCGTGGCGGGCACCGGCGTGGATCCGCGGCCCTCCCTGGTGCGGCTCGGCGTGGACTTCGTGGTGCTGCAGGAATCCGACACGGCAGCCGAACTGCTGGCCGGCCGCATCGACGCCGTGCCGGGACTGACCTCGGTGGGACGCACCGACTCCGGTTGGCTCTGGCGGGTCGTCGGAACGACCGGCAAAGACGGCACCGCGGCGGGCCAACTGACCGCCCGGGTACGCCTGGTCGATGCCAACGGCGACTTGCTGCAAACGGTGCCGTCCGGCTGGACCGCGGCGGGTGGCGAGATTCCCGCCGGCGAGCCCGGGCGACGGCTGATCCTGGCCGAGCGGACCGACCCGGGCTGGACGGCTACCTTGAACGGCCAGCGGCTGGAATCGTCGCAGGACGGCTGGGCCCAGGCGTTTGAAGTGCCGGCAGCAGCGGGTACCGTGAAGATCGGCTATTCAAGCCCCTGGTCGCCGTGGATCGGAATTCTCCAGGTGCTCGCCATCGGTCTGACCGTCCTGCTCGCCATACCGATCCCGGCGCGCCGGCGGTTCGTGCCGCGCAGGGTCGACCACATCAAGACCACGGGGGCGGATGCCAGCACCGCTGAACTGCGCAGGGCAGCATTCGAGGACCCGGCCGACGGCGCCGCAGTTGCCTTGGCCGGAAAAGGACAGCAACGATGACCGAGACGGGTGGCCGCGGCGAGGAGCCGCGGGCGACAGACGCAGACACCGGTGCAACCGCCGCTGCCGGATCCGCACAGGACGGCGGCCAGCCGCACCGGGAAGGCGTGGCCGAGCCGGATCAGCCGGTTGACCGCAAGGCCGAGCCGGATCAGCCGGTTGACCGCAAGGCCGAGCCGGATCAGCCGGTTGACCGCAAGGCCGAG
>NZ_JBNHGC010000005.1:0-347193 GCF_059090885.1 Arthrobacter sp. Y3223065 | reverse complement strand
GTGATTTTCCCTACTCATTCTGTGAGGGGCGTGGCACGGACAGGGAGGGCACAAGACGCCGAGTGGATAAGAAAGGGCGACAACGTCGTCAGCTTTGGCTCACGTGCGGTGGTTGCGAGGGAACTCGCGAACGGCGGACGGGCCCCTTGAATGCGGTCCGACGATCGATAAGACGACACCAGCTCGCAGGGCACGCCACCGTGCATCTTAAAGGCGGGCACCGCCAATCCTCTTAATCGATGTTGTTTCTGGAGTGAGATGCCTACCTGTATGCCGTCGGCGGTATCCCCTTCCACCGCTTGAAGGCGATGGTGAGGCTGGCTGGGTCTGTGTAGCGAGCGTGCGGGAAATCCGGGATACAGAATGATCCGTTTTCGAGAGCGGATCGGAGGCAAGGTCACTCAAGGTCTTGGTCCCACAGCTGAGCGAAGTCGTTACCCGTGAGTTCAAGCTTGCGTTGCGGGGGAGACCCGCAACGTTGCAGCGACATTTGCTAGGTTCCCTTTGAGCTCGGGGGCGGCCCTTGAGGCTACCCGGGTGGCAGTCGATGCTGCCACCGCAGTGTTCGACCTGCCCAATTTCCGGGTGATCTCCGTCGCCGTGGCGACGTTTGGCCAGCGCCGGACGACCCGGCACTGCGGGGGCGGAGATGGCACCGGGTCGGTGGGCGCATTCTCGTGCCTGCGGGGCTGGCCGCTGCGCTTTCTGGCCTGTGGACGGCGGTCTTCTATGGCCACTCGGCAGATAGCGGTGCCGTGCTGCTCTTTCTGCAGTTGGTCATCAACTTCAGAACACTTAGGCGGAGCCCGCTACAGCCGTCCAAAGAAAAGCAGTGCAACAACCCGACATGCGCTAGCGCATGTCGATAACGCCGGTGCCGATCTCGACCGGCTGGTCCGAGCGGCAATCGCAGCCAGCAGCGGAAACGGCGACGACTGCTGCCGCGCGAAGTGGTGCACGCGGAAATACGCGCCGTCCACCCCAACGTCCTCCGCCGCCACGGCCAGGTCGATGCTCTGCAGCAGCCCTTCGCCTGCGGTGGGAACCGGCGAGCCGACGGCGGGGCTCCAGTGGCCGAAGGACAGGAAACCGATGCGCTTCATATCCGCGACAATCCCGCCGCCGATACTTCAATTCCCTAGCTCCCGTGCGGAACCACCACGGCGCGGCCGCTGAGTTCGCCGGCCTGCAGCTTGCGGTAGGCCTCCAGCGCATCGTCCATGCTATAGCGCTCGATCTCCGGAACAATCTGCCCGGCCTTGTACATGTCCACCACCTCGTGCAGGTCCTCGATGGTGCCCCAGTAGGTGTTCGTGATGACGGACTCGTACGGGTTGGTGAAGAAGCTCCACTCCAACGTGCCGCCGGCGATCCCCACCACCGTCAGCCTGGACAGCCGGGCCATGGAAGCGGCGGCGGTCTTGACGGTGGGACCCACACCCACAAAGTCGAACGCGGCATCAACGCCGCGGCCGCCGGTGATCCCGCGGATCCGCTCGGCCTGCCCCTCGCCGCCGGGAACGGTCACGGCGCCGGCCTCTTTGGCCTTGCGCATCGCCTCTTCCTTCATGTCGGTGGCGATGACGGTGGCGCCGGTCAGCGCCTTGAGGATCTGCACGGCGATCTGGCCCAGGCCGCCCAACCCGATGACCAACGCGTACTTGCCGCCGCCGGCCAGGTGCGGCAGCGACTGCTTGATGGCGTGGTACGGAGTCAGCGCCGCGTCGGCCAGCGGCGCCGCGGCCACCGGATCGGCGTCGCCCAGCGGCACCAGGTTCCGCGCCGGCACGCTGACGTACTCGGCCATCCCGCCGTCGCGCCCCAGCCCCACACCGAGGTACGGCATCTTGGCCGCGTTCTCGCAGTAGGTGTCCTGGCCGCGCGAACACGCCTTGCAGTGCCCGCAGCCGATCGGCCCGTACACCAGATAGGCATCGCCGACGTTGAAGCCTTCCACGCCCTCCCCGAGCTCTTCAACCCACCCGGAGTTTTCATGGCCGAGTGTGAACGGCGGCGGCACCGCTCCCGGGCCGCCGGCCTCGAAATCGTTGTAGATCGCGACATCGGAGTGGCACGCTCCGGCGCCAGCGACCTTCAGCAGCACCTCCCCGGCCCGGGGCTTTGGCCGCTCCACATCCTTGATGGTGGGGAAAGTCTTGAATTCCTCGAACACTACAGCGCGCATGATTCACTCCTGCCGGTTGACTCTGCGACAGCTACACACGCCACCCTACGTACTGCGGAAAATGATCAGCAAGCTGTCTATCGAGTTGTCACCTTTCACCAGCCTGTGTAGCGTAGGCAACGAGGCCACCTCAAGGGGCGCAACAGCGGCCCTGGCCCGATTCCAAAGGAGGCAACTGATGCAAACCGTGGAAGAAACCATTGATGTAGCCGTTCCGGTCCGCACAGCGTACGACCAGTGGACGCAGTTCGAATCCTTTCCGAACTTCATGTCCGGCGTTGAGTCCGTGACCCAGCTGACCGACACCACCAACCACTGGAAGACCAAGGTCGGCGGCGTGGAGCGCGAGTTCGACACCGAAATCGTCGAACAGCAGCCGGACGAGCGCATCGCCTGGCGCAGCGTCGACGGCAAGTCCCACGCCGGCGTCGTCACGTTCAGCCCGCTGGGTGCCGACAGCACCAAGGTCTCGGTGCGCTTCGAGTGGGATCCGGAAACCTTCACCGAGAAGGTCGGCGCCGCCCTGAACATCGACGACAAGCAAGTGAAGTCGGACATGCGCAAGTTCAAGGAGTTCATCGAAACCCGCGGCACCGAAACCGGCGCCTGGCGCGGAGAAGTGAATGACAGCGGCCCCATCGGCACGCAGCTCTAAACCTCAAAACCCAGCATTACGACGGTGGGCCGGCTCTTGGAGCCGGCCCACCGCTGGCGTTTGGTCGCCCGCTTGCCAGCGCTGTCGCAGCAGCCGGCCCTTCCAGGCAATAAATTTTCGGGATTCTCCCCCATTTCCGGGTTATCCGGTTTACTCTGGCCGCAGGGGACTTACTGAGCGGCAATGGGGGCCAACCATGCGGGAAAATCAGGAACGGCCGGAAGCCAATCCGGTGGCGAACATGGAGCGGATGGGACCTAAGCCTGTCCATGGGTCCGGGGACAGCATGGGGATGCCGAATCTGGCAGCGGCCCAGATACCCGGCCCCGGAACAGGGCACATTGTTGCCGGTGAGGATCGGCATCTTCCGGATGACGCGGCCGATCCGCTGGAAAAGGAAGGCCACCTGGGCAAGCCACGCCGCACCCGTAGCTGGCTTCCTTGGAGCCGTGGAACCGGGCGCCACCGTCTGGCTTAATAGCCTTCGCGCGAGGGTCGCCCAGGTCGACCTGCAGCCATCGGCGATCGAACCCGATTCGTTAATGCCTCCTTGACTTGTGCCCTCGGGGCCGCATGAATGGAGAGCATCAGCTTCCGCCCCTGAGCTAAGGAGTCACCATGGCCCGCCCCGTTCACTTCGAGATTCAGGCTGATGACTTGGAACGAGCAAAGAATTTTTACTCGACCGTTTTCGGGTGGACGTTCGAGGACTATTCGCAGGTCACGGGCACTCCCTATTTTGGGGTCGTGACCGGCCCGGAGGACCAGGCCGGCATCAACGGGGGCCTCATGCAGCGTCCCGCCCCGGCGCCTGCCACCGGCCAGGGTACCAACGCCTGGGTGGTCACCATGGAGGTGGATGACTACGACGCGACCGAACGGAAGATCCTGGATGCGGGCGGCCAAACGGCCCTGCCGAAGTACGCGCTGCCGGGAATGGCCTGGCAGGGCTACTACCTGGACACGGAAAACAACACCATCGGCATCCATCAGCCCGACGAAAAGGCCGGGATGTCGTAACCAAACCTCAACCAGCGGCGGACAGCTATCGTCCGCCTCCGCGGCGACTGACTCTAGGACAGCACGTCCTTGGTGCTGAAACGGCCGTAGGCGAGGGCGCAGGAAACGGCGATATAGCCGCCCTGCAGGAGTGCGTTGGCGCCGAAGGCGTCCCAGGAGATGGGCTGGCGCAGCAGGTCGGCGAAGCTGAGCCAGTGGTGGGTGAACAGCCACGGGTGCAGCCATTCCAGCTGCGGCAGGGCGCCGACGATCTGGGCGACGACGGCCAGCACTGCCGTCGCCGCCATGGCACCGACGGGGACTTCGGTGAGGGTGGAAATGAAGAGCCCGATGGCCGCCAGCCCTGCCAGTGACAAGGCAACGTAGGCGGCCACCAGCAGCAGGCGAGCCAGGGACTCGCCGACGCCGATCGTGTCGCCGGACAGCAACGTCACCGGCCCGATGCCAAAGAGCAGGCCGCCAACCAGCGCCCCGGTGACCGCGACGGCGAGCGCCGCGGCAGCGCAGAAGGCCACCGCCGCGCCGTACTTGACGGCCAGCAGCCGCAGCCGGCCGGCGGGGGCGCTGAGCAGGTAGCGCAGGGTGCCGTGGCCCGCCTCGCCGGCAATCGTGTCCCCCGAAACGACGCTGACGGTCAGCGGCAGGAACAACGGGATGGACACCACGAGCCCGGTCAGCGCCACGAACAGCCCGTTCTCCGTGATCCGGTTGAGGAACGGCGGCCCGCCGCCTGGCCCGTCCTCGTCCGCAGCGAACCGGACCACCACCGCGATGAGCGTCGGGACAGCAGCCAAGGCCAGCAGCATGGCCCACGTCCGGCCGCGGCGGAAGAGCACGCTGAGCTCGGAACCGAAAAGAGCCCAACCGGCGGACTTACCGCCTTCGCGTCCCTCGACCGGATGGGCCGCCGAAGCGCCGGGGTTTTCCTCGGCGGGGGCCTCGACTTCCACAATCTCGGGCCCCACCCGGCGGTGGCCGCCCGTGCCGGGCTGCTGCTCACTGGACAACGTCGAAGCCCTCCCCCGTCAGCTCCACGTACCGGTCCTCGAGGCTGCTTGCCTCCACGGTGAACCCGCGGATCCGCACACCGTCCGCCACGAGGGCGGCGGCGATGTGCTCGGGCAGCAGTCCGCCTTGGTTCATCGGCGCGTTGACGTGTCCGTCGAGTGCGGCGTCCGGGCCCTCTGGTTCAAGGCCCAACCGGCGCAGCACGCCGCGCGCGGCCGCGACGTCGGGGGTCTGGACGCTCACGTGGGTGAGGCCCGCCCGGCGCACATCATCCAGGGCCCCCTGCGCAACCAGCTTGCCGGCGCGCATGACGGCCGCATGCGTGCAGATCTGCTCCACCTCGGAGAGCAGGTGGCTCGAGACGAATACCGTGGTGCCCTCCTCCGCCAGAGAACGGACCAGGCTGCGGACTTCGCGGGTGCCCTGCGGGTCGAGCCCGTTGGTGGGCTCGTCCAGCACCAGCAACTGGCGCGGCATCATCAGGGCGTTGGCGATGCCGAGCCGCTGCTTCATGCCCAGCGAGTAGGCGCGCACCTTCTTGTCCGCGGCGTGGGTCAGGCCGACGCGCTCCAGCGCCCTGCCGATCCTCTCCCGCCGGGTGTTTGACGGGGCATGGCGGTCCGCGGTGTCCAGCCGGTGCAGGTTCGCGGCGCCGGACAGGAAGGGGTAGAACGCCGGGCCTTCGATCAGGGCTCCGACCCGCGGAAGCACGTCCCGCAAAGAGCCGGGCATGTCCTGCCCGAAGATCCGGACGCTCCCGCTGGTGGCTGCGGCCAGCCCGAGCATGACCCGGATGGTGGTGGTTTTCCCCGAGCCGTTGGGACCCAGGAACCCGAAGACGGAACCGTGCGGGACGGCCAGGTCAAGGGAGTCGACGGCGGTTTGCCGGCCGAAGCGTTTGGTCAGTCCGGAGGTTTCGATGACCAGCGCGGCAGGGTTGCCGCTGCCGCTCACCGGGCCTCCGCGGCTGCCTGCAACGACTCGAACGGGACCGACCCGGCCAGAACGCGGCCATCGTCGGTCAGGTACACGTTGACCAGGGCGGTGGAGATCAGCCGGCCGCCGTCCACCGCATCGGTGGCCTGGGCGAGCAAGGCGGAGTCTTCCCAGCCCTCCGGCAGGGCCCCCGCGGGGACTTCCGCAACGGTTTCCCAGCCGGTGCCGTGCAGGATGACGTCATCCCTCAGCGCGGCAGCGCCGCCGCCGTGCGGGCCATGGCGTCCGGACCGTGACTGCTCTCCGTGCCGCGGCACGGCCTTTTCGGTGACGCTGGCTCCAGGCGGCGGGGTGAACTCGAACAGGCTCTGGTCCGGGGCCTCGAGGCTTAGCTTGCTGAAGCCCAGCTGGAACGCCGGGTCCTGCTGTCCCCGGGCAGCGACCCGGAGGCTGAGCGGCAGGCCGGTCTCGGCGTCGACGGCGACGGTCACGGATCCCACCAGCGTGGCCGTGCTGTTCGGCTCCACCAGCAACTGATAGGCGCTGCGCCCGGCGACCTCGGTATCGGCGCCGACGGACACCTTCGTTTCCGGGCCGATCTTGGCCAGCAGGTGCTCGGCGAGCTGTTCGGGGGTGTAGGCCCCACCCGGATGGGGTGCACCGCCGTCGTCTTCCTTTCCGTCGTCCGCACAGGCGGGCAACGTCAGGCGGACCGCCTCGTTCTCCTTGGAGCTGTACACCCAGGCCTCGGTGCCGTTGCGGATCACGTCGCGCTCCGCAAAGCGGTCGAAGAGCTGCAGCCGGGCCTGATCCGGCCCGTCCAGGTAGACGCGGGCGGTGCGGGAACCGGTCAGCAGCTCCAGCGCCGCGGCCACGTCGCCGCCCTCGTCCGCGGGCAGGTCCTCGGGAAGTTCCGGAAGTCCCAGCGCGGAGTCCTGTTCCAGCGTGCCGGAGAGCGCGCGGACGTCGCTGTCCGCCACCAGCTCCAGCAGCTGCTGCGGGGTCTTGTCCGGCAAATCGGTTGCGGCGTTGGCCTGCAGGGAACCGGTGAGCACTCCGCCGGCAATCACCGCGGGCACGACGGCGGCGGGCAGCCAGCGCTTCCACGTCCGGTCCATGGCACATCACCTTTTTTCTGCTGCTGCAGGACTCGCTTCCCAGCCTACGCTTCCCGCCTCCCGCGGTCACCCGTCAACGCGAAGCCGGCCCCGCCGGAGCTCCAAGGCCCGGGTGCGGGTGTTGGTGCGGCGCCGGGGCGGGCGATGCGGGGCTCCCGCGACAGCTGGCAGCCCGCGTTTGCCTCAAGCCCGTGTAAACGTGTGCCGCGGGGCCCCAGGCCGGAAGCAGCCGACGAAAGATGGCTGGCGTTCCGCGCCAAGCTCCAGAGCGGCCGATAGTCGACACAGGCCCGTCGCGGAAGGCCGTTCTGGCACAGCTCGGCCGCCCTGGAGGATCGAGGCCGCCCGGAGGATCCCGGCCGTCGCCGATGTCCAGCGACTGCTCCTGCTGCCTGTCAGCACCGTTCGATCGGCCCGGACACCCGCTGGAGACCCGCCCGCACACACGCCGGGGATCATGCTTGTCAGGCCTCTGTTGCCGTGTTGTAGTTGACTCACGCAATGACGTGGACGCACCGCAGCGGCCCGGCGAACCCGGCGTGACTGCGGCAATCCAGGCGCCGGTCCGCACCCAGGCCGGTAGCCGGAGGGGTGAGTGGCGATGGTTGTGCAACGGTTGTTGCCGACGGAGGAAGCACAGGACCTGATCGAGCTGGTCCGCGACATCGCGGACCGCGAGCTGCTGCCGCAGGCGGCCGCGGCCGAGGCCGCCGAACGGTTCCCGCGCGAGGTCTTCCGGATGCTGGGGGAAGCCGGGCTGCTCAGCCTGCCGTACCCGGAGGAGTTTGGCGGAGGCGGCCAGCCGGCCGAGGTCTACCTGCAGGTCCTGGAGGAACTCGGCGCCGCGTGGGGCAGCGTGGCGGTCGGCGTCAGCGTCCATGCCCTCTCCTGCTTCCCGCTGGTGCATTTCGGCAGCGATGCGCAACGCAAAACCTGGCTGCCGGACATGCTTTCGGGCGACACCTTGGGTGCCTACTGCCTCTCCGAGTCGCACGCGGGCTCCAACCCCGCGGCGATGCGCACCCGCGCCATCCGGAAGGGCGACGGCTACCTGATCCGCGGCGCGAAGGCCTGGACCACGCACGCCGGCGAGGCCGATTTCTACACGGTCATGGCCAGGACGTCCGATGATCCGCGGCACGGTGTTTCCTGCTTCCTGGTTCCGGCCGACACCGAAGGCCTGAGTGCGGCCCCGCCGGAGCACAAGATGGGGCTGACAGCCTCCACCACGGCGACGATGAACTTCGACGACGCGTACGTTCCGGCCAACCGCCTGATCGGCGAGGAAGGCCAGGGCCTGGCGATCGCCTTCGCGGCGCTGGACTTGGGCAGGCTGGGCATTGCGGCGGTGGCTGCCGGGCTCGGCCAGGCCGCGCTGGACCTGGCCGCCGCCTACGCCAACGAGCGCGAGGCCTTCGGCAAGCGGTTGATCGAGCACGAGGGGCTGGCCTTCCTGATCGCCGACATGGCGGTGGAGGTGGAAACCGCGCGCGCCATGTACCTGGCGGCGGCGCGGTTGAAGGACGCCGGCCTCCCCTACGGCAGGGAGGCCTCGATCGCCAAGCTGGTGGCCACCGACAACGCGATGAGCGTGACGACCAACGCCGTACAGGTGCTGGGCGGGGCCGGCTACACCCGGGACTTCCCGGCCGAGCGGTACATGCGCGAGGCCAAGGTCATGCAGATCTTCGAGGGGACCAACCAGATCCAGCGGCTGCTCATCTCCCGCCACTTCATCCGCTGACTGGGACCCGCCGGAAAGACCCGCTTGAAGGCCGCAGTCCGCCCGGCCGGGGCGGCAGGCGCCCGCCGAACGGCCGGAGAGGCACGCGCGCGGCAGTCCGCCCTGGCGGCACTGTCCGGCCGTTACCTCCGGTGTTTAGTCCGCGCGGTGGCCGGCGCGGTCCACGGATCCTCCGGCCACGGGTGCTTCGGGTAGCGGCCGCGCATCTCGGCGCGGACCTGCGCATAGGGACCGGACCAGAAAGACGCCAGGTCATCGGTGACGGCCAGCGGCCTGCCGGCCGGCGAGAGCAGGTGGAACAGCACGGGAACCCGCCCGCCCACCAGCCGGGGCGTGTCCGCCCAGCCGAAACACTCCTGCAGTTTGACCGCCACCACCGGGCGCTCTCCCCCGTCACGTTCCGGGTAGTCGATCCGCACCCGTGAACCGCTGGGAACCTCAAGCCGCTCCGGCGCTAGCTCATCGAACCGGGTCGCTTCCGGCCAGGGCAACAGCCGGCGCAGCGGCTCGGCCAGGTCCACTGCGGCGGCCGGCTTCCCGCCGCCCAGCGCCTCCAGTTCCGGAGCCAGCCAATCGGACAGCCGTCCCAGCAGCGCTGCGTCGGCGACGTCCGGCCAGGGCGCGCCCAGTTCGCGGTGCAGCAAGGCCAGCCGGCGGCGCAGCCCCCGGGCTGCTTCCGACCAGCCAAGGATGTCCAGCCCGCCGTCTTCCAGGGCCCGCGCTACCGCCTCCCGGCCCTCATCCCGCGACGGCCGGACCGGTGCCGAGGACAGCACGATGGCGCCAAGCCTGCGTTCCCGGCGGGCCGCAAGTTTGCCCGACTCGAAGCGCGCCTCCACCCGGTCTGTCATCAGGTGCTGGGCCGCCGCTGCCGCCGTTTCCCCCGTCAACGGGGCGGCGGCGCGGATCACCGCCCCGGTGCCTGCCGCGTCGCGGCCCTGCGCCCGGGACACCTCGGCCACAGCCAGCCACTCCTGCCCGGCCAGGGGACTGCCGGACGGCAGCCCGGCCCGGGTTCCGGACGCCAGCAGGTAGGTCTGCCCGGGACCGGGCACGCGGCGGGCGACCCGTTCGGGGAAGGCCAGCGCCACCACGAAGCCGGCACGTTCCGAACCGCCCATATCGCCGGTGGAAGGGACGACGGCGGTGCCCTCCTGCCGTGCGATGCCCTCCAGCCGATGCGCCTCCTCCCGCCAGCGCCGGGCGGCGGGGTCGCCGCGGCCTGCCGAACGCAGTCGGGACAGCAGCACCGTGAGGTCGGCACCGGGTGCCCGCTCCTCGCCGGAGACCATGGCGACTACTTCGGCGGCAACCTGCCGGCCCACTGCCGCCGCGCCATCTAGCAGCGCCCGGCCCAGCCGGGGGTCGGCCGGGACCCGGGAGAGGACACGCCCCAAATCGGTGGCACGGCCGCCGTCGTCAGTAGCGCCCAGCTCATGCAAAGTGCGCACGGCGTCCGCCATGGCCGTCGCCGGCGGCGCGTCCGGAAGTTGCAGCCCCTCGCCGCCCGGGGCACCCCAGCAGGCCAGCACCAAGGCGGCACTGGTGAGGTCGGCGACGGCGATCTCCGGGGTGGGATGGGCGGGCGCGGCGCCAAAGGTTTTCGGCTCGTAGCAGCGCACCACGGTGCCCGGACCCTGGCGGGCGGCGCGGCCGGCGCGCTGGTCGGCGGAAGCGCGGGAGGCTGACACCGTCACCAGCCCGGACATGCCGCGGGCCGCGTCCCGGCGGGGTTCGCGCGACAGCCCGGAGTCGACGACCAACCGCACGCCCGGCACGGTGAGCGAGGACTCGGCCAGAGAGGTGGAGACGATGATGCGCGGGGCACCGCCGGGCTCCCGGCCGGAAACGGCGCGGTCCTGCGTGGCCGTGTCGGCCTGGCCGTGCAGTTCCAGTACATCGGTGCCGGTGCCGCCGCGGACCCTGTCCCGGATCAGCGCGGCCACCTGCTGCACTTCCCAGGCTCCCGGCACGAAGACCAGGGCGTCCACCGAGGGGTCGTCCGCGAGCGCCGCGGCATGCGCGGCCGCGGCGGTGGAGGCAACGTGGTCCAAAAAACCGCGGGCAACTCCCCTCCCGTCCAGCCGTGGCACGGAGGCAGGAGCCCACCTCACCTCCAAGGGATGCAGCGCCGAAGGGCAGTCGACCACCGGGGCCGGCCCGGCGCCGTCGTCCCCGCCGATCAAGGCGGCGAAGCGCGGCGCGTCCAGGGTGGCCGACATCGCCACCAACGTGAGATCCCCGCGCAACTGGCGGACCTCGCCGAGCATGCCGACCAGCAGGTCGGTCTCCAGGCCGCGCTCATGCACTTCGTCCAGGATCACCGCGTCCGTCCCGTCCAGGCCGGGATCGGTGAGCAGCCGGCGCAGCAGGATTCCCGGCGTGACGAATTCGATCAGGGTCTGCGGACCCGCCCGGCGTTCGCCGCGCACCGTATAACCGACGCGGCCGCCAAGCTGGCTGCCATCCAGGGCTGCCAGGCGCCTGGCGGCTGAACGGGCCGCGACCCTGCGGGGCTGGGTGACCACGATGCGCGGCCGGCGGCCCGGTGCACTACCGGCCACCAGGTTGGCGACCAGCGGCGGGACCAGGGTCGTCTTGCCCGTGCCCGGCGGAGCCTGCACGACGGCGGTGCCGGCCCGGGTTCCGGTGGTTGCGGGCCCGCCGGCACCCGCCCCAACCGGGCTGCCCGTCAGGGCAGCGGCCAAGTCATCCAGGGAATCGGCGAAGACCAGCCCCGCACCCATCGCGGCCAGGTCGAAAAGGACGTGGCGGTGCGCGGGTTCCTGCGGGGCTGACTGGCTCACCCTTCCATTGTGCCGCTGCCCGTTGCGTCCTCCGGCATCGCGAAGGTGCGCCGACGGCAGGCGGCTGCTCCGCCGTGGTTGTTCCGATTTCCACAGGCGCCGCATCTCCCTTGGCAGGGCCGGCGAACTGTGCCACGTTGGAGGAGGAATGGCGAACAATCCTTTCTGAAGGGACGTGGTCCAGATGCCGAAGACGACGAAGAGCGGCAAGCCGAAGCAGAGCGAATTGCCCAGCACACTGCGGCGGTCGGGCCAGAAGGCCCAGGAAACTTTCGCGGAAGCCCACGATTCCGCCGCCGAAACGTACGGCGACGAGGAACGTGCCCACCGCGTGGCCTACAGCGCGCTCAAGCACACGCACGAGAAGGTGGGCGACCACTGGGAGCCGAAGGAAAAGAAGGGCCCCTCCGACCCGCAAGCCGAGGGCGGCGCCGGCACCTCGCGGGAAACCAAGGGCGGGGTGGACGCAAACGCCTCCAAGCAGCACCTCTACGATCTGGCCAAGAAGCTTGATGTCCCCGGCCGGTCGAAGATGGACAAGTCGGAGCTGGTGGATGCGCTGCGCAAGGCCAACGACAGGGAGACCAGGAAGTCCCGGTAGCCGTTGACTGCCCCTGCTTCTGCCGCTAGCGTCTTGGCTGCGTCTTCCAGTATCCATCCGTGATCGAGGAGCATTCCATGGCACACGTCAGCGTTATCGGTACCGGAAAGATGGGCCAGGCCATTTCCGGGGTCGTCACCAAGGGCGGCAACACCGTCGAGATGCTCGGCCACTCCGACGAGGACAAGCCGGTCACCGGTGACATCGTCGTCTTGGCCGTGCCCTATCCCGCCCTGGCCGACATCCTCGGTAAGCGCTCCGGGCAGCTGTCCGGCAAGGTGGTCGTGGACATCACCAACCCGCTGAACTTCGAGACCTTCGACTCCCTCACCGTGGCGGCGGACAGCTCCGCGGCCGCGGAACTAGCCGCCGCGCTGCCGGACTCGGCGGTGCTCAAGGCCTTTAACACCACCTTGGCCGCCACGCTGGTTGCCGGGACGGTCGGCGGGCTCACCACCACCGTGCTGGTGGCCGGCGACGACGCAGAGGCCAAAACCATGCTGGCCGAGGTGGTCGCCGCCGCCGGACTCCGGGTTATCGACGCCGGTGCCCTCTCCCGGGCACGGGAACTGGAAGCCATGGGCTTCCTGCAGATCACCTTGGCCGCCAGCGAGAAGATTGGCTGGAGCGGCGGCTTCGGCGTCGTGCCCTGACCTCAGCTGAATCCATTGCTGCGGGTGGCCAGCGGGACAGCTGCCGCCCGCACGGGCCCGGGACTGGCACTGCCTGCCAGCCGTGGCCCAAACAACCGCAGACGGCCGCTCCTATTAGGCTGGGGCACATGGACCTGGAGAGCGCGGCACGGGAGCTGTACGCGCTGTTGCCCGGTGAATTCACCGCGGCTCGCAACGCGAGGGCCAAGGAGGCAGCCCAGGACGGCCACAAGGAACTGGCCCGGCAGATCAAAGCGCTGGCGAAACCGTCGGCCGCGGCTTGGCTGGTCAATCTCCTGAGCCGGCACCGGAGCGCGGACATCGCCGGGATCGTGGAACTGGGCCACGCCATGAGCGAAGCCCAGGAGCAGCTCGATCCGCAACAGCTGCGCCGACTGGGCGACCAGCGCCGGGAACTGTTGGCCGCCGTGGCGGCAGAGGGCCGGAAGCTGGCCGATGAGCTCGGGCAAAGGGTGAGTGCCGCGGCCGTCGCGGAGGCGGAGCAGACACTGCATGCGGCGATGGCAGATGCCGCTGCCGCGGCGGCCGTAACCAGCGGCCTGCTGACCGAGTCGCTGTCGTCGAACGGGATTGACCCGGTGGACCTGGACGGCCGGGTGGCGCTGCCCGGGGCTGGCGCTCCCCCGGATGCGGGTGCCGAGCCGGCGCCACCGCGCCAGCCGAAGCGATCCTCGCGGGACGAACTCGCCGAGCGCCGGGCCGCGAAGGCCGAACGGGCCGCCAAGCAGGAAGCCGAAGAGGCCGAACGGCGGCGCCGACAGGCGCAGGCGGCGCTGGACAAGGCGGAGCAGCGCAAGGAAGACGCCGAAGCATCGGAACAGAAGGTGCTGGACAAGCTGGACCAACTGCAGAACCGGCGGGACGAACTGGTGGGCGAGCTCGCCGAACTGAAGAGGCGCATCGAGGACCTGGAACGTGAGGTCGCCTCGACGGACCGCAAGATGGAAGCTGCCGAGGAAGACCTGGTTTCCGCGGCCAAGACCGCCGATCGGACGCGCAAGGCTGCCGCCGCCGCCCGCCGCGAACTCGACGACCAAGACTAGCCGCCCGGTGGTCACCGTGGGGCCGGCATTGGCGTGAACATGTAGCCTAGGTCTCAGGGCCGGCGGGCAGAATGCCCGGACCGGCCGAGCCGACAGGGGGCCAACATGTGGCGCATTGATGCGGCCAGGACCGCATTGCTGATGATCGACATGCAGAACGATTTCGTGCTGGAAGGCGCGCCGATGGAAGTGCCGATGGCTCGCCACCGGCTGCCGGAAATGGTGACCGCCGCCGCGGCTTGTCGGCAGGCAGGCATCCCGGTCATCTACACCCGTCACGTCCTGCTGGATTCGTTCGACGTTTCGCCGTTGGAGACCACCTACAACCAGCGGCTGCGGACGGCCGGCATGCGCCGCGGAACCAGCGGAGTTGAGATCGTCGAGGAACTCAAGCCCGAAGCCGACGACTACGTGCTGGATAAGCACCGCTACGACGCCTTCCACAACACGCAACTGAAGAGCGTCCTGGCGACCATCCGCGGCCTGAACACCGTTGACACCGTGATCATCGCCGGCACGTTGACCGAGGTGTGCTGTGAATCGACCGCGCGCAGTGCCTACATGAACGACTACAAGGTGGCGTTCCTGTCGGACGCCACCGGCGGCCGGTCGGAGAAGGCCCAATCCGCCACCCTGGACGCCATCGGCACCTTCTTCGGCCGGGTGATGAGCACGGTCGAGATGGAACGGGAGATCGGCACCACGGCGTAGTCGGCGACCGTCGGAGGGGGATCTGGCATCCGGCTCTTTCCCCGTCGGCTACCGGCACAAGCCGCCATGGACCGCACCGCCCGCGCTGCGATAGACCGGTAGGGCGTCCGTTCCACAGCGGCGGTCCAGGCGGAACCGCTCCAAGTGCCTCCCAGGGACTTTTCCTCCGCAGTGAAACGTTGAACAAGTGAGACATCAACATAGCCGGGCGAAACTGTAAGGAGCATGGCAATGAAGATCAATGCATGGGTGGTCGAGAAAAAGGACGCCCCGTTCGTCCCCGAGCAGCTGGATCTGGACGAGCCAGGGCCAGGCGAAGTGCTGGTTAAGGTGGCCGCCGTCGGGCTCTGCCACACCGACCTGATCACCCAGGCCGGCGACATGCCCCTGCCGCTGCCCGGCGTGCTGGGCCATGAAGGCTCCGGCGTGGTGGAGGCCGTCGGGGACGGCGTGACGAATGTTGCCGTGGGCGACCACGTGATCATGGGCTGGGCGTACTGCGGCGAGTGCAAGAACTGCCTGCGCGGCGAGCACCGCTACTGCCTGCGGCTGGGCGAGGCGCTGGTGAGCGGCGCCCGATTCAAGGGGCCGGACGCGGGCAAGTCCGCCTACACCCGGGCCGACGGAGGCAAGGTCTCCGGCCACTTCTTCGGCCAGTCATCCTTCGCCGACTACTCGCTGGCACTGGCGTCGTCGCTGGTGAAGGTGGACAAGGACATCCCGCTGGAACTGCTCGGGCCGCTCGCCTGCGGCATTACGACGGGTGCCGGCGCGGTATTCAACACCGCCAAGCCCGAACCCGGCCAGTCGCTGGTGGTATACGGAGCCGGCGCCGTGGGCCTGGCCGCGATCATGGCCGCGAAGAACACGCCAGCGGCCACCATCATTGCCATCGACCTGCATGATTCGCGGCTGGAACTGGCGCGCGAACTGGGAGCCACCCACACGATCAACTCCGGCAACACCAACGCCCTCGAGGAGATCCAGCGCATCTGCGGCGGCCCGGCCGACTACGTGCTGGAATGCACCGGCAACATCAAGGTGGTTGAAGAAGCTGCGGACGCCGTGGGCATGCTGGGCACGCTGGTGCTGATCGGCGGGGCTCCGGCTCAGGCGCGGTTCTCGGTGGACCACCTGCGCACGCTCTGGGGCAAGCGGATCATCGGCACCCTCGGCGGTTCCAGCACCTCCGCCCAACTGATCCCCGGGCTAATCGCCCTGTACAAGGCCGGACGGTTCCCCTTCGACAAGCTGGTGAAGTACTACGGGTTCGACCAGATCGACACGGCCATCGCCGATTCCGCCGCCGGCGGGACCATCAAGGCCGTCTTGAAAACCGCCGGCTGAAACCCTGCTCCGCACGGCCGCACCCGCTACGGCCGGCACAACCATGCAACCAACCTGAAAGGACGGGATATGTCCCTGCTTGAAGCCTCCCTGTGGGAGGGCAAGATTTATGTCAACGGCTGGCGCGACGGCGGTGCCGGTACCGCCGCTTCGGTGGAGCCGGCCACCGGCGAGTCCCTGGGCCGCTACGGCCTGGCCTCGGTCGAGGACGTGCACGAGGCGGCAACCGTTGCCGCCGCCGCGCAGAAAGAATGGGCCGCCCGCAAGCCGGAAGAACGCGCCGCCGTGCTGCGCCGCGCCGGCGCGCTCTGGGAAGAACACGCCGAGGAAATCCAGTCCTGGATCGTCCGCGAATCCGGCGGCATCGGCCCCAAGGCCGGCCTGGAAACCCACATCGCCGCCAACGAATGCTACGAAGCCGCAGCGCTGCCCTCGCTGCCGGCCGGCGACGTGCTCACCTCCAACGAGGACCGCTGGTCCTTCGCCCGGCGCCGCCCGGTCGGCGTGGTCTCGGTCATCGCGCCGTTCAACTTCCCGCTGATCCTCTCCATCCGCTCCGTCGCCCCCGCCCTCGCGCTGGGCAACGCGGTGCTGCTCAAACCGGACCCGCGCACCGCGGTGTGCGGCGGCGTGACCCTGATGCGCGTCTTCGAAGAAGCAGGCCTGCCCGCCGGGCTGCTGTCCCTGCTGCCCGGCGGCGCGGACATCGGCGCCGCCGTGGTCGAAGCCCCCGAGGTCCGCGTCATCTCCTTCACCGGCTCCACCGCCGCCGGCCGCAAGATCGGCGAATCCGCCGCCCGAAACCTCAAGCGCGCGCACCTGGAACTCGGCGGCAACAACGCCATGATCGTGCTGCCCGGCGCGGACCTGGCCAAGGCCGCGTCCGCCGCAGCGTTCGGCTCGTTCATGCACCAGGGCCAGATCTGCATGACCACCGGCCGGCACATCGTCCACGAGGACATCTACGAGGACTACGTCGCCGCGCTGGCCGAAAAGGCCAGGAACCTGCCGGTCGGCGACCCCAAGACCGGCACCGTCGCGCTCGGCCCGATCATCGACGAGAACCAGCTCAAGCGCATCGACTCAATCGTGCAGGACGCCGTCGCCGCCGGCGCCCGGCTCGCCGCCGGCGGCACCAACGACGGCCCGTTCTACTCCCCCACCGTGCTGGCCGACCTCGACCCGGCCAACACCGCGTGGAAGGACGAGATCTTCGGCCCGGTCGCCCCGGTGATGAAGTTCTCCACCATCGACCAGGCCGTGGAACTGGCCAACGCCAACGAGTACGGACTCTCGCTGTCCATCCTGGGCGAGGTCGGCCTGGCCATGCAGATCGCGGACCGCGTCGATTCGGGCAAGGTCCACATCAACGAACAAACCGTCTCCGACGAAGCCAACTCCCCGTTCGGCGGCACCAAGAACTCCGGCAACGGCTCCCGCATCGGCGGCCACCAAGCCAACATGGACTCCTTCACCGAGACCCAGTGGCTCACCGTCCGCCCGGACATCGCACAGTACCCGTTCTAAACCCCGCGGGTACCACGCGACGGCGAGCGGCTGGCAGCCAGCCAGCCGCTCGCCGTCGCGTGGATGCAACTCCCGGACCAGGCTGCAATGTGCCGCCCGTCGGCGTAGGGAAGGCGCCGCGGTCATCCGGCGGAGAACCGCCCGTATCGGGTTCACTGAAGGCGTAGCGGCAGCAGGATTAAACCTGCCGTTTCTGCGGTTCCATGGAGAGCAAGCAAAGCTCCCGGAGGTGGGCCGTGAACACAATCCCGGAACCGCATGCCGAACCACAGGCCGCGGACACCATGCAGGACCCGCTGGACTCGTATTCGGCGTCCGTGGTGCGCGTAGCTGAGACCGTCACGCCGCACGTGGCGGGCATCCAGATGGAAGTACGACGCCGGGACAGGACCTTCCCGTCCGGCGGCGGCTCCGCCGTGGTCTTCACCGAAGACGGCTACCTGCTCACCAACGCGCATGTGG
Source organism: Arthrobacter sp. Y3223065 (assembly GCF_059090885.1). Classification (NCBI taxonomy): domain Bacteria; kingdom Bacillati; phylum Actinomycetota; class Actinomycetes; order Micrococcales; family Micrococcaceae; genus Arthrobacter; species Arthrobacter sp. Y3223065. The sequence goes on along the minus strand of NZ_JBNHGC010000005.1, from coordinate 329,355 downwards.
TGGCCAACTCCGACGGCGGCCGTGCGGCCTTCGCGGACGGGTCACGCACGGACGTTGACGTGGTCGGCGCAGATCCACTCTCCGACCTGGCCGTGCTGCGCGGCCGGCTCACGGTGCCGCGCCCGGTCGAGCTGGGCGATGCTTCCAAGCTGCGCGTGGGCCAGTTGGTCGTCGCCGTGGGCAGCCCGCTGGGCCTGTCCGGCTCGGTGACGGCGGGGGTGGTCAGCGCCTTGGGGCGCTCCATCCCGGTCGCCGCGGGCAGGAACCGGAGGGTGATTGAGGACGTCATCCAGACGGACGCCGCGCTGAACCCGGGCAATTCCGGCGGCGCCCTGGCCGACGCCTCCGGACGGGTTATTGGGATCAATACGGCCGTCGCCGGGATCGGGCTTGGCCTGGCCGTGCCGATCAACGCCACGACCCGCCGGATCATCTCCGCGTTGCTGGCCGACGGGCGCGTGCGGCGCGCCTACCTTGGCCTGGTGAGTACGCCGGTGCCGTTGTCCCCGCGGGACATCATGCGCACCGGCGAGCGAAACGCGCTGCGGGTGGTCGAAGTGCTGCCCGGTTCCCCCGCCGAGCAGGCCGGCCTGCGACCGGCCGACCTGGTCATCCGGGCCGCCGGCCAGCCGGTGGCAAACGCGCAAAGCCTGCAGCGGCTGCTCTTCGCAGACGCCATCGGCGTGGAGTTCCCACTGGCCGTGCTGCGCAGCGGGTCCGTGCTGGAGCTGATCGCCTGGCCGGTGGAAATGTCAGCCGGTTAGATTCGGGGCACCGCCGGCTCTTGCCCTGCCTGCTCTTGCCCGCTGGCACCGGCACCGATGCCTTGGTGAGGGATCACCCAGGCCCGAGGCGCCGCCGTCGTTGTGTCTGCATGGGCCAAGTCCTACGGTTGGAGAAACCGCGACCGAACCAGCCGGCCCTCACGTCGGGCCGGCGGATTAGGAGGGGCAAACATGGCGATCACGGACGACCTCGCCGGCTCACCGGAGCAAGAGCTGGTCTGGCAACGGGACCTGTACAAGGACCTGCACCGGAACCCCGAGCTCAGCATGGAAGAACACAACACCGCCGATCGGATCGCAACAGAGCTGACCGGCTTCGGCTACGAGGTCCAGCGGATCGGCGGGACGGGCGTCGTCGGGGTCCTGGCCAACGGTTCCGGCAGCACCGTGCTGGCACGGGCGGACACCGACGCACTGCCGGTCGCCGAGGCCACCGGCCTGGACTACGCCGCGGAGACCACCATGAAGCTTCCCGGCGGCGGGACCACCGGCGTCATGCACGCCTGCGGCCATGACATGCACGTTGTGTCCTTGCTTGGCGCGGCGAAGCTGATGGCCGCGCAGCGGGACGGCTGGGCAGGCACCTACGTGGCGCTCTTCCAGCCGGGAGAGGAGACTGCCGCCGGAGCCCAGGCAATGGTCGACGACGGCCTGACCACCAGGATTCCCAAACCCGACGTCGCCTTCGCCCAGCATGTGATGCCCACCGAGGCCGGAAAGATCGGCACCACGGCCGGCCCCATCCTCTCTGCCGGCGACTCCCTGAAGATTACGGTCTACGGGCGCGGCGCCCACGGCTCCATGCCGCACAACGCCGTGGATCCGGTGGTGCTGGCCGCGTCGATCGTGCTGCGGCTGCAGACCATCGTGTCCCGCGAGACCAAGCCGGGCGAATTCGCGGTGGTGACCGTCGGCGCCTCCAACGCGGGCACCAAGTCGAACATCATCCCGGACCGTGCGGAACTGCTGCTGAACCTGCGCACGTACGATGTGGTGCTGCGGGAACGGATCATGGCCTCGATCGAACGGATAGTCCGCGGCGAGTGTGCGGCCACCGGATCGCCCCGCGACCCGGAGTTCGAGTACTACGACCAGTTCCCGTTGACCAACAACGACGCCGAAACCACCGAGCGCATCACGGCCGCCTTCATCCGTCACTTCGGGGACGATCAGGTCTACCACGCCGAACCCGCCACGGCCTCCGAGGACTTCAGCCGGATTCCGGATGCCTTTGGGGTGCCCTACACCTATTGGACGGTCGGCTCCGTCCCGGCCGACGTCTACCGGAAAGCCGTGGAAAACGGCACTGTCGCCGAAGACATTCCGGCCAACCACTCACCGTTCTTCGCTCCCGCCATCGACCCGACACTCTCGGTCGCCACCCAGGCGCACGTCGTTGCGGCGCTGGAGTACCTGGCAAAGTAAGCGGTCGGTGCCGTCCGGAGCCAGGATGAGGAGGAGGCCAGGCCGGACGAAGTCGCGCCGCCGGCCTTCGGGAACTAAAAGCGTCGTTGACCGCAGCGGCGACCCGGAGTATAAATGGCCGTTCAGGTCGCCGTTCGCCAATCCTTCAGTGGAGGCACTGCCATGTCGGTCCATGCATCCAGCGGTTCAAGCATTCCAGGCTACGAGTACGGCACGGTGGCCCACTCACCGGTTACTCTGGCCGAGCTCGAGGAGCTCAAAGCAAGCGCCATGTTCGGCGAGGAGGACGCCGCCGTGCTACGCCGTGCCGGCGAGGTGCTCGACGGCCAGGTGGAGGACGTGCTCGACGTCTGGTACGGCTTCATAGCCGGGCAGCCACATCTCGTGGCCCACTTTTCCCGGCCTGACGGCCCGCCGATCGAGGACTATCTGGCGGCAGTCCGCCTGCGGTTCGGCCAGTGGATCCGGGACACCTGCACCAAGCCCTACGACCAGGAGTGGCTGGACTATCAGAATGAGATTGCCCTGCGCCACACTCCCGAGCACAAGAACGACACGGACCATGTCGGGTCGACACAGGTTGTCCCGCTGCGGCATCTCATCGCGCTGATCGGGCCCGTAGTCACCACGATGCGGCCGTTCCTGGCCCGCGGCGGAGCTCCGGCCGAGGACGTGGACGCCATGATGCAGTCCTGGCTGAAGGCCGTGGTCCTGCAGATTGCGTTGTGGTCCCGGCCCTACACGCTCCCTGGCGAGTGGTAACGGAACCAGGCAGAAGGCTCAGCGCCGGGGCCGCTCCGCTACGGCGTCAGCCGCTGGCAGCCAGCGCCGTGCCGCGGCGATCAGTATCAGGACCAGCAGGATGAGCAGGACACCGTCGGCCGCGATGTAGAGATAATGCAGCGCGGAACCCCCGTCGTCGGTGCCGGCCAGCACCATGTCGGTCCGGCGGTTGAGCAGCGGCCGGACCACTATCACCTTGGCCAGCAGCACGACGACGGCGCCGCCGACCAGCGCCCAAAACCGACGGTCTACGCGCTGCCCCACCAGCGACAGCACCAGCAGCGCGGCCAAGACGAGTTCCACGATGTTCATCGCGGTGAACACCAGCCTGCCGATGCCCAGCCCCAGCGGAAGGGTGATGCCGGGCGCCTGGAACTTCAGCGGCGCCTCGATCAGCGAAATGCCGACAATCAGGCCCAACCAGAGGGCCGGCAGCACCAGCCGTGCGGCAATGCGCAGGCGAACCATGATGTACCTCCCAGTCCACCCTTCATCCTACGTTTCCGCCGGAGCGTCACGGGCGCCCGCCCACGTTCCTTGAGGTTGAACCGGGCCGCGCGCAGCGGCCTGCACGCAGTCCTAAAGTCGGCACCCTGGGCTCCCGGCTTGCATCGGCCCGGCGGAGGCGGCCGCTATCTATTTCGCCAACCCTGTACCCTCGGTGCCGGCTGACGGAGTCTTCGTCGGCACCGCGCCGTCCACGCGGTAAAGCGGTTTCCTGCGCCGGCCACCGGCCCCGGGCGGGTCCTCGATGTTCCTGGGCCCGTTGATCATGACGGCGCCGACCAGCATCACCACGATGCAGGCGCCCAGCATGGCGAAGGAAGCGGTCCAGGACCCGGTGGCTTCGTGCACCACACCGAACAACAGCGGGGCGATGCCGGCGCCGGCGTAGCCGATGCCCTGGCTGAAGCCGGACAGCACTGCCGAGCCGTGCGTGGTGCGCGAGCGCAGGTTCACCATCAGCAGCGCGGTGGCGAAGGTGCCCTGGCCCAGCCCGGAGAGGGTCATCCACCACCATGTGCCGCTCTCCGGCGAGAGCAGCAGGCCCAGATGCCCGCCGATCCAGCAGGCGGTGAACACCAGGATGGCGGCGATGGGATGCTTCAGCCGGGGCACGATCAGTGGCACAAACAGGCTGGCGGGCAGGCCGAGGATGGCGAAGTACGCCAGGGCCGAACCCGCCGTCGCGGCGTCGATGCCGTGTTCGGTCAGGTAAGGCGGCAACCAGGAGAAGTACACATACGTCTGCGCGGAGTTGCCAGCCAGGAAGATTGCCAGGCCCCAGGCGACCGGTGAGCGCCACGGGTTCAGCTTCGCCGGCGCCGCCGGAGGCTCCGGAGCGCGAACGGCAGGCCCCTTGCGGCGGATCGGCTCGAGGGCGTCCTCGTCCGCAGGTTTGGGCGGGGTAGCCGCCGGAGCAGGCCCACCGGCGTCGTCCGTCCGGCCCTTGCGGCGGTTCCGTACCGCCTGGACCGCCCACGGGATCAGCACCACGGCGCTGACCGAGGCCCAGAGCGCGATCGAGGTCCGCCAGCCCGCGGCGTCCGCCACCGGGACGGCCAGTTGCGGGCTCATCGCCGTGCTGACCGCGAGCAGGGTCACATAGCCTGCGGTCACCACGCCCATCCGGTCCGGAAAGTATTTCCGGACCAGCGGCGGCAGCACGACGTTGCCGATTCCGTACCCGGCCATCACCACCGCGCTGAGGGTAAGGAACGGCCACACGCCGTCGGCGGCGGCGCGGCCCAACTGGCCGACGACCGCCAGCAGCACGGCGGCCACCAGCACCTTTTCCAGCCCGAGCCAGCGGACCAGCGCCGGGGTGCCCAGGCCTGCGGCGGCGAACACCAACGGCGGCAGCATCGCCAACACTCCGATGGTGGTGGCGTCGAAGCCAAGTTCGGGGCCTAGCTCGCCCAGCAACGGCCCGACGGCGGAGACCGCGGCGCGCAGGCTCAGCGCCATCAGCAGGATGCCCAGGAGCGCGCCGATCCGCCCGGTCCACGGCCTGCGGAGGAAGTAGTTCACCCGCCTACCCTAGCGGCGGCCGGCCCGCTTACCCGGCCGGATACGGTTCGCGGCGCAGCAGCCGGGCCAGATGAACGGCGTTGCGCGCCGCGGTCGCCGTCGTCGTCACCGTCACTTCCGGGGTTTCCGGCAGGTCCTGGAAGTCGGTACCGTGCATCGCCTCGCCCACCCAATAAGTGGACCCCTGTGCTGGCAGGCTGAAACCGACGTCCCCCAGGCCCTGATACAGCTCGGCCGTGACGTGGTGGGCGCCGTCCTCATTGCCGACGACGGCCACCAGCGCGACTTTGTCGTACATGCTGGGCCGCCCCTGCTCGTCGGTTTCGGATAGCTCGGCGTCCAGGCGTTCCAGCACGAGTTGCGCCAGGCTCGCGGGGTGGCCCAGCCAGATCGGTGTCGCAAGCACCAGGATGTCTGCGGCCAGGATCTTGGTGCGAATGGATGGCCAGGCGTCGCCGTCGCCCATGTCGGTCTGCACGCCGGGTTTGACGTCGTGGTCCACTACCCGCATGAGGTCACACGTGACGCCGTGTGCCGATAATTGCGTAATCACCTGCCGGGCCAGCAACTCGCTGCTGGACGGTTTGGGCGACGGCGTCAGGGTGCAGACCAGTGCCAGTGCGTTGAGTTTCGTCTCCTCCATAGCGCCATTCTGCGGCTTCGCCATTCCGTCGGGAAGGGGGAGGCGATGAGTGGCCGAGCTGTGACTACCGAATCTGGTGTTCGGGGAAGGCGGTGTTCCGCACCTCGAGCAATGATGCTCCGGAAAGAAACACCGCCGTCGTTGTTCCCTTCCGTCGTAACCGACTTCCGGGCGGTGACGCGTGCCACCGTAAGATGGTGCTGGCGCCCTTCCCGTGCGGCGCCGCGACCGCACAACCGCCCGGCAGGGGCGGCTGCGGCCCGCGAAGAACTAGGAAGTGGTGCCAAGGATGCTTGACCCGTCAACGATCGAGTCCATCGCCGACGAGCTGGTGGAAGCCGGACGGACCCGGACGCCGGTGAAACGGCTGACCGCCCGCTACCCGGAGATGACCATTGAGGACTCCTACAAGGTGCAGAACCTGTGGCGCGAGCGCAGCGAGGCCGCCGGACGCACGCTGGCCGGCCGGAAGATCGGCCTGACGTCCAAGGCGATGCAATACGCCACCGGCATCAGCGAACCGGACTACGGGATCATCTTTGACGACATGATCTTGGAGAACGGCTGCACGGTGAAGTGGGACCAGTACACCCACCCGCGCATCGAAGTCGAACTCGCCTTCGTGCTCAACCGCGACGTCAAGGGACCCAACGCCACCATTTTCGACGTCCTGAATGCCACCGAGTACGTGGTTCCCGCGCTCGAGATCCTGGACTCGCGGATCGAGATGGAGGGCCGCACTATCGTGGACACCATCTCCGACAACGCCGCCATGGGCGCCATGGTGATCGGCGGCAACCCGGTCCGCCCGCAGGACGTGGACCTGCGCTGGATTTCCGCCATCCTGTACAAGAACCAGACCGTGGAGGAAACCGGCGTCGCCGCCGGCGTGCTTAACCACCCGGCCGCCGGCGTGTACTGGCTGGCCAACAAGATCGCCCCGCACGGCGACCACCTCAAGGCCGGCGAAACCATCCTCGCCGGCTCCTTCACGCGCCCCATGTGGGTCCACGAGGGAGACACCGTCTTCGCCGACTACGGGCAGCTGGGAACCATCACATGCCGTTTCGAGTAAAGCCCGATCCGTCCTTAAAGGACGCCCTGTCCTCCGCCGACCGCCCCTTGGCCGGCATCTGGGTCTGCTCCGGCTCGCCGCTGGTGGCCGAGCTGTGCGCCGGGGCCGGCTTCGATTGGATTTTCATCGACGCCGAGCACTCCCCCAACGGGCTGGAGTCGGTGCTGGCCCAACTGCAGGCCGTGCGCGGCTACCCGGGCATCCCGGTGGTCCGCCCGCCGGTTAACGACACCGTGCTGATCAAGCAGTACCTGGACCTGGGCGCGCAGTCACTGATCATCCCGATGGTGCACACCGCCGAGCAGGCCCGCGCCGCCGTCGCGGCCACCCGCTACCCGCCGGCCGGCGTGCGGGGGGTCGGTTCCGCGCTCGCCCGGTCGGCCCGCTGGAACCGCATCCCGGACTACCTCACCCGCGCGGAGGAGACGCTCACGCTCATGGTCCAAATCGAGTCCGCCGAGGCCGTGGAGAACGCCGCGGAGATTGCCGCGGTGGACGGCGTGGACGGCGTGTTCATCGGCCCGTCCGACCTGGCCGCCTCGATGGGCGTGATTGGCCAGCAGGAGCACCCGGATGTGGTCGCCGGCGTGGAGACGGCGCTGAAGGCGGCCAAGGCGGCCGGCAAGTTCGTGGGGGTCAACGCCTTCGCCGAAGCCTCCGCCCGCCGCTACATGGAGTGGGGCGCCGATTTCGTTGGCGTCGGCGCCGACGTGGCGCTGCTGGCCCGCGGCTCCGAAACCCTGGCGGCAAAGTACATCCCCTCGGACGGGGACGGCGAGGCCGGAACTCCCGCCAGCTACTGATCCGCGGCTGACGACGGCGGCGCTTGGGTGGGTTTCGCAGCCCACCCGAAGCGCCGCCGTCATACGCGGCGAGGTGCAGCGACTGTGGGTTGGAAGCGTCCTTCGGCTAAAAATGCTAAGACTTGACCATGGCTGATTCCTTCAAGGTTGGCGATAGAGTGTGCTGGAACTCAGAGGCCGGCGAAATTCACGGCAGAGTCACAAGGGTCCACACCAAGGATTTCGAATTCCGGGGCCGCACGAGGCGCTGCTCCGAGGATGAGCCCCAGTACGAAGTCCAGAGCGACAAGACGGGCCACCTGGCTGTCCACAAGGGCTCGGCGCTGCGCAAAACGGACTAACACCGGCGACGCCGCCGAAGGCTCTCGGGCCTGGGACTCCACCGACGTTTGAGGCTCCGCACCGGTTCCAGGAGGTTGAGAACGTGGCAGCTGCAGCTAACCGGACTACCGGCCCGCTGCACCGGGCTCCCGCCCTGGCCCGCGTCACCCAAGAACCGGGCGGCGTCGGGTTGATCGAGCACACGCTCCGCGCTCCGGGTGCGGACGAGCTGGAGCTGCAGATCGGCCTGTGCGGGCTGTCCGGCTCGGACGTGCTCGTCTACCGTGCGGATCCGGCAGCGGCTTCGGTACCCGCAGGCATGGTGCTGGGACACGAATCGGTCGGGACCGTGACCTCCGCCGGGCTGCTGGCCCCGGAGGGCCTCTCCCCCGGCACAAGGGTGGTACCGATGTCCACCGTTGGCTGCGGCCACTGCGACGCCTGCCGGGCGGACCAGCCGCACCTGTGCCGCCGGCGCTCGATCCTGGGCCTGACCCAACATGGCCAGGCGGCCGCCAGCGCCCTTGTTCCGTGGCGCAATGTGGTTCCCGTACCGGATGCCGTTCCGGATTCGACGGCGGTGCTCACCGAGCCGGCGTCGGTCGCCTGGCGTGCCGTGACCACCGTCGGGAAGATCAAACCCGGCGAACGGGTGGGGATATCCACCACCCGCAGCATCGGCCTGCTCGCCGGCCTGATCGCGCAAGGCGCAGGTGCCGAGGTCACCATGATCGGGCGCGAGGGGCCGGGGCATGCCGCCCGGGTCCGGCTGGCCGACAGCCTCGGGCTGCCCAGCTCCACCGGGGAGCGTCCCGACGGCTACGACGTATGGATCGAAGCCACAGGCGCGGGCACTCACCTGGCACGGGCCGTGCAGGAGCTGCGTCCGGGCGGTCGGCTGGTCATGGTGGCCATGTACGCCACCGGTTCCGCCGCTCCGGCGGTCCGGACGCGCAAGAACCTGGCTGTCCTGGACAGCTTCATCTCCACCCGCCCGGACTTCGAGCAGGCCCTCGAATTCCTCGCCGGCTTCCCCGATCTGGGCCAGCGGCTCATCACGACCTATCCCATGGACCAGGCCGTCGAAGCGCTGCGGCTGACAGCCGAAGCCAGCACTGACGCCGCCGGGCGGCCGCTGGTCAAAGCCGTCCTGGACCCCAACGGCTGAGCGGAACCCTCGACATGTGACTAAACAGTCACCTATTATGGGGGCATGGATGCCGTGTTCAAGGCCTTGGCGGATCCCACCCGGCGCGGGCTGCTGGATGAACTGTTCCGCGAGGACGGGCAGACCCTCACCGCACTCGAAGCGCGGTTCGGCATCACGCGCTTCGGCGTCATGAAGCACCTGAAGCAACTGGAAGAGGCCGGCCTGGTGGTCACCCGCCGCCGTGGCCGCGAAAAACTCCACTTCCTGAATCCGGTGCCCATTCGGCTCATCCACGACCGCTGGGTGAGCAAGTATGCACAACCATGGGCCGCTGCCCTCAGCGACCTCAAATCCCGATTGGAAAGTCCCATGGAGAAAATCTTCGAGATCTACATCCGCACCACTCCGGAACAGCTCTGGGAAGCCATCACGGACAGCGAGATCAGAAGCAAGTACCAGTTCGGCAACCGGATCGAGACCGACTGGACGCCGGGTTCCGGGTACGCGGTGACCAACCCAAGGGCCGATGCGCCGCTGAGCGAAGGCGAGAACCTGGAAGTCGATCCACCGCGCAGGCTGGTCCAGACCATGCGCGCGCTGTGGGGCGAGGATGTCGTGGCCGAAGGCACGTCCCGGGTGACGTGGGAGATCGAGCAGGTGGAGGAATCCTGCCGCCTCACCGTCACGCACGACCAGTTGCGTGAGGGGGCCAACGAGCAGGTTTACGGCGGTTGGCCGATGGTCCTTTCCGGCCTCAAGACGTGGCTGGAGACCGGGGAAATACTCACCACACCCGGCTCGCTGATGTACACCTGATACCGGGCCGGCGGAACCCTGGTGCTTCGTGCTGTCGCAGCCGCGCGGAGCCCAACCGCCTGGGAAACAGAACAGCAGGTGCCCTCGTGAGGGCACCTGCTGGCTTAGGTGGACGGCGGGCCCGAACCCTGCGGAATCAGGACAGCTTGGACGCCACCAGGGAGGTCAGATCCACCAGGCGGTTGGAGTAGCCCCATTCGTTGTCGTACCAGCCCACGACCTTGACCTGGTTGCCCATGACCTTGGTGAGCCCGGAGTCGAAGATGGCCGAGGCAGGGTCGGTGACGATATCCGAGGAGACGATGGGATCCTCGGTGTAGGTCAGGATGCCGGCCAGGCGGGGATCCGCGGCGGCCGCCTTGAACGCGTCGTTGACTTCCTCGACCGTCACGTCGCGGCCGACCGTGACCGTCAGGTCCGTGGCCGAACCGGTGGGCACCGGCACACGGATGGCGAAGCCGTCCAGCCGGCCCTTGAGCTCCGGCAGCACCTGCCCGATCGCCTTGGCGGCCCCGGTCGATGTGGGAACCATGTTGATCGCAGCTGCCCGGGCCCGGCGGAGGTCGCGGTGCGGTCCGTCCTGGAGATTCTGGTCCGCGGTGTAGGCGTGGATGGTGGTCATCAGGCCGTGCTCGATCCCGAAGTTCTCGTGCAGCACCTTCGCCAGCGGGGCCAGGCAGTTGGTGGTGCAGGAGGCGTTGGATATGAGGTGGTGAGTGCCGTCGTCGTACTCGCCGTCGTTGACGCCCATCACCACGCTGAGCACATCGCCCTTGGCGGGAGCGGAAATGAGGACCTTGCGGGCGCCGGCGACCAGATGCTTTTCGGCATCCGCCGAGCTGGTGAAGCGCCCGGTGGATTCGATCACGATGTCGACGCCGAGCTCGCGCCAGGGGAGGTTTCCGGGATCGCGTTCGGCAAGCACCTTGATGGTGCGGCCGTCGACCACCAGATTGCCGTCGACGACCGTGACGTCCGCGCCCAGCCGGCCGACGACGGAGTCGTACTTGAGCAGGTGCGCCAGGGTTTCCGGCGAGCCGAGGTCGTTGATGGCCACGATCTCGAGGTCTGAGCCGATCTTTCCCTGCGCCATGGCCGCCCGGAAGTAGTTGCGGCCGATGCGCCCGAAACCGTTGATGCCAATCCGTACTGCCATGGGAACTCCTTTTATTTAGCCTCTAAATTTATGTTCCATTATTATTATCCTGATACTGCCGGACAAGGTCAAGGGGATCCATGTGAGCACCACAGCCACCACTCCGCAGGTCCTGCGGCTGACCAACCTGAAAGCCGTGCTTTCAGTGATGCGGGGCAACGGCGCGGTGACCGGGAGCGACCTGATCGGGGCGACCGGGCTGACCCGTGCCACGGTCATTGCGGTCTGCGACGACCTGGTGGCCCGGGGCTGGGCCCGCGAGGTGGCCGGCGAACGCGTTGTCGGCACGGCGAAGGGCAGGCCGGCCCGGCGGTTCGAATTCAATCCCGGCGCGGGCTGCGTGCTGGGACTGGACGTCGGCATGGCCACCGCCACCGTGCTGGTGGCGGACTTGAACGGCCTGGTGCTGGCCCGCATCTCCGAGCGGTTCGAGAAGCCACCGGCCACGGCGGAGTCGCGCCGCTCCACCATCAAACAAGCAGTCGCCTCCGCCCTGGCCGAGGCCGGACTCCAGCCGGCATCCGTACTGGCCACGGCCATCGGCGTGTCCACGGTCGTGGACCGCCACGGCAACGTGGCACCCGGACACGAACTCTCCGAGCACTTCGACATCGGCCTGCAGACCGAGGTCTTCGCCCGCTACGGCTGGCCGGTACTGCTGGAGAACGATGCGAACCTGGCGGCCCTGGCGGAGCGCTGGAGCGGCGCCGGCAAGGGCGTTGACGACTTGGCGGTCATGCTGGCCGGCGAGCGGCTGGGCACCGGCCTGATTGAATCGGGCCGGCTGCTGCACGGCTGCAACGGCGGCGCCGGCGAAGTGGGCACCCTGGAACTGGTGGACGGGGTGGGCAGCCAAGACGGCATCGCACGGCTGGCCCGCTACTGGGGCAACGAGGCCCTGGCGTCCGGCCGGCCCACCTTGATCCGGGAGCTGGTGGGACCAGGCACCACGCGCGTGTCCGCCCGCTTCGTCTTCGAAGCAGCCGCCCGAGGCGACGCGGTGGCGCAGAAAATCCTGGAGCGCATTGGCCGGCGAATGGCCCGCGTGATAGCGATACTGGGCACCTTCCTCAACCCGGAGCTCGTGGTGATCGGCGGTGCGGTGGCTGCCTCGGCGTCGGCCCTGCTGCCCACCATCACCCGGGAACTTCCCCTGCTCACCGCGACGCCTCCGCGGGTGGCGGTTTCCGGGTTCGGCGACGCGATAGTGGCCACGGGGGCCGTCCGGTTGGCGCTGGACTACGTGGAGGAGCATGCCATGGAACTTGTCCCGGCCGGGATGCCGGGGAGGTAGGCGGGGTCCCGTCGGGCACTTCCCCGTTCGGCAGAAACGACGACGACGGGGCGCGCCGCTGCCGGTCAGGTAAGGGTGTTGATCGGCGACCCGTCGAGGTAGGCCAGGATGTCCTCGAGCATCTGCGTGTACCCCAGCCTGTGGGCCTCCTCGGTGACGAAGCCGACGTGCGGGCTGAGGATCAGGTTAGGCACGCTGCGCAGCGGGCTGTCCTGCGGCAGCGGCTCCACGTCGTAGACGTCGAGCGCTGCGCCGGCGATCCGCCGCCCGGCGAGCGCTGCCACCAGGGCGGCCTCATCCACCAGCGGTCCGCGCGAGGTGTTGACCAGCCGGCCGCCGGGACCGAGGAGGTCCAGCTCGGCGGCTCCGACGATCCCGCGGGTGGACTCCGCCAGCCTCAGATGGACGCTGACGATGTCCGAGCGCCGGAACAGGTCCTCCTTGGACACCAGCTCCGCCCCGTGGCCGGCGGCGCGCTCCCGGGTCAGGTGCGGACTCCACGCCAGCACGTCCATCCCGAACGCGTTCGCGTACCGGGCCATCAACTGCCCCAGCCGGCCAAGTCCGAGCAGTCCGAGGGTGGAACCGGCCAGGTCGACCCCCATTCGGGCCTGCCAGGTTCCGGCGCGCACATCACGGTCGTTCTGCGGGATCTCCCGGGCCACGGCCATCACCAGTGCCCAGGCAAGCTCGGCCGGAGCCTGCGTGGTTTTCCGGGTTCCGCAGACGGTCACCCCGCGGGCGCGCGCGGCGTCCAGATCGATCGAGGCGTTGTGCATGCCGGTGGTGGTCACAAGCTCCAGTCCTGGCAGCAGGTCCATCAGCTCGGCGGAGATGGGAGTCCGCTCGCGCATGGTGACCACCACCTGCGCCCCGTTCAAGCGCTCGGCGAGTGCGCCGACGTCGTCAACATGGTCCGTGAAACGCTCGACGGCGATGCCCGCCGGCAACTGCTCCCACGGGGCGCTGGACAGTGCTACGTCCTGGTAGTCATCGAGGATGGCGATCTTCACGTTGCCAGCGTATCCGTCTGGAACACGGGAAAGCCCCGGCCCGGCGGCGCGCTGCCGCCGGAAACGATGGCCTGTCGCTACCTGTACAGGGTGGCAGCGCCGGGGCCCGACAGCTCCTGCTTGCCTACGGGCCGCCCGGACACCGACAGCAGCAGGGCGATGGCGGTTCCACGCACTTCGTCGCCGGTCCCGAAGCTGAGGTCAGCGTCTGACGCCACGAGCCGCAGCCCCCGCGCCCGTTCTTTGCCGCCGCCGAACTTTACGCTGGTGGCCAGTTGGTGGCGTAGCGCGGTAACTACATGAGTGGCCGGATAGCCGTGGCGGATACCCAGCGGGCGCCGGATGTCCTCCCCGTGTACGAAGGCCTCCACGAGCCGGGTAGGCAGCGGTGCCGGGGCACTGCCTGTGCGCCCGCTCACCTCGCGGAACCGCTGCAGAGTACGTTCAGGTTCCGTTGCCCGCTCCGCTGCGACCCCCCGGGCGTTGAGACGGTCGAAATCGAATCCGGCAACCAGGAAGTCTCGAAAGAACGTCAGCCGGGTGGTCTTCGCGTCATTGATCAGGTGGGCCAGCACGTCGTGCACGTCCCAGCCGCGGCACAGTGACGGCGTGGACCACTGCTCCCCTGACAGCGTCTCCAGGTGCCGAATCAGCATGGCACGCTCGGCGTGGACCACGGGCCAGATTTCAGTCATCGGACTCCTCGCTCACCTGGGCGGCGTCTGGCTTGCCCTCTGCGCGATCCTTGATGCTGAAGCGTATTCAACCCCGTCCGCCGAGTCGATCGTAGCGGACAGGAAGCGGCAATTAAGGGCTTTACAGGCCCGCTGTCTGTTTGAATGGGGGCATGCAGCCAAAGAGCGCGAACGACCTGTGGAGGGTTATCCATGCCGAACGCGCGGCCCTGGCTGACGACCTGACCGGGCTGAAGGACGACCAATGGGCCAAGCAGTCCTTGTGCGGACGGTGGATTGTCGAAGAGGTCCTCGCGCATCTGACAGCGGGCGCGAATATTGCTCGGGTTCGCTGGCTCGGCAGCGTACTGGGGGCACGCCTCGACTTTGATCTCCACAACCAGCGCCGATTGAACGAACATCGAGGTGCTACCCCGGCCGAAACGCTCACCCGATTCCGGGCCGTGATCGGGAGCACGAAGGCACCGTCGAAGCACACCGCGGCATGGCTCGGAGAAATTATCGTCCACGGCCAGGACATCCGCCGCCCGCTCGGGCTGCAGCGCACCCCGGCTGTCGACGTCGTGACCACGGTCGCAGAGTTCTTTTCCGGTCGGGACTTTACCGTGCCCAGCAGAAGCACCGCCAAGGGCCTGCGCTTCCAGGCGGTCGACGGCCCCTTCCAGTTCGGCTCCGGACCCCTGGTCAGCGGGACCACGCTGGCACTGACCATGGCGATGGCCGGACGGGCAACGTACTGCGATGACCTGGCGGGAGAGGGAGTCTCCACGCTGAGGTCCCGCTGCGCAGCTGGCGAAAACCGGCGTTAACGCAGCAGGCAGGGCCCGGAGAGAGATCCGGGCCCTGCCTGTGTGGCGCGTGGTTAGTTGGCCGGCAGCACGAAGGCCGAGTCAACCGTGATGGTGACCTTGTCGCCCACCAGCACGCCGCCGGCTTCCAGGGCGGCATTCCAGGTGATGCCGAATTCCTTGCGGGAGATCTGCGTTGTGGCGGAGAAGCCGGCGCGGGTGGCGCCGAACGGGTCAACAGCCATGCCGCCGAACTCGACGTCGAAGACCACCGGCTTGGTGGTGTCCTTGATGGTCAACTCGCCGGCCAGCTGGAACTCTTCCGGAGTGCCTTCGACGCTGGTGGCCTTGAAGGTCATCTCCGGGTACTGCTCCACGTTGAAGAAGTCTTCGCCCTTCACGTGGGCGTCGCGGTTGTCATCGTTGGAGTCGAACGAGGCGGTCTTCACGACGGCCTCGACGGAGGAAGTGGCCAGGCTGTCGCCGACCACGAGGGTGGCATCGGCTTCGGTGAACTGACCGCGCACCTTGCTGATGCCGGCGTGGCGGACGACGAAGCCGACCTCGGTGTGCGACTGGTCGAGATTCCAAGTTCCTGGGGTGAGCTGAACGGCCATTAAGTGCCTCCTGATTGAAGTTAGGATGTGAAGCTCGGGTGAACTCCATGCTTATGCATTTATCGTAACATGCTGATAGTTGAAGAGTCAACTAATAGCCGGTGAACGACCGGGCAACAACTGTCCGCCCCGCGCGCGGGACCGATCGGCAAACAGCCAGGTGGTTGTCCTGCGGCCTGCTTCAGGTAGATCATCGGATCAGGGCACAGTGCCACCCTCCGGAGCCACACAGCCCGTCATCAAGCGAAGGACAAGGTCGGCATGGCAGCACCGCCAGCCATGAAAGCCGCGTTGACCGGGTCGACGCCGGCCATGCTGGCGGGCGTCGTGTCGGCGGCCGCCCTCTTTGCCACAGCGGAGCTGGCGGCCGCGTTTTTCGGCCCGGCCGCCTCCCCCTTCGGCTCGGTGGGTGCCGCCGTCGTCGAGCTCTCCCCGATTTGGCTGACCGAATTCGCCATTTCCACATTCGGGACAGCGGACAAACTGGTGCTGTTCATCGCTATGGGGATTGTTGCGGCGCTGATCGCCGCCGCGGCCGGCCTGCTCGCCGCCCGGCGCTGGACCGCCGGCGCGCTTCTGGTGGTGCTGCTCGCGGCGGGCATGGCGGCCTGCGTGCTCACCCGGGCCGGGGCGGTGCCGGCCGATGCCATTCCGACCGCGTTGGGAACCGCGGCAGGCCTGCTCGGCCTGCGCCGGCTGATCAGGATCCTGCCCCGAGCCGCGACCTTGTCCGTTGGCGGCGTGGCCGCCTTGCCGGAGGATCCGGACCGCCGCCGCTTCCTGGCGAACGCCGCGGCAATGGCGGGTGTCGCCGTCGTCATGGGGATCGCCGCCGGCGCCGTTTCTGCCGCGCGGAACACGGCACGGCAGGTGCGCCAGGCACTGGGGCTGCCTGCCCCCGCGCGGCCGACCGGGCCGTTGCCGGAGGACGTGCAGGCACCGGTGGACGGAGTGGTTCCCTTCGTGACCCCTAACGAGGAGTTCTATCGCATCGACACCGCGCTGATCGTCCCGTCGGTGGATCCGGGGCAATGGCAGCTGCGCGTTCACGGACTGGTTGAGGAAGAATTCAGCATCGACTTCCAGGAGTTGCTGGAGGCCGAACTTGTGGAGAGCTACACCACGCTGACCTGCGTTTCGAATCAAGTGGGCGGGGAACTGGCCGGCAACGCCCGCTGGCTGGGCTATCCGCTGCGGGATTTGCTGGCGCGTGCACGGCCGCTTCCGGAGGCGGACATGGTCCTGTCCACCAGCGTCGACGGCTTCACTGCTTCGACCCCTTTGGAGGTGCTCACCGACGGAAGGGACGCGCTGCTCGCGATCGGGATGAACGGGGAGCCCCTGCCGCTGCAGCACGGTTTCCCCGTTCGGATGGTGGTGCCGGGACTGTACGGATACGTGTCCGCGACCAAGTGGGTGGTTGACCTGGAGCTCACGCGGTTTGCGGACAAGGCTGCCTACTGGACTACCCGCGGCTGGTCGGACCGCGGCCCGATTAAGACGGCCTCGAGAATCGAGGTGCCTCGACCCGGAGCCCGCCTGCCGGCCGGGCGCATGGCCTTTGGGGGAACGGCATGGGCCCAGCACCGGGGCCTGTCAAGAGTCCAGGTGCAGTTGGACGACGGCGACTGGGTGGACGCCCAGCTGGCGTCGGAGGCTTCCGTAGATACCTGGCGCCAGTGGTACTCGGTGCAGGACGATGTTCCGGCCGGGCAGCACCGGCTCCGGGTGCGGGCCTGGGAGGCGGACGGCACCCTGCAGACCGAGGCCGCCGCGCCGCCTGCTCCGGATGGCGCCACCGGCTGGCACAGCATTGAATTCACCGTTGATTAACCGCCGGGTCATCTTCGTCACAGGGTCTGGGCATCAAGCCCGGGATTCCGCCACCGGTCTGCAGGGGGCGCCCAGCTTCGGTTGCTATGCTCAATACCCCGCCTCCAGCAGCCGCAGGCGACTGTCCGTCCCCAAGGCGGCACCGCCGTCGTTCCCGGCGGCCCGATTTCCCTACCGTTCACCTTCCCTTCCCTCCAGGAGACCCGCACCCCGATGACCAGCCCGGCAGTATCCGATCAGCACAAGGACCTCATGGACCGCAGGTACGATTCCGGCGTCGCCGACATTAACCGTCTCTGCGACGAACTGCGGGACCTGAAGCCGGGTACCGAGGTCCCTTACGTGGATCCGATCCACGACGCCGATGAATGCCGGATCGTCTCGCTCTACTCCAACATCGGGCAGGCATCGGACACCGGTTTCATCTGGCCCGGGGACCAAGAGGCAGCGACGCGGATGCTCGGACTGCAGTGGCAGCTCGGCCTGCGGCCCCAATATGTCATGCCCTGGAATGTGCACCCGTGGTTTACGCCGGGCGAGGCCAACGGCAAGCTCACCCCGGACCAGATCAGTGCCGGCCTCAAGCCGCTGCTGAAGATGTTGACACTGGTCCCGCGGGCCTCGGTGCTCGTGGCCCACGGAACCGAAGCCCAGCGGCTGGCCGGATTGCTGCTGAAGACCGAGAACCCGCTGCTGTGGCGGCGCGGTTTCAAGACGTACAAGGTCAGGGCGCTCAGCGGACGGGCGTTCGCAGGTTCGCCGGCCCGCCAGCAGGAATGGCTGGACGCCATGCACGATGCCTACGCGGACGCGATGGCCCGCACCGGGTTGGGCCGGCCCGCCAAGTAGCCCTTCGGCACCCAGGCATCACCGACGCCCGGGGGCGGCATCCTCGCCGGTAGCCGGCGGCCCGCTACGCCTGCGGGCGAGCATTGCGGTGCCGCCGGGGCGCGGCTACATTACTTGCATGTCTCATGAACCAGGGATGGGGGCGCCTGGAGCTCAGGGAACCGGGGGGATGTCCGGCGAACCGGAACGTCCTGCGCCGCCGCGTCCGCAGATGTCCGACCATACGCCGCCGCCCATCACAGGGATTTTGGTGCCGCCGCCTGCAGTCAAGTGGGTCCGCTTCTTGTGGATCCTCAGTTTCGTTTCAGGGCTGATTGCAGGGATATTCGCGTACTTCGCCCAGGACGAGATCCTCAAGCACCTGCGCGGGCTCATCAACGGCTTGGAGCAGGGCGCCGACGAGGAGACCGTGGAAGCCCTCGCGGTGGTGGTTTTCTGGGGAACCTTGGGCGCGCTGGCGCTCGTCATTCTGATCGAGGCCGTGCTGCTGCGGGCCCTCATGCGCCGCCACGGCAAGGCGCGCTTCGTGCTGCTGGCCTTGCTGTTCGTCCACGGGGCGGTGACCCTGTTGGCCGACGAATTCCTGGCCGCCCCCGGCGATCAGGAATTGGGCATCAGGATCATGCTGGTTCTGCAGCTGGTGCTAGCCGGCGCGGCGGTAATCGCCAGCGTCCTGCGCGGGGCCAACCACTGGTTCCGGACCGAGCACCAGGGGCGACGAGGCCGGCCGACCGCCTGAAGCGAGCTGCATGCCTGCCAGCAGTTCCTCGCAGCTGCGAATGACGGTCTGGCAGCTTTCGGCAACGGCCCGGCCGCGCAGCGGATCGCCCGCTACGGCGTGCCAACGTCGCAGGCACGCCAGGGCGTGCTCCCGCAGGACCTCGTCGGGAGTGTCACGGGGCAGTCCCAGGCGTTCGGGTGCCGAGACACCTTCGCCGCCAATCATCCGTTCAGCTTCGGCGGCCAGCTCCGGTTCCAGCGGCAGCCCGGTGGTGCGCGCAGCCGCCAGCAGGCGCAATTCGCGGAAGGCGTGAGCGCTGGCGAGCAGCCGTTCCAAGCCGGCCGCGACTCCGGCGGTGCCCGGGCGGGGATGGTCTTTCAGCAGCTTTTCGATACCGACCAGGGCCGTGCGGGCTTTGAGCTGTCCGGCCCGGGCTTGGAACTGCCCGGTCATCACGGCCAGCAATTCGTCCAGCCCGCTGCGGCGGGCCAGTTCGTGGGCCAGCTCGGTCGGCTCGGAGATTCCTCCACGGAGCAGCGCCGCTGCCAGCCGGAGCCCGAAGAGCCCGAACCGGTCCAGCAACCTCGCCCTCGCTTCCGGCGTGGCGGACAGCGGCCCCCCTGGGCGGACGAAGCGGTCGGCGGACAGCAAGAGCCGCTCCCGTTCCCGCCTGTCCAAGGAAGCGAGCTCGGAGAGAACGGAGTATTCCCCCTGCCGCAGGCTGCGCGCCGACTGGGCCAGCAGGCCGGCGATCGGCACTACCCCGAGGGCCAGTGAACGCAACGCGCCGTCACGGCGGTAGCGCGCCGCGATTTCCCGGGCGGAGAGCATGGCGTCGATCCGGCCGGACCCGACTTCGTCCGCGCGGGACAGCACCGCCAGCGCGTTCACGGTACCGCTCTGGCCGGCCGCGGTATCACGGAAGGACTCCAGGAAGCCCAGGTCGGACGCGTGCAGGTGCCGCAGCAGGTAGATGATTGCGTCGGCCTCCGAAGGTGCGTCTACTGGCGTCAGGAAATCGGTGGAGCGGGCCGACACGTCCCGGGAGAGCGAGGCAATGCCCGGCGTGTCGATCAACGTCAGGTCGCGCAAGGTTCGGGACGGCCAGTCCACCACGAGCCTGTCGACTTCCTCTGCCTTGATCCCGCCGAACTCGAAGACCAACCGGCCGTCGGTGCGCTTGGTCGGAAGGTCCCGGGGCGCTCCGGAGCGCGGATACAGGGTGATGCGCGGGGTGTCGCCGTAGCGGTACCAGGTAACCATCCGGGTGCACTCTCCCGTGTCAGTCGGGGCAATCTCCTCGCCGATGATGGCGTTGAGCAGTGTCGACTTGCCGGCTTTGATCATGCCCGCAATGGCTACCCGCAGCGGCTCGTCGAGCCGGCGCGCATACTCCTCCAACACCCGACGCACCGCAGGGTCGTCGCGGTAGGCCTCGAGCGCTTCCCGGACCAGCCCGCGCGCCGCTTCGACGTCCGCTCCGGCTGCCGCGGGGTTCATGCCTGTCCCGCCGGTTGCGGTGCAGCATCCAGCGCCAGTGCCTGCTTGCGCAGCGACTCAGCGAGCGCGAGGGACGCCTTGAGCTCCTTGATCCGCAGGTCGCGTTCCTGGTGGAAGCTGCTTGCGGCCTTCTGTGCCGCCAGCACAGAATCCGCCAGCGAACGATGGTGCTCCTCGGCCAGTTCGGTGAAATGGTCGCGCGTGGCCCGCTGCACGATCCGGAGCCGGTCCTTGAGCTGCTTGCCCACTTGGAACACGACCTCGTCAACTTGTTTCCGGACCAGGGCCTTGGCTTCCGACTGGCGGCGCTTCAACCGGGCTTCCTTGTCTTCGCGGTAAGCCTTGCCGCCGAGCAACAGGCCGGCTCCGACGGAGATCGGGTTGATCAGCGCCATGCCCACGATCCCGGTAAGGAGGCCGAACATCAACACACCGCCGTACGAGCCACGCATGCCGATCAGTATCTTCTGGACCGGTCCCAGGCGGCCCGCATCCAGGCCCGGGATCTCCTCGACCGGGTCGAGCACGTTCTCCGTGGAATCGACCTGCAGCAGCGGCAAGGTCACGTCGTCCTGGTTGAAATGCTCGGCGACCTTTTCCGCCAGCCACAGCGACCGTTCGTTCGTCCACACGAAGGTGTCGGACACGGCAGCGGCCACCCGCTGTTCAAGCCAGTGCACAAACTGCTCCCACTGCGGACCGGGATCCCCGGCATCGATGGACTGTTCGGCTTCCCGCAAAATGCTGCGCAGCCGGTCGCGCAAGTCGTGTTCCATGTCGGAGATGAGATCGCTCATGCCGTCATTGAGCGTGACCTGCCAACGGGAAGAACGACGGCGGAGCTCGTCGGCGCGTTCCTTGGCCGCCTCCAGCTCGGCCAGCATCTCGGGTGTGCCGTCCGGATTCTCCAGCGCCCTCAGTTCCGACTTCAGCGACAGCCGTAAATGGTCCACGGCCGAAATCAGGTCCTGCGCCACGGAGCGCCGCTGGAGCCGCTCGGTCTGGCCCAGGATCTTTTGCCGGAGATATGCGACCAGCTCCGGAAATCCTGATTCGGCGTTCAGCTCGCTGTCACGCATTTCGGCCGCCCGCAGGCGAAGTTCCGAGGAGATCGGAATCAGCGGCATGTCTGCCCCGATCCGCTTCAAATGGCTTCTGTCGAGTTCGGCCACCTGCCGCCACTGCGGGTACAGATCCGTCTTGGACAGCACGCCGGCCACATTGGGGCAGATTCGTTGGGCCTGCCGCAGGAACCGGATCTCCGGTTCGGTGAATTCCTGGGATGCGTCCGAGACCAACAGCATGGCGTCCGCCGTCGGCAACGCCGTCAGCGTGGTGAGAGTATGCGCCGAGTCCAGCCCCCCGACCCCCGGCGAGTCCACCAACGCTAGTCCGCCTTGCAGGACCTTCCGGGGCAGGGAGACTTCCGCGGCTGCGAGCCGGCGCTCGTTACCCGGATTTCCACGTTCCGAAACGTGCTCGGCGAGTTCGTCCAAGGCGATCGGGCGACGCTCCAGTTCAACGTCCCCGTCGTTGGATTCGGTACCTTCCTTCGGCACCAGGATCACGGCTGAGGCAGGCTCTCCGTGCTTCACCACCGTCGGCACCGAGGTGGCGACGTCGTCGTCAATGGGACAAACCGGCGCATTCACCAGCGCATTGATGAGCTGGCTCTTGCCCTGCTTGAATTCACCGACGACGATCACCCGGGTAGTCGGGTCCTGCAATCGCTTGCGGGTCTGCTCCAGGCGCCGCTGCAAGTCTGCGCGCTCACCCTTCTTGGCCAATTCCAGGCCCTGATCCACCAGCTTGACGAGCTCGACCACCGTACCCCCTTCTGAGTCCGGCCAGGCGGCCGGACCGTGACACTGTCCAGCAGGAGGTCCCCCGGCCTCCTGCTGGACAGCTGATCTGTCGTAATTCAGTTATCAGATCGGTTAGAGGTTGACCTCTTCGGCAACAACGCTGTCTTCGATTTCCACTTCGTTCTCCGCGATGATCACGGAGTCGTTCACCGAGTTGTCCGTGAATTCGGCATCGATGTCGGCGTCCACCTGCACGTCCGTGTTCGTGGAGTTGTCGTTGAACGAATCCTCGACCTCGACCTCCTTGTTGAAGGAATCCTCCACGCTGATGTCGGTGGTGGAGTTGTCCTCGTTGAACGAATCCTCGACCTCGATCTCGGTGGTATTGCCGTTGTAGGAGTCCTCGATTTCCACGTTGGTCGAATTATCCGTCGAGTGGTCGGAGTTGTCGTTGAAGGAGTCTTCCACCTCGACGTCCAGTTCGACATCCGTGTTGTAGGAGTCCTCGTTATAGGAGTCCTCATTGTAGGAATCCTCATTGTAGGAATCCTCAACGTTGAAGGAGTCCTCCACGGAGATGTCGGTGGTATTCCCGACGGCCACATCGCCCTCAACATCGCCGGTCGTCACGGTGGTGGAGTTGTCGGTCGAGTAATCCTTGGAGTTGTCCGTCGAGTTATCCAGGGTGGCGTCGTCGCCGGCTGCAACAGAGTCGTCGCCCGAGGCAATCACGGCGTCATTGTCGAACCACTGGTTGACGTCGCCGTCCGCCCAGATGTTCTGGTTGACGGACTGGTCCGTGATGGTGTCCCGATCGTCGATCGTCGAGGTGTACGAGTAGTTGTTCACGATGTGCGTCAGCTGCTGGACAGCATGGGCATGGTCATCATGATCGTTGCCCCTGCCGCCGCCGTGACCTTGGTCATCGTCGTCATGACCACCCCAGTGGCCCCCGCCGTGGCCGTGGCCGCCGCCCCAGCCACCGCCATTGTTGCCGGAGTTGTCGCTGGACCAGTCGCCGGTGTCGCCGCCGGAGTGGTTGCCTCCGGTGTTGTACTCCCGGTCGAAGGACGAGCTGGCATCCACGGGAGCGTAGTCGAGGATGACCGGCATGATCGCGTCCACATCATCGGAGCACACGTCGCCCAGGCCGGCCTCGGCGAGGGCGGCCTCCGGGTCCGCCTGGAATTCCGCGGCGGCGCGCGGATCACGGAGCAGATTCATGATGAATTCGAGAAGAGAGCTTGCGAGCGTAGGCATTATATGAATCCCCATTCTTGTTCCTACTGGATCTGGCCAAATTATGGATGGTGGCCCGCCGAGCTGAGCTGCTTGGCTTGATTCAAAGCTACGGTCGGGGTGCTGCCGCCCGCATCGGGGCTTCCTCCCCCGCTACCCGGCCCCTGCAGGGGGATCGCGGTTTCCGGGGACTAGGTAGGCAGGGGTTCCAAGCCCGGAAGTCCGCGGAATTACTGCCCTTGGGAGCTGTCTTCGCCGAGCGCAAGCCGCAACTGGGTCAGCAGTTCGGAGCGGTTGGAAGCCCCGAGCCGGCGGCGGATACGCGCGATGTGGTGCTCGGCAGTACGCGGCGAAATAAAAATCGCGGCACCGATCTCCCGGTACGTCTTGCCCTCCAAAACCAACCGGGCAACTTCGCGCTCCCGCTCGCTCAAGACAGCCCCCTCCTGTCCCTGTGCTGCCCCGGCGGGGACTGGTGCCTGCCCTTCGTGCTCCACGGCAGCTGTCTCGGCCGTCGCGTCCATGGTCCCGCGCGTCCCGGGATGAAGGTCTCTGGCGCAGGCCAGGAGGCGGCTCATGTCCTTGCGCTCGTCCGCGTGCGCTGCCGCGTGCCCGGCGAGCCGTGCCCCGTCCCATGTGAGGCCGACGGATGCGAGCGCGCGGGCGGATTCCTCCACCAGCCGCGGATCAATCCGGCCGGCCAGCACCGTCACCCACGCCCGGCCGGCCGCAGCAAGCACGCCCGCCAGGCGGTACGTCCCCGAGGCGCGCACTAGCGCCGAGGCGTGCGGGGCGAGCTCGTTGGGGCTGTCCGCCAAAAGGGCTGCCTGGACCGCATACCAATGCAGCGACGTAGACCAGAGCGCCGGTTCGCCCAATCTCCCCAACAGCGCCCACGCCTCCGTCAAGTGCGGCTGCAGCCTCGCGGAATCGCGCAGGCGGGCAGCGGCTACTGCCAGTTCGCCCAGCGGCAGAAGGCTGTAGAGATCGATGGCGACGTGCAGCAGCCGGCCCCGCGCCCGGTCCCAGGCGCGCACCAAGCCGGCCGTGTCATCGGTTCGGCGCGCCAGCCCGACCCGTAGTGCGTCCAGCAACAATTCGTCGCGTGGTGTGGGAGGGATTCCGCTGGCGGTCGCCTCTGCAATGGCTGCTCCGGCGCTGTCCGGGTGGTCCTGCAGCATCGAGACCCAGGCCCGCAGGAGCAGCAGCCTCAACCGGGTCGCCGGACCTCCCTGCCCTCCGCGCAGTGCATCGTCAAGGATGGATTCCGCTACGGAAAGCTCACCGCTGTGCAGGGCCACCAAGGCCGCGAGGGCCGCCGGGCTGTCCGGCAGCGGAACCGCGGCGCCCGAGGCCGTGAGCATGTCGGAAGCTTGTACCAGGGCCGGCAGCGCCTGCTCGGCGTGCTCGCCGATGGACTCGGCAATGCCTTGTCCCATCAGCGAGACGGCTACGTTCGTCAGTGTTGGCGAGTTGTCGGTGCGGTTGCCGGCAAGCAGGCTTCGGGCCGCGTCGGGCTCGCCCGTACCGATCATGACGACGGCGGCCAGCGCCCTGGACGCCTCAGTGGCGGGAGATCCGAGCCACCGGTAGACCTGTGCGCTGCGCGTCAGCATGCCCCGCTGCGCCCACAGCGACGCCGCCACGTCCGCTCCGCGGAGCCTGTCGGGCGCGTCCGGTTGAGCCAGCACCCGGTCAAGGATGCGGCCGGCTGTTTCGAGGTCGCCGGAGGCCAGGGCCGCCTGGGCCCGACGTGCCGCTGTTGCCACCCCGTCGGCTCCGGCTGCCGCCGCTTCGTCGTAGAGTGTCGCGGCCACCAGCGGCTCGGAAGCCAAAGCGCCGTCGCCTGCATCTTCGAGGACGCGGGCGACCCGTGGATCTAGGAACCCGTCCCGAACCAGGCCGCGGGCCACATCCAGGGGCGCCGGTGTGCTGTTGTTGTTCGTTAAGCAGTCCGCCAGGGCCCGCTGGGTGGCCCGGACGTGGTGCTGCGGAGTGACGTGAAGCAGGACGCTGCGCATGAGGGGAGCAAGGTTTCCCTCGGGCAGGATCAACCCTGCGGCCGCTGCCTGCGACATCAGCGGCCCGATTCCGCCAGGCAGCTCCCGCAGTCCGGAAGGCAACGGCCCGGTTGGATCGAACCCGACCGCAAGTGCCAGCAGCAGCTCCCGAAGGTTTGGCTCCAGCCGTTCGAGTTCGTAGCCCACATGGTTGACCAACCCACCGAACTTGCCCGGATCTGATAATATTTTGCGGGCGTCATCGGTCGCTTCCAACACATGCTGGACCAGCCAGGGCAGGCCCCCGGTTAGCCGGAAAACCTGATCAATGACAGGAGCAGGAAGCCGGTCCGAGCGGGCAGCCGCTGCATGGCGGGCGATATCGTTACGGGTCCAGGGCCCCAACAAGACCGGCCGCCGGTGCGCCTCCAACACCGCCGTCAGCCGCTGCAGCGCCGGCAACTGCGGCCACGTCCGATACGCGACCACAAGATTCACGTTCTGCTCGTCGGCCAATCGATGGACGCGCTCCAGCTCGGCGTCGTCCAATTGGTGGGCATCGTCGATCAGGACCGCGGTGCCTTCGTCCACGGGGTCTTGCCCCAGTGCTTGCCTGCCCGAGCTGACGGGGACTCCTGCTTCGTCATAGGCTGCCGCCAAGTTCTCCAGCAGAAGGCTCTTGCCCGACCCTCCCGGACCGGACACCGTAGCCCGTAAACGCGACGTGGGTTCCGTCGCGGCTTCCGTCAGCAGTTGCGCGGCATCCCGGTTCACCAGACGACGTGCCGCCGCCGGCTGGGCCGGTATCGCACCTGTCATGCCGGCCCCGGAGCAGGCGCATCGGTGGGGTCACCCGAAGGAGCCGGCGGCTGCGTCGGATCCATCAGGGCCGGCGCAGTCGGCGGAGGATCGACAACCACCGTCTCTGTCGGTGCCGATGAAGGCTCCGGCGCGGGCTCCGGGTCAGGTTCCGGCGCCGGGGACGGAGGCGTCTGCACCGGATCCGGTTCCGGTGCCGTTGTCGGTGCAGTTGGAACACTCGGTTCCGGCTCGGGGACGGGAGGTTGGGGAGTCGTGCCTGGCTGTGGTGTCGCGGGCGGCACGGGGGCTCCGGTGGTTCCCGGAGCAGGGGTGTTGGTGCCGTTGTCCGGGTTCGATCCCGACCCCTGCCCGGAATCGCCAGCCGGTGTAGACGCGCCAGCTGGGCCGGTCGACGGGTTGCCGTTCGGCGCCGTTCCCGTCGCCTGTTCCTGCGCGAAGTCCACGGCGCCGCCAAACCCTGGTGAGTCTTCCGGGCTGGGAGTCACGCCGCCGGGGGACGTCGCAGCTGGGTTCTCCCAGAAAACCACAGGACTCATGCCAGGCTGCGACGGTTCAGCCGCCATCACGGAATTGGCCGGTCCCGCCCCTTGACTTCCCTGCGGAGCTCCCCCCGGTACGTAGCCGTTCCGTTCCGCTGTGTTGCCTTGGGCAACTCCCGGCTGGGAGCCGAAAAGGCCGAATTCGTGGGGGCTTTGCGCGGCGGTCGCCGTTAAGGCCGTGAGGGCCGCGACCGCCACCGTTACGGCAGCGGCGCGCATGGCCAGCACGGGTTTCCGCGCGCCGCCGACGCCGTCCACCGCGGACGCGGCGTGGGCGTGGAAGTGGGGTGGCGGAAATGCGCGACCTTCGGCGGCGACGGCTTCTGGCTTCGGCTCCACAGCATGTTCCGGTGCCAGGGCGAGCCGGTTTCGCGCCGCGAAGTACGCGGCGCCCAAGCTGATCGAGGCCTTCGGGTCCGCATCCACGGCGAGGGGACGGTTCAGTTCGGCGGATAGCAATTGGGCAACCAGAGGGATGCGGGAGGAGCCGCCAGTCAAGAGGACCGCGGTGAGGTCCTCGGCAGCTACTTCCGCTGTTTCGAGGGACCGGCGCAGGGAGTGGATCGTATCGCGCACCAACTCGTCAATCATGCCCTCAAACTCGGACCGCACCAGGCGGACGCTTGTCTGCAGATCCGGCAGCAACACAGGGATCGTTGCCTCGGAATC
Source organism: Arthrobacter sp. Y3223065 (assembly GCF_059090885.1). Taxonomy (NCBI): domain Bacteria; kingdom Bacillati; phylum Actinomycetota; class Actinomycetes; order Micrococcales; family Micrococcaceae; genus Arthrobacter; species Arthrobacter sp. Y3223065. The sequence goes on along the minus strand of NZ_JBNHGC010000005.1, from coordinate 301,983 downwards.
GGCTGAGAGAGCTTCTTTGGCTTCAACGCACTCCCGCCGGATACGGTTTAGGGCCACGCGTGTTTGCGTCGAGTCGGGGTCCACGGCGCTGAGCCCGCCGTCCAAGCTGGCGACGACGTGGGCGAAGACAATGTCGTCGACATCCGCTCCGCCCAACCGCTCCAAACCTTCCGGTTTGCCCAGCAGGGTGAACGAGGACGTGTCGTTCTTGTGCAGAACTGCCGCGTCGAAGGTACCGCCGCCAAAGTCATAGACCGCGACCAGGCTGCCCGTGCTGACGCGGGTCTGGGAGGCGTAATGGAGCGCGGCTGCTTCCGGCTCGCTCAACAGAATGACGTCGGCTAGCCCGACGCCGGCCATGGCATCACGGATCAGGCCGGTCTTGTAGTCACCCCAGCTGGCCGGATGCGACACGACTATGCCTTCCGGAGCTTCGCCTTCACGTTCGTGGGCGCGGTCTACGACCCACCTCACCACCGTGGCGAAAATATCTTCAGGCGTGACGAACAGGTCTCCGACCATCATCGGCACAGAGTCGCCGATCCGCCGTTTGAATTCACGAACCACCCGGTCAGGGGAAGTCGTGCCCCGGCGTTCGGCTGCCTCGCCGACCAGGACTGCGCCGTCGTCGCCTATATAGATCACCGACGGCACGGCCGCCGCACGCGACCCCAGGTGGACAGCCTGCGGCTGCTGAGGCTTTAGGTCCCCGCTCCGATATCGCGCTATCGCTGCTGCCGTAAAACTTGTGCCGACATCGACACTCAGTACATAAGCCATGAATCCCCTCAGGTACGCCCAGCAAGGAACGTCCCCCACCGCTTCTTTATACTGTCTCCAGAGTCATGCTCTGCTTCCCCGCTAGGCGGGCGGTTTCCATCCGCCCGTGTCCCCATGAAGCCGCTGCGAAAAGACGCCCTCAGCCGCCGCCGGCCGCAGTTCCCCATACATGGATCCGGCGTCCTTCAGAAGCCGCTCCGTTACATTCAGCCTAGGAGGGGATAAGGGGTTAGACAAGGGAACGCTTCCCCCGGATTCGAGGCACGCACGCCACAAAACTTGGTTAATGGTTTACTTCAGGAAGCGCCTTCGCCCTTGATTTTCCTGCCCTCGCGTAATACATATGCAAAGCCGCGCATCTTCTTTTGCCTAGCGCTTGAATGGGTGGGACCACCAAGCGATTACGGGCGGTGCATACAATGATTTCTCGCCAATCTGACCCGGGAGCTCAATGAAAAATAAATGCGGCGAACCCGATTCCTTGCGGTCTTACGCAGTCTTTTTGCGCGGCATCAACGTCGGGGGCATCCGGATTGCCATGAAGGACTTGCAGCGGGTCCTCACCGAAGCCGGCTTCAGCCAGGTGGAAACGGTCCTCGCCTCGGGCAACGTCGTGCTGTGCGCGGAGACCGATGACCCGGGTGCGGTCAAGGAAAGAGTCGAAGCGAGCTTAAGGACGGCTTTCGGCTATGACGCGTGGGTCATCGTCAAGACGCCGAAGGAGCTGTCGGCCATCGTCGACGGCTACCCGTACATCCCGGCCGACGACGGTGTCCCCCGGCACGCTTACGCGGTGCTCACCACGGGTGCGGCTGTTGTGGAACGACTGCTCGGGGATTGCCCGGGACTTTCGCCCGAAGAACGCGCGGCCCCAATTGGCGACGTCTTGTACTGGGAAGTGCCCAAAGGCAGCACGCTGGAGTCGAAGCTGGCCAAGCAAATGGCCAAAACCATGTACAAGCCGGTGACCACCACCAGGAACCTCAACACGCTGCATAAGGTACTGGCCAAGTTCCATACGGAGGACTGAGGTCCCGGGGTCCCTGCTACCAAGGGAGGATCGGAACCGCGCCCAACTCATCCTCCCGGGGGATAGCCGCAGCACCGCTGCGATTCTAGACTCGTCATTGTTGCGGCTTTTGTGGCTGCCGGCGGCCGGGCACGGCCAAGGAGGGGGGATCCTATGCTGTTCGACTCGGTCACGTGGATATCAGCTCTCGTCTGTGCCGGACCGTTTGCCCTTTTCCTGGCGGTCGGAGCGCTGGTCAGCATCGGGCGGAGCAAACGGCAGCGCCAGGCGAAAGCAGGCTGGTCGCTGGTGGTGCTCGCGTTGCCCATCCTTGGCCCCCTGGCGTGGTTCCGGACCGCGTCGCGCCGGGCCGCCGCCGGTGTGCCCCAGCGCGATCCCGGTCAGGCGACGCAGGCGGCGGGACCCTCTCTTCGATGAGCCTGCGCCCGAAAAGGCGCAAGCCGTCCTGGGAAAGTGATGGCCCATGTCCCGCCGGGTATCGGTCCATGCAATATCCGTGTTGGACGCGCTTTGGTCAATGTCCTTACCCTTCTGGCATGACCACCCGCACAGCCGCGCCCGGCGAGACCGCCGCAGCCATCAACGGCAAGCAGATCCTTCAGGTTGGACCGGTGAACCCCGCTGTCGCAGCCGCCTTGGCCGACGAGTTCGGCGCCCTGTTGCTTCCGGACGGCCCGGAACGCGGGGAATTCCTGCAGCGGTACGCCCACGGTATCCGCGTGGCGGTGTGTTCCGGCCGCCACGGGGTGGACTCCCACCTGATGCGCCGACTGCCGAGCCTCGAAGCCATCGTGAACTTTGGCGTCGGCTACGACGCCACGGACGTCGCCCAGGCAAACGAACGCGGTATCCAGATCAGCAACACCCCGGATGTGCTCACCGATTGCGTGGCCGACACCGCACTGGCCCTCTACCTGGATGTACTGCGTCAAACCAGCGCGGCCGACCGGTTCGTCCGCCGCGGCGCCTGGGAATCAGCCCCGTCCTACCCCCTGACCACGCGCGCCTCGGGCAAACGGGTCGGCATCCTCGGCCTCGGCCGTATCGGCCAGGCGATCGCCAAGCGGTTGGAAGCCTTCGACTGCGAGATCCACTACCACAGCCGCCGCCCCCTCAACGGCTCGGGCTACACGTTCCACTCCTCCCCCGCGGAACTGGCCGAAGCCGTCGAGGTGCTGGTCATCGCCGCCGCCGGAGGCCCGGAGACGGTCAACCTGGTCGATGCGGGGGTGCTGGCCAAGCTCGGCCCTGGCGGCTATCTGGTCAACATCGCCCGCGGAACCATTGTGGACGAACACGCATTGGTCTCCGCCTTGGCCGAGGGTTGCCTGGCGGGCGCAGGGCTGGACGTGTTTGCCTCCGAACCGCATGTTCCTGCCGGACTGATGGAACTGGAGAACGTCGTGCTGTTGCCCCATGTGGGCAGCGGAACCCGCGAGACGCGGGCCGGCATGGCCGCTTTGACGTTGGAGAACCTTCGCGGCTTCCTGCGCGACGCCTCGCTGGTGACCCCGGTCTGCTAAGCCTGCAGGGCACTCTACTTGTATAACAAGTAGTCGACTTGTACGATCAGCGCACCAGCACCTCCCGCGTTAGGACCGCCATGCCCTACACCCCCGATACCATCCGGCACGTCAAACTCTCCACAGCCACGCTGCCGCTGGCCACCCCCATTTCCGACGCGAAGGTTTTCACCGGCCGCCAGAAGCCGATGACGGAAGTGGTCTTCCTGTTTGCCGAAATTGCCACCGCACAGGGACACGAGGGCTTGGGCTTCAGCTATTCGAAGCGGGCCGGCGGCCCGGCGCAATACGCCCATGCCAAGGAAGTCGCCCAGACGATGCTCGGCGAGGACCCCAACGACATCGCCAAGCTGTACAACAAGCTGCTGTGGGCGGGCGCGTCGGTGGGCCGCTCCGGCGTCGCCACCCAGGCCCTGGCCGCACTGGACATAGCGCTCTACGACCTCAAGGCCAAGCGGGCCGTGCTCCCGCTGGCCAAGTTCCTGGGCGCCCGCCGCGATTCCGTCCGCACCTACAACACCTCCGGCGGCTTCCTCAACGCCTCCATCGACGAGGTCAAGGACCGTGCCAGCCGATCCCTTGCCGAAGGGATTGGCGGCATCAAGATCAAGGTCGGCCTGCCGGACTCGGCCGAGGACCTGCGCCGTGTCGCCGCCGTCCGCGAGCACATTGGCGACGGCGTGCCGCTCATGGTGGACGCGAACCAGCAATGGGACCGCGCCACCGCACTCCGGATGGGCCGCCGCCTGGAGCAGTTCGACCTGGTCTGGATCGAGGAACCGCTGGATGCCTACGACGCCGAAGGCCACGCCGCCCTGGCCGCCGCGCTGGACACCCCGATTGCCACGGGCGAAATGCTGGCCTCGGTGGCCGAGCACGAACGCCTGATCGCCGCCCGCGCGTGCGACATCATCCAGCCCGACGCTCCCCGGGTCGGCGGCATCACCCAGTTCCTGCGCCTCGCCACGCTGGCGGACCAGGCCGGACTGGATCTGGCACCGCACTTCGCGATGGAGATCCACCTGCACCTGGCCGCGGCCTACCCGCGTGAGCCGTGGGTAGAGCATTTCGACTGGCTGGATCCGCTGTTCAACGAGCGCCTCGAGACCCGCGACGGCCGCATGATTGTGCCTGACCGCCCGGGCCTTGGCTTCACCTTCAGTGACCAGGCCCGCGCCTGGACGACGGACAGCGTCGAGTTCGGCCTCGCCTAGCCGCGCCGCGCCTTGGTCCCATGACGACGGCGGTGCCACACTGCCGTCGTTCCCCCTTCCACCTGCCCCAGAGAAAACGGGAGCGATGAAACCGAACCTGACGGCCACCCTGGTTGACGACCTGCGCCGGCGCATTGTCGACGGCGATATCGCTCCCGGCGACAAGCTGCCCAGCGAGAACACGCTGATCGCAGAGCACGGCGTGAGCCGCACAGTGGTGCGCGAGGCCATCACCCGGCTGCAGGCCGAGGGACTTGTGCATACCCGGCGCGGCAGCGGGAGCTTTGCCCTGACGCCGCCGGCGGAAGCGGGGGGACCCCGGGGCCTCCGGCCCGTGCGGACGCTCGAGGACCGGAGGGCGCTGGTGGAATTCCGCACCGGCGTCGAAAGCGAAGCCGCAGGCCTGGCCGCCGCGCGCCGAACAGGCCGGCAGCTAATCGCCCTGCGTACTGCACTCGATGACTTCTCCCGCTCCGACGCCAACCCTGCCGCGGCACTGGCCCACGACTTCGAGTTCCACCGCACCATCGCCGAAGCCAGCGGCAACCCCTTCCTGCTGGATGCGATTGCGGCACTCGGCCCGGCCATGATCGCCATGCCGCGCTACCGGTTGGAGGCCAGCGGGTCCGAAGCCGAAACCTCCCGCCTCTCGGCCGTGGCCGCCGAACATGCGGCGGTGCTGGCCGCAGTGGAAACCGGCGATGCCATGGCCGCGGCCGCTGCCATGCGCACCCACCTGGTCAATTCGCGGCACCGGCTGGATCGCGAATCCGGCCACTGATCCGGGGCACCGCCCGCCGAAACCCGGGCATCACCCTCATTCGTCGCTGAAAGGCCGCCATGGCAGCATCCACCGATGGTCCCGTTGAACATGGAAGCGGCAGCAGACCGGGTCTGCTGCCGCTTCCGTTCAGGTGCGGTGGATCCGATGTGGTCGGGGGCTCTACTCCGTTGCCTTGACGGCCAGCACCGGCCGGTCGGCCTGCAGCAGGATGCGCTGGGCGTGGGAGCCCATGATGAACTTGCCCACCTGGGTGCGCTGGCGAAGGCCGATGACAATCATCGAGACCTCGCGTTCGCTGGCGAGTTCAAGAATCTCGTCGGCCAGGTCGTCGCGGTGCGTCGGCCGCAGCACCTCCGCGGTCACGCCTGCCGCATCGGCCGCCGACTTCAGGCGCAGGAGGTCACCCTCGGACGCCACGGTCTTGTCCACCAGCGCCCCTTCGCGGGTGGAGTTGACGATCAGCAGGTCTTCACCGCGGAGCTTGGCCTCCGCGATGGCGGCGGACACGGCCGCTTCTCCCACGGGGGTGGGTACATAGCCGACGAGGATGCTCATGCGTTCTCCTTGGTTTCGGTAAGGGCTTCGGTACGGGAGTTTTTCCGGCGATCCATCCCCGACTTGACCATCGGCCAGACAGCGACGACCACGAAGATCACCAGCAACGTGGCGGAGATCGGTCGGGTCATGAATCCCGCGACGTCTCCTTGGAGCACCAGCAGCGAGCGGCGCAGACTTGATTCAAGCAGTGAACCCAGCACGAAGGCCAGCACCAGCGGTCCCGGCTCGAACCCGAACTTCTTCATCAAGTAGCCGACCGCGCCGAAGAGAACCACCAGCAGCACATCGAACATCGAGTTGCGGATGGTGTACGCGCCCAACAAGGTAATCAGCGCGGTGATGGGAGCCAGGATGGCGGCGCGCACCCGCAGGATGCGGACGAACAGGCCCACCAGCGGGATCGACATGATCAACAGCAGGATGTTGCCGATGTACATGGAGTTGACCACGCCCCAGAACAGCTCGGGGTTTTCGGTCATCAGCTGAGGCCCCGGGGTCACGCCCTGGATGAGCAAGGCGCCGAAGATGATGGCCATGGTGGCGTTGGCGGGAATGCCCAGGGTCAGCAGCGGGATGAAGGAACTGGTGGCAGCCGCGTTGTTGGCTGTCTCCGGACCGGCGACGCCTTCAATGGCGCCCCTGCCGAAGCGCTCCGGGTTCTTCGCACGCTTCTTCTCGACGGCGTAGGCGGCCAGCGAGGAAATGGTGGCGCCGCCTCCGGGCAAAATGCCGAGGAAGAAGCCGAGCACGGAGCCGCGTCCGATGGCACCGGACGACTGCTTAAGGTCCTTCTTGGACGGCCACACATTGGCCACGGCTGCCGGCGCTTGGGCCGCGCGGTGGCGTTCTTCCAGGTTGTAGAGGATCTCGCCGACACCGAACAGCCCCATGGCCACCGGGACAAAGTCAATGCCGTCAGCCAGGCTCAGGTTGCCAAAGGTAAAGCGTTCAGCACCGGTGAAGATGTCGCGGCCCACGGTCGCGAGCAGCAGGCCGAACGCGGCTGCGATCAGGGCCTTGATCTTGGCACCGTTGCTGATGGTGGCCACCAGCAGGATTCCGACCAGGGCCAGCGCCGTGTACTCCGGCGGGCCAAAGTCGAGGGCGAACCCGGCCACGAGCGGCGCCAGGAAGGTCAGCCCGACGATGGCGACGGTGCCGCCAATGAATGAACCGATGGCCGCAATGCCCAAGGCGGTCCCGGCCTTGCCCTGCCTGGCGAGCTGGTAGCCGTCGAAGACGGTGACCACGGAACTGGCCTCGCCCGGCAGCCGAAGCAGCACCGAGGTGATGGTGCCGCCGTACTGTGCACCGTAGAAGATGCCGGCCAGCATGATGATCGCTGTGACGGGCTCGATCCCATAGGTCAGCGGCAGCAGGATGGCGATGGTGGCTGCCGGGCCGAGGCCAGGCAGGACACCGATGAGCATGCCGATGACGACGCCCAGCAGGCAGTAGAGCAAGTTGGAAGGGTCAAGGACAACGCCGAAGCCGTTGATGACCGGTTGCAGGAAATCCATGCGGGAACCTTTGGATCAGTGGGCAAGGGTGGGGCGCGAGGCTCCCACGCGGCGGCGAAGCCGACACTATGGGAGCGCACGACCTGCTGGAACAGGTGGCTGCTAGAGCAGGTGGGGAATCGAGGTTCCCAAGGCCAGGATGAAGATGCCATAGAAGGCGGCAACAATCAGCAACGAGTAGAGAATGGCGCCGCGCCAGGATTCACCGCCGAGGAACTTCATCCAGACCAGGCACAGGAGCAGCGCGGGAACCTCAAAGCCGATCATCGGCATCAGCCACACCATGACCAGCAGCGTCGCGAAACCGCTGGCGGCCAACAAGGAAAGTTTGGAGAACTTCTCGCCATCCTTGCCCCCGCGCCGCCCAACAACAAGCTGGGCGAGCGCGAGGACAGCGATGATCAAGCTGACCAGGAACGGCCACATTCCGGGCCGGGGCTGAGAGGGTGTACCCAGCCCCAGCCCGATCGAGAGGACGAGTCCGGTCACGCCCAGCACGAGCACCACGATGGATGATGCGAGGTTCGCTACGGGTCCGGCCGGTGGCGGAGCCTCGGCCTCCCATTGGGCGGCCAATTGCTCCGGCGTCAGGTCGTCTTCGACGATGTCGACTGCCTCGGGGCCCTCGGCGGGCGTGTCGCGGTGGGGCGTCATGGATTTACTCGATTCGCTGTGACGGCCGAACGGGGCCGTGCGGGGGTGTTGCTACTCGCCGGCCAGGGAGATGTCGTACTTCTCGGTGAGTTCCTTGTACTTGGCGGCCAAGTCGTTCCACTGCTGGACGACTTCCTCACCGGAGATCTCCTTGGGGGTCAGCATGTTCTTCTCGTTGAAAGCCTTGTAGCTGTCGGCCGACTGGGCTGCCTCGACGGACGCCACGAGCTTGGCCTTCACGTCCTCCGGCAGGCCCTTCGGAGCGGCCAGGGCACGGTACTGGGAGACCGGAACCTCGTACCCTTCTTCGATGGCGGTGGGAACGTCCGGCAGGTAGGTGTTGCGCTCGTCGGAGAAGACGACGATCGGCTTGACGGTGCCCGCGTCGATCTGCGGCTTAGCCTCACCCAGCTGGATGGTGGCGAGCTGCACCTGGTTGCCCATGACCGCGGTCAGCGCCGGCGAACCCGAGTCGAAGGGAACCTCGGTGCCCTTGATGTCGGCCTGGGCGAACAAGATGGCCTGGGCCAGCTGCGAGCCGGTGCCCACGCCGGTGGTGCCGAAGGTCAGCTTTTTGGAACTGTCCTTGACGTCGTCCAGCGTTTCGATGCCGGAGTCGGCGCTGGCCACCAGGACGTAATCGTCCTGGGACAGGCCCTTGATGACGTCCAAGTCGTCCAGCGTGACGGCTTCGCCCTCGGAGACGGCGAGCGGAGTAATGGTGATCAGCGAGGCGTTCAGCAGGATGAGGTTCTGGCCATCGGGCTCCATGGCCGCGACTTCCTGGGTAGCCAGGGCACCGTTGGCGCCCGGCTTGTTCACCACGGGAACAGCTACGCCGAGCTCGTCCGCCATGCCTTCGGCAGTGGTGCGTGCGATCAGGTCGGTAGAGCCGCCGGCGGCCTGCCCGACAGTCAGGGTGATGGGGCCGGCGGGGAAGGCCTCCCCTTCGGACGCGGTGCTGCCGACGTTGCCGCCGCAGGCGGTCAGCGCCAGGGCGGCGGAGGCGGCGGTCATACCGATGATGGTCCGGCGGACGGGGAATGCTTTCACTTCGGGCTCCTTGCTCGATGAACAGCGGTGTTCGAACGGGTGGGCCGTGACCGGGTTCATATGAAGCAGGTCACCTACGGCTCGGTCCTTGAGCTTAGAAACAGACTATGATGCATGTCCAAGCCCATTACTGCATTGAATGATACTTGGAAGGCATCATGTTCACTTTGGACCAGGCCCGCAGTTTCATCGCTGTTGCCGAGGAACTTCACTTCGGCCGCGCCGCGGAGCGGTTGAGCATGACCCAGCCGCCGCTAAGCCGGCAGATCCAGAAACTGGAGCGCAGCATCGGCGTCGAACTCTTGGAGCGTGACAACCGCAAGGTGTCGCTGACGGCCGCAGGAAATGCTTTCCTCGCCGAGGCGCGCAAGCTGGTGGTCTCGGCGGACCGGGCGCCCCGGACGGCGCGCCGCATCGCCGCGGGCCGGGCGGGCGAAATCCGGATCGGATTCACCGCCGCCACGGCCTTCAGCCTGCTGGGTCCTTTGCTCGCCGAAATAGGCCAGGAATTGCCCGATGTCGACGTCGAACTCGAGGAACTCGTGACCGGAGAGCAGGTCCAAGCCATCATGGACGGCGATCTCGACCTGGGCCTGGCCCGTCCGCCCTTCGACACCGACCTGTTCGAATCGCACCTGCTTCTCTCCGAGAACCTGATGCTGGCTGTTCCCAGCGGGCATCCGCTGGACCGGTTGGCGCGGCCGCTGGCCGTGGCCGACCTGAAAGACGTGCCGCTGATCATGCATTCGCCGACCAAGGCGCGCTATTTCTACGATCTGGTGGTACGCCAGATCCCGATCGAGCACCGCAACGTAGTGCACACCGTGAGCCAGATCCTGACCATGGTGGCACTGGTGGCGGCCGGCCGCGGCGTCGCCTTCGTCCCGGAGTCGGCGCAACTGCTGGGTGTTGACGGCGTCAGCTACGTGCACCTGCCGGGGCTGGCCCCGGACTCGGTGGAACTGCACGCCATCTGGAACCGGAACACGCAAAACCCCGCGCTGCGCAGGATGCTCGACAGCATCTGGACCAAAGCCGCGTAACTGCAGGCCGACAATTACGTGCCCGTCAGAGGCCGGCACCTATCTGCCCGTCCCCAGCGCAATACTCTTCGGGCATCAATCCATACAAAAGTGGGCTTGGACAGGCATCATCTGGCCTTTCTAGGGTGGAACCAACGCATTCAACCCCCGCCGCCCGCGGCACCATCGCAAAGGAAGATGCACGTGGCCCAGTACACGCCCCATGAACTCGCAGACAAGCTCAAGGACGGGCTGCTGTCCTTCCCGGTGACGGCGTTCGATGCGGAATTGAACATCGACGAAGCCGCCTACCGCAACCACCTGGACTGGCAGTCCAGCTTCGAGGTCGCCGGCCTGTTCGCCGCCGGCGGCACCGGTGAAGGCTTCAGCCTTACCCCGGCCGAGTCCGCCCGCGTGGTGCGGATGGCCGTCGAGGAAGCGGGCAGCCGGGTTCCGGTGCTTGCTTCGGCCGGCGGCTCCACCGCCCAGGCCATCCAGAACGCCAAGGACGCGGAGGCCGCGGGAGCCGAGGGCCTGCTGCTGCTGCCGCCGTACCTGACCGAATGCGACCAGGCCGGCCTGATGGCGCACGTTTCGGCCGTGTGCGCCGCCACCAACATCGGCGTCATCGTCTATAACCGGGCGAACGCCATTTACGCCGCGGACACCGTGGCGGCACTGGCCGACCGGCACGCGAACTTCATCGGCTTCAAGGACGCCCTGGGCGACATCGAGCACCTCACCAAGGTCTACGCCAAGAACGGCGACCGCCTGTTCTACCTCGGCGGCCTGCCGACCGCGGAAACCTTCGCCCTGCCGCTGCTGCAGCTGGGCATGAGCACCTACTCCTCCGCCATGTACAACTTCGTGCCGGAGTTCGCCCTGGACTTCTACCGCGACGTCCGCAACCAGGACCGCGATGCCGTGACCGAGAAGCTCAACCGCTTCGTCCTCCCCTACCTCGACATCCGCGACCGGGTTAAGGGATACGGTGTTTCCATCGTCAAGGGCGGCCTGAAGGCCGTCGGCCGCGACGCAGGCTTCGTCCGCCCGCCGCTGCAGGACCTGACCGAGAAGGACATCGCCGACCTGTCGGCCCTGATTGACGCCGCCGGCATCCGACCGGCAGACGTCCCGCAGAACGCCTAGGTTCCACGCCCGGAAGCGGCCGCCCTGACAGGGGCGGCCGCTTTCCGCCCATCAGCCACAGCAGACCATCCGCAGTCCAGAAGGAGCATCCGATGCCCAGCACGCAGACAACTCTGACAGGCCACTCGATCATCGCCGGCGAAGCCGTGACAGGCACCGGCGGCACGGTCAACGGTTTCGATCCTGCCACCAACAACGTCCTCGAACCGGCCTACAGCCTCATCGACGCAGCCCAGCTGGCTACCGCCACCGCCGCCGCCGCGGAAGCTTTCGACTCCTTCAGCACGCTGGATCCGGAAACGCACGCTGCCTTTTTGGAGAAGATTGCCGAGAACATCGAAGCGGTCGGTGAAGAGCTGGTGGAACGCGCGATGGCCGAAACCGGCCTGCCCGCCGCTCGGCTGAACGGCGAACGCGGCCGCACCACCGGCCAGCTCCGCCTGTTTGCCGCGGTGGTGCGTCAGGGCGACCACCGCGGCGTCCGCATCGACCCGGCCCAGCCGGACCGCCAGCCGATGCCCCGGGCGGACATCCGCCAGCGCAAGGTTCCGCTGGGTCCGGTCGCCGTGTTCGGCGCCAGCAACTTTCCGCTGGCTTTCTCCACCGCCGGCGGAGACACCGCCTCCGCGCTGGCCGCGGGCTGCCCGGTGGTGTTCAAGGCTCACAACGCCCACCCGGGCACCAGCGAAATCGTCGGGCACGCGATCGCCAGCGCGGTGGCCGAGGCCGGCCTGCACCCCGGCGTGTTCTCGCTGGTCTACGGCCCCGGCGCCAGCATCGGGCAGGCCCTGGTCGCCGATCCGGCCATCAAGGCCGTCGGCTTCACCGGCTCGCGCTCCGGCGGCACCGCCCTGGTGGCCACGGCCGCGGCACGGCCGGAACCCATCCCGGTCTACGCCGAAATGAGCTCCATCAACCCGGTCTTCTTCTTCGACGGCGCGCTCAAGGGCGACCTGGATGCCCTTGCCGCCGCCTACGTCGGCTCGGTCACCGGTTCCAGCGGCCAGCTCTGCACCGCCCCCGGGCTTGCCTTCGTGCCGGCCGGCAACGCCGGGGACGCCTTCGCGGCCGCCGTGAGCCGCGCCCTGGCCCCGGCCGCCGGCCAGACCATGCTGACCCGCGGCATCGCCGACTCCTGGACCGCCGGCGTCGACTCCCTCGGCCGGCAGGACGGCGTGGAACTGGTGGCCCGCGGCCAGGAAGGCAGCACGCAGAACGCCCCTGCCCCGGCGGTCTTCGGCACCGATGTCCGCACCTTCCTGACCAATGACGTGCTGCACGAGGAAATTTTCGGCGCCGCCTCGCTGCTGGTCCGCTACACCTCCACCGAGGACCTGGTCACCGCCGCCAAGCGGCTCGAAGGGCAGCTGACCGCCACCCTGCACATGAGCGACGAGGACCACGCCACCGTGGCCCCGCTGCTGCCCGTCCTGGAGCGCAAGGCAGGCCGCATTCTGGCCAACGGCTGGCCGACCGGCGTCGAGGTCGGGCACGCGATGGTCCACGGCGGCCCCTTCCCGGCCACCTCGGATACCCGCACGACCTCGGTGGGCACACTGGCGATCGAGCGGTTCCTGCGCCCGGTGGCCTACCAGAACATCCCCGACTCCCTGCTGCCGGCACCGCTGCAGCAGGACAACCCCTGGAAGCTGAACCGCCGCATCGACGGCGCGCTGGAACTCGCAGGAGAGTAACGCATGAGCAACCAACCCACCATTGCCGCCGTCGAGGTGGTCCCGGTCGCCGGGCACGACTCGATGCTGCTGAACCTCTCCGGCGCGCACGGGCCGTTCTTCACCCGCAACGTGGTCATTGTGACCGATTCCGACGGCCGCACCGGCCTGGGCGAGGTCCCCGGCGGGGAGAAAATCCGCACCACCATCGAGGACGCCGGCGCCTTGGTTATCGGCCGCCCGGTGGCACGCTTCCGCAGCCTGCTGCGTGAGATCGCCGCCGCGTTCGCCGACCGCGACGCTGGCGGCCGCGGGCTGCAGACCTTCGACCTGCGCACCACCGTGCATGCCGTGACCGCCATCGAGTCGGCGCTGCTGGACCTGCACGGCCAGTTCCTGGGTGTTCCCGTGGCCGAACTCCTGGGCGACGGCCAGCAGCGCGAAGCGGTGCCGATGCTCGGCTACCTGTTCTACGTGGGCAACCCGGACGCCACCGACCTGCCGTACCTGCGCGAACCCAACGGCGCGGACGACTGGGAGCGTGTGCGCCGGGAAGAAGCCATGACGCCGGAGGCCGTGGTCCGCCTGGCCGAAGCCGCGCAGGCCCGCTACGGCTTCCAGGACTTCAAGCTCAAGGGCGGGGTGCAGGCCGGCGACCTGGAAGTCGACGCCGTCACCGCACTCAAACAGCGCTTCCCCAACGCCCGCATCACCCTGGACCCGAACGGCGGCTGGCTGCTGCAGGACGCCATCCGGTTGGGCCAGCGCATGCGGGGCGTGGTCGCGTATGCCGAGGACCCCTGCGGCGCCGAAGGCAAGTTCTCCGGCCGCGAGGTGATGGCCGAGTTCCGCCGCGCCACCGGCCTGCAGACCGCCACGAACATGATCGCCACCGACTGGCGCGAGATGGCGCACGCGGTCCGTAACAACGCCGTCGACATCCCGCTGGCCGATCCGCACTTCTGGACCATGGCCGGGTCAGTCCGCGTGGCGCAGCTGTGCAACGAGTTCGGGCTGACCTGGGGCTCGCACTCGAACAACCACTTCGACATCTCCCTGGCCATGTTCACGCAGGTTGGTGCGGCGGCTCCCGGCGAGATCACCGCCCTGGACACGCACTGGATCTGGCAGGACGGCCAGGGCCTGACCAAGGAACCGCTGCTGATCCGCGACGGCGAGATCAAGGTCCCGCAGGCCCCCGGCCTCGGCGTTGAACTGGACCGCGACCGCCTGGCAGAGGCCAACGCCCTGTACCTGGAACACGGCCTCGGCGCCCGCGATGACGCCGTCTCCATGCAGTACCTGGTGCCCGGCTGGGAATTCGATCCCAAGCGCCCCTGCCTGGTCCGCTAAACCTCCCGCCCGCTCCGCACCCTGCGGGGCGGGCGGTCTTTTCTGTTCCGCCGTTTGACTCTCTGTCCGGTTGGCCGCCCTGGGCCGGCCGGACAGAGCCGTGACTTCTGGAGGTCCCGTGGAAGGTGTGCTGCTCGGCTTCGGCGTGGTGCTGGTAATCGTGGCCGTCGGCTTTGCCGCCGCAGCCATCGTGCCGCAGAAGGCGCCGGAGATGCAGCGCGGACTCACGCCGGTGATCTACTACATCACAAACCCGGCGCTGATGCTGGTGCTGCTGTCCAACACGGATCTCGCGTCCGTCGTCGGCGTCTACACACCGATCGCGTTGATTACCGCCGCCCTCGCGGGTGCGGTTTACGCGCTGTTCAGCCGCTTCGTGCTGCGCCGCCCGGCAGCGCAGACGGCCGGCGGCGCCATGGCCTCCACCTATGTCAACGCGGGAAACATCGGGGTGCCGATCGCCCTCTACGCCGTGGGCAGCGCCGATCCGGTGGTGTCGGTGCTGCTGGCACAGCTGCTGATCATCGCGCCCGTGTACCTGACCGTCTTCGCCTGGTGCCAGCGGAAGGCGGCGGCGGGAACGCCACTCAAGCACGACGACGGTGCTGCCGTGGCTGTCCCGTTGTGGCGCACCGTGGTGAAGTCCATCCTTAATCCGGTCACCGTCGCCACCGCCACCGGCGCGCTCATCTCCGTGACCGGGCTGCACCTGCCGGAGGTGGTCTGGACGCCGGTGGAAATGCTCGGCAACGCGTCCATTCCGCTGCTGCTGATGCTGTTCGGCATGAGCCTGCACGGGCAGAAGCCGCTGACCCAACGCGCCCTGCGGGCCGACGTCGCGCTGGGCTCGGTGGTGAAGCTGGCCCTGATGCCGGCCATCGCCTGGGCGGTGGCGCACTTCGTGTTCAACGTCGGCGGCATCCCGCTGCTGGGCGTGGTGGTCATGGCGGCCTTGCCGACGGCGCAGAACGTCTTCCTGTTCACCAGCCAGTTCCGGATGCAGTCCACGCTGGTGCGGGACATCATCTTCCTGAGCTCCCTGCTCTCGCTGCCCGCCGTCCTGCTGGTCGCCCTGCTGCTGGGCTAGGGTCCGGCCTGCAGACGTGTGGCAGCGAGCCGTGTCAGCGGACGCTGCTTCCGGGGTTTGCCGGCCAGACCTGTGACAGAATCGACTGCTGTTGACGTGGGTGGCTGTGTTGCCGGTGCAGCAGTGCCGTGGCGTGAGCAGGACTCGGCGATGATTGGATGGCAGGCATGACGTTCGCGTTGATACTGGACCTCTTCGGCACGTTCTTTTTCGCCATGTCCGGATGCATCTTGGCGGCCCGGCGGAAGTTCGACATTATCGGCTCGCTGTTCTTGGGTTCGCTCGCGGGCCTGGGCGGTGGAGTCATCCGCGACTTGATCCTGGGTACCGTCCCCAGCGCTTTCAATAATCCGCTGTATATTGTCCCGCCGGTGCTGGCAGCCCTGGTGGTTTTCTTCCTGTTCCGGAGCGTGGAACGATTCCAGCGTCCGCTGCTGATCTTCGACGCCGGCGGGCTGGCACTGTTCTGCATCACCGGTACGGTCAAGGCCCTGAGCCTGGGCATGAACCCGGTTGCCTCGGCGCTGCTGGGCCTGACCACGGCCGTGGGCGGCGGATTGCTGCGCGACGTCGTGGCCAACCGGGTGCCCCAACTGTTCAGCCCGGACGATCTGTATGCCGTGCCTGCCATGTTAGGTTCTGCCTTGGTGGTCGTGCTGTGGTTTGCCGGCGTCTACGGGACGGCGGCCGCCGTGGGCGTGGCCGCCGTGGTGTTCGGACTCCGCGTGGTCTCGCTGCACTTTGGCTGGCACATTCCGCACGCCGCCCCGGTATCGCGCCTGCCGCAGGAGGACGACTGATGGGAAACACGATGGTTGAGTTGAGCTGGCTGGAGAAGCAGATCGTGGCGGCGCTCCAGACGGAGCCGCGGGCTTCCTGGCGCACCATCGCTACCGTACTGCGGGAACCGGAACGGACCGTGGCCAGGCGGGGCAGCGACCTGTTGGCTTCCGGCGTCGTGGCTGTGCGGGGCATCCGGTTGATGCCCAAACCAGTCCTGGTCGAGGTACGCTGCGCTCCGGGCACCTCCCGGATGGCAGTCCAGGCGCTGTCCCAGCGGGCTGATACTTCGTTCGCGTACACCATCACCGGCAGCAGCGACTGTCTGGCGGAGATACTGACCGACCGTGCCCGGCTACACACAGCGCTGTCTGACGAACTGCCCTCCATCGTCGGACTCCAACGCGTGAACACCTATCCCATCCTGCGCTACTTCAAGACCCTCCGTTCGTGGCAGCCGGGCATCCTGACCGGCGAACAGCAGCGCGCGCTCCGCCCGCTCCCGCTGAACGATCCGACGATTTTCGGCGAACACCCTGCCCTGACCGAAACGGACAAGGTGATCGTTACAGCGCTCTGCGAAGACGGCCGGATGTCGTTTGAAGCAATCGCCCGGCGTGCGGGCACCTCGGAAGCAACCGCGCGGCGCAGGACGGAGTGGCTTCTGGAGACCAACTGCGTGAACCTGCGCGCTTTGGTGGAGCCAGCATCGCTGGGACTGCCGGTGGAAGCATTGCTCTGGATTAAAACTGCACCGGACCGGCTGGAGTCTTTGGGCCAGCGGCTGGCCCAGCTGCCGGAATCGCGCTACGTTGCCGCGATCACGGGCGAGTACCAAATTCTGGCCGATGTGACGGTGGCCAGCAATGAGGCGCTCTACGACTTCACCAGCAGCAGCGACTGGACGGTGGACGTGGCAGCGCTGAGTACCTCGATACTGCTGGATGCTCGCAAGCGCGGCGGGCGGCTCAACCCGGTCATGTCCTAGGTCCCGGCTGGACGGCGCTTTTCGCCAAACGCACACCGCCTCAGCTGCCCTGATGGCGGATTGCGACGAAATCATGGCCGTTTCCTTCATCTATTGCGCCTGAATGGCCGAAACACGCAGGGTGGGTCCATCCTGTCCAAGTTTGTGAGACGTGCATCACGCCGGAGGAAATATGCTGACCCATTTTGTACCAACCGCCACCAATGGCGGCAGCTCGACGGATGTGTTGGCTTTGGCCAATATGCCGCTCCTGTGGATCTGTGCCGCCGGCGTCTTTGCCGTCATCGCCGTGCAGTCCATCATCTACATGAAGGCTGCACGGAAGGCTGCGCCTGCGGCAGGCATCACGCCGGAGGAACTGAGGGTCTCGTTCCGCTCCGGCGCCATTGCAGCCATCGGGCCATCACTCGCCGTCGCGCTCGTGGCCGTCGCTCTGCTGGCCGTCTTTGGAACTCCGGCGGTACTGGTGCGGATCGGCTTGATCGGATCGGCAGCCTACGAAACCGGCGCCGCGAGCATCGCAATCGGGACCACGGGAGCCGAACTGGGCGGACCAACCTACACGCAGAACGCCTTCGCCATTGCCTTCTTTGCCATGAGCTTGGGCGGGGCCATGTGGATGCTGGCCACCCTGATCCTGACCCCGCTGTTGAAGCGCGGCGGCAGCAAGCTCGCCAAGGCCAGCCCCGTGGCCATGGCCATTGTTCCCACCGCCGCCCTGCTCGGCGCCTTCGTTTCGCTGAGCATTGCCGAGGTGCCCAAGTCCCTGGTGCACGTGGTCGCACTTCTCACCGCTGCTGCCGTCATGGGGCTGTGCGCCGTGATCGGTCGGTCCCCCAGGCGCGCCTGGCTGCGTGAATGGAGCCTGGGCTTCGCCATCGTGGCCGCCCTTGCGGTCGCCTACGTTGTCCACACCGCCGGCATGCCCGCGGCCTGACCCGACCCGACCCGAGAAGGAACCGATATGTCTTCACCCGTTGTCGCCACAACTCCGGACGCCGCAGCAGACGGGCTGGCCGAATTCGACCGCACCACGTCCCGCTGGGGGCGCCTGACCATGCTCGCCGGCCTGCTGTTCTCGCTCGCGGGGCCGCTCCACCTGGTGTTCTTCGCTGATCTGGACGTGACCGCCGCCCAGCTGTGGACGGCCTTTGGCGCCGTCGCCGCGGTATTCGTGATGATCTGGCTGGTGGAGCCGATCACCTACTTCCCGATCCTGGGTCCGGCTGCAATGTACCAGGCCTTCATGATCGGCAACATCTCCAGCAAGCTGCTCCCCTCGGCGCTGGTGGCCCAGAACCGGATCGGCGCCAGGCCCGGCACGCCGCGCGGTGACTTCGCCGCCGTCGCCGCTATTTGCGGGGCCGCCGCCCTTCATCTGCTCTCGCTGGCCGTTTTCGTAGGCCTGCTGGGTACTTGGCTGATCAGTATCATTCCCGTCGACGTGATCGATGTGGTCCGGCTGTACATCCTGCCCTCCGTATTGGGGGCCGTGGTAGTGCAGGCGATCATCTCCGTCAAGCAGCCGCGCATCACCGCCGTGGCCGTGGCTGTCTCGCTGCTGGTCCAATTCGTCCTGGTGCCCCTGGTGCCCGGCACCGCCTTCCTGGCAACGGGAATCGCGGTCATGGTAACGATCGCGCTCTCTTGGCTGGTACGGGACCGCAAGCCGCTGCCCGCCGTCGAGCGCTGACCCTACAGAAGACCCTCGATCCCCAAAGCGATCCATCGGAGAAACATGACAGACCTACTCGCTCCTCATTCTGCCGCCTCTGCCTCCCTCGCCTTGACCGGCGAGGCTCAGGCGGACATGCACGACTTATATAAGCACCTGCACGCGCACCCGGAGCTCTCGATGCAGGAGCACAACACCGCTGAGCTGATCGAGCAGCGCCTTGCGAAGCTGGGCATTGAACACTTTCGCTGCGGCGGAACGGGCGTTGTGGGGATCCTGCGCAACGGCCCCGGTCCCGTCGTCGGCTTCCGGGCGGACATCGACGGGCTGCCCATCCAGGAAGACACCGGCCTGGACTATGCCAGCACCGCCACCGGCACCTTGCCGGACGGCACGGTCGTACCGGTGATGCACGGGTGCGGGCACGACACCCATCTTGCGGTGCTGCTGACCGTGGCGGGCCTGTTCGCCGAGGCGCCCAGTGCCTGGTCGGGCACGCTGGTCCTGATCTTTCAGCCCGGCGAGGAAACCGGCGCCGGAGCGGCAGCCATGGTGGCAGACGGTTTGTGGGAGCGCGCGCCGCAGCCGGAGATCATTTTCGGCCAGCACGTGATGCCCGGGCCAGCGGGAACAGTGTCACTCTCGGTGGGCAGCGCGATGGCGATGGCGGACTCGCTCAAGGTCACCGTCCTCGGCCGCCAGTCCCATGGGTCGCAGCCGCAGGATTCGATTGACCCGATAGTCCTGGGCGCCCATATGGTAGTCCGGCTACAGACCATTGTCGCCCGCGAGCTCGACCCCCGGAAGTCCGCCGTGGTGACGGTGGGAACGTTTCATTCCGGGCTCAAGGAGAACATCATCCCGGCAACGGCGGAATTCACGCTGAACATCCGCACTTTTGATCACGACGTGCGCGCCAAAGTGCTGGCATCGGTGCGGCGCATCATCGCTGCAGAGGCCGCAGCCTCCGGCGCCCCCGAGCCGCAGGTCGAGGAGCTCTACACCTTTCCGGCCTGCTACAACGAACCGGAGGAAGCTCAGGCACTCGCCGCCGTCTTCGGCGAGCTGCTCGGCGATGAGGCCGTGTCGGTACAACCTGCGCTGATGGGAAGCGAAGATTTCGGACATCTAGGCGCGGCAATTGGTGTCCCGTCGGTGTTCTGGATGTTCGGGGGCCATCCAGCAGCACGGGTGGACGGTCCCGGCCCGGTGCCGATGAACCATTCGCCGTTCTTCGGCCCGGCCATCGAACCAACGTTGTCCACCGGAGTCAACGCGGCGGTCGCCGCGCTGCTCTCGCGGCTCGCAACCTGACGCAGCCCTGCACCGGCAGCGGCCGCCCGTACAGGCCTAAGTGCCCGGTCCGCCCTATCGGCTGAACGGATTCCGTGCCCGGTTCTGCCGGTGGATCTCCTCGATGATGCGGATGGCTGCCACCGCGTCCGCGGGCTCCACGGGAACGGGGGCGCCGTCGTTGATGGCCGCCGCCAACTGCCGGTAGAACTCCGGGTAGGCGCCGGCCAGGGAGGGAACCTTGCGGGCATGGCCCGGCGTGCCGAGGGTCCCCCACCGCTCTTCGGGTTCCTCGCCGTATCCGGCTGCGCCGGGAACCGCACCGGCCCCCAGCGCGGCCTCCTGGCTGTCCGTCCCCCAGGAGGTGAAGGCGGCGGCCGAGCCGAGCACATGGAACCGCGGCGCGGGCAGCGCGGAGATGAGGTTCATCGACAGCCGCGAGCGCACGCCTGATTCGTGCAGCAGGGAGACGAAGGCGTCCTCGTCGGCGGCGGATGCTTCGGGGACGGTGTGGCGGGCGGTCTCGCCGTAGACCGTGGCGGCCGGGCCGAAGAGCGTGAGCGCCTGGTCGATCAGGTGCACGCCGAGGTCGAAGAGGATGCCGCCGCCCCCGGTGGCGCCGGCCGTCGCTTTCCACGCCCGCAGTCCCTCCGGCTTCCAGCGTTCGAAGCGCGACTCGAAGGTGTGCACCCGGCCGAGTTCGCCGTCCTCGATCAGCTTCTGCAGGGTCAGGAAATCCGAATCCCAGCGGCGGTTATGGAAGACGGAGAGCACCACGCCGGCCCGCCCGGCCTTGGCCGTCAAGGCCTCGCCTTGGGCGGAGTCCGGGACGAAGGGCTTGTCCACCACCACGTGCAGGCCGCGGTCAACCGCGGCGTCGGCGAGCGCGTAGTGGCTGGCCGGCGGGGTGCCCACCACCACGAGGTCGAGAGGCTCCGGCGCCTCGAAGAGTTCGTCCGCGGATGCCACGATCCTGGCGCGGGGGTGCGCGGCCGTTGCCTGTGCCGCCCGCTCCGGGTTGGCCGTCACGATGGCGTCCAGCGAATAGTCGCTCGCGGCCTCCAGCAACGGCGTGTGAAAGACCCGCCCGGAGAGTCCGTAGCCGATCACGGCGGTGCGCAGCGGGTGGTGCCCGGCCATGGTTGCTCCTAGCGTGCTCTGGTGCCGGCCGGAGGTGGCGGCTGCCCCCGAGCTTACCGGCGGATCTGCGGTTGCTCGCGCAGCTGCTGCGTGAGGATGTGTGCTTCCTCCAGCAGCAGCTTGCCCAGAAACTCCTGCCGGTCGGGCCGGAACCGCTGCTCGATGCCGGTCAGTGACAGCGCCCAGGCCGGCTGACCCTGCCGGTCGAAGACGGCCGCGCCCATCCCCCAGCTGCCCTCCAGGATCAGCCCGGGGTTGACCGTATAGCCCCGCTCCCGGGTTTCGGCCAGGTTGGCGCGGATCCTGTCCGGCGCATGGGCCGGGCCGAAGCGCTCGACCCGGGCACCGCCGTCGTCGAGCAGCCGGTCAATTTCCGCAGGCTCCAAAAAGGCCATGATGGCCAGCCCGGCGGAAGCGATGCCCAGCGGGAAGCGGACTCCTTCGTGCAGCACGAAGGAGCGAACCGGGAAGCTGCCTTCCACCCGGACCAGGCAGACGGTTTCGTCGCCCCGCCGGATGGACAGAAAGGCGCTCTCGCCGGTCTCGTCCGCCAACCGCTGCAGGCGCGGCCGGGCCAGGTCCTCAATCGCGAAGCGGCCGGCGGCCACCGAGCCGAGCACGTAGAGCTCAGGGCCCAAATGCCAGGTGCCCGTCCCGGCATGCTGGTCCAGCAGGCCTTCGGCAGCCAGCGAGTTCAGCAGCCGGTAGACCGTTGGCCGCGTCAGGCCCGACGCCCGTACGATGTCGGCCAGGGCCGCGCCGGTCTCCGGGGCGCGCCCGACGATCCGCAGCAGCCGGGCCACCCGGCCGACCACCTGGGCACCCTGCACCTGTTTGTCCGGCAACTGTCCTCCTGGCGGGTCCTGACCGGACGGCTGGCTCAGTTTGCCGCCATCCGATCCACAATGTGGACAGTCTACCTCCCGCTGACCATAGTGTGAATGCGGCATTCGGCCACCCGTTGACGGTTCCACCGCCGCCGCACTAGTCTGCCGCATAACAGCTGTCCATAAGATGGACAAATTCCGCGCCCCTGTGCAGACGAGTGGGTGGGGACGGCACTCAACGAGGAGGAAGCAATGTCCAAATTGACGGCAGGACCCGCCGCCGCACTGGCCGGCGTGCTGCATGACGGGATGACGATCGCGGTGGGAGGATTCGGGCTCTCCGGCATCCCCGCGGACCTGATCGACGCCGTGCGCGATTCCGGCATCAAGGACCTGACGGTGGTCTCCAACAACATGGGCGTGGACGGCAAAGGCCTGGGAGTGCTGATCGAGGCCGGGCAGGTCCGCAAGGTGCTGGCGTCCTACGTGGGCGAGAACAAGCTGTTCGCCCAGCAGTTCCTGGCCGGCACGCTGGAGGTCGAATTCAACCCGCAGGGCACGCTCGCCGAGCGCCTCCGCGCCGGCGGTGCGGGCATCGCTGCCTTCTACACCAAGACCGGGGTGGGCACCGTCATCGCCGAGGGCAAGCCGCACGAGGAGTTCGACGGCGAGCTCTACGTGCAGGAGCGCGGGATCGTGGCCGACCTGGCCCTCGTCCACGCGCACACCGCTGACACGGACGGCAACCTGATCTACCGCTACACGGCCCGCAACTTCAACCCGGTGGTGGCCACCGCCGGCCGCGTCACCATCGCCGAGGCCGAGGTGATCGTGGAGCCGGGCCAGCTGGACCCGAACCACATCGTCACCCCGGGCGTCTACGTCCAGCGCCTCGTGCAGGCCTCGGACCGCACCAAGGACATCGAACAGCGTACCGTCCGCCCCCGCCCCGCCGCCGTCGGCGCCTGACATTTCAGACCAGAAGGAGCACATCATGGCTTGGACCCGAGACGAGATGGCGGCCATCGCGGCCGCCGAACTAAACGACGGCGACTACGTCAACCTGGGCATCGGCATCCCCACGCTGGTGGCCAACAACCTGCCGGACGGCGTGCGCGTGGTCCTGCAGAGCGAAAACGGCCTGCTGGGCATGGGCCCGTTCCCTTACGACGGCGACGAGGACGCCGACCTGATCAACGCCGGCAAGCAGACCGTGACGGTGCTGCCCGGCGGGTCGATCTTCGATTCGGCCACCAGTTTCGGCATGATCCGCGGCGGCCACGTGAAGACCGCAGTCCTGGGCGCCATGCAGGTCTCCGCCGCGGGCGACCTGGCCAACTGGACCATCCCCGGGAAGATGGTCAAGGGCATGGGCGGCGCGATGGACCTGGTCGCCGGCACCCCGCGCGTGGTGGTGCTGACCGAGCACGTGGCCAAGGACGGCACGCCCAAGATCGTCAACGAATGCTCGCTGCCGCTGACCGGCGTGAAGGTGGTCAACCGGATCATCACGGACCTCGCCGTCTTCGACATTGACGATGACGGCGGCGCCCTCCCGCTGCGGCTGGTCCGCCTGGCGCCGGGGGTCACCGTGGCCGAGGTGCGGGAGAAGACCGAGCCGGACTTCGCCGTCGCCCCTGAACTGGACGACGACGCCGCCACACCGGCGGGCGCACTGGAAACAGCCCTGGAAGGAACACACTGATGAGCCTGAAGCAACATTTCGGCCGGGACATCCTGCTGACCGGCTGGGGGCATTCCCCGTTCGGGAAGCTGGCCGACGAGACGCTGGAGTCGCTGATCGTCACGGTGGCCCGTGACGCCATCTCCAATGCCGGACTGGAGCCCGGACAGATCGACGAGGTCTACCTGGGCCAATTCAACTCCGGCATGGTGCCGCTGGGCTTCGCGTCCTCGCTGGCCCTGCAGGTCTCCGACGACCTGGCAAACGTGCCGGCCACCCGGGTGGAGAACGCTTGCGCGTCCGGTTCGGCCGCCGTGCAGCAAGGGGCCAAGTCGCTGCTGGCCGGCACGGCGCGCAACGTGTTGGTGATCGGCGCGGAGAAGATGACCCATGCGGGCGCGGACGTGGTGGGTGCTGCGCTGCTCGGCGCCGACTACGAGGCCGCCGGCAAGCCGAGCTCCACCGGGTTCGCCGGCCTCTTTGCGGAAACGGCCAAGCACTACCAGAAGCGCTACGGCGAGGTGGGCGACGTCCTCGGCTCAATCGCCGCGAAGAACCACCGCAACGGCGTGGCCAATCCCTACGCGCAGCTGCGCAAGGATCTGGGCGAGGAGTTCTGCCGGACGGTCTCGGACAAGAACCCGGTGGTTGCCGAGCCGCTGCGCCGGACGGACTGCTCGCCGGTCTCGGACGGGGCCGCCGCGCTGGTGCTCAGTACCGAGGCACCGCGCCCCGAGGCCGCCGCTGCCGCAGTCCGGCTGGCAGGGTTCGGCCACGCCAACGACTTCATGCCGGCCGAAAAGCGCGATCCCATCGCCTTCGCGGGCAGCCGTGCCGCCTGGCAGCGCGCCCTGGACATGGCCGGGGTGGGGTTGGAGGACCTGGACCTGGCCGAGGTGCACGACTGCTTCACCATCGCGGAGCTGATCATGTACGAGGTCATGGGGCTGACCCCGGCCGGCGAGGGCCGCCGGGCCATCGAGGAAGGCTGGGTGTACCGCGACGGCAAGCTGCCGGTGAACCTGTCCGGCGGGCTGAAGGCCAAGGGCCACCCCGTCGGCGCCACCGGCGTCTCCCAGCACGTAGTGACCGCCATGCAGCTGTCCGGCACGGCCGGCGACATGCAGCTCACCGGCGCCCGGCGCGCGGCCGTACACAACATGGGCGGCCTGGCGATCGCCAACTACGTCAGCGTGCTCGAAGCGGTGTAGTTCGCGCGTCCTCGCGGCAACGGGCGTTCGGCAACCGGCCGGGCGTCCGTTCGCGTCCCTGGCCCCTGCCGCCGCCTGGGCCGGCCGCGGCACGCCGCCGGCCTGGCCTGCTGGCACAAGCCGCACGCCGCGTTAGCTTGGGAGGGGCGGAAGCGGGCCGTGCAGGCTTGCCGCCGTGCAGCCTTGCGCCTGGCAGGCTGCGGCCGACCCCGTGCCGAACTACGTCCCCGCGGATTGGTTGATGCCGGCCGCCAGCAACTCCTGCAGTCCCCGGCGGAACAGCTCCTTGCCGCCATGGGCCGGGTGGCGAACCTTCGGCACGTTGAGCCCGGCTGCCGCGACGCTTCGGTGCCCTATGTTCCCCACGGCAACAACAGTGTCGATGCCGAAAATCCGGGCCAGCTCCTGCCAGAGCGGCAAACCGTCTTGGATTTCGGTGCTTGAGGGTGTCCGGTTGGAGTGCGGCCGGCCGGGCTGGTGCGGGTGGAACGGGTACGCGCTCCAGAGCAGCGGCAGGAAGTCCAGGTCTGCCAGCACGTTCCACATGACCGTTGCCGTCGGCTCCGCCGGGACGGTGAGGACTTCCGGCGGAACCACGTAACCGTTGCCCGGGCCGAACATGCCGAACGGGTCATTTCCCGAAATCAGCGCCTTGTTGGTGAAGGGGACTCCGGTCACGGTCATGCCGCGGTACCCGGGGGCCTCCCCGACCAGCAGGACCTTTGGCCGGCATTCCAGCATCTGTTCAAGGTATCTGGTGATGTTGTGCCGGCGCGCAGCGTTCTCCGGCGCCGATGCCGAGAAGAAGTTGCGGCTCGCCGGGCCTGTCTCGAACTCCCCCAGCCGCACCACAAAGTCCCTGATCTCCTGCTGCGCCGTCACCATCCCAACCTATGCGATCTGTGCGGCAGAGGGCGGAACCTGCACCCCCGAACCCTCTGCCACCGAACTGTCAACAATCCAGTGGCGGGAAGACGCAGCGAAAGGGCCCTGATCGCTGCATCTTCTCTCCACTCGAGTGCGCAGGGGAACACATGTCCGTGAACTGCTTGGTGGAACAGGCGTCAGGGAGCCAGCCCGGGACTGGTCCCGCCGGCCCACAGACAACCACGCCGACCCACAGAAGACGACGCCGGCACCCGGGTGAGGAACGAATCCCCGCCCGGGCACCGGCGTCGTGCTATGAAGTTGTCCGGCTGCAGCGGGCGCGATGCCTGCCGCCCCACGCGCTAGACGCGGGCAGAGTCCTTGGGCAGGCGGGCCGCCAGCTTCCACGCGGCCGGCATGACGGCTGCCGCGATCAGCGACTTCACGATGCCGCCGATGATGAACGGGTACAGGCCCCACTCGAGGGTCTGCTGCAGGTCGGCGCCCAGGGAAATGGCCAGCCAGGCCATGCCAAAGACGAAGGTGATCACGGTCCCGGCCAAGAACGACACCGTGGCGCCCAGGAACTTCTTGTCCCAGTTGCGCTTGGCCAGCCAACCGGTCAGCCCCGCGGCGGCGATAAAGCCCACCAGGTAGCCGCCGGTCGGGCCCACGGCGGCGGCCAGGCCGGAGGATGCGTCGCTGAACACCGGCATGCCGGCCACGCCCGCCACCCAGTACAGCGCCATCGACAGCATGCCGCGGACCGGGCCCAGCGTGCTGCCGACCAGCAGGACGGCCAGGGTCTGGCCGGTGATCGGGACCGGCCACAGCGGTACAGCCAGCTGCGCCATCACGGCGGTCAGGCCGGCCCCGCCGACAACCAGCGCGGTGTTGGCCAGGGCGGTGCTGGGGACGAGGGCGTCGGCCAGGACACCCTGACGCGCGACGGCGGCTGAACTCATGTTTGCTCCTTTTCGGGGGATATTCCCTGCGGAAACTGCTGATCCGGTTTCGGCACCACTGTACCGGCAGCCCTCCGCGGCGGCGCCGTTTATGGCGATGATTACGCGGTTCCCTGCAGGCTGCAGGAGGACTACCCTGAAAGGCAGGAGCGCTATGGAGCCAATCGAAACACTGCTGGCTACTGCACGCGATGCCTACGCGCGCGGGGAATGGCGCCCAGCCTATGACGGATTCGAGAAGGCCCGCAGCCTCTCGCCGCTGGACGTGGAGGATCTGGCCCGGCTTGGCGATGCCGCCTGGTGGGTGGGGGATGTCCGCGAATCGGTAGTGGACTCCGAGGAGGTTTTCCACCGCTACGAGAACGACGGCGAGAAGCTCTCCGCCGCTATGAAGGCCCTGGATCTGGGGCTGCTGTGGACACTGCGCGGGGACCTGATGATCGCCTCCGGCTGGATCAACCGGGCCAGGCGCATGCTGCTGGATGCCCCGGAGAGCCCGGTCCACGGTTACCTGCTGTATCTGGACACCGTCAACGCGCTGCTGTTCGCCGAAGACCCGGAGCCGGCCCTGGCCGCGGTCGATGAACTGCAGCAGATGGGGCGGAGGTTCAACGCACCCGTGCTGCATTCCTTCAGTCTCACCCTGGTAGGTTTGGCCGATCTGCGAGCGGGGCGGACCGCTTCGGGGTTCGCGGCCTTGGACGAGGCGATGCTCCCGGTCCTGGCCGGGCAGGTGCCACCCACCTGGGCGGGAGACATCTACTGCACAGTCCTCCACGCCTGCTACCAGCTGGCCGACCTGCCGCGGATGCGGGCATGGACCGAAGCCACCGAGCGTTGGTGCGAGCAACTGGCGGGCGGCATGGTCTATTCCGGCGTGTGCCATATCCACCGGCTCCAGATCCGCAGCATAGAAGGCAATTGGGACGGGGTGGAACGCGAGATTGCCCAAAGCAGCCTGGAGCTGGCGGACCGAAACGTGTGGGCCGCCGGCGAAGGTTACTACCAACTCGGCGAGCTGCGCCGGCTGCGCGGCGACCTGCAAGGTGCCACCGAGTCCTATGCCAAGGCGCGCGACCTGGGTGTTGAACCACAGCCCGGCGAGGCCAAATTGCTGGCCGCTCGCGGAAATGTCGACGCCGCGTGGGCCGGCCTGGCAGCGGCACTGGAATCCAGTGATCGGCTGGCCCGGGCGCAAATGCTGCTCCCCGCCGTAGAACTCGCGGTGCAGATGCATCTGCTGGCGGAAGCCGAGGAATACTGCCGCGAACTGGAGCAAGCGGCCAGTGACTTCAGCAGCCCCGGTTTCCTGGCCTGGGCCCGGCACGCCCGCGGCGTCCTGCTGTTTTCCGGCGGCCAGGCCGCGCAGGCCCTCTCCATGCTGAGGTCGGCGCTGCAGGGTTATCGTTCCCTGCACCACCGACACGACACTGCCCGCGTCTACGAACTGCTCGCTGCCGCACGCCGGGAACTGAACCAGCCGGATGCCGCGGCTTCCGAGGCAGCCATCGCCCTGGCCATCTACCGGGAACTTGGCGCGGAACCCGATGTGCGCCGCTTGGACGGGCAAAAGTCCCCGGGCGGATTGACCGACCGCGAAGCCGAGGTGCTGGCATGCATCGCCCGCGGCGCCACCAACAAGGAAACCGCGGCGGAGCTGTTCATCAGCCAAAAGACGGTGGGCCGGCATCTGGCCAACATCTTCCTGAAGATCGGCGTCTCGTCCCGCACCGCGGCCGCGGCGTGGGCCCACGAGCACGGCATCACCGCTCCCTTGGCGCGGCACTGACGCCTGCATCTTTTGCCCCATCCGCGCCGCCCGAACCCACAGAACTTGCCCGATGTTCCGGCTGCCGCCGGCTCCCTACCGTGGAATTCAGCAGGCAGCAGGTGCCTGCTTCCAGACCACGGGAGAAGTTATGACCACCATCCAGGAAACTGCCGGGCAGTTCGACACCGAGGCCGCCGAAGCCTTCGTGCAGCGCTGCCTGACCATCCTGAACGACGGCGCGCTGGCCATGCTGGCCAGCATCGGACACCAGACCGGGCTGTTCGACACCCTGGCGGCGTTGCCGCCGGCCACCAGCCAGCAGATCGCGGACGCCGCGGAGCTGGACGAGCGCTACGTGCGCGAATGGCTCAACGGCCTGTCCGCGTCGCAAGTGGTTGTCTACGACCCGGTTGCCCGCACCTACCGGCTGCCGGCCGAACACGCCGCCTCGCTGACCAGGGCCGCCGGCCCGGACAACGTGGCGCGGCTGCTTCAGTACATCCCGCTGCTCGGCGGCGTGGAGGAAGGGGTCGTCGCCGCATTCCGCCAGGGCGGCGGGCTGTCCTATGCCGACTATCCGCGCTTCCACCAGCTGATGTCGGAGGAAAGCTCGGCGGTTTTCGACGCCGGGCTGATCGAGGAGATCCTGCCGCTGGCCGACGGGCTGGTCGAACGCCTGCGCCGGGGCATCGACGTGGCCGACGTCGGCTGCGGCAGCGGGCACGCCATCAACCTGATGGCGCAGGCGTTTCCCGCCAGCCGGTTCACCGGCTACGACTTCTCGTCAGAGGGAATCGCCCGGGCACGGCAGGAAGCGGCGCGCATGGGCCTGCAGAATGCCTCGTTCGAGGTCCGGGACGTCGCCGAGCTGAATGAACCGGGACGGTTTGACCTGGTCACCGCCTTCGACGCCATCCACGACCAGGCCCAGCCGGCGCGCGTGCTCGGCGAAGTCCACGCGGCCCTGCGGTCCGGCGGAACCTTCCTGATGGTGGACATGAAGGCCTCCAGCAATGTGGAGGACAACGTGTCGCTGCCCTGGGCGGGCTTCCTCTACACCATTTCGGTGATGCACTGCATGAGCGTTTCGTTGGGCCAGGGTGGCGCGGGACTGGGCACCGTCTGGGGCCAGCAGCTCGCCCTGTCCATGCTGGCGGATGCGGGCTTTTCCGGGACGGTGGTCAAGGACGTCGAGCAGGACCCGTTCAACACCTACTACATCGCGGCCAAACAGTAACCCCGACGGCGGCTCACCCAGTGAACGCCGAGTGGGCACCCCGGCCGCAACCGGCCGCCACTCCGGCCTGGCCGGCACCGGCTCAGCCGGTCAGGTCCGCGCGGCTCAGGCCGCCAGCCCGGCGGCCTGGGCCGTCAGCTCCAGCGCGCGCAGCCGCTGCGCGACGGTCGGCGCCTGGAACGCCACGATCAGTTCGTCGGCGCCGGCGTGCTTGGCGAAGCCTTCCAGGTATTCCGCCACCGCATCGGGCGTCCCGACGGCCGAGTACTTGACCATCTGCTCCACGTGCTGGCCCTGCGGCGAGTCAAGGATGAGGTCCGCTTCCTCGTCGGTGAACGTCCGGTCGCGGCCGAACAGCAGCGAGACCCGGCTGCGCCGGACAATCCGGAACTGCTCCTGCGCTTCCTCATTGCTGTCCGCGGCGATGGCGTTCACGCCGGCGATCACGTAAGGCTCGGCGAGTTGCTCCGAGGGCTGGAACTCGCGGCGGTACGCGGACACGGCGTCCTGCAGCGCATTGGGTGCGAAGTGCGAGGCGAACGAGTACGGCAGCCCCAGCGCAGCGGCCAGTTTGGCACCAAACAGCGAGGAGCCCAGGATGTACAGCGGCACGTTGGTGCCCTTGCCCGGTGTCGCATCCACGCCCTTGATGCGCGTCTGCCCGGTCAGGTAGCCCTGCAGTTCCAGCACGTCCTGCGGGAAGGATTCGGCGCTCATCGGATCACGGCGCAGCGCCCGCAGGGTGTTCTGGTCGCTGCCCGGCGCGCGGCCCAGGCCAAGGTCGATCCGTCCCGGGTGGAGCGCTTCCAGCGTGCCGAACTGCTCGGCGATGGTCAGCGGGGCATGGTTCGGAAGCATGATGCCGCCGGCACCGAGGCGGATGCTGTTGGTATGCGCTGCCACGTGGGCAATCAGCACGCTGGTGGCCGAGGACGCGATCGACGCCATGTTGTGGTGCTCGGCGTACCACACCCGCCGGTAGCCCAGCTCCTCCGCCCGCTGCGCCAAGGACACGCTGCCGGCAAGGCTTTCACCCACGGTTTCGTTGCTGCCGATGGTTGCCAAGTCAAGGATGGACAGGGGTATGTTCACGTCGGCGGAGCCTTTCGTTGCGGGACGCCCACGGTGGTTGCCGCGGGCACACATCCTGCACAACGACGGCGGTGCCCGTCTTTATTTCTTCCCTCCCGCCTGTGGGGGCCGGCTACACGCCCGTCGCCGCCGAAACCACACGGGCGTAGAGTCTGCAGGCATGGAGCATCATCACGACCGCAGGGAAGAGCCCGACCAGTTCTGGGAATCCTTCTACAGCCAACGGGACCAGGTGTGGAGCGGCCAGCCCAACGCCATGCTGGTCCGCGAGGTCTCCGGCCTGCGGCCAGGCACCGCCTTGGAACTGGGTTGCGGCGAGGGCGCGGACGCCATCTGGCTCGCCGGCAAGGGGTGGCTGGTCACCGGACTCGACGTGTCCGGGCTCGCGCTGCAACGGGCGGCCAGGCACGCCGATGAAGCCGGAGTCGCGGACCGCGTCCGGTGGCTCCGGCAGGACCTGGCCCGCTGGGAACCGCAGGAGAGCTACGACCTGGTCTGCGCCCAGTTCCTGCACTCGCCGGTCGAGCTGCCCAGGAACGCCATCCTCACCACGGCGACCCGCGCGGTCGCACCCGGCGGCACGTTGCTGGTCGTCGGCCACGAATCGTTTCCGCCCTGGTCCGGGCATCCGGAGCCGGAAGAACCGCTGCCCACCGCCGCGGAACTGGCCGACGAGCTGGGACTCGATTACCCCGACTGGGCCCTCGACACGCTCGACTCCGTCCCCCGCGAGGTCACGAACCCGGACGGGCAGACCGCCACGATCACCGACAGCGTCCTGCGCGCCCGGCGGCTGGCGGGCTAACCTGCAGCCGGTTCGATGCTGCAGTCGGTGCCCGGGAAGACGATACTTTCATGGCCGTCGTCGAACCTCACGAAGTAGGGCGGGGCACCGTCGTCGCCCCTGACCTCGATGACTTCACCGTGCCGGTCCGCCGATTCCACGGTCCTGCCCCTGATGACGATGCGGTCTCCGGGTGCTGCGATCATGACCGCTCACCTCCTTTCCCATAGCGTAGGGGAACAGGTCGTCTCCGACCAGAGTCAGCGGACCCAGCGGTGCGGCGCGGGACGGCGGGTGCTGGGCAGGGCGTTGTTCTCCCGCCACTCATGCAGCCATTCGGGCAGGATTAGGTCGGCCGGCGGCTGCTGGCCGGCGGCCGCGAAGATTTCTTCAGTGGCGACCGGCCCCTGCTTCGAAACCAGCCGGGTGGCGATGTAGGCGCGGGCATATATTTCGCCGGCGGACACCATGCGCTGCTCGAAAAAGATGGCACGGTCGTCGAAACCGATGATCCGGGTTTCGATGCTGTAGCGCTGGCCGAGGGTGAGCGATTTACGGAAGGCAATGGTCTCCGCGCCGACCACCGGCGACCAGCCGTTGCGGCGGAAGATGTTCCACACGCCGGCGCGCACCATCAGCTCAAAGCGGCCCAGGTCCATCAGCGAGAAATACATCCCGTTGTTGACGTGCATGGCGATGTCGATGTCGGTGGGCAGCACGCGCAGGGACAGCGTGGCTGAATCCCAGATGCCGAGGGCGGGCCGGCGGCGGGCCGTCAACAGCAGCAGGAGGGTCCGGAAGATCAAATGCATGCCGCCATGTTACCCGCAGGTAACTTATCGGTGCCGCAACGCGTCCCGTCAGGCCACGACACTGCGGACAAAAAACGCCCCCCGTGCCCACGGTTCGGCACCGGGCAGCTGGCCTAAACACACCGACCGACGCCGTCTTCGACGTCCGCGCCGTCGTCCAGCAGGGCCACCGGGAGTTGGACACCAACGCCGTGCCGGCCTTCCTGTTTCCGCGGAAAGGGCCGTTCGGCCTGAAGGACTACGAAAAGGTTTTCACGCCCGACCTGGCGTCCGGAGAAGGGGTCTAGTCCCCCCAGGCCGCACTGAGGACTAAAGGGGCGGGACCGGCGTCGCGACGCCGGTCCCGCCCCCTGGCTTGTCCCGGCTACGGGTGGTGTCCGTGTTTTTTGCCGTCACCGAGGTCCTCCGGCAGTCCCCCCGCGGGATGGTCGGGGCCGCCGGAACCATTGATGCGCTCCGGCTGTCCGGCCTGAACGACGGGCGTCTCAGACGTCAAGGGCACCGCAAACGGCACGTTGCTGGGGACGCTGACGGCTCCGCGCACCGGGCCCATGCGCCGCTGCCGCAGCGGATCCCGGCGCAAGTCCACGTACAGCGAGAGGCATAGCCCGACCATGATCAGCACGAAGGGCGTTGAGGCCAGGATGGTGAACGTCTGCAGCGCGTCAAGTCCGCCGACGAACAACAGCACGGCCGCGACGGTACCGGTGAGAACGCCCCAGAGGATGACCAGCGGTTTCCACGGCTCCTTTCGGCCACGGGAGGAAAGCGTTCCCAGCACGACGGCGCCGGCATCGGCGCCGCTGACGAAAAACACCGCAGTCAGCACCATCACCACGATGGCTGCGCCGATAAAGAACGGATAGTTCTGCAGGGTCGCGAAGAAGCCGGCCGCCTCGTCTCCGGTCCCGGCAATGTCTTCACCGCCCAACTGCAGGTGGATACCCGCACCGCCGAACACGGAGAACCAGACAACGCTCACGGCGGTGGGGACCAGCAGCACGCCCAGGACGAACTCCTTGATCGTCCGCCCGCGGGAGATCTTGGCGATGAACGTGCCCACGAAGGGGGTCCAGGAGATCCACCAGGCCCAGTAGAAGATGGTCCAGTTGGCCAGCCACTCGGTGCCGCCGAAGACGGCCGAGTGGAAGCTCATGGGGACGAGGTTGGCCAGGTAGTCGCCGATCGCGGCAGGGACCAGGTCAAGGATGAAGACGGTGGGACCCAGCACGAAGACGAACAGCAGCAGCACCGCGGCCAGCACCATGTTCGTGTTGCTCAGCCACTTGATGCCGCGGGCAACGCCGCTGGCCGCCGAAATCACCACGCCCACGGTCAGCACGCAGATGATCAGGATCGGAGCCGCGACTCCGGGGTTCTCCTCGAACCGGCCGGTCCGCAGCAGCGACAGGCCGGCGGCAATCTGCAGTGCACCCAGGCCCAGCGAGGTGGCTGAGCCGAATTTGGTACAGATGATCGCCAGGATGTCGATCGGCTTGCCCCAGCCCTTTTTCTCGATCCGTTCCTTGCCGAAGATCGCCTGGAAGGGCGAACTCATCAGGTTGCCGCGGCCCATCCGGTACGTCGAATAGGCCAGTGCCAGGCCAACGACCGAGTAGATGGCCCACGGGTGCAGGCCCCAGTGGAAGAGCGTGTAGGCCATGGCGCTGTTCGCGGCCTCGGGGGATCCAGGTGCCGCGTCCACGAAGGGGGGCGGCGAGGCCAGATGGGTGACCGGTTCGTAGACGCCGAAGAACATCAAACCGATCCCCATGCCGGCGCTGAACATCATGGCAATCCACGACATCGTGGAGAACTCGGTTGTTTCGCCCTCCCGCGCGAGCGGAATGTTGCCATACCGGCCGAAAGCCAGCACCAGCGAAAAGACCACGAAGCCGGTGGCGCCGAGGATGAACAACCAGCCGAAAGAGTTGGTCACCCAGCCGAGAATGGATCCGGTTACTTCGGTCACCTGCTGCGTAAAGAAAACGCCCAGCAGGCAGATGGCAACAATAATGCCGCCGGAAACGAAGAAAACCGTCTTGTCGACGGTATTCCAGCCCCGCTGCCCGTCGTCACCCGTATCCTGGGAGACCGTCGGCAAGGGGCCGGTAAATTCGCTGCTCATCATGATCCTCACTGTTGTCACCGGTTGTGCGCATGCTGCGCCCCGGGCTTCCTGCGGCTCTTCGATGTCAAACGTCCCGTCAGTATGATGGCAGGCATGAGTGGAGATGGCGACTTTCAAAGGGATGACCAGACCCGGATGGACCACTATGGAGACACCGGGTACACCGACTTCGGCAGCCACGGCGAGGTGTCCAAGAACGACCCGAGGGTTGTCGGGCATGCCGAAGTGGATGCCGCAAACGCCGCGGTGGCCGTGGCCATGGCGAGCGGGGGGGTGTCCCCGGAGGTCAGCGCCATGCTGGTCAGCGTCCAGAACGATTTGTTCGACCTGATGGCCGACCTGCTGGTGCCGTATCGTGGCAATCACCCTGCGGACGCCCGCATCATTCCCGAGCATGTGGAGCGGCTGGAACGCGCCATCGAGCACTTCAGGCAGGAAGCCAAGGACCTCAGCGGCATGCTGCTGCCGGGCGGAACCCTCTCCGCTGCGCTGCTGTACCAGGCCCGTACGGCGGTGCGCCGCGCCGAACGCGCGGTCTGGGCAGCACTGGACGAGTACGGCGACGTCGTGAATTCCGAGGCGGGCCGTTACCTCAACCGGCTCTCCGGACTGCTCTTCGTGATGGCCCGGGTGGCCAACGCCGAGCACGGGGACGTGATGTGGGTCCCGGAATCCTCCGTTCGCGGCGTCCTCGAGGACCAGTCCGGCACCGAGTAGTGCTACGCGGGGTGTAACCGCCGTCGCGACGCATTGGTCCGGGGTATCCTCGACGGTGATGAGCATCACCTCCGCCGAGCCCGCAACCGGGGCCAAGACCGAGCCGTCCGTGCGTACCTTGGCGCGCGGCCTGTCCGTGTTGAGCGTCTTCGATGACGGGCACCCGCAGATGCGGGCCGCCGAGATTGCCGCCCGTGCCGGCCTCAACCGTGCCGCCACCGCGCGGGTGCTGCGGACACTGGTCTACCTTGGTTATCTGCGCTGCCGCGACGACCGGTACTCGTTGACCCATCAGGCGCTGGAGCTGGGCCACGGCTACCTCTCCGGTTCTCCGCTGGTCCGCGCCTCCCGGACGGCGGTCCAGTGGCTGACGGAGGAATTTAGCGAACCGTGCACTGCGGGCGTGCTGGCCGGCGGCGACGTCATCTGCATCGCAGCCACCCGCGTTCCCGGGATGATCCGCGCCGGGCTGACGGTCGGCATCCAAATTCCCGCGCACGCCTCGTCGATGGGCAAGGTGCTGGTGGCCGGACTGCGCGGGGACGACTTCCGGTCCGCCGTCGACGGCAGCCTCAGCAGGCTGACCGAGCAGACGATCGACAGCACCTGGCGTTTCCGGCAGGAGATCGAGCGGGTCCGGCGGCAGGGCTACGCGGTCAACGACAGCGAGCTGCAGCCGGGCCACCGCACCGTGTCCGTGCCCATCCGCGACGCCGCCGGAGCGGTGGTCGCCGCCGTCGGGGTCAACATGCTGGCCACCCCGGACACACTGGACGCCGCCACCGCGGCCCACCTCCCGCTGCTGTACCGCGCCGCGGAGCGGATCACTGAAAGCGCCACGCGCTAAGAGCCCGACGGCGGGGCCTGCGGGCGGTGCGGGATGCGCCCGCAGCGGGCACCGCCGTCGTCGTCCTCCGCTTCAGGGGATCAGGACACCGGATCCGCGGCCGCCGCGAACTGCGACATGTACAGCCGGTAGTACGGGCCTTCGGCCGCCAGCAGCGCCGTGTGGTTGCCCTGCTCCACGATCTTGCCGTCCTCCATCACCAGGATCACGTCGGCGTCCCGGATGGTGGAGAGCCGGTGCGCAATGACGAAGCTAGTGCGGTCCGTGCGCAGCGCGGCCATGGCGTGCTGGACGAGCAGTTCCGTGCGGGTGTCCACCGAACTGGTGGCCTCATCCAGGATCAGCAGCGACGGGTTCGCCAGGAACGCGCGCGCGATGGTGATCAGCTGCTTCTCACCGGCGGAGACGTTGTTGCCCTCTTCGTCGATCACCGTGTCATAGCCGTCCGGGAGCGCCCGCACGAAGCGGTCCACGTAGGTGGCCTTGGCCGCCGCCATGACTTCTTCCTCGGTGGCGTCCAGGTTGCCGTAGCGGATGTTCTCGTAGATGGAGCCGCCGAACAGCCAGGCGTCCTGCAGCACCATGCCCACCTTGGAGCGCAGTTCGGCGCGGCTGAGGGCGGTGATGTCCACGCCGTCGAGGGTGATGCGGCCGGCATCCAGTTCGTAGAAGCGCATCACCAGGTTCACCAACGTCGTCTTGCCCGCGCCCGTCGGCCCCACGATCGCCACCGTTTCGCCCGGCCGCGCGGCGAAGGAGAGGTCCTCGATCAGCGGCTTGTCGGGGCTGTAGCTGAAGCTGACGTTGTGGAACTGGACCTGCCCTTCGGTTTGGGCAGGCAGCGATGCGGTGGCGGTGTCCGGAGCCTGCTCGTCGGCGTCGAGCAGTTCGAAGACGCGCTCGGCCGAGGCTACGCCGGACTGCAGCATGTTGGCCATGCCCGCCATCTGGCCCAGCGGCTGGTTGAATTCCCGCGAGTACTGGATGAACGCCGTGGCATCGCCCAGGGTCATGGAACCGGACGCCACGCGCAGGCCGCCCACCACGGCGATGCCCACGTAGCTCAGGTAGGAGATGAACTGCATGACCGGCATGATCATGCCGGAGACGAACTGAGCACCGAACGAGGCCTTGTAGAGCTCCTCATTCTTCTCGTCGAACTGTTCCACCGCCTGCTGCTCGCGGCCGAAGGCGCGGACCAGATCATGGCCGCTGAACGATTCCTCGATGTGCCCGTTGAGCGCTCCGGTGTTCTTCCATTGCGCGGTGAACAGCTTCTGGCTGCGGGTGCCGATGAGGCCGGCCCCCACGGCGGAAAGCGGCAAGGCAATCAGGGCGATCAGGGCCAGCTGCCAGGAGACGATGAACATCATGATGGTGATGCCGAGCAGGCTCAGCGCGGACATGATCAGCTGCGCGAAAGCCTGCTGCAGCGCCTGCTGGATGTTGTCGACGTCGTTGGTCACCCGGGAGAGCATGTCGCCGCGCTGGCGGGTGTCGAAGTAGTTCAGCGGCAGCCGGTTCAGCTTGGCTTCCACGTCGCGGCGCAGCCCGAAGACCACCCGCATGACGATTTGGTTCAGCAGCCAACCCTGCAGCCACATGAACAGCGAGGCGACGACGTACATCCCCAGCACCAGCAGGATCAGGTTGCCCAGCAGCTGGAAGTCGATGCCCACACCGGGGATCAGTTCCATGCCGCTGAGCATGTCGGCAAACTGGTCCTGGCCCTGGGCGCGGAGCCCGGTGATGACTTCTTCCTGGCTGGCGCCGGCGGGCAGGTTCGCGCCGATCGCGCCGCTGAAGATGACGTCCATCGCGTTGCCCAGCACCTTGGGCGCAATCACGTTAAGCACAACTGCCACCAGCACCATGCCCAGCACCAGGATGATCCCGGCCTTCTCCGGCTTCAGCAGCCCGAACAGGCGCTTGGCGGACGGCCAGAAGTGCTGGGCCTTGCGGACCGGCGTCCCGGTCATGAAATCCTGGTCGGCCTCGCCCGGCTGGAACTGTTCTTCCAGCACCTCGGCCTCGGCCTCGGCGGCGGCTCCCGGCGTTGGCGCCGTCACGGGGTCCGGCCCGGCGGCGACCTCGGCCGGGGCTTCCTTGTCCGGCGTCATGCCGCTTCCTCCACCGCAGTCTGGGATTGAACAATTTCCTGATAGGTTTCCGAGCTTTCCAGCAGCTGCCCGTGGGTGCCGCGGGCCACGATTTGTCCGTGCTCCATCACCAGGATCTGGTCCGCGTCGATGATGGTGGCCACGCGCTGGGCGACGATGATCACCGTCGCGTCGCCAGTGGTCCCCTTCAGCGCCGCCCGCAGCCTGGCGTCGGTTGCCACATCCAGCGCGGAGAACGAGTCGTCGAACAGGTAGACCTTGGGCTTGGCCACCAGCGCGCGGGCAATGCACAGCCGTTGGCGCTGGCCGCCCGAAACGTTGGTGCCGCCCTGCGAGAGCGCGGACTGAAGCCCCGTGTCCTTGGCGCGGATGAAGTCCTCCGCCTGGGCCACCCGCAGCGCCTCCCAGAGTTCTTCATCCGTGGCGTGCGGGTCGCCGAACCGCAGGTTGTGTGCCACCGTGCCGGAGAACAGGTACGGCCGCTGGGGCACCAGCGCCACGCGGTCCGTGATGTCGGTGCGCTCCATCCGGGTGACCGGAACGCCGTCAATCAGCACCTGACCGCTGTCGGCGTCGAACAGCCGCGGCAGCATGCTGATCAGCGTCGTTTTGCCCGCGCCGGTGCTGCCGATGATCGCCGTGGTCTGCCCCGGCCGGGCGGTGAAGCTGATGTTGCGCAACACCGGCTCTTCGGCGCCCGGATAGGCGTAGGTGACGTCGCGGAACTCGACGACGCCGGCGGGTTCCCGGGCTTTCTGCGGCTCGTCGGGTTCATGCACGGAGGGCTCGACGTCGAGCACTTCACCAATGCGTTCGGCACAGACCGAGGCCCGCGGGATCATCATCGCCATGAAGGTGCCCATCATCACCGCCATGAGGATCTGCAGCAGGTACTGCAGGAAAGCGGTCAGGGCGCCCACCTGCATCTCGCCCGCGTCCACGCGCAGGCCGCCGAACCACAGCACTGCCGCCGTGGCGAGGTGCAGGATCATGCCGATTGAGGGGAACATCAGCACGAACAGGTTGCCGACCGAGAGCGAGACATCGGTCA
Organism: Arthrobacter sp. Y3223065; assembly: GCF_059090885.1. Taxonomy (NCBI): domain Bacteria; kingdom Bacillati; phylum Actinomycetota; class Actinomycetes; order Micrococcales; family Micrococcaceae; genus Arthrobacter; species Arthrobacter sp. Y3223065. The sequence goes on along the minus strand of NZ_JBNHGC010000005.1, from coordinate 262,591 downwards.
GTTCCCGGTTGGCCTTCTCGAAGCGCTGGGCTTCGTAGGGCTCGCGGACAAACGCCCGGACCACGCGGATGCCGGTAATCTGCTCGCGGAGCACGCCGTTGATGTTGTCGATCTTCGTTTGCATCATGCGGAAGAGCGGCATCAGCTTCCATACCAGCACACCGACGACGACGAACAGCAGCGGCACCGACGCCCACACCAACCATGACAGCTGGAGGTCCTCGCGCAGCGCCATGATGATGCCGCCGACGCACATGATGGGTGCCATCACCATGAAGTTCAGGCCCATCAGCACGAGCATCTGCACCTGCTGCACGTCGTTGGTGCCGCGGGTGATCAGGCTGGGCGCGCCGAATCGTCCTACCTCGCGGGCGGAGAACCCCGTGACCTTGTGGAAAATGCCGCGGCGGAGGTCACGGCCCATGGCCATTGCGGCCTTGGAGCCGAAATAGACCCCGGCGATCGCGGCGGCCACCTGAATAAAGCTGACGACCAGCATGAGGCCGCCGGTGCCCCAGATGTAGTCGGTGTCGCCGCGGGCCACGCCCTCGTCAATGATCTGGGCGTTCAAGCTCGGCAGGTACAGCGCAGCGATGGTCGCAATCAGCTGCAGCACCACCACGGCGAAAACGTAGGGAAGGTAGGGGCGGCCGTAATGGCGGATGAGGCGGAGCAGCATCGGGACGTGACGCAACTTTCGGCAAAAAAGGGTGGATTGAGGCCAGATAGAGGCTACACCTTGGCCGGAGCGGCTGTAACCCGCCGCGGATGAACTTCTCCCCGCTCTTCAGAGGCACGTCGATTTCCCTGCGGTGGCCCCTCCCGGGCGACATATAGCGGCCCGTAATTGGCCACACATGTACCCCGCTGGAAGACTGAGGCGCACCAAACCGATACACGGCGGAGGAAACCTCGTGAACGACCAGATGTTCCAAATCATCGCCATGCTGATTTACATGGCGGGCATGCTGGCCATCGGCTGGTGGGCCTATCGGCGCACGAGCGATTTGGACGACTACATGCTCGCCGGCCGCGGCCTCAAGCCCGGCGTCGCGGCACTGAGTGCCGGCGCCTCGGACATGTCCGGCTGGCTGCTCATGGGCCTGCCCGGTGCCCTCTACGTGGGCGGCCTCTTTGAGGCCTGGATCGCCATCGGGCTGACCATCGGGGCCTGGCTCAACTGGAAGTTCGTTGCCCCGCGGCTGCGTGCCTACACAGAAGTATCCAACAACTCGATCACCGTTCCCAGCTTCCTGGAGAACCGGCTGAAGGACCGCTCCCGCCTGCTCCGGGTGGTCTCCGGCGTGATCATCCTGGTCTTCTTCACCTTTTATGTTTCCTCCGGCATGGTGGCCGGCGGCGTCTTCTTCGAATCCTCCTTCGGCTCCAGCTATGAGCTCGGCATGCTCGTGGTCGGCGGCGTCACGGTCCTGTACACCTTGTTCGGCGGCTTCCTCGGCGCCAGTTACACCGACGTGGCCCAGGGGCTGCTGATGTTCGCGGCCCTGCTGCTGGTTCCGATCGTTGGTGTTTTCGCCACCGGCGGCCTGGGCGCCACCATCGACTCCATCCGTGAAGTGGATCCGAGCCACCTCAGCCTGTTCACCGGTGGCGCAGTCGCTGGCATTTCAGCTGCGGCCTGGGGACTGGGCTACTTCGGTCAGCCGCACATCATTGTCCGCTTCATGGCTCTGCGCACGCCCGGCGAGGCCAAGGCCGCCCGCCGGATCGGCATCGGCTGGATGCTCATGACGGTACTCGGCGCTATTGCCACCGCGCTGGTGGGTGTGGCCTACTTCCAGCAGAACCCGGACGTCACCCTCACGGACGCCGAGTCCGCCGAATCGGTGTTCCTGGACCTGGCGCAGATTCTGTTCCACCCGCTTATCGCCGGTTTCGTGCTCGCCGCGGTGCTGGCGGCGATCATGAGCACCATCTCCTCCCAGCTGATCGTGTGCTCGTCTGCCCTGGTGGAGGACCTGTACAAGATCTTCGCCCGCAAGGACGCGCCGGCGAAGACGCAGGTGATGCTCGGCCGCATGGGCGTGCTGGTCGTCGCCCTCGTGGCGGGCATCCTCGCCTGGAGCCGCAACGACACCATCCTGGGGCTCGTGGCGTTCGCCTGGGCCGGCTTCGGTGCATCGTTCGGGCCGACCATCATCCTGTCCCTGTTCTGGCGCAAGCTCACCGTCGCCGGCGCGCTCTCCGGCATGCTGGCCGGTGCGGTCACGGTGTTCGTCTGGGGCACCTCGGCGCTCTCGGCCACCATGTACGAAATCGTCCCGGGCTTCATCCTCAACGTCGCCGTCGCCGTCGTCGTCAGCCTCTTTACGCACAAGCCCCAGCCGGACATCGAGACGGAGTTCGCCGAAGCGATTCGCCGTGCCGCCGCCGGGAAGCCGTCCATGGCCGCCGCGGAGCGCTGACCGGTTCCCGCCCAACGGACCGCACAGGTGCCTTTCCCGACGTCGGGAAAGGCACCTTTTGCATTGCGGCCCACGCGCGGCCCCGCCGTCGTCCGTCCCCCGCCAGTGCCAATCCTCGGCCGGTACCGGCCGACGAACCTCCGCCAAAATCACCAGCCCCAAACCATCGACATAACTATCTCCATAGGTATAGAGTCGGACTATCTTGGAAATGTGCACTGCGTCACACTCCGGCCCGCCATCGAGGAGGACAAGAACCCATGAGCGCCAAGAATCTTCAGGAAGTTTTGAACCAATCCGGCAACACCGTCGAGATGCTGCGCAACTCGCAGATCGGCGCCTACATTTACCCCGTCGTCGCCCCGGAATTCACCAACTGGCGCAGCGAGCAGCGCGCCTGGCGCGAATCCGCGGTGCTGTTCGACCAGTCGCACCACATGGACAATCTGTTCATTAGGGGCAAGGACGCCCTGAAGCTGATTTCGGATACCGCCATCAACTCGGTCGCCAGCTTCCCCGTGAACAAGGCCAAGCAGTACGTTCCCACCACACCGGCCGGGCACGTCATAGGCGACGGCATCCTGTTCCACGAAACCGAGGACCAGTACGTCTACGTGGGCCGCTCCCCGGCCGCCAACTGGCTGATTTACCACGGTGAAACCGGTGGCTACGACGTGGACATCGAGGTGGACCGGCGCTCGCCGTCGCGGCCCATGGGACAGCCGGTGAAGCGCAAGTACTGGCGCTTCCAGATCCAGGGCCCGAACGCCTGGAAGATCATCGAAAAGGTCAACGGCGGTCAGGTCGAACAGCTGAAGTTCTTCAACATGGACCAGATGCAGGTCGCCGGCCAGCAGGTCCAGACCCTGCGCCACGGCATGGCGGGCGCACCCGGGCTGGAGATCTGGGGGCCGTACGAGACCTATGACCAGGTACGGGACACGATCCTGGAAGCCGGCCAGGAGTTCGGACTGCTGGCCGTCGGTTCACGCGCCTATCCGTCCAACACCCTGGAATCGGGCTGGATCCCTTCCCCGCTGCCGGCCATCTACACCGGCGAGGAGCTGCGCCCCTACCGCGAATGGCTCGGCGCCGACAGTTACGAGGCGGTCAACGCGGTCGCCGGCAGCTTCGTCTCCGACAAGATCGAGGACTACTACCTCAACCCCTGGGAGCTTGGGTACGGCCACATGGTGAAGTTCGACCATGACTTCATTGGCCGGGAGGCGCTGGAGAAGATCGACCCGGCAGCCCAGCGCAAGAAGGTCACCCTCGAATGGAATGCCGAGGACATGGCGAAGATCTTCGCCTCGCTCTTCGATACCGAGGGCACGCCGTACAAGTACTTCGATTTGCCGCTGGCCAACTACGGTTCGTCCAACTACGACGCGGTGCTCGACGCGGCCGGCGAGACGATCGGCTTGTCCATGTTCACCGGCTACTCCGCCAACGAGAACCGGGCGCTGTCCCTGGCCACGGTGGACGCCGATGTACCGGAAGGCACGGAGGTCACTGTGGTCTGGGGCGAGCCCGACGGCGGGACCCGCAAGACCACCGTGGAGCCGCACCAGCAGCTGAACGTGCGGGCGATCGTCAGTCCCGTGCCGTACTCCCAGGCAGTGCGCCAGGACTACCCCGGCGGCTGGCGCTCCGGCCAGAAGGCCTGAGCCACCCTGCGTTAGGCAGCACGACGACGGACGGCGGGGAAAGTGCCTGGGGCACCTTCCCCGCCGTTTGCGTTGCTGTGCCGACGCCGACTGGCCTCCGGCCCGCGAATCCGCCCGGAGTCCGACCCGCTTCAGGCGCCGATCTGCCTCAGGCCGGGGCCGACGACAGCCGCCGTCTTCTGGTGCTGCTCAGCCGGGACCTGCGTCAGCTGCCGTTGTCCTGGCCGCCGGTCTCTTCGATGTACCGCTCGCCCGATTCGGTCTCCCCGACGCGGTAGTGCTGTTCCATGTGCTCGATGGCTGCGGCGTCTTCGGGGCCGGGCGCGCTGACTGGATCGTCAATAGCTGTCCGGTCGGCATCGCCGTAGACGTTCGCCAGGCCCTTCTTGGCGTCCGCGGGCAACTCGCCCGGTGGGAGCAACTCCTCGTCCCGGGAGGTTTCGCTGCCCTGGCTCTCCCGGCGATCCGTCCGGTCGTAGCGGTCCGGGTTGTTGATTTCCTCGCTCATGAATCTCCTTCCCTCAAGCGCTGGTGCGCCCTGCCTTCACCTAATCACAGAGCGGCGGCGCGCAACAGGGCCGGGAACTGCGCACCACGCCCTCTGGAGCTCGATCAGCCGACCTGGGCGGGGCCATGGGGTGGCCCAATCCGGCCTAACTCCGGCCTTGCTAAGGAGCGGCGCTGTCCAAGTATTAAAACCTGCTCAAGCATCGTCCCTTGTCAGGGCGCCATGGCGCACCAAGAGATGGACAATTCCGTCTGAACGTGGACAGCGCAGCCCCCGGGAAGCCCGCTACCATCGCCGCGGCGCGGAGTCACCGTCCCCGATGAGCTTCCGTTCGCGCGCCGCTAGCGGGCGGCGCGGAAGTCCTTGACCCAGTCGGCCGTGGCCTTCATCCCGCCAAAGGTGTAGAAGTGAAGCTTCACGGTACCGTGCACAGCGGGGTCATAGCGGCTGGCGAATTCCTCGAGGAACTTGTCCGGCCCGGCGGTCCCCAGCAGGTTGGTCAGGGAGAACCCGTACTTGTGAACGATTCCGGCCGACGACGCCACTCCGAACCGCTTGGCATAGTTCAGCAGCCTCTTGACCCCGGCCGGCCCGGGGATGCCGATGCGCACCGGCGCGTTAATCCCACGGCGGCGGGCCTCGGCCAGCCACTCGAAGACGGGATCGGCGTCGAAGCCGAATTGGGTGATGATGACCGCTTCAAGGTTTTGCCGCTGCAGTTCGGCGTGCTTGTCTTCCAGCGCCTTCCACAACACCTCGCCGGAAATGTCCGGATGCCCCTCCGGGTAGCCGCTGATGCCGACCCGGCGGATTCCGTACCGGGGCAGGAGCCCGCTGCGGATGACCTCCAGCGAGTCCGGATAGGGCCCCATCGGCTCGACCGGGTCGCCGCCTACCACGAAGACGTCCTCGGGTGCCGCGTCGGCGGACAACGCCCGCAGGAAGTCTTCGAGTTCGGCCCGTGACGCCAACCGGCGGGCGGAGACATGCGGCACCGGCACGAAGCCGTGCCGCTTGACGGCGGCGGCCGCCGCCACCCGTGTCGGCAGGTCCTCGTTCCCCAGGAAGGTGACATTGATCCGCGTCCCCGCCGGGATGGTGCCGGCGGCGTCTTCCAGTGCGGGGACATCCTTGCCGGTCATCTCGAGCGAGAAGTCGTCAAGCAATGTCCGGGCTGCCTGCGACGGGGCGTGTTTGGGGTCGGCCATAGTCGGAAGTCCTTCCATGTGTGGTGCCGGTCACCCTTGACCGACCTGCAGCGAGTCTAGCCGTAAAACCACTACGGATATAGGGGTTGAAGAGTGGTTTGCATTTCTCAATCACTGGGTGGATACTATGGGAGCCTTCCCTTCTAATCCCAGGAACCACCATGTCCACGCCCCGCGCGCTGCGGCCGTTCGCCCACCGCAACTACCGGATCCTCATCTCGGCCCTGGCCATCTCGGTCTTTGGCACCGGCATGTGGGCCGTGGCCATGGTCTATCAGGTCATTGCCCTGGGCGGCGGGCCCATCCAGCTCTCGCTCGTCGCCACCTGCGCCAGCATCGGTTTGTTGGCGTTCGTACTGCTCGGCGGCATCGCGGCCGACCGGCTTCCGCGCCGCCGCCTGATTATCAGCGTGGAAGCGGCCAACCTGGTGGCCATCGGCGCGGTGGCCCTGCTGGCCATGACCGGGCTGCTGCAGCTGTGGCACCTGGCCGCCGCCGCTTTCCTGCTGGGTGTGGGAGCCGCGTTCTTCTTCCCTGCCTACTCGGCCATCCTGCCGAGGATCCTGCCAGCCGAGGACCTGCTGGCGGCCAACGGCATGGAGGGCACCATGCGGCCGCTGCTGCAGCAGGCCGCCGGCCCGGCGGCAGCCGGCATGATCGTCGCCTCCTTCTCCCCCGGTGCGGCCATCGGGTGGATCACGCTGTGCCATCTGGCCGCGCTGATCATCCTGAACTTCCTCGGCCAGGAACTGGTTCCGGATGCAGGGACCAGGGCGTCGGTCGCCGCTGCAGACGAGCCCACGGCCAAGCGGGGCTCCGTGCTGGCGGATTTGCGGGAGGGCGTGGCCTACACGCTGAAGACTCCCTGGTTGCTCTGGACGCTGCTGTGGGCCGTCGTGAGCGTACTCATCTTCATCGGCCCCATCGAGGTACTGCTGCCGTTTGCGGTTGCAGACCAGCTGGGCGGGGACTCACGCACGTTCGGCTTCCTGCTTGGCATCTTCGGCATCGGCGGCGCCACGGGGGCGATGGTCACCGCCTCGCTGCGGCTGCCACGGCGCTACCTGACGGTGATGCTGCTGTTCTGGGGCGCCGGCGCGCTGCCGATCGCCGTCATCGGCTTCACCGGCAGCTTTTGGGCGATGGCCGCCGCGCTGTTCGTGGTCGGCGCGACCGGCAGCGCGGGCCAGGTCATCTGGGGCACGCTGCTGCAGCGCCGGGTGCCGCCGCACCTGCTCGGCCGGATCTCCAGCCTTGACTTCTTCGTCTCGCTGGCGCTGATGCCGGTCTCCATGGCGCTGGCCGGCCCGCTGGGCGAAGTCGTGCCCATCTGGCTGATCTTCCTCCTGATCGGCCTCGCCCTGCCGCTCCTGGCGGTGCTGGCGCTCATTTTCGGCGGAATGCTGAGGGACGAGCTTGAGCACCCGCTGGACCGGACCCTCGAACCGTCGGGGCAGGCGCGCACCTAGCACGGCCGGCCGCAGAGTCGCAGGGGCACATCCCGAAAACGGCCCGATTCGAAGCGGCCGTCTCAGGATCAACATCGATTTTTCGTGGCCATCCGACTATCGATGGATATAGTGATTGGCAACACAACACTGAAAAGGAAGTTGAATCAGTGAGTCTCCGCTATGCGTTACTGGCGCTGCTCAGCGTCGAACCAATGACCGGTTACGACCTCTACAAGGAATTCGAGGCGTCCGTCGGGAATGTGTGGCACGCGCCCGACTCCCAGATCTATCCGGAGCTGCGGCGGATGGAGCAGGAAGGCCTGCTCGACGGGGAGGAGGTCGTCTGGGGCCAGCGCGGCAAAAAGCGCCGCTACCACATCACTGCCGCCGGCCTGCAGGCCTTCCGGGACTGGATGAACACCACGCTGGACTACACCCGCGTGCGGGATCCCGCCCACCTGAAGGCGGCCTACCTGGAGTGGGCCGAACCGGACGCCGCGCGGGAGCAGATGCGCGCGCACATTAAGCACCACGCCGCACTCCGGCAGCAGTGGGAGCAGCGGATCCGCGAGATCGACGGCGACAGCAGCGAGATGCTCAATCGCCGGCTGGCGGGCACCCCGGACAGCGAACGGGCGCGGGTGAAGGCCTTCAAGCGCTTCACCTATGAAGGGCTGGTTGCCCGCGCGGAACAGGAGATTACCTGGGCCCGCCGCGGTCTCGCCCTCATCGACCGCCTTTACGTCGACCAGCCGGACGTCCGTCAGCCGAAGGCCCCGCAGCCGGCCGGCGCCCGCAAGTAGCCCCGCTCGCGAAGGCAGCCCCGGGGCTAGTTCGAGTATTCCTTCCGCAGGTCGGCCTTGCGGATCTTTCCGCTGGCCGTCCGCGGCAGGTCCTGCACGAATACCACGGACTTGGGAATCTTGTAGCGGGCCAGCCGCCCGTCCAGGTGCTGCTGGATCTCCTCGGCGGACACCGAGAAACCGTCGCGGACCGTGACCACCGCGCGTGGCACCTCCCCCCACTTCTCGTCCGGGATGCCGATGACGGCGGCACTGCTGACGGCCTCCAGTTCCAGGATGACCTGCTCCACCTCGGCCGGGTAGATGTTCTCGCCGCCGGAGATGATCATGTCCTTGAGCCGGTCGGAGATGAACAGGAAGCCTTCGTCGTCCAGGTAGCCCATGTCGCCAGACTTGAACCAGATGCCGTCGGCATAGCTCTCGGCCGTGGCATCGGGCCGGTTCCAGTACTCGCGGATGACATTGGGACCCGAAATCTGGATTTCGCCGACCTCGCGCGCCGGCAGGACCTCGCCCATCGGATCGGCGATCCGGATGTCCGTGAAGAAGTGTGGAAGCCCGGCCGATCCGGCCTTCGGGCGGGACTTTTCCGCTGCCAGCGTGGTGGCGCCTGGCGCCGTTTCGGTCATCCCGTAGCCGTTGGTGAAGGACAGCCCGCGGGCCTCGTAGGCTTCCAGCACCCGCATAGGCACGGCCGATCCGCCGCAGGTCAGCTTGTTCAGGGAGCTGATGTCCGTCCTGTCCCAGTCCGGGTGCTCGCACAGCAGTTGGTAGGTGGTCGGCACGCCGCTGATGCTGGTCGCCTTGTACTTCTCGATCAGCATCAGGGTCCGCCCCGGATCGAACTTTGGCTCCAGCACCACGGTGGCCCCCTTGAGCAGGGCCGGCAGCACGCCCATGCCCAGGGAGGCAACGTGGAACATCGGGGCGATCATCAGGGCGACGTCGGTGCTGGCCATGTCGAAGTCCACCAGCACATTGATGCTGTTCCAGGTTATGTTGCCGTGGGTGAGCAGCGCGCCCTTGGGCCGGCCTGTGGTGCCGGACGTGTAGAGGATCATGGCCGGGTCGTCCAGCGACACTGCTTCATCGCGGCGTTCTGCGCTGCCGGAGGCAATGACCTCCTCCAGAAGCTCGACGGCGGTGCCCTGCTCCCCTGCCTCGGCAACGGTTCCCGCCGGGGCATCTTCCACCACTATCCGGTGGCTCAACCCCAGGAGCGAACTGCCCCGGGCGGCCAGCGCTTCCAGGCTGCGTGCGTGCACCAGGATGCGGCTGCCGGAATCCTGCAGGGCGAACTGGACCTCGGGCGGGGCCAGCCGGGTGTTCAGGGGGACAAAAATGGCGCCCAGGGTCCCGCAGGCAAAAAAGGTTTCAAGGAACGCCGGGTGGTTCTCCCCCAGGTAGGCCACCCGCTCGCCGCGGGTGGTGCCGCGGTCCGCCAGGGCGTTGGCCAGCCGGTCCACCCGCTCGGCGAACGCGCCGTAGCTCAGGTCGCCCGCGCTGCTGATGATCGCGGTCTTCTCCGCAGACTTCATGCGGCGCTTGTGGATCCAGGCGCCAAGCCCTTGATTCTGCATCGTGACATACCCTTCCGACATACCCGGCGAGCGGGTCTGGACAGCCCCGGCAAGCGGGCCCAACTCATAGCCCGGCGGGGCCGAACTCACGGCTCCGCGGTGAACCGCGTCACAGCGGACACCTCCAACCTAGGGCTTTTTAGTTGATAAAGTCAATAGTTGAGGATGCAGGCCTACCGCCGGCTTTCGCCGCACCAACAACCTTGGGTGTGCGCCCCATCCGGCCGGCTCCTCTGGGCCTCAAGAACGCGATCGGCTCGGCCCCGCCCGCAAAATGGCGCCCGCCCCACAAGGCAGCGGGCCCGGCCCGCCCCAGGCCAGTGAAACGCCCCTCCGCAAGCGCGGAGAGGCGTTTCTGCCCAAGGCCCGCCCGTAGCGGCGCCGCCAGGCCCCCAGCAACACGCCGGCCAACGCAGGCCGGTGGACGCTTACTGCTGCGGCAGGAGCGCCTCCATGTCCGGGATCTCCTCGATCAGTCCGTTCTTCAGCGAGATGTCAGCGATCTCCTGGATGGATTCGGCATTGACCTCCTGCGGGAATTTCGGCAGGGTCAGCTGCTCAATGACCGCCGGGTCCAACTGGGTGTACTCGGGCAGGATCTCTCGCACCCGGTCCGGGTTCTCGTCGGCGAACGCCAACGACTTCTTCATCGCCCGAACGAAGGCCTGGGTGACATCCGGCTTCTCCCCGGCGATGTCGTCCGAGGTGAAGTAGGTCGCCACGGTCAGATTTTCCACGGGATAGGCGTAGTTGGAGAACACCGGCACCGCACCGTCACCTTCGACGATGGTCACGAACGGCTCGACCGCGGCGATCGCGTCCACGTTGCCGTTGGCGAGAGCCGCGGGCATGTCCGGGAAGGGCATTTCCACGAAATTCAGGTCGGACGAGTCCGCACCGGACTGCTCCACCGCCTCACGGATCGTGGAGTCGCTGATGTTGTTCAGCGTATTGACGCCGATGCGCTTGCCGGTCAGGTCCGCAATCTCCTTGATCCCGCTGTCCGGCTTGACCATCACGGCGGCAAAATCCTCATCCTGGTTGCCGGTGGTCGAAGCGCCATTGGCCACCATCTGCATGTTCAGCCCCTTGGAGCGGGCAATCACCAGTGACGTGACGTTGCTGAAGCCGAAGTCCATCTGACCGCTGGTGATGGCCGGAATGATGGCCGCGCCACCCTGGGCCGGCACGAGCTCCAGATCCAGCCCCTCCTCTTCGAAGAATCCTTCCTGGTCGCCCAGGTAGATGGGGGCCACGTCAACGATCGGGATGACCCCAACGCTGATCGGAGTGAGCCCCCCGGCGGCTTCGGTGCCGCCTGTCGGTGCACCGCCGCCCCCGGATGGACTGCCGCCGCCGCAGGCTGTTGCCGCCAGCACTGCCGCCAGCGCAGCTACTGTTCTGATTCTCTTCATGGGTCCCTCTCCCACTCACCGCCCCATGCAGCAAGAGTGTGCCTTAGGTCACAGTATCTACGGACATAGTGGAGGCAGTCAACGATCCGGGGTCGCCGTGCTCCGGTCCGGGCCACGGCCGACCCCCGGACCATCCGAGACGCCCGGACGGGCCAGCTGGGCCCGACGCCCGTGCGGCACGGGCAGAAACACGCCGCAAGACGGCTGCCGCATCACCGGAACCGCCCTGCCGCTAGCGAAGAACGAAAGCTACTGCACGATCATGGCCGGCACGTCGGGTGCCTTGTCCACGTACTCGTACTTGACCATCAGCTCGCCCATGTCGCTGAGCACCTCGGTGCGGACCTCGCCGTCGAAGACTTCCATCTTCAGGTTCTTGGCGACCTCCTCCGGCATGCCCATGAATTCCGGCAGGACCGCGCGGACGCCGTCGGTGTCACCCTCGGCGGCCTCCAGGGTTTCCGTCACCGCGGCCTTGAAGTCGGCCACAATGTCCGGGTTCTGCTCGGCGTAGCTGCCGCTGGTGAATGTGACCATGGTGGGCAGGCCCGGCAGCGTCTTCTGGTTGGGGTAGCCCAGGAGTTTGTAGGCGTCGTTGGAGAGGGCCTTGGACTGGAACGGCTCCGGGACCCAGATGGCGTCCACGTTGCCGCGTTCCAGCTGCGCTTCCATGTCCGGGAACGGCATTTCGCTGAACTTCAGCGCGGAGGGGTCGGCCCCGTCCATCTCGGCAGATTCCATGATGGTCAGGTCGCCCTGGGTTTTGAGCGTATTGACGGCAGTCGTCTTGCCGGCCAGGTCGGCAAAGGTCTCGATTCCCGAGTCGGCCTTGACGATGACGGCATTGTTATCCTCGCCCTCGGCGCGCGAGGCGCTGAAGCCGGAGACAATCTTCATATCCAGGCCCTTGTCCACCGCGGTCATGACCGACAGCGGGTTGCCGACGGCGAAGTTCATGGTGCCGGTGGAAACGGCGGGCAGCATGGCAGCGCCGCCCTGCCCGGTCTGCAACTCCAGCTCCAGGCCGTGCTTCTCGAAGATGCCGTTATCGATGCCGTACTGCATGGCTCCCGACGGGGCGATCGGCAGCACGCCCACGGTGAGCTTGGTGAGCCCGGCGCCGGCGGCGCCGGACTGTTGCGCCGGCGCTTCGTTCGACCCGGAGGGGGAGCCGGAGCCGCAGCCGGTCAATGCCATTGCGGCAATCGCGCCACTGGCCAGTAACTTCGCCAAGTGCTTCTTCATGAATTGCTCCTCGCGGTCCTCGGCGCCGCCGCCCCCGCCGTCGGGAGACTGACTGTGATCGGCGCCACACCTAAATACAATGTAGATACAATAGTTGAATAAATCAACAGTTAGGCAGGATTTGTAGAACTGCCTTCCATTGCGACCGGGAGCGGCCCGGCGTCAGGCGTAAAAGCGGGCCAAGAACTCCGCGATGACCGCGGGGCGCTCCTCGCCTTCGATTTCGATGGTGTTGTTGGTCTTGATCTGGACGCCGCCTTTGACCTCGGTGACCTCGGAAATCACCGAATGCATGCGGACCTTGGAGCCGACTTTCACCGGACTGGTAAAGCGGACGCGGTCCAGGCCGTAGTTGACCTTGGTCGTGACGCCTTCCACGTCGAACAGTTCGCTCCAGAGCGGAATGATCAGCGACAGGGTCAGGAAGCCGTGGGCGATCGGTGCGCCGAACGGGCCTTCCTTGGCCTTTTCCGGGTCGGTGTGGATCCACTGGTGGTCATCGGTGGCATCGGCAAAGGTGTTGACCTGGTCCTGCGTGATTTCACGGTAGTCCGTGTAGCCCAGGTCCTTGCCGACGAGGTTGGGCAGTTCTTCGAGGCTGACGACGGTGTTGCTCATGGGTGCTCCTTGGGGAATGTGGTGCGGAATGGTTCTAGCGGAATGCGCCGGTGCCGGTGATGGCCCGGCCGACTATCAGGGCGTTGATCTCGTGGGTGCCTTCATAGGAATAGACGGCTTCGGCGTCGGCGTGGAAGCGCGCGACGTCGGTGTCCAGGGTGATGCCGTTGCCGCCAACGACTTCCCGGGCCAGGGCAACGGTCTCGCGCATGCGGGCGCTGCAGAACATCTTGGCTAAAGCCGAGTTTTCGTCCTTGTAGATGCCTTCCTCCTGCTGCTGGGTCAGCCGCACCGCCATGCCGAGCGACGCCGTGAGGTTGCCGAGCATGGTGGCCAGCTTCTTCTGGACCAGCTGGAATCCGGCCAGCGGCTTGCCGAACTGCCGGCGCTCCTTGACGTAGCGCAGCGCGGCCTCGTAGGCGCCGGCCTGAACGCCGGCGGCGATCCACGCGACGTCAGAGCGCATGTTGCGCAGCAGCGAGGCCACGTCCGCGAACGAATTGACGTTCTGCAGGCGCGCGGACTCCGGTACGCGGACCCCCGCCAGCGTGATGTCCGCGTTCTGCATCATCCGCAGCGAGGTCTTGCGCAGGATCTTGGCGATGCCGACGCCGGGGGCATCGGTGGGGACGAGGAAGCACTTGACCTGTCCGTCCGCCTGGTCGCGGGCAAAGATGGCGAGCACGTCAGCAGTGGCGGCCCCGCCGATCCAGCGCTTGGCGCCGTCGATAACCCATTCGTCCCCCTCGCGGCGGGCGCTGGTCTCGAGCCCGCCGGCAATATCCGATCCGTGTTCCGGTTCGGTCAGCGCAAAGACGCCCTTGAGCTCGAAGCTGCGGATCTTCGGGTCCAGCTCTGCAGCCTGCTCGGCGCTGCCGCCAAGGTTCACGGCCGTGCGGAACAGGCCCGACTGGGCGTTGTAGAAGGTGGCGACGGAGGCGTCGGTCCGGGCGAGCTCGAAGTTGCGGAAACCCTCGTAGAGTCCGGAGGGCTTCGCGCCGCCGTCGGTCAGTTCGGCCGGCGCCATCAGGTTCAGGTCATAGAGCGGCTGGGCAATCTGGTACGGAAACTCACCCTGTTCCCAGTAGTCCGCCAGCAGCGGCTGAACCTGCTCCTCCAGCACGCTGCGCAGCCGGCCGAGCACGGTCCGCTCGGCGTCGGTCAGCAGGGTGGCGTAGCCGTACTGGTCGGAGGGATAGAACGGCCCGGCTGCGGTGCCTGCTTTCTCTTCGGCCACCGCGCTCATGCCTGCCCACCGCCCAGCCCGAGCAGGCGCACTGCGTTGTCCTTGAGGATCTTCGGCCGGACCTCGTCCTTTAAGGGCAGGTCCGCGAAGGCGCCCAGCCACTTCTGCGGGGTGATCAGCGGGTAGTCGGTGCCGAACAGCACTTTGTCCTGAAGGACCGAGTTGGACAGTTTTACCAGGGATTCCGGGAAGTACTTCGGAGACCAGCCGGACAGGTCGATGAACACGTTGGACTTGTGCGTGGCAATCGAGTTGGCCTCGTCCTGCCAGGGCACCGAGGGGTGCGCCATGATGATCTGGAATTCCGGGAAGTCAGCGGCGATCTCGTCCAGCAGCAGCGGGTTCGAGTAGCCGAGCTTGATACCGGAGCCGCCGGGAGTGCCTGCACCCATGCCGTTTTGGCCGGTGTGGAACACCGCAGGCAGGCCCAGCGACTGCAGGGCTTCCCACAGGGGGTAGAACCGCTCGTCGGACGGATTGAAGCCCTGCAGGCTCGGATGGAACTTGAATCCCCGCACCCCGTAGTCCTCGACCAGGGACTTGGCCCGGTCGATGGCCGCCGGACCGGTCAGCGGATCGACGGAGCCGAACGGGATCAGCACGTCGTTGTTGCGGGCGGCGCCCTCGGCGATGTCCTCGATGCTGTTCGGCTCGTGCTTCAAACGGGTCCGGGCGTCCACGGTGAACACCACGGCCGCCATCTTCAGTTCCCGATACGTTGCTGCAACCGCGTCCAGCGACGGCGTCCGTTCCTCCGCCTTGAAGTACTTGCTCGAGGCGTCCATCAGTTCCTGCGGCAGCGAGACGTGCCCATGGCCGTCGATCTCGATGTGCACATGCATGTCGATCGCGGCCAGCGACGCGACGTCGAGCCCCGGTTCGTAGCGCGTGGGAGCCATGGCTACTTGGCCGCCGGCTCGGGCTGCAGGTCGGCCGGCAGCTCGGGGAACTCCTCGCCCACGCTCTGCAGGCGACCGCCGAACAGGTCGTCGAAGCGCTCGGTCAGCGCCTCGTAGGTCCAGCCGCCGTCCATGAACTCGGTGGCGACGGCCTCCGGGTGGGACCACAGCTGCAGGCGGTCGCCGCCCACACCGATCGCCTGTCCGGTCACGTTGGCTGCCGCGTCGGAGGCGAGGTAGGCAACGAGCCCGGCGACGTCGTCGGCCGTTCCGAAGCCCAGGTCCTTGCGGAAGAAGTCGGGCATGGCCTCGCCGCGTTCGTCCGCCTCCACGGCCTTCTGGAAGAACGGCACGGTCTTCGTCATCGCGGTGGCTGCGACCGGGATGACGGCATTGGCGGTGACGCCGGCCTTCTTCATTTCCAGCGCCCAGGTGCGGACCATGCCGACGATGCCGGCCTTCGCCGCGGCGTAGTTGGTCTGGCCAAAGTTGCCGCGCTGGCCGGTGGGCGAACCGATCGTGATGATCCGGCCCGCGACACCGTTCTCCTTGAAGTAGGCGTAAGCCTCGCGCGCGCAGGTGAAGGTGCCGCGCAGGTGCACGTTGATCACCAGGTCGAAGTCCTCGTCGGTCATCTTCAGCAGCGACTTGTCCCGCAGCACCCCGGCATTGGCCACCAGGATGTCAAGGCGGCCGAAAGTCTCCACGGCGGCGCCCACCAACTGCTGGGCGGTTTCGGTGGACCCCACCGGGGCAACGACGGCCGTGGCCTTGCCGCCGGCGGCGGTGATGCTGGCAACGGCTTCCTCCGCGACCTGCGCGTCCACATCGTTGATCACAACGGAGGCGCCCTGCCGGGCAAGCTCCTGCGCGTAGGCCAGGCCGAGGCCCCGGCCGCTTCCGGTGACGATCGCTACTTTTCCGGCCAAAGACATCTGCTGCTCCTGAGTCCCGCACCGTGGAGGTGCGTTGCGGTTTATGATGGTCTAAAACCAATGACAACCCATATGATTGAAAAAGTCAATCAATTTTGGCAGCACCGACTTCGAGCGAGGGAACATGTCCGCACCAACCACGGCCGTCCGTCCGTCGGCAACCAACGGCCTCGAACGGCTGTACGGTAC
Source organism: Arthrobacter sp. Y3223065 (assembly GCF_059090885.1). Lineage (NCBI taxonomy): Bacteria > Bacillati > Actinomycetota > Actinomycetes > Micrococcales > Micrococcaceae > Arthrobacter > Arthrobacter sp. Y3223065. Next base: position 246,401 of record NZ_JBNHGC010000005.1, on the reverse strand, counting down.
CGAGCTGGCCAACGAGATCGAGTTCCTCACGGCGCGGGCGCGTTCGCTGGGGTCAGGCCTGGCCAACACCATGCTGGCCGAGCTGGACCTGAAGGTGCGGTCCTACTCGGTGCTGTCGCTGGCGTGCAGCGGACAGAACCCGTCGCAGCGCGAACTTGCCGACTTCCTGAGCCTGGATCCCAGCCAGATCGTGGCCCTGGTGGACCAGTTGGAGCGGCGCGGTGCCGTTACCCGCGAAGCCGACCCGCGCGACCGCCGCTCCAAGGTCATCGTTGCGACGGCGCCCGGCCGAAAGCTGTACAAGCAGGCTGAAGCAATCATCCGCCAGGCGTCGGACGAGTCCCTGGCCCAGCTGAACGAACAGGAACGGGAGACGCTGCGCGACTTGCTGCGGCGCATCGCCTTCTGAGCGGCGGCACCGGGCCCTGAGCGGCACCGGCTCTTGGGCAGCCGATTAAACAGCGGAGCCGGCCGCACCCTCGCGGGGATGGGGCCGGCCCCTGCCTGCCTGGACTGCTAGCTGGCGCTGCCGGCCTGGGTGGCGGCTGCCGGGCGGTGGCCCTGCTTGGCAAGCTGGATCTGTTCGTAGACGTGGTGGCGCAGTTCGGTGAACCGCGGCAGCGCGCGGGTGTTCAACTGGTCGCGCTCGTCGGGCAGGTCGATCTGGAGGTCTTCCTGGATGACGGTCGGCGAGGAGGACAGGATGATCACGCGCTGGCCCAGGTAGACCGACTCGTCGATGTCGTGGGTGACGAACAGGACAGTGACGCCCAGTTTCTTCCAGACCGTGCGGATCAGGTCCTCCAGGTCGGCGCGGGTCTGTGCGTCGACGGCGGCGAACGGCTCGTCCATCAGCAGCACCTCGGGCTGGTAGGCCACGGCCCGGGCAATGGCCACGCGCTGCTGCATGCCGCCGGAGAGCTGCCACGGGTAGGACTGCGGCACGTGGTCCAGGCCCACGGCCTCCAGGGCGTCGTCCACCAGCTTGTCGCGCTCGGCCTTGCCCATGCCGGCGTTCTTCAGCGGCAGCTCCACGTTCTCGCGCACCCGCATCCAGGGGAACAGCGAGCGGCCGTACTCCTGGAACACCACGGCCATTTTCTTCGGCGGGCCGGTCACCCGAGCGCCGTCCAGAAGCACCTCGCCCTCGGTGGGTGCCAGCAGGCCGGAGATGCACTTGAGCAAGGTGGTCTTGCCGGATCCGGACGGGCCGACCAGGCAGGCCAGCTCCCCTGCCCTCAGGTCGAAGGTAAGGTTGCGCACCGCCTCGATGTCGCCGCCGTCGGTGTGGTAGACCTTCTTGACGCCGCGGACCGAGAGCATGGCCTGGCCTTCGGGCAGGGTTTTGCCGGTCGGAACCGGGGTGGTTTCAGGCTGCATTTTCTACCTCTCGCAGGCCATGGTACCAGCGCAGGATCTTGCGCTCGGTCCATTGGAAGATGAATGACATGGCAACACCGATCAAACCCAGCACCACGATGCCGGACCACATTTCCGGGATCGCGAAGGAGCGCTGGAACTGCACGATGGTAAAGCCGAGCCCCGACGACGAGGCGAACATTTCAGAGATGACCATCAGGATCAGGCCGATGGACAGGCATTGGCGGACACCGGCCATGATCTGGGGCCCCGCCGAGGGCAGCACGAGGTGACGCACGCGGGCCATACCGCCGATGCCGTAGGTGTGCGCCGAGTCCGAAAGCACCGAGTCGATGGCGCGGACGCCTTCGATGGTGTTCAGCAGCACCGGCCAGATGCAGCCGGAGATGATAACCACAATCTTCATCGTGTCGGTGATGCCCATCAGCAGCATCAGCACCGGAATCAGCACCGGCGGCGGGATGGCGCGGAAGAACTCCAGCACCGGCTCGGTGAAGTCGCGCAGCCACTTGATCGAGCCGATCAGCAGGCCGGCGACGATGCCCAGGATGATCGCGGCGGCCACCCCGATGAGCAGGCGGCCGATCGAGGGCAGCACGTCGGACAGGAGCCGTTCGCCGAACCACGTTTCGGCGAACGCGTCGACGAGCAGTGCCGGCGTGGGTACGAAGAAGTTTGCCTCGCCCAGCGTTGAGGCCCACCAAATCAGCACCAGGATGACCGGCAGTGCCAGCGCGTAGGCAATGCTTTTCAGGACTTTCATGCGATCACCTCGGAACGGATCGATTCATGCCAGGACAGGGTCTTGCGCTCGATGAAGCGCATCACCAGGTTGACCAGCACGCCGATCAAGCCGGTGGCCAGCACCAGCGCGTACATGCCCGCGATCGCGCCGCCGGACTGCGCCAGTGCGATTTCCCGGCCCAGGCCCGGAGAGCCGATCACCAGTTCTGCCGTGATGGCCAGAATCAGGGCGACGGCCGCTGCCAGCCGCACCCCGGTCATCAGGTACGGCAGGGCGGTGGGGAACACCACGTGGCGGACCCGGGCGAACCGGCCCAGGCCGTAGGACTTCGCCGTCTGCATGGCCACGTTGTCCACGTCGGCCACCCCGTAAAGCACCTGGATGAAGACCTGCCAGAACGATGCGTAGACGATCAGCATCAACGAGGACTCGATCTTCACGCCGAACAGCAGCACGGCCAGCGGAATCAGCGCCACCGACGGGATCGGCCGCAGGAACTCCACCGTGGAATTGGTGAACTTCCGCAGGAAGTTTGACGAACCGATGATGAAGCCAAGGACCACGGCCAGCAGCACCGCCATCAGCAGGCCAAGGAACCACGCGAGCATGGTCTCGCCCACTGCCAGCCAGAACGCCGCCAAACCGAAGTCGTTGAAGAGCACGGCGAGCACCTCGGACGCCGGCGGCAGGAAGCGCGCCTCGACAATCCCCACCCGCGGAACCAGCTCCCACACCAGCAGGAACGCGAGGATCCCGGCAAGCCCCAGCAACTGCTTGGCGGGACGCTTCTTCGAGGGGCGCCGGCGGGACCGGCTGGCCGCCGGACCCTTGCTGTCCGTGGTCACCGCGGGGGCGCTCATGAGAGCATCTCCGCGAGGTGCGGCGCCCTATACAGCGCACATTTCATTTCCACTCCTTCTGCCCCGAGGAGAACGGGGATACAGACCGCCCTGTTCGCTAGCCGAACATGCGTTCACTAGCTCCAGTGTGGTCGACGCCACTTGGTGACGTCAAACACTCTAGGCCATCGTTACGCAGGCAACACTGCGCGACGGTGTTTAACGCCAGTGAATTGGAATGATCAACGGTTTGTGCTTGGCAGCTCAGCGCTTTCGGCCGAGCAGGAAGTAGGCCAGCGGGCCGATGAAATTGAGGAAGGAGGCCGCAAACCACACCGGCTTCGGCCCGTTGACCAGGGCGGCCGGGCGCTTCTTCAAATCCTTGAGTGCGGCCGTCTGCAAGACAAGCTGCAGTCCGGCCATGATGGCCACGCGCAGCCGCTGTCCCCCGCTCAAATCCTTGAAGGACTTCTTCTGCATGGCTTTCTTCATGGCGGCCTCCCGGTCTGTTCTGGCAACAGGTGCCTCAAGTGTAGGCTTGCACCGGCCGGCCGCGTAGGGGCTCAGCGGTCCCGTTCGTACCGCCACGGCAGCGACGCGGTGGAGAGCCGGTGCCGGGCCCCGGCGAAAGCCGCTGGCCCCGGCCCGGGGTAGGCGTCATCGCCCGCCCACACGATGACCTGTCCGCCGGCCGGGTCGTCAATCACGTGGCTCTCATAGTTGAAAGGCTCCGTCTTCCGGGCGGCTTCCAGCGCGTCCGCCACGGTGCCGAAGCGGCCCAGTTCATGCAGTGTCACCCAGGTCGGCGGGACCAGCCGCATCCGGCCGGATTCATGCCGGCGGAGCGCTTCCCCGGGCGGCATCCAGGCGAAGCCGGCCAGCTCGCCGTCGTTGAGCACGATCTCCCCGGCCGGCGCCGCTGCCGCAAAAAACCACGTTTGGAAGCGGCGGACCAAGCTGTGCCGCGGCACCCAGTTCGACAGGTGCACCAGTTCCCGCGCGGCGATCCGCAGTCCGGTCTCTTCGAATGTCTCGCGCACCCCTGCAACTTTCGCCGCCGCCAGCTGCCTGCCATGTTCACCCTCGACGGCGCTGCCGATCCCCGTGCCGCCGGGGGCTTCCGCTTCGGCCGCCAGGTAGTCCTCCGGATCCACCTTGCCGCCGGGGAATACCCAGGCACCGGCGAAGGATCCACTGCCGGGGCGTTTCAGCATCAGGACTTCCAGTCCCTCCGGGCTATCGCGCAGCAGGATGACTGTTGCCGCCAGTTCCGCCTGGTTCGCCTGCTTGTCCTCCGCTTTATCCACGCCCTTAGCTTAGGACGATGGCTGAAGCTTGGGTTCCAGCCAAGCCTGTCACGCCTACTTCCGTGACAGCAGCCGCTCAACCCGCGGCTTGACCTCTGTGGCCAGCAGCGTGATGGATTCGATCAGGTGCTCGTGCGGCAGCCCGCCGATGTCGGTCTGCAGGAAGTGGCGCACATGTCCCAGGTATCCGTGCAGGTGGACAATCCGCTCGGCCACGTCGTCCGGATCGCCGACGTAATAGGCGCCCGGCGCTTCGGCCTGGGCCAGGAAAGCGCGCTTGTCCGGCGCGGGCCAGCCACGCAGCCGGCCCATTTCCACATTGAGGTTGTGCCAGCCGGGGTAAAACCGGTCGAGGGCCTCCTGCTTGCTCGGCGCTACCAACCCGAGGGCGGCTACGGAAACTCTGATCTGCGGGCCGCTGTGTCCGGCTTGGGCCGCGGTGCGCCGGTAGAGCTCGGCCAGCGGCGCGAACCGGTGCGGGGCTCCGCCGATAATCCCATAGGAGACGGGCAGCCCGAGCTGCCCGGCCCGGGCCGACGAACCGGCGTTGCCCCCGGTTGCCAGCCAGATCGGCAGCGGCCCGGCGGCGGGCCGCGGCACGACGGCCAGGTCCGCGATGGCCGGCCGCCGGGATCCGCTCCACGACACTTCGGGGGCGCGGCTGTTGTTGATGGTCATCAGCAAATCCAGCTTCTGCGCATACAACTCGTCGTAGTCGCCTAGGTCGTAGCCGAACAGCGGAAAGGTTTCCACCGACGAACCGCGGCCGGCGGTGATCTCCACACGGCCGCCGCCGGAGATCGCGTCGGCGGTGGAGAACTGCTGGAACACGCGAACGGGATCGTCCGTGGAAATAATGCTGGCGGCACTCCCGAGCCGGATCTGCTTCGTGGCGGCCGCGGCCGCGGCGACGATTGCGCCCGGCGAGGACGCGGGCATGCTGGTGGTGTGGTGCTCGCCGATCCCGAAGTAATCCAGGCCAACCTTGTCGGCGTGGACGATCGCGTCGAAAAGGTTGCGGATGGCCTCGGACGTATCCCGCTGGGTGCCGTCCGGATTCAGTTGCGTGTCGCCGAAGCTGTAGGCACCGATTTCCATGTCTTGTCCTGTCCTGCCTGTCGTCGCCGTCATGGACGTGCGGGTTCGTGGGCCTCCGCCAAGAGGCCACGGAGCTGTCCGGCGGTATGGGCCGCGTTGAAAATGCGGGTGCCCGGTTGGAAGACGCGGCCGGCGGACAGCGGGCCGGCATCGACCGGGTCATAGCCGAGGCGGTCGATGAATCCGGCGACCATGGACTTGGCGTCGTCATCATCGCCTGCAAGAGCCAAGGCCCGGCGGTCGGCGGAGCCCGAGTCGCGGCCGTCCTCTTCGAGTTCCCGGTAGCCAATATGGTTCAGCGTTTTCACCAGGCGCGCGCCCGCCAGGAAATCCTGGATGACCTCGCTGCTGCCGCGCGGGTCGTTCTCGAAGTCGTCGATCACGCCGTCGGTGGGCGCCCAGTAATTCATCACATCTATCACGGTCTGTCCGGCCAGGATGCCCGGATCCAGGGTGCGGTATCTGTGGAACGGCACCGCGGCGAGGACCAGGCCCGCCGTCACAACCTCGGCGGCGTCGACCGGCTCCGCGCCCGGCGTGATGATTTCCGCCAGCAAGGCGATCTCTGCGGCCGGCTTGGATGTTGCGATCTTCACCCGGTAGCCGGCTTTGAGCGCTTGACGGGACACGGCGGTACCCACCCGGCCGGCTCCCAGGATGCCAATGGTGCCCAGCTCCATACCAACTCCAGTCTGCAAATATGTTGTCTGACAGACTATATTGTGCGCAGATTATCTGTGCAACTTCGTTTGGTTGGATATCATGTGAGGCATGACAGGAGAACGAGCCGCCACAGCGGACAGGACGCACAGCCCGGTTCCTGGCGATCTCGGCTGGAACCTCGGCATGGTCCTGCGCGGGTACCAGGAAAAATTCGAGGAGGCCGTCACCGGCATGCCGGAAGGCATCCGCGGCTACCAAATCCTCTCCGCCGTCGTTCATCGGGACCCGCCGAACCAGCAGGCCCTCGGGGCTCACTTGGTAATTGACCGAACCGTGCTGACCTACATCTTGGACAAGCTCGTGGCCGCCCGGCTGGTGGAGCGCGTACCCGCCGCCAACGACCGGCGTGCCCGGAAAATCGTCCCCACCGCGCAAGGACGCGAAGCGCTCTCGGACCTCGAGGTCCGCGTCGCACGTGCCGAGCAGGCCCTGCTCTCCGGCTTGTCGCCGGAGGACGTGCGCCGGCTCTCCACCCTGGTCGAGGTGTTGGCCATGGAGATCCACCGCGCCCAGCCGAACTCCAGCCCGTGCGAGGCGATGGACCACCTGCCCTAAACTCGTCAGCATGTGGATCGGCTGGATTGAGTTCGACCTGCTCCTGGGCGACGTGCATTCACTCAAGGAAAAGCGATCCGTGCTGCGGCCGATCGTCGCCGAGGTACGGAAGCGGTTCGATGTTTCCGTGGCGGAAGTCGGCCAACAGAACCTCTACCGCCGGGCCGAACTGGGCATCGGGCTGGTAGGCGCCGACCGTGCCCATGTGGTCCAGGTGCTTGACGCGGCCGAGAACTACATTGCCTACCGCCCCGGCGTGGACTTGCTGAGCACGCGGCGCAGAATCCACTCCAGCGACGACTAAGTCCGGCAGCGGACCGCTGCAAACCGGCCCTGCAGGCAGCTGGTGCGCATCGACCGGCGCGGATATTGGTAGCGTTGGTCACGCCCATGATCCGTGCCACATCCGGAGGCTCTGTTGACCACCCCCGCCACCGACGAGCAGTTTTCTACCGTTGAGGAGCTTGTCCGCCACCGCTATGCCTCCGACAAAGCGTCGCAGCATCTTGGCATCGAGGTGCTCGAGGCCGAAGAAGGCCGCGTTGTAATGGCCATGGGCGTGCAGGACTACATGCTGAACGGCCACCACATCCTGCACGGCGGCTATCTGTTTACGCTCGGCGATACGTGCTTCGCGTTCGTTTGCGAGTCGCTGGGCCGGCCGTCGGTCTCCCGTCAGGCCGAGATAACGTACATTGCGCCCGGCGCGGCGGAAGCCCGCCTGGTGGCCACCGGCGTCGAACGCACCCGCTATGGCCGCAACAACATCGTGGATATTTCCATTCACGACCAAGACGGCCAGCACTTGGCCGAAATGCGCGTCTACGGCGTGCTGGTCCCGAAGAAGTAGTTCCGCCCCGCACCGAAGGAGCATTCCCGATGGTCGTAGTGCCCGCGATCGATCTCAATAACGGCGTCAGCATCCCGCAACTGGGCTTCGGCGTTTTCAAGGTGCCGCCGGCTGAAACGCAGCGGGCAGTTGAAGCTGCCCTTGAAGCAGGCTACCGCCACATCGACACGGCTGCCGCGTACCGGAACGAGTCCGGCGTCGGCGCCGCCATCTCCTCCAGCGGAATTCCCCGTGAGGATCTGTTCATCACCACCAAGCTCCGCAACGGCGAACAGGCCGACGCCCGCCGGGCTTTTGATAACAGCCTGCGCGAACTCGGCTTGGACTTCGTGGACCTGTACTTGATCCACTGGCCGGTGCCCTCGCAGAACCTGTACGTGCAGGCGTGGCATGAACTCGAAGAGCTCTACGCCGAAGGCCTCAGCCGGGCCATCGGCGTCTCCAACTTCCTGTCAGAGCATCTGGAGACCCTGCTGGCCGCCGGAGGCATGGTGCCGGCGGTCAACCAGATCGAAATCCATCCCACGTTCCAGCAGCGCGAAGTGGCGGCACTCAGCCGCCAGCACGGCATCGCCGTCGAAGCCTACAGCCCTCTGGGCCAGGGCGCCGATTTGGAGAGCCGGACGGTCACCGCCATCGCGGCAAAGTATCTGGCGACCCCGGCCCAAGTGGTGCTCGCCTGGCATCTGGCCAACGGCAACATCGTGATCCCCAAGTCCGCCAACCCGGACCGGATAGCGAAAAACCTGACCGCGGCACGGCTCACGCTCGATGCGGAGGACCTGGCCGCGATCACGGCGCTTGACGCCGGCGGTCGCATCGGCGCGGACCCGGCCACGGCCGCCTTCACGCAGCTCTAGAAACGACGGTTGCCGGTGTCCGCGTTGGACACCGGCAACTGTAGGGAACCTGCTGAGCGCTAGAGGCGGCGGTACTCGGCCACCATCGGGCAGTCGAACGGATCTCGTGCCGACAGGCCAACCTTGTTCAGGTACTGGACCACGATGCCGTAGGACTTGGGCAGCGAGGTTTCGGTGTACGGGATGCTGTGGTTGGCGCAGTATTCGCGCACGATCTGGGCCGCCTTAGCCAGGTTGGGCCGGGGCATGCTCGGGAACAGGTGGTGCTCCACCTGGTAGTTGAGTCCGCCCATCAGTGCGTTGATGGCACCGCTTCCCCTGGGGGTGCGGCCAACGATGTTGCGGCTGGTCAGGACCTGGCGGCTGAGGAAGTCCACCTTCGAGTCCTTGGGGATCAGCGGCATGCCCTTGTGGTTCGGCGCGAAGGACGCGCCCATGTAGACGCCGAAAACGGCCAGCTGGACTCCGAGGAACGCGAAGGCGATGCCGGGCGGCAGGAAGACGAAGATGGCCGCGACGTAGAGAGTCAGCCGGGCGAACAGCACGGAGATTTCCCGCTTGCGGCCCTTGACGGGGCCGCGGGCAAACAGCGACTTGATGGAGGTGATGTGCAGGTTGATGCCCTCGAGCATCAGCAGCGGAAAGAACAGGTAGCCCTGTCTGCGGGTGAACCAGGCCATCAGGCCCCGGCGTTCGGCAGCCTGTTCGGGCAGGAAGGAGACGGTGTCCTGCTCGATGTCCGGGTCTTTCCCGATGGTGTTCGGGTTGCCGTGGTGCCGGGTGTGCTTGTTCATCCACCACTGGTAGCTGATCCCAACGACGGCGTTGGCCAGGAACCGTCCGGCACGGTCGTTGGCCGGCCCGGTTTCGAAGACCTGCCGGTGGGCGGCCTCGTGGGCCAAGAACGCCAGCTGGGTGAACAGGATGCCCAGTGCGCCGGCAATCAACAGCTGGAACCAGCTGTCGCCGAGCAGTACGAATCCGGTGACCGCGCCGGCCAGCCCCAGCGCCAGCGCAACAAAGAGGCTGATGTAAAACCCCCTGCGCTTTCGCAGCAGACCTGCATCCCGCACCGTACTCAACAGCTGGGAGTAGCCGCTGGCGGCGGAAGAACCGCGCTTGCTACGGGTAGAAGTTGTCGGGGGAGATACAGATATGCTCATGCAGCCTTCAGTGGATCGGGTCCGGCTTCCCAGCCGTGGAGTAGGGCGAGTGCCCCGTAGATGAAGATCACTTTACGGTAGCAACCTGAACGAGTCCTGAACAGTAGGTGCCGTGGTAGCGCCATTCGGATTCCCGGACAAAGTCCTGTACAGTAGTTCTTGTAGTTGTTGTGTTGCGCATTTGATTTTGAGCAACAGGCCTTTCACCGAAGGGCTTGTGCTTCTCTGAACGGCGGACGAAAAACACCGCTGCAAGCGACCCGTGAAGTCCGCGGGCCGTGTAATTACTCGGAGGAGTACAAAAATGGCAACTGGAACCGTCAAGTGGTTTAACTCTGAAAAGGGCTTCGGCTTCATCGCTCCGGACGACGGCTCGGCCGACGTCTTCGCTCACTACTCGGCTATCGAGAACAGTGGCGGATACCGCGAACTGCGTGAAGACCAGAAGGTCGAATTCGAAACCGTGCAGGGCCCCAAGGGCCTGCAGGCTGCCAACATCCGCGGCCTCTGAGACGGCAGCGGCAACGCCGCTCTAGTCTTTCCAATGGAGCCGGTTCCCGTAAGGGAGCCGGCTCCATTGTTTTGCCCGCTGTCTTGCCGCTGGTGTTTTTGCCCGGCTGTTTTACCCGGCTGTTTTACCCGGCGATTCACTCCCACTGGCAGGAATCGAGCATCCGGGGGCAAACTTGAGGCATGCCCTTGACACCAGTGCCCGCCAGTACCGGAACCTTTGTGGCCGACATGGTCCTGCAGATCCTGATGTTCACCGGCATCGCCGTGCTGTGCGTCGGGACGGCGGCGGCCGTGACCGTTTGGCTGGTCATCCGCAGGATCCGGCGCTCCCGCCGGTTCCGCAACGGGCTGCGCCGGGGATCTCTCACCGTCCGCAGTTTCACCAAGGACGACGCCGGCCGCCGCCTTGCGCGCCAGCGGCTCGGGTTGCAGCGCTCGACGGAAGCAACGGAACGGACACTCGCCGCCGCCCGGGCGGAGGGCCGCCCCGTCGGGGAACTGCCGTTGGTGGCGGCCGGGCTTGAGACGGCTTCCCGGTCCCTGGACGAACAACTGAAGTTGGCGGAAGGCGAGCCGGTGCCGGAGGTCAAGCGCTCCCTCGCCGCCAGCTTGAGCGGGCGGGCCGAACAACTCACCCGGCTGTCGGGCCAACTGCGGCAACACCTGGTGGAAGCCGGGTACTCTGCAGACGCCGAACAGCTGGAACTGGCCGGACGGCATTTGTCCCGGGAGATCGAGGCGCTGCACGCATGGTCCTCGGCCTACCGCGGTGTCCGTGACGGGCGCACCACTGCTGTCCCGCCGCACCCCCGGTCCGGCTTCCCGCCGCGCCGCCAGCCCGCCCCGGCGCAGCGTCGGCCCGATCCCCTGAGGAGCTAACGTGTCCATCAAGCACCGCCTTGGACGCATCATCCGCGCCAACCGCGCGGCCAAAGAGACTCCGGTCGATCCCCTGGCGGCCATTGAGGCCAGCCAGCAGCAACAGTCCGAAGCGGTGGACCAAGCCCGCCGCAGCGTCGCGGACATCGCGGCCGATTGCCGCCGCATCGGGCTGCTGCTGGATGAGGCCAAAGCAGAGCAGGCGTACTGCGACCGCCAGGCCGAAGAGTGCGTGGCCCGCGGCGACGACGACGGGGCCCGCGAGTTCCTGCACCGGAGCATCACGGCGTCGAAGCGGGTGGAAACCCTCGCCCGGCAATATGAACGCATGGCCGATCAGTGGCGCCGGCTGGACGGGGAGCTCGCCCGCCTGTCCTCGCGCATAGACGAGAGCCGCCTGCGGTACCAGACCCTCCAGGCCCGCCACAACGTCGCCCAGGCCACGCTCGGCATGCAGCAGGCCGCCTCGGCGGCAGCCGGCAGCGCAACCGGAATGCAGTCCGCTGCCCGGGATGCCGAGCGGGAGACCCGGCGCATCGAGGCCGAGGCATCCGCCCGCAACGAAATCGCGTGGTCGGACCCGGACTCGCCGCAAGTGCAGGAGGCCTTCGAATGGCTGGAGGCCAGCACGGAAGTTGACGACCAACTGGGCGCGCTGAAGTCGCGGCGCAACAAGGCGCCGGAAGCCTGATGGCCGCAGCCGCCAGACCTGTCGTCACCGTCCTGTACAAAGACCATCTGCCGCCGGGCATGGAGGACGTCGAGGCCGCCGCGGAGGTGCGTTATGCCCCCGCGGACCAACTCGCCGAGGCCCTGGATGGCGCCCAGGTGCTGTTTCTCTGGGACTTTTTCTCCGCCGCGCTGGAGGATGCCTGGCATGCCGCCGGCTCGCTGGAGTGGATTCACGTGGCCGCCGCCGGCGTGGACAAGCTGCTGTTCCAGGACCTGCGGGATTCGGGCGTGGTGGTCACCAACGCCCGCGGCATCTTCGACCGGCCAATCGCCGAATTCGTCCTCGCCGGGATGCTGGCCTTCGCCAAGGACCTGCCCGGCCTGCTGTCCCTGCAGCGGGGGCGGACCTGGCAGCACCGCGAGACCGAACGCCTTGAGTCCGGCCACGCGCTCATCGTCGGCACCGGGGCCATCGGACGCCAAATCGCCCGCGTGCTCAAGGCCCTCGGCCTGCGGGTTGCCGGGGCTGGGCGCACTGCCCGCAGCGGTGACGCCGATTTCGGCGAGGTTTACGCATCGAACGAGCTTGCCGCCGTCGTCGGAGACTTCGACTGGGTGGTGATGGTGGCACCGCTGACCGAAGAGACCCGGCACCTCGTCGACGCAACCGTGCTGGAGGCCATGAAGCCGACCGCCCGGCTGGTCAACGTGGGCCGCGGGGCGTGCGTGGACACCGACGCGCTGGTGGCAGCGCTGCAATCCGGCGCCATCGCCGGAGCCGCCCTGGACGTGTTCGAAACCGAGCCGCTGCCGGCCGACCACGCGCTCTGGACGATGGACAACGTGATCGTCTCGCCGCACCTCAGCGGTGACGCGCGTGGCTGGCTGCCCCAGCTGGCCTGGCAGTTCGCGGACAATTTCGCGCGCTACATCCGGCAGCAGCCGCTGGAGAACATGATCGACAAAAAGCTGGGTTTCGCCGCTCCCGCAGGATCATGAACGAGCATGCGGGCAGGGTCGATCGGGGCAGCCTGATAATCCGTGCGGCGCCGCCAAAGATCTACCGCGAATGACCGATCCCGTCAGCCTCGAAGCGTTTCGACGCGGGCTTCGCAAGGTTCTCCCTCTTAGCGCATTTGCTCACCGGTTATGCCGTCAATCAGCACATCAATGCTGGAGCCGTCTTCGCGGTCGATCTCGATCTCCCACACCGGCAGGCCGCCCTCATTCCCCAGCGTCACTTCGTCCACGTTGCCTGGTTCTGCCTCCGCGGCGGTGGCAAGGGCCTCGGGCATGGAAACCCTGGTTTGCTCCAACTCACGGGCATGCTCCGGTTCGGCACCCCCGGATTCCCGCTGCTCAAGCACCTCGCTGCCGTCCGGCGAGACCTGCACCTCTATCTCAGCATCGACGTCGAAGACGTCCACTTCCCAGGCCTGAAGCCGGTCGCTGTAGTCCAGTTCGATCGCGGAACTGCCGTGGACGGCAGTTACCGCGGTTTCGACAGCGGCTATCGCATTGCGTTCACTGGGCAAGGCAGATCCGGTGCCGGCAGGGCTGGGGTTGCCGGCCCCGGCTGGGGTTTCGGCCGGCTGGGCCTGGCCCGGTTCGGGCTGGGATATGTCGTCTCCGGTGGCGTCACAGGCCGACACTGTAACGGCCAGGCCGGCAGCAATCGAAAGGGCGGTGAAGGTCTTCCTCAGCTGTTCCATAGACCGATTCTCCGCCCCGACAACCGGCTTGGCCATGCCCCGGAGCCTCCGCCGTCGCCCCACACGGTAAGCACGACAACACCCGCTGCTGTCCTAGACTGACATGGAATGCCCCCGAGTGATCAGGAGTAGGACTTTGGCCAACAACCCGACGTACCAGAACGTCACGTTCGAATCCGCAGGCACCGAGGCCCACGGCTATCTGGCCGTACCTGAGTCCGGGTCCGGCCCCGGCGTCATCGTCATTCAGGAGTGGTGGGGCCTGGTGGACCACATCCGGGACGTTGCCGACCGCCTGGCCGCCGAAGGTTTCGTGGCGTTGGCACCCGACCTCTACGGCGGACGCATTGCCCACGACGGCAAGGAAGCCGCCGCGATGATGTCCAAGCTGCCGGAACAGGAAGGTGCCCGGTTGCTGGCCGGCGCCGTGGACTACCTGCTGGCCCACGAGGCGGTCACCAGTTCCACCGTGGGCGCCATCGGTTTCTGCATGGGCGGCGGCTTTGTGCTGGCGCTGGCCGCACAGCAGGGCGAGCGCATCAGCGCAGCCGTGCCGTTCTACGGCGTCGGCCAGGGCGTGCCCAAATCGTACGAAGGGGTCCGCGCCGCCATCCAGGGCCACTACGGCGAACAGGACTCGTCCTACCCGGTGGAGAAGGCCAAGGCGCAGGAGGAGCAGATCCGCCGCGAGTCGGGCGCGGAAGTGACCTACTACTTCTACGACGCCCCGCACGCCTTTCACAACGACGAGAACCCGCAGGGCAACTACCGTCCCGAGGAGGCCAAACTGGCCTGGAGCCGCTCGGTGCAGTTCCTCAAGGACAAGGTCAAGTAGCCTCCACGAGTCATAGGACGACGTCGGTGCCCACCTTGGCACCGACGTCGTCCCTTGTGTTTGTGACCGAGTGTCGGAGCGGCTTCCGCCGGCCCGGCCGCAGTCCCCGCACGCGGAAGTAGCCCCTCCCCCGGCGGCGTGGCGGTTCAGCCATGTTGTTCTTTCACAGGGGCCGCTACTCTGTTGACCATGAAGCCCGAGGCGGCGTTGGTCGACTGGTTGCTCGACTCCGATCCGGCACTGCGCTGGCAGGTCGAACGGGACCTCGCACATGCACCCCCTGAACAGTGGGCCGCGACGAAGGCGCGCGTGGCTACGGAGGGTTTCGGCGCGCGGCTGCTCGCGCACCAGGACCTGGACGGCCAGTGGGCCGGCGGAGCGTACTTCCCCAGCGACTTCGACTTCCAGGGGCCGGAAGCAGCCGAGGGTGCCGGACAGCCGTGGACGGCCACCACGTGGTCGCTCAATTCCCTTCGGGACTGGGGCCTCGACGCCGCCGTGCTCGCCGGCACCGCCGAACAGCTCGCCGCCAACAGCCGCTGGGAATACGAGAACCTGCCGTACTGGGACGGCGAAGTGGACTGCTGCATCAACGCCTTCACCATCGCGAACGGCGCGTGGCTGGGTGCGGATGTGGACGGCATCGCCAACTGGTTCATCGAGCACCAATTGTCCGACGGCGGCTGGAACTGCGAGTGGATCGAAGGTTCCACCCGTTCATCGTTCCACTCCACGCTCAACACCCTGAAGGGGCTGCTGTACTACGAGTCCGCCACCGGCGGCTCCGACGAAACCCGCGCCGCCCGCCGCGCCGGCGAGGAGTACCTGCTCGAACGCCGGCTGCTGTACACCCACTCGACCGGTGAACTCGTCGCCCCGTGGGCCACGCACTTCGCCTACCCGTTCCGCTGGCTGTACAGCGCACTGAACGCCGTGGACTACTTCAGGTCGGCGAGCCTCCATGACGGCGCGGCACCCGATTCCCGGCTGGGCGACGCCATGGAGCTCATCGACTCCGCGCGCCAGCCCGACGGAACCTGGCTGCAGGAACGCCGCCACCCCGGCCGCGACTGGTTCGACGTCGACGTAGCCCCTGGCGAGCCGTCCAAGTGGCTCACGTTCCACGGCCTGCGCGTCCTGGCGTGGTGGGACGAGGCCGGCGCCTTCCCGCCTGCGCCGGGCTACAGGTCCGAGACCGTGTGAGGTCGGTCGCGGCCCCTTGAGACAGACGGAGCGAAGCGGGTGACACCTGGGAGCTCCATTTCAAGCAATTGCGAGGCGGTGGTGCCACCGGATTCCCATCAAGTTGCCGGGTGCAATCTCCGTGGCTATCCTTGCCTTATCCACGGGCCTCCCGGTCTAGTCTCTGACCGGTTGTAGATAACGGGTGGACACTTCTTTTCGTTAAGGACTAGGGAGTTCTACATGCATTTAACGCCCCGTGAGCACGAAAAACTCATGATTGTGGTCGCCGCCGACCTGGCCCGAAGGCGCCAGCAGCGCGGCCTTAAACTCAACCATCCCGAAGCGGTCGCCCTGATCACGTACGAGCTGATCGAAGGGGCCCGCGACGGCCGGACGGTCGCGGACCTGATGAGCTACGGGTCCACGATCCTCTCCCGCAGCGACGTTATGGACGGCGTGGCAGAGATGATCGCCGACGTGCAGGTCGAGGCCACTTTCCCCGACGGCACCAAGCTGGTCACCGTCCATAACCCGATCCGCTGAGCCTGAGGAGGAGCACCCATGAAACCGGGAGAATACATCCTGCGCGGCGAGCCCATCACCTGCAATGAGGGCGCCGCGACCCGCATCATGAACGTGACCAACCGGGGCGACCGGCCGGTCCAGGTCGGGTCGCACTACCACTTCGCCGAGGTTAATCCGGCGCTGGACATGGACCGGGTCGCGGCGCGCGGCTTCCGGCTGGACATTCCGGCAGGCACGGCCGTGCGTTTCGAACCGGGCGATGCGCGCAGCGTGCACCTGGTGGAAATCGCAGGGAACCGCGAGGTCCATGGCTTCCGAAACCACGTGAACGGGTCGCTGGGCGCCAGTGTCCCCCCGGGCTACACCGAGGCCATCGGAGGCACCGCCGGCATCAATGCGGAGGCCGAGCCCGAACTGGCGGCCGAATACGCCATTGATCTGCCCAACGTTGGCTTCGAGGGGGCCGGCTTCCACACCACGTACGGCCTGGACCCGGTCGACGAATCGCGCGGACCGAAGGCCCGCGGCGCCGGCAAGAAGCCGGGCCGCGGCGAGGCCGCCGAGAAGACCGACGACGGTGCTGCCCCCGGGAAGACCAACGGCGGCGGGGAGGAGCAGCGATGAGTTTCGAGATGAAACGCAGGCACTATGCCGAGATGTACGGGCCGACCACCGGCGATGCGATCCGGCTCGCAGACACCGACCTGCTGCTGGAGATCGAGCACGACTACACCCGCTACGGCGAGGAAGTGGTCTTCGGCGGCGGGAAGGTGATCCGGGACGGCATGGGCCAGAACGGACAGCGGACGCGCGACCAGGACATTCCGGACACGGTCATCACGAACGTCGTGGTGCTGGACTACAGCGGGATCTACAAGGCCGACGTCGCGCTGCGCGACGGACACATCTTCAAGATCGGCAAGGCCGGCAACCCGGACATCTCCGCCGGCGTCGACATCACCATCGGTGCCGCGACGGACGTGATCGCCGGGGAGCACAAGATCCTCACCGCGGGCGGCATCGACACCCACGTGCACTTCATCAGCCCCGACCAGGTGCCGGTTGCCCTGGCGAACGGCGTCACCACGCTGATCGGCGGCGGCGCCGGCCCGTCGGATGCCTCCAAGGCGACGACCGTGACGCCGGGACCGTGGCACATCGGCCGGATGTTGCAGGCCGTTGACGACCTGCCCGTCAACATCGGGCTGCTTGCCAAGGGCCACGCCAGCGCGCGCGGTCCGCTGGCCGAACAGATCCGGGCCGGTGCCATCGGCTTCAAGGTGCACGAGGACTGGGGCGCCACAACCTCCTCCATTGACATGTCGCTGCGGATCGCCGACGAGTTCGACGTGCAGGTCGCCATCCACGCAGACACGCTCAACGAGTGCGGTTTCGTGGAGGACACCATCCGCGCCATCAACGGTCGGGTGATCCACACCTTCCACACCGAAGGCGCCGGCGGCGGGCACGCCCCGGACATTATCCGCGTCGCCGGGCTGCCGAACGTCCTGCCGGCTTCGACCAACCCGACCCTGCCCTACACCACCAACACACTCGACGAGCATCTGGACATGCTCATGGTCGCGCACCACCTGAACCCGGACATCCCCGAGGACGTAGCCTTCGCCGACTCCAGGATCCGCAAGGAGACCATCGCCGCCGAAGACGTGCTGCACGATCTCGGCGTCTTCTCGATCACCAGCTCGGACGCCCAGGCCATGGGCCGCGTCGGCGAGATGGTGCTGCGGACCTGGCAGGTGGCGGATGCGATGAAGCGCCAGCGCGGCAAGTTTGAGCAAGACCCGGAAATCGGCGACAACTTCCGGCTCAAGCGCTACATCGCCAAGTACACCATCAACCCCGCGCTGGCACACGGCATCGCCGACTCGGTCGGCAGCGTCGAGGTGGGCAAGTTCGCCGACCTGGTGCTTTGGGATCCGGCCTTCTTCGGCGTCAAACCGGAGATGGTGATCAAGGGCGGACAGATCGTCCAGTCGATCATGGGCGACGCCAACGGTTCCATTCCCACCCCGCAACCACGCGCCCTGCGGCGGAATTTCGGGGCGTTGGGCAACGCAGTGCACTCATCCTCGATCACGTTCATGCCGAAGATCGCCATCGACGAAGGCATCCCGGACCGGCTGAACCTGCGCCGGACCATCCGCGCAGCACACGGCATCCGCACCCTGACCAAGGCCGACCTGAAGTACAACGGGGAGACCCCGGACATCCAGGTAGACCCGCAAACCTACACCGTCACGGTGAACGGTGAAGTAGCGACCTGCGAGCCCTCGAGTGTGTTGCCGATGGCCCAGCGTTACTTCCTGTTCTAGACCGAGCCATACACGAAAGGACGTAGTCAATGATTATTGAGCGCGTCATCGCCAACCGGCACGATCTTCCGAACACGGAGCTTGCCGGCCTGCACGAGGAGAAGGTAGCGCTTCCCAGCAGCGAACTGGTCAAGCGCGTCCAGCGCGTCACCACCGATCACGGCCGCGAAATCGGCATCCGCCTGGCCACGCCGGGCGACCTGCGCGACGGCGACATCCTGTTCCGCGACGAGTCGAACGTCATCGTCGTCAGCGTCCTGCCCACGGACGTCCTGGTCATCGCCCCGCGCACCATCCGGGAGATGGGCGTGGTGGCCCACAGCCTGGGCAACCGGCACCTGCAGGCGCAATTTTTCGACGCCGGAAGCGACTACCGCGCGGAGGTCATGGTGGTGCAGTACGACCACACTGTCCAAGACTATCTGCAGCACATGCAGGTGCCCTACTCCCGGCAGGAACGGGTCATGCCCGTGCCGTTTCGACATGCCGAACACACGCACTGAGGCACCCGGCCGCCGCCCGTCGTCGTATCTGCTGCCCCTGCTGCAGTTGGCCGACTCCGCCCTGCCCACCGGCGCCTTCAGCCACTCGTTCGGGCTCGAGACGTTCCTGGAACGCGGACTGGTCCGCGACGAAAAGACCTTCGCGGTCTGGCTCGGCCAGTTCATCCACAGCCAGCTGACCTACAGCGACGGCCTCGCCATCCGGCTGGCCCTGGAAGCCTGCTCGACGGCGGAACTGCGGGAGCTGGACACGATGCTGGCAGCGCAGGCGCTGCCGCGGCAGGTGCGCGAGGCCGGCGTGAAAATGGGCGCGCGGATGCTCCAGATCGCCTCGGTGATCCTCGACAGCGACGAGATCGAGCAGTACCGCGAAGACGTCGCAAGCGGCGCGTGCAGCGGACATCCGGCGCTGGCCTTCGCCGTCGCCGGGCGCAGCCTGCAGGTTCCGCTGCCGGAGCTGCTGGGCACCTACCTGTTTTCGACGGCGACCTCGCTGACGCAGAACGCCATCCGCGGCATCCCGATCGGCCAGGATGCCGGGCAGCGGGTGCTGCGCCAGGTCCATCCGGAGATCACCGCGGCCACGGCCCGGATCTCCGGACTGGACCGCAGCGACTTCGGCGCCACCGCCCCTGGGCTGGAAATCGCCCAAATGCGTCACGAGCGGCAGCGGGCCCGCATGTTCATGTCCTGACCCGCCGTCGCATACCGCAAGACCCGGCCGCCCAGCGGCCGGCCCACGGAACAAGGAGTAAAACAATGGAACCCATCAAGATTGGTATCGGCGGCCCCGTCGGCGCCGGCAAGACCCAGCTGGTCGAACGCCTGACCCGGCACCTGTCCGGCGAGATCTCCATGGCCGCCATCACCAACGACATCTACACGATCGAGGACGCAAAGATCCTGGCCGCCAACGGCGTGCTGCCGCTGGACCGGATCATCGGCATCGAAACCGGTGGCTGCCCGCACACAGCCATCCGCGAGGACACCTCGATGAACTCCTCCGCCGTGGAGGAATTGAAGAACCGGCACCCGGACCTGCAGGTCGTGTTTATCGAAAGCGGGGGCGACAACCTCTCGGCGACGTTCAGCCCGGAACTGGTGGACTTCTCCATCTACATCATCGACGTGGCGCAGGGCGAGAAGATCCCCCGCAAGGCGGGCCAGGGCATGATCAAGTCGGACCTTTTCATCATCAACAAGACCGACTTGGCGCCGCACGTGGGCGCCGACCTGTCGGTGATGGAGTCCGACTCGAAGGAATTCCGCGGAGACAAGCCGTTCTGCTTCACCAACCTGAAGACGGACGAGGGCCTGGACAAGGTCATCGAATGGCTCCGCCGCGACGTGCTGATGCAGGACCTGACGCAATGAGCGCGGCCCAGCCGGCGGGCGTGCAGCTTCCGACCGGTGAGCTGCGCCTGACGGTTGGCCAGCGCGGCGGCCGCGGCGTCGCCACCTCGCAGTACCACCAGGGCGCGCTGCGCGTCATCCGCCCGCACTACCTGGACGCGTCCGCGCAGGTCGCCTACACGATCGTCAACCCGGGCGGCGGCTACCTGGGAGGGGACGTCTACGAGGTCGACATCCAGGTCGAGGACCAGGCCCGACTGTTGCTGACCACCCAGTCCGCCACCAAAATCTACCGGACGCCGGGCGATCCGGCCGTGCAGCACACCCGGTTCCGGCTCGGCCCCGGCGCCAGCCTGGAGTACCTGCCGGACCAGCTCATCGCGTACCGGGAGGCTACCTACCGCCAGGAGACCGTCGTCGAACTCGCCGCGGACTCCTCCCTGGTGATGTGCGACGTGGTCACTCCCGGCTGGTCCCCGGACGGAAGGCCCTTCCGGTACGAGGAGGTGCGCATCCGCAACGACATCTACCGCGACGGCCGCCTGCTCGCCCTGGACAACCTGCTGATCCGCCCCGGCGATCCGGACGCGCCGCTGTCCAGCATGCTCTTCCTCGAGGACTACTCGCACCTGGGCTCGATGCTCGTGGTCGACCCCCGCGTGGACGGTGACCTGGTCCGCGAGTTGCAGGACCTGTTGGCACCAATGGATCCCGCCGGGCAGCTCGGCCTGTCGCTGCTGAACGGCCCCGGCTTCGCCCTGCGCGCCCTGTCCCGCAGCACCGACACGCTGAACGCCATGCTGCACGCCGCCGTCGACCTGCTCCGCCACCGCTGGTTCGGCCAGCAACCACTGAATCTTCGCAAGTACTGACCCGGCGCCGGACACCACCCGCCCTGACTCCGGCCAGGCCCCAAAGGAGACAAAGCATGAACGCACAGCCGTTCCCCCTCGCTTCCAGCTACCTTGAGCGGGAAAAACTGCCGGCCTCGCGCCGGATCGCCACGACCTTCGGCGCCGTCGCCCTGCTGCACGTGCTCTGCCTCGGCCTGCTCGCCTACTCGTTCGCGACCGACACGCACCCGCTGGCCATCGGCCTGTTCTTCACCGCTTACCTGGCCGGCGTCAAGCACAGCTACGACTGGGACCACATCGCCGCCATCGACAACTCCAGCCGCAAATTTTCCGCCCAGGGCCGCTCGCCGGTCAGCGTGGGCTTCGCCTTCAGCCTCGGGCACAGCACCATCGTGATGCTGGCCGGCATTCTCGTAGTCAGCGGCGCCACCATCATGGGCTCGGCTTTGGAGGAAGGCTCCACCGTCAACACGGTGCTCGGCCTGATCGGCGCAGCCGTCTCGGCCACCTTCCTGCTTGTTATCGGCGTCTTCAACGGCGCCGCCTTCCGCCGCACCGCCCGGCTCTACCGGCACGTGCGCGACGGCGGACACGTCACCGCGGAGGAGCTGCGCCCGCAGGGCCTGGTCGCCCGGCTGCTGGACAAGCCGCTGTCCCGGATCAACCGCCCGCGGGACATCTATGTACTTGGCTTCCTGTTCGGCCTCGGCTTCGACACCGCCACCACCATCGCCTTCCTGCTCCTGACCGCCTCCGCCGCCCTCGCCGGTGTCTCGCCCCTGGCGCTGATGGCCCTGCCCCTGGGCTTCACGGCCGCCATGACGCTGTGCGATACAGCCAACGGCATGGCCATGATGAAGATGTACCGCACCGCCATCCTGGACCCGCAGAAGAAGATCGGATTCAACATGGTCATCACCGGCCTCTCCTCCTGCTCCGCGCTGTTCATCGCCGTGCTGACCGCCGGCGGCATACTGCATGAAGCCGGCATGAACGATCCGTTAACTCGTTGGCTGGGCGCGCTCGACCTCGGCCACGCCGGCCTGCTGCTGGTCGCCGTCTTCCTCGCCATTTGGGGCATCGCCACCCTCGGCTGGCGCCGCCGGGCCGTACCCGCCTGACCAGTGCGGCACGGACGCAGCCCAGCCGGCGTAGAACCCCGTGGTTTCTGCCGGGTCAGGCAGGGCGCAAGGGCCTCTTGATGCCGAACCTGTCATTACCGAGGTCCCGGATGACATCGATGAGCCGCGTCTTGAGCTGCTCGACCTCGCCGTCCTCACCCAGCAGCTCCTGTCCCAGTTTCACCACCTGTTGGAAGGTCTCCTCGCCTCGCTCCGAGATATTAACCCGTTGCTCGCGCCGGTCGTTTTTGCTGCGAGCGCGGGATATGTAACCGGTTGCTTCCAGCCGTGCCAGGGTCTTGCCCACGGTCTGTGGCTGCACCCGCACCCGCTTTGCCAGCTGTGCCTGCGCCATCGGCCCCTCCACGGCCAGGATTTCCAGCACAGTTGCTCCGGCATGGGTCAGGCCGAGGGAAGCCAGCTGCTCGTTCCACTCGTATTCGACAAGCCTCGCGGCTGTGGACAGGAGCCGGGGCATGGGCCACTTGGAAAGATCAGGCATGCAGGATTATAAGCAAACTGACCGTTGAGAGGTCAATGGTTTAGCCGGCCTTTTGCACCCGTGCTGTAGATTCGACTCAGTGGGCAGGCCTGTCTGTCTACAACACGCAGCAAGCGCTCTCTCACCAGAGGAAGAAGCGCTGCATTTTCCCTTGAAAGGGACATTGATGGATCCCGTGAACGAAACCAACACGCTGCCCCTGTCCATCGCGGAGTTGGACTCCACGATCTATACCGGACGGCCAGCGTCGACAGACACACTCCCTGTGGGGCGGGCGCAGACAGTTTCCGACCTGACCCCGGGGCAGAAGAAAGCACTGGAGGCCGTCACCGTCCGCGCGGGACAAGTCGAGGCGGCGGAATGGGCCCTGGACCAGGCGAAGGCCGTCTTCCAGGAGCAGACAGCCGCCGCTTTGGCCTCCGGTGTACCTGCCGAACTGGTTGCCGAAGCCGCCGGAACGTGTGCCTCTGCCCTCGCGGCACCGACCGGTGCGGCTGCCGCGAACCCGCTGAGTCTAGTGGCCATCGGCTGAGCTGCTCTGCCGGTACGCCGGTCCGGCCGCCATGGCGCGCTGCGGGGGCCGCTACGCAGTTGACCCACGAAGCCCGAGGCAGGCGATCAGCCTCTGCCACCGGGCGTCGACGCGTCGGTACGAGGGGGACGTTGCCTGCTATGGTCAGCCGGGTCTGTTTCGTTGGCTGAGAGATCACGCAGGTGCTGCCGGTCCGCAGGGTGCAGCCTGGAGTTCCCGTCGATCGCTTCCGTCAGTATCGTCAGGTGCTTGCGGAGCACCGGGACGTGCTGGGGACGACCCGACTCTTGTGACAACTGGATGAGCATGCGGAGTGTTCTCAAGATTGCGGCAGCCACCTGCGGCTGCTCCGTTGCGGCATGCCGCAGCTGGTCAAAAGCGTGGTCAATGTATTCATCCATGTTGAGCTCCCAGGGCCGCAGCAGGAGCCTGCCTTGGCGTCCGGCGATCCTTTCCGGAGGCAGCTCCGAGAGCACCAGTTTGCGCAGGAGGCTTCCGAGCCGCAACACCACTTCGACGGCGGTGTTCGGGTCGTTAATCGCCGAGCTCAGCGCCCGCAGGCCGATATCGACCAACTGCCGAATGGAAAAGTCGATGTCCTGTTGGGCAGTGCGCGCGTTGCTGACCCTGATCACCCCCCTCAAGCGGCGGGCGACGGCCGCGTCGCCGTCAGGCCAGACGGTGGCCAGCGGTTCGCCCTGGTGGATGTAAGCCCCGACGCGGGTCTCGAGCCGGACGGTGGTGCGGGCGGGAACGGCGGCAAGAATATTCTTGCTCAGGGCCTGGGTCACCCAGCCGTCCCGATGCGCGCGGACAATGAATCCTGGTTGCGCTTCCGGCGGCACCGGTGACCCTGTGGGACTTGTTTCGGCTCCACTGCTGTGCAGGACGGTAGCCGCAATTCTTTGGCCTTCGTTGGCGATGGTCCGGACAATTTCGCCCACCTGTAGCCGGTGCGCGAGGTGGTTGAGGTGCGCGATGATGAGCAGCACCGTCCCCACCGTCAGCAGCACCGCAATGGTCATGGATAAGCGGGGCGCGGGGTCGCTGGATTCGGCATTGATGTTCCGCATCACCAGGACGCAATAGACGAACGTTGCCACGAGCAGTCCCACCACGCATTGGCTCAAGCGGTCGCGGACAAAAGAGCGCATCACCCGGGGCGAGAACTGACTGCTGGCCAACTGCAGGCTCACGACCGTCAGGGAGAAAACAACACCTGCGGTCGTGATTGTCGCACCCGAAACAACGCTCAATAACCAGACCGCAGCGTTGCTCGACATCCCGAACGTGAAGCCAAGCAGCGGAGTTTCCGTGCCCGCCGCGTCAATTGCGCTGGCAGCTTCCGCCAAGCCGGCACCGCACACGACGATGATCGCCGGAAGAACAAACAGGCTCTCCCGAAAGGCATATGCCGCCGCACTGGCCCTGATCCCGAACCTTGTCCACATCATGGGCTGAGACTATGGAGGAGCGCGAGGCCAGTCAAAACACCGTTGCTCGAGCGTTCGGGGACCCAGAAGGGTGGGACCAGTCCTGATGTTTCCCTTCCTTAGCGGCGCCGAGCCTCAGCAGTATGGCGTGATGGGCATTCTGATGGGCCTCGCCCGGGTCGCCTTCGCGATGTGCCGTGACGGAACTGGCCGCTCCCGCCGTGCGGGCCCACGTCGTACGTGTTTTGTGCTCCACCCCGGACCGGCCGTGGCTATGATGCGATGAGTCCGCATTCGGAGAATGGAGCAACACATGCAACTCGGTGCTTTTTCGCTCAGCCTCGCAGTTAAGGACATTGCGGTTTCTGCCGCGTTCTACGAGAAGCTTGCTTAGCCGGCACGGCGGTGATATCACGCAGAACTGGTTGATCCTGAAGAACGGTGAGGCCGTCATCGGACTCTTCCAGGGAATGTTCGAAAAGAACGCCTTGACCTTCAACCCAGGTTGGAATCAGGACGCCCAGGCCCTTGACTCATTCGCAGATGTGCGCGCTCTCCAGCGGCAGTTAAAAGCGGAGGGCGTGCAATTCCTGTCGGAAGCAGACGAGGCAACGACCGGTCCTGCCAGCTTTGTTCTGCAGGACCCCGATGGCAACCCGATCATCGTGGACCAGCATGTCTAATGGCCGCTGGCTCTGGCCCCCGAACAGGGAGGGCCGATGACGCGGCGCTCATGGCGCTGCACGCGGAAACGCAACCAGCATAGGAAACGCCCCCGAACCACAAGGATCCGGGGGCGGTATTCAAAGCCGTCAGAGCGGGCGGATGTTCTCAGTCTGCAGGCCGTTCGGCCCCTGAGCGACATCGAACTGGACCCTTTGGTTCTCTTCCAGAAAGCGGTAGCCGCTGGGGGGAGATTGCCTAAAAGTGCGCAAACACGTCCGGTCCTTCGTCATCCTGGCCCGATGAAGCCGAAACCCTTTTCGGCGTTGCACCACTTGACGGTGCCTGTTGCCAGTTCGGGATGGCAGGGGACGCAGCTTTGGGGCGGCTACCGGTTGGTGATGGCGGACGCCTGCGCGAAGTATTCTGAGTCGACCATGACGGCGTAGCGCTCGGCTTCAAGGGACTTTACCGACTTGAAGTCCCGGCGTCCGCCGCTGCTCCAGTGCCCGATGAAACCGAACAGGGCACCCCACACGGCGGCAATGAGCACGCTGCCCAACAGCACGCTCAGCCATACGATGCCGGGGACGAACAGCCCGAACAGCAGCCCGATGAGCAGGCCGAACCAGGCGCCGCCGGCAGCTCCGGCCAGCGCCGCCTTGCCCTTGGTCATTCGGCCCGTGACTTGCTCCACACTGCTGATGCCTAGGCCGACAATGCGCACGTGCTCCACCGGGAACTTTTCATCCGAGAGCCGGTCCACCAGGCGCTGCGCCTGCAGGTAATCACCAAATTCGGCCAACACGGCCGTGGCGCGCGGAGCGGAAAGAGTTGACTGGTTTTCGATCGTCTCGCTGGTCATATTCCTCCTCTAGTTTTACTCGGTCATCTATCTGAGGACTCTTCCACCGTACCAACGGTAGTTCGGTTAGTCGAACCGAACCTTATTGGTAGACTCCTTCCATGACTGACCCTCATTCGACAAAAGCCGGCGTGCCGACGCCCGGGGCACAAGTGCGTCACGGCTTCGCCCTGCTGCTCCAGTGGTCCAGCCGGAGAAAAATCCGCAGTTACATCTTCGGCCCCGCCGCCGCGAACCTCTCGCCCACCGATACCGCGCTGCTGGAATATTTGACCAGGAACGGGCCGATGCGGCTTTCGGATCTGGCAGCACAGTGGGGCGTCAACAAATCCACCATGAACCCGCAGGTCCGCCGCCTCGAGGCCAAGGGCCTGATCGACCGCCAACCCGATCCCGCCGATCGCCGTGCCACCCTGTTGGGGACTTCCGCCAGTGGAATCGAACTGCAGCACCAGATCGGCGTGGCCGGTGCGGCAGCGTTCGACGAAATACTCTCCACTTGGTCCCCGGAAGATCGGGAAGTCCTCGGCGCCATGCTGGTCCGCTTCGCCAACGAACTCTCGGCCGCCACACCCCAACTCCTCCACAAAGGTGCCGCCGGGGCCTCCCTGCCGGGTTCCAGCTGAGCGCCCACACAGCAAAAGCGCGATCCGACCGATGGCCGGCCGCTGCGTATGAGCTGTAAACACAGCTACTGACTGCCTGGGGACCCGTGTGGTTTTGGCCGATGCGCCTAACGACCGTCCTCCCGCGGAACCAGACCAGCAATCGTCGTCCCGATGTCCCGGACGCACCGGAATCCGATGTGCGTTGTGGCGGAGTCGCGGTCCTGGGGCTGTCGGGCGGCGGGCCGGTAGCGCAGGCAGTATTCGGGGGCGCAAAGGTGGGAGCCGCCCTTGACCACGAAGGCGTCGCGTGGGTTTTCCGGGCCGGCGTGTTGCCGGCGCGGATCCGTCGGGACGCAGCAAGGGGAGGCCGCGGCCTGCGGGTGACGGGGCGACCACCGGTCGGCCGTCCACTCCCAGACGTTTCCGATCAGGTCCACGGCTCCGTAGGCGTTGGCCGCGTAGGCGCCCACTGGAGAGGTCGCGGGCCAGCCGTCGTCGGCGGAGTTCCGGTAGGGGAACGCCCCTTGCCAGGTGTTGGCCAGGTGGTGACCGCCCGGGCACCGCTGGTCGCCCCAGGCGTAAGGAGTCGGCGCGGTACCCCCGCGGGAGGCGAACTCATGTTCCGCCTCGGATGGAAGCCTTCGCCCGGCCCATCTGGCATAGGCAGCGGCATCCTCCAGTGACACCTGCGTGACGGGGTGGTCCGGCCGGTCATCCAGTGCCCGCGAACCGGGGCCCTCGGGGGAACGCCACGACGCGCCGGGCACCCAGGACCACCAGAGTGACGGGTCGCTCAGTGGAACCGACCCGGAGGTTCCGGTGAACACCAGCGCCCCTGGAACCAGCAGTCTCGGGTCCACGCCGGGGTAATCCCCCGGGTCGGGGCCCCGCTCGGCCACGGTCAGGTAGCCGGTGTCGGCGGCGAACCGGGCGAACTGCGTCACCGTCACGGGCGTGCGGTCCATCAGGAACGGGGACACACGCACCGGGTGGACGGGCCGTTCTTCGGGATAGAAGTCCTCTGAGCCCATCGGGAACGTCCCGCCGGGTACGAGAACCATTCCAGGCGGGACCTCGGCCTCCGGGACAACACCCTGGCTCACGGCTCTTGCTCTTGCCGCGCCGCGGTTGCAGGACCGGGTTCGGACGGCAGCCCGCCGCCCGGGGCCCCGGCCTCGATGTCCTCCAGGCGGTAACGGACCTCCCGGGTGCCGAAGAGGTCCAGGTCGAAGGGCGGCTCGTCCTCGCCCAGCTCCGTGTCAATAAGGTTGACAAGCTTCTTGAGCATCGACTCCATCAAGTGCCCGTCATAGTCGGGATGGGAAGGATCCCCGATGTTACGGGTCTCGCCGGGGTCTTCCAGGAGATCATAGAGCGCCACGTCGGAGACTGCGTGCAACTCCTCGACTGAACGGGGAACGCCGTACTGGGTGGGAGAAAACCAGCGGACCAGCTTGTACCGCCCGTCGGAGACGGCCCGGAAGAAGGTGCGCTTGTCCATGTCCGGTGCCCCGTAGACCTCCCCCACCCTCCGGCAGTCCTCGAGGGTCTTGTCCGGTCCATGGCCGAGCTGGGCCAGCTCCGCCAGGGCACCCTGGATCGCCCACTCCGGATCGAGCATGTTGAGCCCGTCCCAGTTGACTAGCGCCCCGTCACCGGGCTCGGCGGACGAGCCCCGGGGCGGGCGCACCTTTCCGGGAGCTTCGAACAGGTGCCGCAGGTTCCGGCCCTTCAGCGCGGGGTACCGTTCCCGGGTCTCTGCCTCCCCCAGCCCGGCCCAGGACAGGAACGTGGTAGCCAGGTCGAGGTGGGAGCCAACAGCGTCGGACTGGACTCCACTGGGCCCGTACGGTGAGACGACCGTCATGTTCACGATCGAAGCCTCCTGAAAGGGAATCGCCCCCTTCTGTGCCATGCCGTGCGCCCCGTTCATCTCACCGTGGTCGGAGGTCAGCACCACGACGGTGTTCCGCCACAGGCCCTGCCGGTCGAGCTCGTCCAGGATCTTCTGGAACTCGGCGTCGACCATCCGCAGACAGTTGATCAGATAGTTGCGCCGCACCTTCCACAGGTCTTCGCGACCCTCGGGGATCCGGCCGTAGTTCCACTCGACGTTGCGCTTGTAGGAGCGCACCCCGAACGGTTGTCCCTCGAGGTCGTCTTGGAAATTGCCGGGAAGCTCGACGTCAAACTCTCGCATGAACCCCAGATCCTGGGGCGGATGGGCCAGCGGGGCCAGCGCGCCGTTGGGGTGGGCGCGCTCGTCCGCACCGGCGCGCAGGAACATGATGTCGTGCGGGTTCACCATCGAGGAGATCAGCAGCCAGGGCCGGTCGTGCGGGCGCTTGTGGCGCAGCCAGTCAACGGTCTCGAAGGCCACCGCACCGTCGAGCTGCTCGCCGTGCAGCGGAGCACCCCAGTTGTCGCCCCAGGACTGGTAGTCCGAGAACCCGTAGCCCTCCAGCGCGGTGGAGGAGCGCTCCGGGTGGGACAGGTGCCACTTGCCCTTAAACGCGGTGTAGTACCCCTGTTCCCGCAGCATCGTGCCGATGGTCGGCACGTCCTGATCCAGCACGTCGGTCCAGGCAAAGTTGGTGTTGTCCCACAGCCCCACGTTCTTGGCATGCTGGCCCGTCCACATGGTCGCCCGGGACGGGGTGCACTGCGGCACCGTGCAGTACTGGTTGCTCAAGCTGACGCCCGCCCCCACCAGGCGATGGATGGCAGGCAGCTCCACGCCGGGCGGCAGGTCCATGTGCACGTCCCACTGGTCCATGCACAGCACCAGGATGTTGGGTCGTCGATCGCGGGCAGCGCTCATTGTTGTCAGCCTCCTCGGTCGTCGTGGTCGTTCTTCTCCGGCACGTCGGCCGCCGTCGGGATCAGAAATTGGAAACTGTTGTCCCTGCTCATCCACTTCGCCGCGGCGATCAGCAGCAGCACGCCGCAGGTGTTGAGCAGCGTGATAACGACCAGTACG
The DNA here is from genome assembly GCF_059090885.1 of Arthrobacter sp. Y3223065. Taxonomy (NCBI): domain Bacteria; kingdom Bacillati; phylum Actinomycetota; class Actinomycetes; order Micrococcales; family Micrococcaceae; genus Arthrobacter; species Arthrobacter sp. Y3223065. The sequence goes on along the minus strand of NZ_JBNHGC010000005.1, from coordinate 216,813 downwards.
CGCGGATCGTTGAAGTTGGTCTGGGCGACGATCAGAGCTGCGGCGATGCCGCGCTGGGCCGTACTTAACCCGCCCACGTCCTGGAGGTGGTCGTGGCCATCGCCCATGGTCCAGCCCAGGAACAGCGCAAGCAGCAGCACCACCAGGCCCACCCCGATGGCCGCCCACAGCCCGGGATCGGCCAACTCCGGTAGATAGCCGATCGGGATCGCCACGATCAGCACGTATAGCGCGATGGTTGATATTTTCGCCACCCAGGGCTGGACGGCCGCCACGAGTTTCTCGGCGAACTGCCGGGCCAGCATTCCCACGGCCAGCGGCAAAAGCATCTGCACCAGCAGGCCCCTGACGATCGCCCAAGTGTCCACCGCCACGCCCTCGAGGACAAGGGGCAGCGTGATCGGCAGCACCGCCACCGTGGCGACCATCAACACCAGCAGCACGGTGGCTCCGAGGGCGACGTCCGAGTCGGAGAGACTGGTGAGCTTGATGAGGAACGGGGCCCCGGCGGACAAGGAGAACACCAGCAAACCAGCCGAGTAGACAGGGTCCAGTTCCGCGAGGTCCGTGGCCGCAATCATGAGGGCCGGAACCACGATGAGGTTAAGCAGAAGCATGCGCAACAGGAACGCCCGGTTGGACAGGTGCGCCAGCAATCGCGATGGTTTTTGGGTCAGGCCCACGTTGAGCATCGAGGCGACCACAAAGATGGTCACGCTCACGCCGCCCACGGTTTGGAAGAATTCGTACACGCGCGGATCCATCGTCGTTGGAGAACGACTGTCCCCGCACGGGACCGGCGTCGCCGCCGGTCTCGTCCCGGGGTGTTCATCCATCCCATCACGGATTACGTTGGATGGGGAGTACCCGTTAGCAAGCGCGCTCCCGCGCTGCGCAAAAACCGCCGCATGGACGGGGCAGGCTCCAGTTATCCGCAAAACCGGGAGGCACCGTGCCACGGGACAGCAAGAAGGCGACCGGGTTCCTGCCCCGGCTCAAGGACCTACCTGGGGACGCACTGGCCGGGCTCGTCAACGCCGTGGTCAGCGTCCCCTCCGGCATGGCCACCGCTGTCATGGCCGGGGTCAACCCCGTCTACGGTCTCTACGCCACCACCGTCGCCCCGACCGTGGGCGGGTTTTTTGCGAGTTCCCAGCTCATGCAGATAGCCACCACGGGCGCCTCTGCCCTCGCCGCGGGCCAGGCGGTGGCCGCTTTTCCCGAGGAACAGCGCGGTCCGGCGCTGTTCCTCCTCGTCGGCATGGCCGGATTGTTCCTCGTGGTCTTCGGCCTGCTCGGTGCCGGCAAACTGGTTCGCTACGTCTCCTACCCGGTCATGACCGCCTTCCTCTCCGGCGTGGCCGCGGTACTGGTAATGGACCAGGCCGCGCAGTTCGCCGGCTACACGTCCGAAGCCAACACTAGTCTGGGCAAGTTTGTTGACCTGCTCCTGCACATCGGGGAGTTCAGCTGGAGCGCCGTGCTGATAGGAGGCATCGCCCTGGTCATCATGATCTTGCTGGGGCGCACACCCTGGGCGAACGCCGCCTCCTTGTTTGCGCTCGTCATCCCCGGTCTCATCGCCTTCTGGTGGCAACCCGAAGGTGTCGAGATCGTCCAGGACGTCAGCGACATACCCTCCGGCCTTCCGCCGTTCGCGGTCCCGGACCTCACCCTGTTCACCCCAAGCCTGGCGATCTCGGCGTTCGCCGTGGCCGTGGTCATCGCCCTTCAGGGCGCGGGCGTGAGCCAGGGCGTCCGGAACCCTGACGGCTCGCGCGCCAACAGTTCCCGGGACATGCTGGCCCAGGGACTGGGCAACACGGCCGCCAGCTTTTTCAACGGCATGCCCTCCGGTGCGTCGGTGAGCCAGAGTGCGTTGAACACCCAGATCGGGGCCCGCAGCCGTTTCGCCATGGTGTTCCATGGACTGGCCATGCTGGCCATCATCCTGGTCGCCTCAAACCTGGTGGGCCAGGTCCCGATGACCGTGCTCGCCGCAATCATGATGGTCGCGGGCTTTCAGGCCATAAAGTTCAGCGACCTGCGCTCCATCTGGCGAGTCGCCGGGACCGCAAGATGGGCCATGGTCATCACCTTCCTCGCCACCCTCCTGACCTCAATTCCGGTGGCTGTGGGACTGGGCGTGGTGCTGACCCTGGTGCTGTTCATTTACCGGGCCGGGCAGCTGACCGAGGTGTATGAACTGGTCCGCGAGGACGACGGGAAGATCCACGTCAAGGACGCCCCGTCTCAATTGCGCTCGGGTCAGGTCACGGTTTTGGACGTCTACGGCCCTCTCTACTTCGCCGCTGCCCGCACGCTTCGGGAACGGCTTCCCGCACCGGACTCCGCCGAGGACGCCGCCGTCGTACTGCGTATCCGCGGCAACAGCCAAGTCGGCGCCACCTTCATCGACGAGATCGACAGCTACGCCCATGAACTCAGCCAGCACGGCGGGCGGCTCTACCTCTGCGGCATGACCCCTGACCTCGCCGAAAAAATTCAGCGCGCCGAGCGGCTGGCCCTCAACGACGAAGTCGTTCTGGTCCCGGGCGGCGAGATCCTCGGCTCCTCCCTCCAGGACGCAGTACGGCAGGCCCGGTCCTGGCTCGACAATCGCGGTGAGGATGAGGACCCGTCGGCCTAGCCCGGACTGCCCGGCCGGGGCTTTCGTGCTAGCTGTCTTCGCCGGTGCGGGAACCGAGCTGCTCGTCCAGGCGCAGCAGGCCGGGCCCGTCATCGTTGACCAGCTTGACCCGGCCGATAATCTCGCCGACCGTGGCTTCTTCTTCCAACTGCTCGTCGATGAACCAGTTGAGCAGCGGGATGGAGTCGATGTCGCCCTCCTGCTGCGCGAGCCGGTACAGGTCGCGGATCGACTCGGAGACCTTCCTCTCGTGTGCCAACGAGGCTTCGAACGCCTGCAGTACGGTCGCGGCGAAAATTGTCGGAGCCGTGATCGCCTGGATCTTGGGGTGGGCGCCGCGGTCCATCATGTGCTCGATGAACTTGTTCGCGTGGACCACCTCTTCCTCGGCCTGGGCGCGGAACCAGCCGGCAATCCCGGGCAGGTCGATGGCATCCATTTCGATGGCCAGCTGGCGGTAGACCACGGAGGCCTGGAGTTCCAGCGTGACCTGGTCGTTAAACGCTTCTGCGAGTTTTCCTGTGAGTCCCATGGCTCCAGATTATGCGCAGGCTTGTATCCCCGCCAGCAAGGTAAGGCAAGCCAAGATTAGGGCAGCCTGTGCTACCCGTCCCCTGGCCTGTCGGTGGCGTGGAGCGGCACGGCAGGCTTCGCCAGCCCTTCAATCACCACGGCGCGGGGCAGCTTGGCCAGCTCCTCCGGCTTGAGCAGCAGTTTGCTGGACCGGTTGCCGCCGCCCATCACCACGCGTTCCTGGTCCATCACGGCGGCGTCGATGTAGATGGGGTGGCCGGAGGTTCCGATGGCGGTCACTCCCCCGATCTCCATGCCGGTCACGGCTTGGGTGGTCTCCGCGTCGGCGAAGGACGCGCGCTTCACGCCCAGGAGTTCACGGACCGTCTTGTTCACGTCCAGCCGGGCGGTCCCCAGCACCACGCACACCGCGTACCTGGCCGGTTCCACCTTCTTCGACGCCACCAGAATGGTGTTGGCCGACTGCTCCAGGGCGAAGCCGTAGTGTGCGCAAAAGGCCGCCGTGTCCGCCAGGTCCGGGTCGCAGTCGAGGACCTCATAAACGAGGCCGTGCCCGGCGAGCGCTGCCTCGACGGCGGGCAGCAGTTTGGCTAAGCTCACTGCGCCCCGGTTGCCTCAACAGTCTTCGTGACGGCGGCCAGGATGGCTTCGCCGAGCTCGGCCGGTTTGGTGAACTGCGGCCAGTGCCCCGTGGGCAGGTGCACGTACTCGACATCCCGGATCCTGGCCAGTTCGATCACCTGGGGTGCGCCGGCGTCGATCCAGCCCTGCAGCTGTTCAGGCGTGAACTCGCACGTGATCACCGTGACCGGAACGTTGAAACGCCGCTCGTCGGACAGGTGCTGCGGATCGGAGGCCACGCCCCTCGGTTGCGGGATGGCCCGGGCACGGAAGGCGGCGCGGAGCCCCTCGTCGAGGTCCACCAGGTCTTCTTCCTCGAAGAGGCTCCAGTCCGGCAGCGGTACCTCGTCGCCTTCGGCGGGTAGTTCGTCATTGATCACGCCGCCTTCGCCCAGCGGGCCGCTGTCCACGTAGACGGCACGGGCGATCCTGTCCGGGCGCTGGTCTACTACGCCGTGGATGATGGCTCCGCCGCCGGAATGGCCCACCAAGACCACCGGCCCGTCCAAACCGTCCACCGCTTTGACGGTCGCGTCGATGTGGTCGCGCAGGCCGATCCCCGCCCGCGGGGCATCCGGCGCTTCCAGCCCGGGCAGCGTTAACGGGTGTACCCGGTGCCCGGCGGCGGCCAACGGTGGGGTAACCTCCGCCCACGACGACGCGTCCAGCCAGAATCCGGGTACCAGGATGATGTCCATGTCACGTGACTCTAGTGCCCGACCGTGACCCGGAACACCCTTGCGGCGAAATTCAGGACAACCACGGTCCTTTAGGTGGTTCCGGAGGAGAGCAGCGGCCGGGTCCACCGGCCGAAGCGCCATAGGCTGGCTTCGACGATCTTATTGGCCCCGACCCGGAGGACCGTATGGGAATCATGAACGACCTGCTGGGGCCGGCAGCCGTCGAGCAACTGCAAAGGTCCTTGGCCGCAGCCGGTGGCCAAACTGCGTGGCCGGCGCTCCAGGAAGCAGGTGTTGGGCTCGGGCCGCTGGCCCTGCGCGCCCGCGCCGACTCGCTGGCGAAAGCGCTCCTCGCCGACCTGGATGCCGGCTACGAGCGGGTCGCAGCCCTGATCCGCGCGGCGCTGGCCGACGGCGCCTTCACCGGCTGGATGCTCTGGCCGGTCGGCGAGGCGGCCGTAACCCGCGCCTTGGAAGACGGGAGCCAGCGGGCCTTCGACGATGCTTTGGCCCTGCTCGCGGAACTGACGCCGCGGATGAGCAGCGAGTTCGCCATCCGCCGGCTGTTGATCCAGGACCTGGACCGGGCGCTGGGAATCATCCGGGACTGGACGGGCCACCCGGATGAACAGGTGCGGCGGCTGGCCAGCGAAGGCACGCGGCCGTACCTGCCGTGGGCCGTCCGGGTACCCGGCATCATCGCCCGGCCGGAGGCGACCCTGCCGATCCTCGACGAGCTGTTCCAGGACGACAGCGATGCCGTCCGCCGCTCGGTGGCCAACCACCTGAACGACGTCTCGCGCCACGCCCCGGACGAAGTGGTGGCCACCGCCGCACGGTGGACCGCCGCGCCGGGTGTCCACACGGCCTGGGTGGTACGGCACGGGCTGCGCACGCTCGTGAAGAAGGCCCACCCCGGCGCCCTCGCGGCGCTTAGTTTCACGGCCGACGCCGTCACGGTGGCCGTCCCGCAACTTGACCGGAACATTGTCCACCTGCCCGGGGAGCTCGGCTTCGCCGTCGAGATCCGGAACGAAACGGATACCCCGGCCCGCGTGGCCGTGGACTATGTGGTCCACTACGTCAAGGCCAACGGTTCGCTGGCCCCAAAGGTCTTCAAGCTGGCGGTCGCTGACATCGCGCCGCGCGAGGCCCGGCAGTCCCGCAAAGCGCACGCCTTCCGCCAAATGACCACGCGAGTGCATTACCCGGGCCGGCACCTCGTCCAAGTGCAAGCCAACGGAACGCTGTCGCCCGAGGCGGGCTTCGACGTCGTGCTCTGACACGTGCACCGTGCGGAAACGGTTGGAGTTCGCTCTCGGCGTGGTGCGCCAGCAACGAGCCTGAATGGCAGGCACCATCCGGTAATCTTGCCCCAACCTGTGTCCGGGTCGCCGACGATGACGGCGCACCCGGAGGCTCCGACCCGTCCCACAAGGAAAAAGTGGAATGAAGTTTGACTTGCCCTTGCCGCAAACCACGTGCAGCGCGGCGCGCATCCGTCCCGGCGGACTCATCCAGCAGACAGGACTCCTATGAACCCGTTGGCCGAGCAGGAACGCAAGCTGCAGGTTTCGCACCACGACGCTGGCGACATCGGCGCGTTGGCCGCCGACATCGTCACTGACCTCGTCGAAGAGTTGCCCCACGCCGTCATCGGGCTGGCCACCGGGTCATCGCCGCTGCCGCTGTATGAGTCCTTGGCGCGGCGCCGCCTGGATCTGTCCGGCGTCCGCTGGTTCGCGCTGGACGAATACGTGGGACTCCCGTCCGGGCACCCGGAGAGCTACGCCCAGGTGATTGACCGGGAAGTGATCCGGCCGCTGGGCCTAAACCGGGCCTCGGTCCTGCTGCCGGACGCCGACCGGGCGGACGTCGATCGGGCCGCTGCGGACTATGAAGCGGCCATCGCAGCGGCGGGCGGAATCGACCTGCAGATCCTGGGCATCGGCCACAACGGCCACCTTGCCTTTAACGAGCCCGGCTCGGCCTTGGATTCCCGTACCCGGGTCGAGGAGCTGACGATGAGGACGCGCCTAGCCAATGCGCGTTTCTTCCCGTCGCTCGACGACGTCCCCACACGCTGCATCACGCAGGGCCTGGGAACCATCCTGGATGCCAGGCGCCTGCTGTTGTTGGTGCAGGGCCGGGACAAGGCCGACATCCTCCACCGTGCGCTGACCGGGCCCGTCCACCCCGACTGCCCGGCCTCGGTGCTCCAGCTGCATCCGGACGTCACAGTCCTCACGGATGTCGAGGCGGGCTCGCGGTTTCCCGCCGGATAAACCTCGTCTCCGCCATGACACACCAAAGCGCGGGCGGCCCTGACGGCTCCCCCGTCCCGCTCCGCGAAGCGGGGCGTGCTCCGCTGCCGGGCGGCCGGATGATCCTCAGGGGCAGAATCCACACCGGCGAGGGTGAACTGCTCGACGGAGCCGTGGCGGTGTCAGGCACGGAAATCAGTGACGTGGGCACGGCGGAGACCCTGCCGCCCGGGGAAGCGGACACCGTCGTCGACGTCCCTGCCGGCCAGAGGGTGATCCCCGGGTTGGTTGATCTGCACTGTCACGGCGCCTTCGGCGTCGACTTCCCCACCGCCCACGAAGCGGACGCACGCCGCGCGGCGGCGCGCATCCATGCCTCGGGCACCACCACCCTGCTGGCGAGCCTGGTGACCGCGCCGCCCCAGGATTTGCTCGGCGGACTCGACGTCCTTGCGCGTATGGCCGCCGACGGCGAGGTAGCCGGCATCCACGTGGAGGGGCCGTTCCTGTCACCTGCCCGATGCGGCGCGCAGGACCCGCGATGGCTGCTGGAACCGGACCTCGGCCTCGCACGCGAGCTGCTCGCGGGCGGTCGCGGCTTCCTGCGCACCATGACGTACGCGCCCGAACTGGCTGGCGCCGACGAACTGGTGGAACTGCTCGCCGGCCACGGCGTTGTCCCGTCGCTGGGCCACACGGCGGCGGAGACCGCGGTCGCGGCCGCCTCCCTGCGCCACGCACGGGATGCCCTCGCCCGGCTGTTCGGTGAGGGGTCACCGGTGCCCACGGTGACGCACTTGTTCAACGGAATGGAACCGCTGCACCACCGCTCCCCCGGTGCCGTGAGCGCCTGCCTCCGGGCCGCCCGCGCCGGCGAGGCCGTCGTGGAGCTCATCGCGGACAACACCCACCTGCACCCCGACCTCGTCGTGACCATGTTCGAGCTGCTGGGTGCCGACAACATCGCCTTGGTCACCGACTCGATGGCAGCAGCCGGCCTAAGCGACGGCGTGTACCGCCTGGGCCCGGCGGAGGTGCGCGTGCAATCGGGAGTGGCCCGCCTGGGATCCGGAGCCATCGCCGGTGGCACCGCCAGCATGATGGACCTGCTGCGGAACGCCCTCGAGGCGGGAGTCCCGTTCGACCAGGCCCTCCGGTCGGCCACGGTGGTCCCGGCCCGAATCATGGGCCTGGCCGGCAGCGTGGGAACCCTGGCTCGCGGCAAGTTCGCCGACCTCGTGATCATCGATGAAGCCCTCGCAATCAACGGCGTCATGCGCCGGGGCCGGTGGCTGGCCCGGCACTGAGCGCGCGCAGGACCGCCCCCGGGATGGAATACCAGCCTGCCGGCCACGTTGTGACTGGTATGCAGCGTGCCTCCATCCCCGTCTCCATCCTGGACCGCGCAAACGCCCGTGAGGGCACCTCGGCGTCGGCTGCCCTGGGCGCCACCATCCGCCGGGCACGGCATGCCGAGCAGCTGGGCTACCACCGGTTCTGGGTGGCCGAGCACCACGGTGTGCCGGGGATTGCCGGTTCAGCTCCGACGGTGCTGATGGCCGCGGTGGCTGCGCAGACGGAACGGATCCGTGTCGGCTCCGGCGGAGTGATGCTGCCCAACCACCAACCGCTGGTGGTGGCCGAACAAGCCGCCACCCTGCAGGCGCTCTTTCCCGGTCGGATCGATCTCGGGGTCGGACGCTCCGTCGGATTTACGCCGGCAGTACGGTCGGCGCTGCGGCAGGACAAGGACGCCGCGGACCGCTTCGGCGAGGACCTGGCGGAACTGATGGCCTACCTCGACGGCAGCGCCGCCGTCACTGCCCGCCCGTACGACGGCGGGGCGACGCCGCTTTTCGTGCTGGCTACCGGCAAGGGGGTGGACATCGCCGCCAAGGCGGGCCTCGCCGTCGTGGTTGGCGGTCCTGCCTTTACGGGGAGCAATCCGGAACCGGCCCGGGGAGTTCTGGGGCGCTACCGGAAGAATTTTCGGCCCTCGGCCTGGTGCCCCGAACCGTACGTGATCGTCTCCGCGACCGTGGCCGTTGCTGAAACCGCCGAAAGGGCGCGGGAGGTGCTGCTGCCCGAGGCCTGGGCAATGGCGCAGTCCCGCACCCGCGGGGAGTTCCCGCCGCTCGCGCCCGCCGACTCCATCCGGTCAGCTCCAATGACCTCCAGGCAGGAGCGCCTGGTGGCCGAGTCCCTTGCCGCTGCGGTGCACGGAACGGCGGACCAGGTGGGCCAGCGGCTCGGGCGCTTGCTGGAGGTGACCGGTGCCGACGAACTCTTGGTCACCACCAACACCTTCGACACGGACGCCCTCGCCGACACCGACCGGCGGCTTGCCTCGCTCCTCGGCTTTGGATGACCGCGCGGGTGAGCCACTTGGCGGCGGCCGGGGTGTGGGTCAGGCCTTAGCCAGGGATTCGACTTCCATGCGGACGACGTCGAGGAATTTCTGGAAGCCCGGTTCTTCCACTGGAAAATGTCCGCATCCCTCGAGCTCAACCAGTCGATGGTTTCCGGCAAGCCGGCTCAGGTACCGGCTACTGATCCCCGTGGGGGTCCACCGATCCTCACCCGGATGGACCAGCAGGACCGGCGGTCCGCCATACGACTCGGGCGGCACGGCGGGGCCGGCCTCCAGGAACGACCGGAACCAACTCAACGGCATCGAACCTCCCCCGCCGCGCGAATCGCGCAGGACTTGGGCGGATAGTTCCGGGTCGTTGGAAATCTTCCGCATCGGGGCGACCCACCGCAGCGGAAGGGGTATCCGCTGAACCGGCCCGCTGATGAACCTGAGAGACGACGCCGCCAGCCGGGCTATCCACGGGGCACGCACGATGACCGCTCGAACGTCAGGGTCGGTGGCGTCGAGCAGGCACGTCACGATGACCCGGTCACCCCTGCCGCTCAAAGCGGCCGCATCCAGCGCCAGCATGCCGCCCATACTGGCGCCCAGGAGCAGTAGCGGCCGCTGGTCAGCGATGCGCGCCGCGAGGTCCGCCAGAAGCCGCTGCCAATCCTGGTACCAAATGCGCGCGCTTCCGCGGGGACGCGTACGCCCATAGCCTGGAAGGTCAACGAGCGTTACGAGGGCTCCAAGGCGCGACAGATGTGCGGCAAAGGGCCACATGGCCGCAGCGTTCCCTCCCCCGCCGTGCACCAGAAGCATCCGCACCGGAGCTTCGAGGGAGCCGACGTGTTCAACGTGTACGTCCCACCCGCGCCAGGTCCAGGTTTCTGCGAGGCGCCCGACCGACGGGTCGATAGGACGCACGTAGGGCTCGTACCTGCGGTCAGCCGATGTGAACCTCACGCCCTGATCCTTCCCGACGCCGCTCATTTACGGCTGCGCGCTAAACCCGGGCCCGGACGGAGGGCTTCAGCGGGTGTAGGGGTCAGGGACAGGTAGTCGATTCCGGGCAGCGCCTCGCGTAGTCCGGCAACCAGGCGTCGCCGGAGATAGTTGTAACCGTCGACGGTCATGGCCGGGTCCACCAGAAGCGTGGCGGAGACATTGAGCCGATGGCCGTTCCAGCGAAGCCGCACCTCCGACAGTCCCTTGACTTCGCTCTCAGCCAGCAGGATCTGTTCGGCACGATCGACGAGTTCAGGTTCCACGCCGTCCAGCAGGCGGCGGCCGATGTCCCGGGCGGTGCCCCAGAGCAGGACAATGATCGCAGCGGTGATGACCAGGCCAACGATGGGGTCGGCCAGCGGGAAACCAAGCCAGACCCCAATCACGCCCAAAACCACGGCCAGGGAGGTGAACCCGTCCGTGCGGGCGTGGATGCCGTCGGCAACCAGGGCCGCCGAGCCGATGCTCCGCCCGACCCTGATCCGGTAGATCGCCACCAACTCGTTGCCCGCAAAACCGACGAGTCCTGCCGCGAGGACCCAGCCCAGGTTCTGCAGGGGCTGCGGGTTCAGCAGCCGGTCGATGGACTGCCAGCCGGCGCCCAGGGCCGAAAGCGCGATCATGGCCACGATGAACAGACCGGCAAGGTCCTCGGCCCGCCCGAAGCCAAACGTATAGCGGCGGGTGGGCTGCCGCGTCCCCAGGATGAAGGCGATCCATAGCGGGATGGCGGTCAGCGCATCGGAAAAATTATGAATCGTATCGGCCAGCAGGGCGACCGAGCCGCTGATGACCACGACCACCAGCTGCAGCACTGCTGTGGCGCCGAGCCCTGCCAGGCTCAGCTTTACCGCGCGGATGCCCTTTGCACTGGATTCCAGTGCATCGTCGATGGAGTCGGCGGTGTCGTGGCTGTGCGGGACAAAAAGCCCGTGGAGGAACCCTTTCAGCCCCGTCGGATGATCGTGGTCGTGACCGTGCTCGTCCCCGGCCTCCCCGGTTGCAGAGTGTCCGGCCTGCGGATGCACGGTCATGATGCCTGCGCCCGGGGGTTGCTGTGGTGTGCCGGAAGACCGCCCAGGGAATGCTCGGCTTGAAAGACGGCGTCGGCAACCAGCTGCCGGGCATGTTCGTTCTCCAGCCGATAGTACACCTTGGTGCCCTCCTGCCGCGTCGCCACGATGCGTCCCAGCCGCAGTTTCGCCAGATGCTGCGAGACCGCGGCCGGCGACTTTCCCACCGTCTCAGCCAGTTCGTTCACCGGCAGCTCGGTATCCCGCAGAGCCAGGATGATGCGCACGCGTGTGGCGTCTGCCAGCATCGCAAAGACCTCAACGGCTAGCTCAACATAATGGCTGTCCACCTCGAGGCTGCAACCCTTCTTATCTGCATTCATACGCAGATAATTGCACACGCCGGCCGGGGCGGCAATGGTTTCCAGGCGGGAGAGCGGTTAGAGGCTGGCAAGCAGGTCCTGCATTTCCTGGATCTCGCCTTTCTGGTCCTCGATGATGGTCTGTGCCAGTTCCGTGGCCCGCGGGTTGGAACCCTGTTCGACTTCCTGCCCGGCCATCTTCACGGCACCCTCATGGTGGGCGATCATCTGGGTCAGAAACAACCTGGCTGCCTCGAGACCCTGCGCGGACTCCAGCCGCGCCAGATCCTCCTCGGACATCATTCCCTCCATGGCACCCATGCCGGCCTCCCCGGGTTCCGCACCGTGCATGTCGTGGCCTTCCATGCCGCCGGCCCCGGCGGTTTCCGAGGGCATCCCGGCCTGTTCTCCCCAGGCTTCAAGCATGGCCGTCATTCGGTCGATTTCCGGGCCCTGTGCTTCCTTGATACGGATCGCCAGCTCGCTGATCCGCGCGTCCAGGCCCTCCTTGGAGAGCATGATGTCGCTCATCTCCACGGCCTGCCGATGATGCGGGATCATCATCTGCGCGAACATCGTGTCGGCGTCGTTGTGCTCGGTGCCGGTTTCCGCGCCGGTCTGAGGCGCTGCCCCAGTGGTCGCGGCGGTAGGCACAGGGGCGGTCTGGCTGCCGGGGTCTCCGGTTGCACAGCCGGCGAGCGCGAGGACGGCGGCGAGGGCGGCAGCGGACAGGATCGGGTTTTGCTTCATGATTTAGTTCCTTCGAAATAGCTTTTTGCTCGTGCAGCTGTGGCCTCGCGCGTGCTACTGGATGCGTTCCGGGTCCAGGTCAATCCGCCGCAACAGCTGGGCGTTGAGGGCGACCACGATGGTTGAAACGGACATCAGGATCGCCGCGACAGCCGGGGAGATCGCGACGCCGGCGAAGGCCAGCACACCGGCGGCCAGCGGCACGGCGATGACGTTGTAGCCGGTGGCCCAGATCAGGTTCTGGATCATCTTGCGGTAGCTGGCCCGGGACAGGTCAATCATCGACAGCACCGACCGGGGATCGTTTCCCGCCAAGACGACGCCGGCAGATTCCATCGCGACGTCGGTGCCGGCTCCGATGGCGATGCCGACTTCGGAGCGGGCCAGGGCAGGTGAGTCGTTGACGCCGTCTCCGACCATTGCCACTTTCAGGCCGCGTTGCTGCAGTTCGGTGACCTTCTTGTCCTTGTCCTGCGGCAGGACCTCGGCGAATACCTCGTCGATGCCCAGGTCGCGGCCCACGGTGTTGGCGACCTGGCGGGCGTCGCCGGTGATCATGGCGACCTTAAGCCCACGCTCCTGCAATGCCCTGACCGCCGCCCGAGACTCGGAACGGACCTTGTCTTCCAGGGCCAGCGCCCCGATAATCTTTCCGTCGCGCACCACGTGCAGCACGCCGGCGCCCCGATCCATCCAGGCCGAGGTTTCGTGGGCCAGGTCCCCGGCCTCCGTAAGTTTCGACTCGCGGAGCATGTTTGGTCCGCCCACGGAGACGTCGGCGCCGTTCACCATGGCGCGCACGCCCCGGCCGGTGCTGGACGTGAAATCGCGGCCGGTCAGACCCAGTCGGGCCGCCTCAGGGTGCCCGGCGGCGGCGCGCACGATGGCGCGGGCCACGGGGTGTTCACTGTCGGATTCGGCGGCGGCCGCCAAAGCCAGCAACTCACCTTCAGTCACGCCCTCCACAGGGGCGACGGCGGTAACCGCGTGTTCGCCTTCGGTCAGCGTGCCGGTCTTGTCGAACAGGACGACATCGATGGTGCCCATCCGCTCCAGCGCGATGCGGTTCTTGATCAGCACGCCGGAGCGCGCGGCCCGTTCGGTGGAGATTGCGATGACCAGCGGAATGGCCAGGCCCAGCGCATGCGGGCAGGCGATGACCAGGACGGTCACGGTGCGGACGACGGCCTCACCGGGACTTCCGAGCAGCAGCCATGCCCCGAAGGTGATGATGCCGGCCAGCAGCGCAAAGTAGAACAGCAGGGCCGCAGCCCGGTCCGCCAGGGCCTGTGCCCGGGACGACGATGCCTGGGCCTCGGCCACGAGGCGCTGGATGCCGGCCAGCGCCGTGTCGGAGCCGACGGCAGTGATCTGCACTCGCACCGAGTTGTCCGTGGCGACCGTACCGGCGACCACCGTATCGCCGGTCGCCCGGCCGACGGCTTTGGATTCGCCGGTGATCATCGATTCATCGAACTCGGCCGCGCCGTCGATGATCTGCCCGTCCGCCGGCACGCGGGCACCGGAGCGCACCAGCACGATATCGCCGGTGGCCAGCGAACCGACCGGCACGGTTCGGACACTTCCATCGCTGTTGACCACGTCCGCTTCATCCGGCAGCAGGGCAGCCAGTGCATCGAGCGCGCCCTGCGCGGAACCCAGCGCCCGCATCTCCATCCAGTGGCCCAACAGCATGATCACGATCAGCAGCGCCAGTTCCCACCAGAAGTCCAGATGGAACCCGCCGATGCCAAGGGTCGTGATCCAGGAGGCGGCGAAGGCGACGGTGATGGCCATCCCGATCAGCAGCATCATGCCCGGCTGCCGGGACCGCAGTTCCTTCACCGCGCCCTTCAGGAAGGGGGTGCCGCCATAGAAGAAAATGATGGTGCCAAGTACCGGCGGGATCCACGCCGCCCCGGGGAACTCCGGGACGGCATACCCCAGGAGCATGGCAAACATCGGGCTGAAGAACACCACCGGGACCGAAAGGACCAGGGAGAGCCAGAACTTGTTCTTGAACATCGCCGTGCTGTGCCCGGCATGCTGGCCGTGCGTATGGACTGCGTGTTCCTCGTCCACCGCCGAATGTGCGTGCCCGTCCGGCATGGCCTGCCCGTGCGTTTCGTGGTCGGCCATCATCGGGCCCGGGCCCTGATGGCGGTGCTCCGGGCCAAGGCCTTGGGTGTGCTGGCCGGAATTGTCGAGGTGCTGCGAATGCTCACTTTTCATGGCTCTTCTTTCGCGGGCGCCCCTACCTTTGGAGGCGGGGCGGCCCTTCGCGGGAAACCCTGATCTTCAGGAGGCAATAAGTTCATAGCCGGCGTCGGCGATGGCCGACCGGACGGCGGAGTCGCTGACCGGCGATACGGCCAGAAGGGTGACGGTGGAAATGCCGCCGGGAACGAGGGCGACCTGCACGTCGCTCACGCCGTCGAGAGCGCCCAGCGCGTCCGTGACGCTGGAGGCGCAGTGTCCGCAGGTCATTCCTGCAACCCGGTACTCTGCCTGAACGGCCGGCAACATCGACGAAGCCTTCGGCTCGCGGCGCTCGGTTCGTTCTCCGGAGGCGCCGGTCGGGGCGCAGCACGTGCACCCTTGTGCGGACTTGGCGGTCAGGGACAGTTCCCGGTCAAGGGACTCGGCCATAATATTCTCCTCACATCATTGGTGCTGGCTGCGGGAAGTGGGAACGCCAGACCATGTGGAATGACGCTCCGCCGCCGAAGCCGGTGAGGACCTTCACTGCGTTGAAGCCCTGGCGGGCCCGCGACGCTTGTTTCCGGTGATTCCGAAGTTATACCCCCGGGGGGTATAAGTCAAGGGGGATGGCAGGAGCTAGGGTTCGCTTTTGCGGCTGTGGCCACAATTCCAGCGTAAGGGCTACGGTTCATAAGAAGCGGTTGGCGGCCGTCATCCCGCAACCGGACGACAGGAGCAGATCATGACCCACATCAGCTCGATGCTGGATACCTACCCCAAGGACCTCGGCGGCGTGGACCGCCAGAAGCTGGCGGAGTGCATTGCCGCCTGCTTCGAATGCGCGCAGACGTGCACCGCGTGCGCCGACGCGTGCCTCTCAGAGGACATGGTTGCCGACCTCACCAAGTGCATCCGCACCAATCTGGACTGCGCCGACATCTGCGCAGCCACCGGCCGTGTCCTCTCGCGCCATACCGGCTACGACGCCAATATCACCAAAGCACTTCTGGAGGCCTGCCGGACTGCCTGCAAGGCCTGCGCCGACGAATGCGGGCAGCATGCGGAGATGCACGAACACTGCAAGGTCTGCGCGGAGGCTTGCCGCCGCTGTGAACGCGCCTGCGACGAACTCCTAGCCTCGCTGGGACGCGACGCCTCCGATTAAGCAGGCACCACTTTCCGCATATCCTTCACCGGCGGCGACCGCACCCTTCCCGCCACGGGCCCAAGGCCCCGGGACCTGCCCTACTACGAGCCGATTTTCAGGCCGTTCCAGCCGCCGAGACCGACGGTAATGCGCTTCTGGATTTTCTTCGAGGAGACCGGGTAGAAGTGCAGGTTTCCCTTCTTGTCGCGGGCAAGGATGCCGGACTGGCCAGCCGCCACATGATCCTCGGCAGTGGACAGGTGCGTCATCGCGTTCCAACCGGACTTGGCGATCACCTTCCGGGTCTCGCTGATGAGCTGGCCTTTGCCATTGGAGCGGTAGAGCTTCAGCTGCCCGGCCGCGGTGCGGGCGACCAGGTCCATCTTCTTGTCCGCGTCGAAGTCCAAGGCCATCACGTCCATGCTCTTCCAGTTGCCGGAGCTAAGCAGCTTCCGCTGCTCGGGCTTTGTGCCGGCCGGGTTCGCGTAGGAGTACAGCTTGCCGTTACGGTTCTTGGCGATGATGCCCGGGTGTTTGTCGGCGGTCCTCCACTTGGTGACGATGATGGTGTTGTGCTGCCATCCGCTCGCGCCCAAGGTGGAGCGTTTGAAGCCGCCGTTCTTCTGCCCGTAGTCGACGGTGAGCCGGCCGTCCTGCCAGTTGGCGATCAGGTCCTGGATGCCGTCGGCGTTCCAGTCTGCAATCTCCACGGCTCGCGACGCTCCCCATCCGGCGGAAACGTAGGAGCGCTTGTTCAGGTCCCTCCCCTTGGCGGACGGGTATATGTAGAGCTTGCCCGCGGAGTCCACGGCTGCGACATCGCCGGACTTGGCCTGGGCTGGCGCGACCGCGGCCGGCATGGCCTTCAGGTCGTTGGCGATTAGCTTCGGCATGTCATAGGTGTAGTGCGTGACACCCGGGAGGATGGTTATCTTCGTGTTGGTGAATCCAAGGCTTTTGTATTTTTTCTCCGCGCTCTTGGCTGTGCCCAGGGCTGACCAGTTCTTCAGGCTGGTGCCGCCGCGTCCGTCGCGGCTGCCGCAGATCCAGTGCAGCTTCATCTTCTTCACTGCCGCGGGAGCAGCGGTCTCCATGCCCGTGTATCCGCCGCCGCCGACGATGGTGGCCCCGCCGCCCTTTATCCACTCCTGGCGGTCTGCGAGGAGCTCATAGGTGATGAACTCGGCTCCGCCGGAGTAGCCGTGAAACCAGATACGGCGGGCGTCCAGCGTGTATTTGGCGATCAGCGTTCCGGCCAGCGCCCGAAAGTAGTCACCGTTGCGGTCGGCATCCTCCCACCACGTGATGCCGCCCTTCTTGTCCGGGGTGATGACGGGAACCATGATCATGTTCTTCTTGGCTGCCTCGGCCGCCATCTTCTTCATGATGGACCCGTTGGGATGGTGGACGTAGGACTGTGCCGGATAGGAGTAGTCGCCGTGGAAGACAAATAGGACGCCGACCGGCTTCTTCGTGTCGATGCCGTTGGCGTAGACGTGGTATTTGCTGCTGACACCGTTGGGAGCGGTGTAGGTCTGGTAGGTCGCGCTGCCCGGTGCCGCGGCCTGGGCCGGTGTGCTGACAACCAGAGCTGATGCGAGCATAGTCGTTCCGAGGATTGCTGCCAGGAGCGCGCGGATGAGGGCCTTCATCGAACTGGATCCGTTCATAGTGCTGCCGCACTGCGCGAATGCGGGCACGGGTGCTAAGGGATGCAATCGGACGTGAGGGCGCATGCGTAAGCAATCGCGGGAAAAACGCGCCAGTCCCGGCCCGCTAAACCGCCTTGGCCGGACGTCCCGGAGGAGATGCTCCTCTGAGGGCTCATCCTGGTCCTTGGGCGCGGCGCGGCGAGCAGGCAGAGGCTCGGTGCCTTCCAAGAAACAGCCATCACCGGCCCTACGGCGGCGGCTCGCGCGCCGATGGGCGCAGCGGCGCCACCGTAGCTCCTACCCCGCTGCAGCTTGGGCATTCGACCGGGCAATAATGTAATCCGGACAGGAGCCACAGAAGCTCGCCCCGGCAACGGAAGGAAACAGGCCCGACCCATGGCCGCGAAGAAGAAGTTCCCCGCCGCGCCGATCCACGGCCCCTACGGGCAGATGGAGAAGTGGCTGAAGGCCGCCGGCGCGGCTGCGCTGCTCGGGGAGGCAGCATACTCGCCGGTGCTCAGCGAGCAGTCGTTCGAGCCCGGGGAGGCCGAGCTGCGCGAGCTATGGCCCGAGGGGGTTTGGATCAGCTGGCTCGGCGGACCCGCCGTCGCTCCGCTGCCGGTTTGGCCGCGCCGGGCCGACGGCAAGGCGCTGGCCCATGTGGCCGCCATCCATCTCGGCGACGTGGACGCGACCGTGGATGCCGAAGGCAAGGCGGCCTGGCCCGCCGGGCAGCTGCGCGAGGGACTGCCGGCCGAAGGCATCCTGGAAATCTTCCACGACCTGGAATCCTCCGGCTACCAGCCAGAGGATCAGGCCGCGGGCTCCTGGCTGGTGCGGTGGGTCCGTGACCCCGACCGAGCAGGACTGGTCGACGCACCCCACGACCTGGACCTGCCCTCCCGGGTATGCCAGGTTGTGATTCCGCTTCCGGGTTTCACCTTGCCCGCCGCCGCGGACGCCGTGTCCACCGGCGGGGACCGGTTCGACACGCTTGAAGCCCTCGAGCTCACCCTGCAGCGCGGCTGGCGGGAACAACGCACGGGCTCAGCAAAGGGCAGCCCGGTCCCCTTCAGCCACGTTTATGGCCACAGCCACCACGGCCTCATCAACGCCGTGGAGGGGATCCTGCCGGGGGTTCTGCCCTTGGACCCCGGCGACGAATACCGTCTGGTCCTGGATCTGGAGTCATGGAGCGCGCTGGAGGGATGGTTCGGGGACGCCGGGAACCTCGAAGTATGGATGCGCGGGTCGGACCTGGCCAAGCGGGCCTTCGACCGCGCCTGGTGCCTCATCCGCATCGATTAGCCGGGCGTACCGGCCGGAGGCCAGTTCGCCTTCACGGAGCGCACCACCCCGGACCTTAACCTGCCGGCCGCACCGTCCCTCTTCTTAGAAGAGGCGTTCGACCGCGACTTCGGCAAAGCCCTTCCGTTGAACTCAGCAGGCTGCCTGCACGGAGCGTCGGACGCAAGAATCCTTGCGAACAGTGGAGCTTAGGGGAATCGAACCCCTGACCTTTTCATTGCGAACGAAACGCTCTACCAACTGAGCTAAAGCCCCGGATGCGCGTGTTCACGCGCGCAATCACACGTGTGTAAGGGTAGCGCATCTACCCTTGTGTGCACCAAATGATCTCCGGGCTTTTCGAAGGCCTATTCCTCAAGTAATTCCAACAGCCGTTCGTGATCCCACATGCAGCCCGGCTTCGCGGAGTTCACCAGCCTCCTCGGATGGTGGCGTCCGGGCGACCTCCGACTACTTCTCCTGCAAGACCGACAGCACGTTCCCGGACGGATCTTTGAACCATGCGATGTAGGGGCCTTCGTCGCGAAAGATGCCATTTTCGTCCTGGGCAAAACCCTCATAGCGCTCGAAGCGCACTCCCTGCGAGGCCAGTCCGGTCACGGCTGTATCGATGTCATCGACTTGAAAGTTGAGGATTGTGAAGCTCGCCGGAACGGCGTCGGGCTGTTCGTAGACAAGGGTGTCGCGGCCGCCGGCGAGATGCAGCCACATCAGCCCGTACTCCTCGGACGTTCTCAGTCCAAGAGTTTCGCCGTAGAAGCGTTGCGCCGCCCGCAGATCACGAACAGCGATGCCGCTGTATGCCTTGCTGTTGGTGAGCTTCATCGCAACCCCTCCAGGGTGGACCCAAGCGTCAATGTGCAGGGCCTGCCTTCAACATGTCCTGCCGCCAGCTCTTGCCCGGTGGTGATCTTCTGTCACAGCGAAAGATCCTGCTCAACAGTGTTGCAGGCCCGAGGAGCCTGGGGAAGACGTCAGCCCACTCGAGCCCCGACAGTCGATGCCTACCTGGGGTTGAAACGTTACGGATGACTGCGAGCCCTGCGTCGATGGGGCCGAGGTATGGGGGAAAATGAATACTCTTCGTTTTAATAAGCTCAAGTAAGAATTTGTTTGGGGGATCAATGGTCACACCTTTGGGCGCAGCCCTTTCAAGCGCATGGCTAGGCATGACGAGCACAATCGTCGGGAAAACTGCCATCGCTGCCATCGCCGCTGCCGGGATAGCAGCTGGAAGCCTCGCCGTCGTTGGAACCGTGAATCAGAATCAGGGCTCGGTCGTACGGATTATTGACGGCGATACGCTTGTCATCAACTACAACTTCCGGGATGAAACGGTACGACTGCTAAACGTCGATACTCCGGAGACCAAGGATCCCAACCAGCCGGTTGAATGTTTGGGACACGAGGCAACACAGAATCTTGAAGAGCTCGCTCCGCCCGGCACGAAGGTCCGCCTCGACTTCGACGTCGAGCGCCACGACCGGTATGGCCGCACATTGGCCGCAGTATTCGTCGGCGACTCACTTTTGAATGCAGATATTGCCAGACTTGGCTTAGGGCACGCCGTCTACTACGAGCCCAACCGGAAGTATCTGCGCCAGGTGCAAGAGGCTCAATCCGAAGCAGCGGGATCAGGGCAGGGCATGTATGACCCGTCCATCGGCTGCACCATTCCCGGACAAGTCCACGAGGCAATCGAACAAGTAGCGGCAACAGCCGCAGGCAATCCGGGCGATACTTCGTCCGCGACAGGGGAGGTTGTAACTGCCTTGGCCGCAACCATAGCGGCCGCAAAGTCTATTGACTCCATGCTTCACGCTGCCTCTCACACGGCAGATACTGTGCTGTGGGCGGCTCTATCGAGTGCTGATCGGAAGCAACTCAGCAGCCAGTTGTCGGACGCCATAAAGTCCGGCGAGGCGAAACATCAACAACTGTCAGTCAAACGCGACAGGCTCAAAGCTGCCGAGGACAAGGCAGCCGCTGAGAAGAAAGCGGCCGAGGAAAAGCGGAAGGCGGATGCGAAGGCCAAGGCGGAGCGGATCGCCGCTGAAAAGAAGGCGGCCAAGGAACGCGCTAAAGCGGAGCGGGTAGCGGCCGAGCAAGCGGCAGCACAGGCCGCTGCCGCAGCTGAGGCGGCCCGACAGTCCGAAATCATTAGGCAGGCGCAAATTGCTGAAGCAGAACGGCAGTGGCGTCAACAACAGCAACAGGCCCCTGCTCCCGCACCTCCGGCTTCCAACCCCTACCCTGGCTACACCGGCCCCCGATGCTATGCACCCGGTGGCCAATCGTGGACGCCCTGCCCCTAGGCCTTTTTAGAAAAACAGCAAGACCCCTGGCGATCCGGCATCCGGACTGGCAGGGGTCTTCAGCTGTGTGAACAACAAGGTCGGGCTTTGCGGGCCCGCAGACACTGCTCCGGCTTCGTGAGCCTGAACGGTGCACCTTAACGGGCTGGCAGCTTGTGGCTTCACCCGATCTGATAAGTATCAGAGCACTATGCCTACAATCCGTGCAAGCGCTCCGCTTACAATTGATCAGACTGTTCAAGCAGTAGTGCGGCACTCGACAGGAAGTGGTCATTTTGCAGCAACTTGATGCGACGGACCGGCGGATCCTGCTGGCGCTGGATGAGGACCCGCGGATCCCCGTGATGATGTTGGCCCAGAGGCTGGGTTTGGCCCGCGGCACCGTCCACTCGCGGCTCGAGCGCTTGGCTGCCTCTGGTTGCCTGCGCACACACTCCGCACGGGTGCTGCCGGAAGCCTTGAACCGCGGGGTGATGGCCATGGTGAGTGCGGAACTGGACCAGAGTAAGCTCAACGACGCGGTGGAAGCGCTCAGGAAGATTCCGGAAGTGCTGGAATGCCACGCCCCGGCGGGCGATACGGACTTGCTGATCCGGGTGGTGGCCAGCAGCCCGGACGATCTGTATCGGGTGAGCGAGGAGATCCGCTTCTGTCCTGGCATCACCCGCACCTCCACGCAGATGTTCCTGCGCGAGGTCATCCCCTACCGCACCACGGGCCTGTTAAAGCAGGACTGATCCGCCCAGAGCCAATGCCGGCCGCCACACTGGTCTCCCGAACCGGTGGCAAGAATCGCCGATGCCGGGAAAACCGCCTAGAAGAAGAATTGCGCCAGCACGCCGACCACCCAGACGGCGCCGGCGGCGAACGCGCAGCCGAGCTCCACCAGCATCCCCAGGCCCACGGCCTTGAGCGCCGCCCAGCTGGCCCCGACCGCCTGGCCGAAGTCCCGCCGTCGTGCGTATTCGCTGAGCAGAAGCCCTGCGGCAAATCCGATGAACAGCCCGACGACGGGAATCACGAACATTCCGACCACACCGACCAGCACACCCGCCAGGATTGACCAGTTGCGCACCTGCCGCTGTTTCAGCCGGCGCCCGGTGAGCACCAGGCTGGCCAGCATGCCGGCGGCCACGAACACCATGCCGATCGCGAAGACCACCCAGCCCAGGGTGTTCTGCAGGACGATGGCCCAGACCAGCAGGCTGATGCCGATGGTGATGGTGCCGGGCAGGACGGGGACGACGATGCCGGCAATGCCGACAGCGATGAGCAGACCGCAGAAAACGGTCGCGAGTATCTGGGCTTCCACCCACTCAGCCTACTGGGATGCCTCCCGGCCGGGTGGGAGGGGTGTGTCACCAGAACGTGGCGCGCACCTCGTTTCCCCTTCGGTCCCCGTTCATTCGCACGGGCAACAGTGGAGCAGTCGGCCACCATAACGGCCGGCTATCACTCAACCGGAGGTTCAATTCGTGCACGCGTCCCCAACTCCGAAATCAGCCTGGTTGTCCCGACCTTTGCGCCTGACCGGCGGCGCTCTGGCCCTGCTGGCCGCCGGCGCCATGCTCGGCCCCGCAGCCACCGCGGCTCCCACCCCAGTCGACACCGATTGGGCCGCCTCGGCCTACCGTGGAGGCATCGACGTCGTTGATGCTCCGGATGCCGACCAGCAGACCCTCGACGGTTCCGTCTTTGATGACAAGAACAAGAACTCAAAGCAGGACGTCAACGAGCCGGGCCTGCGTGGTGTCACCGTCTCCAACGGCCGCGACGTCGTCACCACGGACAGCCATGGCCGCTACGAACTGCCGGCGTTCGACAACATGACCGTCTTCGTCACCCAGCCCCGCGGCTACCAGGTGCCGGTGGACGAAGATAACGTCGCCCAGTTCTTCTACCACCACCTGCCGGAGGGATCACCCGAATTGAAGTTCGGCGGCATCGCCCCGACCGGGGCGCTGCCTGACAAGGTGAACTTCCCGCTGGCCAAGAGCAAACTCACCCAGTCCCCGGAGCAACACTGCGCAATCGGCGCCGACGTCCAGACCTACAACCAAAAAGAGGTGGAGTTCGCGCACAACGGCGCCTTCGCCGACCTGGCCGCCCGCTCCGACTATGCCGGCTGCGGCGCGCTCTTCATCGGCGACATTGTCGGCGATGACCTGTCCCTCTTCGGGCAGACCCGGGAACTGACCGCTCAGCTCAACGGTCCGGCCCGCTTTCTGCCCGGCAACCACGACCTCGACTTCGACGCCCTCGACGGCGGGCACGAGTTCGACACTTACCGCAGCCAGTTCGGCCCGGAATACTTCTCGTACGACGCCGGCAAGGCCCACATCGTCGCCCTGAGCAACATCGAATATCCGACGGCGATCCCCGCGAAGAAGAGCAATTACACGTACGCACTGGGCGAGCGCCAGCTCGAGTGGCTCCGCGCGGACATCGCGAAGGTGCCCAAGGACCGGGTGATCGTGTTGGCCGGCCACAGCCCGCTGCTCGAGTTCTACTACAGCGACTCTCACACCACGAAGCAGCTGCAGGCGATTTACGGGATACTCGAGGGCCGCGAAGTCGTTTCCTTGGGCGGGCACACCCACATGTCGGAGAACCTGCGGGAAGGCGACCTCATGGCCGGCTGGCGCGACGAGGTCGGCGACGCGGGCCTGCCGTTCACCCACCTGACTGTCCCGGCAGTGTCCGGCCAGTGGTACAACGGCCGGGTGCTCGAGGAGGGCTTCCCCACCGCCATCCAGCGTGACGGGACCCCTCCCGGCGTCCTGACCCTGGACATCAAGAACACGGAGGTCCGCGAGCGTTTCACGGCCACCGGCGACGATGGCTCCGACCAGATGGCGCTGGGCATCAACTCCCCCGCCTACCGTGCCTGGTTCGACGAATACAAGAACCAGCGAGGCAAAGCCCCGTCCCCGGAGAACCCGAACGCGGTGGCACAGGGCGAACTCGGTGAGACCTGGCTGACCACCAACTTCTGGATGGGCTCCACCGGCTCCACCGTGAAGGTATCCATTGATGGCGGCGAGACCGCCGAGGCCGCGCGTACCCAGTCGATGACCGCCGACGACGTCCCGCTGATTGGTGCCGAGTACACCGATCCGACCGCCGCCATCGAGCAGTTGGTGCACGGAGGCGGCTTACACGACCGCAGCTCCCACTTGTGGCGACTCGAGCTGCCGGCCGGCCTGGCCGTCGGCGAGCACACGGCCACGGTCACCGCGACCGACGTGCACGGCCGCGAGTTCACCGAGACCATCACCTTTGAGGTCGTCAAGTAACCCTGCCTGATATCCGACGGCGGGTGGTTGCGTTACGCAGCCACCCGCCGTCGCTGGTTTCACCTCAGGGGAAGAAGTTGTTGCCGTTCTTGATTAAATCCGTGTCTGGTGCTGTCCGATGTCCAGTTTCAGGGGAACCGCATTCAAAGGTTGTAGTTCTCTCCGCGCTCTTCTACGAGCCCAAGGAGGAGCATGAAGAGGCCGCGGCATAACCTCTCAGCGCTTCCGCCCTTCGATGCCCTGATCGGTGAAGGACTTTTGTTCCCGCACACCCGACGACCGCTTCGGCTGCCGGTCCCCTACCGCCTTCCAGAGCGCTGGACCTCCGAGGGCCTGGGCACAGGGGCCACGCCCATGCACCGGTAAAGGACCACGGAAGGTTGGGCGAAAATCCGGTGAACAGCCCTCGGATCCGGGCTTTTGCTACCCGGCGATAGGGTTGAATACGGTGAGTGACATCCGACCGCTCCTTTACTCCATCCCAGTCCGCGACGACGGCTCTGCCCCGGCGTCAATTACTTCGATCAGCCGGAATTCTTGCCGCTGCTGCCTCGGTTCCGGGTTTCCTGACCGCCCCGCTGCCCGCGCACGGCGCGACGGGCTTCTTCCGGCACGGCCTTGCCTCGGGGGATCCCTACCCGGATTCGGTGCTGTTGTGGACGCGCCTGACTCCGGAGGAAGACGCGACGCCCGGTTCGGGACGTGGTGGCGATGCCCGTATCCGCTGGGAAGTAGCAGCCGATTCAAATTTCAAGCAGGTGGTGTCGCGCGGTTGGACGGAGACGGGCGCCTGGCGGGACCACACGGTCAAGGTGGTGGCCGCCGGGCTGCTACCGGGCACGGCGTACTGGTATCGGTTCAGGTTCGGTAAGGACTATTCGCCGGTGGGCCGGACACGCACTGCTCCGGCATCCGGCGCGGCCGTGGACCGGCTCCGGATGGGCGTGGTGTCGTGCGCCAATTACCAGGCCGGCTACTTCGCTGCTTACCGACACCTGGCCGACCGCGGCGATCTGGACCTGGTGCTCCATCTGGGCGACTACCTCTATGAGTACGCACCGGGCGAGTATCAGGCGCGTGACGTCCTCGTGCGTCCGCACGACCCCGCCGTGGAGATGACCACGTTGGAGCATTACCGCCGGCGCCATGCCCAGTACAAAACCGACCCGGAACTGCAGGCGTTGCATGCTGCGGCACCGTTCGTGGTGACTTGGGACGACCATGAATCCGCCAACGATGCCTGGTCCGACGGCGCAGAAAACCACACCGAGGGGGCTGAAGGAACCTGGTCCAAGCGCTCGGGCCACGCCAGGCAGGCCTACGCGGAATGGATGCCGGTCCGCTACGAACCCGGTGGACAGTTGTACCGCAGGCTGGAGTTCGGCTCACTGGCGAGCCTGTCGATGCTGGACCTGCGCTCTTACCGGAGCAAGCAGGCCGACAGCCAGTTGGACTCGGCGGTCGACGATCCGAACCGCACCATCACGGGCGATGAGCAGATGGACTGGCTGTTGGCCGGGCTCGGCAACGATTCCCCGCAGTGGAAGTTGGTGGGGAACCCGGTCATGATTACTCCGGTCCGCTTCCCGTCGACCCTGAACACGCAGGAACTGCATGCGCTGAGCGAATTGCTGGGGGACCGCAATATCGACGGGGTTCCCTACAACGTGGACCAGTGGGACGGCTATGTCGCCGACCGAAACAAAGTCCTCACGCACCTGCGCGACAACGCCGTGACAGACACCGTCTTCCTGACCGGTGATATTCATTCGGGTTGGGCCTGTGACCTGCCGGCCGACCCGCTGACCTACCCGCTCAACGGCCGCTCCGTGGGCACGGAACTTGTGTGCACGTCCGTCACCAGCGACAACCTGGACGATATCCTCCGCGTTCCGGAACGCACCGCCTCGCTGACGGTCGAGTCGGCCGTGAAGCTGCTGAACCCGCACGTCAAGTACCTGGATTTCGACTCGCACGGCTTCTCAGTGCTCGAGGTGACTCCGGCCGAGGTCCGAATGGACTGGTATCGGCTGGCGGAACGGACCGACGCCGCGTCGCCCGCGTACCTAACGGCGTCTTGGGCAGTCGCTGCCGGTACGCAAAGAGTCCGCCGCGCAGCGAAAGGTATTCTTGGATGAGCCCGACTGAGACGAGCGGCGGCACAGCCCGCCGAAGTTTCCTAAAGTTTGCCACTGCCTCAGGCGCCGCCGTCGTACTTTCAGCTGTCCCGGGTGCCGGATGGGCCGCGCCCGGCAGGAACGGGAAGGGCAAGGCCGCTCGGGAAGTGTCGACGCCCAAGGTCTACGTGCTGGTGGTCGACGGCTGCAGGCCGGACGAGGTCACAACGGCTCTCACACCGAACCTGGCGGCACTACGCGATGCCGGTACCAACTTTCCAGCGGCCCGCTCCCTGCCAATCATGGAGACCCTCCCCAACCACGTCATGATGATGACAGGCCTGCGCCCCGACCGCACCGGAGTCCCGGCCAACTCCGTCTACGACCCGGCGGAGGGCGCGGTTCGCACACTCAACCGGCCCACGGATCTGCGGGCGGTGACCGTGCTGGAGCGGCTAAATGCAGCCGGCTTCACCACCGGAACGGTGCTCAGCAAGGAATACCTGTACGGGATCTTCGGGGAGCGGGCCACCTACCGATGGGAGCCTGCGCCGATTGTCCCCGTCTCGGGCCACGCGCCGGACGCCTACACAGTGGACGCCCTGATCGGCATGGTGGACTCAGCCGACCCCGACCTGGTCTTCACCAACCTCGGCGACGTCGACCGGATGGGCCACTCGGACCTGACAGGTACTACCCTGCAAGCAGCGCGGCATGCTGCGCTGGCGTCGACGGACCTGCACGTGGGTCGCTTCATCGAACATTTGAAGGCCCGGAGGACTTGGCAATCCAGCGTGGTGATCGTGTTGGCCGACCACTCAATGGACTGGTCGTTGCCGACCAACGTGATTAGCATCGACAATTCCCTGTGGCTGTATCCGGAACTCCGCCGAAACCTGCAGATTGCCCAGAACGGCGGGGCGGACCTGCTGTACTGGACGGGGGATGCGGCAAGCCGGGACGAGGCGGTAGCGCGGCTCGCCATGGTGGTAGCCGCCCATCCCGGGGTGCTCTCAGTGCATCGGCCGGCAGAACTGCGGCTGGGCCCGGAAGCGGGCGATCTGGTGGTCTATTGCCGAGCCGGATGGCGCTTCTCCGACCCCTATGTCTTGTCCAACCCGATTCCCGGCAACCACGGGCATCCCGCGACGGAACCGATCCCCTTCTTCATTGGCGGCGGCAGCGATCTGGTGCTGCCCGGAGTGTCGTCGGAACCGGCGCGGACCGTCGATGTCGCGCCAACAGTTGCAGCCCTCTTCGGTTTGGACGAACCGAAGGGCGGCTACGACGGAAGGCAGCGGACCGCATCCTTGTCGCTGGCCCGCTGAGCCCCGGTCCCGGCTCGCTGAATCGGCCACCCGCCGTCGCTGGTTTCCGCTGATCGGGGAGGGCGCTTAGGCTATCGCGGCCTTGACGAGCGCCTCGACCTTCTCCTCCACCGCGGGAGTCCACTCCACTATTGCGAACGAGACAGGCCACATCGGCCCGTCGTCGAGCGTGGCCGTGTCGTTGAATCCGAAGGTGGCGTAGCGGGCCTGGAACTTGGCTGCGCCCTGAAAGAAGCAGACGACCTTGCCGTCCGTGTTGGCGTACGCCGGCATTCCGTACCAGGTCTTGGGCAGAAGCTCCGGCGCGTTCGCGGTGACGAGTGCGTGAATGCGTTCGGCGAGGACGCGGTCGGCGTCGGGCATCTCGGCGATCGCGTTGAGCACGGCGCGCTCGTTGTCGGCCTTCTTCTGACCGCTGCGGCCCTGTGCCTTCAGCTCCTGGGCCCGCTCCTTCATGGCGGCACGCTCGGCCTCCGAGAAGCCGCCCGCATCAGACTTCTTAGTGGTCATCTCGATCTCCCTTGTACGAATCACGACCGACAGTAGCAGCCACGCGGGGTGCGGGCTTCTCGAATCCTGCTCGGTTCGTGAAAAAACGTAGCCGTCGGCGGGCAATCTGATATACGGTGCAGCGATACCTCGCGGCTACAGGGCGGGGGCTATTTACCGGAAGGCGCGGGGACATCATGGACGACGCACAGGGCCGGCAGGACCTGACCCGGCAAATCGACCAGCGCCGTGATGACATCAGGGCTTTTCTTCGCCGCGCCCGTCCCAAACGCAACCGCCTGACCAATGTCAGCATCGTCGGGAGCTCGGTCGTCGCCGCGTTGACGGCGGGCCCTGGCTTCGGCCAGAACAATTTCAACTCGGCCGTGGCGGGCACTTTTTCGCTATCCAGCACGTCGGTCGTCTGGCAGGTCATCTGCATCCTGGCGTCGATCCTCTCCCTTGCCGCAGCGATTGCGTCCGGCCTTGCCAACTCACGCAACAGTGCGGAGCAGATCTCAACGGCCGAGTCCGCCAGCGCGCAACTCGACGGGCTGCTGACTGCCCTGAAGTACGGCCAGCTGCCGGTGGGCGATGCTGCGCGGCTCTATCAGGAGTACAGCTCGAAAGCAGCCTTCATCGACTAGCCGTTGCGGCGTCCCGCCCGCCGGCCCTGCTCTACGCGGGCTTGGAACCGAGCTGTTGCTACCGCACGCCCTTGATCTTGACTACGAAGACCGCGCCGAGCAGGCCGATCACGGCGGACAGCACGAACAGTGCCGTGTAACCGCCGAGGTAGAGCACGGTGGGGGCGGCGATCAACGGGGCGATGACCTGCGGCGACGAGGCCGCGATATTGATGACGCCCATGTCCTTGCCCCGGTCGGCGGCGCTCGGCAGCACTTCCGTGAGCAGGGCGAAGTCGACGGCCAGGAACATGCCGAAGCCCGCGCCGAGGACCATTGCCGCCCCGACCACGGCCGGCCACGCGGGCGTGATCGCCACGATGACCGAGGCCGTTGCGATGGTGACCGAGGACGCGATAACAAACGGCTTGCGGCGCCCCACCCGGTCGCTGAGCGGTCCGCCCACTACCGCCATCACCACCACCATGGCCGCATAGACGCCGGTCAGCAGCAGCACGCCGGCGGCGGGGTCCGGATGCCCCACGGCGTCCTGGAGGAAGAAGAACAGGTAGAGGGTGAAGATGTTGTTGCCCAGATTGACCAGGAACCGGGTCAGCCACGCCCAGCCGAAGTCGGGGTGCTTGGCGGGGGAGATCCAGAAGCCCTTGAGGAAGCTGGGCCAGGCGAAGGGCGGGCGGTCGGCCTTCCGCAAAGGGGTGTCACGGCCCGCAATCACGAAAGGGATGATGCTGGCCAGCAGGAACACGGCACAGTAGATGTAACCGAGGACGAAGCCGCCGGCCAGATTGGCCAGCACCGCACCCATCACAATGCCCAGTGTCTGCCCGATGGCCGCCAGACCGCCGATTTGGCCCCGCTGCCGCCGCGGCACGCGGTCCGGGATGCTGGCCGTCACGGCTGCGTAGGCGCCATTGCACCCTGCCTGCACCAGGCACCAGGCGATCACCATCACCGCGATGTTGGGGGCGCCGGAAAGCAGCAGCAGCGCGGCGAACCCCAGGATGCCGCCGGCCAGGGCCCACGGCACACGTCGTCCGAACCGTGAGGTGGTGCGGTCGCTCAGCGCCCCGAAGACCGGATTGGCGACCAGGGACACGGCGGCGCCGAAACCCGTGGCCATCGCCAGTACGGCTTCCTTGTTCACCGCATCGAACGCCTGCGACTGCTGGGCCAGCAGCACCTGCAAGGGGCCGAAGAACGCCGCGTTGATGCCAAGGTTGGTCAGCACGACGGCGGTGACCCAGCCGGCCCGGACCTTGGTGGTGGGTTCCCGGAACGCCGCGGGAACGTCGAGCGCCGGCACGGGCTCGCGCGGTTCCTGGACGGACATGGCGACAACCCTCCTCACCGACGGCGCGGCATGGCCGCGGTCCCCTGTTGTTGCAACAGCGTACAGCCGCCGCCGCGCAGGCCGGTAAGACCATGCACCCGCTGCCGGCGGTATCGCCGAACGGCAGTGTTGCCGCGGTGACCGGCTGGCCCGTCGCGGTGACCGGCTGGCCTAACGCAGGCGTGCGGGACGTTATCTGTGGAACGTCAGCCATGGCGGCCGGGGCCGGCTTGGCGCGTGCTGTGCCGAGTTTATCTGGGAGTCGTCAGCCGGCGGCCTGCCGGCCAAGGACTGTGCGGGGACGTCAGCCTGCGGAAGCAGCGAGACGCTGTCTGGCCAGCTTTTTCAGCCCGCGCGAGACCTGGACCGGCTCCGGCCAGCGCGGCGTCAGGTTGTCCCCCAACGTGACGCCTTTAAGCTTGCGCCCGAACATCGGGACCACCCATTCCTGCAGCCAGTCGCGCTCCCGCCGGAGCGCCTCGCGCCAGCCCGCCCGCACCGGAGCCTCCGGCCGCTTCAGCCTGAGTGTGTGATCCACGCCGAGGGCCTCGAGGACCCTGGCCGCCATGTACTTGTGCCCCAGCGCGGACATATGCAGCCGGTCCGTGTCCCACATCCGCCGGTCCTGGTAGAGGTCGAACGCCCAGTGGTCCACCAGCACGGCGTCGTAACGCCGGGCCAGGTCACGGACGGCCTCGTTGAACACCCAGTTGCGCCGCCGCATCGGCTCAAGGACCGGCGGGAGCATGACCTCAAAGCCGGTGAAAAGGATCAACTGCGCACCCGTTTGGGCCAACCGGCTGACGGCGGATTCGTACTCGGCCAAGAGCTCCGGCATGCTGCGCTTGAGCTCCAGGATGTCGTTTCCGCCGGCATAGAAGGAGACCAGCGTGGGCTGCATCGCCACGGCCGGTTCCAACTGGTCGGCGATGATCTGGTGCAGCCGCTTGCTGCGTACCGCCAGGTTGGCGTAGCGGAAGTCCGGGTCCTGCTTGCCCAACTGCTTGGCCACGCGGTCGGCCCAGCCGCGCACGCCATTGGGGAAGTTGGCGTTGTAGTCCCCCACGCCCTCGGTAAAGCTGTCGCCCAGCGCCACGAATAGTCCTCCCACCTGCGGAAGACTAGCTGCGCTGGGCGACGTACCGGCAAACAGGCGGTGAAGTCCAGCGCTGCGGCGGCCGGGTTGTCCGCTGCGGGGTTACAAGACCCGGAGCCACGCGGCAGTTGCCCTGCTGCCGTCAGGTGGCGTCGGGAACCAGCTCCGGCGGGTCGAAGATCCACGGCTCAAGCGGCAGGGCATCGGGCCGGAAGTCGGAGAGCAACTTGTGCAGCGGCACATCCGGCAAATCCAGCGATGCCAGCAACAGGCCGCGCACCGCGGCCGCGTCCAGCCCGGCCAGCTCAAGTGCCCCCAAGGTCACCGCGCCGTCGCGCTTGGCCAGGCGCCGCCGTCGTTCATTGAGGACCAACGGCACGTGGACGTATTCGACCGGCGGCAGCCCCAGCAGCGCGGCGAGGTAGGCCTGCCGCGGTGCCGAGGACAGCAGGTCATCGCCGCGCACCACTTGGTCCACGCCCTGGGCGGCGTCGTCCACCACCACCGCCAGGTTGTAGGCGGGGACGCCGTCGTTGCGCCGCAGCACGAAGTCGTCAACGATGCCGGTGTAGTCCCCGTGCAGCCGGTCGGTGACCGTGTGGCTGGTGGTCGAAGCGCGCAGCCGCAGCGCGGCGGGGCGGAACTGGCGGCGCTCCTCGCGTTCGGCGTCGGTCAGGTTGCGGCAGGTTCCCGGGTAGGCGCCCTCCGGAGCATGCGGGGCACTGGGGGCCTCGGCAATCTCGCGCCGCGTGCAGAAGCATTCGTAGATCAAGCCGGCCTCCGCCAGCTGCCCGAGGGCCTGCCGGTAGACCGCGGAGCGGTCGGTCTGGCGCACTACCTCGCCGTCCCAGTCCAAACCGATGGCCGCCAGGTCCGTCAGCTGCCGGGCCTCGAACCCGGCTCGCGCCCGGTCCAGGTCCTCGACCCGAATGAGGAAGCGGCGGCCGGTGCTGCGGGCGAAGAGCCAGGCGAGCAGCGCGGTGCGCAGGTTGCCGACGTGCAGTTCGCCCGAGGGGCTGGGCGCGAACCGACCGGCGGGACTGTGGGCTGCTGGCACGTCCCCACGGTAGCAGGCCGGTCCCGGCCCGCGGGGGTGTTGCCGCGGCCCATTAGGCTGGTGCTATGAGCACACCCGACTCCCGCATGGAAACCCCGATTGCCGTCACCGGTGCCACCGGCGAGCTGGGCGGCATGGTCGCCAGGATGCTGGCGGAGAAGAACCTTCCACAGCGGCTGATTGTCCGCGACCCGTCGCGCGCACCGCAGCTGCCCGGAACGACGGCGGCGCCCGCCGACTACGGCGACAAGGCCGCCGTCGTTGCCGCGCTGCAAGGCATCGAGACAGTGTTCATGGTGTCCGCCGCCGAAGCCGAGGACCGGCTGGAGCATCATTTCACCTTCATCGACGCCGCCATCGACGCCGGCGTGCAGCACATTGTCTACACCTCCTTCATCGGTGCGACCGAGGACGCTACGTTCACGCTGGCCAGGGACCACTACGCCACGGAGGAAAAACTGCGCGGAACCGGGCTGAAGCACACGCTGCTGCGCAACAACTTGTACGCAGACGTCCTGCCGTTGTTCGCCGACGAATCGGGCGTGATCCGCGGTCCGGCGGGCGACGGAAAGGCGGGATTCGTGGCCCGCGAGGACGTGGCCCGGGCGGCCGCGACCATCCTGGCCGAACCCATGCCCCATGCCGGCTTTACCTATGAGCTGACCGGTCCGGAGTCGGTGACCCTGGCCGAGGCTGCGGCGGCCATCGCGGAGGCAACGGGCCGTCCGACGTCGTTCCTTAACGAAACGGTGGAGGAGGCCTACGCGAGCCGGGCGCACTACGGCGCCCCCGACTGGCAGCTGGATGCCTGGGTCAGCACCTACACGGCAATTGCCGCCGGGGAGCTGGACCTGGTGACCCACGACGTGGACCTGCTGACCGGGCGGCCCGCGCTGAGCCTGCGGGAGCTGTTCGGCGGCCGGGACTGATCCGAGGCCGGGCAGTTCGGCGTCCGGTCCGGAGCCGGGCAGCGCCGACGGTGCCGGACGGACGGAGCCCCGCGCCCGGACAGTGAAACCCTAGGCGTTCCAGAGTCCGTAGGAGTCCGCGAGCGAAGAGATTTTCTCGGCGCGGGCGAGGCGCGGCAGGTA
This sequence comes from Arthrobacter sp. Y3223065, assembly GCF_059090885.1. Classification (NCBI taxonomy): domain Bacteria; kingdom Bacillati; phylum Actinomycetota; class Actinomycetes; order Micrococcales; family Micrococcaceae; genus Arthrobacter; species Arthrobacter sp. Y3223065. The sequence goes on along the minus strand of NZ_JBNHGC010000005.1, from coordinate 183,500 downwards.
GGAGCCGTCGCCCACCACCGCGCCGGCCGCGTGCGCATCGAGCAGTTCGTGCGCCCACTTGATTTCCGACTCGCTGGGTGAGAGTCCCTTGTTGATGGTGTCGGCGGCGTCGGTGAGCAGGCAGAGCTTGCCCGTCATGCCCATGGACGCTGTCACCTTGCAGGCTTCGAGCAGTTCGTCGCCGAGCGCGCCGACGGTCGGGCCGTCGATGGGGCCCGGCAGCTGGCCCACGCGGGAGGCAACCACCAGCCGGGAACGGGCGTACGCCAGGGCCATCGGTGAATCGCTGGCCCCGGTGTCGCGGCGGAAGTCGCCAACGCCGAACGCGAGGCGGAAGGTGCCCGGCGCGCGGGCGATGTCGGTGGCGTTCTCGATGCCGACGGCTGATTCGATCAGGGCGAGCACCGGGGTGCCGGCCTGCAGCCGCATGGCGGTGTGCGTGACCTGCTCGGGCTTTTCCGTCATGGCCAGCATGACGCCGCGCAGGCCCGGCGCCTTGGACAGGGCGGCCAGGTCGTCGGCCCAGTAGTCGGTTTCCATGCCGTTCACCCGGACCCAGGCGGTCATGCCGGTGGACAGGGCCTCCACCACCCGTTCCCGCGCCGCGGCCTTGCCCTCCGCCGGCACGGCATCTTCCATGTCGAAAATGACGGAGTCTGCTTCAGAGGCGAGTGCCGGACCAAAATTCGCTTTGTCAGCCGCCGAGGCCAGAAGCCAAGAGCGGGACAATTTTGCGGGAAGGGCGGCAGCACGACGGTTTCTTAGAGCGGACATACCCCTAGCCTAATGTTTCCGCCGCCGGGGCCACCAATGGAGGAGCGAATGCCGATTGAGGCATGCGCCACGTGCGGCGGCGGTGGAGGTAAACCGGCGTCAGAGAGACGGTCAGAGAGATGCCGGGTGGCGTCCGCGCCGCCGGCGCGCCACAACGATGGCGGCGACCACCGCTGCCGCCAGCAGCACTACGACGGCGATGCCCGGCGGGGACCCGGCGGCCGCGGCCAGCCAGGCGTTGAGGGCGGCCAGGCCCACGGTGGCGTACAGCACCGCCCACAACACCGAGCCGACCACGACGGCCGGCAGGTACCTGCGCAGCGGCATCCGGCCCAGGCCGGCCGTCGCGTTTACCGCAGTCTGGACGCCCACGGTCAGGAAGCAGAGCGCGACGGCGGGGGCTCCCCAGCGGGCGATGATAGCCTCGGCGCGGCGCATGGCCGGCGAATCCAACTGGCGGGCCAGACGGGTGTGCCGCCCGCCGGCGGCCACTCCCCTGCCGGCCCAGTACGTGGCGTTGGCGCGCAGCATCACGATCACGAACAGCGCGCTGACCGCGTATCCAAAGGGGAGGCTGGCGATGTGCTCCATGTCAGACCGCGGTCTCCGGCCGAAGCGCGGCGTTCGGAGCGCCCTTCAGTTCGGCGCAGAACGGTCTGCCCACGATGGTCTCCTCTGGAGTCGGCGGATGTTCGGCTTCCGCGGACGGAGCACGCTGTCCGTCGCGAACAGCAGTTTACGCTTACCTAACGCCTGGCCGTCAGGGAATGTCAACGGCCGCCGCCGGTCGGGCACCTCGGGGATGTCCGCCGCAACAACGACGGCGAAGCACGCCTTGCCCGGTGCGGGCCGGGAAGTGATTTACGCTGTCCCCATGGCCCAGCTGACACCCCGCACCACCGATGCCCTCCCGGCCGCCCAGGCGCAGCGATTGCAGCGGGCACTCGACGAGAGCGCCGATGTCACCGTCTTCGTGAACGGCACCGCGGTGAAGCTGCCCGCGCAAGCCGCCGACGCCGTCGTCGATATGCTCCGCCGCTTTGCGCACGGCGATGCCGTGATGGTCAGCTCAGCAGTCGAACTGCTGAACACATCGCAGGCGGCGGAGGTGGCCGGCGTGTCGCTGACCTACATGCGGCGCCTGACCGATGCCGGAACCATCCCGGTCCAGTACCGAGGAACGCACCGGCGGATCTTGCTCTCCGATGTGTTGGCCTGGCTGGAGACCCGGACCGCCGCGCCCGACGCGGGTTCGGCGGACGCCACTTCGGCCGCGGGTTAGCCGGCCTCCTCCCGCCTGACCGGCGGATCCGCGGCGGGGCGCCATCCCCTTCCCTACCTGCCGCCAGGCAGCACTGCCGCCCGGGGTGCACAGCCGGCGCGATCACCTTTAGGCTGGGTGCCACGGGCCCGGACCGGGCCTGAAGGACAACCAGAGGAGACTGTGACCGTGGCCGACCTGCTTGCTCCGCTTGTGACCCTCCGCAACGGGGCCAAGATGCCGATGCTGGGACTGGGAACCTGGCCCCTGGACCATGCGGAAACCGCCCGGACGGTCGAAACTGCGCTCAACCTCGGCTACCGGCTGTTCGACACCGCGGAGAATTACCGGAACGAGGAAGGCGTCGGCGAGGGGTTGCGCCGCAGCGGGCTTGACCGCTCGGAAATCTTCATCACCACCAAGTTCAATAAGCAGTGGCACAGCGTCGACGGCGTGCGGCAGGCTTTCGAAGCCAGCGCCCGGCGGCTGGGCGTCGACTACGTGGACCTGCTGCTGATCCACTGGCCCAACCCCGGGCAGGACCGCTACGTGGAGGCCTTCGAGGGGCTGACCCGCTTGTTGGAGGACGGGAGCGTGCGGGCCATCGGCACGTCCAACTTCAAACCCGCGCACCTGCAGCGGCTGTTCGACGCCGGACTGATACCCGAGGTCAACCAGATCCAGCTGGACCCGCGGCACACCCGCGGGGACCTGGTGGAGATACACCGCCAAACCGGCATCGTCACGGAGTCCTGGAGTCCGCTCGGGAAAGGCGGCGACCTGCTGCGGGAGCCGGCGGTTCAGTCTCTGGCCGGCAAGTACGGCAAGAGCCCGGCCCAGATCGTGCTCCGCTGGCACACCCAGCTGGGGCATGTGCCCATCCCCAAGTCCGCCCGCCCGGACCGGCTGGCCGAAAACTTCGCCATCTTCGACTTCATGCTGGAGGCCGGCGAACTGGCCCGGCTCTCCGCCCTGGACCGGAGCACCGGAGACATCACAGACGCCGACGTTTTCGGCCACTAAGCGGTTGCCGCGGGAGCTGCTCCGGCTCCCTCCCGCTCGAAGCGCGCCAAGGTTCCGGCCCGGCTTCCCTCCTGCCCGAAACCGCCTACCCCGCCGTGGCCGGCTTCTCACCGTCCCGGCGCGAACCTCCTCCGTCCTTTGGCCGGCCACCGGCCGCACAAATATGCAAAGGAATGAATACAGAGAAATTTGTGTTGCGCCTAGTGACACCGGATCTAACTCAACGGTGTTCACCGCAGCCGGCGTGACGCTCAAATTAGCGCTACTGGCCGGCTGGAAGCAGTACAAAGGAGACAACAATGACTGTGCAGGACAAGGTCGCTCTCGTAACCGGCGCCAGCCAAGGCATTGGGCGGGCCATCGCTCTTCGCTTGGCTGAAGACGGCTTTAATGTCGCCATCGCCGATATCGAACCGCAGCGCGCCAAGGGCGAGGCTGTCGCGGCGGAGATCGCAGCCCTCGGGCGCAAGTCCGTTTTTGTGGCAGCAGACGTCGCCAAGAGGGACGAGGTTGTCGCGGCTGTCGACACGGCCGCCGACCAGCTCGGCGGATTCGACGTCATCGTTAACAACGCAGGCATTGCCCAGATCAAGCCGGTTCTTGAAATCAGCGAGCAGGAACTCGACCAGATTTTCAATGTGAACGTCAACAGCGTCGTCTGGGGCATTCAGGCCGCGGCCGCCAAGTTTGAAGAGCTCGGCCACGGAGGCAAGATCATCTCGGCTGCCTCCATCGCAGCCATCCAAGGCTTCCCGATTCTCAGCGCCTACTCCGCCTCCAAGTTCGCCGTGCGCGGCTTCACGCAGGCCGCAGCCCAGGAGCTGGCACCCAAGGGGATCACGGTCAACGCGTATGCGCCCGGCATTGTGGGAACCGGAATGTGGGAGCTCATCGACAAGGAGCTCAGCAAGATCAACGGAAAGCCGATCGGCCAGAACCTCAAGGAGAACGTGGAGGGCATCGCCCTCGGCCGGATTGAGACGCCGGAAGACGTGGCAAAGATCGTGTCCTTCTTCGCCGGCCCGGACTCCGATTACGTCACCGGCCAGGTGCTGCTGGTGGACGGCGGCATGCTCTACAACTGACCAGGGCATGCGGGGCTGTCCGCACCACAGCTTGATGGGTGAAAACAGCCCCTGATGGGCAGGACACGCAAAGAAAGGATCAGGCCGGAGCGTTGGGGGTCGCTCCGGCCTGATCCTGTTGGGGGGGAGGAATGCTTTGGAGGCCGACAGGGACGCCGGCAGAATTCTCTTATTGCCACGCCTGGTCTGCCCACGCGGCGTCGCGCGAGTAGTTGCTGCCGGTGAGGTTCCAGAGGTCATCATCCTGGGCGTGCGCACCCAGCACACCGACCTGATCCAGGGATGATGATGTTCCTTCGTTCTGGACATCCGGAGTCTTGATGGATTCGGGTCCTATCGACGAGAAACCGAACGGGCTCATTTTGTCCTCTTCTCCAACAGTGAGGATTCGACTTCGGGCGACCAGGCCCTGGCATAAACGCCGAGTGCCGCTTCTTCCCACGTGGTGAACCCCAACCGGTTCATCAGCAGGTGGGCTTGGGAAAACGTCAATTGCTGCGCACTGCGGCTAACCCGCGCACGGTCCGCCCGGTACAGGTACGAGTCAAGGGTCCTGATCCAGCGGCGGCGCCAGTTCTGGACACTGCTTTCGTCCGCGGTCGCGGCCATCAAACGGTGCATCGGTGCGGTGCGGGCTACCAGTCCGGCGGTGAGGCTGTGGCGCGCCTTCGGGGCCGAACGGCCCAGCTCGGCCGTGGATACCCGCAGATGGTTGTCCCAGCAGTACTCCCAGGACAGCCTGCCGCGGTCCGGCCACTGCTGCGCCTTCGGCCCGTACATCATGGCCCACGCTGCATCGCAGAGGAGCAGGGAGGCAAGCGCCGAACGTCCTTGGGACTTGCTGAAACGCTGCGTGGCCCACATCGCCAGCTCGGAGGATAGTTCGAAGACCTCCTCCGCGAGTTCCAGCCCATCGGGTCCTCCAAAACGGTCCAAGTCCGCTTCGGGCACGGGGACGGCGGCATCAGCCGGCGAGAGGTGGATGGCATCCTCGCTGCCGGAGGGCAGTACGAAATTTTCCTGCGTGGTGATGCCGGGAAGGATGTCGAGGACCCGGTCCCGGGCCGCCAGCTCGAACCTTTGGAGGCTGTCGAGGATTGGGCGGCGGCCCAGGAACCGGACCTTCACGTGAGGCCCCATCTGGTCGGCACTGTGGCTGAAGTACCAGCGGCCCACGCCTTCGCGGCGAGCGTGGGCGACCAGCGGCGTAACCAGTTCTCCTATGACTGCGTCGACTACGTCCTGCCTACCCGTGTAAATAGACAGAACCCACCAGTACGATTTGACGTTCACCGAACTTGTTGGGCGGATGGCTGTCAGCTGGCTCATGCGCTACTCCTGGTTCGATGTTCTGGTGGTTGGGGAGGGATAGCCGGCGTCATCCTGGTTACGGAATCAGCACAGTGCCGATGAGATGGGGCGGCTTTTTACCAGTCCCAGATATAGGCGGAAGCGGTGGCGTTTTGAGAATGGGGAACCGGTCCTAGATCGGCCGCTACTGCCGGAGTGGCCGCCGAGACCGCCCCCAAAGCAACCAGCAGACCTGCCGCGATGCTTGCGATCTTCTTGAACATGTCATTCCCTTCACATGGCTTAGGTTCGTTCAGTGACAAATCCAGCCGGGTTGCTCGCCCCCGACATGTACAAGAGTTCCGTGCTACTGCTACGCCTGTCCAGCCAATCCAGTTGCAACATCCGGACATGCCATGATCGTGCCTCACGGCTTGCGCTGTCACGTTCCGGACAGGTGGTCGAAACCGCTCGCTGCCCCGGGAACGCGGGGAAAGGAACGGCTTTACAGGATCACCGGACAAACGCCGTGAGCCGGTGGCATAATGTGGCCATGGCAGGAAGTGGCCGTTAACTAAAGGCGCAAGATGGCCCGAAGAAGTGCTTTAGACTGACCAAAGAGCGGCCGCACCGCATCGGAATTGGCAGGCCCTGCGTGATACGTAACGGATCAACCGGAGGAGCGCCCTATGCTGAGCGGGACGGCATTCGAGGTTTATGAATTCGCCGTGGCCCACCCCGGCTGGACCAAAGAAACCATGTCCACGGCACTGGGCTACACCATCCGCGACCTCAACATCGCCATCGGCGAGCTGGTCAGCCGGCAACTGCTCCAGCAGCCGGCACCGGACGTCGAATGCTATGTCGCCATCTCCCCCGACGTAGCGCTGTCGCAACTGGTGGACTCCGACGAGCGGCTGCTGATCGACCTGCGCACCAAGATCAGCGGACACCGTGCGGACATGGCGGCCCTCGTGCCGACGTATTTGGCAGCCCGCAAACGGGTGTCGCTTGACTCCTCCGTGGAGGTCCTCGAAGACCCAGGGGTGATCCGCAAGCTGCTGGTGGACTATGGCCGGGACGTTTCCGAGCAGGTGCTGATCAGCCAGCCGGGCTCCGGCGCCTCCGCCGACGTCCACGAAGAGGGCATCCAAAAGGACATCGAACTGCTCAACCGCGGGGTCGTCCGCAAGAACATCAGCCACGCCAGCACTCTGGACCACGTGCCCACGCGCAAGGCGGTCGCCGCGATTTCCCCGGCCGGCGGTGAGTACCGGACCTTGCCCTACGTGCCGCTGAAGATCATGATCTTCGACCGCAACCTCGCCCTTATCGGACGCCAACTGCATCCGGAAGACCGCGGCGCGCTGGTGGTGCGCGACTTCAACCTCATCCAGGTCTTCATCAACCTGTTCCATGTGGCCTGGGAGCTGGCCGACCCCTACATTTTGGACGGGCAGGACAACGACGCCTCGGATCTCAACGGCATCCAACACTCCATCCTCAACGCCATGGCCGCTGGCTACTCCGATGAAGTGATTGCCCGGCGGCTGGACATCAGCGTCCGCACGTGCCGGCGCCACATCGCGTGGATGCTGGAGCAGCTCGGCGCTGAAAGCCGTTTCCAGGCCGCACTCAAGGCCCGGGACGCGGGCTGGCTCTAGGCCCCCAGGCAGCACCAATAGAAAACTTCTGTTTCCTATCCCGTAACGCCTCGGGCTATCCTGTGTGAGTGACTTCACAGGATGCAGACCTTTCCGAGACCCTGCCCACCGAAACGGAAGTGGCGCTGGAGCGCGCCACTGCGGCGCACCGGCACGAGCACCTGTTCTCGCAGCGCGCCGCAAACATCAAACAATCAGCCGTCCGTGACGTCTTCGACATCTCGATGCGTCCCGGGCTGGTATCCCTGGCCGGCGGCAACCCCTACCTGCAGTCCCTGCCCCTGGAGAAGATTGCCGGCATGGCGCAGCGGCTGATCGCCGAGCATGGGATGACCGCCCTGCAGTACGGCGGCGGCCAGGGCACCCAGGAGCTGCGGCGCCAGATCTGCGATGTCATGGCACGGGAAGGGATCACCGGCGTGGATCCCGCGAACGTGGTCGTCACGGCTGGGTCCCAGTCCGCCCAGGATGTGGCGGCCAAGGTCTTCTGCAACCCCGGCGATGTGGTGCTGTGCGAGGATCCCACCTACGTGGGCGCGCTGAACACCTTCGAGGCCTACGAGGTCCAGGTGGAGCCGGTGCCGATGGACGAACACGGTCTGGTCCCCTCGGAACTCCAGCGCCGCATCGAAGAGCTGCAGGGCGAGGGCCGCAGCATCAAGTTCCTCTACACCATTCCCAGCTTTAACAATCCCTCCGGCATCACGCTGGCCGCCGAGCGCCGGCAGCACATCGTGGACATCTGCCGCGGGGCCGGCGTTTTGATCCTCGAGGACAACCCCTACGGGCTGCTGCGCTTCGACGGCCAGCCCTTGCGTCCACTGCGCGCAGATAACCCCGACGACGTGGTCTACCTGGGTTCGTTTTCAAAGATCCTGGCGCCGGGCCTGCGGATCGGCTGGGCCCTGCTGCCCGACCACCTGCAGCGCAGCTTCTACCTGGCTAACGAGGCGGTCACCCTGTGCCCGCCCACGCTCAACCAGATGCTGATTTCCGCTTATCTGGACGAGCACGACTGGGTGGGGCAGATCGATACCTACCGCCAGTTGTACGCCACCCGGTGTGCCGCCATGTTGTCGGCCTTGGACGAGTTCATGCCGGCCGGGGCCACCTGGACCGAACCCGAGGGCGGCTTCTTCGTCTGGGTCACCCTCCCGGAGGGCGTTGACACCTACCCGCTGCTCTACGACGCGATCGAGGCCGGAGTGGTCTTCATCCCGGGAGCGGCGTTCAGCCCCTCCGAGGAGCCGTCCCGTCAGCTGCGGCTGGCTTTCAGCGCCGTGCCCGAAGAGGCCATTCGCGAGGGCGTGCGGCGCCTGGCGCCCGTCCTTGCAAAGGCTATGGCCGGCGCCGGTTCTTGAAATAGCGGTAGTACGCGTAGCGACCGGCGAAATACAGGCCGATCACGATGATGATCCGCAGGATGGGGTGCAGGCCGGGCATCAGCCAGATCATGACGTAGCTGAGCAGGAAAACGGCCGCCATGGCCCACAGGGTGCCCTTCCAGTCGATCCTGGGCACCCCGGAGTCGTTGCGCCGACCCGAGGGCCTGTTGTTACTCATGCGCCCAGTCTTTCACAGCCGGTACGCGGCCGACGGTCCGTCAGGGAACGAGGTCGTTGATCTTGCGCAGCGGGTCCCAGACGCCGTCCTCCGAGTTGGACACCATGGCCAGGGTGAGGTCGTGTGCGGGAAGGTACTCCACGATGGCGCTGGCCCCGGTATTGATTCCGTCCTTGGACAGCGTCCGCATCCGGCCGGCGGTAGACCTGAATTCGAGTCCGAACCCGTACTCCACCACGGTGTCGCCGTCCTCGTGGTGTTTCACCTGGGGAGTCAGGAAAGCCCGCGTGGATTCGGCCGACAGCAGTTTCCCAGACCTCGCCGCGTCCAAGAACACGGCCAGGTCGCGCGCGGTCGCGTGGGCGCCCCCGTCCGGAGATCCGATGGGCGGATAACTGTAGATGTTCGACCGCCAGCCCGTCCCGTCCCCGGCCGGTTCCCAGCCTTCGGCGACATCCGGGACCGCCTCGCGCATATCGAAGAAACCGGCCGTCATCCCTGCCGGAGCAAAGACCTGATCGACGACGTAGTCCCGATAGGCACGGCCCGTCACCTTTTCCACAGCCAGGCCTGCCAGAACGTAGCCCACGTTGCAGTACCGGCATCCCTGCCCCGGCGCGAAGTTGGGCACCTTGTGCGCGAACTGCGGCAGGAAGTCCACGGTCTCCGTGACCGAATAGTTGGGCCTGTCATGCCAGAGCGCCTCGTACGATTCGCCGGCTTCCTCATCGGCGTCGTCGGCGATGCCGGAGGTGTGGGTCAGCAAGTGCCGCAGGGTGACCCCGGCGGGGATCTGCGTGTCCGCCAAATCCACGTAGTCGTGGATCCGCGCGTCCAGCGCCAACGTCCCGGCATCGACCTGCTGCAGCACGGCAACGGCGGTAAACAGCTTGGTCACCGAGGCGACGTCGAACCGGGTGGCCGTGGTGACCGGCACGTTCCATCGCCGCGTGGCCACCCCGTAGGCTTCGTCGAGCAGGACCCGTCCGCCCTGCCGGACATGGATGGCGCCGGAGAAGTTCCCGACGGCCGCCGACTCCAAGATCCCGGCGGCAGCGGCGGCGTCGAAGGATGCAGTCATTCACCGACTGTAGCGCGCGGTCAGGCGCCTACCAGGATGCCGTCCAGGTCGGCGTAAACCGCGGCGCCCGGCCGAAACAGCACGCCACCGATGTCGACGGCAACGTCCGTTTCCCCGCTGCCGTCCTTGGCGCTCTTGCGCGGGTTGCTGCCGAGCGCCTTGACGCCGAGCGGCAGCTGCGCGAGGGCGGCCCGGTCCCGGACGGCACCGTTAATGATCACCCCGGACCAGCCGTTGGCCACGGCGGCGGCGGCGATCATGTCCCCCATCAGCGCCGTCTCCAGCGAACCGCCGCCGTCGACCACCAGCACGGCACCGTGGCCCGGGGAGTTGAGGACGGATTTCACCAGCCCGTTGTCCTGGTAACACCTGATAGTGCGGACCGGTCCGCTGAACGCCGCCCGGCCGCCGAAGTTGCCGAACTGAAGCGCCAGCGACGCCAGTTCGTCGCCGTGCCGGTCGTACAGGTCCGCCGTCGAAATCACTGTGGGTTCTGCGCCGTGGGTCGCTGCGTTGCCCGCTGTCTCGATCACCTGATGGTGCTCCTCCTCGCCACACCGCGATCATAGCCAACCGCGGCCCGCCGGGCATCCGCGCGCGGCGCACCGCCCCTTCAGCACGCGGCGGCGCACGGTCAACCCAGCATGCGGCGGTGGCGCATCGTCAATCCAGCAGCAGCGCCGGTTCTTCCATGATCGCCGCGACGTCTGCCATGAACCTGGCGGAAAGGTCGCCGTCCACCACGCGGTGGTCGAACGATCCGCCCAGCGTGGTGATCCAGCGCGGAATGACTTCGCCGGAGACCACCCACGGCTTCTGCCGAATGGTGCCGAACGCGACGATTGCGACTTCGCCCGGGTTGATGATCGGGGTGCCGATATCGATGCCCAGCGCGCCGATGTTGGTGATGGAAAGGGTGCCGTTCTGCATGTCGGCCGGCTTGGTCTTGCCGGCACGGGCGGTGGTGGCCAGGTCGTTGAGGGCGACCGCGAGCTCTTTGAGCGAGAGGTCCTGGGCGTCCTTGATGTTCGGAACCAGCAGGCCGCGGGGGGTGGCGGCGGCAATGCCCAGGTTCATGAAGTGCTTGACGTGGATCTCGTCGCCGGACTCCGTCTCCACCCAGCTGGCGTTGACGTTCGGGTTGCGCGCGGCAGCCCAGATGACGGCCTTGGCCAGGATGAGCAGCGGCGACACCCTGACGCCTTCAAAGTCGCGGGACTTCTTCAGTCGCTGGACGAACTCCATGGTCCGCGAAGCATCCACATCCACGAAGATGCTCACGTGCGGGGCGCTGAAGGCAGACTCGACCATGGCCTTGGCGGTCGCCTTGCGCACGCCCCTGACCGGGACCCGCTCGATCCGGTTGTCCAGCCCCTTGCGCGGCGTCCAGAACGTCGGCGCAGCTGCCTGCTCGGCCTCGCGCTGAGCCTGGTAGCTGAGCAGATCCTGCTTGGTGACCTCACCGCCCTTGCCGGTGGGGGTGATGTCCGCCAGGTTGATGCCCAGGTCCTTGGCGGCCTTGCGCACCGGCGGCTTGGCGAGCACCCGGGTCAGCAGCCGGGTGACGGCTGCCTGGACGGCTTCACCGCGGGCCTGCCCGGCACCGGCCGCCGGAGCCGCCCCGGGAACCGCAGAGCCTTCGCCCGCGGGGACCGGCGGCACGTGCTGGGCCTGGCCGTGCGGCTCGGGCAGGTGGATCTCCGCGGCGGGCGCGGCCCCGCCGGCGGACGCAACCCCGGAGCGGCGCACCGCCGTCGTCGTTGTGGGAGAGGAAGCCGAGGCGCTGCCGCGCCGCGGGCGCCGCCGGACCGGATCCGCCTTGGGGCCGGAACCGACCAGGGGTCCGCCCTCGGCGGTGGCCTCGGGCACCGGCTGCTCCGGAACGGGAGCCGCGGCGCGCGGTGGGGCGGTGGCCTGCTCCGGGGCGGCGGCCTGCGGGGCAGTGCCTTCGGCGGCGACGGCGAAGATCGGGGTGCCGACCTCTACGGTCTGCCCCTCCGGCACCAGCAGCTCCGAAACCACGCCGGCGTAGGGGCTGGGCAGCTCGACCAGCGACTTGGCCGTCTCGATCTCCACGATGACGTCGTTGACCGCCACGGTGTCCCCCGGCTTGACCTTCCAGGACACGATTTCGGCTTCGACCAGTCCCTCGCCGACATCCGGGAGGTTGAAAATCTGCGTGTTCGACATGGAAACTCCGATATCAGTAGGCGAGCGAACGGTCGAGGGCCTCGAGCAGGCGGTCGATGTCCGGCAGGTACTGTTCCTCCACCTTCGCCACCGGGTAGGGCATGTGGAAGCCGCCGACGCGAAGCACCGGCGCCTCCAGGCTCAGGAAGGCGCGCTCGCCGACGCGCGCGGCAATCTCCCCGCCGATGCCGCCAAAGGTCGGGGCTTCATGCGTGACGATCAGCCGTCCGGTCTTCTCCGCCGACGCCGTGATGGTGTCGAAGTCGATCGGCGAGATGGAGCGCAGGTCGATGACCTCCACGCTGTTGCCGTCCTCTTCCGCCGCCTTAGCCGCGGCCAGGGCGACCGGTACCAGCGGGCCGTAGGCGACGATCGTCGCATCGGTGCCTTCGCGGACCACCTGGGCGCTGAAGGCGTCGCGTCCGGCGGATTCGGTGTCCACCTCGCCCTTGAGCCAGTAGCGGCGCTTGGGTTCGAAGATGATGACCGGGTCCTGGCTGGCGACGGCCTGCTGCGTCATCCAGTAGGCGTCGTGCGGGTTCGAGGGGGTGATGATGCGCAGGCCGGGAGTGTGCGCGAAGAGGGCCTCCGGGGACTCCGAATGGTGCTCGATGGATCCGATGCCGCCGCCGTAGGGGATGCGGACGACGACGGGGGCCGACAGGAGTCCGGAGCTGCGGGTCCGGATCTTGGCCAGCTGGGTGGTGATCTGGTTGAACGCCGGGAAGACGAACCCGTCGAACTGGATCTCGCAGATCGGCCGGTAGCCGCGGAAGCACAGCCCGATGGCGGTGCCGAGGATGCCGGATTCGGCCAGCGGGGTGTCGACCACGCGGTCGGCGCCGAACTCGGCCAGAAGTCCTTCGGTCACCCTGTAGACTCCGCCGAGCTTGCCGATGTCCTCGCCCATGATCAGCGTCTTCGGATCATTGGCCAGGGCCTCGCGCAGCCCGCTGGTGATGGCCTTCGCGATCGTCATGGTGGTCATCAGCGGGCCTCCCCGGCGGCGTTGTCTTCGGTGGCGGAATCGGCGAAACCGGCCTGGTACTGCCGGTGCCACTCCAACTCCTCGCGGACCAACGGGTGCGGATCGGCATAGACGTTGGCGAAGTGGTCCTCGAACTCCGGGGCCTCCATGGCCAGGACGTCGGCACGGGTGGTCGCCGCGAGCTTGTCGGCATCTGCCGACACCTCGTTGAAAAATTCGTCGCCGGCCGTGTTGCTGCTGCGCAGGTACCGTTCGAGCCGCAACATCGGATCGCGCTCCCGCCAGCCCTCTTCCTCGGCAGCCTCGCGGTATTTGGTCGGGTCGTCGGCGGTGGTGTGGGCGCTCATCCGGTACGTGAATGCCTCGATCAGCACGGGCCCCTTGCCCGAACGGGCATGCTCCATAGCCCACCGGGTGACGGCATGGACGGCGACGACGTCGTTGCCGTCCACGCGGATACCCGGGAAGCCGTAGCCGGTGGCACGGTTGGAGAGCGGAACGCGGGACTGGACTTCCGTGGGAACGGAAATGGCCCAGTGGTTGTTCTGGCAGAAAAACACCACCGGTGACTGGTTGGAGGCGGCGAACACCATCGATTCGTGCACGTCGCCTTCGGAACTGGCACCGTCGCCGAAGTACGCAACAGCCACGCCGTCGTCGCCGTCGCGCTGGATGCCCATGGCGTAGCCCACCGCGTGCAGCACCTGGGCGGCCAGCACCAGCGTGTAGAGATGGAAGTTGGCCTCCTGCGGGTTCCAGCCGCCCTGGCTGACACCCCGGAACAGCTTGAGCACGTGTGACAGGTCCAGCCCGCGGGTCAGGGCGACGCCGTGCTCCCGGTAGGTCGGAAACACGTAGTCTTGCGGTTGCATGGCGCGCCCTGAGCCGATCTGCGCCGCCTCCTGGCCGAGCAGAGGAGGCCAGAGCAGCAACTGCCCCTGCCGCTGCAACGCGGTGGCTTCCTGGTCGAACCGGCGGATCAGCGCCATGTCGCGGTACATCCCGCGGAGCGCTTCGCCGTCGAGGTGGGACGCGTAGGGGCTGAACTTGGCGTCCTCGCGGATGGTCCCGTCCGGGGCCATCAGCTGCACCAGCGGGGGCGCGTCCGCAGGGTCGCTGGCCACCAGCGACTGCTCCAGTTCTTCGATGTCGAATTCCGAGGCGGGCAGGTGCTCAGCGCCCATACGAACTCCTCGCCGATCCGCTGCCCTGCGGCAGAGATCTTCGCTGTTCATATATGCCGGACCGGGAATACATTCCTGGCCCGGCATATATCTGTCGTTTATCTCGTCCTAGCCTAATGGCAGGTGCGGCGCCGGCCGGTGATATTACCGTTAGGAAACGCCCGGTCCGTTTGTATAGTTCTCACAGAGCGCCAGGAAGCGGCTGTTGGCTTCGACTTCGCCGATGCTGACCCGCACGCCCTCGCCTGCGAAGGCACGCACGGACAGTGCCTGCCGACCGGCCAGCTCTGCGAACTCCTGCGCCCGGTCACCCAGCGGCAGCCAGACGAAGTTGCCCTGCGTCTCCGGGATCTTCCAGCCGAGCATGTTCAGCCCGGCGACCACGCGGTCCCGTTCGTCGACGAGGCTTTGTACCCTTTCTACAACTTCGTCGTAATGGCGCAGCGAAGTGATGGCCGCATGCTCGGCCAGGCTCGACACCGCGAACGGGGTGGCCGCTACGCGCAGATGCCGGGTGATCTCCGGCTGCGAAATGGAATAGCCCACCCGCAGGCCGGCCAGTCCGTGCGCCTTGGAGAAAGTCCGGAGCACCACCACGTTGGGGTACTTCTTGTACATGGCTACGCCGTCCACCACCTCGGGGTCGCGGACGAATTCCGTGTAGGCCTCGTCGATCACCACGATGATGTCGTCCCGCACGCTGCGGACGAAGCCTTCCACGTCCGCCGCGGTCAGCGCCGGTCCGGTGGGGTTGTTCGGCGTGCACAGCAGGATGACCTTGGTCCGGTCGGTCACGGCCTCCAGCATGGCTTCCAGATCATGCGACCCGTCGGACCGGTTTGGGATCTGCACGCTGCGGGCACCGGAGAGTCCGACCATGATCGGGTAGGCCTCGAAGGACCGCCACGCGTAAATCACTTCGTCCTCGGTGCCGTCCTCGTGCTGTCCGGCAAACGTCTGCAGGATCTGCACCAGGGCGCCCAGGCTTCCGGCGCCGGTGACCACGTCGTCGGCGGGGACATCCAGGAACCGGCCGAGTTCGGTCCGCAGCGCCGTGCACAACGGATCGGGGTAGCGCATGATGACCGCCGTCTGCGCGTTCACGGCTTCCAGCACTGCGGGCAACGGAGGCAGCGGGTTTTCGTTGGAGGACAATTTGTAGGACTGCAGTCCTTGGATTGCAGCCGGCGGTTTGCCGGCAGCATATTTGGGCAGCCTGTCGAGCACCGGCCGGGGGTGGATCCGGACCGACGCACCTGCTGCCGGAACCGCAGCTTCCTTGATGGGGTTCTCAGGAGGAGTCATGCCTTAAAGGATACGTGCGCCGGTGACGGGGTTTTCCGCGCCACGGCGGGCCGGATGTGGCAGCATACACGCATGGGAAAGTTCATTGTGCGGGTCGCCGTTAACGCGCTGGCGCTCTGGGTGGCAAGCTGGATCCTGCCCGGCCTGGCCATCGAGGCCTCCGCTGCGGCCGACGTCGCAGGCAACGAGTCCTTTGGCACGGTGCTGGCGTACCTGTTCATCGGCCTGATCTTCGGTTTGGTCAACGCCATTGTCCGGCCAATCATTTCCATCCTCTCGCTGCCCGTCACCATCCTGACGCTGGGCCTGTTCACCATCGTGATCAACGCGCTGATGCTCGTGCTGACGGCCTGGCTGTCAAGCTTCACGCCGGTTGAGTTCGTCGTCGATTCCTTCTTCTGGACGGCGATCCTCGGCTCGCTGATCATCAGCTTGGTCTCGCTGGTGGTGGGCACGCTGACCCGCACCCGCTGATTCCCGGCAGCACTTACCCGTGCCCGCCCCGACCCTCCGCCGGCGGTGCCTTCCGGTTGCCCGGGGCGCCCGGGCGGGACGGCTTTGACCCGTTCGGCTGCGAACGGCGCAGGGTGAACAGATGCTGCCTGGCGGTGCCGCCGGCGAGCGCTGCGCCAAGGAATGCTGTTGCGTCGCGCACCGACGGATCCGGACTCGCGTCGATGTTTCCGGCCGCCCGCACATAGTTCCCGAGATCATGCCCGGGTCCCAGCCCGGCGCCCTCGCCTTCAGGGGTGGCCACAGGGTCGGTCAGGGTCACGGTGACCTGTTCGCGACGGTCCGGATTCGGTCTGGCGTCGGCGCCCGGCACCCAGTCCTGGGCGTGCTCCAGGTGAACGCTCCGGACGCCCGGGCCGGCGTTGATGCCGGCCACCGGCGAGCCGGCCGTGAGGACGAAGCCCACGTTGTGGTCGGCCAGGAAGGCCGGATCGGCGGCAAGGTTCATGGCGTGGATGCCGCCTTGGCTGTACCCGACCAGCACCACCAAATCCTCCGCGCCGGCGCCGGCTCTCTCGAGGGCCTGCGACACTGCGGTCGAGACAAACGGGCTCCCGCCGGCGACCGCTTCGGCGATGCCGGTCTCATCGAACGGGTTGGCTGTTGCCTCGGCCGAGCCTGCGGCCTGGGTGCCCGGCAAGGCGACCACCCACCGCTTCCGGCCGCCGGGGGAGGACACTTCGAGCACCTCTACGGTGCCCTCGCCGGCGCGGTCCGCGATAGCTGTCCGGTGGAGCAGCCCTGCCAGGGAAGCCGGTGCGGGATCGATGTCTACGGCCGCTGCGGCCGCGCGTTCAACCTCGATGTCGCTGACCCGGAGCAGTCCGGCCTGCTGCGCCGCGGAGACCAGCAGCGGGGCCACGTGTTCCGTGGCCGGGTTGTTCCACGGGCCGCCCTGCCGGCCATCCCGCAGCAGCATCCCCGCTGCCGGGCCTCCCAGCGCTCCTGCCAGGGCTGCCGGGAACTGGCCGAGCAGCCATTCGCCTCCCGCCCGGGTCGGCCGGCCCTCGTTGGCGGCAAGGCCGAGGGGAACTGTCAGCCACCAGGTGGCCGAGTCGACCGCCTGCAGTCCGGCGGAGACGGCCTGCTCGGTGGCCAGGTAGGTTCCGTGTGCCAACCGCACCTTTCCGGCCAAAGCTCCGGCGCTGTCCGCAAGGGCCGCCAACGATCCCGCAGCGGTTGAGACGGCCGCTTCAGCCGCCAGCCTCTCCGGCAGCAATGTCCAGCGCGGATCGGCCAGCAGCATTTGCACCGACAGGAGCTGGCGCCACAGGTCGCCGATGGTAGCGGCAGCCGACTCCAGTCGGATTGCTGCAGACGTCAGCTCCTGCCACTCAAACGCGACGCCGCCGATGCCGCCGGCAACCCGATAGCCGGCGTACCGGCGGTGCCCGGTGCCGCCTTCCCACCACCGGGCTCCTTCGGGCAGCCAATCGGCGTCAGCCACCGGGCGTCACCAGCACAGTGCGTCCTGGTCCCGGCAGTCACGGCCGGGGGCCGCACAAAGCGGCGGCCGCCGTTTGTGCCGCGCCGGCAGCCGCTTCTGCCGCGCGGACCGCGGCTGCCGCGAGCCTCAGCAGTTCTGCCGCCTCCGCCATCCCGGTGCGGTACTCGTACAGCCGCGCCCTGAAGGCCTTGCCGGCCGGCGAGACCCATGCAGCAGCTGCGCCGGCCAGATCCGCCCGTACGGCCAGCAGTTCCTGCTCACAGGAAAGCAGCCGGCCCGGGGCCAGCCCCCATTCCGGGTCCGGCGGGCCGCCTAACCCGGCCTCCGCCGTCGCCGTTTGCCAAAACATCACCGTGGCCTCCTTTGCTCCTCGACTTCCGACGCTAGGTCCGGCGTCGCCTGCGATGCCCGACGTAGGACGGCCATGTGCACGAGGGAGGTCGCAGCGCCGCTGTGCAGGCGAAGTCACGCAGGAAGCGGCGGCAGTGGACATGGAAGAATGGGGCCATGGCTGAAACTTCCCGTGTTCCCTTGGCAGAAGTCACCCCCGCTATCGCACTCGGTCCGTTGGACGGGCGGTACCACCAGGCGGTTGCGCCCCTGGTCGATTACCTCTCCGAAGCCGCGCTGAACCGCGACCGCGTGCATGTTGAGGTGGAGTGGCTGATCCACCTGGCCGGCCAGTCCGTCCCGCCGGGGGCGGGACCGCTGACCGAGGAGCAGCAGTCGGCGCTGCGCAAGATCGTCACCGACTTCGACGGTAATGCCGTGCGCGAACTGGCCGAGATCGAGGCCGTCACCGTCCACGATGTGAAGGCCGTGGAGTACTTCATTGGCCGCCGGCTTAGCCAGATGGGCATCGAGAACCTCACCGCCATGGTGCATTTCGGCTGCACGTCGGAGGACATCAACAACCTCTCCTACGCCGTGGGCGTCAAGGGAGCCGTGGAACAGGTGTGGCTGCCGGCCGCCCGCGCCCTGGTCGAGCAGTTCTCGGCCATGGCCCGGGAATATCGTGACGTGCCGATGCTCTCCCGCACCCACGGACAGCCTGCCACCCCCACCACGCTCGGCAAGGAGTTGGCGGTCACCGCCCATCGCCTCACCCGCCAGCTGGACCGGATCGCGCGCACCGAGTACCTGGGCAAGATCAACGGGGCCACCGGCACGTACGCTGCGCACTACGCTTCGGTTCCGTCGGCGGACTGGCAGGCCGTTGCGAAGACCTTCGTGGAGGGCCTGGGCCTGACCTGGAATCCGCTGACCACGCAGATCGAGTCGCACGACTGGCAGGCCGAGCTCTACTCCGACATGGCCCGGTTCAACCGGATCCTGCACAACGCCTGCACGGACATCTGGAGCTACATCTCCATCGGCTACTTCGCGCAGATCCCCGTGGAGGGAGCCACCGGCTCGTCCACCATGCCGCACAAGGTCAACCCGATCCGCTTCGAAAACGCCGAAGCCAACCTGGAGATCTCCAACGGCCTGCTGGACACGCTGGCGGCCACGCTGGTCACCTCCCGCTGGCAGCGCGACCTCACCGACTCGTCCTCGCAGCGGAACATCGGTGTCGCCTTCGGGCACTCGCTGCTGGCCATCTCCAACGTTGCCAAGGGCCTGGACCGGCTCAGCGTGCCGGCAGACGTGCTGGCCGCGGACCTGGACCAGAACTGGGAGGTGCTCGGCGAGGCCATCCAGATGGTCATGCGCGCCGAGGCCATCGCCGGGGTCGAAGGCATGGAGAACCCCTACGAGCGGCTGAAGGAGCTCACCCGCGGCCACCGCGTCGACGCCGAGCGCATGAAGGAGTTTGTCTCCGGCCTCGGCCTGTCCCCGGATGCCGAGAACCGCCTGCTCGCGCTGACCCCGGCCAATTACAACGGCATCGCCGGCAAGCTGGTGGACCACCTGCACTGACCCTCCGCTGGTTCTGCCAACGACGGCGGCCGGTCGCCTTCCGCGGGGAAGGCGACCGGCCGCCGTCGGGGCTCAGGAGCACGGCCGATCCCCCGGGTCTAGTGATCCGTCTCACCAAATTCGTCGTTTGTTCACCGGGGGGTCTAGAGTCGTTACTACGCCGCGGGGTGGAGCAGTTCGGTAGCTCGCCGGGCTCATAACCCGGAGGTCGTAGGTTCAAATCCTACCCCCGCAACGAATGAAGGCCCTCTGACTAGGGATTATCCCGGTCAGGGGGTCTTTCTTTTTGGTTGGATACTATTCGCCTCCGGTCTAGACTCCGGTCAGGTTTGAGTGGCCCAGCAAGGCGCTGTATCAAAATGCTCGGCGACCTTGTGTATGCGGAGATGCAGCAATAAGAATCAGGCTCGGTTCCTAATGACGACGATCAGGTCTAGGAACAGGGCTGAGGGTGCGTGGTGGCCGCCATGACCTACCGCTCCGGTAGTTTTGTCTTCCAAGGGTGCCCCTCGGGCAGTCCTACCCTCGGGTCGACGGCGAGTTCGCGGTACTGCCTCGGGAGCATCACAGGGATACTGTCCGTCGGCGTGCCAAGCATATCCCAGCGGTCCTCATAGGACAGGACTGTCTCAAACCGGACACGAGCCTGACCAAGCGGCGTATTGCGCGTCCCGGGACGCGCACTCGGGTCAATAAGCCAGTTCATGTGCCCGATCCAGGCCGCGGCTGCCACATGATCCCTCGGGACGATGAAGGTCCGGGGCGCCGCGGTCGGGACGTCCTGATCGAGCATGACCAGTGCGTACCACTCGTGCTGGGAGAGCAATGGCTGCTGCGAGTTCACATGAGTGGCCATCGCTCACCGGCGGCCTTTGATCTGATCGACTTGACCTGCATCTCGATGGTCTGCCGCTCGGGCCCTTCTGTCTGGACTGCGAGGATGTCGGTCCGCTCCAGCCCGTCGCGTGTGAGCGCTGCCGCCCAGCCGTGCCGCGAGAGCACCGAGCAGGCCCAAAGCTCCCCCGCGCTCTTGGCTCAACAGTGCATACGTGCGGGTCGCCCGGCGATGGTCCGGACACCTGTCTTGGACCGAGTAGGTGAATCACCATAACTACAGGCGCCCGATATCGTTGCATACAGCAAGCCTCTGACCGAGCTGAATACCGCAACCCGGGCAAGTCGGAGAGGTCGGATTCCCTCGGCATTCCAGATACTTGGGGAGGCCCCAACCCATAGCTCGAAACCCAGAGGAGAAAGTTATGCCAGCAAGAGAGGTTTTGAACCAGGAGCAAATCCAAGCAAATCTGACCCAGTTGCCGGAATGGCGCTACGGTTTGGGTGCTTTGCGGACCGCAATTAGATGTGAATCATCCGCAGCTGCCTTGGACTTGCTTTCCACCATCGGCGAGCTGGCACAGGAATCCGATCACCACCCTGATGTGGACTGGCGGTACGACACATTGTTCATCACGCTCACTTCGCACGATGCCGGAGACAGGGTGACGGCGCGTGACGTGACGCTGGCCCGCTCGATATCGAGGCACGCCCAAGCCACTGGTGTCACGCCCCTCCCGGAACTCTTGCGTACGGTGGAGATAGCCATAGACACAGATGCCCCGGAAGCCATCTCGGAAGTTTGGCGAACTGCACTGGGCTACAAGATGCATGAAGACGGAAGCCTGATCGATCCCTATGGCAGGGGTCCGGCCATTTGGTTTCAGGAGTCCCAGAGTCCCAGCGTGAATCGTTTTCACCTGGACGTCACTGTCCCCTTTAGCGAAAGCGCCCCGACTCTGGATGCTTTGGTAAGCGTTGGTGCAACACTCGATGATGAACATGCGCCCATGTGGGTGGTGGCCACTGATGCCCAAGGCAACCGGCTATGCATCAGTACTGAGGCCGGACGCGGCGACTAGAGGGGGTAAACCCACCCTGCTTCGGCCAGGGGCCGCAGCCTGACCCGGCCACCCCGGCAGCTGCCCGCGCCGCCGTCGATCGCCCGGCTGCTGAGAATCGGGGCAGGACCAGGCCGTCACCCGAAAACAAAGCCGTGCAGAGATTGCAACGAAGTGGCGTGAGGCAACTAGCTTCCATGACGTCGGATATCAGCGTTTGGACAGGGGCCTCGAAAGGGGCGCAGCGATTTGCCGCTTGAAGGGGTCCCCTGCCCGTGATGGAGGAAAACGGAGCGCCCTGACACCCAGGCATCACTGCCGTCCGCCTCCTTACGCACGGCTGACAGGAGCTGGCGCCGGACGTCGATGCCCTACCTAATGGATGTGAAAGACGACCTGGATCACCTGATTCACGTCCGGAACTTACGCGACAATCCTGGGCGGCCACGCTTTGGAGAGGTCCGGAAGTCGGGCTTAACCCGGCGGTTCTACCACTATGTAGCCTGCCGAGCAAAAGGTAATCCCCGCCGCGCTCAGGCTCAGCCTGCTCACCAGGACGGCAGTACCGGCACCGGTCCGTCCGCCTGAATGTGTTCGGGGTTTCGGCGAGCCAGCCACTGGAGTAGTCCCTCGCGGTCCGATACAACGCGAAGGCCGCCGTCACCGATCACCCATTCGTCGCGCTCTTCGGTCACCAGCGTCATCCCCGGCGCATCCTTAGCGCGCAACGAACGCACCACAGCTTCGAGGGCATTCAACAGCGAGTCTGGGTCAGCCTCCTCGAGTGTCCACGCAGTATCCAAGTCGTGGTGATGCACTACCACCTCGGCGATTCGAAGCGCCACGATGGACGTGGCAGGGATTACCTTGCCGTTCACCTGCACTTCAAGGGCAGCTAGCTCCCCGCCCAGATGCTGGGCCTGCTCCGCGAAGTTTCGAACGGACTCTCGCAGCTCCCAGATGAGCTCATCCCTCGGCAGGGCCGCCAGAGCGGAGATAGCGGCGGAGCGGTCCTCGCTTGAGGCGTACATCTGGCGTTCCTCACCGGATATGGCCCAATCAATGAGCTTCGCCAGGGCCCGGCCGTTGGATGCGACGTGCGCGACGACATCAGCCCGGGTCCACCCCTCGCACAGCGAGGAAACAGTCATCTCCTCGTCAGAAAAGGACGCGACGGTAGCCAGGAACATGTCGGT
The DNA here is from genome assembly GCF_059090885.1 of Arthrobacter sp. Y3223065. Taxonomy (NCBI): domain Bacteria; kingdom Bacillati; phylum Actinomycetota; class Actinomycetes; order Micrococcales; family Micrococcaceae; genus Arthrobacter; species Arthrobacter sp. Y3223065. Next base: position 161,121 of record NZ_JBNHGC010000005.1, on the reverse strand, counting down.
TTCCCTGCCCAGACGCGACAGGTCGGAGTGCAGGCGTGCGGGATTGATCATCCCGCCAGCCTAGCCGTGGGCTCGTATTCAAAGCCACCGTCCTGTTGCGCTGTTCCATATCAAGATCGTATGAATTGATTCGGCCGGTGTGGGCACCCCGCCCAGCCCAGCGAAGCCGCCAATACATAAGAATTTGCAACCTAGAACACCTTTCTAAGACCGCTGGAGATATAAATACCCCCCGGGCGGAAGTCCGGGCATTTACCTCATATGTCCTGGGTCACACCTCTGTCAGGCTGAAGATGCCCGGAGGGGGCTGTCGGTTGAACCTGCGCCGGCGCCTCCGCACTTGACCCAGAGAGGACTTGGGGACCAATGACGCAACCGCATGCCGTTATCGCCGAAAATCCACGAAAAGAGGCACGCACCGCAAATTGGGTAGCCTTCATCATCTGCACAGCCCTATTGTTCGACGGGTACGACCTGGTCATTTACGGCACGGTACTGCCGGGGCTGCTCGCTGACTCCAGTCAGATCGGATCGTTTGATGCAGCCACAGCGGGTGTCCTCGGGTCCTGGGCCCTCATTGGGGTACTCGTAGGCTCACTGATCTGCGGTGCCATTGGCGACTTCTTTGGCCGGCGCCGGTTGATGCTGTTGGGCATCGCCTGGTTCTCACTCGGCATGTTCATCACAGCACTGACCACGACCGTGCCTGCTTTCGGCGCCATGCGCTTTGTGACCGGGCTCGGCCTAGGCGTGGTCATCGCCACCGCCGGTGCCACCATGGCTGAGTTCGCACCTGCAGGAAGGCGGCAGTTTTACAACGCTATTGTGTATTCCGGAATCCCGGCAGGCGGAGTCTTCGCATCCATCATGGGCATACTGCTCCACAACAGCATCGGCTGGCGCGGACTGTTCATGATTGGCGCCCTACCGCTCGTTATCCTCCTACCCATTGCTTGGTTTAAGCTCCCTGAATCGCCGCGCTGGCTGCTGGCCCGGGGCCGCGAACAGGAAGCCCTCGCCGCCTCGCAGCGCACCGGTGTCCCCCTCCTCGAAGAGCGGGTGATCCTGGAAGTTGGTGCCGCACCCCAGAAGTCCGGCTTTGCGGCGGTCTTCTCCCGGCAGTTCATTGTGGCTTCCATCCTGCTGGGCCTGATGTCATTCTGCGGCCTCCTGCTGACCTACGGGCTCAACACGTGGCTGCCTAAAATCATGGAGGGCTACGGCTATGGGCGGACCTACGCCCTGTTCTTCCCGCTTGCGCTGAACCTCGGTGCAGTGGTGGGCGGACTGCTCGCTTCTCGCCTGGCGGACAAGAGCCACCCCCAGCGAATCATTGCCGCCACATTCGGACTTGCTACCATCTCGCTGGCACTGATGACATTCAACTTTCCGTTGCCGATGCTTTTTGCCTTCATCGCTGTTGCAGGCGTTGGAACTTTGGGCACCCAGGTGCTCGTGTACGGATTCCAGTCCAACTACTTCACCACAAATGCCCGGGCGGCCGGCGTCGCATGGTGCGCCAGCGTGGGCCGGCTCGGCGGAGTGCTGGGTCCGATCATCGGTGGCTGGTTGGTCGCTGCGGGCATCGGCGGGTCCACCGCCTTCTATCTCTATGGTGCGGTGGCTCTCATCGGCGCCGTCGTTACCGTCCTGGTCCCCCACCAGCGCCGGCTGGAGGAAGCTGAGCACAAAGTAGAGGAGATCGCCGGAGGCCGGCGGGAGCCAAGCCTGACTTCGAACCCGCGCAAGTAGCTGGCTCTGGCCACCTAGCCCGATTGAGCTTTCAAAATGTACCAGTAAGGCTTTTTATGGCTATTCTATGAATCAATCTTCGTTCAGGGCAGCGGGCAGGAACGGTCAACGCAGAAGGGTGGCACTACGGTGGAAATCCGGCAGCTCAGCTACTTCATTGCGGTTGCCGAGGAGCGGCATTTCGGCCGGGCGGCCAAGCGCCTGCACATGGCACAGCCACCCCTTTCGCAGCAAATCCGCCAGCTGGAAGATCAGCTCGGAGTGCGGCTTTTCAACCGCACCACGCGCAGGGTGGACCTCACGGCAGCGGGACAGCTCCTGCTTGACCGCGGACGACAGATCGTCAATGACGTTGAGACGCTGACGGCGGACGTCTACCAGGTAGGCAAGGGTGCCACCGGCGTCCTCCGGGTGGGCTTCTCGGGGTCAGCAACCTACGGTGTCATGCCTCAGATTGCCCGCCTTGCCAATGAGGTCCTCCCAGGCTTGTCCCTTGCCCTCAACGGCGAAATGCTCACGCCCTCTATGGAGGCAGGCTTGCGCGACGGAACGCTGGACGCGGCGATGCTGCGACCCCCGGTCGCTTCCCAGGAGATCGACTACCGCGTCGTAGCCCAGGATTCGCTCGTCGTTGCCCTGCCTTCGTTCAGCGCCCTGGCAGAAGACAAGACCGTGGCGATGCATGAACTGCAGGACCAGGATTTCATCTCCTATGCGCCAGAGTCCGTGCTCTTCCGCATTACGTCAGACCTGTGCCGCCAGGCAGGCTTCCAGCCACGGATCACCCAAGTTGTAGGTGAGACCTCCACGATGCTGGCATTCGTGGCTGCCGGGGGCGGTGTAGCGATCATGCCGTCCAGGGTGCGGGCGTTCCAGCTCGATGGGGTTACTTACCGGGAGATCGAAAACGCCCCGCCCGTGGAGCTCGCTGTCGCTTGGATGCGCGGGCACCGCTCAGCACTGTTAAACAACTTTCTGGACGTCGTGGTGGCCGCTACTGCGGGACCGTCGACGGCCGCTGCATTGCCCGACCCGGTGTCGTTTCCCACTGATGAAAGGCTTTCCTCTCCATGAAGATCGCAGCCATTGATGCGATTCCATACTCGATCCCCTATCGCCATCCGCTGCATTTCGCGTCCGGTTCCGTTAATGACGCAGACCATGTCCTCGTCAGGCTTCGCACGGACGACGGGGTGGTGGGGACCGCCGACACGCCACCGCGGCCCTACACCTACGGTGAGACGCAGAAGTCCATCGTTGCGGTGGTGCAGGATGTTTTCGCCCCGCAACTGATCGGCGTCGACATCTTTGACCGGGAGAAAATCCAGGAGATCCTTTACCGGACGATACACAACCAGACTGCCAAGGGCGCGGTGGACATCGCGCTGTGGGACGTTATTGGCAAGACCCTCGGGCAGCCGGTGACGAAACTGCTGGGCGGATACACCGACTCATTGCGGGTTTCCCACATGCTCGGTTTTAAGCCTGCACAGGAATTGCTGGCGCTGGCCCTGCAGTTCCGAGAGATGCACGGAATCAACACGTTCAAGCTTAAGACCGGCCGACGTCCGCTTCACCTCGATATCGAGGCCGCACGGGTTTTGCGCGAAGGCCTTGGTGAAGACGCAGAGCTGTACATGGACGCCAACCGGGGCTGGTCAGCCAACGAGGCGGCCGAGGTACTGCGCCGCACGGCGAACCTGGGTTTTCAGTTCCTTGAGGAACCGGACGACGCCCGCGAAGTCCTGGGCCGGCGCCGCCTCGTGACGAACTCCCCCATACCCATAGCCGCTGATGAATCTGCCCCCAACCTCGGCGAGGCCGCCCGGGAAATCCTTACCGGCGGGGCAAACCTGCTGGCGGTAAAGACGGCCCGTTCGGGTTTTACTGAAGCCGCCAAAATTGTTGGGATGGCCGAGGGCATGGGCGTCGACGTCTACATTGGCAATCAAATTGATACCCAGGTCGGTACGGTCGCCTCGGTGGTCTTCGGCGCCGCATTCGCGCATACGGCCAAACGGGCCGCGGAGCTGTCAAACTACCTGGACATTGAAGATGACCTGCTGGCCGAGCCCTTGACCATTACTGGCGGGCGCATCCATGTCCCCGAAGGCCCCGGGGTGGGTACCGCCATTGACGAGGACAAGCTTGCGCTTTACCGCACCGATCGATAGCCCCCTTCCACAGAGAGGAACCCGTGAAGTACCTGGTCCACATGGACGTAACACTGCCCGCCGACCTGCCTGCCCCTGAAGCCGCCGAGATTAAGGCCAAGGAAAAGGCGTACTCCCAGCAACTGCAGCACTCGGGCAAATGGCCGGAAATCTGGCGCGTGGTGGGCGAATATGCCAACTATTCCATCTTCGACGTCGATTCCAACGACGAACTCCATGAGATCCTGCAGAACCTGCCCCTGTTTCCCTACATGGACATTTCGGTAGTGCCGCTCGCCAAGCACCCCTCAGACGTCAAGTAGGCACCCGAGTAGGCATCACCGCAGGCCGGGTTTCCGGGTCAGTCCTTGTCCGGAACCCGGCGGCGAGTTCGCTGCGGGAACGGATGCCCATTTTCCGGTAGAGCCGCGTCAGGTGGTACTGCACCGTCTTCTCCGCGAGGAACAGGGCACGGGCTGCCTCCTTATTGGTGGCCCCGGCCGCTACCAGCTCAGCCACCGCGTGCTCTTGGGCAGTGAGCTGGACGTGGTGATCGCTGACGGCACTGAGCACGGGGTCGGCCGGGTCGGGCAGGTTCCCGACGTCCAGACCGGTCGCCTTGAGCTCCCGGTCGCAGCGTTCCACATAGGTTGCCGCCCCAAGGGAGTCGTAAAGATCCCGGGCCGCACGCAGCACGGAGGAGGCCAGGCGCCGTTTGCCGGCCCGGCGCATGCTCTGCCCGAAGGCAAAACTTATCCGCGCCCGCAGATACGGCCGGTTCAGCCCGCGGATGTGTCTCAGGGCCGCCTCAAAGTGTTCCCTGGCCGTGTCGGGGTCCCCCTGTGCGGCCAGCAGCCGCCCCCTCGCCCACTCCATCCTTGCCAGGTCAGAGGGAACTTCCCGCTCGCGCTGCACGCCCTCGAAAGCCGTTAGGAAGGATTCTGCGGCGTCGAGCTGGTCAGTCATGACGAGGGCGTTGACGTACGTATCCTGCCACGGCCAGAAAGACACGCGGTTCTCCGTCCACGGGTCCAGCTCCGTTAGCGGCTGCAGAACGGCCAAAGCGCTTTCATAATCCGCCCTCGCCTCGTGGAAGCGGGCCCGGGCCAGGCTTGCCGGAACCTGCATGGCGCGGTAGGTCCCCGGCTGAACCGCCGCCTGCGAGACGTAGTATCGCGCCCGGTCCCAGTCGCCCCGCATGGACCAGAGCTCAGCGGCGGTCCAGTACAGCAGGGGTCGTATCAGCGGCATCCGCGATGTTTCAAGGCGCACGCTTGCGCGCGCTACTGTGGCGGCGGCCGCATCCCAGTTTCCTAGCACGAGGTGCGTGCGGGCCAGCCATGCCTCAGCCCACAGGGAAATCCGCAGCGATCCGCCGCGGTACTCGGTGGGGGCGGCGGACTCGAAATTCACCAGTGCCGACTCAACATTGTCGAGGCGCAACGCCAACCAGCCTGCCCCCATTTGAACCCGCTGCTTCTGGGCGTTCTCGGCAGCATGTGCAAAAGCCCGCTGGTAGGAGGCCTCCGCCTCTCCGATCCGACCCCGGGCATACAGGCCCAGGCCGTAGATGGCTTCTGACTCTATGTGGGCAGGGGTTCCCGGCTGCGTGAGCGCCATGGCGCGCTCGGCCCAGCCGGTGATCAGCGGGCCATCCCAGGACGCTACCCCGTGGAGGACGAGACGTTGTGCCACCTGCGCCGCGGCGGCGGGTTCACGTTGAGGGTTGCTGGTGCGCCAGGCCATTTCCAGCTGGGTCTGTGCACTGTCATTTTGGCCAGACACCGTGGACAGGTATCCCAGCACGGAGGAGCGGAGCGGCGAGGATGGCAAAGCATCCACGGCGGCGGCCCACATCTGCGCCTGGGCGACATTGCCGGAGCCAACGAGGGCATCCACAGCCCTGAGGAGCCGGTCGTTGCGGGAACGGATATCCAGTGAGAGCCGGGATGCGGAGAACAGCGCCGTTGAGACGTCCTGCCAGGCCCCCACCGTGGCCTGGCGGCGCGCGAAGTCCTCCAGCTCCACGGCCATGGACTCATCTGCGACGGGGGTCGCCGAGACCCGGTGGCCCAACCGTTCGCCCTCTAGTTCGACGGCTTCGGCAGCCAGCTGATGAAGCGCAATACGCCGGCTGGGAACAATTTGTTCGTAAATTGCTTCTGCCGAGCCGGGTTGAACGAATACTATGGCGGAACGCGCCTGGTCAACGGACAGTTCCAGCAGCCCGGCGCGGTGGCCTTCGTCGAGGACTTCCATGACGGGCGCAACCCCGCTGACCTGGGATACCTCGGCCAGGCCGGCGCTTCGCCCGAGCACGGACGCGGCCTCCGCGACGGATACGAGCCCGGGGGACGCCGCATTCAGGATGCTGCGCACCCTGGCTCGCACCCGGGACGTCGGCGGCAGGGTTGGAAACCACGACAGCCAGGTTTCTGCCGGCAGCTCGCGCAGCAGTTCCACGATTGGTTCCGGCAGGCCTTTGGTGTGCTGGACCAGACCGTGGGCTGCCGTCACGCTGAGGTCTATACCGAGCAAGCGCCGGGCGACTTCCTGGACCTGCTGCGGGGAAAGCGGCTCCAGGGGGATGCGCACCACTTGGTGGCCGGTGAGGAAATCGAGCACGCCAGCGGGGATGCGCGGAGCGTCGGCAGGGTTGAGTGTCAGCAGGAACAGGATTCGTTTGCCGTGCAGCCGTCGCATGACGAAGGTGAGGATGCGCAGGCTCTCCACATCCAGTTTGTGGACGTCATCGACGGCGACAACCACGCTCCCGTGGGACTGCAGCCCTTCGAGGTGTGTGCTGAGAGTCAAGGCGTAGTTGACCATTTGGCCGGTGGTGAGAGCTGCGACGGGCGCCGCAGGCAAGGCCGGGCCGCTGTCGTAACCCTTCGCCGAACGCAGCGGCGAAGTGAGCATGAGCTGGGAGTAACCGGCGAGGGCAAACTGTGCCTCCCATTCATCCCCCATAGCGGACAGCACCCGGATTCCACGCGCCACAGTATGGCAGTGTTCCACGAAGGAATTCAGCACGGCGGTCTTTCCGGACCCTGATGGGCCTGTGAGCACCACTGTGCCGACGTTGCCTTTGCGCACTGCGCGGAGGATTTCGAGGAGTTCCTCGAAGACCCGGGCCCGACCCACCAGCGGCGAGTCCTCCGTTATTTCGCCTTGGATGGACCCGGCAGTCATGCCGGCAAGTCTACCGGAGGGGGCCGTCTGGCCCTTGAAGCGGGGATTCAAGAGTGTCTTATCCCAAGTCCCCGCCGGCGACCGGCAGGATGCTCCCGGTCAGGTATGACGCTTCATCTGATGCGAGGAAGACAATGGGCGCCGCCTGTTCGTCCAGGGTGCCATAGCGCTTCATGAAGGAGGACTGCACGGTCTGGTCGACGATCACCTGGTACCAGGCCTTTTCCACCTCAGTTTCGGCGTCCGGCCCTCGCTTGACCTGGCGGGGAGGCGCCTCGGTACCGCCCGGGGCGGTCGCGACCACTCGGATGCCGCGCCCGGCAACTTCCATCGCCAACGCTTGGGTCAACGCATTGACGCCGCCCTTCGCCGCCGCGTACGGCACGCGGTGCAGCCCGCGGGTAGCCACCGAGGAAACGTTGACGATCGTGCCCGATCCCTGCTCCAACATTATTGGCAGCACGGCCCGGCAGCTCCAAAGGGTGGGAAAGAGCGAGCGGCGGATTTCCTTCTCAATCTTGTCTGCGTCGTATTCTTCGTATGGGCGGGCCCAGATGGTGCCACCGACGTTGTTTACCAGCACGTCCACCCGCCCGTGGGCGGCGACCGCCGCCTCCACGGCCTGCCACGCTCCCGCGAAGGTCTCAAGGTCAGCGGTCACGGACGTGGCCGAGCCTCCGGAACCGGCAGCCTGTGCGGCCTCATCGATACCGCTTGCCACCTCGTGGACGAGCTCGGCCCGGTCCACAAGGACGACAGCTCCGCCCTCGGCACCGATGCGCTGGGCAACCTTCTGGCCGATGCCTTGCGCGGCTCCTGTCACTACGGCTACCTTGCCGGAGTACCGGCCCGGGGTAAGGAATTGTCCCGCATATGGCGCTGCCATTAGCGGGCAGCCTTTGCGTCGATCGCACCGGCCATGGTCTCCTTCGCGTCACGTGCATGGTCGGTGATGACCTCACGCAGGCGCGCCCTGTCCTGGCGCTCGAAGGCGTCGACGATGTCAAGGTGGTCCTGGGTGACCCGGTTGAAAATCCGGGATCCTTCTTCTAGCGCCGCGGCCATCTGGGCGTGGACGTCGAGCCGGCGGTAGGACTCGAGAAGCATGGGGTTATCGCAGATCATGAAGAGGTATTCGTGGAACTCCTCGTTGGTGCGCGCGAACTCCTCCGGTTCCTTGATGGCCCCTGCATCGATTGAGCGTGTTGTCGCCTCGGCGAGCCGCCGGAACTGGCGTAGCTGCTCCTCGCTGAGCCGGCCCAGCATCAGCTCGCTTACTGCAAGCTCCAAACCCATGCGGGCATCCAGCTGGGCGAAACTGTCCTCCTTGCGGAAATTCACACGGCCGGTCTCCAGGGAAGAGACGGCCTCGCCGCGGCTCATCGTGTCGCCCTCGGTCTCGATCTTCTCGGCGGGTGCTGGTGCGCCCGTCTCGGCATCGCCGCCGGTGGTCTCCTTCGGGGCGAACCGCTCGAAGTAGAAGTTGGCAGGCTGGATGCCTTCGGCGTCCAGCCACTTAGAGACAGCATTGACCATGGGGGGCGGGCCGCACAGGTAGATGTCTACATCGCCCTCATTGAGGTGGGCGGGCTCGATGATCTGGGTGACATAGCCCGTGTGGGGGGCGGAGGTGCCAGGTTCGGAGGCAATGTAATCCCAAGTGAATCCCGGTAGCTTCGCCTCGTACTCCCGCAGCCAGTCCAAGCCGACGATATCTGCCTCCCGGGTTAGGCCGTAGATGAGATGGACCGGGGTGGCAGGCGGATTGCTGGAGAGCTTCTCGAGCATTGACAGCAGCGGGGCCAGGCCCGTGCCGCCTGCCAGGAGCAGCAGGGGGCGCTTAGGCTCACGCAGGAAGAATGAGCCGTAAGTGCCCGTGAATTCGATGGTGTCGCCCACTGCCGCCCTGTCGCGTAGGTACTCCGACATTGCGCCTGCGGAGTCACCCGCACCATGAAGGACGCGTCCTGCACCTCGGGGCCGCTGCTAAAGGAATAGGAGCGTTCGGCGTCAGTTCCAGGGACCTTGAGGTTGACGTACTGGCCCGGAAGGAAGGCCAGCGCGTCCCGGTTCTGCACCTCGAGGGTGAAGGACACTGTGCTATCCGAGTGCTTGTTGAGTTCCTTTATGGTTGAGGTGAAGGTGGTGGCGGCCGTTTTCGCGGATTCCGACGTGGCAGGGATCTGGATGGCCAGGTCTGACTCCGGCACAGCCTGGCATGTAAGCAGATAGCCCTTTTCGAGCTCCTCTTCGGTCATCGCGTCGTCAATGTAGTCCCCCGGGTCGAAGGAGCCGGAATCGCAGAATGCCTTGCAGGTGCCACAGGCACCGTCACGGCAATCTGACGGGATGTTGATGCGTGCCTTGTACGCGGCGTCCATGACTGTTTCGTAGTCGCCGACCTTAATGACTTTGGTTACGCCGTCCTCGAAGCTGAGGGCTACCTCGTGGCCCATGATTCCTCCTGTCTGAGCGGGCGCGTCGTCGCTACCCGGGAAAGTTGTTGTGTGAACGTTGGGCACAGCTTGCGAACCAGTCGGGGCCGGCGCCCGGCCGGTGCCGGCACCGGCGCGGCCCTCAGATCATGTAGACATCCACCACGTGGTGGATGTAGTCGTTCTTCAGGACGACCTTCTTCTTCAGAATCACTGGCTCCTCGGCACAGAGATCGATCGTGTAGTAGCTGGTTCCGAAGTACGTATCCGTTGTGTTGTAGCGGAAGTACAGGGTGAACCAGTTGAAGCGCACCTGCACCCGGCCGCGGTCGTGCTCCAGGATTTCGATATCAGTGATGTTGTGGCCGGTGCGCGGCTCCGGCAGTGAGGTGGCAGAGGACCGGTCCGTCTTGATCCGGAACACGCGGTCCTCGATACCGCCGCGGTTGTCGTAATAGATAAGGGAGATTTCGTTCTGCGGATCCTGGGTGAGCCGGTCGTCGACGTCCCACGCAGGCATCCAGAATTCGGAGTCCGGGTGGTAGCACTCGAGCCACTCGTCGAACTGGCGGTCATCCAGCAGGCGTGCTTCCTTGTACAGGAAGGCCCGGACGGTTTCGAGCGTGGCAATCTCCTCGGCGGTCTTGAGTGCCGTGGCGGTTTGGGTCGGGTTGGTCATAGTGTTATCCACTCTTTCTGGCTCCACGTGGGCTGGTCAGGCGGTGACGGGAACTGCGTCCAGGGCGGAGCGCTCCTCCTCTTTCAGGGCCCGGTCCATGACTTCCTTCCAGTACCCGTGCTGGATCGGGTACAGTCCTTCATCCTCTGTGCGCACGCCGGAGGCGATCACCCTGGACATGCCCAGCGCCCGCGCCTGTTCGTCGGGGCCGGCGATCTCATGGGTGGAGCCACGGGTCATGTCGTTCCAAGGTGCTGCAGTGGCCCAGTAGGTCTTGTTGCAGGACCTGAATTCCTCAAGGTCGTCGGGAGTGGCCATGCCGGTGGCGTTGAAGAAGTCCTCGTACTGGCGGATGCGCTTGGACCGGTTCTCTTGGGATTCGCCCTTGGGGGCTATGCAGTAGATCGTGACCTCGGTCTGGTCCGCCGAGATGGGGCGGAAGTGGCGGATCTGCGAGGAGAACTGGTCCATGATGTAAACATTCGGGTACAGGCAGAGGTTCCGGGAGATGTTGATCATGAAGTTGGCCATCTCCTCGCCGTACTTCGCGCACAGCTCGTCGCGACGGTCCCAGAGCGGGCGATCCTCCGGGTTGGTCCATTCCTGCCAGAGCAGCAGGTGGCCGTGGTCGTAGGAATAGAAACCGCCCTTGACCTTGCCCCATTTGCCGGCGTCCATGGCCTTGGTCTTGTTGGCGGAGTCGCCGGCGCTGCGGCGGGCGGTGGTGGCAGCGTAGTTCCAGTGCACGGCTGTGACGTGGTAACCGTCGGCCCCGTTCTCCGCCTGCACCTTCCAGTTGCCGTCATAGGTGTAGGTGGACGACCCGCGCAGCACCTCCAGGCCCTCCGGGGACTGGTCCACGATGGAGTCGATTACTTTGGTGGCGTCGCCCAAGTGCTCTTCGAGCGGGAGGACGTCAGCTTTCAAGGAGCCGAAGAGGAAGCCGCGGTAGGACTCGAAGCGGGCGACTTTGGTGAGATCGTGGGAGCCTTCTTTATTGAAGGTCTCCGGGTAGCCGGCATTGCGCGAGTCTTTTACCTTCAGCAACTCCCCGGAGTTCTTAAACGTCCAGCCGTGGAACGGGCAGGTAAACGTGGTGCGGTTGTCCGTCTTGCGGCGGCACAGCATCGCACCGCGGTGCGAACAGGCGTTAACGATGCAGTTGAGGTTTTCGTCCTTGTCACGGGTAATCACCACGGGAGTGCGACCGATGTAGGTGGTGAAGTAGTCCCCCACGTTGGGAATCTGGGACTCGTGGGCAAGGTAAACCCAGTTCCCCTCGAAGATGTGTTTCATTTCCAGTTCAAAAATGTCCTGGTCAGTGAAGATTTCGCGCTTGGCCCGGATGACGCCGTTCTCACGGTCGTCGATTACAGCGTCGGCAAGGACCTCGCGGACATGGGTCAGGTTCTCGGTCATGGCGTGCTCCTCCATTGGAGAGTGCTGGACGGATGGGCGGAGATCCGGGGCGAGGCTGAGGCGCCTGCGGCGGACGTTGTCAGCCAATTCTTGCGCCTCGTGACTGTCCTCACATCAGGCAAACACCTAGGGTCGACCAAGGGTGCATTTATGTATCGATAATGACAAAAAACTACCCAAATCAATATTTGTAGCGTCCTTATGCCAAGCCTACGATGAGACAGACGTCACGTGATGCCGCGTCGCCGCAGGTGCATGCTCCGCCTGCGCTACGCGGCGGGTGCAGGAACCCTTCCTGTCCCCTATCTGATGAGGAAGGTGAATACCACCATGACTGAGACCCAAGCGGATACCCGTAATGAGAACGAGGGAACTGCCGTTGAGGCCGGCTCAAAGGCGACCGAGCGCTTCGCCACCTCAGGCAAGCTCGCGCAGCTGGATGTGCCGAAGGAAAGAGTGAGCCTCCTGGCGGGGGCGCTGATCAGGGCCGCCAACGACATCGTCGTCGAGCACCAGGTCACCTATGAGGAGTACAACGCGCTCAAAGCTTGGCTGATCAAGGTGGGCACGGACGGGGAGTGGCCCCTGTTCCTCGACGTGTGGCTCGAGCACACTGTGGAGGACGTCAATTCACAGGACCGTCCCGGCACCGTGGGCACCATCGAAGGCCCCTACTACGTGCCCGGCTCCCCGGAACTCGAATCTCCGGCCACCGTCCAGATGCGCGACGATGAGGAGGGCACCCCGTTACGCTTCAGCGGCCGCTTCACAGACACGGCCGGCAACCCCATCCGGAATGCGCAGGTGGAGATCTGGCACGCTGACGCGGCCGGGTTCTACTCCCAGTACGCCCCGGGCCTGCCTGAGTGGCTTTTCCGCGCCACGGTAAAGGCAGATGACGATGGCCGCTTCGAAATCAACACGATGCGCCCTGCGCCTTACCAAATCCCTACGGACGGGGCCTGCGGTCAGCTGATCAGTGCAGCAGGCTGGCACGCATGGCGCCCAGCCCACATCCACATTAAGGTTTCGGCGCCCGGCTTCCAGTCTGTCACCCAGCAGCTGTACTTCCCCGGGGACCCCCACAATGCCGACGACATCGCTTCGGCAGTCAAGCCTGAGCTGATGCTCGACCCCCAGCCGCGTACGGACGGCGGCACTGGCGAGGAAGTCGTCTATGACTACGTCCTCGCCAAGGAAGGCCAGACCAAGTAACAAGCACCGCTCATTACCGGTGCAGGGGCCATGGCCCCTGCACCGAAGGCGCTCTGGGGATGCAAAACTCTGGGGCGCCTGTCTTTTTTGCCCATGCCGCCAGGAGCCAGAATGCCCCGATTCCGCCGTAACCCGCCCTTAACGACGTATGTGGCACACGCTGCGGCGCTGGCGCCCCAGCCTCTGCTGGAACGTCCGGAGTTCCGCCCGGCAGGGCCTCGCCAGGTCCTCCGCGACGTGAGCGTGCCCTACGCCGTTAACGGGCTAATCGGGCTCATCTTCACAGCCTCCGGGCCCATCGCGGTCACCCTGGCCGTCGGTGCCGCGGGGGGACTCACCCAGGGGCAACTCGCATCCTGGGTGTTTGGCATCCTTTTCTCCGGCGGCGCAGCGACCCTAATCATGTCACTCCTCTACCGCCAGCCCTTGGGTTTCGCGTGGTCCATCCCCGGCACGGTGCTCCTAGGCCCGTCACTTCAGCACCTGTCCTTTGCGGAGGTGGTTGGAGCGTTTTTCACCTCAGGTGTGCTTATCCTCGCGCTGGGCACCACTGGCGTGGTTCGCAGGATCATGGCTGCGGCCCCGATGCCGATCGTCATGGCGATGGTTGCCGCCGTGTTCCTGAGGTTCGGCACAGACATCGTTGCTTCGACCCAAGCGAATCCCGCAATAGCCGGACCGATGGTGGTGGCATTCTTGCTCCTCACCGCCGTACCCGCCCTAGGAAGGTTCCTTCCGCCGGTACTCGGCACCCTTGTCGCAGGGTGCCTGGCTGTGGCGGCAAGTGGCCAGTTCACCCCCGGAGAAGCCGGGCCGCTCCTGGCCGCCCCGATTTTCACCCCTCCCGAGTTCACATGGGCAGCCCAGCTCGAGCTGGTTGCTCCCCTGGCGCTCACAGTGCTGTTCGTTCAGAATGGCCAGGGCATTGCCGTTCTCCGCACTGCCAATCACCAGCCGCCCGTCAACGTTTTTGCTATTGCCTCCGGCGCTTTCTCCGTGCTCAATGCCGCATTCGGTGCGGTATCGGCGTGCGTGACCGGGCCCACCAACGCGTTATTGACTTCTTCGGGAACCAGGGAGCGCCAGTACACGGCCGCCGTTACGTACGGTGTTCTTGCCTTGGCCTGCGCCGCCCTGGCTCCCACCCTCACCAGGCTGATGCTCGCAACTCCCAAGGAATTTGTCCTCGCCCTGGGCGGCCTCGCCATGCTGCGGGCACTCCAGCAGGCCTTCGTGGCCGCCTTCGCCACCACCTTCACTTTGGGATCTCTGGTGACGTTCGTCGTGACCATCTCCGGCCTGAGTCTCTTCAACATCCACGCGGCCTTTTGGGGCCTGGTCATCGGCTACACCGTGTCCCGGCTACTCGAACCAGCAGACCATGTCAGGTCCTAGTGGGTGCCGTACCCCCAACTCCGAAATGACCAGCCAGCAATACCGCGGTCTCACAGTGCTCGCTCCAACACTTCAGCACCTGCCTTGGTGCATCAGGTCCGCGACGCTTCCCGGCGCTGCAGTGACAGGGCAAATGCACGCACCCGTGCTAACAGTAGCGGGACGTTCCCTCGCCGGCTTGGTGCCGAGCGCGACGGAAGTCTTCAGTCAGGGCGACATAGCTACCTCCGGGTGAGCAGCACAGTATTCCTAGAAGCCGCTCGTGCATTCCAACCCAGGCTTCGGGCACGTCTCAAGGAAGAGCTCTTCCACCGCGTCCGATTCCTCAGCACCGATGCATTGGGGGCGTCACCACGAATACATCCGCCTGGAACACCACCGAAAGAACCTCCATAAAGCTCGATGGCCTGCGCGCGGTGCAATACCGTGCTCAGGCCCTCGCGGCCTAGTTCTTACTCAGCCAGTCCGCCTTCCGGAACCCAGTTCAGCCTTCACGAAGCCCATCCATCAGATGTCCTTAACGGAAGGCCGGGATGCCCGTGAGCTTGTTGCCCAGGATCAGGGCATGGACCTCGTCGGCACCCTCATAGGTGCGCACCGATTCGAGATTGTTGGCGTGGCGCAGCGGTAAATAGTCCAAGGTAATACAATTGCCACCCAGGATGGTGCGCGCTTCCCGGCAGACCGCGATCGCCTCGCGGCAGTCGTTCAGCTTGCCCACCGAGATCTGATGGATATCCAAGATGCCGGCATCCTTCTTACGGCCAATGTGCAGGGCCAGCAGGAATCCCTTATTGATCTCCAAGGCCATGTCGACCAGCTTCTGCTGAGTCAGCTGGTAGCCGGCAAGGGGCTTGTCGAATTGCAGACGCTCCTGCGAGTACTTCAGGGCGACCTCGAAGGCGTCACGGGCAGCGCCCATGGCTCCCAGATGATGCCGTTCGCCGTCGTGCTTGAATGACAGGTTTCCTGGCGCGTGCGGTGACGCCCCTCACCAAATTTGTCGTTTGGAAACTGGGGGGTCTACAGTCAGAAACGCCGCAGGGTGGAGCAGTTCGGCAGCTCGCCGGGCTCATAACCCGGAGGTCGTAGGTTCAAATCCTACCCCCGCAACTACTAGTGGGACCCTTGCCTGTTTCAGGCCAGGGTCCCACTTTTTTGGCATACTCCCCTCGCTGGGGCGCCACCCGGACCACCGGACAGCGCCCGACTAGCGGGCCGAGGGCAACACGGGCAGCAGCCCTGGCCGCCGGCGCCAGGAGCACCGCATTGGCGGAGCCACGCCGCGGGTTTTCCCGGGAAGCAGCGTCCAGGCCGGGGTGGGGAGACGGAGTCGGGGGACCGGAAAAAATTGCTCCCCCACAGGTGGGCACGGACAGGCTTGGGAGGTCTACGCTGTTCACCGCCACGGTTTTTTGGGCGACGTGCCGCTGACGAGAGCGACAGGCGCCGCCCGCGAGAGAAGGAGAATCCGATGGCTAACGCCGAAGACGACGGCATCTCGAACAATGAGGCGCTGAAACCACTCGTCGAACGCAGTCGCTTCGGCGTGGCGGAACGGCGTAAATCCGCTGACGCGGATTCCGAGGGCAAGCGCCCGCCCATATCCAGCACGGAACTGAGCAAGGGGCCGGCCGAACTCACCGAGAACCGCGGCCCCCGGGTCAACTGGCGGGTCTTCATCATCTCGTCGGCGATCGTCCTGGCCTTCTCCATCTGGGCCATCATCGCCCCGGGCAACGCGGCCGGCACGATGCACACCATGGTCGGCTGGATCGCCACCAATCTGGGCTGGTTCTACGTCCTGACCGTCACCCTGGTCATTCTTTTCGTCCTGTGGGTGGCCCTCTCCAAGGAAGGCAGCGTCCGGCTCGGCCCCGACCATTCACGCCCCCAGTACAACCTGTTCACCTGGGTCGCCATGCTCTTCGCCGCCGGCGTGGGCATCGACATGCTCTTCTACTCCGTCACCGGCCCGATCACGCAATACATTTCTCCTCCCACCGCCGCACCCGAATCGGCGGAAGCCGCGCAGGACGCCGTCGTCTGGACGATGTTCCACTACGGCGTGGCCGGCTGGTCGATGTATGCCCTTCTCGGCATGGCGATGGGGTATTTCGCCTACCGGTGGGGCATGCCGCTGTCCATCAGGGCCGCGCTCTACCCGCTGCTGGGTAAGCGGGTGCGCGGTGCGACCGGCGACGTTATCGACATTTTCGCCTTGGTAGGCACCGTCTTCGGCGTAGCCACCTCGATGGGCATCGGCGTCGTCCTGCTCAACGTCGGCTTCAGCTGGTTGTTCGGCCTGCCGGAGGGGCTGGCCCTGCAGATTGCCCTCGTGCTCGTCGCCGTCGTCATGACTGTAGCGGCCTGTACTTCCGGCGTGGACAAGGGGATCCGGTGGATTTCCGAACTGAACCTGTGGGCTGCCGGAGCGATGATGCTCTACATCCTGGTCACGGGCAAGACCTCGTTCCTGCTGAACGCGATGGTCGAGAACATCGGCCGCTTCATCTTCTCGCTGCCGGAGCGCACCCTGCAGACCCTGGCCTACGAGGAGGACGGTTCGGCGTGGATGGCCGGCTGGACCCTCTTCTTCTGGGCTTTTTGGCTGGCCTGGGGCCCGTTCGTCGGCCTTTTCCTGGCGCGGATCTCGCGCGGCCGGACCCTGCGGGAATTCGTCATCGCGGCCATCACCGCTCCGGTCCTCTGCGACTTCTTCATCGTCTCGATCTTCGGCAACAGCGCCATGAGCGAGGTGCTCGCCGGGAATACCGAATTCGCGCAGGAGGCCATCAACAGCCCCGAGCACGGGTGGTATGCGTTGCTGGAAATGTTCCCGGGCGCGCCGTTCCTGATCGGTCTGGCCACCCTCTCGGGCCTGCTCTTCTACCTCACCAGCGCCAATTCCGGTGCCATGGTGATGTCGAACTTCTCCTCCATGATTCCCGATCCGGCGATGGACGGGGCCAAGTGGCTGCGCATCTTCTGGGCCCTGGTCACGGCGTTCCTCACGGTGGCCATGTTGGTGGCCGGCGGCGTGACGACCATGGAATACGCCACCCTGATCTTCGCGTTGCCGGTGACCGTCATCGCGTATCTGGTAATGGCCTCCTTCTCGAAGGTGCTCAGGATGGAACGGGCCGAGCGCGAGGGGCAGGTGCTGCGACGGCGCACTGCTGCCGCCCATGGCGGGCAGATACCGGAGAAGACCTGGCGGCAACGTCTGGCGCGGCTGCGGTCCTACCCGTCGAACAAGGCCGTGGCACAGTTCGCCGAGCGGGTCGTGCAGCCGGCGCTGCAGGACGTCGCCAAGGAATTCACCGAACTCGGCTACGAGGCGGAGATGACGACGACGCCGAACCCGAAGACCGGCATCGACGAGCACACGCTCGTGGTGAACATGGAGGACCACCGCAACTTCCATTACCAGGTGGCCGCGGTCGAGGCCCCCGTGCCGACATTCGGCGGCCGCAGCATGCCCCGCGAAATCGACACGTACTATCGGCTCGAGGTGTTCACCCAGACCGGCAGCGAGGGCTACGACCTCATGGGTTTGACCCAGCAACAGGTCATCAACGATGTCCTCGACCGGTACGAGGCGCACTTGGCGTTCCTCAAGTACTCCAGCGAACACGCCTACGCCTCGGTGCTCACCCCCGTGGTGCCGCCGACGACGGAGTCGATTCCGCATGTGCCCAAGAAGGCCGACGACGTCGAGAGGCTCGACGAGTCCTAGGACCGCGGGCCGGCGTCTCGGCGGGCGGGCTGTTCCGAGACGCCCCGGCCGAGCCGCCGGCCCATTCCGATACAGTCGTCCCATGGGCACCGACGACCTTTCCTTCCATACCCGCAAGTGGGTGCGCCCCGAAGATCTCAACGCCAACGGCACCCTTTTTGGTGGCAGCTTGCTGCGGTGGATCGACGAACAGGCGGCCATCTACGCCATCGTCCAACTGGGCAACGGCAAGGCAGTGACCAAGTACATGTCGGAGATCAACTTCGTCAGCTCGGCCCGCCAGGGTGATCTGATCGAGATGGGCCTGAAAGCCACGCATTTCGGCCGGACGTCCCTGACGATGCGGGCGGAGGTGCGGAACATGTTCACCCGCCAGTCGATCCTGACGATCGATAAGATCGTATTCGTGAACCTGGGCGAGGACGGCAAGCCCGCACCGCACGGCTACACCGAGATCACCTACAGCCGCGACAGGGTCCCCCGGCAACATCTGGATCCCTCGGCGGTCCCAGACTAGCGGGCAGGCCTCCCGCCGGCGGCGACGAGGGGTCCGGCCGCGGCGACGAGGGGCCCGAAAGCGGCGCCGAAACAGGCGGCGGGCCGGATCCGAGGACCCGGCCCGCCGCCGTCGTTATTTCTGAGGGGTTACTCCGTCGCCGCCAACTGGCCGCAGGCGCCGTCGATCTCCTTGCCGCGGGTGTCGCGCAGCGTGGTGGGGACGCCGGCGTCGTTGAGCCGGGCCACGAACTCGCGGGTGACGTCCGGGTCGGACGAGGTCCAGATGGAACCCGGGGTGGGGTTCAGCGGGATGGGGTTGACGTGCACCCAGCCGCGGCCGCGCTTGTTGAGCTTCTTGGCCAGCAGGTCGGCCCGCCACGCGTGGTCGTTCATGTCCTTGATCAGCGCGTACTCGATGGAGACGCGCCGGCCGGTGCGCTGGTAGTAGCCGTAGGCGGCGTCGAGCGCCTCGTCGACCTTCCACCGGGAGTTCACCGGGATCAGCTCATCGCGCAGCTCGTCGTCCGGGGCGTGCAGGCTGAGCGCGAACGTGAAGGGGAGGTTTTCATCCGCCAGCTTGTTGATCGCCGGCACCAGGCCCACGGTGGAGACAGTGATGCCGCGGGCGCTCATGCCCAGGCCCTCGGGCGCCTCGTCCACCATGCGGTGCACGGCACTCATCACGCGCTTGTAGTTGGCCAGCGGCTCACCCATGCCCATGAAGACAATGTTGGTCACGCGCTCGGCGTCGTGGCCGGCGTCCTTGCGCTTGCCGCCCAGCCCGCCCTCGGCGATGACCCGGTTGGCCTGCACAATCTGGTCCAGGATCTCCGCGGTGGACATGTTGCGGGTCAGGCCGGCCTGGCCGGTGGCGCAGAACGGGCAGTTCATGCCACAGCCGCACTGACTGGAAACGCACAGCGTGATGCGGCCGGGGTAGCGCATCAGCACCGACTCAACCAGGGAGCCGTCGAAGAGCCGCCAGAGGAACTTGATGGTGTCGCCGTTGTCCGTGGCGAGCCGCTTGACCTCCGTGAGGAGGGTGGGGAAAAACGCCTCCGCCAGCTCAGCGCGCCGCTCCTTGGGCAGGTCGCTCATCCGCTCGGGATCGGTGGTGTAGTGCTGGAAGTAATGCGTGGACAGCTGCTTGGCACGGAACGCCGGCAGTCCCAGCTCCTTCATCTTTTCCTGCCGCTCGGCCAGCGGCATGTCGGCAAGGTGGACCGGCGGCTGCGTGACCCGCGGGGACTTGAACTGCAGCAGCGGGCGGCCCTCGCTGGTGACGGCCTGGTTCCAGCCCTCGGCGGCGGGACGCACTTGGGGCCGGTCGGAAGTTTTTTGGGGGGAAGAAATCTGCGAAGACATTGCCACCTATTGTCTCACAGGCACGATATAGTTCTCCCTCCGCCGCCGCCAGTTGCCCGGACGGCCGCCGCAGCCGGCTGGGGGGCTGCCGCCCAGCCGGCTGTGGTGGCCGCAGCCCCGAACGCCGCGGTGTGCTTATTCTGGTCCAATGCGGATATGGAGCCTGCACCCCCGGCTGCTCGACCGCAGGGGGCTGGTGGCCTGCTGGCGGGAGGCCTTGCTGGCGCAAAAGGTTCTCGCGGGCGAAACCAAGGGCTACCGCAACCACCCGCAGCTGCAGCGTTTTCGTGCCGCGGAGGATCCGATGGCAGCCATCGGCGCTTACCTGGAGGGGCTGGCAGCCGAGGCGGCGACCCGCGGATATGCCTTCAACACCGGCCTGATCCGGTGCCCGGGAACCTCGGCCGCCGGCGCTGCCGCAAGGGAACGGCAGCCTCTCCTGCCGGTTCATTCGGAACAGCTCAGCTTCGAACTGGGCCATTTGATCGACAAGATCGCGGTCCGGGATCCGGCCCACGCCGTGGTCCTGAACCGTGGGCTCGAGCAGCAAAGCCCCGGCTGGGTCCCCGACCCGCATCCGCTGTTTACCATGGTCGAGGGGCCGGTGGAGGATTGGGAACGGCCGGTGTGACCGCTTCCGGCTCGCCGGCGTAACCCGTTCCGGCGCAGGCGTGGGCTCTCCGGCGCTAGCGGCTCCTTGAGGGCGCCCGGGCCCAAGCGTGAGCGGCCCGGGACCTAAGCGTTCCGGCCGTGGTTCTCCTGGAAGCGGACAATGCGCTCGATGGCCGAGGCCACGGCGTCCGCGCCGGCGGCAAAGGACAGCCGGACGGAGCGGGTGCCGTGGACGGCGTCGAAGTCGGCGCCGGGGACCAGGGCCACGCCCTCTTCCTCCAGCAGCGCCCGGCAGTATTCGGCCGAATCGGCGAAGCCCTTCAGCTGCTGTCCGAGGTCGGCGTAGAGGTAGAAGGCCCCGTCTGCCGGTGCCGCATTCCCCCACCGGAGCCGGCCCAGGTTCTGCAGCAACAGCGCGCGCACCTCGGCGAAGGCGGCCACCGCCGCATCGGCCTCCGTGTAGGAGTCGGCGCTGAACGCCTCCAGTGCCGCCAGCTGGGCCGGCGCCGGCGGGCACAGCGCCACGTTTCCGGCGAGCGCATCGAAGGCCGGCGCCAGGTCGCCGGGCATCAGCGCCCAGCCCAGCCGCCACCCCGTCATCCCCCAGTACTTGGAGAAGGAAGAAACAACGACGCCGGTGCGGTCCAGTTCCCAGGCGCAGGTTCCGCGGGAGTCCGGTTCCGTGGGATCTGCCGGATACGTGATGCCGTGGTAGATTTCGTCGCTGACCAGGCGGACCCCATGCTCCGCGCACCAGGCCGTGAGCGCGGCAAGCTCGCTGCGCGACACCATGGTGCCGGTGGGGTTCGCCGGCGACGCCAGCACGAGGCCAGCCAACGGCCCGTGGGTCGACTCCGCCGCGGCCAGCAGTTCCGGCGTCGGCTGGTAGCGGACCTCGGGACCGCAGTCGATCTCCACCACCTTGCAACCGAGCGCCCGCAGAATGTTCCGGTAGGCCGGATACCCGGGCCGTGCCAGCGCCACGCGGTCCCCCGGGTTGAAGGCGCTCAGGAACGCCAGCATGAAGGCTCCGGATGAACCCGTGGTCACGGCCACTTCTTCCGGCGCCACGTCCAGCCCGTACCAGCGCCCGTAATGACCGGCGATCGCTGTCCGCAGCTCCTGGACGCCCAGCGCGCTGGTGTAGGTCAGCGGCTGGCCGGAGGCATGGATCTCGGCGGCCCGCGCGGACACAGCACGCGGGGCGCCGCCGGACGGTTCCCCCGCACACAACGAAATAACGTCCCGGCCGGCAGCGCGCATCTGCGCCACCCGGTCCAGGATGCTCATCACTTGGAACGGCGGAACCTGGGCACGGCCGGCCACCTGCAGTTCGTTCACCATCCCGGAATCAGCCGGCGGTCTTGGCGATGTACACGTCACAGGCCGCCTTGTGGGTGACCGAACTGGCCACGCTGCCGAGCACCCGGCCCAGCCCCTGCATGCCCACGTTCCCGACGACGATCAGGCGGGCGTTGACGCGTTCCGCCTCTTCCACCAGGGCGTCCTGGGGCTTGCCGAGCACGGCCGTGAAACTGGTCCGCAGGCCCTCCGCACCCAGTTCCGACGCAACGTCCCTGGCAACCTTTTCGGCCCTTTCGGACTCGTGGATGTACCACTTGTCGTTTCCGATCGACACCACTTCCGTCGCATCGGACTCGTGGGCCGTAACTACCCGGAGCTCGGCACCCATTGATGCGGCGAGTTTCGCCGCGGTGCGCGCCGCCTTCATGGCGGTTTCGCTGCCGTCGACTCCTACGATGATGATTCCGGCCATCGGGCCACCCCTTCGAGCACGTCGTCTGGCGGCCACGTGGGCCGTTTCACACCAACTTACCCGCCCCGGGCCCGACCGGCCGGGAGCGCCGCCCGCCGTCGGCGTCAGTCCACGAACTCCGACTGGGTCTCGATGAACTCCCAATCTTCTTCCGGCAGCGTGGCCTCCTTCAGGTCGGGCCCGCCGGCCTCATAGACCGCCGCCGCCGCGTCTGCGTCCACCACGTCGGCCCGCAGGTTCTCCCGGAACCACTGCTTGTGCCCGGTCGCCAGCTTCAGCCACCACTGTTCAATCCGCAATTCCGCCATCTCGCGCCTCCTTCGCCTCGCCGCTACTACTCCCACCGTAGGTCTGCGGTTTCCCGCGGACAAGGGAGGCCCGCCCGCAGGGCCGCCGACCGGGACGGCAAACTACCTCTGCCGATAGCTCTTGGCTCGTACCGGCCGCAGTGCCACAGTGGACCTCGTCCCACTCCCGTCGCCCCGCGCCGGCCGGCGGGCCCCTCCTGGAAGGAACAGCCCATGGACCGCATGGTTTTCATCAACTTGCCCGTCAGCGACCTCAAAAAGGCCACCGATTTCTACACCGGGCTGGGATACACGCTGAACCCGGACTTCTCCTCCCCCGATGCCTCCTCGGTGGTCATCTCCGACACGATCGTGGTGATGCTGCTGACGCAGGAGCACTTCGGCAAGTACCTCCGCGACGGCGGCACCCCGCATCTGGGCTCGAACGCCAAGGAAGTGCTGGTGGCCCTCAGCGCGGACTCCAACGAGGAGGTCGACCAGTTCGTGGCCAAGGCCGAGGCCGGCGGCGGTGCTGTCTACCGGCCCGCCGAGGCCGAGATGCCGGGCATGTACGGGGCCGCCATCACCGACCCGGACGGACACGTCTGGGAGATCATGCACATGTCACCCGAGGCGATGCAGGCAGTCGCGGAGCAGAACGCTGCGGCGGGCAACCCCGCGGAGGCCCAGTAGCTTCAGCGCCGATCCGGTTTCCTTGGCGGACCAGGCCGCATCCACCGAAAGCCTTAATCCACCACCGGGAGGCGTCGTATGCCCCGGATTATCGGCCGGTCAGTTCCGGGTACACCCGCCTGCAATTATTGCCCACGCACCTATGGGTCTGCCCGAAGTTCTGGCACAGTGAGGAGAAGCAGCCGGCGCCGCTAGCGGGGCCCGGAGCCGAACGACGCGGAGGGCCGCCATGACTGCCTCAACACCGGGCACTACCCGTCCGACCGTCCTGTTCGTGGGCGTGCGGGATGCCGGCCGCTCACAGATGGCCGCGGCCTACCTCTCCCAGCTTGCCGAGGGCGGCATCGAGGCCCGCTCGGCCGGAACCCGGCCCGGAGGACGGCTCGACGCCGCCGTCGTGGAGGTTATGGCAGAAGAGGGCATCGACCTGTCTGCGGTGCGGCCCACTGCGGTCACCCACGAGTCGGTCAACAAGGCGCAGATGGTGGTCACCCTGGGTTCCGGCGACGAATGCCCCGTGGTCCCGGGCCGGCGCTACGAAGACTGGGAAGTGGACGACCCCGCCGGCCGGGACGCGGCCGGAGTCCGTGCGGTCCGTGACGACATCAAGCACCGGGTGCAGCAATTGCTGTCCGAGCTGCAGCCGGCGCTGCACCCGGACGCGCAGTAGAGCCCTCGCTTGGGCCGTCACGGGCTGGATGCGGGAGCTGCCCGCGGCGGGAATCAGGTCCCCGACGCTCCGGTGGCCGCCTCCGCGTACGAGGCCGAGACCCGACGATAGACCGGGGCCACGAAGGCCAGCAGTGCGGCGACGATCATGATGATCCCAGCCACCAAGAACACCAGGGCGATACCTCGGGACGTGCCCTCGCCCAGGAGCGGTGCGAGCTGGGCCGAGCCCTCGACCGACCGGGCATATGGAATGATCCAGACTTGGGCGATCGGTGCGATGAGGAACGCGGTGATCGGCGCAGCCGCGGACTCGAGCGCCATGGCGAATCCGAACACCCGGCCCTGCCGTTGAAGAGGAACCACCTGTTGGATGACCGTCTGCTCGGCGGCCTCCACCACAGGCACCAGGACCAGATACAGCCAGATCCCTGCGACGTACAGCCAGGCCCACTCGCGCAGCGTGAACACCGCACCGAGGGCCCCCATCACGATCACCGCGATGAGCATGGTGCGCAACGGATTGCGCCCCAGTCCGAACTTGCCGATCATCGCGCCGCCGACGATGAATCCCGTGGAGCCGAGCGCAAGGTACGCGCCCCACAACTCCACGGGGAACAGTTCCAGGCCATAGGGATCCATGAGCGCCATGTAGACCCCGCCGATGAAGTTGTTGAAGGTGGAGAACAGGATCAGCGCGAACAGTCCGGCAATGGCCAGCACGGCGGCCAGGGAACCGCGCAGGTCGAAGCTGCCGTGCGCGTCCGTGGCGGCCGCGCGCACCTCCTCCGGCATGCGCAGGGTCAGTAGGTGCAGAAATGCCAGCGCTGTGAGCACCAAGGCGACGACGATCGTCGCGCCCATGCCCAGCAGCCCGACCGAGAGGCCGGAGAGCACCGAGGTGACGATGAACATGAGTCCCTGGACCATGCCGACCAGCCCGTTGGCATTGGCCCGCCGGTCCGGCTCGATCAGGATAGTGACAGTGGTGGAGAGGGCAATGTTGCGCATGTTCTCCACCACCGCGCCGATCAGAATGATCAGGGAGAAGACCCAGAACCACGGCCGGGTGAGGTCCAGCAGCCAGGCTTGGGGTGTCAACAGGAACATGGCCCCGGAAAGAAGGAACATCACCAAGGTGAAGGCGGCGGCGAAGCGCATCACGACCAGCTTGCGGTAGCGGTCCACGAAGGTGCCGAAACTGATGCTGGAAAGGGCTATCAGCAGCATGTACGCGCCGCCGATCACCCCGGTGGCGATCACGTTGCGCGTCTCCAGGTACACCCAAAACGTCAGGGCGAACCACAGGTAGCTGGTGGTGATGTTGGCCAAGGCCGTATTCACCAGAATCCCCATGAAAGTGCGGTACCGCTGTGCAGGGCTGCGCAAGGCCGTGTCGACTGCGTCCGGAGTTGCCAGGCCCTGCCCTTCGCCGGCCCCGCCCGGCACCGGAACAGCGGCCGCCCGCGGGGTGAAACCCGCGACCTCTTGTTGAGCCGGGGGCCCGGTCGGGCCCGGTTCCTGCTCGGTCATGCGTCCCAGTGTAGTGATCGGGCGCCGGCACGGACACAGCCAAATACCGACGATGATCCCCTGGTCCTGCCGGGAACGGATTTTCCGGGAACGGGCTGACCCTAAGCCTGCCTGCCGCGAATCAGCCCCGGCTCACCAGCGTGTCGACCTGTTCCAGCAAGGCATCCATCTCGCCGTCGGCCAATTGGTAGCGCTGCGCATCCGGCGAGAAGAAGGTTGCGCTGTAGTAGAGGCCGTCGCCGATCAGCTTCACGGCCTGGGCCACTGGCCGGCTGCCCAGCGCCTGCTCCAAGGCATCCAGCCACAGCTCCTGGATTCCGGCAAAGGTCCTGGCGGCGGACGGGTGGCCCTGCTGGACCAGTCGCGCCACGGCCACGATCGCCCGATCCAGCGGCGAACCGACGAACTTGGACGTGCGCACGTAGTAGCGGGCCGCTCCTTCCGGGGCACTGAGGATCTGCTCCGCGTCTGCTGCAGTCAGTGCGGACAGCCGCTCGCACAGGGCCTCGACCATGGCCTCCTTGGACGGAAAGTGGTACAGCAGCCCGCCCTTGGACACCCCGGCCGCCGCCGCGACGGCATCCATCGTGGCGGCTCGTTCGCCCTCTTTGATCAGGATGTCCTCGAAGTTATCGAGGATCCGGTCTCTCGCACTGGCCATCCACCCATCCTAGAACCCGCTCTCCGACGGAGCTGCCACTTTGCAGGTAAACCGTCCAGACGGTACAGTAAGTCGAACTTCCCCGATCCTGAAAGAGCCACCATGCTTACCGTCACCCAGCGCGCCGGGCGCCGAGAATGGACCGCCCTGGCAGTCTTGATGCTTCCGGTCCTGCTGGTCGCCGTCGACAACACCGTGCTCAGCTTCGCGCTGCCCGCGATTTCCCTGGCCTTCAGCACCAGCGGAACCACCCTCCTGTGGATCATCGACATTTATCCCCTGGTACTCGCCGGCCTGCTGGTGGCCATGGGCAGCCTGGGCGACCGGTTCGGCAGGCGCAGGATGCTGATGATCGGCGCGGCCGGTTTCGCCGCATTGTCCGCGCTGGCCGCCTTCTCCCCCAGCGCCGAACTGCTGGTTGCCGCACGCGCCGGCCTGGGCATCTTCGGGGCCATGCTGATGCCGGCCACCCTGTCCCTGATCCGGAACATCTTCACGGACCGGGCGCAGCGGCGCCTGGCGATCGCCATCTGGGCCGCCGGCTTCTCCGCCGGCGCCGCCCTCGGACCGCTGCTGGGCGGCCTGCTGCTGGAGCACTTCTGGTGGGGTTCGGTCTTCCTGCTCGCGGTCCCCATGCTGCTGCCGATGCTGGTGCTGACGCCGGCGTGTGTGCCGGAGTCGCGCGATCCTGAGCCCGGGCCGGTCGATGCGGCCAGCATCCTGCTCTCCGTCGCCGCCCTGCTCCCCGTTGTGTACGCCATCAAGCAGCTGGCCGGCGGGGGAAATTTGGCCGTCGCGGCAGCAACGTTCGCCCTCGGCGTCCTGGCCGGCTGGCTGTTCGTCCGCCGCCAGTTGGGCCGTGCCAACCCGATGCTGGATGTCCGGCTGTTCCGCCACCGCCCCTTCACCGGCGCCGTGCTGGTCAACCTGTTGGCCGTGTTCTCCCTGGTCGGCTTCCTGTACTTCGTGTCGCAGCATCTCCAGTTGGTCCTCGGACTCAGCCCGCTGCGGGCCGGCCTGGTACTGCTGCCCGGCCTGGTGGTCACCATAACGGCCGGCTTGCTCGCGGTGTCGCTGGTGCGCCGGATTGCCCCGCACCGGGTGGTGGCTTGCGCCCTGTTACTGTCCGCGGCGGCCTACGCCCTGGTGGCGTCGACCCCGGACGCGTCGGCGGTGACCCTGATGGCGGCCTTCGCGCTGCTCGGCGCAGGAGTCGGGGCCTCCGAAACGCTCTCGAATGACCTCATTTTGTCCAGCGTCCCCGCAGCCAAGGCCGGGGCCGCCTCCGCAGTGTCGGAGACGGCCTACGAGGTGGGCTCTGTCTTCGGGACCGCCGTGCTCGGCAGCATCCTGGTCGGTGCCTACCGGCGGAACATCGCCCTTCCCGCAGGACTGACCGCCGAACAGCAGCAAGCTGCCGGCGAGACCCTCGGTGGAGCCATCACCGTCGCCGGACAGTTGCCCGAACGCACCGGGGCCTCCCTGCTCGACTCCGCGGTCCATGCTTTCGATAGCGGTGTGACCGTCACCGCCGGGCTGGCCGTGGTTCTCATGGTCGCGGCAGCGTGGCTCGCCTTCCGAACGCTGCGCATCCCGCAGCACCAGTGACCGGACGCAGCCGGCCGCCCGCCCACCCTTGCGTCATACCCCTAGGGGGTATAGATTGGTTGACGTAGTCCACCGATTGAGGAAGCCATGAGCCACACAGCACTGCCCGCGGAAACCGATCCCGTCACCGCCGCCGCCGACGAGCACATCGGCCACGCCTACACGTCGGACAAGGAAGCGTACCTGCGCCGGCTCAAGCGCGTCGAGGGCCAGGTCCGCGGCATCGCCCGCATGGTGGAGGACGACAAGTACTGCATCGACATCCTCACCCAGGTCGCCGCCGTCAACAAGGCCCTGCACGCGGTGAGCGTTGGCCTGCTCGAAGACCACATCGGACACTGCGTCGTCGGCGCCGCCAAGGAATCCGAGCTCAGCGGCGACCGCCAGATCGTCCAGGACAAAGTCAGGGAAGCCTCGGACGCCATCGGACGGCTGCTGCGCTGACCTTTACGCCCAACACATACCCCACCCCTAGGAGACTGTCATGAGCACCACCACCATCAGCATCGACGGCATGACCTGCGGCCACTGCGTGGACGCCGTCACGGAAGAACTGCAGGCCCTCGACGGCGTCCGGGACGTCAGCATCGAACTCAACAAGGGCGGAATCTCCACGGCGACGGTCGATTCCGAGGCGGATCTTGACCCGGCCCAGATTGGCGAGGCCGTCGCCGAAGCCGGGTACACCGTCGTCGCGCAGAACGCCTAGGGCCAGACCGCCTTCGGACTGTACGACGGCGGCGCCCTCCGGCCGCCGTACGCCCCTCTCGCGCGCCATCGGACGCGCTGCCCCGCACGCCGCCCGTCACCACACGCAGAATCGAGTCGACCAACCGATGGCCTCCCATTCCGGCACCATGGATCCTGTAGCCGAGCCGAACCCGACCAGAACCGTTGAACTGGCGATCGAGGGCATGACGTGCGCCTCCTGTGTAAACCGGGTGGAACGCAAGCTCGGCAAGATCGAAGGCGTCCAGGCAAGCGTTAATCTGCCCCTGGAGTCCGCCGTCGTGCTCGTCCCGGACGGTGTCACCAACCAGCAGTTGGTGGACACGGTGAATGCCACCGGCTACAAGGCCCGGGTGAAGCCGCAGCCGCACTCCGCGCCCGCCCCACTGCACGGGGTCACGGGCCACGGGCACGACGGGAACCCTGAGTCGGACCACGGCACCGGCCCCGGCGGCCGGGACCGGCACGACCACTCCGGACCCGCCGGCCACGGTGAGGACGGCGAGCACGCCGATCACGTGGAGGGTGAGGACCACATGGCCCATGGCGGCACCGCCGGCCAGCTGCGGCCGCGCCTCTGGACGGCCGCCGTCCTGACCTTGCCGATCTTCATTATTTCGATGATCCCCGGCGCGCAGTTCCCGCACTGGGGCTGGGTGGCCTTCGCGCTCAGCATCCCGGTGGTGTTCTGGGCGGCCTGGCCGTTCCACCGCGCCGCGGCGATCAACGCCCGGCATTTGGCCTCCACGATGGACACGCTGGTGTCCCTCGGCGTGCTGGCGGCCTTCTTCTTCTCCGCCTGGCAGCTGGTCATGGATCCGATGATGACCGAACACGTGCACAGCAATATGGCCGAGCACGAACTGTACTTCGAGGTGGCCGCCGTCGTGGTCACGTTCCTGCTGCTGGGCCGCTATCTGGAAGCCAACGCCAAGCAGCGGGCCGGCGACGCCCTGAAGTCCCTACTCAACCTGGGCGCGAAGGACGCTACCGTGCTGCGAAACGACGCCGAGGTGAAAGTGGCGGCCGCCGACCTGGTGCCCGGGGACATCATGGTGGTCCGGCCGGGCGAAAAGATTCCCACCGACGGCTACGTGGTGGACGGGCACTCCGCCGTCGACACCTCCCTGCTTACCGGAGAATCCGTGCCGGTAGAAGTGGATGTGGACGACACCGTCACCGGTGCCACCATCAACACCTCCGGCCGGCTGCTGGTCCGCGCGACCCGGGTCGGCTCGGACACCACGCTGGCGCAAATGGGCCGCCTGGTCAGCCAGGCGCAGGCGGGCAAGGCCCCGATTGCCCGGCTGGCCGACCGGATCAGCTCCGTCTTCGTCCCCATCGTGCTGGTCATCGCCGTCGTCACTTTCACCCTCTGGATGGTCTTCACCGGCGACCTGCAGGCGGCGTTCACCGCGGCCGTCACCGTGCTGGTCATCGCCTGCCCGTGCGCCCTGGGACTGGCGACGCCCACCGCACTGCTCACCGGCACCGGCCGGGCTTCCCAGCTGGGCATCCTGATCAAGGGGCCGCAGATCCTCGAGGACACCCGGCACGTGGACACCATCGTGCTGGACAAGACCGGCACCGTGACCACCGGGCAGCAGGCGGTGGAGGGCGTGCTGGCCCTGGCGGACCGCAGTGAAGACGAGGTCCTGCTGCTGGCCGGCGCGGTCGAGGCCGGCTCGGAGCACCCGATCGCCCTGGCCATCGTTGAAGCAGCCCGCAAGGTGGCGGCACGCACCGCCACGCCGTCCGGGGCGACGGCCGGCAAGGATGCCGGACTGCCGGCCCTCTCCGATTTCCACAGCACGGCAGGCGGCGGCGTCCGCGGCACCATCACCGAACGCGACGGACGAGCCAGCACCGTCGTCGTCGGCCGCAACAACTGGATGGACGAGAACGGCATCGCCCTCACCGACACCCATCGCCGGGCCCTGCTGGAGCAGCAGCAGGCCGGGTCCACGGCGGTCTGGGTCGCCGTCGACGGCACCATCGCCGGGATTGTCAGCCTGCAGGACACCGTGAAGGAGAACTCGGCGGCCGCCATCGCACGGTTCAAGGACCTGGGGCTGCACCCCATCCTGCTCACCGGCGACAACGCAGCGGTGGCCGCCGAAGTGGCCGCCGAGGTCGGCATCGCCGCCGAGGACGTCTTCGCCGATGTGCTCCCCGAGGAGAAGGTGGCCGCGATCAAGCGGCTGCAGGACGAGGGCAAGACGGTGGCGATGGTGGGCGACGGCGTGAACGACGCCGCCGCGCTGGCCCAGGCCGACCTGGGCATCGCCATGGGCGCCGGCACCGACGTGGCGATCGAAGCCGCGGACCTGACCGTGATGGGCAGCGACCTCGGTCAGGTGGTGCAGTCCATCGAGCTCAGCCGCCGGACCCTCTCCACCATCAAGTCGAACCTGTTCTGGGCCTTCGCCTACAACACGCTCGGGATCCCGGTGGCAGCGCTCGGGCTGCTCAACCCGATGATCGCCGGCGCCGCGATGGCCGCCAGCTCCGTGCTGGTGGTGGCCAACTCCCTGCGCCTGCGCCGCTTCGGGCGGTAGCGGGCGGGGGCTGCAACCCGCCGGGCGGCACAGCAGCGTCCCGGCGGGCCGGCGTTCCCGGCGCCGGGCCTAGACGGTGGCCCCGTAGCGGACGGCGGCGCGGGCGCGGGCCTTCGCGGCCTCTTCCTCACGGTTCTTCGGGGGCGCCGCGGTCACCAGGTCGTCGAGCAGGTGGGCGGTGATGTGCGCGATCTCGTGCACGGCCTGGTTGAATGCTTCCTCGTTGGCCTTGGACGGCTTGTTGCTCCCGCTGACCTTGCGCACATACTGCAGCGCCGCTGCCTCGATTTCGGCATTCGTCGCGGCGGGTTCGAAGTTGTGGAGCTGGCGGATATTCCGGCACATTTCGGGCCTCCGGTTCGGATGGTGGGTGCTGGCTGGTTCCAGTTTGCTCCCCCGCCGCGGCGTCGCACCACCCCCGCACAGCACGGCCGCGGGCCCCACACTTTCCCACGCACGACGGCGGGGCCCGGCACCGTGCCGGGCCCCGCCGTCGTTCCAAGGTTCTAAGCCGAACTGCTGCCGGTTAGTGCTTGCCGGCTGGTTCCCGCTCCCGGTCCGCTGCGCCTTCCGGGGCAACCGAGGCGAGCACCGGCTTGCCCAGCATGGAAATCACCACGGCGCCGATCAGCATCGGGATGATGAACAGGAAGTACAGGTCGGTAGGCTTCCAACCGCCGTCCATCAGTGCGCCGGCAATGATCGGCGAGGCGATCGCACCCACGCGGCCCATGCCGATGACCAGACCCAGTGCGGTGCCGCGCACGTCCGAGGTGTAGTACGTGGGGCTGATGGCCAGCATGCCGGCAATCGGGGCGTTGGAGCCGAAGCCGACCAGCGCCGCGGCAAACAGCGCGCCGGCCAGCGATCCGGTGGAGAGCGAGAACGCGCCGAAGGTCAGGCCGCCGATCACGAAGAACACCGCGAGGACCTTGCGCATGGGGAAGCGGGCACCGAAGACGCCCAGCACGACGGCACCGATGATCGCGCCGACGCTGAAGAGCACGCCGGCGGTGATGCCGTCCTGCTGGCTGAAGCCGCTGGCGGTGACCAGCTTGGGGGTCCAGGAGTTGGCGAAGTAGAAACTGGCCATCAGGATGAAGTAGGCCAGCGAAATCAGGATGGTACGGCGCGCATTGACCCCGGTGAGCACGTCGGCAAAGCGGGACTTCTTCTTGGCCGGGGCCTCGGGCAGGGCCGGCAGTTCTTCCACGACCGGCTGGCCGATCCGGCGCAGCACCTTGTTGACGCGCTGCAGGGCATTCTCCGGGCGGCGGACCAGCAGGAAGTCGACGGACTCGGGGACGGCTTTCATGATGAACGGGATCATGACCACGGTGATGATGGCGCCGAACAGGAAGGCGGAGCGCCAGCCGAACGCGGTGATCAGGGCGCCGGTGGCCATGCCGCCGAGCACACCGCCGATGGGCTGGCCGATGCTGACCAGGGCCAGCGCGGTGGAGCGGCGCTTGGCGTTGGAGAATTCGGAGGCCAGCACGTTGGCGGTGGCCTGCAGGGTACCCACGGCCAGGCCCGTGATGAAACGCAGCACGACCAGCACGGCGTAGCCGGGCGCGAAGGCCGAGACCAGCATGCCCACGGCGACGACGGCGGCGCCGATCACCAGGGTTTTCTGCCGCCCGATGATGTCCGCGACGCTGGAGACGAAGATGGAGCCGATCGCCATGCCGATCAGCGCGGAGCTCAGGAGCACACCCAGCTGGCTGCCACTCAGGCCCCAGTCCTCCATCACGGCATTGGCGCTGAACGCCATCACCAGGACATCGAAACCGTCGATCATGTAGAGCGCCATGCAGATGGCGATGACGCCGACCTGCGTGCGCTTCATGGGGGCTGCCTCGATGCGGGCTCTGATATCCATAGCGGACCTAACTTGTTGCTGATGCAGCCGCTCGGCAGCGGCTACAGACTGAACGACCGGTAAGTTCGGTTGAGCAATCAACTCTATGACCCGCGCGACCCGCTCCTGTGCCACACACCATAGATATGTGAGCAAGCTCTCGTGGCGGGTGTTACAGCACCTGCAGCCGAGCCTCGTTGAGATAGACGCCGGAGTTGCCGCCCAACCGCGGGCGCCGCCCAAAGCTCAGGGCGGGGAAACCCCTGCGACTTCCTCGACGGACTGGCTCGCTCCCGGCGGAAGGAGCACAGTGAGTGGTGAAGGGAGTCACACTCGACCGGGTAGCCCGAACCGAACAGGAAACCATCATGAAAACTGCAGTCCTCGGAACCGGCAGGGCCGGCCGAACCATCGCAGCACGCCTGGCCGAGCTCGGCCACGCCGTCACCATCGGAACCCGCGATCCCGAAACCACCCTGTCCAGGACCGCGGCTGACGCCATGGGCACTCCGCCCTTCGCCGCCTGGGCCGCCGACAACCCAGGCATCGGTATCGCCCGCTTCACCGACGCCGCGGCCGGCGCCGAGCTTATCGTCAACGCAACCAACGGCGGCGCCTCCCTGGACGCCCTGGCTCAGGCCGGGGCCGAAAACCTTGAGGGCAAGGTCATACTCGACATCGCCAACCCCTTGGACTCCAGCAGCGGAATGCCCCCGACCCTCTTCGTCAAGGACACTGATTCCCTGGGCGAGCAGATACAGCGCGCCTTCCCGGCCGCGCGCGTCGTGAAGTCCCTCAACACGCTCACCGCCGACCTCCAGGCCCGCCCCGCACTGCTCTCCGACCCCGGAACGGTCTTCGTGTCCGGCAACGACGCCGATGCCAAGATCACAGTCACCGAACTCCTGAAAGATCTCGGCCATCGGGATGTCATCGACCTCGGCGACATCACGACCGCCCGTGGTGCCGAAATGATCCTGCCCATCTGGCTCCGCCTCTGGAGCGCGCTCGGCACGCCCCAGTTCAACTTCAAGATCGTCCGCTAGCCCTCTGGAGCTGCTTGGGTTTCAACGCCGGCTTGGGGCCGCGCAGTTCGTCGGCGCGGACCAGCACCACGCCCGCCACGATCAGTGCGCCGCCGACCAGTTGGATGGCCGCGGGAAGCTCGCCCAGCAGCAGCCAGGCCCAGATGACGGCGAAGAGCACCTCGGTCAGCGAGACGAAGGAAGCCACCTTGGTGCCGAGCGCCCTGGCGGCCATGATGCCGGTGACATAGGACAGCACCGTGGACAGCAGTACCAGTCCGACCAGCGGCACCCACCACTGGGTCTGCCAGCCGGCCAGCTCGACGCCGGCCGTGCTGAAGGCCATCGGCAAGACCTGCACCGCGCCCAGGACGACGATGGCCGCACCGCCCACCAGCAGTCCGCCGGCGGCCAGCACCAGCGGCGGCAGCGAGTCGTTCTGCTTGGCGGTGATGAAGAAGTAGACCACCAGGCACACGGCGGCGCCGAGCCCCCACAGCACGCCGGCAACATCCAGTTTCACCGGCCCGAAGACGTCGAGGACGAGCATGAGGCCGGCCACCGCCAGCACGGTACCCGCGATGGTCGCGGGCCGCGGCAGCCGGCGGCTGGTCAGCCAGAGCCACAGCACGATCAGCACGGGCGCCAGGAACTCCAGCAGCAGCGCCACCCCCACGGAGAGGGTGGCAACGGCATTGAAGTAGAAAAGCTGGCAGCCGGCCACGCCGATCAGCCCGAACAACACGATG
This sequence comes from Arthrobacter sp. Y3223065, assembly GCF_059090885.1. Classification (NCBI taxonomy): domain Bacteria; kingdom Bacillati; phylum Actinomycetota; class Actinomycetes; order Micrococcales; family Micrococcaceae; genus Arthrobacter; species Arthrobacter sp. Y3223065. The sequence goes on along the minus strand of NZ_JBNHGC010000005.1, from coordinate 126,517 downwards.
GTCTTCCAGTTTTGCCGCAGCTGGCCCCACCGGCCGCGCAGCATCAAGGCGGCGGGCGCGAACAGTACCAGCGCCGCGCCCACCATCCGCACCGCCACCGCAGACCCAGGCGTCCAGCCGGCCTCAAGCAGCGACTTGGCAAAGGGCCCCGAGAGTCCGAAGATCGCCGAGGAAACCAAGGCGATGCCGACGCCGGCCACGGCGGAACCCGGGGGCGGCGGGGCTGTCTGGGTGCGCTGTTCGGCGGCGGTGGAGGCCATGACGGATCCTTGGGGAAGTGCGGATTCGCTCCCGGCGCAGAACGGGTCTGTCAGGAGTCATGAGAGGTATACTCCTGACAATAACGCTGCCACTGTTCAGGAGTCAATGTGGTCTTTGCTCATGACACGGAGTACTCGCTGGTGGACGCGGCCCGGCTGATCAATACGGCCGAGGTCCACCCGGACACCCTCGCCAGCGTGGCGGATCTCGATGCACTCGTGGACGACTTCGGTTTCACCGGCTCGCGCACGCATACGACGGCGGAGCTCGAGGCGGTCCGCGCCCTGCGCCCGGTGCTCAAGGAGGTCTGGTCCGCGCCGCAGGACCGCGCCGTCGTCATTGTCAATACAATCCTGGCCGACGCCGGCGCCATCCCGCAGCTGGTCAAGCACGACCAGTGGGACTACCACTTGCATGCCACCCGCCCGGACGCGCCGCTGGAGGTGCGCATGGCCGTGGAGGCGGCGATGGCGCTGGTGGACGTGATCCGCGAGAAGCAGCTGGACCGGCTGCGGATCTGCGCCGCGGACGACTGCACCGCGGTGCTGGTGGACCTGTCGAAGAACCGGTCGAAGCGCTTCTGCGATACCGGCAATTGCGCCAACCGTACCCACGTGGCCGCCTACCGGGCGCGCAAGTCGGCTGCCGCCCGCTGACCGGCGGGCCGGTGCCCGGCCTGGTTGGTTGAGCGCCCGCCGCGGCCCTAGCGGCTGCCGGCCGAGTAGGGCGGGCCGGGGTCCAGGTCGATGACCGTCCGCAGCGGCGGCAGCAGCGAATCTTCCCAGCCGGCCGTGAACTTCATGCCCTCCGGACCGTTCAGCTGGCTCTTGGACTGGATGACGGGACCGTGTTCGAACAGGTAGGCGGCCACGTTAAAGGCAAGTTCCACCATCTGGTTCGGATCCTTGTCGCGGAAGTGCACCTGCACGTCCGGCAGGCCCAGCTGGTACATGCCCAGGCTGTCCACCACCATGGCGCCCTCGTCGTTGCTGACCAGGAAGAACCGCATATTCACCGGGCCGGCCAGCGGGTGGGCCGCCTCCAGCTCCGCGGGGTCGCGCCAGTGGGAGTTGTGCAGCCACCGGACCGCGGCCGGCCGCGTCTCGGCGGCCAGCAGGCGCAGCACCCGCTGGAAGGACTCGACCCGCGGCTTGGGTTCGAAGCCGCTGGCCACCACCTCCGTCACCAGGATGCGGTGGGTGCAGCCGGGCACCTGCTGCTCGGCGTCCGGCCAGGACCAGCTTTGGTCCGCGGGGGTGGCCTCCAGCGCCTCGGCCGCGGACAGCGGCCCGCGGGGAACGGCGACGCCGGTGCTCAGCCGGATCGTTTTCACCCCGGAGGCGCCGTTGATGTCGAAGGAGTGCGCGGCGTGCGGCAACAGGGCAACGCCGTCGGAAAAGGAGGCGCCGGGGAATTCCGCCGTCAGGCGCGCCTGAAGATCCTCGCTGAAGAGTCGGGGATCCGCCCGGTACCACAGCTCCGCGGCCAACGTGGTCTTGGCCTCGGGCGCTTGTCCGCCGGACGCGGCGGTGTCGCCGGGACCTGCCGGGAGGGGCAGGTGCGGGGAAGGCTGGCCGGACGTCATGCTGCCAGCTTGTCAGGCCCGGCCGGGCCGGCGCCAGCGCACATCAGCGGCGCGCGCCGCCGTCGTCGTCGTTACCCGAAAGACGGTTGGTGGCCTGGTCGGGATTCGCGGCGGACTCCGCCGCCTCTTGTTCTTCCACCTGGGCCCGGCTCTGCGGCGTGCCCGGGGCCGGCACGGTGCCCGCGCCGCCCGGGATCTTCGACGAGACGCGATGGATCCCGGAGCCTTGGCTGAGGTGGCTCGGGTTCTCCTTGGTGGACATGGTCAGCACCGCCACGATCAGCAGCGAGGCGATGAAGGCGATGCCGGCCGCCGTGACGCCGAGGTCCCAGCGCAGCAGGTTTCCGGACCCGCCGGTGGCGAAGACCATGGTCAGGGAGCCGGCGACCACGGCCAGTACAGCCGAGAAGATCAGCGGGCCCTTGACGGACATCCGTCCTTCGTCCGGACGGCCAGACGCGTTCTTGCCCACGATGATTTCCTCCTGCTGACGGATAAAGCCTGCATCCAGTCTACCGACTGTAGAAGTTGCCGCGCAGGCGCCGGTGGCGGGGACCACACGCGCGGGCGGTATTCAGCCGGCCGCCGGCTGCCTGGCGTCGTGGCGCAGGCTGAGGGCGGCAATCAAGAGGACGACGGCGATGATGATCGCCGCCCCGCCCAGCACCCCCAGCAGCGCGTGCGGGCCCAGGTGCGCGAAGAACGGCAGCGCGACGCCGAAGCCCACGGACACGGCGCCGGTGATCAGCCAGTCGCGGGCCAGCACGGAGCCCGCCACACCGGTCGCGGCCGGGATACCCGCGGGCTTCCCCGGGATGTCGCCGCGGGAGGGCCGGTTGCTCCACCAGAGCATCAGCTCGGCCCCGCCGGAGACCAGCAGCGCCGCGGTGGCCAGCACGGTGAACATCGGGACCGTCTGCAGGGCGCAGGCCAGGATGCCGGCCATGGCGAGCACGGCGGCCTGCAGGAGCAGCAACTGGCGGTGGGCCGCAGCGGCCGGCTTGCGCGCCAGCAGCCAGACCGCCCCGCCGCTGAGCAGCAGGAACAGCCCGCCGGCCAGCGCCATCACGGTGCGGTCGGGGTCCTGCCAGAAGATGGTGGTGGCGCCGAAGGCGGCGGCCACCAGGGCGCGGATCAGGACCGGCTGCCAGAATACGGCCGCCTGGGTAGTGCTCGGGATCGTCACGGTTCCAGCCTAATGTGCCCCGGTGACCATCCACGCATCGTTGCGGACCCGCCAGCCGAGCGTGACCGCGCGCGCCGCGGTGTAGCCGAGCCCGAAGGCCGCCCACAGCCAGACGAGACCCGCTGCGCCGGTCAGCCCGGCCGTGGCCACCCACATCAGCAGGGGCACGTAGGCAACCAGATTCACGACGCCGGCAATCGCCAGGTAGCGCGCGTCGCCGGCGCCGATCAGCACGCCGTCCAGGACGAAGACAAGCCCGCAGATCGGCTGGCTCAGGGCCAGCAGCCAGATCGCGGCCGTGAATGCCTGGTGGACGGCCGGGTCGGAGGTGAAGACCCAGCCGAGCACGGGGGCCACCGCCGCCAGCAGCAGGCCGGTCACCACGCCGAATCCGACGCCCCAGACGATCATCCGGCGGGTCAGCGAGTGTGCCAGCGCCTTGTTCGAGGCGCCGAGTTCCTTCCCGATCAAGGCCTGGGCGGCGATCGCGATGGCGTCCAGCGCGAAGGCCAGGAAACTGTACATCGTCATCACCAGCTGGTGGCCGGCCAGGCTCACCGGGCCCTGCGAGGTGGCCACGAAGACCGTGGCGAGCAGGGCGATGCGCATGCTCAAGGTCCGGAGCATCAGCCACGACCCCACGTGCGTGGTGGCCCTCAGGCCGACCCAGGTGGGCCGCAGCCGCACGCTGTGTTTGACCGCCCCGCGGTAGACGATGACGAGGTAGACCGCCGCCATCGCCCACTGGACCAGGCTGGTGCCCATGGCGGACCCGGCCACCGAGAGCCCCATCCCGTAGACCAGCAGGAAGTTCAGGCCGATGTTGGCCAGGAAGCCCACGCCGGCGACGAGCAGCGGGGTCTTGGTGTCCTGCAGGCCGCGCAACACCCCGGTGGCCGCCAGCACGATCAGCATGCCCGGCAGGCCGGGCATCGACCAGCGCAGGTAGTCCACCGCGAAACCCTGCACCTGCCCGCTGGCCCCCATCGCCGCGGTCAGGTCCGGAGCGAAAGCCCAGCCGGCGGCGGCCAGCACCACGCCGACGGCGAGCGCCAGCCAGATGCCGTCCCGCCCGACGCCGTACGCGTCCGAAACCCGGCCGGCCCCCAGCAGCCGCGCCACCGCCGGAGTGGTCGAGTAGGCGAGGAAGATCATCAGTCCGACGACGGTCTGCACCACGGTGGCGGCCAGGCCCATCCCGGCCAGTTCCGCCACGCCAAGGTGTCCCACGATGGCCGAATCGGCCGCCAGGAAGAGCGGCTCGGCGATCAAGGCGCCGAAGGCGGGGATGGCGAGGGCAAGGATTTGCCGGTTCAGGCTCCGTCCCTGCCGCTGCTCGGCAATCTTCTCCGGGTTCACGCCCTCCAGCTTAGGCGCCTTGCAGTGGCCAACCTCACTCCCTGCCGCCGCGCCCCCGCAGGGCGGGCACCGCCGTCGCCCCCGCCACGGCGGCGAGCGCGGCGGTAAACACAACGACACCGGTCCAGCCGAACCGGCCGAAGAAGAGGCCGCCGGCCCAGCCGAACACGCTGGAGCCCGCATAATAAGCAAGGTTGTAGAGGCTGGACGCCTGACCGCGCCGACCGTCGCCAGCCGCGGCGTCCAGCCCGACGCGACCGAATGCGCGGCGAAGAATCCGGCCGTGAACACCAACAGTCCCAGCAGGATCAGCGGGAGCGAATCGGCCAGCGTGACCGCCAGCCCGGCGATACTGACGAGGATCGCGCCCAGCAGCACGGGCAGCCGGCCGGTCCGCGCCGTCAGGCCGCCGGCTACCCGGGAACTCACCGTTCCGGCCAAATAGGCCAAAAACAGCAGGGAGGCCAGCGAGGCGGGCAGGGAAAACGGCGGCGCCTCCAGCCGGTAGACGGCGACGAAACCGCCCATCAGCAGGAAGCCCTGGGCATACAGCGCCAGCAGCGGCGCCGAGCGCAGGTTGGCCAGGATGCGCTGCCCCAGCCCGGGCCCCTGCCCGCGCGCCACCGGCCGGAAGCCGCGCGGGGCCGGTGCCAGCCGGACGAACAGCACGGCGGCAAGCGCGGCGGCGGCGCTGACCGCCAGCACGCCGGCGCGCCAGTCGGCCCACTCCCCTACCGGCCCTGCGATGAGGCGGCCGGCCAGGCCGCCCACCGTGGTGCCCGCGACGTAGGTGCCCGCCGCTACCGCCGCGTGCAGCCGCTGCACCTCCTCGTTCAGATAGACCAGGGCGACGGCGGGGATGCCGCCCAGCGCGGCGCCCTCCAGGAAGCGCAGCGCCAGCAGGGCGGGGAAATGCGGCGCCAGCGGCAGCGCCAGGCCCAGGATCACGGCGGCGCTGATCGCCCACGTCATGGTGCGCTTGCGGCCGGCGCGGTCCGCCACCGCGGACCAGGGGATGACGGCCAGGGCCAGGCCGATGGTGGCGGCGGAAAGACTGAGCGCGGCATCGGCTGCGCTGACATGGAAGCTTCGGGCGATGCCGGGCAGCACCGCCTGCACCGAATACAGCTGGGCGAAGGTGGCGAAACCGCCGAAGAGCAGCGCCAGGAGCATGTTGCGGTATCCCCGGGTGCCTTTCGGGTGGCCTGCCCAGGGATGCTCCGCGTCACTCACGCCTTCGATGCTAAGCCTGCCGCACGCAATGGTTGACCATGCCGTACAGGTGCGGCGCAGGCCGCGCCACTACACTCGGATCAGTAGCGAAGCTTCGCAACTGGTACGTTTCGATGAAAGAGGATCTTCGTGTCCCAGCTCCAGCCCGGTATGTCCGCCCCCGAGTTCACGCTCTCCGACGCCGACGGCAAGAATGTCTCGCTGTCCGACTACGCCGGCGGGAGCGTGGTGGTCTACTTCTACCCCAAGGCCGCCACCCCCGGCTGCACCACCGAGGCCTGCGACTTCCGCGACAGCCTCAACTCCCTGCAGGCCGCGAACTACGACGTCATCGGGATCTCGCCGGACGGTCCCGAGGCCATCCAGGCGTTCAGCGACGCCGAGGGCCTGACGTTCCCGCTGCTCTCCGACCCCGATTTCGCCGTGGCCAAGGCATACGGCTCCTACGGCGACAAGACCTTCGGCGGAAAGGTCATCACCGGCACGCTGCGCAGCACCTTTGTGATCGGCCCGGACGGAACCATCAAGCACGCCGAGTACGACGTGGACGCCAAGGGCCACGTCGCCCGCCTGCGCGAAACCCTCGGGGTCTGATTAGGGGGCTTCCCAACATCCCAAGCACGACGGCGGTGCTCATCCATCGCCGTCGCGCTCCGTTTCGGGTCCCTGCTCCACTAAACAACCGGAGCAGCCGCCCGAACCGGAGCGCCAGGCCGGCTTTAATCGGCCGGCCGCCGCCCGCCGCCGCCACCGCCGGTGCGCACCGTCAACCGTGCCGCGGCCGCACCACCCAGCACCGCGCAGGAGAACCAGATCGCGCCGCCCGGGCCGAGCGGCGCGGCCACCAGGCCCGCGGCCAGCGGCAGCACAACCTGCCCCACCCGGTTGCCCAGCAGCCGCAGGGCCAGCGCCGAGCCCCGGGACTCCGGCCGGACGGCGTGGCTGATCAGCGTCATGGTCAGCGGCTGGCCGAGACCCAGGAGGAAGCCGCCCACGAACAGCGCCGCCGCGGCCACCCAGAACGGCTCCAGGACGAACGGCGCCACCGCGATCGCCGCGCCGGAGCCCAGCAGGCTGGCCACCAGCAACTGGATCCGGGTCCATCGGTGCACTAACCAGGGCAGCAGGATGCGGGAGATGATCGACGCGCCCGCCCGCACGGCCAGCAGGACGCCGACCCAGAGCGGCGGCACCCCGAGCTCCTCGCCGACCAGCGGCAGGAACGCCACCAGGATGTCGATCACCGAGAGCAGCGCCATCGACGCCAGCATGTTCCAGGCCACGCCGGGCCGCCGGAGGATCTGCAGCACCGGCTCCTTCACCACCGGCTCCCGCGCGGCGCCGCCGTCGTTCTGGCCGCGGCGGAACCGCCGGGCCGCCGCGCCGGGATGCGCACCGATCAGCATCACGGGCGCCCCGGCGGCGGCAATGCCGGCCGCCAGCAGCAGGGCCAGGTTGATGTCGCCGAGCCAGCTCGGCCCCACTCCCGCCGTCCCGCTGCCCAGCAGCAGCCCGGCGAGCAACGGACCGAGCAACTGACCCAGCGAAAACGCCGCGGTGAACCAGCCGAAGCCGGTGTCCATCTGATTCAGCGGCGCATACCGCCCGATGGCGGACTGGCCGGCAATAGTGAACACCAGGTGCCCCACCCCGAGCAGGGCCATGGATACCGCGATGACCACGAATCCCTGCGCCAGGGCCAGCCCCAGCGTGGCCACCGCCAGCAGGGCCGCACCCAACGCGACCATGCCCTTGAGCGAAGGAATACGGTCGCTCACCCGCCCGAGCCACAGCGCCGCCACCACCGGCAGCACGGCGTAAACGGCGGTCACCACGCCGATCACTGCAGCGTCTCCGCCCAAGGCCAGCAGCTTGTAGGACACCACGGGCCGCGACACGTTCAACGACGTCTGCGTTAGCACGGCGGCCGCCATCAGGACCCAGAGCCAGAGGCGGGACCCGGGCTGGTGCGGCGGCTGCGTGCTCATGTCCTCGTTCCTGAAGTAAGGTCGGCCTCCCCATTCTGCCCCGCGCCCGGCCGTTCGCCGCAAAACCGTTGCGCAGCCGGTGCCTCGGTGGTCGAATGGGTGGCATGGCTACTGGGGAGACCGTCCTGGCGATCGGGACCAAGAAAGGGCTGTGGCTGGCTACCAGCCGCGACCGGACCAATTGGTCCCTGTCCGGCCCGCATTTTTTGATGAACGAGATCCCCAGCATCGGGATCGACCAGCGCGACGGCTCGACCCGCCTGTTGGTGGGCGCCCGCTCCGAGCACTGGGGCCCCACGGTCTTCCGTTCCGAGGACCTCGGCGAGACCTGGACGGAACCGGAGAACGGCGCCATCCGCTTCGGCGACGACCACGGCGCGGCGCTGGAGCGGATCTGGCAGATCCAGCCCGATGCCGCGGACCGGCCGGGCGTGGTCTGGGCCGGCTGCGAACCGATTTCCGTCTGGAAGTCCACCGACGGCGGCGAGCACTTCGAACTCAACCGCAGCCTGTGGGACCACCCGGACAAGGACCAGTGGGGGGCCGGTTACGGCGGGGCGGCCGTTCATTCGGTCCTGCCGAGCCCGCAGGATCCGGATACCGTGCACGTGGCGATGAGCACCGGGGGCGTGTACCGGACCACTGACGGCGGCGCCAGCTGGCAGGCCCGCAACCACGGCATCAGCGCCTACTTCATGCCCGACCCGAATCCCGAGGTGGGCCAGTGCGTCCACAAGATCGCGAGGGATGCCGCCGAACCGTCCACCCTCTTCGCGCAGAACCACCACGGTGTCTACCGCTCTGACGATTCCGGCGACAACTGGCAGTCCATCGCCGACGGGCTGCCCACCGATTTCGGCTTCGTCATGCTCACCCATCCGCGGAAGTCCCGGACCGCCTGGGTGGTCCCGATCAAGGCCGACGGCGAACGGATCCCGCCGGACGGGCATCTCGCCGTGCATCGGACCGACGACGGCGGCGCCACCTGGGCGCGTTTCGCCACCGGATTGCCGGACTTGGACTACAACGTCGTGCTGCGAGACGCCGCTGCCGTGGACACCGGCGATCCGGCCGGCGTCTACTTCGGCACCCGCGGCGGCTCGGTGTACGCCAGTGCCGACGAGGGCGAAGTCTTCGTGGAAGTGGCCTCGGGGCTGCCGGACGTCCTGTGCGTCCGCGCGGCCAACCTGTAAGGAGGGATCCCCGTGGTGGGTGTGGCAGAAAAGGCCGTCACCGTCGTCGTGCCCAGCCTGCTGGCCAAGGTCACCGGCGAGCAGCGCGAGCTGACCGTGCCGGCCTCCGGCCCGCAATCCGTGGCGGACATCCTGGACGCCTTGGCCGGCGACTACCCGGTCTTCAACCGCCGGGTCCGCAACGAAACCGGTGCCATCCGCCGCTACGTCAATCTGTACCTCGACGGCGAGGACATCCGCACTTTGGACGGGCCGGCCACGCTCGTGGAACCGGGGCAGGAACTGCTCATCATCCAGTCAGTGGCCGGAGGGTAGGAACCGCGCCGGAGCGAGCGCCCGTTGACACATTTGACCGTATTGACCGACCGAGACCGAACCAGACAACAGGAGGGCCCGCGATGACCAGCACCGGCAACCACGAAGCAGACATCCCGGCAGCGGATGAGGCCGACCGCGCCTGGCAGGAGCGCCCGGTCGACGAGGATGTCCCGGACCACGTGGAATCCCCGCCGGTGCCGGTCGAGTGGGAGGCGAACGAGGCCGACCTGCAGGAGCAGTTGGAAGCGGTCAAGCCCGACGAGGACGAAGAGTATCCGCGCGACGATTCGGAGCAGTACTAGCCGGCAACCCCAACCGGGAACACCGGAACTGACCGGACCGGATTGCGTGGCCGGCGCTGCTGACAGGTGTGGCGACCGGCAGCCTACTCCCCGACCAGTCCGTCCACTGCCTCGCGCAGCAGGTCGGCATGCCCGTTGTGCCGCGAGTACTCCTCGATCATGTGGACCAGGATCCATCGCAGGCTGGGAACCCCGGTGTTGGACCCGGCCGTCGAGCCGATCCTGTCCAGGCCCCCATCGGCCAGGGCGCCATCGGTGAGGGACCGGGAGCGTGCGACGGCGGCTTTCCACATCCGGCGGAGCTGTTCCGGCGTGTCTTCGCCCGCGGATTGCCAATCCCAGTCCGGGCTGGCCTTCCAGTCCACCGTGTCCCAGGGCGGCTGCGGTTCCAGTCCGTGCAACCGGTGGGAGAACCAGTAGTCCTCCACGAACGCCTGGTGCTTGAGCATGCCGCCCAGGGTCATGCGGGACGGCGCCAGGGTGGCGGCCAATCCTTTCGCGCCCAGGCCTGCGCATTTCCATTCCAAGGTAGCGCGGTGAAACTCCAGGAAACCCAGCAGGGTTGCGGCCTCGCCGGCGGCCATGGGCGGTTCCGGGCGGCCTTGCCCGTCCATTTCGGTCATGGTCAGCGAGTCTAGCGGCACTGGAATAATAGCCGCATGCGACTTGCAGTTTTCACCGGATCGGCCAGCGGCACGGACACCGTCTACGCGCGGGAGGCGGAGCGGTTCGCCACCGAACTCGCCTCCCGCGGCATCGGGATTGTGTATGGCGGCGGGCAGGTGGGCCTGATGGGCGTCGTCGCCGACAGCGCGGTGGAGGCCGGCGGCGACGTGGTGGGCGTGATCCCGGAGTCGTTGGACAAGACCGAAGTAGGGCACGTCGGGCTGAGCACCCTGCACGTGGTGGACTCCATGCACGAGCGCAAACAAATGATGGCGGACCTGGCCGACGCCTTCGTGGCGCTGCCGGGCGGCATTGGAACGCTGGAGGAGATTTTCGAAGCCTGGACGTGGCTTCAGCTCGGTATCCACGAGAAACCGGTGGCCTTCCTGAACATCAACGGCTTCTGGGACCAGCTGCTGGCGACCATCGACGGCCTGGTCGCCGGCGGCTTCCTCAAACAGGACTACCGGGATGCGGTCATCGTGGCCGGCTCCGCGGCTGAGCTGCTGGACGCCATCGAAGGCTGGACGCCTCCGGTCCGCAAGTGGCGGGACCCCGGCGAGCGCAGCCGCATCTAGCAGCCCGGGACTGCAGCGGAACGCAGACAGCGCCCCTCCCGTCCGGGAGAGGCGCTGTCGGGGGTAGCAGACGTCGGGAGGCCCCGCCGTCGTACCGGGTGTGGGGTTGAAGCTTACGGGAAGAACTTGTCCAGTTCCGCCGGCTTCTGCAGCGTGCCGTATTTCAGTGCCGCGTCGGCGAGCTTCTGCGCCGCCTCCATGTTGAAGTCCTTGCGGAAGGTCGGCAGGGCCATCTTTGCGCGGGCGTCTTCGTCGATCTTGGTGTAGGTGCCCACGATCTCGCGGACCTCGTCCGGGTTCTCCTGCGCGTACTCCAGCGAGCGGTTCATCGCAGCCTGGAACTTCTTCACCAGTTCCGGATCGCCCGATACCGTCTCGCCGGTGGCGAAGTAGCCCGAGATATCCAGGTTCTTGTCGAAGTCGGCGAAGTTGTAGGAGACCACGCGGCCGCCGTCTTCGACCGACTGGGACAGGAACGGATCCAGGATCCACGCGGCGTCCACCTGCCCGTTGGCCAGGGCGGCCGGGGCGTCCGGGAAGCCGACCTCGACGAACTTCACGCTCTCGGGGTCGCCGCCGTCTGCCTCGATCACGCTGCGGATAGTGGTGTCGCCGATGTTGGAGAGGGTATTCACCGACACGGTCTTGCCAGCCAGGTCCTTGGGCGACTTAATGTCCGAATCGCCCTTCACCACTACCCCGCCGAAATCGTGCGAGGTGTCTCCCGACGTGGAGTTGCCGTTGGCCACCAACTGGATGTCCAGGCCCTTGTCGTTGGCCACCATGACCGACACGACGTTGCCGAAGGCGAAGTCGAACCCACCGCTGACCACGGCGGGGATGGCCGCCGCGCCGCCGGCGACATTCTGGATGTCCAGGTCCAGGCCCTCTTCTTCGAAGAACCCCTTCGAGTCGCCGAGCCACAGCGGGGCGGTGTCCACAATCGGAATCACGCCGACCGTCACCTTGGTCAGGCCCCCGGGCGCGGCGGATTCGTTCCCGCCGGCCTCGTTGCCGCCGCCGCTGGGCGATCCGGATCCGCAAGCCGCCAGTCCAAGCGCGGAGACGCCGGCCAGCAGGGTCAACAATGTTCGCTTCATGTCACTTCTTTCAGTTCGAAAAAATCAAGTGCCAGCGCCCGCGGTCTCCCCCAACCGGAAAGCGCGGCCATTGCGCTGCCACCGGGGACCACTATGTCACGGCTCACACCGCATGCTCGCCGCGCGTCCGTAATGTGACGCGTCACCCACCTTGTCCACGTCACCCCCTTTGATCGCGTCATCCACTTTGTTGCCGGAACCGCAAGGGACGCGCCTTCACCGGGCGGCGAGTTGCTCCTTGACCTGCTTGCGGAGCACCTTGCCCAGGATCGACGTGGGCAGCTCCTGGACTGCGACGATCCGGCGCGGCACCTTGTAGGCCGCCAGCCGGCCGCGGCAGTAGTCCCGCATCCCCTGTTCGTCAAGCCTGACGTCGCCGCCGGGGCGAAGTACGACGGCGGCCGCCACCTCCTCGCCACCCTCCGGCCGCGGGATGCCGACCGCCGCGGCCTCCATCACGTCGGGGTGGGAGCGGAGGGCGTCTTCGACTTCGGACGGCGAAACATTGAAGCCGCCGGTGATGATCAGTTCCTTGACCCTGTCGACGATCCGTACGTTGTGCTGCCCGTCCACGGTGACGATATCGCCGGTGCGCACCCACCCGCCGTCGAGCAGGACCTCCGCCGTTTCCTCCGGCTTGCCCCAGTACCCCTGGAAGACCTGCGGGCCACGGATCAGGAGTTCGCCCGGCTCGGCCGGCGCGACCTCGTTCGACGGGTCCTCCGGATCGACCACCCGCATCTCCGTGCTGGGGAACGGAACACCGATCGTGCCGTTCTTCCGCGTGGGCGCGAACGGGTTGCCCAGGGCCACCGGCGAGGTCTCCGTCATCCCGTAGCCCTCCACCAGCAGGCCGCCGGCGGTCTCCTCCCACAAGTCCACGGTGGCCTGCGGCAGGTTCATCGCGCCCGAGATGGCGAACCGCACGGAGCCCAAATTCACCCGGCGCTTCCTGGCTTCCCGGGCGGTCCGCTCGTAGATGGGCGGCACGGCGCAGAATATGGTGGGCGGGGTCTTCTTCGCCGCCGCCAGCACCAGGTCCACATCGAACTTGGGGAACAGGACCACCCGCGAACCGATGAGCACCCCGAACGTCAGGTGAAGGGTCATGCCGAAGGCGTGGAACATCGGCAGGATGGCGTACATGACCTCCTTGCCCTCGGAGACGCCGTGCATCCAAACGCGGCCCTGCTCCGCGTTGGCCAGCAGGTTCCGGTGCGTGAGCATGGCGCCCTTGGGCTGTCCCGTGGTGCCGGAGGTGTACTGGATGGCGGCCAGGTCGGTCACCGCGGGCCGGGGATGCGACTTCTTCAGCGGCCTGGCCTGCAGCAGCCTCTCCCACGTGACGGTACCCTTCACCGGCGCGGTCAGCGCTTTGCGCGCCTTCCTCGCGGCCGGGACCGGCAGCCGCAGGGCCACGCGCTTCGCCCGGGGCATCGCACGGGTCAGGTCCACAGACACGATCGCCTTGACCTCGATGTCCGGCGGGAACCCCTGCACTTTGGCCACCACGTTGTTCCAGACAATGGCTACCGTCGCCCCGTGGTCCTCGAACTGGTGGCGGAGTTCGCGCTCGGTGTACAGCGGATTATGTTCGACGACGACGGCGCCCAGGCGCAGCACGGCGTAGAAGGCCACCACATGTTGGGGGCAGTTCGGCAGGATCAAGGCGACGCGACTGCCCGGGCCTACGCCGAGCCGGCGCAGGCCTTCCGCTGCCCGGTCTATCTGGCGGCCCAGCTCCCGATAGCTCGTCGTGGCGCCGAAAAAGTCGAGGGCCGTCTGCTTCCTGAACCGCCGGACCGAGGTTTCCACCATGTGGGACAGGGATTCGGTGGGAAATTCGATCTCGGCCGGCACGCCTGGCTGGTAGTTCTGCAGCCACGGGCGGTTTTCAACGGTGGACACAGCAGTGGCCCGTCCTCTCACTCGGTTGATACCAGTCTAGGGCGCGTCTTTTGGGCCCAACCAACAAGGCCCCGCCCTCCTGTCGGAGAACGGGGCGCTGTTGGTACAAGCCGGATTACTGCGCGGGCAGCTGCAGAACCTGGTCCACGAAGATCAGGTTCGGATCGGCAACGGTGTCCGCATTGGCCGCGAACAGATCCTGCCATCCGCCCTGAAGGCCCAGGGATTGGGCGATCTTGCCCAGGGTGTCGCCGGGCTGGACGGTGTAGGTTTCGCCGCTGACCGCCGGGGCCTGCACCGCGGGCGCGGCCGGTACCGGGGCCGGAGCCTGCGCGACCGGGGCCTGCAGGACCGGCGCCTGGGCGACCGGGGCCTGCTGGACGGGTGCCTGCTGGACGGGTGCCTGCTGGATCTGGGCCGACTGGCTGCTCACTTGCGAGCCTCCGCCGCCGCCGGACAGTCCCAGCTTGGACGAGCAGGCAGGCCAGGCACCCCAGCCCTGGCTGTCCAGGACGTTCTCTGCCACGGCAATTTGCTCGGCGCGGCTCGCGTCAGCGGCAGAACCGCTGCCGCCGTTCGCCGCCCACGTCCCCGGGGCGAACTGCAGGCCGCCGGAGTAGCCGTTGCCGGTGTTGATGTTCCAGTCGCCGCCGGACTCGCACTGGGCCAAGGCGTCCCAGGTCGCCCCGTCGGCCGCGTTCGCGGCCGGTCCGACCAGCGCAACGCTGGCTCCGGTCAGGGCGACGGCGGCGAGGCCGCCACGCAGGGCACGGCTGAGGTTCAGGTTTTTGTTTGGATTCACAATGCTCCGGTTAGGCCGCCTTGTGCTCAGTCCGTCCCCGAACGTCTCCACACCGCCGTCAGCCACTCGCATAATCGAGGTCATGTGGACGTCTGCCATTCTGACGGCGAAAGGCGTGGGCAGCGTCCGGGCATTCCATGGGTAGTTCATGCCGGAAGTTCCGGCATCCCCTGGCGCGGTCATCTCGCCCGCGCACGGACTGCACGTTACCGTAAAGTAACCAACGTTGCAAAACCGTGATCTACCAACGGCGTGTCGTTGCGCGCGGCGGCTCGAATCCCGGCTAGGCGCACCCCCGCCCCTTTGGGCTCTTCCCAGTGCCCGGCCCAGCACGTAGCGTGGGGATTCCCATTCGATCGGAAGGTTTCCCATGGCAGAGAATCCCAGTCCCATTGACATCCAGAAGGCGCTGGGCGGCGTCGACTACCCGGCATCCGCCGGTGACTTGGTGAAGAAGGCGGAAGAATCCGGAGCCGGGGACGACGTCCTCTCGGCGCTCAAGAATCTCCCCGACAAGGAGTACGAAAACCCGGCCGAGGTCAGCAAAGCGGTAGCCGGGAACTAACGCGCTCGGCCGGCAGTCCTGTCCACCGGCACCAACTCGACGTCGAAGAGGCGGCCGGCGTCGGCCGTCGCGGTCATGTACGTGCAGACCGGCTGGCGGCGGCGGTCGGTCGGCGACCCCGGGTTCAGCAGCCGCAGGCCGCCGGGCGACGTGGTGTCCCACGGGATGTGGCTGTGCCCGAACACCAGCACGTCAACATCGGGGAAGCGGGCCTCGCACCGTTGTTCCCGGCCCTGCGCCGCCCCCGTTTCGTGGACCATGGCGAACCGGACGCCGTCGATGGTGGCCTCGGCAATTTCCGGCAGCCGCGAGCGCAGGTCGTCGCCGTCGTTGTTGCCGTACACCGCGACCAGCCGCCGGCTCCGCTCTTCCAGCTCGTCGAGCAGGTCGGCGGTGACCCAATCGCCGGCATGGAAAACGACGTCGGCCGCCTCCACCGCTTCCCACACCTGGTCGGGGAGGCGCCGCGCGCGTTTGGGCACATGCGTATCCGCCAGCAGCAGCAAGGTGGTGGCCATACCGGCATCCTCGCATATCCGGTCAGAGATCGAAGGCCATCCGCAGCCCGAGCGCCAGCATGACGACGGCGATCAGTCCGTCGAGCAGGCGCCAGGAGCCCGGCCGGGCGAAGAAGGGCCGCAGCAGCCGGGCGCCGAAACCGAGGGCGCTGAACCAGATGAGGCTGCCTGCCACGGCGCCGGCGCCGAAATACCAGCGCAGGTCCGGCCCCTGGGTGTTGGCGATGGAACCAAGCAACAGGACCGTGTCCAGATAGACGTGCGGGTTCAGCCAGGTCAGGGCGAGCGCCGTGGCAGCCACCGCGGCCAGTCCCCCGCCGGAGCGATTGGCCGAGGCGGTCAGCACGCCCGGCCTGATCGCCCGTCTGGCGGCGAACACCGCGTAGGCCAGCAGGAACGCCGCCCCGCCCAAGCGGATGACGTCGACAACCGCCGGGGCAGCCTGGATCACCGCACCGATGCCGGCGATCCCGGCGGTGATCAGCAGGGCGTCGGAAACCGCGCAGATGACTACGACGACGCCGATGTGCTCCCCGCGGATGCCTTGGCGCAGCACAAAGGCGTTCTGCGCCCCGATGGCGACGATCAGGGCCAGCCCGGTTCCCAGGCCGAGCAAAACTGTGGGAGCAATAGCGGTAGTCACAACAGTCGACGCTACTGACAACGCGTGCATCAGTACAGCTAAAGAATTTTGGGGTCCGTAAGCTGGGCTTATGCAGCCGTTCCAATTCGACCATCTGGCGACCTTCGCCGTCGTCGTCCGGGAGGGAAGCTTCGATGCCGCCTCCCGTGCGCTCCACGTGACGCCTTCGGCGGTGTCCCAACGGATCAAGGCCATGGAGCAGGCGGCGGGGCAGGTCCTGTTGCAGCGCACCGCCCCGGTGCGGCCGACTGCTGCCGGAGATGTGGTCCTGCGGCTGGCGCGGCAGGTGCGGGTCCTGCAGGACGATGCGCAGCGCGAACTCGGCGGCAACGGTGACGGCGTGGCCCTGCCGTTGGTGGTCAACGCGGATTCGCTGGCCACTTGGTTCCTGGGCGCGCTGGCCCGCATGCCGCGCGAGCGGGGCGTGTTCTTCGAAGTCCACCGCGAAGACGAGCAGCATTCAACCTCGCTGCTGCGGGCCGGACGGGTGACGGCGGCGGTGACGGCGACGCCGGAGCCGGTCCAGGGCTGCTCGGTGGAAGCGCTCGGCTCGCTGCGCTACCGGGCGGTGGCCAGCCCGGCTTACCTGGAGCGCTGGCGGCCCGCCGGGGCAGGGGACGCTGGCCTGGCGTGGCTGGCGGCCGCGCCCGTGCTGGATTTCGACCGCAAGGACGACCTGCAGGAGCGCTTCTACCGGGAACTGACCGGCGCTGCCCTGGCGGCGCCGCGCCATTATCTGCCGGCCTCGGCGGAGTTTGCGGCAGCCGTCCGGCTGGGCTTTGGGTGGGCGCTGCTGCCGGAGCAACAGTGCCTGGCGGACGTGCGCAACGGGACGCTGCACGAGCTGGCCCCGGACCTGCCGGTGGACGTGCCGTTGTACTGGCAGCGCTGGAAGATCAGCTCGCCGGTGCTCGACGAACTGACTGCCTGCGTGCAGCAGACCGCCCTAGAACAGCTGCGCCAGCCCTAGCCTCACCCGCCGAAGAACAGCTGCGCCAGCCCTAGCCTCACCCGTCGAAAATCAGGCTGCGCGCCACGGCTCCGCCCGTCAGCAGGGCCCGTTTCTCCCGCCCCGTAGCCCCGGCGCCTGCGCCCGACCCCTAGAGTGGAAGGGGAGATCCAGACGAAGGGGCACGATGCAAGACCGCATTCGCAACGCCCGCCTGCTCGAGCGCGTGATGTCCGCGGAGCAGGCGGCTGAACTGATCAAACCCGGCATGACGGTTGCCATGAGCGGCTTCACCGGGGCCGGTTATCCGAAGGCCGTGCCGCAGGCGCTGGCGGCGCGGATGGAAACCGCGCATGCGGCCGGGGAGCAGTTCAAGATCCGCGTGCTGACCGGCGCCTCAACGGCCCCCGAGCTCGACGGCGCCCTCGCCAAGGTCGACGGGATGCAGCTGCGGCTGCCCTACCAGTCGGACCCGGCGCTGCGCGAACGGATCAATGCCGGCGAGCTGGACTACATCGACATGCACCTTAGCCACGTCGCCCAGCACACTTGGTTCGGCTTTTTCGGCGACGTCGACCTGGCCGTGGTCGAGGCCGTGGGCGTGCTCGAGGATGGACGGCTGATCCCGTCCACCTCGGTGGGCAACAACATGACCTGGCTCCGGGAGGCCAGCCGGGTCATCGTGGAAATCAACAACGCCCAGCCGCTCGGCCTCGAAGGCATGCACGACGTCTACCACGGCACCGCCCTGCCGCCGGAGCGCAAACCCATCCGGCTCGTGAATCCGGACGACCGGATCGGTGAGCCCTACCTGGAGGTGGATCCGGACAAGATCGTGGCCATCGTGCATACCGACGCGCCCGACCGGAACTCCCCCTTCAACCCGCCCGATGAAAACTCGCAGCAAATCGCGGGCCACCTGCTGGAGTTCCTGGACCACGAGGTCCGGCGCGGGCGCCTGACCGAGCAGCTGCTCCCGTTGCAGTCCGGGGTCGGTAATATCCCCAACGCAGTGCTGGAAGGCCTGGCGGCCGGCGGCTACCGCGGCCTGACCGCCTACACCGAGGTCATCCAGGACGGCATGCTGCAGCTGCTCAAGGAGGGCGTGCTGCGCATGGCCTCCGCCACGTCCTTCTCGCTCAGCCGCACCGGTTTGGAGGAGTTCAACGCGAACGTCGACTACTACCGCGAGCGCATCATCCTGCGCACCCAGGAGATCTCCAACCACCCCGAACTGGTCCGCCGGCTGGGCTGCATCTCGCTCAACGGGATGATCGAAGCGGACATCTACGGCAACATCAACTCCACCCACGTTGCCGGCACCAAGGTGATGAACGGCATCGGCGGCTCCGGCGACTTCGCCCGGAACAGCTACCTGTCCGTCTTCATGTCCCCCAGCATGGCCAAGGGCGGGAAGGTCTCCAGCATCGTGCCGATGGCCAGCCACGTCGACCACACCGAGCACGACACGATGATCGTGATCACGGAGCAGGGTCTGGCCGACCTGCGCGGCCTCGCGCCGAAGCAACGGGCGCGCAAGATCATCGAGACCTGCGCCCACCCGGACTACCGGCCGATGCTGCAGGACTACTTCGATCGTGCCTGCCGGGACAGCTTCGGCAAGCACACCCCGCACCTGCTCGGTGAGGCCTTGTCCTGGCACCAGCGCTTCGTGGAAACCGGCAGTATGCGCCCCGCGCAGCCGTAACGGAGACCGCTTCTCGCCCTTGTTGGCCCGGGCTGTTCCGGACGGGCCGGGCTCGCCCACACCGGGCGGCGGGTCTGTCCGCCCAGAGTATGACGCCGTCGCACCGGTGCCCTTTCGCCGCCCGGTGCGGCTGCCGGTAGGCTGCTGGCTTGTACACGGGAGTCCGGTGAGCCGGGCTGAGAGGAAGCTTCTCAAGTTTCGACCGTTGAACCTGATCTGGATCATGCCAGCGCAGGGAGCAACCTCACACCCGTGCCCTGTTCACTCGACAGAAGGGCGCGAAGATGCCGACATCCGATGCTGCCGTCCCACTCACCGTCACCGACTGGCTGATCGCAGCAGCCGACCCGGCCCTGCCCGGCGGGAACCTGTACGCCCGCCTCCTTGGGTTTGTGGAAGGATACGATGCGCTCTTCAGCTGACGGCATGCACCTGGTGGCGATGGTCAACCCGCCCACCAGCCAGTATTCGGAGAACTGGCGGCATCCGCTTTCCCGGCGGGACTGGCTGAGCGCGGAGTTTTATCTAGATCTGGGCAGGACGCTGGAACGAGGCTGCTTCGACATGCTGTTCCTGCCCGACGCGCTTGCCGTCCCGGAGGACAACGCGGGCGACTTCGCCACCACGCTGGTCACGGGCGGCAAGGGGGCCATCTATCTCGACCCCTTGGTCACCCTGTCACTCGTTGCCGGGGCGACCCGGCACCTGGGGTTGGCCGCCACCATCTCCACTACCTTCACCCCGGCCTACACCATCGCCCGGAAGCTGCTCTCGCTGGATCACCTCTCCGGCGGCCGGGTCGCCTGGAACATCGTCACGTCCACCACGGACGCCGAGGCCGCCAACTTCGGCCTGCCCTCCATCCCGCCCAAGTCGGAGCGTTACGACCGGGCCGACGACGTCGTCCAGACCGTGGTGGACCTGTGGGAAACCTGGGAGCCCGGGGCGCTGACACTGGATGCGCCGGGACGCCGGTTTGCGGATCCGGAGCGTGTCCACCGGATACCCGAACGGTCCCGGTCCGGCGGCGACGACCGTCTGCTGAGCCGCGGTCCGCTCACCCTGCCGCGCAGTCCGCAGGGAAGGCCGGTACTCATGCAGGCCGGGTCCTCCCCGCGCGGCATGGAGTTCGCCGCCCGCTGGGCCGAGGTCGTGTTCGCCGTCGCCGACACTCCGGACGCCATGCGCGCGGTGCGGACCGAACTGCGGGCCCGCGCCGCCGTCGCCGGACGGAATCCGGATCGGCTGGCCGTGCTCCCGGCCGTCCAGCCGATCACCGGTGCCACTCCCGCCGCCGCCCGCCAAGCCGTAGTGGGCCTGGAGACGGCGCTCGATGAGGAGGACGTTCTGACGAAATTGGGCCGGCTCCTTCACGCGGCCCGGGAGGACCTGAAGCCGGACGGCAGCGCCGAGGAGTTGCTGCTGGCCCATCGCGGGGCCACGGGCAGCGAGGGCTTTGAACAAATGCTCCTGGCGGCAGCCCGCCGGAAATCGATGACCGTCCGCGAACTGGCGACGGCGCAGGCCATGAACCAGCTGCACCCCCAGCCCGTGGGCGATCCGGCGGACATCGCCGACTACTTGTGCGAACTCTACGACTCCGAGGCGGCTGACGGTTTCGTGATCATGTCGGCCCTCTACCCGTCCTCGCTCGAAGACTTCGTCAACGGCGTGGTGCCGGAGTTGCAGGCCCGAGGCCGGTTCCGGACCGCATATTCGGGACGCACCCTGCGCGATCACCTGGGAGTTTCCCTGGAAGGCAGTCGCACCGTCGCGTCTTAGCAGCGCTTCCGCGCCGGTTCAGCGCTGGTAGACCCTGGCGAGCACGGCGTCGAAGACCCGGTCGGGCAGCAGCCGGCGAGCGCCCATGATCGTCCGCGCGCCTCTTCCGACCGGGTACCGGCTGCGCGTACGCCGGGCGGCCGCCACCCGGGCAATGCGACGCCCAACGACGTCCGGCCGCGTTCCCGTGCGTTCCGTGTAGGCCCCGGCGATTGCCCGCGCCACGCTCTCCGCCTGCTGCGCGTAGGCCGTCCCTTCCGAACTCTGCAGCAGGCTCTCCACCGCGATGGCGTCCCACTCGGTCAGAATCGGCCCGGGTTCGATGATCACCACGTCGATGCCATAGGGCTTGAGCTCCACGCGAAGGCAGTCCGACAAACCCTCGACCGCGAATTTCGCCGCGTGGTACCAGCCGCCGAGGGGTTCGTAGAACACGCCGCCGATCGAGGAGACGTTGATGATCCGCCCGGTCCCCTGGGCCCGCATGGCCGGGGCCGCCAGCTGGATGAGGCGCCCCAGCCCGAACAGGTTCACTTCGAACTGCTTCCGGGCATCATCCAGCGGCACGTTCTCAATCGCGCCGTACGAGCCGTAACCGGCATTGTTGACCAGCACGTCCAGCCGTCCCTGCTCCGAAAGGATCTGCCCCACCCCGCGCACCATCGACGCGTCGTCGGTCAGGTCCATTTCGAGGACGCGGACCCCGTGCTCTTCCAGCGGCCGCATCCGCTCCAGCCGGCGCGCGGCCGCGTAGACGATGAAGCCGCCGCGTGCCAGCTCCCGGCACGTATGTTCCCCTATCCCGGAGGACGCTCCGGTTACCAGTGCGACTTTGTCCCTCACCATCACGCCCGCCTCACTTCTCTAAAGCCACAACGACGGCGGTGCCCGCCTCGTCCGGCAACGTCCGGGCCGCGCCGTCGGGTGGGTAGAGCCGCTGACAGCCGTCGAGTTCCACGGTCAGCGGTGCGCCGGCGCTTTGCCCCTTGGCGAGCGGCCAGAGCACAGCAAACTCCGTTGCGTCGTCGATGCATTCGCTGTCAACAGGATCCTTTGCGGCCGCGTTTAAGATGGCATCTTTGGCCGTGCCTTTAATGCTTCCGCCCCTGGAAAACGTCCCGGACACGATCTCGATGACGTCAAATTCCAAGTCCGGCTGCGCTCCGGCGGGGCGCTCCTCCTCTTCAGCCGGCACCGGCTCGGTCCGGTACTGGCAGATCCTCAAGGCGTCGGCCTCGCCGGCGCTCGGCAGCAGACCGGGGGAACCCGGCTCGCCCTCGCCGCTGCCACGCGGCTCCTCGCCCACCTCGAAGGGTGCCAGCGCGGTCATGCCCGGCACTGGCTTGATGCTCCACTCGGCGGGGCAGTCAGCATCCAGCGCCGCCCTCGGCTGGATCAGTTCCATCCGGTGCTGCTTCGACTCGACCACCGTCATGCCCGCCAGAACCTCGCGGACCCCGGGTTTCGTCTTGCCGCAGGAATCCGTGGGCCACGCGGCACGCATGGCTTTGCCGGCCGCATCCACGAGCCAAAGATCGGGGACCATTTCCATGTCCGCGGTGCAGGCCTGGTTCGCCCTGGGGCCGTCGCTGGGCTGCGCCAGCGCCTTTAACAGTGCGTCAATGTTTCCGGTGAGGCGCTCTTCCGTGAACGCCGACCACAGGCCTTCCTCGTCCTCGAGGGTCGCCATCGCCATGGCGTCGCAGCGGATGACGTCGACAGGCGCGAAGGCTTCGGGCACGCTACCGGCCGCCGGCGGCGGAGGCGCGGACGGCCGCCCTGGTTCGACGATGTGCTGCACCGTGGTGCAATCGACGGCGTCGACCAGCTCGGCCTCGGGCCGTGTTTGTTCTCCGGGGTTTCCAGGTTGCTGCCCGCAGGCCGCCACGGTGGCGACGGTCAGCAATGCCGCCATCATCGGCCCGAGCAACCGCCCTCGGCCTCCCTGCCGCCGCTTATGCTTCACCGCGCCCGTCCCCCCGATCACCGTCGATGCCGACAGTGTAGCGAGGCCGCCGACAAGCATGACGAGTGCCGCGGCTGAGGGACCGGAACCGGCGGAGGGTTCAGGAAAGACGGCGGAACTCGCCTGCCCGGAGCTGGACATAAATCGGCAGTGCCAACTGGATGTGTGAGACGCCGACGGGCTCGTCAAGCAGTTCATTGATCGAGGTCTGCCCTTCCAGCTCGGTCACTTGGCGCCCATCCATGACTCGACCCTACGTCGACAGGACGCTCCCTTAACTAAGACACGCGAGCGCGTTCCACCAGCCGGTAGCCACCTGCGAGCGGATGTTGGAAAATTTACGCGTCGGGGGCTTCGCCCTCAACGGGGTCCCACCCCAATGAGGAGCGTTAGTTGCGGTTCCATTTGGGGTTGGCCTCAGGACGTGGCCCTCGTCCCAGAGGAGGTTCCGTGGGCAGCACCGTCCGGTTCCTGATCCTGGCGCTGATGTTGTTCGCGCTGCTTGCTATGCCGGGGTCCGCGGCCCTGCGATCGGATCCAAGCGCCATTGCAGGACTCGGAGATTCCATCACCCAGGCCGCAAACACCTGTTGCAAGCCCGGCAACTACCCGGCCCAGTCCTGGTCCACCGGCGACGGGCCGTCCGACGGCATTCGCAGCCATTACGAGCGGCTGGCGGCACTGCACCCGCAGACCAGCATCAGCAATTACAACAATTCCGCCGGCGGCGCCGAGGCGGCGGATCTTCCGGCGCAGGTGTCCATGGCCGTGGCCCAAAAGGCGGACTACATCACCCTCCTCATTGGAGCCAACGACCTGTGCGCCTCTTCGGCATCAGCGATGACGTCCACCACCGACTTCACCGAACAGGTCGCTACTGCTCTCGAGGCGCTGCATCACGGGCTGCCGCACGCCAACATCTACGTCAGCAGCATTCCCGATCTTCATCGCCTGTGGTCCGTTCTGCGCACCGATCAGGAGGCCAGACGGGTCTGGGCGGCCAACGGAACCTGCCCGTCCATGCTCGGCGCCGAGGTCACCGAGAACCAGCGGCAGGAAGTTGTGGCCCGCGAGCTGGCCTTCAACGAGATCCTCGAAGACACGTGTGCAAGGTATAAGAACTGCCACTGGGACCGGGGCGCCGTCTACGCCTACAGATTCTCCGCCACCGAAATCAGCACCCTGGATTACTTCCACCCCGGCCCCGGCGGCCAGGCCGCACTGGCAGAACTGACGTGGCAGGCCTTCCAGGGACACCGTTGACCCCGCCCGATATTTGGGACGGGCCGCAGCACACGGTGCCCGTAGCAGATGAACAAGAGATATTTACTCAAAAGCGCGAGTGGGTTAGCAACTCTGATGCTTTTCGGCGACTAACTCCGGTACTCGTAAGATTTTGGGGTCCTTGTCAGCAACATTCGCTTCGCATAAAAACTCTTTTTCAGCGCGTGTTAGCTTGATCACCGTCCTTTCCGGCGGGCCCACCGGAAAGCTCAACCGACGCTGCTACCTTCCGGAGGCACAATGGGAATCAGCTCCCCCTCGCACACAGACGACAGCGCTGTCGCGCCCGGACCCGCTGCAGAAACACGACGCGGGTCCTCCCCAGAAACTGGGGCAGGCCACACCTCCGGCAAGGCCGACAACGAACTCAAGCGCGGCCTGAGCAGCCGCCACCTGCAGATGATCGCCATCGGCGGTGCGATCGGCACGGGGTTGTTCGTGGCCTCGGGCGGAACAATTTCCCAGGCTGGTCCCGGCGGAGCCTTGGCCGCCTATGCGCTGGTCGGCCTGATGGTGTTCCTGCTGATGCAGTCGTTGGGCGAAATGTCGGCCAAGATTCCGGTGGCCGGCTCCTTCCAGACTTTTGCGACCCGTTTTGTCTCGCCGTCCTTCGGGTTCGCGATCGGCTGGAACTACTGGTTCAACTGGGCGATCACGGTGGCCGCCGAGCTGGTCGCCGCCGGAATCATCATGGATTTCTGGTTCCCCGGGGTCCCGGGCTGGGTGTGGGCCGGGATCTTTTTGCTGGTCTTGACCGGGCTCAACGCCCTTTCGGCCAAGTCCTTCGGTGAGTCAGAGTTCTGGCTCTCCCTCATCAAGGTCGCCGCTGTGGTGCTCTTCCTGATCGCCGGCGTGCTGATGATCTTCGGCATCCTCGGGGATAACTCCCCCGGCCTGAGCAACTGGGAAAACCGCGATGAAGTGTTCCACGGCGGTTGGGTCTCGATCATCTCGGTCTTCATGATTGCCGGGTTCTCCTTCCAAGGCACCGAACTGGTGGGCGTGGCCGCAGGCGAAGCCAAGAACCCGCGCCGCGAAGTGCCGAAGGCCATCCGCACGGTCTTCTGGCGCATCATGCTCTTCTACATTGGTGCCATCTTCATCATCGGCTGCCTGATCCCGTTCACCGATCCGAGCTTGCTGGCCTCCGGCGAGGCCGATGTCGCAGTATCCCCGTTCACGCTGGTCTTCTCGCGTGCCGGGATCGCCTTCGCCGCGGCTCTGATGAACGCGGTGATCCTGACCGCCATCCTCTCGGCGGGCAACTCCGGACTATATGCCTCCACGCGCATGCTTTACGCCATGGCCCATGACGGGAAGGCCCCGAAAATCTTCCGGCGAACTAATTCGCGTGGGGTGCCGATTCCGGCGCTGCTGGCCACCGCGGCGGTGGGTCTCTTCGGGTTCCTCTCCGCGATCGTCGGTCAGGGCGCGGCCTACTCTTGGCTGCTGAATATGTCCGGCCTGTGCGGCTTCATCGTGTGGGCGGGAATCGCTATCTCCCACTACCGCTTCAGGCGCGGCTTCGTGGCCCAGGGCAATAAGGTCAGCGAGTTGCCGTACAAGGCCTCCCTGTTCCCCATCGGCCCGCTGCTGGCCTTCGCCCTGCTAATTCTGGTGATCGCCGGACAGAACTACGAGGCCGTGCTTGCCGGCCGGGGCATGGAGGTGCTTTCCTCCTACATCGGGTTGCCGGTCTTCGTCGCTTTGTGGCTGGCCCACCGCTTCATCACCAAGTCCAAGGTGGTGCCGCTGCTCGAGATGGACCTCGGGGCACCCGAGGACCTCGAGGACGAACCCGCCGGCGCCACCCGGTGACCCTGCAGCCGCCGGGCTGCCCAGGCGCTGCGGGGCGCCCGCGGTAGCTGCCGAGCGTTATCCGCTCGGCACCGGCGCCGGTTCGTCAGCCGGAGCGGGCGGAGGGGCAGGCTCCTGCACGGGGGCGGGTTCGGGCTGCGGTGTGCCGGTGGGTGTCGGTGCCGGGGATGTCGTCGCCGTTCCGGGCTCGGGTTCACCGGCGGGTGTCTCTGCCGGGGCGGGTGGCTGCCCGCTGCCGGTGTCAGCCGGAAGTGTTGCCTCCGGAGACGAGCCCGTGTCGGAGGCCGGCTCTGTTTCGGACGCCGCGTCGGTGCCTGTGTCTACGCTGCCGTCACCGATGGCGGCGTCCTGTTCGATGATGCCGAGAATGCGCATCTTGTAGTCGTTCAGCCGGGCCTGGATTTCGTCCAGGGGAACGTCTTCGAGCGACCGGCCGTAGGCTGCGATCTCCTCCCACAGGGTTGCCAGTTTCTCCATGCCTGCGTCGCTGAGCGGACCGTCGAGGGTGAGGACCAACTGGCTGGCGAGGGCGTAGGTGAGGCACTCGACGCAGTTGTAGTTGACCGCCGCCGAAAGGTTTTGGGGCACGACGACGTCGGCCTGGCCGAGGATCAGGACAACCTGAAAGCCGACGGCGACGGCGGTGCAGCCCCGGCACGAAGCGAAGGCGTAGGCCTCGTTCGTGGCGTCTACCGGTCCACCGTCGGCCCAGACAAGGGCGAAGGCGACGTCGTAGACCACGGATCCGTCCTCAACGTTGACGGCAAGGGCCTGGTTTCCGTCCTCCTCCGGAGCCAGCGGCCGGTCGAAGGGGAAGACCCAGGCCGGCGGTGGGTCCGCGGAAGGCTCAGTAACGGTGGTGCCGGCACCGCCGTCGTTCGTCGGATCTTCGCCGATGTCCGCGGTGGCGGTCTCTTCGCGCCCAGGCTGGTTGTCACGGGGAACGAGGACCATCGCCAGTTGCGGATCCTCGGCCGTCGGCAGGTCGGTACCGGACGGCCACGCCGCCACCGTTTGTCCTGCGCGGCCTTCGGTCAGCCCCGCCGATGACACCGGGGCGAAGGAAGCTGCCGCATCGAACAGGGTTCCGCGCTCGTAGGGCTGCACCGGCCGGTAGGCGCCGTCGTCGGGCCACCAGGCCCAGGCCAAACCGGCGAGAACGGCGACGGCGGCGGCCATGGCAGTCACCCGCCGGAGCGGCCGGCCACGGGTTTTCGCCCAGGCCGCCGTGCCAAGCTGGCGGGCCAGGCGCAGCAGGATGTAGGCAATCCCGAAAATGGGAAGCGCGACGGCGGTGATCGCCAGGACACGCACGGCCATGCCGGCGAAGTCACCGTCTGAACCGGCATCGGCCAACAGCCTTTGTTGGTCCATGATGCTGGCCCAGGCCGTCCCCAGGACCCGGGGAAGCGAGACCACCATCATGAAGAGGCAGAACAGGAGCAGCGGAACGGTGACCAGGACCCAGGCGGTCACGACGGCCCTGGCCCAGGGCCTGAGCAGCTTGGCTTCGGGATCGGACCACCGCCAGGGCAGCAGCCCCATCAGAGTGGGCTTGATCCGTTGGAACAGGTCGGGAACCCCGGTTGCGTCGGCGAGAATGTGGTAGCCGTCGAAGCGAACCAGGGGCAGCAGTTGGCGCACCATCTGCAGTATCTGGGTCACCACCACCAGCAGCAGCGCGTCGAAGCTGGTGAGCCACCAAGCGCCTATCGTGCCCACCACGACGATGGCGTTGAAATACAGGCCGCCCAGATCCGTGCGGAGCCGGCCGCCGCGTCCCAGCCGGTAGGAGTCCGTGACGTCGGTGTAGAAGGCGGGCCAGATCAGGTACAGGCCGACGCCCATGGCTCCCGGCGTTGCGCCGCCGCGGCGCGCCCCGGCGGCATGGCCGAATTCGTGGAAGCCGGCCGAGAGAAGGGTGATGGCGAAAACCAGGAGCAGCAACCCGGGGTTGGCGAAGGCTTGGTGCGTTGCCGAGCCGAGGCCCTTGACCATGAGCACCCACCAGCACGCCGCCAAAAAGGCCAAAGTCACGGGCAAGGCGATCAGCGGATGGAACAGTACGGCGAACGGAGCCGTCAGCTTCCGGGTCAGCGCGGGATCCGTGACCGTGTAGCGGAAGCGCATGCCCAGCAGCGGGCTGGCCTTTTTGACCTCGGGTTGTGAGCCGTCCGCGAGCCGCAGCAGGCCCAGCGGCAGCAGCTGTTTTTCGATCAGGGTCTGCACGTTTTCGGCAGTGATCAGCCTGCCGGACTTCCCGCTGGCATGTTCGGCAATTTGATCGAGGCTTCGAGAGCCGTCCACGCCCTCCAAAACCGCATAGAGCAGCGGCGTGAGCTGGAGCGTTTGCCCGTCCGCGCGCCGGACCAGCGCGGGCGGCTCCCGGTAGCCGGAACCCTGTGCCGGTCCGAGGAGCTGCACGCCGTCGGCCAGCGCCGGGACGTCAATCGAAGGCGGTGCAGCCGACCGGCCGCCGGGCAGCATGTCACTCGCGGCCGGCGGCCGGCTCGGACCCATGCTCGTTCAGGGACTATTGTTCGAGGTCGGACTGCTGGCCGGCGCTGGCCTCGGCGCTGCCGTCGATCTGCTGGTTGATGATGGCGTCCTGCTGCGCCACCGCGACGGCATTGCTGTCGACCGAGCCGATATTCGCCGCCACCGCGGCGTCAATCGGCGCGGCAACGTTGGCGTTGGCGGCCACGGCACCGTTGATCGGGGCGGCGATATCGGCGTCCGCGGCCAGATTGACGTTGACGTTGAGCAGGTTCCCGTCGAGGGTCGACCCAAGGCCTTCCGTGACCGATCCGGTGTCGGGCAGGGTGCCCTCCGGCAGCGTGCCGTCCGGCAGCAGCGCCGGTTCAGTGGCCTCCTGCCCGGTGGCGTTCTCCAGCGGAAGGCCGGAATCACCGGCGGCGGCCGTCCCGGCAGCGGAGCCGGCCGCTGTCCCGGCGTCGTCCACGGTGTCATTGCC
This sequence comes from Arthrobacter sp. Y3223065, assembly GCF_059090885.1. Lineage (NCBI taxonomy): Bacteria > Bacillati > Actinomycetota > Actinomycetes > Micrococcales > Micrococcaceae > Arthrobacter > Arthrobacter sp. Y3223065. Next base: position 97,831 of record NZ_JBNHGC010000005.1, on the reverse strand, counting down.
CTGGTCGATGGTGCTGTCCTGCGTGGACTCGGCGGTCGCGTCCGCAGTGATGCCCTGGTCGATGATGACGCCCTGGTCGGACAGGGCCTGCGCCGTGGAGCCGGTCGAGAGGATGTTGGCCGAGGCGGCGGCATCGATGGGGGCCGCGACGTTGGCGTTCGCCGCGACGGCCAAGTCGATGGGCGCGGCCGCGTCGATGGCCAGGTCGAGATCGGCATTCAGATCCAGGATGGACGCGACTTCCTTGTCCGGCAGCGCCGTTCCGGTCTGGGATTCGAGTTCCTCCGGCGACAGCGGCGTGCGTCCCTCTTCGTTGCTCATCAAAATCTCCGTCTCCGGCGCAAGGCGCGCCTTCCGTTCCAACCCGTGGTCGAAACATGTCGATTCTTGTCAACGGCCGGGCGGTACCGGCCTGATCGTTTACGCTCCTCTTCAGCACATCAACGCAAAGCATACTGATGAATCCTTTTATTGTGTAGGCGCCGGTGCTGTTCCGGGCGCGCGGCGGCCGACGGGACGGGGCCTTGGATTGGCGACCGGACTGATGTTCGGCGACCGGATTTTGATGCACCGGGCGCTGTGTGTATCGTGTGAGGCGAATCACCCACAACTTAATGTGCCTTTCGAACCGTGGCGGGAGAGTCCTCTCCGCACACCATCCGGGCAGGCGCCGTAGGAGCAAATCCTCCCCAGGAATCTCTCAGGCCCATGTACCGCCGCGGCGAGGCAACTCTGGAAAGCAGCAAGGCAGCAGCCTGGCTCACCGACGGTGCAAGCGGAACACACTCCGCGGAATCTCTCAGGTCAAATACAGAGCGGGGAGGAACCCCAGTCCCAGCCGAGCCTTCGGGCCGGCCCGATCTTGGAGTTCCTCATGACGGTTCAACCATCTTCATCAAACTTTGCCGACCGGCATATCGGTGCCCGCCGCCAAGCGGACATCGACACCATGCTCAAGATGGTCGGCTACGACAGCATGGACGGCTTGGTGGACACTGCCGTTCCCCATCCATCCGCCAGGCGAGCGCCCTCGATCTCGATGACGCCCTGAGCGACACCGCCACGCCGCCGGTGAGCCGTCGCAATGTGGTGGAGTCCCCGGCCTGGTACACCGCGTACCCGCCCTACCAGCCCGAGATTTCGCAGCGCCGGCTGGAGGCGCTGCTGAACTTCCAGGCCATGATCCAGGACCTCACCGCCCTGCCCGCCGCCAATGCCTCCCTGCTGGACGAGGCCATGTCGGTCGCCGAAGCCGTGCGGTGGCGCCGGCAGTAATTCTTTCCCGCATTAACAGCACACTTCCCAGAAAGGCATCACAGTGAGCAAAGTCAACGCCGAACTACGATACTCCGCGGAGCACGAGTGGGTGGCCGCCGACGGATCCGGCCCGGCCAGGATCGGTGTCTCTGCCGTGGCAACCGAGGCGCTGGGCGACATCGTGTACGTGGATCTCCCCGAGGTCGGTACCGTCGTGACGGCCGGCGAGACCTGCGGTGAAATCGAGTCCACCAAGTCCGTTTCGGACCTCTACTCCCCGGTCACCGGCGAGGTCATCGAAGTCAACGGCGACGCCGTGGCCGACCCCGCCGTAATCAACGATGACCCCTACGGTTCCGGCTGGCTGTTCACTGTCCAGGTGTCGGAGGAAGGCCCGCTGCTCTCCGCCGAGGAGTACGCCTCCGCCAACGGTGGTGAAGTAGCGTGAGCGCGGCAATGGCGGCGGTCGCCAGCGCCAGCCTGAACGCGGACCTGGGCGTCCTGGATCCGGAAATCGCCGCCCAGATCGACAACGAGCTGCGCCGCCAGCAGTCCGGGCTGGAAATGATCGCCTCGGAGAACCACACGTCCGTCGCCGTCATGCAGGCCCAAGGCTCGGTGGTGACCAACAAGTACGCCGAGGGTTACCCGGGGCGCCGCTATTACGGCGGCTGCGATCACGTCGACGTGATCGAGCAGCTGGCCATTGACCGGGTCAAGGAGCTGTTCGGTGCCGGCTTCGCCAACGTCCAGCCGCACTCCGGCGCCCAGGCCAACGCCTCGGTGATGCACGCCCTGATCAAGCCCGGCGACACGATCCTGGGCCTGAACCTGGCCCACGGCGGGCACCTGACCCATGGCATGAAGATCAACGTCTCCGGCAGGCTGTACGACGTAGCCGCCTACGGCGTCTCCGAGGAGGACCACCGGGTCGACATGGCCGAGGTGGAGCGGCTGGCGCAGGAGCACAAGCCGCAGCTGATCATCGCCGGCTGGTCCGCCTACCCACGCCAGCTCGACTTCGCGGAGTTCCGCCGGATCGCGGACGCCGTCGGGGCGTACCTGATGGTGGACATGGCGCACATCGCCGGCCTGGTGGCGGCGGGCCTGCACGCCAGCCCGGTGCCGCACGCCCACGTGGTCACGTCCACCACGCACAAGACGCTGGCGGGTCCGCGCGGCGGCATCATCCTGACCAACGAGGCCGACATCGCCAAGAAGATCAATTCCGCGGTGTTCCCCGGCCAGCAGGGCGGGCCGCTTGAACATGTCATCGCGGGCAAGGCTGTGGCGTTCAAGATCGCCGCGTCCGAGGAATTCGCCGACCGCCAGCGGCGCACGCTGGCGGGCGCACGGATCCTGGCCGAGCGGCTGTCGCAGCAGGACGTCGCGGAGAAGGGCATCACGGTGCTGACCGGCGGCACCGACGTGCACCTGGTCTTGGTTGACCTGCGCAATTCCGAGCTGGACGGCCAGCAGGGCGAGGACCTGCTGGCGGCCATCGACATCACGGTGAACCGCAACGCGGTGCCGTTCGACCCGCGGCCGCCCATGGTCACCTCCGGCCTGCGCATCGGCACGCCGGCGCTGGCCACCCGAGGCTTCGGCGAAGAGGCGTTCCACCAGGTCGCGGACATCATCGCCGAAGCCCTCATTGCCGGGCCGGCCGCGGACCTGTCCGGCCTGAAGGCCCGGGTGGAGGCACTGGCCCAGGCGCATCCGCTCTACCCGGACCTGGCCCCGGTTTCCACACCAACCGAAGGTCGTTAAGGAGCATCATGGCTGTCGGCGTATTCGACCTCTTCACCGTGGGCATCGGTCCCTCCAGTTCCCACACCGTCGGTCCGATGCGGGCAGCCGCAGTCTTTGCCGGGGAACTGGTGTCAACGGGTGTACTGGACCGGGTCGCCGGGCTGCGGGTGGACCTGTACGGATCCCTCGCGGCTACGGGCCGCGGCCACGGCACCTTCACGGCGGTGATGCTCGGGCTGGAAGGCTTCCAGCCCGAGCAGATCCTGCCCGACGAAGTCGAATCCCGCCTGGCAGAGATGGCCTCGACCGGCGAGCTGCAGTTGTGCTCGCGGGTCGAGGGCTCGGCCGGCCTAATCCTGGACTACCGGGTTGAGGACATGGTGCAGCATCCGCTCACCGTGCTGCCCCGGCACACTAACGGGATGAAATTCCAGGTGACCGACGACGCCGGTGCTGTCCTTCACGAGGCGACGTTCTTCTCCGTGGGTGGCGGCTTCGTGGTCCGCGACGGCGAGGAAAGTGCGGCAGCGCGGGAACTGGACGCCTCCAAAGAGGGGCTCCCCTACCCCTTCCGGACGGCGGCGGAACTGCTGGAACACTGCCGCAACACCGGCCTGGGCATCAGCGACATCATGATGCTCAACGAGAAGGCCTCACGCTCCGAGGCGGACATCCGTGCCGGCCTGATCCACATCTGGCAGGTGATGGAGGAATGCAAGGACTCCGCCATCAAGCGCGAAGGTCTCTTGCCCGGGGGGCTCAACGTCCGCCGTCGGGCCCCCGCCTGGCATGAGCGGCTGCGCAAGGAAGACAAGGACCGGGACCACAAGTACTGGCAGGAATGGGTCAATCTCGTGGCCCTGGCCGTGAACGAAGAGAACGCTTCGGGGGGCCGCGTCGTCACCGCACCAACCAACGGAGCGGCGGGCATCATCCCCGCGGTCATGTTCTACGCCACGCACTACGCGCCGGGCATGGACAAGGCCACGCAGGCGGACAAGGAAGACGTCATCGTGAAGTTCCTGCTGGCGGCCGCCGCCGTCGGGGTCCTCTACAAGGAGCAGGCCTCCATCTCCGGCGCCGAGGTCGGCTGTCAGGGCGAGGTGGGTTCCGCGTCCTCCATGGCGGCAGCGGGACTGGCCGAGGTGATGGGCGGCAGTCCCGCGCAGGTGGAAAATGCCGCCGAGATCGCCATGGAGCACAACCTGGGGCTGACCTGCGACCCGATCGGCGGTCTGGTGCAGATCCCATGCATCGAACGCAACGCCATCGGCGCCGCCAAAGCCGTGAACGCGGCCAAGATGGCGCTCTGGGGCGACGGCACGCACCGCGTCTCGCTGGACGAAGTCATCATCACAATGCGCGAAACCGGCAAGGACATGAGCTCCAAGTACAAGGAAACCGCAATGGGCGGACTGGCCGTCAACGTCGTCGAATGCTAGGCGCCCGGCCAGCCGCAGCGAACGCAGCATTCGCCTGACAGCCGCCGCGGATCCGGTCAGGCCAGCCAGCGCCGCCAGCGTGACTGCTCCGGTTCCGGCGTTGGTTCCGGCTCCGGCTCCTCACCCAAGGCCAGCGCGGCCTCGACGATGTCGTCCTCGGTGAGCGTCATGACGGCCTCACGATCGAGCGCATCGAAACTTTGTTCCCCGTCCAGCGACAGCCGCAGCGCCTGGCGGTTGAGCGCCTGCTCGAACAGCGTGCGGGCGAACCGTGCGTTGCCGGAGTCCTCGCCCGCGTGAAGCCCGGTGAAAATGCGGCGCAGCATCTGGTCCGCACCCGGCTCCAGCGTGTACTCGTGTTGGGCCAGCATCTGGTGGAAGATCGTCTGGAGTTCGTCGATGGAGTAGTCGGGGAACGTGATCTCGCGGGCGAATCGGGAGCGCAGTCCGGGGTTCGAGAGCAGGAAGGACTCCATCAGTTGCGGGTACCCGGCCACGATCACGACCAGGCGGTGGCGGTGGTCCTCCATCCGCTTGAGCAGGACCTCGATCGCCTCGGGGCCGAAGTCCGCCCGGCCGTCGTCCGGGGCCAGCGCGTAGGCCTCATCGATGAACAGGACACCGTCCAGCGCACGCCGGATCACCCGGTCCGTCTTGATGGCGGTCGCGCCGACGTACTGCCCCACCAGGCCCGAACGGTCGACCTCGACCAGGTGGCCTTTCTGCAGTAGACCGACCGCGCGGTACATCTCGGCCAGGAGCCGCGCCACGGTGGTCTTGCCCGTGCCCGGGTTTCCGAGGAACACCAGATGCTGTGATGTGGCCACCTCGGGCAGGCCGTGCGCCTTTCGCCGGGCCTGGACCTGGAGCAGTGCGACGAGGGCCCTCACCTGTTCCTTCACGGTCCCCAGCCCGACCAGCGTGTCGAGCTCGGCTTGCACCTCGGACAGCGGCCGGGCCGGCCCGGGCCTCGCACCCATGCGATCGCCGACCAGGTCGTCGACGCGCTCCGAACCGTGCAGCTTGAGCTGATCGGCCAGATGGCCGATGGTTTCGCGCAGGTCGTCGAGCGGATTGCGGCTGGGAGCCATGCACTCACTGTAGTACCAGGTTCCCGACCGGGGAGGGGTTGGCCTCACTGGTATCCCCCCTTTTGGCCGTAGTTCACGCGACACAGGAGTCTCTGTCGGATAATGCACGCACTGGCCGGAGAACAATGAGGAGATTATCCCTGCCGATCAGCTCCGTCCCTGACGGGCTTGGCTCTGTAATATCTTCAGATGTCCAAACAGGGGGAAACCCTGGACGCAGGTCGTCCGTAGTTCGCAAGCTGCCAACCACCTGCCATAGAAGTCTCCGTTATGGAGGAGCATGGTTATCGCAGTTCTAGGTCGCATTCCTTCCCTCCGCCTCCAGCGCACGCCGCGGAACTCCGCGGGAGACGAACTGAATGATTCATCAGATGAGATACGCAGAGTACCCAGTCGACATAATCTAGCTTATCGGCTTAGTAAAATGGTCGGGGAAGATGCCTGAATAGGCTCTCTCCCTTACCTCCGGATGAGGGATCTATCAGCGGGCGGCGGGACTGCCTGCAGGTCTTCGTCGATGCTGTAGATGATCTCGGATCTGTCGGTAATCCTCCCGCGGCCGGTAGCCCTAGCAGCTGTACGGGATCCGGCCGCGGTAGCAGGTGTTGGACCCCCCGGATCCGGAGCTGCCCGTGCTCGGCTGCCGCAGATTCCGCTCCCGCTCGGCCTCGTACTCACTCTGTCGTTCTTCGGCCTCGGCGGCAGCCCTGGCCTTCTCGGCCTTTTCCTCCGCGGCCTGCTTCCTGATCGCCTCTTCGGTGGCGCGCAGGTAGTCCTCCCGGTTAACGAGCTCGGCGTGGGTGGCCTTGGTCTCATCAAGGTACTCGGCCGTATCCGTCCGGAGCTTGTCCAGGTCACGAGCATTCAGGGCAGCCCACTCGAGGCCGCGGGAGGCTTCATCGGCGTCCAGTTGGGCCATGACGCGGTCGAGGGACTCAACCGCCTGCCCGGCGGCCTTTGCCGCGGCAGCGGCCTGCTTGGCCGTCCGGATTTCACGGTCGTAGTAGTCGGGGATGTCCCCCGCTTCGGTAATTGCATCGGCGACCATTCCCTGCACCGTGCAGTCGTAGGTGGCGGCGTAAAACCCCCTGAACTCGTCGCGAGCCTTTCCATTGGCCTCGTCAACTTCTTCGAAGTACCGGTCGTTGCCGCCGGAAGGTGCTGGGATGCCGAATCCGGCCTCGGTCAGGAGTGCATTCACCAGCTTCCCGTTCTCGGTGAAGACGGCGGCCAGGGTGTTGCCCTGCTCGTCAGTACGCACCTTGTCGTACCGGATCCGGACTTCAGCCCCCGGGGGAACGGCCTTCTGCATGAACCGGTACGCCTGCGGCCACAGGCATTCGTCGGCGTCCTCCGGTGCCGCCACATTGAGCAGCTGGACGGTCGCCGGTTCGCCGCCAATGTCCAAAACCAGGGTGTCCCCGTCGAGCACCTGCCGCACTGTGGCCTCCTCTGGGATCGAGGCGATACCTGTGCCCAGAAGGACGACACCTGCTACGGCTACGATGGTGCCGGCCGCGGCCAGCATGAATTTTTTCGGCAGCGGCCGGCGCTTGCGGGTATCAATGGAAAGGGACTGAGGCGGCACCGATCCCGGTTCCCCGGAGCGAATATGCCCGATCAGCTCCGGGAACCGGTGGAACAGATGCTCCGAACAGAAGCGGGCTGTTTCCGGGTACTTCGCCAGGAGCTTCTCTCCCCGCTTACTGAGGATTACCAACTCCCGTGTGAAATAGCCTTCACACTCGGCGCACTTCCCCCGGATCTTCGCCATCGGTCCCTTTCCAGTTGTTCCCGATCAATCCTAGGCGGCAAGGACCCCCGGCCTGCCAAGGCCCGCCGGTAGGCAGACGGCTACAGGGGGCGACAGCGCCCACGTGCCGGGACCGGAAGGCAGCCGGATGGGCTAGGTACGGCAACGCACCTAACCCTGTTGACTCACGTCGGGCCTCATCCGGCGCGTGCTGAATGGGACGGCGATAGCCACAGCGCTGGAAACTGAAAACCTCGAGTGAGGCGTGGAGATTGTGCAGACAGTGTTGCACCGTTGCGTGAGGCAATTACTTTACGTAACGTCGGTTATCGGCATTTTAAACTTGAAAGGGGCGGACTACCGCCCGGCATGAGGAAAGGCACGATCAAGTCGGCCAAGATCAGAGCGGCATGCGGCGTGCGGCACCGGTCCAATGCCGCTGAGTTCACGATGCACAGGCCATCTAAGGGGCCAAGCATGCAAACTCCTTTTTGGCGAATGTCGTCGTCGGCATTTGAAACCGCTTCTCACCGAGACAGCAGCAGCGCTTCGCCTTGGCCGCCGCCGCCGCACAGTGCCACGGCCGCTTTGCCGGTGCCGCGGCGCATGAGCCCGTGTACGGCGGAGACGACGACCCGGGCGCCGGAGGCGCCGATGGGATGGCCGAGTGCGATCGCTCCCCCGTTGATGTTAACCATGTCCATGCTGAGGCCGAGTTGTTCCGCTGAGTGCAGGGCAACGGAAGAGAAAGCCTCGTTGATCTCCACGAAGTCCAGATCCGCTACTGTCCATCCCGCTGTTTTGAGTGCTTTGCTGATCGCGCGGGCCGGTTTGTCTGGCAGAGAGGTGTCCGGGCCCGCGCTCTGTCCCGGGGCACCGAGCGTGGCAAGAATCCTAAAGCCGTGGGTCTCCGCATAGCAGCGGGTGGTGAGGACAACAGCTGCGGCACCGTCACTGAGTGGGGAGGCATTACCGGCGGTCACAGTGCCGGTTGGGGAGAAGGCTGGCCTGAGCCTGCTGAGTGACTCCTCGGTGCTGTTGGCGCGCACGCCCTCGTCGACTTCGGCGAGTTCGGCCGCCCCTCGGCGCTGGGGCACCTTCACGGGGACGATTTCAGAGTTGAAAAGCCCGAGGGACTGACCGGCCGCCACGCGGCGATGGGAATCGGCGGCGGCTTTGTCCTGGTCGGCGCGAAGGATGCCCAACGCATCATTGGCACGGTCGGTAGCCAGACCCATGCTTTCCTGGTCGAAGGCGTCCGTGAGGCCGTCATGAGCGGCGGAGTCTATTAGCGCAGCGTCCCCATAAAGGTGCCCGCGGCGGGAATCCCGCAGCAGATGCGGGGCGTTGCTCATGGATTCCTGCCCGCCGGCGACCACGACTTCGGCTTCTCCCAGCCGCAACAGGCGGCTCGCCTCGATGATGGCGCTCAGCCCGGACAGGCAGATCTTGTTGACGGTGGCCGCGTGGGCACCGAGCGGGACGCCTCCGGCGACGGCGGCCTGACGGGCAGGATTCTGTCCGGATCCCGCCTGGAGCACTTGTCCCATGATGACCGCTTCGACGGCGTCCGCCCCGATCCCCGCCTGGCCGAGCGCTCCTGCGATTGCTGCGCCACCGAGCTCAACGGCGGACAACGCTGCCAGCTGGCCCATCAGCTTGCCCTGCGGTGTCCGGGTGGCGCCGACAACGACTACGTCCGTGCTGTTTTTCATTTTTCTCCTAGAACGGGCGTTGGCCGAGAGCCCGGCAGCTGGGGCAGTTAGCCCTGGGTGTGGGTTGGCGGGAAGCAGCAAGGGCACGCGCAGCCCCGGATGGAATGCGGTGCCGGTTTCCCTGTCCAGTAACGGGGTCAAGCCCCGGTATCGAAGGGGTAGTTGGCGTCGAGGATCATGAACAGGTCGATACGCTCTGGCCCAGCCAGCACACCCCCGTCCAGCATTGCGGCGGTTTCCACCGCCAGCGCGGCCAGAATCCGGGCCCGGACGGGCACCGGCATCTGCTGCAACGGATGCCGCGAGCCGCCCAAGGTGAGATGCGGCCGCCGTCGTCTAGATAACCGGGGAGTCCCGCAGCCACGATCGTGAGGCTGCTGCTACTGACCATGAAGCGCTGCGGATGGGGCTGGGCATCTTCTCGCAGATGTACAGCTGAACGGTTCCTGCGCACACGTTCTCCGGGTTCGATCAGTTAAACGTCGTGCAGGCCGGCATTTAGCCGACCTGCACGATTCCTGAGAAGGACGTCAGCTGGTCGTTGAGACTGCCTCGCGGGACTTCAGACCCATGATGGCGCGGGTCTCCGCGGGAGTGGCGACCCGGCGACCGACGACCTCGGCCAGCTGCTGGGCGAGCCGGAATGCCTCGAGGTTGCTGCTGATCCGGTCATCGCGGTGGGGCCACTTGAAGTACGTGTCCTCCATGCCGACGCGGATGTGCAGACCCATCAGAGCGGCCAGAGTCGCTAGGTGAGTCGAGGCCCGACCCGCGGCACACACCATGATGACCGCCTCGGGGTCGACATCGCGGATGGCTTCGACGGTTCGAGTCAAGCCTGCCACCATCTGTCGCGGGTTCTCCATCGGGCTGCAGCCCGGCAGCGCCGGCAGGACCAGCCATACGGCGCCGCTCTTGATGAGCCCAGACTTAAACAGGTACCGGTCGGCGTTGGAGACATCCGCATCCGTGTAGACCGCGATCTCCGGAACCGAACCGGCCTCCAGAATCTTGCGGGTCTTCTCCAGCAGGATCGGGGTCGGTTTCACGAACAGAGAATCACCTACGTAGGTGGCGGTACTGTTGATCGGAGCGGCGTCCAGCAGCCCGGACTCCAGGACTTGCTGCATCTTCTCCCACTCGCCGTCCAGAGCCGGAACCAAGCAGGCGTCCACGGGAACTTCGGGGAATTCCTCGTGCAGCGGCGCAATGACCGCCTCGAACCGCTCCGGAGAAAGCACGTTGTAGCCATCCTCATCCCTGACGTGGATGTGGATCGCGCTGGCCCCGGCAGCTGCGACTTCCCGTGCCGATGCCAGAATCTCATCGGGGGTGATGGGCTGGTTCGGGTTCTGGTCGTGACGGAAGAAGGCCCCCGTGATCGCCACTGACACGATCATCTGCTCCGGGATCTCCTCCCACGGCTCCGAGATCGGAGCGTCGTGGTAGCACGTACTCTCCAAGTCCATCACGGTCGGGATGCCGTACGGGCGCCAGATCATCTTCTGGTTCTCCCTGGCTACGCCCTTGGAAACCCGGTTCCAATCGATGTTCGTCATGATGCTCCTTTGGTTTCTTCTCTGAAGTGGGACGCACCGGAGAACCTCCACACAGGTTCCCGTACACGTCCCGACTGCTCTTTATTGAACATTAATTAATGAGTGTGGGTCAAGAGCTTGGTGGTCCATTGCCGACTGCTTACTCCCCTAGGCTGCCCGTAGATCTTGCAACAACTTCGATGCGCCGACTGCACGCGGGCATAACCCTCCGCTCCCGACGTGCCTCAGATAATGCGTGCAGATGCCGAGCATCGGAAGATCAGCCTCTCCTTCGTCGAGCGGATCGCTCCGTTTGATGGCGACGAACGGATCTTCCTGGTGATTCTCAGCCGCCTAATGAGCGCTTACGGCGGTGGCAGCAAGCAGGTCGCGGATTCTGGCCGGTTCTACGATTTCACCGTTCAGCGTGCGGTAGGCTGTCATTCCTCCCCCACCCGCGGACACCTTCCGCAGTGCAGTGAAGAAGTCACTAGGTCGTAGCACCTCAGGCGAGACCGTGCCGGGGCCCGGCACCTGGCCGGCCAGGGCGATCAGCGCGCCGGCGGCGGCTGGTGTGCCCGTGGCATCGTCCTGCGGCATTTGGCCGCCTGATTTGAAGACGATCCCCTCCGCTCCGACGCGAACGTCGACGATTAGGCCTGACCCGACCGATGGCCGATCGCGGTACTGGGCCAGGAACGTGTTGAACGTGTCCGACATGACTTTGCCACTGTCTGCGGTGTCGGGCAGCCTGGACAGGAGCCACCCAAGGTGGGTGAAGTCCTCGGGGATGAGACCGCCTCGATTCACCACGCGTGTCGCGCGAGTAAACAAGGGAAGGGTGAGTACCTCGGGATGGCTCAATGTCAAGACCAGCTGCTCGCCAATCGGCTCGGGGAACTCGACGCGTTGCGGATTTAGCGCCTCCCATGCCGGTGTTCCCCCGAACTCGGGGACTGCTGTCGCGAATGAATGCGCGAAGTGCGGCACGACCGCGCCCGACATGTCGTTGGCATCGACACACCAGGTGATGTCTACACTCGCTTCGCCCGGGGGGAGTGCGTCGAGTGCGAGCCGGACCAGCACGTTCGTCGTTCCCGGGGCGGATCCCATGCCGATGAGGGCAGTCACTCCGGCCTTCACTGCTGCATCGTTCCGCTGGAGCAGCAGGGCTGTTGCGTCTGCGTCGTCGCAGATATCAACGTAGTCCGTGCCGGCCGCGATGGCTGCGTCGAGGATGATCGGGCCGAGCTTGAAGTATGGACCCGTGCAATTCAGCACCAGATCAGCGTCTGCAAGAACACGGTGCAGCACGTCTGCTTCCGCTATCAGATCGAACTGCCGCAGCTCTACTGGATGGTTTCCGGCGACGATCGCCTCTGGATCGCGGAAGGCGCGGTCGCAGGCGATGATGCGGATCGCTTCCCTTGCTCGTCCTAGTCCCCGCAGCACTCCGGATGCCTGTGCACCAGCGGCGCCGAGAAGGACAATTCGTTTTTCTGACATAGCCCTACCTTTGGTTTGGTGTTGACCCGCAGAGGGGCAACGGTCGTACATTTGTCGGCTGATTCCGGATCGTTCCGGTTCAGGCCCGGAACTGCCTCGTCCGGGTTGTTGAGCGAGGTCAGGAGGTTGCCGCGGCGCGCAGTGCAGAGGTAGCGGCCTCGTCGACAGCCAGCCCATTTGGCCCGTCGGTGAAGACGACTCCGTAGGTGGCGGTGGCGTGCTCGCGAGTCTCCCATCGCTCGTTGACATCGTGGAGGACCAGGGCAGGGTCCCGGTCGAGGGGAGAGCCGTAGCCTCCACCGGAGGCATCGATCCCGATGATAGTCTCGCCCGGCTGAAGGTGGACCGTGGCGGCGTTTGGCAGGCGTTCCCGGGTACCGTCGGCCCGCTCAATCCACGACTCGGCGCGGCGGCCATTCTGCCCGTTGGCGACCCCCTTTGCGGGCTCGACCTGGCCGTCGCAGAGGTAGATCACGGTTACCGGCCCGTTCGTCGGCGTGTAGGCGAGTTCGAACGCGGGGCCGCCGCGGAACCTTCCCGCCCCGGCCGAATCGGGAAGGATGCGCATGTAGCGGTGTCGGATCGGCATCTTGATCTCATCGATCTCCACCGAGTCTCGGTACATGAGCCCGCTCACGCACGGAACGCCGTAGGTCAGCCACCCGTCGGCGAACGGACTTGCCGGCCCGCCGTTTGCGGTCACGCACACCTGATTCACGAAGGCGCTGTCCGTTCGATGGTCCATGCCCGAGAGAGTTGCGTAGCCAACACCGACACCGACGGCGCCTTCCGCTACACCATGGTTCCCGCCGAGCTGCACGAACGCCGCGCCGACGGCGTTGATGAGGCGATCGGTGACGTTCGTGGTCGCGACCGAGCAACTGTGCGGGAACTTCGGCTTGCCGACCGCCGAACCCTCATTCATCGCGATCCGTACCCGGCGAAACGCACCAGAGTTTTTCGGGATGTCCGCCGTTAGTGCGTTGAAGATCCCGCCAAACACTGCCGCTGCCGTCGTCGACTCGGTCAGGTTCAAGCCGCAGTCGACGTTCGGTCCGTTCTCGGTGAGATCGACGTCGATCATCCTGTCGTGAGGATTGATGTCGATGATCACGGAGAAGTCGAGGCCGTCGGGAAGGTATGGCTCGAAGGCGTCGTGCCGGCCGGTGTTGCGAATCGTCGCCGCCGGCAGTTCGGCGATGGCTGAGGCCATAACCGTTTCCGAATAGTCCAGCCAGTCCTTGATGAACTGCTTGACCCGATCCATGCCGTACTTGGCAACGAGTTCCTTCAGCCGACGCTCGGCGACGCGGGCCGCGCCCAGCTCCGCCAAGAAGTCTCCATACCACTGGGACGGCACCCGGATGCGCGAACGGCACATTCGGATAACGTCGTCGATGTTCTCGTAGCCCGACTGCACCTTGACGACGGGGAATATTACCGCGCCCTCTTCGTAAACGTCCCGGGCGGCGGCGTGGTATGTCGTCGGAATCGAGTTTCCGACATCGGCCTGATGGGCCTTGGCGACGGCCGTGAAGAGATGCTCACCGTCGATGACAACCGGGACCAGGACGGTGTGGTCGGCCGCGTGCGAGTTACCGGTGTACGGGTCGTTGTCCAGGAAGGCATCTCCCGCGCACAGATCGGGATGCGCCCGGCGCATTGCCGCGGCTTGGAGTTGGGTGCCGTAGATGTGCACCGGCAGGCCCTCGGCGGCGGCCAGCAGTTCGTCGTCGCTGGTCAGGATGGCGCACGAAAAGTCGCGCGCACTGTTGATCACCGCAGACCTGGCGGAGCGCAGCAGGGTATTGGTCATCTCGCGGACAATGCCGTCGATCTTGTTTGCCATGATCGCGGTTTGCACGGCGTCGAAGGTCGGCGGTGCGGTCAGTCCCTTGCCTGCCGAACCTTGGGTTTCCGTGGCTTCGAATGCGGGGGCGCTCATGCTGCTCCCTCCTCAATCTGCAGTAGGTAGTTGCCCGCGTCGGATACCCGGGCAGCCATGCCTGGGAAAATGACAAGGGTGGTGGTGGGTTCTTCGACGATCGCGGGGCCCAGCACTCGGGCCCCGGGACGGAGGTCGTCCGGCTTGTACACGGGTGTGTCCACCGATCCGTGCTCACCGAAGTAGCACGTGCGCGAGCGGGTCGACACGGCCTCGTGGTCTTCACTGGACTGGCGCGAGTCCTTCACGCCGGGCAGTTCAATCGTGATACGTGCCGTCCAGTTGAGGAACTCGATATCACTGCCGATGTCGCGTACGGCATAGACGCGTTCGTGTAGATCATGGAAGGCGGCGAAGAGCGCTTCTTGGTCCTCATCGTTGTAGAACTGGTCGCCCGGCAGCGGAACATCGATAGACCAAATCTGGCTCTGGTAACGGGCTTCGACGCTGTACTCAACACGGTAGTACGGGTAGTGGTCCCCGAAACCGGCAGCGAAATCAGTCAACGACTCGGTGAGGCCGTTGAGCACTCCGTTGACGCCCTGGGCGTCAAAGCCGTGCGCAGTCGTGATAAGTGCTGCGGATTGCTCCTTCACAATGTCGGCGAAGTGCATGCCGGATGCCGACAGCGCCGAGGCTAGCTTCGGCAGCACGACGCGCTTGCAGCCGAGCTCCTGCGCGATCTGCATGATGTTGAGCCCGGCAGCGCCGCCGCCTGCGACGAGGGTGCTCTCCTGCGGGTTGAGCCCCTGCCCGATCGTGATCTCGTGAACGGCCTTGACCATCGACTGGCTTGCGATGGTGATGATGCCCCACGCTGTCTCCTCGATCGTCAGGTCGAGTTTGCCCGCCACCTGGCCCACAGCTTCGCGGGCCGCAGCTGCATCGAGGGTCATCCGGCCGCCCAAGAAGTAATCCGGGTCGAAGAAACCGAGAACACAGGCCGCATCTGAAACCGTGGGCTCAAGTCCGCCGTTGCCGTAGCAGGCGGGGCCGGGCTCGGAACCCGCGGACTGCGGGCCGACGCGCAGCAACCCGCCGCTGTCGACCCAGGCGATGGATCCACCGCCGGCTCCGAGCGAACGGATGTCGACGGAGGAGATACCGAGCAGATCGCCTTCCCACTGGGGACCGATCCAGGTGTCGCGTGTCTTGACCACGGCCCCGTCTCGGGAGATCCCCACATCGAAGGTCGTTCCGCCCGTATCTGCGACGATGATGTCCGCGCCGAGATCCTCAGCCCCGGAATAGTGCAAAGCTGCCAACGGTGCCATGGAGGGGCCGCTGCGCGCCGCGTGGATCGGGGACTTAATGACCTCCTCAATGCTCATGACACCACCGAGGCTGGTTGAAACGAGGATGCGATCGGTGTACCCGAACGCACGCAGGTCCTGTTCCAGTTCCCGGAAGTGCCGCTGCATTAGCGGCTTCAACGAAGCGTCGATCGCCGCAGCCGAGGTACGTCGGTATTCCCGAATGATCGGGGCGATTTGGTGGGACAGGGTCACCGGAACATCGGGAGCCAGCTCCTTAATGATCTCGGCAGCACGCAACTCATGGGCGGGATTGACCACGGACCACAAGAACGCGACAGCGATCGCCTCCATACCGGCAGTCAGGAGCTGCTCGATGGTGGCGCGCAGGTGCACCTCGTCAAGCTCATCCACGACGTTTCCATCAGAATCGATGCGTTCGCGAACCCCCGCGGTGCGGCGGCGAGGGATGTACGGCTCCGGGTAGGGCTTCGAGAAGTCGTGGCCATCGTGCTTGCCACCCTCCTTGAGCACGAGCACGTCCTCGAACCCCGCCGTGGTCAGCAATCCCGTCTTGGCGGTGTTACGTGTCACGATGGCGTTTGTTGCCCGAGTCGTCCCATAAATGAACAAGTCCGTGTCGGCAATGAGTTCCTTCGCCGTCAATCCCAGCTGCTCCGCAGCGAAGCCCAATGCCTGCGACATGCCCGTAAAGACCCGATCATGCGTCGTCAGAGACTTCCCGATCAGCGGTTGAGGGCCCCCTCGCACGACGACATCGATGAAGGTTCCGCCCGTGTCTGCCGATATCTGGTATCCCATCCGGCACTCCTTCGTCCTAATGGTTTGCCACGCCATCTCCGACGTGTTTGAGCCTATTCTTTAACGTTAAGTAAGGAAGTGTCAAGGAACACACTGAGATCGCTGTTCCGCGATACTGATGCTTGACGGCGCCCCCGTCCCGTACAATATTGAATAAGAGTTAAACGTGATGAATGTGTAGCGATGCCAAGGAGGCGCCGTGAGCCTGTTGGACGAATCAGCGATGCCGATGCCGTTCCCTACCCTGCCCGAGGCACTGGAACATTGGGCGGTTAAGAGTCCAGGGCGGATGGCTTTGACCGCCGGCCCCGAGGAACTGACCTACGCCCAGCTTTCCGAACTTGTCGGCCGGTGCCGGTCCTGGCTGCGCGCGCAGGGTGTCTCTGCCGGCGATCGCGTCGTCATCGTGGGATTTAATACGACTTCGTGGGTCGTCCATTATCTCGCGGTGCTGGGTCTGGAGGCGGTCATCGTGCCTGCGAACAACCGCCTAAGTCCCAGGCAGTTCGCGGATCAGGTCGCAACGCTCGGTGCCACACTTGTTCTGCGGGACGAGGACCATGCTGAGCTCTCCTCTGGCGTCGTCGGGGTTCCCGTGCATGATCTGCACCATGAGCTGCCTGGAGAGCCGTTGCCGCTGACGAGCCCATCGCCGAAGGCTGCCGCATTGATCAGCTTCACTTCGGGAACCACGGGTCGTCCGAAGGGTGCGACTCTGACGCACGACGCGCTCGCTCAAGCGTCGTGGGCGTTCGTGCGGGTTATGTACACCGGGCCGGAGGAATCGACCCTCGTTGTGGTTCCGCTCTTTCACAACACGGGTTTTGTAGACCAGTTAGGTCACATGCTGTTGGTGGGCGGTCGAACGGATCTGTTGCGGAAGTACAAGACCGCCTTGGTGATCGAAGCACTTCGGGCCCGCCCGGTGACTTATCTGGCGGCGGTGCCGAGCATCCACCGGCTCATCATGCTGGCCGAGGGCGCCGATGAGGCGCTCGAGCCTATGCGGATTCTGCTATATGGTGGCTCGCCCATGCCGGCAAGCTGGATCCATGAGTACTTGGAACGGTGGCCGAAACTGCGCCTGTATCACGGCTACGGCTTGACAGAATATGGGTCGGCCATTTCGTTCCTCGGGCCTGAGCACGCCGCTTCGCGGGGAGAGTCCGTCGGCCATGCGGTCCCCGGCACGAGCATCCGCATCGTGGGCGAGGACAACCAGGACGTCGCGCCCGGCGAAGTCGGCGAACTGCTTGTTCAGGGCCCGACCATGATGAAGGGTTACTGGCAGCAGCAAGAACTGACCGCCGCGAAAATCACGGACGGCTGGCTCCGCACTGGGGACCTGGCCCGCGTCGATGAGGAGGGCTTTTACTACATCGAAGGCCGGGTCGACGACGTGATCAATCGGGGCGGCGAGAAGATTCTTCCCACTCACGTCGAAGGGCTAATTGCGGAGGACGCCGCGGTGGCTCAGAGCATCGTCTTCCCGCTGCCCGACCCCATCCTGCAGCAGCGCGTCTACGCTGCCGTAGAGAAGAAGCCCGGCCAGCACTTCGATGAGGATCGAATCATGCGACATGTCCAATCCGCCCTTCCGGACTACGCGGTGCCTGAACGGATTTTCGTCTCCGACGCATTGCCGCGGACGGCAAGCGGCAAGATTGACCGCCGTGCAACGGCGGAGCATTTTTCCGCGCTCGTGATAAACGTAAAGTAAGGCAACACCAAGGGCCGCCCTGGGAGGGGACAACATGACGACGACAACCCAACGTCGGGTACCGAAAAAAACACCCGGGCGAACTAACGGTGATGCACGGGGCCAGGTCGGACGGGACCGCGTCATGGCCGAAGCGACCAAGATGTTCCTCACTGTCGGGTACGCAGGCACGAGCTTGAAACGGATCGCCGCCGAACTAGGTGTTTCCGCTCCCGCCCTGTACTGGTACTTCCCGTCGAAGGAGGATCTATACATCGAAGTCATCGAGGCTTCGATGCGCGATTTCGTTGATTTCGTCCGGGCGGCCACGACATCGACGGATCCCGCCGAGCAGCTCGAGCAATTGGTGCGAGCTCACGTGATTTGGCAGCTTGACCAGACGGAGTCCGCTCGTGCGTTCGACCTAAGCCGCGTTCAGAGCCCAAATATCCCGGCCGAGCGGTTCGAGCCGACGCGCCAACTCCAAATCGAGTATCGCGGCGACGTGCGACTTCTGTTGCAGCGGGGCCAGACCCTCGGTGTCTTCGACATCGACGATCTCAAGGTGACGGCCTCGGCGATCATCACCCTCTGCGAGTACTCCCACACTTGGTTCAACCCCCAAGGGCCGCTGACCAGCGCCCAAGTGGCGGACAAGATGGTCGACCTCGCCCGCAGGATGGTCGGGGTCAAGGCCATCGAGCATGAGGCCGGCTAAGCTAGCCGGCTCCCGTATACGAGCTCTATTTAGCACCACAGTAAATATACGATCAATCAACTGCCTTGGGTGGCCGTGGCCACCAACTCAAGGCCAGGACATCACCTGGAGGATATATGAGCACCGAATCCACACGGCAACTGCTGCGCGAATACCACGAGGCGTGGGGGCGCGGGGACCAAGAGGCCGGCATCGCTTTTTTTGCCGATGACGTCGTTGTCCACATGGGTGGGAACGGGCCGCTCGCTGGCAAGTACCACGGCCGTGACGCCTTCGTAAACGACTGGATTGGCCGTGTGAATGACTACGTGGATCGCTGGGAAGTCGGGGACGAGGACGAGATCCTGCTCGTCGGTGATGACGGTGTGCTCATGATGGTTCATGAGGTCTGGGGTAAGGGCGATCGGTCGGTCAAGACGGATCGCTTGGGCTTTTATCGCTTCAAAGAAAATAAGATCGTCGAGTGCTACTTCAGCGACATGAACCAGCCCGAAGTAGACGCCTTCTTCGGTGACCTCAGCTGAACTGAGGCTTTCGCTCGAGAACACTTGGTGTAGATGTAGCCCGGACCTCGCTCCGGGCTACATCTTCGCTTTAGGGGTCGCCCGGATCCACCCAGGGGTGACTCATATTTCTTCCGCAAGGGATCCGGCCGCCTTAAGTGGCGTGTCTCGACTGTCAGGTCGCGGAGCATGGCGAAGAGGGCAGGGCAGCGGCGTCTGGCCAAGGGAATCAACGCCTGTTTGCTGCGTTTCCCCTCGGCGCGTTTCCGGCCTTAGCACCCTTCTGACTCGAAGGGATGGCTGCCGAGGATTGAAGTAGTCGATCTCCCGGTCACCGGTGCGGATCCGGAGTAGAAATCCATCTCCTGCGGAGGCGAAGTCCTTGCCGACGGTCGCGGTGACGATATGAACTTCCGTCCTGAGGCTGCCCGCCGGCGTGAGGGCAGGACGAAGAGTAGAGCCCTAGAGGCCCACTGCGTGGTAACTATCCTGAGCTGGGAAGGCCGTACTGCTTCCAGTCACGTCAGCAGTTGGGTGGACCGGTTCGAGCCAGCCCCGTCGGCCTTGATGTTTCTGACGGGAGGCGAGCGATCCGGGTGCGCGAGTTCTTGGCCGCAGGACCTGCCATAGCCGCGGCGCAGATGACGGCGCCGAGGAGTGAGAGGCGGCCGCCATGATGTCAAGACGGCCGCCCCCGACTGGTCAGGAAAGCCGTACTGTAAGTCCCTCGCAGTTGCGATGCCGGTCGGAAAAGACCCACTCCGGCTCTCCGACGATCTCGATTTTCTCGGCCCGCTCGGCGAGGACATCGAGCACAGCACGCATCTCAATCCGTGCGACGGCTTGCCCGCAACAGCTGTGGGTGCCCGCTCCGAAAGCGATGGCCATGCTGGCTGACGGTGGGCGAGTCCAGTCGAATCCATCAGGATCGCGAAAGACCTCCGGATCGCGGACTGCTGCCCCAAGAATGAACCGAACCATGGTGTTGGGAGGAATCATGAATCCCCGGATTTCGTAGGGTTCAGTGGTGTATCGATCGACGAGCACCTCTGGCAGGGCACGCCGGAACGCCTCGTTGATGATTGCGGTACGCGTGTCAGGGTCTTCCCGATAGGCCTTCCATGCCTCTGGATAAGCGGCCATGTCGGCCAGTGCCGAGGCCATGGTGTAGCCCGGGTTGTGGGCGGCGGATCCCCACAGAATCTGCAGCGATTCTTTGAGCTCCCGATCGGTCAGGCCACCCTCGTCCGTGATCCTGATCATCTCGTCGAGGAGCCCTTCACCGGGGTTCTTTCTCTTCTCCTTGATCAAGCGATCCGCGTTGAACATCATGAACCCGAAACCGTCCCAGGCGCGGGTCTTCTCCTCGTCCGTCGGTTCCCAGCCGAGCGCGTCCATCGTCTGGTTGGTGGCCAGGATGTAGGGCATGCCGTCCTCACGGGGAATCCCCAACACAGCGGCCATGGCGTCCTGGGCCGGCTGCACGCCAAGCTCTCGGTGTGCATTGATGATGCCGTCCGGGCCTACTCTGTCGAGCGCCGCCCGAGCTGTCTCAGCGGCGACATCGCCCATGCCCTTAGCGGCCTTGGGCGTGAGCCACTTGCGGAAGGACTTATGGATCCGGCTGTGCTGCTCCCCTTCGGTGAGCAGCACAGAGTGGAGGTTGGAGGCCCACGGACTGTCACCGATGCCGGCCGGCGGCACGGCCACCAGCGACGTGCTCTTGAGGTGTTCGGTGACGTCCTCGTACCGCGTGATGACAAACGAGCCGTCCTCGAGCTTCAGAACCGGGTACTCTTCGCGCACTCGTGCGAACCAAGGCCAGGGCGCCTTGATGAACTCCGGGTCGCGCCAGGGCAGGAGGTCTTCGTCGGCGGATGGTGTGATCGCATGCTGCGTCGTTGTCACAGTGTCTCCTCTATCGGTGTTTTGATCTGCGGGACTGTGCCGGACGCCCGCGGGCTGCCCGTGTGCCAGTTGAACGCACAGACCGTCGCGTCATGCTCAACGCTGGCCACCGTGGTGCGTGGCTTGGATGGGCGTCGGCGCTGATGTCGTCAGCCGGGCATCTCACCGGCACCTCTTGAATACATGTTAAGTGGATCACATGCCTTTCGTCAACGGACAAGCATGCGATCGATTCTTGCGTACACAGCAATGTTGCGGCGTTGTCGCCGTTCTCCATGGGATGTTCAAGACCATCCCCTAACAAGCGATAACGAGTGGCTGGGTGTCGTCTTGAGAGTGCCGGAGCGTACGCGAGTCCATAATCACTCGAGGGCGATGCTCCCGAGCCGCAGTGGCGGCCCCGCCTCAGCTGCCGTGGCAGGGGTGGTGCCAGCACTCGACCTAGTACCGCGTCAGGTAACTCTTACGCGTTTGATGGTTGCGGCCCGGGTGATGACCTTGCGAAGTCGTGGGTCGGTGGCATGGCGGCTGCCCCAAGCGATGTAGCGACGGTGCCATCCAGGGCGAAGTAGCTCAGCCCGGTCAGCCGGAGGCGCCCGGCATGCTGGGATCTGGGTCAGACCCGGGCCGGCAGGTGCTGTTGCGCCCAGGCTAAAGACCAATCCTTCAGTGGTGTCTGGAAGTCGAGCTGCAAGCCGGGAGCCAGTGCCATGCGTCCTTCGCGCAGATCGTCGAGGAGGCGTTCGGCTTCCAGCGAAGGGTAGTCGAGGTAGCCGCGGTCATCGCCGCCATAAAAGGTATCGCGCCGCCACTTATTGAGCGGTGCGTTGGCAGCAAAGCGGGCCGGTAGGTCTGGGTTCGCGAGGAAGGGGCGGCCGAATGCCACGGCATCGACGCTGCCCTCCTGCACGACGCGAAGGGCGCTCTCCCGGTTGTAGCCGCCTGCACCGATCAAGCGGCCGCGGTATTTCTTGCGCGCCCACGAGCTGTCGATGATCGGTGTCTCACTAGACTCGGCTGCCGCTTCATCTCCTGCGATGCGCGGCTCGACAAGGTGGACATAGGCAAGGGCGCGCGGAGAGAGGGCTTCGAACACGTAGGTGTAGAGCCCGATCGGGTCGGTGTCGAACATGTCCTGAAAGATGCTACTGGGTGAGAAACGGACACCGACCCGATCTGCCCCCACTACGTCGATCAACGCGTCGACAGCCTCTAGCAGCAGACGCGCGCGGTTCTCGATGCTGCCGCCGTAGCGGTCCGTGCGCTGATTGGCGCTGTCGTGGAGAAACTGATCGATGAGGTAACCGTTGGCTGCATGCAGTTCCACACCATCAAAGCCTGCTGCCCGAGCGTGACGAGCAGCCACCGCGAATTGTTCCACGATGGCTGGGATCTCATCGGTTTCGAGCGCACGAGGCGTGACGTAGGGAACGGGCCCCTCATGGCTGGAGGTAAAGCCCGACGCGGCGATCGACGACGGGCCGACAGGGATCTTGCCTTCTGGCTGGAGGGTGGGGTGAGAGGCCCGTCCCGAGTGCCACAACTGGGCGACAATGCTCACGCCTTCCTCGTGCACAGCCTCGGTGATAGGTTTCCACGCCTGTGCCTGGGCGGTCGTCCATAGGCCCGGGATGTCCGGATCGGCCACACCTTCGGGAGATATCGCAATCCCTTCCGAAATGATCAACCCCGCCGATGCTCTCTGGGCGTAGTACAGCTGGGCCGAGGGGCCGGGACGGCCGTCGGCCAGGGCTCGGCTGCGTGTCATGGGCGACATGATGATGCGGTTGGACAACGAGAAGGCACCGAGGTCTATCGGTTCAAAAAGCGACTTTTCATTCATGTCAATCTCCGTTCACGTGCAGTTGTGGTGTTTGCCCGACGATGCTGCCCGTCGACGTCAGTAAGAGGGCCGGAGCCGGTAAATCGGCGTTACTAGATGTGTTCATCGTCTTACTGGATTCCGGCCGTGGCCCACGGGCGACCTTGACCCTCAGTTGTTCAAGCGGAGGGGCAGCTTGGTGAAGTGGCGGGAGAAGTCGGCGTTGTTCATTTCGAAGGGACCGGCCAACTCGATGGAGGCGAACCGGGACGCGACCGCCTCGAAGATCATGCGTGCCTGGGCGCGCGCATAGCCTTGGCCAGCGCAGGTGTGCGGACCGAGGCCGAAGGAGAGGTTCTTGCTGTGTTCCTGCGGCCGTCGGAAGTCGAACCGGTGCGGGTCCTCGAAGAACTCCGGGTCACGGTTCGCGGCGCCGATCATATACCGGATGCGGGACCCGGCCGGGATCTGCACGCCGCGGATGGTGACGTCCTCCAGCGTAGTGCGATAGAAGGACAGCTCGGGCGGGTCGTATCGGACGACCTCGTTGATGATGGCGTCCCGGGTCTCTTCGTGGTCCCGGAACGCCGCATAGACCTCGGGTAGTTCCGCGAAGACGCGCAGGCCTGCGGCGATGAGGTAGCCGATGTCCATGTGGCCGAGGCTATAGAACATGAGGGCGGTGGCCCGCATTTCCTCGGCTGACATCTTGCCCTCGCGTTCGGCTTCCAGCAGGGCGTCGGTGAGGCTGTCGGAGGGTGTACTCCGTCGGGCTTCCAGGAACGCGTCCGTGCGCTGGCCGAGCTTGTCGAAGCCTTCTGCGGCCTGTTCGAGCGTTCCCGGCCGTGGCCGTGCCGAGAGCATCGGCATCGTGTCCGCCATCTCGGTCATCACCTCGGTGGCGTCCGCGTCGTCGACCTGCAGCACGCGGCACATGGTGCGGTGGGTCGGCAGGATCGACAGGTCGAGCCAGCCGTCGAGGGTGTTCTCCTGCATCTGGTCGAGGATCTCGTGGGTGACGGAGGCTGTGGTGGTGACCCATTCGCGCACGGCCTTCGGGGCGAACCACTTGGTCGTCAGGCGCCGCAGGCGGGTGTGATCAGGAGCGTCCCTGCCAATGATCGTGGAGCTGGCCACCGACCATGGGCCCGCCGCATCCCAGCCGGGTTCGACGGACATGCAGGCCATCGGCCCAAACTCCATGACGTCGTCGTAGCGCGAGACCACATAGTCGCCCGTGTCATCGAGCAGTACCGGCACCTCGGCCTGTGCCCGTGCATACCAGGGGTTCGGATCCCGTTCGAACTCGGGATCGTCCCATGGGTAGTACTCGTAGGCGGACAACTGCCCCTCCCCCGGTGGGAGGGTTCGGCACCCGTTCAGTGCCACCCCGCCGAATCGGTGGGCTGAGCGGTCCTCGCTAACGGATTGAGTGAGTGGTGCTGTGTTTTCCATGGATGCCTCCGGATCCTGTGTTCTCGATGTCACCGGGTTTGAGTGTCCTCGTTGACGCGGCCTGCCGGCGTTGCTGCGCTCGGGTCATCGGAGTCATTGGGCCGGTCACTGGCGGAGGTGCGGTCGCAGCGTGGCGCCCAAGCGTCTGATATCGTGCCGGGTTCTTGCTTCGTAGGATCAGTGCCTCGATCACCCCTGCGACGAAGGCACCGCCGGAGACCAGCAGCAATCCGAGGTTTTCGCCGGGCTGGCCGCCCACGACGAGATCGAAGTTCATCATCGCGAAGATCGTGAGGGCCGCGAGGGCGCACCCGGCAATCGTGGGGGCGATGAGGATGTTCCAGATGTTCTCCCCTTCGGCACGACCTTCGCGACGGAACCAGGCGATCACCGAGAAGCTCACCAGCGACATGAGGACGAACACCCCCATGTTTCCGAGGCCGGCCATCTGTGCGTAGAGGGTCGACGGGTCACTGCCATTGAGCGCAAAGAAGAGCAATCCGAGAGCCGCAACGACTGAGATGGCGACAGATGCTCGCGAGGGTGAGCGGAAGCGCGGATGCGCGCGGGCGAAGTATCTGGGCAGGGCTCCGTCGGCGCTGAGGTTAAACAGGTAGCGCGTCGAGGTGTTGTGGATTGACAAGATGGCCGCGATGGCCGCGGTCAGGATCAGGACGCTGACGGTGTTGGTGAACCAGGGACCGATGAATCGATCGGCGGCAACCGCGAACATCGATTCGGGTGCGGTGCCGGCGACCTGCTCTGCTTCATCACCGAAGGCCAGCACCATGACCCAGACCGTGACGGTGTACAGCACGCCGATGAAGATGACGGCGATGTAGGTGGCGCGGCCGATGGTCTTTTCCGGATTTTTGACCTCATCGCGGTAGAGCGCCGTCGCTTCGAAACCCACGAAGACAAGGAGGGCAAACAGGAGTGCGACCGACGCCTCACCGCCGGTGAACTCTGCAAGGTTGAACGGCTTCAGGTCGATGCCATCAGCACCGCCCTGGCCGAGGACGGCTATGTCGAAGATGATGGTGAGTCCGACCTCGACCGCCATGACCCACATGAGCACTTTGGCCGAGACATGCACATTGAAGTATCCGACGAACGCCACCAGGACCCAGACCGCGAGTGCGCCAATCCACCACGGGATTTCGGGTCCACCGAACGAGGAGATCAACCCGGTGACCGTCAGGCCGGCGAAGCAATACACGCCCATGCCGATGATGGTGTAGGAGACGCCGGCCAGAAAGGCGCTTCCCAGCCCCATCGGACGGCCCAAACCGCTGGCGATGTAGGCATAGAAGGCGCCGGGCCTGGACATCCGCCGAGTCATGACGACATAACCGGCAGCAAAGATCAGCACCAGCACGGTTACCGCAAGGAACGCCACGGGCGCAGTCGTCCCGGACACCATGATCGTTAGGGAAAAGTACCCCGCAAGGCAGACGAGCGGGGACGAGAAAGCAAGCACCGTCAGCACAAGCTGCAGGGTGGTCATCTGTCCGCTCAGGCGCCCGTGAGCCCCCATAGGGGCGGGCAACGGGCCGGAGGAGGATGCTCTTTGGGTCTTCATAGTGGGCTCGCCCTTCCGAGAACGGCCCATCCGCTCTCGCCCTTGGTTAATTAATGAACACTAAATAAAGGAGAGTGTCAAGGCTCACACTTCGGTAGGGCCTGTGGTCCAAGGGGACCGCTTCCGATCGCCTAGAAGAGTACACCACCGTCACCCCCTTTACAGACGTTCAATAGATGCGTTAGCGTCTGCCCATACGTGACACGTTCACGCAGGGGCCTGGAGGGATGTATGGGCGCGGTGATTCGTTGCTTGTGGACTCCCATGCTGATTGCGCGCTGGTCGAAATGAAAGCCGAGGAAAAATGTCTCTTGAAAACAAGGTCGTCGTCGTTACCGGTGCAGGATCGGGGATGGGACGGGCAATGGTGGAGGAGTTCACCGTCAAGGGCGCCCGAGTGGGCGCCCTTGACATCAACCTTGAGCGAGCCCGGGAGACAGTGGACAACCTGCCGGGCGGCGCAGTGGCCGCTGCCATCCAGGTCGACATCAGTGATCCAGATTCGGTGTCGCGAGCGATCGCCGAGGTCACCGAATGGGGCGGGCGGATAGATGTGCTGTGCAACAACGCCGGCATTATCGACAGCTTCCGTCCGGCCCACGAGATTCCGCTGGATGAGTGGCACCGGACCATCGCCGTGAATCTCACCGGCCCGTTCCTGGTCTCCCGGGAGGTGGTCCCGGGCATGCTCGAGCAGGGCGGAGGGGTCATCATCAACACCGCGAGTATCGCCGCGCATAGTGCCGCCGGTGGAGGCACTCCGTACACCGCCGCCAAGCATGGCGTGCTCGGCCTGACCCGCCAGCTCTCGTTCGACTACGGCAGGCGGGGAATCCGCGTCAACGCCATTTCCCCCGGTGCCACGCGCACGGGGTTGACCCTGCCCGAGGGGGGCTCCGACACGCTTCCGGACTCGGAGATCGAGATCGCCAGAACCCCCGCCCAGCGGTGGGGTGAGCCGGTGGACATCGCCAGGCTTGCAGTATTCCTGGCGAGTGAGGACTCCTCGTTCATCCATGGCACCGACATCGCGATCGACGGTGGATGGCTCACGGCAGCGCGCAACCCGATCTAGTCGTCGCGTGCCCGGTCGCGGCGCCCGATCATGCCAGGCCGGCCATGGGGGCGGCGGCTCGGTGATGTGCACGTGGACCACGGTCCCGGAATGCTTCCCCCTCCCCTATTTGATCCCCAACACAAAAGGAACTTGACCATGGACCAGACTATTTATCCCCGCCTGAAGGACCGCGTCGCCATCGTCACCGGAGCCGGGCGCGGCATCGGAGAAGCCATCGCCCACCGCCTGGCCGCTGAAGCGGCTCAGGTCATCGTCGTGGGCCGGACGGTCCAGAACATCCAAGAGACCGCATCCAACATCCAGCGGGCCGGAGGCCGTGCCGTCGCAATCAGCGCTGATATCGCCTCTCCGGCCGAGGTCGAAGGTATCTACCAGACCGTCATGGACCGGTGGGGCCAAATCGACATCCTGGTGAACAACGCCGCGGTCTTCGACGAGCCCACCTTCATGGAACTAGACCTCGGGGCGGTGGAGCGCACGTTCCAGACGAACGTCTACGGAACCTTCCTGATGTCCCAGGCGGCCGCCCGTCGAATGATCGACGCCGGCGGCGGATCGATCGTCCACATCTCCTCGATCGACGCCCTCGGCGCGGACGGGCCGGTCACGGCCTATACCGCCACGAAGGCCGCGGTGGTCAGCATGGCGCGCACCATGGCCATGGAGCTATCCCCACGGGGCGTGCGGGTCAACTGTGTGGCCCCGGGCTTCGTTAACACGGACATGGTGCACAAGACCTCGACCCCCAAGGTCCTCGATCACATGCTCAACGACTTCAAACGCGTCCCCATCCGCCGCCTGGTCGAACCCGGGGAGATCGCCTCCGCCGTAGCCTTCCTGGCCTCCGACGACGCCACCGCCATCACCGGCTCCAACCTCCTCGTCGACGGCGGAGTCACCGCCAACCTCTACGTCATGGAGACCCTCCCTGAGGAGATGATCCCGTTGGGGACGGTACAGCCTGCCACGACTGGGGCGGAGCCTGTCGTTTGAGCCAGTGTCGCGCAACGTGATTCTGTCCTGCTGTACTGTCCTGGTTCTGGTATGCGGTCGCCAGGAGTTCCGACCCCGGAAGACCGCCGCCTGGACTGAGTCAGAAGCAGATGGTGGTCACGTTTCCGCCCGGGCCATCGCCAGTCATGTCGGTATTGAGCGCCGAGCGGATCGATCTCCGCGAGCCCGTAGCTGGCCGCGTAGAGACGGAGAGGGGCCTTCCGGAGTAGTTCTTCCGGAAGGCCCCTCTCGTTGTTGCCTTGGGCCGTGGGTGATGCGGACCTGGGATCTGTTTACTTGGCGGTGTAGCCGCCGTCGATGGCGTGGTCGGCGCCGGTGGTGTAGCTGGACTCGTCCGAGGCCAGGTAGAGGGCCAGGTGGGCGATTTCCTTGGAGTCGCCGAACCGCCCGATGGGAGTGTCGGTAACGTCGAGGTCCAGCTCGGCGATCATGCTTGTGTTGACCTCACCTGGGGCGATCGCGTTGACGCGGATGCCGAAGGGTGCCAGTTCCAGCGCGGCGGCCTTCGTCATGCCGCGCACGGCCCACTTCGAGGCGGTGTAGGCGAAGTTGTCCGCTATGCCGACCATGCCAGCGGTGGAGGAGATGTTGATGATCGAACCGGTGCCGGCGCGCTTCATACCCGGGATGACGGCCTGCATGCCGAGCAGGGCGCCGAACTGGTTGACCTCGATGATCTTCCGATAGTCCTCGACGGAAACGTTGTCGACCCGGTTGAGTGTGAGAATCCCGGCGTTGTTGATGAGCACGGTGACCTCGCCGAAGCCGGCGTTGGCCGCCTCCATCGCGCTCTCCCACTGCGCAGGATCAGTGACATCGAGGGGAGCGTAGAGCACGCTGTCTCCGAGCTCCTGGGCCAGCTGCTGGCCGCGCTGCTCATTGAGATCGGCAATGACGACCTGCGCTCCGTGCTGCGACAGCATGCGCACGTGCGCCTCGCCCATGCCCTGGGCGCCCCCGGTGACGATGGCCACCTTGCCGCCCACACGACCTTCACGCATCGGCTTCACTCCTGTCTTCGGGTTGACTGGTACTGGCTACAGCGTATCGATTGCGATAGTTACGCAAGGGGGCTAGTGGATCTGGTTTCCTGCCGACTTCCCGAGCAGCAAACTCAATCAGCGCCTCTTCGTGTTCGACGACTTGCCGGCCCACGGCCGCGTGCTTGGTGTGCCGCAGGGCCGTCGCCAAGCGCTTGAAGTCGCGGAGATACTCGTCGGCGAGGTCCACGATCTCGCCCCACATCTGCTCCCACGGTTGGGCCACGAGTTTGGCAGCAAGTTCCTGTCCCTGGGCAGCAGCCGATCCAATGTCCACCGGGACCGCGTAGTGGCTGACGACGGGTTCCAGGGCGTCAGCCGTCAGATGCTCTACTTCGTAGAGCAGATGGAGGGCCCCGAGGTTCCTGTCCTGCACCTCTGAGATCATGCGCCGGTACATGGCACATCCGATGACTTCTCCCTCATACGCCCTGCGGATAAGAGTTTCGAGGTCATCACCGCCGACAGTCTCTGCGGGGCGGTTTCCACCGCGTTCTGGGTCCGATGCGCTCATCATTTCCTTTCTCTGCGATGTCCCGGGTAGTGGCTCCACACACTTGGGGAGGCTGCACTCCTGGACGACTGCTTGTCGTGAGGCCGGGCTGCAGATACCGGCAGGGGTGGCCGAATTCTCATGATGCTGATGGGCGGGGGCACGGGGGCGGGGTGAGCGGCGCGTCGGCCTCCTGCGGCTCAGGCTAGGAGCACCGTGTGGTGTCCTGAGAGGAAGACCCGGTCGTCGGCGTGGAGTTGTACCGCGCGTGAAAGGACTCTCCGCTCGACGTCACGGCCGATCACCACGAGGCCGTCGGCGTTGCTCCGGTGGTCGACGCGCACCACATCCTGCTCGATGATTGGTCCCTCGTCAAGGTCTGCGGTTACGTAGTGTGCGGTCGCTCCGATGAGTTTGACACCTCGTTCGCGGGCTTGGTGATACGGCTTGGCACCCTTGAAGCTGGGCAGGAACGAGTGGTGGATATTAATGATGCGCCCTGCGAAACGAGTGCAGAAGTCGTCAGAGAGGATTTGCATGTATCGGGCTAGGACGATGAAGTCCGCATCGCATTCCTGAACCAGTCCCGACAGTTCTTGTTCTGCCACTCGCTTAGTGTCCGGGGTGACCGGCAGGTAGCGGAACGGCACACCGGCTGCCTCAACGAGGCCGCGTAGGTCCTCGTGGTTCGACACCACCATTGGGATCTCGATGGCGAGATCTCCTCTCCGATATCGGTAGAGGAGATCGTCCAGGCAGTGATCGAGCTTGGAGACCATGATCAGTGCTCGGCGGCGGTCGCTGCGCCTCCTAAGCTCCACAATGGGATCGAAGCGTGCGAGACGGTCGATGAGCTCGTCGCGGATCGCTTCGCGGTCTACATGGGATTCGAAGTCAACCCGGACATTGAGCTGGCCGCTGTACTCGTCGGAATATTGAGCGCTGTCGAGGATGTTTCCTCCGCAGGCGGTGATACCGCCGGCCATGGTGTGGATGATGCCGGGTTGATCCGAGGCCCGCAGTCGCAGGATGTAGCGCTGCACGTTCAGCTCTTAACGCGCGTGCGCTCGGGGTCATAGGCAGGGGTCTTTCGGATGGCCGCCGGTACTGGTCCCTGTTCCGAGTCGATCTGGACGCTGGTCCCCAACCGTGCATGTGCGGAGTCGACACGGGCCAAAGCCAAGGTTTTTCCCCCAAGGGCCGGGGATGCAATGGCCATTGAGATTTTCCCGACGGGTTGTCCGTCAACGAACAGTGGCCGGCCGTCGAGTCCGGCGGCCGGGGCCGTCGTCTCGAGGCTGACGAGCCGCGCGGGCACGTTGTTTCTCTTCGCCAACAAGGCGTCCCTTCCCTCGAACGGTCCCTTCTCGAAGTCGACCGTCCAGCCCAGGCCGCATTCGAATGGAGTGGTAGACCGGTCGTATTCATACTCATTCATGACCATGCCAGCTTCCGTCCGGGCCACGAGGATCGCGTCCAGTCCCATGAGTTCAATTCCTAGGTCCTGCTGGGCCAGGATTCCATCCCACAAAGTGTCAGAGTGCTCGACGGGAACCATGACTTCATAGCCGAGCTCAGCTGTGAAGCCGAGTCGGAGGATCATGGCGGGGGCGTCGGTCACTTGTACGTCCAGAAGCGCTCCGTAGTAGGGCAGTGCCTCATTCGAAATATCGACTGACGTGAGCCGCGCCAGCAGGGTGCGGCTGTTGGGGCCCTGCAGCGAGACGGCAGCATACTCGGCGCGACGATCCGTGACGGTCGTTCCTTCAGGTGCCGCTTGCTCGAGCTGCTGCTGCGTCAGCTGCTCACCGCCGAGCACTAGGACGGCTTCCGGAGACAGCTTCAAGACGGTGACGTCTTCAATCATGAACCCCTCGGCGTCTGTGAAAACGCCATACACCACCCGGCCAAGGGGCAGGGCGCGGACGTCGCGGGAGAAGACCTTGTCGACCGCCGTGACAGCATCCGGTCCTTCCACAAACCATTTGCGGATCGTCGAGTACTCCAGTGCTACGACTGCTTCACGCAGCGCCTTGTACTCCTTGGCTGGATCACCGTAGTGGGTGGCAAAGGGCCTGCCGAACGATTCTTCCCACTCCAAAACACGGTCGGCGAAGCGCTCGGTGGTCGGATTGGGCTCGAGCCCCACTGGCATCGGCATGGCTGACTACCTTTCGCAGATTTACATGGCGTGTGCTCGCCGGCGATTTCCCTGCCGGTATGGCGCTGATTGCGACGAAGGCGAGCGGTCACAGGGATGCAAGGAGAGTATCTCTAATTTAATCATCATTCAAGAGTTCTACTCCCAGAAGGTTGCTTCCGTGAACAGTCCGCAAAATTGAGAGTAGGTTGCCATTGACGCTCACGTTGATTGAATATACATTAAGCGCTATCTTGTGATCCGAATCACAGGCACTGTTACATCGCCGCAACCCGATCCCGAAGGCCCCTTAGCGCTTGTTCCTCGTTTATTTCCGAGTACAAGCCAGGAGGTCATCGTGGTCCGAGCATCGCAGCGATATCGCCGGCCCATTCCCCTCCAGAGAACGGAGTCCCTGATGACGACATCGAATAACAGGGAGCAGTCGTCGCTTGAGACCGCAAAATCAAACGACGGGTACAACACCAAGCTCACGGGCCGCATGGGCGGCTTGTCATTGGCGCTGACGGTACTGGCCTTCTCGGCCCCGCTGTCGGTGGTTAGCGGCTTTATTCCACTCACGATCCTCTTCGGTGGTGAGGGCGCGCCTTTCGGTTTTCTACTCGCCACTGCAGTGCTGCTGCTGTTCAGCGTTGGGTACGTGACGATGACCAAGCACGTCCCAAAGCCCGGCGCGTTCTACGCATTCATCAGCATGGGATTGGGAAAGATCACCGGGCTGGGCTCTGCCTTCCTGGCCGTGATCTCCTACCTGCTCGTCTACACCGGGAACTACGCATGGTTCGGAATCACGGTGTCCGCCCTGGTGGAGAGTCTGGGCGGCCCAGCAACGCCGTGGTGGGTTTGGGCGTTGGTGGGATGGGCAGGGGTGAGCATCCTGGGCTACTTCAATATCGAACTCTCGGCCAAGGTGCTGACAATCGTGATGGCCCTTGAGGTCACGCTGGTCATGATCGTCAATGTCGTTGTGCTCGCCAAGGGGGGCGCGGAGGGGCTGTCAGCGGAGCCGTTCGCGGTAACGAAGTTCCTGGAGGGTGATTTCGGCGTTACGATGCTCTTCGCGATTCTGGTGTTCATGGGGTTCGAGGCCACGGCGCTATTCCGTGAGGAGGTTCGCAACCCAGGCAAGGTGATCCCCCGTGCAACGTTTGGTGCTGTGATTTTTGTGGGGCTGCTCTACACGATCTCGGCTTACGCCCTTGTGACCGCATTCGGCTCCGAGGCCGTGGCCGTAGCCACGGAGACTCCTACTGAAATGTTCCCGCTGTCGATTTCTCAGTACGTCGCCTCGTTCTTGGTGCCGATCGCCTTTGTGTTGATCTCTACAT
Organism: Arthrobacter sp. Y3223065; assembly: GCF_059090885.1. NCBI lineage: Bacteria > Bacillati > Actinomycetota > Actinomycetes > Micrococcales > Micrococcaceae > Arthrobacter > Arthrobacter sp. Y3223065. The sequence continues at coordinate 64,956 of NZ_JBNHGC010000005.1, read as the reverse complement.
CCGTCGTTGCTGCTTCGCTGTCGATCCACAACGTGATCGCGCGTTATATCTACAACCTGGCCTACGACCGCGCATTACCTCACCCACTGGCGAAAGTGCATGAGAAGCATCGTTCCCCGCATCGGTCATCCAATGCGCTGGCAGCGTTGACTGGCCTGATTCTGGTCTTGATGGCCGTCCTGCCCCTGGACGAGATGCTGCTGTACGCGCAGTTGATCGGTATTGGATCAGTGGGCGTTTTGTCCCTGATGGCGGTCGTGTCGGTCTCGGTCATAGCGTGGTTCTTCGTCCGCCGCTCGAGCGTTCAGGAAAATGCCTTAAAGACGTATGTAGCTCCGGCGATCGCGGCAACCACGCTGGTCTCTGTTGTCGTGTTCGCTTGCATCAAGCTGCACCTCCTGGTTGGTGGCGATCCCGGGCAATACAACTGGCTTCTCATTCCACTCGCACTGGTGTTCCTCGTCGGCGTCGGCCTCGCCCTTTACTTCCGTCGATCCAAGCCGGAGCACTATGAGCGGCTTGGTCGCACGGACGGCGCGAGTTTGCGAGTGCGCAGTGAACCGGAGAGCGACCCGGAGAACCAGCCGGTGTAAGGTTGCCCTTCTTTATGCGTCCACTGAATGATCGTCCTGAGGCGTTGCCAACAAAGCCTGCTCCCCTGAACCTAAATGGTTCCCGGTTCGGGGAGCAGGCCTGCCCGGGGTGCCTCCCCTGCCTTCGCTTCCTTCAGGGGCGAAACCATGGGCGCCGACCGTAGATGGCGGCGAGGTAACGGCACTGCGGGCGGAAACATCGGTGCGGTCGCTGCGTTCTTCTCCTGCCCTGTCGGAGTCAGCCCCGCCCCCGGTGAGTCAATGGTCTGATTGTCCAGAAGGGGTTCCTCCTGGCTGATGGGACCGGACGCAGGAACGATTCGAAATCCTATGACTTTGAACCGCCGGGCTGCCAGCTGGGTACCCGCTGGGGCCGGCGAAACACTCGCGACGGTTGTGCTAACTTCCTCCAACTCGTTAGGCGTACGGCGCGTGCGTCCGTTTGATGGTCGTCAGGACGAGGCAGCCCGAATGGTCTGAGCCAGAGAGCACGTCATTTTCCGCAGTTGCGTCGTGGTAGCGCATGGGGGGGACTCTTCGCCCGAAATGGTCGTGGCGTCGTAGCGGGGAAAGTTGCTTAGAGATCTCGAGCCGCATGCGCGCCGAGGGAGGAAGTCGTTGAGAAGACGGTCGCATCGATCGCGGCAGTCCTGATGGATGACGGCGCAGCCCGCAGCAGGTCGAAAAGGTTCGGCATCGTGGGATGCTCGCACTTGCCGTCCGGGAGGATGTCTTTGCTGTAGGTCAGTGGGACGAAAAGGCGCCGGTACAGCCTCAGCTGTCTCAAGAATTAGGCGAAACGTCGGTCGCTACCGCCGGTGTTATCCCCGAGGTCCGATAGGCGACAGAGGATCGCTAATGGTGAAAAGACCAGCAGCGGCTTTGACCGTGGCAGGTCGGCTGTAACGTGAATTCCGCACTCTGCTGCCACAGGACACTGCCAGCACTCGTACGGGGATGGTCTCCGCACGCCCCGGATCATGAACGACTGGGGCAGACATCATACCGGGGCCGACAGACCAGCAACCCTGATGCTTGCCTATTCAGGGCTTACGAGAAGACATCTGATGGGCTTAGTCAAGCAGCGGCGCCCATCGCAACTATGTAGGGGAAGGCCGCTGATTCATCGTAACTGGAGCCGGTTTGTAGGTAGTAATAGAGGCAGCAGAGCAGGCGGTTGAAAAGGTTGCGCTGGGCTGCCGTGTGTCTGTCGCCCGAGCCTTTTCGCCGATCGTAGTGGTTGCGGCCCCGGTTGAGCTGCTTAGGGCGGAGAACCTCCAGACGTAGCCGGCGGCGGCGAGCCTGTTGTTCTTCACTCGTCTGGCCTGGACCGTGTGTGAGAACTCTGGGTTCGCGTTCATGTCGAGACGTTGGCCGGCAGCAAGCCCCCGGAAGTCAACCTACGTTCCATGGCGTGAGGAGCCAGAGGAAAAATCCTTTTCGACGGCTCGAGGACACGGTAACGGGAAGTCCTCATCTGGCTCCCTCACATCCCATACATCCCATAGGTAACTGGGCGACTCCGGGGGTTCAGTCAGTCAGGGACCGTCGGACGAAGTTCCGAGCTTGCTGGCTTCTACGTCAGCAGCAGTCGTGGTGTCGAGCTGGGGGCCATCGGCACGACCCAACCGCTCAAAGAGAGCGGGCTTTGACCGACGGAATCGGATGGCGATGCCGACGCCGATGGCAAAAACGATGGGGAGAGGCAGCAGCAACCAGGTGTACTGCCCCGGTTCGCCGCCGATGACCAACTCGAAGTGGAGGCAGGCGAAGACTGTCACAACCAGCAACGACAGTGCAGCGATTGTGGGTGCGACATAGGTCTTGAAAGGGTGCGCACGAACCTCGCCGCGCGGCACGGCGAACCAACCCACCACCGCGACAGAGGCCAGGGCCATGAGAGTGAGAACACCAACTGAGCCCAGGCCCACCATCTGGGCGTACAACGTGCCTTCCTCAACGCGCATCACGGCCATGAGCACGATGATTAGCAAGGCGACCGCGGACATGGTGATAGATGCCCATATCGGCGAGTGATGCTTAGCGTGAACTCGCGCCAGGAAGTAGGGCAGGGCGCGGTCATGACCGAGGTTGTAGACGTACCGCGCTACGACATTATGAATGGACAGGCACGCGGCGAAGATTGAGGTGGAAACGAGGATGTAGGCGATCTGCACGAACCACGGAACAACGAACTGAGCCACGGCCCTGGGGAACATTTCCGTGGGGGCTTCACCGGCAGACGTGACTGCCTCTGAACCGTAGGCCGTGACCAGAGCGTAGGCCGAGAGCGTGTATAGCACCCCCACGAAGAGTACGGCACCGTAGGTGGCGCGCGGGATAACTCGAGCGGGGTTGCGAACTTCATCGCGGAACAGCGCTGTGGCTTCGAATCCCAAGAAGACGAGGATCGAGAAGAGCAACGTCACGCCGATGTCGCCCTTGGCAAATTCGGTGGGTAGAAGCGGGGTGATGGAGAGCCCGTCAGCGCCGCCCTTGGCCAGGACGAAAATGTTGAACACCATAATGAGTGCCACCTCGAGCACCATCGCAACGCCAAGGACTTTGGCCGATAGCTCGATATTAAAGTAACCGAGGACTCCTGTGGCAATTACGATGAGGATCGTCCAGGCCCACCATGGCGTGCTCGGGCCACCGATGCTCGCCATCAGGGCGGCCACGCTGATTCCGAAGAATGCATAGGTGCCGGTGAGCACGAGCAGGTAGGACAGCACGGCCAGGAAGGCAGAGCCCAGTCCGGTGACCTTTCCCAATCCCAAGCTGATGAACGCATAGAACGCGCCGGGCTTGGGGACGTACTTGGTCATCGTCACATAACCGATGCTGAACAGCAGCAGTACCGCGGTGGCCAGCACAAAGCCAAAGGGCGCACCCTCACCACCGAAAAGTATCGTGAATGGAATAAAGCCCGTGACCACGGCGAGTGGGGCCGAGAAGGCCAGCACTGTCAGCGCCAGTGACAGGCCGCCCATCCCCCCGGTCAGCTTGCTGCTGGCTGATGAGGACAAGGCATTGTTGGAATCAAGGCCCGGCTGTTCGTTAGTTGGTGTGATCAAGGCACACTCCCATCAGGATGTGGAGAACCCATACGCTGCCTCGCCGAAGTCAGTCCGACGAACCTTCCGTTAGCGAGACAGATTGAATGATAGATAAAGAGGGACCAATCTACGCTTGGAGAACCTAATCAGATGCTGCACGAAACCCCAAGTCGCACCTGTTGAGGTGTGTTTATTTTCCATTCATTAAAGGCCTTTGTCAACGGTCTGGTCGGGACCTGATTTATACCGGCATCCTCGCTTCTTCTTGGGTCATTGCTTAGAGCCACTACGGCCGCTGGGGCGGGCTAATCCCCGGCGCCGCTTCATCAGCAAGACCGGTGCTGCTTCCGGTGCCCTTTTTGGCGATCGGTCCGATGGTGTCCAGCAGGTTGACTGGTGTAGTGGTCGAGGAGACTTGGGAAGCCGGGCGTCGAGGCGGTGATCTTCCGCGATTCACGTTGCATGCTGGCCAGGGACGTCTGTCGTTGTGGACAGGACTGGTGCCGGTCCGGGACGATGGGCCGCTTTCTTGACGTCGTCCTTGGTTCCCATGCGCGCGAGCCGGCGGCAGCGATGATGATATCGCTGCCGCCGGTCGTTTCCGCCTTCACGTCCGCCCCTTGGAGTTGCACAGCAGTGAGCCAAGTTCCCCGGAGACCAAGGCGGCCAGCCGGGTTTCATCGAATGAAGCCCGCCGGTGTCTCTGGCAGGTTGATGCGCGCGAGCAGCGGCAGCTGGACGATGTAGCCGATGCAGGCCGGATTCACGCCGGGTCAGGATCCGTCGATGGCCCTTGAATGGACGTCGGTATCCGCAGGTTCCCGTGATCGCCGGTGGGCTGGTACGGTCAGGCAGCGGTCCTCACGCAACCGGCAGGCTTCGCGCGTAGGCCTTCAGGTTGAAGCCTGAGTCGCGGGCCTGATCCATCGTGATGCCGGTGTCGTGCTCGAGGAGCTTGCGGGCTGCGACATGGTCTGCCGGCGCGTTGACCGATTCGACAGCGACGAGTTGCCCATCGCGAAAGAGGAACTGACTGAACTTACCCGCCGAACGGTTACCACGTTCGATCACCACATCGCCTGGATTGGCCAGTCCGGCGATCTGGAGCTTCGCAGGGCCCTGGCTGGACCAGAACCAGGGGGCGATGTCGTAACGGGTGGGATCGGCTGTGATAGTTCTTGCGACGGCCTTTGCCATATCGGTTGCGTTCTGCACTGACTCGAGCCGCAGGTTCCCGCCGAAGTGGCGTGAGGGGAAGACGGCCACGTCGCCGATGGCGTACACATGCGGCACGTTCGTGCGCAGGTACTCATCCACGAGAATGCCGCTATTGCAGGTTATATTCGCCGTCGAAGCGAGGACGTGGTCGGTCACTACGCCAAGGCCGACCACCGCGAAGTCGCACGTGTAGGTGGCCCCCGAGGTGCCTACCACGGCGGTGACGTGGTTTTTCTCCCCGATGAAGTGATCGAGTCCCTCGTCGAAGTGCAGCTTCACTCCCAGGCCGGCGTGCACCTGTGTGAAGTGATCCGACATGGACGGTGACAGCACCCTCTGCATGGGTCGCTGGGCGAAGTCGATGACCGTGACATCGAGCCCGCGTTCTGCGGCGACAGCCGCGAATTCAAGGCCGATGAATCCGGCCCCGACCACCAGCACCCGGCCGTGGCCGTAGTCGAGCTGCGCCCGCAGGGCTTCTGCGTCCTCGACGGTGCGCAGGTATCTGATGCCTTCCAGCTCGGTTCCAGCGCATGATGCGCGACGGGCTTCGGCGCCCACAGCGATGATGAGATCGTCGTAGGGAATGGGTTCACCGTCTTTTACGTGCACTAGACCAGCTGCACTGTCGATGCTGGTGACTTCCACTCCCGTCCGCAGATCGATGTCATGCTCACTGTAGAAGGCGGCACCACGCAGTGGCATGGGCGTCGGATCGCCGCCCTGCTTCATGTAGTCCTTCGACAGCGGCGGGCGCTGGTAGGGCAGGTGCTCGGCCTTGTCCAGCAGGACGATGGGGTCGGTGAATCCCTCCATGCGGAGCGATTCGGCAGCCTGCACGCCGGAGTGTCCGGCGCCGATAATGACAACGGTCATGTCACACCCCAATCAGCTCTGGCTCTCGGGGATGTTGACCTCGAGAGCATCGAAGTCACGGCCGGCCAAGAGCTGGCAGCTTAGACGAGAGCTTTCGAGGCGGTCTTCGGCCGTGCAGTCGAGCATCTCGTCCTCGTCATCTGAGACTTCGGGCAACTCGACCTCGCCGCGCACGTAGACGTGACATGTGGCGCACATGGCTTGTCCCCCACACTCGCCGATGATGCCATCGACGCTGTTGGTGAGTGCGGCGCGCATAACGGAGACGTTCTCGGCGACCTCGACGGTGTCGACGGTGCCGTTGGGGTGGTGGTAAGTGATTTTAGGCATCAGGGATCTCCTCACTCTGTGCAGCTTGTTGGATTCTCTTTAGTTAACGTTAAGGAAGGGGAAAGGTCAAGGGCTTGCTGTGGACTGCACCACGCCCTAGTGGCCTGGCGACACTGGCTTCGGGATACGGAGCCTACGGGCGGGCTCCCCAGGCGGTCCGCAATATGGAGTCGGAGGGATCTCTAGTCCGGCCGCATCGCGCTAAACAGCTTGCGGTGTTGGGTCCACCTGAGGCCTCCACTTCGGGCGCGTCAATGGTTCCGTCGCGCGGACCCTCAGCGGTCCACCCCGAGTTACTCGCGGCGCTCGATAGGTCACTTGCGCCTTGTTCGAGCAGAGCCTCGATGAACAGGATGGGACTTTCCGGATAAACCGAGGCCCCAAAAGGCCCGTAGGGCAGGCACGCGATGCCGGTGGACGCCCCGCGGGTCGCGCGAGCCACGGCCACGGCCCTCGGGTTTGTTGAGCTCAGCCGGGGCGCCCTCCACAGTTCACTTTCGGAACCCCCGGCTCCTTCTGGTCTAGTCGTCCCGAGACTGGCAGTCGAGGCAGAGGACCCGGCTCCCCTCTCGGGCTGTGTTGGCCTCGAAGGCAACATAGCTCAGGTCGCAGACATCGCATTTGACCCGCACATTCCAGAGATCCTGAACCTCGGAGCGGACGAGATCCGGCTGCCGAGCCTTACGCGCACTGAGTCCTGCAGCACGGATGATCCAGTAGAGCAGCATCGAGATTGCCAGCGAGACAATCGGGGCGAGCGCTGACAAGGTGGGAAGCTGAGTTGGCAACTGGAGAAGAACGATTCCCACGGCTGACGACACTACCCAGACCACAAAGCCTGGGGCCACCGCCCGCAGACGTGCTGGCCTGAACTCCGGTTCTGCGTCCCTGTCGATGATCCAGTGGGTGATCATGATGCCGACCCAGGAAACGAGCAGAACTGCCTGCCAGGCCAGGGCCAGAGCGATATAGCTGAACACGTTGGTGAACATGAGGCCGAAGACCACTGCCAGCAGAACGATGACCCAGGCTCGGCGGGAGAGGTTCCGTCGGCTGAAGTGGGCGACGAATCGTTCCAGATTCACGCTGGCGAAGTAGAAGTTCGCGGAGTTGATGCGCACCTGGCTGACAATGATGACGATCAGCCCGACAGCGCCGATGGAGGTGATGATCCCCTGGACGACCCCGGATTCGGAGCTGGCGTCGGGCGCGGCCAGGGCGACGATGAAAATGCCTACGAGTCCGTTGAAGAGGAAGGCGATGCAGTAGAAAACCCAGCCGAAGCTGACGAAACGGTGGAACTTCGTGTCTTCCTTGCGGCCGAAGCGGGCCGCGTCCTGGGTGTCGGGGAAGAGGAGCCAGACACCCATGTAGAGGACGAACACGGTCAGCCATCCCGGAACCGCCGTGGTCGGCTCAGCGGGCTCGAATGCAGACCAGTCACCTTCCCTGCCGAACCGTACGCCGGCTGCAATGACCGCGATGATGAGACCAAAGAAGTAGATGGGCAGCGAGATGCCATTGAGCTTGCTCAACCATGTCTGCATGCCTCCGAGCATCAAGGGCCACATCCCTGCGATGACGATGGCGTACCACACGCGGATGTCCCACACCTGGAAGAACGACTGCAAAGCGACAGCGAGCACGCTACTTTCGAAGACCGCGTAGTAGATGGCTGCCGTGGCAATCAGGAACGGGGCCAGGGCGGCCCCGCGGAAACCGAAGAGATCGCGGGAGAGTAACGTGGAGTTCAGCCCCCACTTGATGGCTTCCCTAGCACTCTTGGCGCCAAGTACTGAGTACACGACAACCGTCAAGACTATTCCGATGATGGCCTGCTGCACGCCGACAAGGCTTGCCGAGAGGGCTCCGTAGTAGACGAACGCCAAGGCACTGGCGATCGATGACCATCCGCTGAAGACGGCCCACTTATTGAGGCGAGCGGTCGGTGGGACGACGTGGTTCGTGTACTCTGCCTGGCGTTGCTCCTCGACCACGCGGGGATCGTCCGAGCCGCGAAGCTCGAGCGTTGGACGAGGCTGTGCGTGGATTTCGTCTGGGGTGTTCATTTCCGTCACCTTGCTTTGTTGATGGAGTGCTTTTCTCTTGCTCGGGCACCGCAGGCTGCCTATGCAACTCTTTGCCGTGGGCGAAACCCAATGGTGCGGAACTACTCTCGGAGCAGGGCGAGTCCTTGGAATCGTCCCTGTGGAGGCGCTTGGCTAGGAAATGACTGCTGACGCGACAACAATTACCAGTCCTGCTTCTTCGCCCGCTTGATACGTCCCCTGACATGCGCTGCCCCATCCCCCGCATATCCGGGAACGGTTCTCCGCTTCCGGCTTGAATTCGGCACTCGATTCGGTATTCGTCCGGCCCAATTCAGAGACTTGAGCATCGGTCCACAGCCCCGGGATGTCGGGTTCGGCCCACTCCTGCGGGAGAAATGGCGGTTCCTTCCGCAATGATCACTTGCTGGCCGGGTCTGGAAACGGTGGTCCACCCTGAGTCGCTTGACGGCACTCCGAACGCCTCCACTGTCTGAATCCTGTTCCACGGTTCATGATTCGTTTCCGCCCTTCCTCGGAAACACCCGCTCCTATAGAAATCGATTTAACATTCATTAAGGAGATGCGTCAAGAGTTTGTGAATATGTCTTCGTTCTGGTTCAGCACAGGCTCCCTGACCGAATAGTCACTCGGCATGGGCCTAACTCGGGCTTCGATCGGCGGAGTGGTGTAGAAAGCCCAGCCGATAGCATGTCCGGAGCGGTGTCGGCGCGACCGGAGGATAGCGACACCCCGATATCAGCTGAGAATGCTCCTGCGTTAAGCGGCCTGCCGCGACAATGCAGCTATTCCTTCCAGCCCAACCTTCGGTGCGGCAGAGCACGGCGGCTCATATCCCCCCGGCGGGCAGGTGCAATAGAACGCGGCACAGGTTAGCTGCCGCGAGCTCGAGGAACCCAACGCCGTCACTCTGGGAAGGCCCGTCGGCCGTGGTCATCGCTGCGGAAGCGGAGAGGCAGGATTATCGCTCCAGAATCCGGCCTGTACGGGGAGCAGGTGGCGGGCAAACCAATCTGCTGCAGCAGAACTTGCCACGTCAAAATAGGAGGAGTACACGGAGTAGTGGTCTCCAGAGACCAGAAGCAGCTGTTTCGGGTGATGCGCCCTCTGATAGGCCTCCTGCTGGAGATTTGTTGGGGTCACCGTGTCCGAATCCGCAACGATCATCAGGAGCGGGGTGGGCGCGATCCGTTCGACGAAAGCGCCGGGTTCGTAGCCGCGCGATAGTTCCAGTGAGCGGACCGTCACCGAGTTGCGCCAGTTCTCGCAGACCTGTCCCTGCCCCCACATGTACTCATAGGAGTCTCGGCCCGGGTAAGCGACGGCTGCAGCCGGTTCCGGACTGACCATCGGGATGGCAGCAGCATCCGCTCCGGCAAACCGGGCCTCGCGTTCTTCCTCGAACCAGCGCTGTTGGTGGAGCAAGTCCTTGCTCGACAACTTCTGCCGCGCCGCGCGCCAGCCGCTGATCGTGGGCACCTGTGCCACGACGCAGCGAACCCGTCGGTCCAATGCAGCAACCACGAGAGCGTGACCGCCGCTGTAACTGCTCCCCCATACGCCGATGCTTCCACCGTCCACATCCGGCCGGGAACGAACGTAGCTGATAGCCGCTCTGAAGTCCTCCACCTGCCGGTGCGGATCTATCTCCTGACGTGGCTCGCCGTCACTGGCTCCGAGATTGCGGAAATCGAAGGTCAAGGCAGCGAAGCCACGGGCGACAAACGCGGCCGCATAGTCCTCCAGGTCACCGCCCGCGACCATGCCCCAGCCGTGCCCAAGGACGATCACCGGCCAGGGTTTGCTCACACGGACAGGCGCGTAGTAGGTCCCTCGGACCGTACAGCCCTCTACATCAAATGCGACCTTCTCCCCCGCTTGCACGGCCTGATCCTGACTTACCCCTGGATATGCCACAATCACCACTCCCTAATAAGTTCGACAAATTTCTGCAAAGTGATAGGCCGCTGGCCAAGACGAGCCCAAATAACCTACTTGTCCAGCAGACCCCTTGACGTTGCCGCGGAGGTGGGCCATGGCCCGGTTTGGAATGGGCAGAGCACCTGCTCGCCCGCCTCTTTCCGCCTCCCTCAGAGCTGTTGAAGGGTGACCGTCGCTGCATTGCTTATTTAGCGTTAACTCAAGTATTGATCAAGGGTACAAAGCATTAGGAACATGATCAAGAAACGCCTGCAATTGTCGTTGGACGACGCACGGGGTTGAACCGTGGAGGCCGGTCCATGGCCGTGGAGCATCGGGCTTAGGGCACCCCCGACGCTGAAGGACACGGCCGGACTCACCTCCAACAGGACCTCGAGCGTTTTGAGCGTCGCGTGACCGCTTTACGTGGAAGTGCGCAGAAACTCATAGGACTTTGCGATCCAAGGCGGCCCCTCGTGACACTCCGATCTTTTGTGATCTCCCAGTGAGTGCCGGACGCAAGACACAGCTTAGGTTCCCGGCGGAATCATGGCTTCCGGCAGTGTCCCCACTACGATCAGGTTGGCGGTCCGGCCCAACAACAAGCGGGTCACTTTGGGCTGCGGGTAAAGGAGCCCTATCCGACCCGCCAGTCGCCCTGTGGGATAACCTCCGCGGGCTCAAGGTGACGCCGTCGAACGGCGTCCACCCAGCTGACCAACATTTGCTTTATCAGGGAGAGTTCTTTTACTTAGCCAAGACCTTGGCGGTCGCGGATCAAACGTCCGCTCGGTACGTAGCGCCGATTGATGCCGACTTTGCGCTGCTGAAGGCTTATGCCACGGCGAACCTGCCACAGCTTCGAGGGTTGGAAAAACATCCAGAGAGGGTGTTGTCAGAGGTCATGCGTCTGACCCTGCCAAATATGGAGTTCGATCCCAAGACAACAGTCAGTCTCAGAGAAGACGAGGAAAGCTTCGCAAGCTGGAGGCACTCACTGCGCAAGCTGGCACGCGATGGCCAAGAGGATGACGACGACACTCCGGCACAGCGTGTCGAAGATGAGTTGGTTCCGCGAATTCACGAGATCAGGAAGAGTCTGAGCGGGAGCCAACGCATCAAAAACCTCATTCCTGACGGCATAGAAGTATCCCTGACGATCGGCATTGGCATCCTCGGAGCAGCCTCTGCGGGTCCCGCTGGAGCTGTCATCGGCGCATTACCGGGCGCAGCCGCCTGGGCATACAACGCCCTTAAGAAGCCCGACATCAATCGCAACGAAACTGTCCTTGCAAGGCTCATACAGAAGTAATTCTTGTCGTGTCAATCGGCTATCCCGCAGGTCCTGCCTGCTTTCCAAGCAGAGTCTGCCACGGCAACGCTTTGCGAACTGGCAGGCCCTAGACGCCGATAACAGCGCATATGTTCGTTGGGGTATCCCCAGGGCGGCATTCTCCGCGTGCACGAACGAGCCACTCTTGCGCGGCGGAACGGGACCGCAGCCACGAGTGTGACGGGATTCGGTGGTAAGACACTGCACAGGGATGGTTGTTAGTTGGCGGGCAACTCGTCCAGGCGGCGGTGAGCTTGTCTTCCCCAGGGCCGACGGCCACGTACGGCCGGGCCCGGCGGGTGACCCGGGTGTGGGCCTCAGCTGTGCAGCGGCGGAACGATCAGGTACGGAACACAGCCGTGCGAGACAGGACCGCACAGGCCAATGACGGCGGTACAGGAACAAAAGGGCGAAAGCGGTGCTGCGAGGTCTAATTATCCGCCCCGGTGCCGACGAGGCGCCTGCGCAGGCCAGGCTTTGCCGCCCGTTCACCCGGTCGTGGCGGAACAGGGACCAGCCCGTCATACGGAAGCCCTAGCTTGAGGGATTGCTTCCAACAGCAATCATCCTGGCGAAAGGATTCTGAATGTCTTCCCCTGTCTCCCGGCGTCGTCGTGCCCTGACGGGCGGCACCGCACTGGCCCTGCTGGCACCGCTGGCGTTTTTCGGCGTGCAGATCGCTTCGGCGGATCCGCCGAAGCACTCCGGCGCGCAGGGCAGCCCGCCGGCCCATGCCCCCGCCAAGGGTCACGGGGACAAGCCCGTCGATGACGGGGTGGACCCCACGGCGTACGTCGGCGGTCCCGAAGTCGTCGCCGAGGGCGAGGCCGGGGAGGATGTCCTAGATGGTGTGGTCTTCGATGACACCAACCAGAACTCGGTCCGGGATAAGGGCGAGAAGGGCATCCCGGGGGTGGCGGTGTCCAACGGCCGCGAGGTGGTCCAGACCGATGCCAAGGGCCGCTACGAGCTGCCGGCGAAGGACAAGGACACCTTCTTCGTCACCAAGCCCGCCGGCTGGGACACCCCGGTCGATGAGAACAACATCGCGCAGTTCTCCTACACCCACGCCCCCAAGGGCACCGCCGAGCAGGAGTTGCGCTTCGACGGCCTGAAGCCCACCGGGGAACTGCCCGCCGCGGTGCACTTCCCGCTGACCAGGAATCCATCCTCGGCCGGCGAGGACATTCGGTGCCTGGTGCTGGCCGATCCGCAGACCTACTCCAACCAGGAGATCTCCCATGCGCGCAACGGTGCCCTGCGCGAAGCAGCGGCCTATGATGCCGCCGACTGCGGCGCCCTGTTGCTGGGCGATATCGCCGGCGATGACCTGGGCATGTACGACCGGGCGAAGGAGGCCCTGGGCCTGATGGGCATGCCCGTGCGCGCGATCCCCGGCAACCACGACCTGGACTTCGACGCCACGGACGCCAAGTGGTCGTTCGATACCTACCGGCAGCACTGGGGACCGGAGAACTACTCCTACGACGTCGGCGAGGTACACGTGCTGGCGCTGAACAACGTCAAATACCCGTGCACGCCCGAGGACGACAACGCCGACGGCAAGCGGCCGGCCTGCGAGGACCCGGCCGCCGCCCCGGCGTACAACGGCCGCCTCGGGGAAGATACCCTGGCCTGGATCAAAAAGGATCTGGCCACCGTGCCCAAGGACAAGCGCGTCGTGGTCGCCACGCACATCCCGCTGGTGTCCCACTCCGGCGCGGACAGCGCCCAGCACCAGACCGACGACGTCCGCACACTCTACGAACTCCTCGAAGGACGCGAGGCATTGTCCCTGTCCGGTCATTCGCACTGGGTCGAGTCGATGGCCGAGGGGGATTCCCTCGGGGCGTGGGAGGAGGCCGTGGGGGTGAAGGCCGTGCCGTTCGACCACATCGTCGCCGGCGCCGTGTCGGGAGACTGGTACGCCGGGGACTACGACGTCGACGGCCAGCCGATGAGCTTCCAGGGCGACGGCGCGCTGCCGGGCTTCTGGACCTTCGACTTCTCCGGCACGGACTACCGGCACGCCTTCCATGCCACCGGCCGGGACGGCGACCAGATGGGCCTGGGCCTGAGCTCCCCGCACTACCGCCACTGGGCGCAGGCCCTGATCGACTGGCGCGACGAGCACCCCGTCACCTGGGAGAACAAGCACAAGGACGCGGTGCCCCCGCTCACCCTGGGAGATCTCGGGGATCAGAACATGATCACCCGCGACGACCTTGACGGAGGCACCTACCTGACCGCCAACGTCTGGGCCGGCACCACCGACTCCGCCGTCACCGTCTCGATCGACGGTGCCGAACCCGTCACCGCGGAGATCACCCAGCCCGCGGCGGGCGAAGAGGTCCGGCGCGGCGTCGAGTGGTCCGACCCGTCCGCGCTGATCCGCCAGCTCACCAGCGCCCGGATGTCCTATCAGTCGACCTCGGGGAACCCGGAGGCCCAGGGCCTGCACCTGTACAACGGCCAGGTCTACGGACCCTCCGCACCGCGGCCGGTGGAAGGCAACCTCGCCGATGGGTCCCCGCACCTGTGGCGCATCCCGCTGTCGGCCGACCTCGAGAACGGCATGCACCTGGCCGAGGTGGTCTGGACCGACCGCTATGGCAACGGACACACCGAGACCCTCGCCTTCGAGGTCGTCGACGAACGGCCACAGCAGAGCTTCCGGCTGGACACCTTCGGCGAGGACGTCGTGTGGTGATCCAAGGCCGCTAATCAACCTCAAGTCGAGCCCGAAAGCGTCCCCGGCGTTCAGCCGGGGACGCTTTCCGTTTTTAACATCATCTTGATGCGGCGAGCGCCCGCACCGGTTTCGCCGGTTTGTTCCGTCCCGCCGGAGCCTTGGATCCCCTGCCCGGTTAAATGCCGCTTGGGCTAATCCTGCGGGTGCCTGCCAGCCGTGCTCACAGGAACGCGGGGGCTACGGCGAAGACGGCGGTCAGGACGTGCCGTCGGCGGCGGGAGACGTCGTGCATCAGCAGCGGCGCGTCGTCGTAGGGTACGACGTCGGAGATCAGGTGCTTGCGGATCGTGTCACCGTGGGTGCCGAGCAGCTTGATGGTTTCGGCCGAGAGCCGCGCCCGGTCCCACTGTCCCGTGAGTCCGCGCGGCACCCTGCCGATCTGCGCGCAGCGCAGGTTGAGCCCGTTGTGGTGGAATTCCTCGCCCAGCCGCACCGCGTCGGCCCCGCTGGTGTAGAAGGCCAGGTCGATGATGCTTCCCTGCGGGCGGGCCGCGCGGAGGGCGGCGTGGAGCGCTTCGGGGCGACCCCGGCATTGGAAGACGACGTCGGCGCCACGGTCCCCGGGATTGTGGCGCCATCGTGTTTTCAGGATTTTGCCGGGGTCGTCATTCAGGTCCAGGGGCAGGAAGCCCAGCTCTTCGGCCAGCTGCCGGCGGCGGGGGTCGGAGTCAGCGACGGCGACTTCGCGCGCGCCGAGAGACCGGGCGAACAGGGCGGTGACCAGCCCGATGGGCCCGGCGCCGGTGACGAGCACCAGCCGGCCGTCCACGCCGTCACCCAACGCGCGGACCAGGCCGCCGGTTTCATCTGCCGCCGCGTGCAGCAGGCCGTTGGCACAGATGGGCCCGAAGTGTGCGACGAAGACGCCCAGCAGCGGGTCAAGGTCGTCGGGCAGCGGCACCAGATGCTCGCGCAGCGGGTCGGCCACATGCGCGGTGGCGTGGCCATAGGCGGTGGCGAGGATGTCGCCTTCGGCGAAGGCCGGGGTGCGGGATTGGGCGACCCGGGCGACTTCCATGTAGCCCAGCCGGCGGATCGGATAGGCGGCCTCGGCCGAGTCCTGCAGGAACAGGCCGAGCTCGTGATCCAGGCGGGACCGCAACCCGGGGTGGTCGCCCTTGACGAAGGCCAGTTCCGTGCCGGCCGACAGGCCGGTGACGAGGGTTTCGAGCAGCAGCCCGCCGTCGGGGACTTCGGGCAGCTGCTCCTCGACGATTTCCAGGGCTCCTGCCGCGGGAATGACGAGGTTGCGCCGGTTCCTCATGGCGCTGCCCCTGCCGTGGCCGGTCGCTCTTCGGGCAGCTTCACCGGCAGCCCCGTGCGGGCCGATTCGGCAATGGCACAGCCGAGCCGGTGGCTGCGCAGGGCCTCGGCATAGGGTGCGCGGGTGCTTTCCCGTTCGCCGCGGACTGCTTGGATGAATTCCCGGTCGACCGCGATGCGGGGGTCCTCGGCGCAGCCCAAGTCGGTGCGCGACGTGCCGTCGAAGCTGCTCAGGCCGGCTTCGGACAGCTCCAAATACAGGCCTCGGCTCACGATGTGCAGAGCGGCGCGGTGTTTGGCGGCCAGCACGGAGGTCGCCGCCAGCGTGGCCACGGTCCCGCTGGCAAAGCGGACGGTGGCCGCGGTGGCGTCGTCGACGTCGTCCGGCTCCGGCCCCGGCCCCGATCCGTCGCCCGGCGGATGCACGGTCTCCGTCCCGCGCACCCCGGCGGCGTAAACCTCGACGGCTTCGCCGAGCAGGAAGCGCGCGGTGTCCAGGACGTGGGTGAGCTGCTCGACCACCTGACCGCCGGAGCGGTCCATGCGCCCCCACCAGGGGACCGGCGGCCGCTTGTCCAGCCAGTAGCCGTTGGCCAGCAGGGCCGGGGCCTCCTCGAGCAGACCGCGGGCATGTCCGACGGCGTCCATGCAGCGCCAGTGGTAGCCGGTGCCGGTGACGACGCCGGCCGCTTCCACGAGCGCTCCAATTTCCTCCGCGATTTCCCGGCCCAGGCCGACCGGCTTTTCCACGAACAGCGGCAGTCCCCTGGAAAGAGCGGCTCGTTCACCGGGCCCGTGCGCGAACGGCGGAACGCACACGTAGACCGCGTCCACTTCCGTGTGGTCGAGGGCCGTCTCGGGATTAGTGAAGGCCGGGGCGTCCACTTCACGCCCCAGCTTCTCCGCCGCAGCCGCATGCGCGTCGGTGACGCTGGTGATCCGGGCGCCGAGCTCCTGCAGGACGCCGACGTGCCGCCGCCCAACGGAGCCGGCCCCGATCAGGGCTACTTTCACCCTCATATGGCCTCCTGGATAAGTTGGTCGTACAGGCGCAGGTAACTGGCAGCCATCGCCTCGGGTGTCCACGCCGCTGCCGCGTCGATGCAGTCCTGCGGGCGGATATCGTCCAGTTCCTGCAGGAACCGGGCCATTTCGTGCTCATCGACGGCGAGGAAACCGGTACGGCCGTGGTCCACCAGCGAGGGCAAAACTCCCAGCGGTGTCCCCACCACGGGGATGCCGCGTGAGAGGGCTTCCACTACCCCGGTGGCTCCGGGTTCGGCCCACCGGTTGGGGGCCAGCAGCACCCGGGCCGAGCGCAGGACGCGCTCCTTCGCTTCGCCTTCGACCCCGCCGATCCAGCGGTATCGGCCGCCGTCGAGCAGCGGCCGGACCTCATCCCGGAAGTATTTGGCATCCGGGTGGGAGGCCAGCTGCGGGTCCCCTTCGGCCAGCCGGCGGTCCAGCTCTGCCGGGTCGTTGATTCCGGCGACGGGGCCGGCGAGTACCAGCGGCAGGCCGGCTAGGCGGCAGATCCTGAGTGCCGTGTCCTGCCCCTTGTCGCGGGTAATACGGGCCAACACCAGGGCGTGCCCGGCTCTCTCTGCGTGCACGTCCAGGGCGGGCGGAGCGGCCAGCGGGACGACGCCGATCGTCTGGTGCTGCAGCGCTACTGGTGCGCGCTCCAGCTGGGACTGCGAGACCGCGGCGAACCGGATGCGGCCGCGGCCGTTGAAGGACGAATAGAACGCGCTGTGCTTGGCCAGATCCCAGTGGAGGGTCTGCAACACCGGCGGAGCAGCCGGTCCCATGGCGGCAAACACCGCCGGTCCCACCACCTCAAGGTGGTCGTGCACCACGTCCCAGGCGCCGCCGTCGTACATGGCCTGCACAACGCCCTGCATATGCGCGTGGGCGATACCCGAGACCTGGTTATAGGGCAGGGCGATCGAAGCGAACTGGGGTTCATTGAGCGGGCACAGATAGGCATCGGCCTCGATCGTGCTCGGACCCACCGTGGCGAGGGTGACATGCACCCCGGCGCGGCGCAGCTCGGGAATCAGGGTGGCGATGACCGTTTCGATGCCTCCGTACCCGCGCGGCGGAACAGGCAACCAAGGGCCGGCGTTGATGAGGACCCGCACGGCTTAGGCCACGTGCCCGGTCGCGATCCGGTACTGGCCAATGTCCAGCATCGCCGGACGTTCGGACACTTCAACAGTGGAGGTTTCCCCGACGTAGTCCTCCCCCTCGCGCATGAACTGAGTCAGCTCGACGGCGGGAGGGGCAGCCGGGGCCAAGCCACGGCGGTGCAGTCGCGCCTGCACGGTGAGCTGGATCTGCAGGGCCATCCGGGCCAGCTCAGCGTCGGTGGAGTTCCGGTGGCAGCGCTCGCCCAAGTCCACCTGGGCCATCCCGTCCAGGCCCACGGCTTCCAGCACGTCAATCAGCATGCCGGTTTCCACCCCGTAGCCGGAGACGAAGGGTATGCGTTCGAGCAGGCTGCGCCGGCCGGCGTATTCGCCGGCCAGCGGTTGGACGATCCCGGCCAGTTCGGGCCAGAACAGGTTCAGCAGGGGGCGTGCCACCAGTTCCGTGACCCGGCCTCCGCCCGCGGGCATGATTTTGACGCCGTCGTCGAGCGGCCGGTCATAGTAGCTCTTGACGAAGTGGGTCCGGGGATCGGCCAGCAGTGGGCCGATCAGTCCGACGGCGAACTGTGCATCGAACCGGCGCAGGTCCGAATCCATGAACACCAGAAGGTCGCCGCTGGAGACGGCCAGGGATTTCCATAAGGCTTCGCCCTTGCCCGGAGTGCATCCGGTGCCGGGCAGAATCAGGTCCTGGTGGGCAACCTTTGCGCCGGCGGCCGCGGCCACGGCGGAGGTGTCGTCCGTGGAGTTGGAATCGATCACGATGATCTCGTCCAAAAGCGGTACCGCCTCGACAAGTTCGGTGCGCAAAGCGGTCACGATCGACCCGACCGTCGCCGACTCGTTCTTGGCCGGAAGTACCACGCTGATCCGCTGGCCGTCCTTGCCTTCCACGAGTTCGTGCCGGTCGAAGCTTTTGCCTTGATAGTTTCTGCCGGAGAACCACTCCAGAACGTCTGCCCGCATTCCGGCTTCCTCTCATCGAGCGCCGGTTCATCCCCCAAGACCGGCTGTCGGTAGGATCAAGTCGAAGCCTACGGGTCCGGATCCTGCTCTGTGAATAGTTTCCGCGAGATTGGCAGGGAGGGGCGGCCCCAAGAAAGGGCGGCGGTTATCGTTGCAGACGGATCGGAACGTCTGCGCGAGGCGGCGGCCGTCGGCGGCAGTGAGGAGAATTGATGCAGCAGCAGGTCCCAGCCGGCGGCCACGTCCATCGGCCCCGCCTGGTGCTGTGGCGGCACGGCCAGACCGAGTGGAACGTCTTGGAAAAAGCCCAGGGCCATGCCGACATCCCGCTCGATGCGACCGGTCGTGTCCAGGCCAAGCAGGCTGCCAGGCTGTTGGCAACGTTCCAACCCGATTTCATCTGGTCAAGTGACCTGGAACGTGCCCGCCACACTGCTGCAGAGCTGGCCGCGTTAACCGGGCTGGAACCGGTGCTGGACAAGCGGCTGCGCGAGTACGATGTGGGCATCCGGCAAGGCACCACGTTCGCGGAGTTCCGGCAACAGCATCCCAGCATCTACGAGAAGTTCTTCCGTGAGGAGAACTACCGGGTTCCCGGAGCCGAGCTGCCCTCCGAAGTAAACGGGCGGATGAAGTCGGTCATGCAGGACGCCGCCGCACAGCTGGGCCGTGGCGGCACGGGCGTCCTGGTGGGACACGGTGCCGCGCTCCGAAGCGGGCTGTTGGCCTTCTTCGACGCGCCGGCCCACATGCGCGAGATGTTTGCCGGCATGGCAAACTGCGCCTGGACGGTGCTGGAAAAGCACCCGGACCGCGGGTGGCAGGTCATCGACTACAACGCCCAAACCCTGCCCGATCCCTCCTCAGCCTTGGCGGACGAAATGCCCGCCGAACACGATGACCGGGCGTAGGATCCAGCCGGCTAATCCCGAAGTTGAGACGAGGCGTCCATAGATCCAGCGCAGCGTCAGGCCCTGGGAGTGCGACTATGGCGGCGAGTGGTGGTGGCATCGCGAAAGACTGCACCTACCCGGGTTCGGCGGACAAACCACGGCCACGGCATCTCAGCCCTGTAGCCGCTGTAAGTGGACTGGGCGCAGCAGGTATCAGCGCGAAAAGCTATTCCTCACTGCGGAACCGCACAATCCGGGCGTGTCTGCGCACCTTCCGATTGATGAGAATTGTTGTGGAACCGACGATTAGGCCTCCCGTGACGAGGATGAGCGGCCCCAGCCATCCCCACAATTGGTACATCATCCACAACAAGATCAGGTACCAGGCAATCCATAGGGTGCGTTTGGTCCGCTTGCTCATGGCTCATCGTATGGCAGGACTCTTTCCTTGCACCCCTCGGGACGAATGAGCTCTGAAAGCAAGACCAGCCCTCATATCTGGAGTGCGAGGAACAAAGGCACCGCCTGAGGCCTAACTGCAACCTTGTTCAAGGCTGTTTATGCTCGGATACCGGTATGCGAGGTCGCGTCGAACTCATTGCGCTGGCCCTTTGGGGCGGCTATTGGCTTCTCTTCGTGGCCCTCATCCTTTACCTCTGGATTGAAAGATCAAACCCTTGGCCTATCATCGGGGCTCTGATTGGTGCGGCGTTGGCCCTGCTCCTGAACCTCGGACTTAGAAGGCGTCGAACTCAGAGGTTGCAGATTCGGGACCAGTTTGAGGGTTATCTCCGGGCCTCGGCGGAGGTTCTTCCGCGGCCGGAGAGTAAGTGGCAGTTCGGCCTGGCCACTCCGGCCTTTGGAAGGTTAGTTTTCCAGCCGCGCTGGAAGAATTCACGTCACGACTATGGGGACGTGGTCATTCTGGCCGTCACCGGCATCGGTCAGGTCAGAGAGCCTACAGTCTTTGACGCGGTCTTCCGGATGCGAGCCCGCACCTGGGTACTTGAGCTTGACACCAATTCCGGCCCGGTAGAACTGGCCGGCCCCTTCAAGGACCTCCACAACACCGCACACATCATCAACGGGTCCCACCCTTCCACCGACCAGGCGACGGCCTGATGAACGTTGTCCCCCAACAACTATCCAGCTCTCATCCCGGCCAGAAGGGGTGGTCCAGATAACCGGATTAGGACTAGATAACACGGCGCCCGTCCTTCTGCGCCAACACGAGCTGGTCAGCACGGTGATGAAAACGACGAGCAGAACGACCTGACCAATGACCGAAACCCATATCCACCGCGCCCTTGGACGAAGGAAGGTCCGGATGAAATTCCCGACCCCGAGCAAGCCGATTGCCACCCACATCGTTGGTCCCGGCTTCCCTATGGACGGGGTGAATGCTGGAACAAGCTTTTTACAAGAGGACCAGTGAAGGATACGCCCTATGCCGCGCATCATGCCGGCACGTCCACGGCCGGTGACCGGCGAACCGAGGGAGACGGTAAGAATGGCACGCACAACCGGGGTTTACGCAGTGCTCCTGTCCACAATGCTGATGCTCACAGCCTGCGGAGGTGAAGCAGCCCCGGAAGGGACCGCCGAGCCGGCCGCCCCTACCGCCCAATCGCCGCAGACCACCTCGGCGGCCAGAACGTACACCAACGACGACCTCAAGGAAGTGATCGCGGGTCTAAAAGACGCGCAGGGCCAACAACTTTCAGTCGTTCCGGCAGCCCAAATCGATCAGGGACTCGCGGCCGCGAAGGAACTGCTGGCGAACGCGACGATCACCCCTAAAGCCTGTTCCATGTTCGCGACCGAACAGACCCAGATACCCGACGGCAGCACCTACGCCGCGGGAGCCAGCCAATCGGTCGAAGAAAAGTCCCAGACCGTCATCACCCTCGTCTCCGTCAAAGACGCGCAAGTCGTCGCCGACCAGCACGAACAAGCACAAGAATCCATGCAGCAGTGCGCCGACTTCGAAATCGAAGCGGAAGGACAGAAAATCAGCAGCAAGATCACCCCACTGGACGTGACCACAGACGGTGAGCAGTCCCTCGGCTCCATCACCACCCAGAAGTTGCCGAACGGGCAAAGCCAGAAGGTCATGTCCGTAGCCGGAACGCGAGGGACCCTCGCGGCAACCGCCGTGAAAATCGGCCTCGACATCGAGGAAAAAGCACAGGACGAACTCATCAAGCTCGTCAACGACGCCCTGGCCCAAAGCGAGTAACCAACGAGGTGCCTAAAGGACAACATGACCTTGGAAGAGTCACCGACGGCTTATCCCCAAAGAGTTACGGGATCCCTACCAGACCCAAAGTACGCAATATAGCCCCGATCCCGGGTTTGTCTCCTGCGGTCGGAACGAGGCAAGCGCAATGACCAATCCAACGAAACAGGCGCTGAGGCTTCTAGGAAAGGTATCGCATGACCCACCAGACTCCAGAACCGAATCAAGACCCAGGTTCCGCCTCCCTAGTAACGTACCCCATGCCTCATCAGCAACAGCTGAACCCGGTCGCTCGTTGGGGATAGCCGCGTTCATCTTGGCATGAATCACCATAACTACGGGCTCCGGATATCGTTACACACAGCATTCCCGGTGACCGAGCTCCCGGATTGGAGAGCGCGCCCCCGGGCATCCAAGATACTTTGGAAGGTTTCAAGCTCTAACTCGAAACCTAGAGGAGAAAGTTATGCAAGCAAGAGATGTTCTGAACCAGGAGCAGATTCAAGCAAATCTGCTCCAGTTGCCGGATTGGCGCTACGGTTTGGGTGCTTTGCGGACCGCAATTAGATGCGAATCATCCGCAACTGCCTTGGACTTGCTTTCCACTATTGGTCAGCTGGCACAGGAATCCGACCACCACCCTGATGTGGACTGGCGCTACGACACATTGTTCGTCACGCTAACTTCGCATGACGCCGGAGACAGGGTGACGGCGCGTGACGTAACGCTGGCCCGTTCAATATCGAAGCAGGCCCAAGCCACTGGCGTCACGCCCCTCCCGGAACTCCTGCGTACGGTGGAGATAGCCATAGACACAGATGCCCCGGAAGCCATCTCGGAAGTCTGGCGAACTGCACTGGGCTACAAGATGCATGAAGACGGAAGCCTGACCGATCCCTATGGCAGGGGTCCGGCCGTTTGGTTTCAGGACTCCCAGAGTCCCAACGTGAATCGTTTTCACGTGGATGTCACCGTCCCCTTCAGCGAAAGCGCCTCGACTCTGGATGCCCTGGTAAGCGTTGGTGCAACACTCGATGATGAACATGCGCCCATGTGGGTAGTTGCCACTGATGCCCAAGGCAACCGGCTATGCATCAGTACTGAAGCCGGACGCGGCGACTAGACGGGGTAAATGCACTGCCACGGCCAGGGTCCGCAGCCTGACCTGGCCGCACCGGCAGCAGCCAGCCCCGCCGCAGATCGCCCGGCTGCTGGGACCGCAGCAAGAAGCCCGGACCGATGACGGTCCGGGCTTCGTTGTTTCCTGTCAGCCGCAGTCGCCGCCGCCGCCTCCGGCATCTCCTCCATAGGCAGTGGCTCCAAAAGCTCCCGTGCTGGCGGCATCCGTGTTCACGGGAGCCCGGGCACTCTTTACTGGCCGGCGGTCAGCGCGGGCACCCAAAACCACCCAGGCAATACACGCCGCACAAAGGATTGCAATGATGATGGCGAATTCCATGCCGGTCTCCTGTCGTTGAGCTCAGGGTATGTGCGGAATGAGTCGCGGGCAACAGTTCCGGGTTTTTCCTTGTCCGGCGATGGTTACGGAAAGCTCGGCACGAATGGAAATCAGCCAGCCGCCAACGCCGCCCCGGCAAGGCCGGGCAGCTGGCCGGACTTTTGCACCCCGCAAATACTCGTCCCCCGGTAGTCGGTAAGGGATGGCCGGGAACTTTGCCTAGTCGGCAGGAGGGAGGTGAATTCGTCTCATCTCGTGGGCGAGGTGGGGATTTTGCTGATTCAGATGATCAATCACATTCTGCACCACGTCCGGCTGCTTGTTCTGGCTGAGTTTGGCCCTCGCGTCGAAGCGTTCTACGCGCATCCGCAGCCCGACGGTACCCTTCGCCGCGCGTCGGGTTCCCTGTTCGTCTTCGCTCAAATGCCGACCGCCCGGGTGGTGCTGCTCAAAGTGCTTGGTGAGACGCGTGAGCATTTCGTAGTTCTCGTCGTCGCTGAGAATTTCCGGGATGCCATAAAGATGTGCGGTGAGGTGGTTCCAGGTGGGTACGAGATCGCCGGCCGCGTACCAACTGGGGGAAACGTAATCGTGCGGACCTTGGATGATGACAAGGATTTCGTGCCTGCCAAGTTCGTGCAGGGTGTCGTCCGGGCGGCCGAAGTGGCTGACGATTGAGATCTCGTCGCGGTCTTCCTCGAGCAGCACCGGGTAGTGGGAGGCGATCAGTCCGTTGCTGGTCGCGGAAACGAAGGTGGCCCAAGGGTGCCTCCGGATGAGGCGCTTGACTTCGTTGGGCTCCGTCATGAGGTAGCTGGGTGTGTGGCGCATCAGGGAGTTTCCTTTCGGTTGAGGTGATGGAGCGGGCGCCGGAGACGGCTTCGAGGGAGATGTTCACCCGGAGCGAGCGCGATGCCGGCAGCGAGGGCTATTCGTGGCGGCGACGCGATGATGGCGAACGACCCGGCCACATTCTGCCCGGCGAGCGCGACCAGCGGGTTCGCGCCGAGACCGGTGGCCGCCGTCGTGGTTGCGGTGGAAAACATTGCAGCGGCACCCGTGTTCGAGCCGGTGAGGTACCTGCCAAGGGCTCCCAGGGCCGGGATTGCGGCGACGAAACCGTAACCGCCCTGCGCGGCAGTGGTGGCCAGATGCTCGGCCATGCCCGTCGCGGCCATGACGATCCCCAGGACAATGAACACGATCGCGTTCCCCGCGATCGGCACCCTTCTCCGCAGCGCGTGCCCTGCGAGGCGCCACTGGTCCCGGACGGCACGCCGGGGCCAGGCGATGTCCCCCACGGTCCTGCCGGCGAACAGCTGACAGCGAAGTCGGTGGCGGCCAAGGTCCGTAATCGGATCGAACGCACTCCCGGAATTCGACACTTGGCATGGTCCTTGATGTGATGGAGACGGAGGAGCGAAAAGTTGACATGTCAACTATTGGCACTAGAGTAGATGCATATGCATGTACTGCATATACTCGTCCTGGACCTGCATCGGTTCGCACTCCCGAGGGCTGCTGTGACAAGCGTCCGTCGCATGTTTGCAGCGCCTCGCTGAACCGGTGAGGCCAGGTGACGGGGACTATCTGTAAGGAGGAAATCGTGGTTGACAGTTCGACTCGGCACAGCGGCTCCATCGGGACAGTATCCCAAAAGGGCATCCCCGACGAGGTAGATGTAGCAATCGTCGGTTCCGGCGGGGCTGGCCTGATGGCGGCGCTCACCGCTGCCAGGGAGGGCGCAAGGGTTCTCGTTCTCGAGTCCCGGGAACTCGTCGGAGGCGCCACCGGCATCTCCGCGGGTGCCGCCTGGATCCCCAACCACGGCTTCTCGACCAAGGACCTCAAGGTCAAGGACAACCTGGACCAGGCCCGGCGCTACATCTACGGCCAGGGTCGGGACAAGGTTCTCGACCACGACCTGGTGGAAAAGTTTCTGGAAGCCGGACCCGACGTCGCCCGCTTCATCGAAGAGCACACCTCCTTCGGGTGGATCCCGACCATCTGGCCGGACTACCGCTCCGACATTGACGGCGCGTCGGTCGGCCGGGCGCTCTTCCCCGGCCCCTACTCCCCCGAGGGACTGGGAGAAGCCGCAAAGTACGTGCGGCCGGCCCTCACGACGGGCATGGCCAAGAACCCGCTCCCGTTCTGGTTGCTGGGCGGCATCGGCATCGACGACGTCTGGCTCGCGGGACCGGCACTGGTCGGCGCCCTGCTCGAGGGCAGCCTGCGCAACGGCGTCGACGTACGTGTTGAGGCGCCCGCAGTTCGGCTCGTGACGGACGAGTCGGGCGTGCGGGGGATCGTCGTACGAGCCGATGGTCAAGAGCACACGGTGCGCGCCACCAAGGGAGTCCTGCTGGCCAGCGGCGGGTTTGAAAGCTCCGACGAGGTTACCACCACCTACCTCGACGCGCCCTTCGGCGTGCAGGTCTCACCGAAGGGCCACGACGGCATCGCGGTGCAGTTGGCCAACGAGGTAGGCGCCGACCTGACCGGGATGGAAGACGCCTGGTGGATGCCGGGGGTGCAGTTGCCCGGTGAAGAGTTGGAAGGCCAGCCGCTCAGTCGCGTGTTCCTGGGTGAGCGGGCACTGCCGCACAGCATCATGGTGAACAGCAAGGGTGAGCGCTTCGCAAACGAGGCGCTGGCCTATGACCAGTTCGGGCAGATTATGCGCGAGGTCGACCCGGAGACGGGCACCATGCCTAACGCCACCGCGTGGCTGATCTTCGACCAGAACTACTGGGAGAAGTTCGGGATTTTCGGAATCACACCGGGCGGAGAAGTGCCCGAGTACCTCCAGCGCGCCGATACCCTCTCGGAACTGGCGGCCAAGATCGGCGTCGACGAGGTGGGACTGCTCCGCACCGTTGACCGCTTCAACCCCGAGGCCGCACGGGGACGCGACCCGCAGTTCAACCGCGGTGACACGATGTTCGACCGCTACTTCGGTGCCTACTATCCGCGGCTGGGCAAGAACTCGCCGGACGCGCGCTTCCCCGCCGCCACCGCAAAGGCCAGGGTGCTCATCGCCAAGGCCGTCGGTCCGATTGCGAGCAAGCTAGCCGGCCGGGTGGCAAAGAGGAACGATCCCGAACGCCTCCGTTCCGTGGTGGTCAAGCCCCTGGCGAAGATCATCCGACCGGTGCTGAAGAGCCCCAAGTCGAGCGTGCTGGGGCCGGTCGACACTGCGCCGTTTTACGCGCTCAAGGTCGAGGCCAGCGCGCTAGGCACCGTCGGAGGGCCGAAGACCGACGCACTCGGGCGCGCCCTGAACATGGAGGGCAAGGTTATTGAGGGCCTGTACGCCGCCGGCAACGCGGGCGGCGCACCCACAAAGGGGTTCTACGGAGGCGCCGGCGGGACGATCTCGCTCGGACTGGTGTTCGGCTACTTGGCGGGACGCGAAGCAGCCCGACGGCAGGATAACGCCTGAGCATTTCGTTGGCGACCTCGACCGACGAAACGGCGGTCGAGGTCGCGCCGCACAGCGCTGATCCTTCCCCGCGAACGTAAGGAATCCCGCGATGGCACGGTTGTTCGACAACCCCATGGCGCGCATCATTTTGCTGGTGGTGCTCCTGCTGCTGTTCGGAGCACCCAAACTGCCCGGCATGGCCCGCAGTTTGGGACAGTCGATGCGCATCTTCAAGTCCGAGGTCAAGGAGCTGGCGGCTGACGATCCTGAGGCCCCTGAACCTGGCCGCGAAGGCACCGGCCTCGATCCGGAAGCCAGCCCGGGGGCGAAGGGCGCATCCTGAGACGGGACGGAGCATAGCCCCGCCTTCCGTCACTGAACGAAACCAATTCGCAGGGACGTCGGACTAAGGTCCGGACTCCCTCCGCCTTCAAGGGGGCGTGATTTGGGGGATCCTAATCTGTACCCCATCTTCAATCTGTGCCGCATCTTCCGAGGAAGCTCATGCACCTCGTTGCAGCAGCCCGCCTGTGCCCAGTATGCTCTGAGCTGACGTGATCGACGTCGCAATCAGTTCCCCTCTTAACCGTGACCGCCACATTGTTGGCGGCGTTCCCGTTCGGCTCTTCGCGCAGGCACCCCCGAACGGTGAGAAATCGAGAAATCACCGCGGTGGCAGGTGCTCTGCAAGCCCGCGCGAGGCAGCCGGAGCGGCATGCCATCACCCCATAGTTTCGCGGAGGAAACTATGCGCACGTCCATATTTTTGAAGCGTTCTTCAATCCCCGTAGCTCTGCTGCTGTCCATGTCCTTGCTGCCAGGTTCGACCGCTGCCGCCTCGCCGGCGCCCCTGGTCACGGCGCCTGCGGAACAGGACCAACCCGGCGATCGGCATTGGATCAGAGCCGAGGAGCTGCCCCCGCCGGTCAACGAAGGGGACCCCGAAGCACCCGACTTCGAACGGCAGCCCACGGTGGTCGATCGGCCCGCCGGGGTGATGCCGGAGGTTCCGGAGGGCTTTGAGGTGGAGGAATTCGCCAGCGGCTTCAACCAGCCCCGCGTCATGCGCCTCGCCCCCAACGGCGACGTCTTCTTGTCCGAGAGCGGCGCCGGGCGCGTCCTGGTCTTCGCCGCCGACGCCGATGGAGAACTCTCGGCCGAGCCCGAAGTCTTTGCCGAAGGCCTTGATCGGCCCTTCGGCATCGCGTTCTACCCCCAGGAGAACCCGGAGTATGTCTACGTGGCCGCGGCAGACCAGGTCGTGCGCTACCCCTACAGTGAGGGCGACCGCGTGGCCGCCGGGCCGGCCGAGGCGATCATCCCGGACATCCCCACCGAGCGGCACTGGACGCGGGATCTGGCCGTGGCCCCGGATGGGGAGCACCTCTTCGTCTCGATCGGCTCGGCCTCCAATGTCGCCGGTGACATGCCGGAGAAGACCGCCGAGGAAATCCAGGACTGGGAAGCCACCCACGGACGGGGCGCTGCCTGGGCCGATGAGGAGGACCGGGCCGTAGTCCGCGTCTTCGACCCGGAGGGCGAGAACGTCCGGAACTACGCCACCGGGCTGCGTAACTGCTCAGGCATGACCATCCAACCGGCCACCGACGAACTGTGGTGCACGGGCAACGAACGCGACCATCTCGGCGCCGACGTCCCGCCCGACTTTCTGACCACCGTGCAGGAGGACGGGTTCTATGGCTGGCCGTGGTTCTACACCGGCGGCTTCGAGGACCCCGCCCACGCCGGTGAGCGCCCGGACCTGCAGGACGAGGTCATCGCGCCCGAGGTATTGATCCAGGCCCATTCCTCCACCCTGCAAGTCCAGTTCTACGACGCCGAAGCGTTCCCGCGTAAGTACCACGGTGATGCCTTCGCCACGCTGCGCGGGTCCTGGAACCGTGAACACCGGACCGGGTACAAAGTGGTCCGGGCCGTCATGGTCAACGGCGAGCCGACCGGGGAGTACGTGGACTTCATGACCGGGTTCGCGCTGGATGAAGAACGGGTTTTCGGCCGCCCCACCGGCATCACGATCACCCAAGACGGCGACATGCTGGTCAGCGAAGACGCCAACGGAACGATCTACCGGGTCGCAGCCGAACCGGAGAAATGCGACCATCATGGGCACTGCAAGCACAAGCACTAACTCAGCACACCGCACCGAGCAGCGACGAGGCCCGACTGAGCGCGCGCTCAGCGTAAGCCTCGAACTGCCTGGTGAGCTCTGACCAACAGTTTGAAACCGTCTGCGGACCCGCATCACGCGGGTCCGCAGACGGTTAACCACCACATCGGCCTGGCTTGTATCCAATCCTGACTTCCCGGTACAGAAGCACCGGAAACCCTCGCGGCCTGAAACTCTGACAGCGCCCCCGATAGCCTTCCACGGGCAGCCGCTGGCGTGGGGACGAACCAATGGGGGGACCGGCCCATTCGCCGCCCTTGGGTGTGGTGTCCCTCTTCACCGGGCTCCTCCTTGTGAAGCCTGGCTCAAGCGGAGCGCACCGTTGCCCTGCCGCGTGCATTCCCGCCAGCCCGACTGGGCGCCGGGGTTGTGATGCCAACCCGCGCCTGTGGGAAAGTAGCCGCAGGAGACCCCTCCAGGGGCAAACGCTTCCATGAAGAGATGGTCCGCTGTTTTCCTTCGCGGTAGTGAGGGAACAAAAGAAAGGGCAGTCGATGACGTTAAGCCAGAGATTGGTTTTTGAGCACGAGACCCTGGGGCAGCGAGTGCTGTTCGGTGCCGGAAGGGCGGCCCAATTCCTTTCCGAGGAAGTTCAGCGGCGCGAGGCGGGGCGGGTGATGGTGATCGCCAGTGACCGGGAGCGGGAGCGCAACGGAGCAGTGCTTGAGGGTCTCGATGCCGCTTTTGTCTTTGGCGACGTTGCGCAGCATGTTCCGGTTGAGACGGCCGAGGAAGCCCGGCGGCACGCTGCTGAACACGGGATTGATCTGCTGGTGAGTCTTGGCGGCGGGTCGGCGACCGGGTTGGCCAAGGCCGTGGCCCTGACCTTGGGATTACCGATCGTGGCGGTTCCCACTACCTATGCCGGTTCGGAGGCCACGAATGTCTGGGGCCTGACCGAGAACGGGCGTAAAACCACCGGGGTGGACAGGCGCGTACTGCCCGAAACGGTGGTTTACGACGCGCGCTTAATGCTGTCGCTCCCCCGGGAACTGAGCATTGCCAGCGGGCTTAATGCCCTGGCCCATTGCATTGACTCGCTGTGGGCACCCCGGGCCGACCCGATTAACGCCGCACTGGCAACAGAGGGCATCCGCGCGCTGGCCCGGGGCTTGCCGACGGTCAAGGCCGCCCCGCAGGAACTCCCCGGGCGTGAGGACACCCTGTACGGGGCGTACTTGGCCGCGGTGGCGTTCGCCAGCGCCGGCTCGGGGATGCACCACAAGATCTGCCATGTGCTCGGCGGCCGGTTCGGACTCCCGCACGCCCAGATGCACGCCGTCGTGTTACCGCACGTACTGGCATTCAATGCCGGAGCCGCCAGTGGCGCTGCGGAGAGGATTGCCGCCGCGTTCGGGGCCGGGTCCGCGGCGGAGGGCCTGGAAGACCTGCGGTCAACGGTCGACGCCCCGCAGGCCTTGAAGGATTACGGGCTGAAGGAATCCGACCTTGAGGAGGCGGTGGAACTGATCCTGCCGTACATCCCGGAATCAAATCCACGGCCGGTCAACGCGGGCAATCTGCTGCCGTTGCTGCATGCGGCTTGGGCCGGAGAAGAACCGGTCTCCTAGTGTCCCAACGGTCTCTTCGTCGTCGACTTCCGTCGGGTCCTACCAAAGGTTCAGGAAAGAGGGGCGGACCGTAGCCCGCCCCTCTCAGTTCCCGTCAGGAGAGCCGATTCAGCCAATCCCTGGTAGCGGCGAGGTCGGCGTGCTCTATGCCGTGTCCGCCCGGACGCAGGACCTGCTCCGCGTCGGCGCCCTGCCGTTCCAGCGCCGCCATGAGGTCCTTGACGCTCGCCATCGGGGCCATGGGATCGTTATCACCGTTCAGGACCAAAATTTGGCTGCCGGAGAGGTCCTCGGGGCTCTGACGGTCTCCTAGCGGGTACATGCCCGACAGTGCAATTACCCGGTCGAGGGCCTGCGGGTGCAGCAGCGCAGTGGCCAGGGCGATGTTGGCTCCGTTGGAGAAGCCCACCGCCACGATTCGGCGGCCACCCAGTTCGTAGTGTTCCCGGGCAGCCGCAATGAAGGCTGCCAGGTCCCCGGCGCGGGCGATCACGTCGTCGATATCGAAGATTCCTTCCGCGCGGCGGCGGAACCAGCGGAGCATGCCGTGTTCCTGGACCTGTCCGCGGGGAGCCAGTACGCCTGCGTCAGGATCGATTTCCGAGGCCAGTTTCGAAATTTCGTGTTCGTTGCCGCCGGTGCCGTGGAGCATCAGCAGCACCGGCGAGCCGGGGTTGCCCGGGTGGTAGAGGTGCTGCCAGCCGGTAAGTGCGGCGGTGCCCATCCCCTGCTCCTTACTTCCCGGCCAGGGCCGGGTTGTTTTCGGCCGGCAACTGAATCTTGGCGACTGACTGTTCGATGGCTTCGCGGCCGGGCTCAAGCCACGGCGGCATCTTCAGGGAGCGGCCCAGTTCAAGCAGCGGTTCGTCGATGTCGAAGCCCGGAGTGTCCGTGGCGATCTCGTAGAGCACTCCCCCGGGTTCGCGGAAATAGATGGAAGTGAAGTACTGGCGGTCCAAAATCGCGGTGACCTGGAAGCCGCGTTCGGCCAGGTCCTGCCGCCACTTTTCCTGGGTTTCGGTGTCCGGGACCCGGAAGGCGATGTGGTGCACGGTGCCGCCGGCGGTCAGACCGCGCGGCGCAGACGGGTCCGCGATGACGTCGACGATGTTCCCGGGGCCGCCCTCGCCTGCCGCCAGGCGGGTGCGGTTGCCCATCTCGCCGACAAGGCGAAGGCCCAAATCATTGGTCAGCACGTCTACGGTTTTCGCGGGATCCTTGACGGTCAGCACCGAGGAGTGCTGGCCCCGCACGGCATATTCGGCGGGCACGGAAGCCGAGTCCCACGGGTTGCGCGGATCAATGGTGGACGAAGCGATCAGGTCCAGCCGCAGGCCGTCAGGATCGCGCAGCGACAGGCGCTCCTCGTCGGAGGAGACCCGTGTGATCGCGGATTCCACGCCCAGACCCTTGAAGTGGTCCTGCCACCATCCCAGAGACCCTTCGGGCACGGAGAACGCGGTCGACGTAGACTGTCCCGCACCGATCCGGCCGGCAGGCACTCCGCCCCAGGGGAAGAAGGTCATGAGCGTGCCGGGGCGGCCGGCTTCGTCCCCGTAGTACAGGTGGTAGGTGGAAGGGTCATCGAAGTTAACGGTCTTCTTCACCAGCCGCAGGCCGAGGCCCTGGATGTAAAAGTCGATGTTAACCTGCGGGTCACCGGCAATCGCGGTGACGTGGTGCAGACCCGAAGTGTTGGCGGTCATGGAACCCTCCCTGAATTAATACGGATCCGTCCGGAATCCTCCCGGGCAGCTGATGTATATGCAAACACATATATCAGGGGAAATATTCCACCGTCGGATAGGTCGTCCGACTAAAGGCGGCCTCCCGGCCAGTGCGACCCATGGATGGGCATCCTCTGCAGGGGGTCGTCGGCTCAGCCTTCGTCGCAGAGCAGGTGGTACCAGCTTTCCGCGAGGACCCCGAGCGCCCGGTCACGGTTTGGTTTGGATTTGCGGCTCGTCCAGAGGGTGGAGACGTAGTTGAGCTGGGTGAACGCGAGCGTTCCGCGGACGTGGCGCGTCTCCTCCGGAAAGCGGCCGGCCTGCTGCATGCCGCGGATGAGGTCGGAGACTACTTCCTCACGCCAGTCCATGACCAGGGCCCGCACTTCGCGGTCGACGGCAGCGGCCTCGTCGAGGACGTCCAAGTAGGGGCGGAAGACGGGCCAGAGTGCCGCGCGCGACTCGAGCCAGTCGAGGATGCTCGCGAGCTCGCCCGCGCGGACCACGTCCACGAGCTCGGGGGCCGTCGACGCGTCATCCGGTCCGCCGGCGCGTTCAAGGACCGCATTGACCCGGGCCATGAAGTCCCTCATTAGATCGCTCCGCGAGGGGTAGTACGCGTAGAAAGTCACCCTGGTAGTGCCGGCAGCGGCGGCGATATCGTCGATCGTCGTCGCGGCGTAACCCTTGTCGATAAATAGTTCGAGCGCCCGTTCGACGATCCTGTCGCGGGTCAGCTGCTTCTGGGCTTCTCGCAGCGACGGCATGAGGCAGTCCTATCCGTGGTGCAGGCACGCCTATTCGGTAGAACGGCACCCCTGCTGCCACTGGAACCCTGACGTGCGGTCAGGAGTAACACCTGCTCACAGCTTTACCGGTGGAGCCGGTTGCAGCGCCGAGGGTCCCGTGTTGGCGAGCCGCCGCAGTTTGGGAATGGGGATGCGGTAGTTGATCGCCGCCGCGGTCCCGGGGCCGCCGCCCGCCTTCTCCCAGTGCAGCAGCATCGAGTCGGTCTCGCCGCCCGGCTCCAGGTGGTCGGGCGCCCCGGTCACGGGTGTGAAGCCGATTGCCTTGAGGGACAGCCCGAAACCTTCGGTCCAGAAGTACGGTTGGAAGTCGAGCTCTGGCGCCGCGTCGCCTTTCAGCAGGCTGGCAGCCGCGACCCTGGCCTGGTCGATGGCACTGGTCCATAACGGCACGCGCCCTACGCCGCGGCCGGTCGGGAAGAACGCCACATCACCGGCGGCAACAACGTCCGGACGGACCCGGCCGCGTGAATCGACGCGCAGCGCACCATCGACGAGGAGACCCGAACCGGCCAGCCAGTCGATGTTCGGCTCGTCGCCGATGGCCGTGACGACGAGGTCCGCCTCGAGCTGGGTACCGTCGGCGAGGGCAACCCGAATCCCCGAGCCGGAGTCAAGGAGTCGCGCCCTGCTGCCGCTGACAAACCGCAGCCCGCGCCGGGCGGCGGCAGACGTGAAGATCCCGGACAGGTGGTCACCGAGTTGGCGCGAGAGGGGCTTCACATCGGAGACCAGCGTGACCGTGCAGCCGACGTGCAGACAGCTTGAGGCGACCTCCATGCCCAGCGGTCCGCCGCCGACCACGATCACCGAGGGGCGGCCCGCGACCCGCTGCTTGAGCGCCACCGCGTCCTCGATCGTGCGCAGGGTGAGCTCCCGGGGAGCGCCCTCGGGCGGCGGACCCCCGGCGAGCCGCTTGGCCCGTGAACCGGAGGCGATGACCAAACCGTCGTACGGCAGCTCCCCGCCGCCGTCGGTGCGGACGATTTTGGCTTCCGGGTCGATGCCTGCCGCGCTGACACCGAGAAGTTCGGTCGCTTCGTGGGTTGGCTCGGGCAGCTCGTGGGCTTGCAGCCCGCCGTCGCCATGCAGCAGCGCCTTCGACAGGGCCGGACGGCTGTACGGGTGGTGCGGCTCGGCGCCGACGACGGTCAACTCGCCGTCGAACCCGTGCGAGCGCAGCGAGTCGCAGGCGGTGAGTCCGGCGATGCCGTTGCCGACGACGACGATCCGCCGCATTGTCATTTTTCCGCCAGCCGCAGCGCGGCCACCGGGCACACCCGTACCGCGGCTTTCGCAGCGGCCAGCTCCGCCCCGTCGACCACGGGGACGTCGATCACCAATTCGCCGTCGTCGTCCAAATGCATGAGCTTCGGTGCGGCTTCCTCGCAGAGTCCGTGCCCTTCGCAGCGGGGGCGGTCAAGTTCGATCCTCACACTGCCACCACCTTCACGACGTCGAGCCGTTCGTGGCTGCGGGTGATGTTGCTGGGCACCCGGACCTCGTCCCCGATTTCCAACACCTTCGCCCGGCGGGCCAGGGCCTCGATGATCGCGTGAGCCTCAAGCTTCGCCAGGCCCTGGCCGGCGCACCCGTGCGGCCCGTAGCCGAAGGCGAGATGGTCCACCGGGTTGCGCGTGACGTCGAAGACGTCGGGATTCTCGTAGTGCCGCGGGTCGCGGTTGCCGGCGCCGAACAGGATGCCCAGCTGGGCTCCTGCGGGAACGGTTGCTCCATCGATTTCAACGTCGCGGGTCGCGGTCCGGCCCCAGACGTGGATCGGGGGCCAGTAGCGCAGCACCTCTGCGAACGCTGCGGGCACGAGCTCCGGGTTCTGGCGGACGAGCTCAAGCTGCTCAGGATGGCGGCCGAAGAGTGCGACGATGTTCCCGATTGAGGCGATCGTGGTGTCGACGCCGGCGCCCAGGTACTGGTGGATGATATGCCCGGCGGCTCCTTCCGGGATGTCGCCGCGGGTCTCGGCGTCGAAGATGCCGCGACCGATCGACCCCGGTACGAGGTCCTCGGCGGTGACGGAGGAGCACCAGCCGTAGAGCTCGCCGGCGATCGGGAAGTTCTCCTGGGTGCGGTGGTTCATCGGTCCGAGGACCTGCATCGCGGCCTGCCCCCAGCGCAGCATGTTGTCCTTCACATGGCCGCTAAAGCCGATGAGGTCGGCGACGATTTCGAGCGGGAAGGCGCGTGCCAGGGAGTCGATGGCCTCGAAGCTGCCGCTGGCGATGAGCTCGGCGACGAGCTTGTCCGCTTTCTCGTCGATGGTGACCTTCAGTCCGCGCAGAGCGCGCGGCGTGAGGTTCTCCGACAGGGTCGCGCGCAGCTGGGTGTGCGTTGGCGGATCGGAGGCCAGCGAGGTGCCCTGCAATGCCTCGTTCACCATCGGGTTGAAGCCAAGGCTGGTGGAGGAAAACGCCTCCGGGTCGGCGAGCACGTCGCGGATGATGTCGTAGCGGGTCAGGACGTAGAGGTCATTCTTCGGCAGGCGCACGACCCCGGCCTGCTCGCGCAGGGCGGCGTAGGTGCTGTAGGGGTCGACGAGGACGTCGTCATCCCAGATGTCGATGTCTGCTTCGATCGGTGCGGTCACGGTGTGCTCCTTTGATCGTCCTGGGGGCGGGCTTGGAAGCGGACGATACGGACGCCCATAGCTTCGGAGAGCCGCGCCTCGGCAGTGAGGCGTGGAACACAGTCTGCCCGGAAGCTTTACAGCATGTCAAGTAACACTATGGTGTGCATCACGGCAAGACGTCTTGTAAGGTATTGCCTGCCTTCCCGGGCCAGGGTGATGACTTCCGGTGCCTGACTGGCGCAGTAGTGTGATCCGGAGGTCGTCGAAGGAGAGCCGTCTAGGCAAGGCGTCAACGCGCCAATGCTCGACGGGTTTCGCTGCTCATCACGTGTGGCATTCGGATGCCATAACCCGCTTCGCGCGGGCCGTTGGGGAAAGCATTTAGGGTGCGGATAGGTCCAGCGCGACGCCGTCATGGCGTCTTGGTCTGATCAGGCCAAGGGACATAGCGCTGCTCGCAGCAGCGCGGAGGCGAGAAGGGGCGCACGGCCCTGCTCGGTTGTGGCGTACCGATCCGTCCGCGCCGGGGAAGCGACCTGCGTGCCGAAAACGCAGTGGAGGTACAAGAGGGCCTAAGCGCACCCGCGCCTAGGCCCTCTTGGAGCGTTGCGGACAGCTACATCTGGACGGCGCCGATCTGCTGAAGCATCTTTAGCGTGTCGGTCGATCCCCAGTGCTCGACCACCTTACCGTCCTGGATGCGGACTATGTCGATACCGCTGAACTCCACTGTGTTGCCGGTGGGAGCCGTACCCATGAGCTCGCCCTGGTGAGTGCCGGTGAGGACGACACGGGCTGCCTCCAGGTCCCCGTCGACCATCGTAGGCTCGATGGCCTTCACACTGAGGTCGGGGAAGGCCGACCTGAACATGTTGACGTAGAACTTGATGCCGTCCAAGCCGGGCGGCTGTCCGGGCATGGGCTCTTCATGATCCGTGTAGTTTTCGCTGCCCAACTCGTCGATCAGGTCAAAGTTTCCCCTCTCCATAATTTCCCGGTAGAACCGCTCGATCAGCCCTGATCCGCCTGCCATTTCCGATTCCTTCCTCGAAATTCCCCTTTTTAATGCTCCCACCGGCGACACTGCGACACGCCGGGAGGCAGACTTTCGGATCAGGCGGTCACCGGGCCGACGGTCCGGGGGACTTGATCCTCACCCCCGCAGACCGGCCGCCAGAGTATCGCTGACCTGCACCGGGAGGTTAGACTGCCACCGTCTCCGTGTCGTACTGGATAGGGACGATATGAAGCTGAGCCGGCGCCTGAGATCAGGTCTCGTCATTTCACCGGGCAAGGTTCCCGCCGCCTACGAGCACCTGGAGAAGTTCCAGGCGCTGGCCGAGGAGCACGGCGATCGTGCCACCGGCACCTCCGGGTACGAGGCCGCGGCCCAGTACGTCGAACGCCAACTCGCCAGCGCCGGCTATCGCAGCACGCGCCAGTACTTCACCTTCAAACACCGCGGCGAGCAGATCGAGACCTTCAACATCCTCGCCGAGACCGCATCCGGCAGCGATGAGAACGTGATCATGCTCGGGGCCCACCTCGACGGGGTGCCGGGCTGTCCGGCGATCAATGACAACGGCTCCGGGGTGGCGGCCGTGTTGGAGGCCGCCAAAGCGCTCGGCCGGCAGGAGGGCCTCAGCAACACGGTGCGCTTCGCCTGGTGGGGGGCCGAGGAGTACAAGAAGGAGTACGGGTCCCGGCACTACGTCAAGCACCTGGCCAAGAGCGACAGCGAGGCACTCGACAGGATCGCCGTCTACTTGAACTTCGACATGATCGCCTCGCCCAACCCCATCATCGGGGTCTACGACGCACGGGACGCCAAACCCCATCACGACGTGCCCGAAGGTTCGACGGAGATCATGGACGTCTTCACTGACTACTTCGACACCCACGACCAGCCCTGGGTCGCCACGGATTGGGACATGGACTCGGATCAGTTGTCGTTCGTCAAGAAGGGTGTCGCCGTGGGCGGGCTGTACACCGGAGACGACGAGAAGAAAACCACCAAGCAGGCCCGCCTCTTCGGCGGCACCGCGAAGCGGCCCTGCGATCCGAACTATCACCGGCCAGGCGATGACCTCAGTAACGTCGATCTGGAGGCGCTGAGCCTGATGACCGACGCGATCACCCATGCCGCCACCCGCCTGGCCCACGACCACGGCGCCCTCAAGCCAGCAGGGCACCGGTAGAACCCCTCCCCAAAGGTCGAAAACGACAACCGGGCTGAGACCCTACAGCTGCTATCCGTGCTCAACCGCCATGTTGGCGAAGCGTGAGTAGTGGCCCTGGAAACCGACCACGATCGTCTTGGTCGGGCCGTTACGGTGCTTGGCAACGATGACGTCGGCTTCGCCGGCGCGCGGGGATTCCTTGTCGTAGATGTCCTCGCGGTGGAGCAGGATCACCATGTCCGCGTCCTGCTCGATCGAACCGGATTCGCGAAGGTCGGACACCATCGGCTTCTTGTCCGTACGCTGTTCGGAGCCACGGTTCAGCTGCGAGAGCGCGATGACGGGGACTTCGAGTTCCTTGGCCAGCAGCTTGAGGGCACGGGAGAACTCCGAGACTTCCTGCTGGCGTGATTCGACGCGCTTGCCGGAGGACATCAGCTGGAGGTAGTCGAGCACCACCAGCTTCAGGTCGTGCCGCTGCTTGAGCCGCCGGCACTTGGCGCGGATTTCCATCAGCGACATGTTGGGGCTGTCGTCGATGAACAGGGGCGCATCATTCATCCGGCCCATGGTGGTGGCAATCTTACCCCACTGCTCGTCCTTGATGGTGCCCTTGCGCAGGTCCTGAAGCCCGATGGTGGCTTCCGCGGAGAGGAGGCGCATGGCGATTTCGTTCCGGCCCATTTCCAGGGAGAAGAAGACCGTGGTCATGTTGTTCTTGATCGCGGCAGACCTCGCAAAATCCAGTGCGAAGGTGGATTTGCCAACGGCCGGCCTCGCCGCGATGACGATCATCTGCCCACCGTGCAGCCCCTGGGTGAGCTCGTCGAGTTCGTAGAAGCCGGTGGGCACGCCGGTCATGCCTTCGCCGCGGTGGCCGGCGGATTCGATTTCGTCGACGGTGCCTTCGATGATGTCCTTGAGCGGGACGTAGTCTTCGGCGGTGCGGCGCTCGGCGACGGCGTAGATCTCGGCCTGCGCCTGGTTGACGATGGCGTCGACCTCGCCGTCCTGCGAGTAACCCAGCTGGACGATCTTGGTGCCGGCGTCGACCAGGCGCCGGAGCACGGCACGTTCCCGGACGATCTCCGCATAGAAGCCCGCGTTGGCGGCCGTGGGGACGGACTGGATCAGGGTATGCAGATAGGCGGGCCCGCCGATGCGGGAAATTTCGCCGCGCTTGGTCAGCAGGTCGGAAACGGTGACGGCGTCGGCGGGTTCGCCACGGCCGTAGAGGTCGATGATGGCCTCGTAGATGCTTTCGTGGGCGGGCCGGTAGAAGTCCACGCCGCGGAGCACCTCAACGCAGTCGGCGATGGCGTCCTTGGAGAGCATCATGCCGCCCAGGACCGACTGTTCGGCCACCAGGTCTTGCGGCGGCGTGCGGCCGAATTCGGAATCCCGACCTGTTGCCGAATCCGCGTGCGCTAATGACACCGCTGCCTGCTTTCTTTGCTCCTCGAACCGGATACCGTATCCCCCTGGACCCAGAACTACCAGCCGGATCGGACCATTTCGTCGGATCGTCGTGGGCGCGCAGATTGCCATTAAGCGCGCGGCTCCAAGGGGGATACTCCGGCAACGGTAGCCCCCTTCCCCCTTGCTACCAAGCGAGTTATCCACTGACCCTGTGGATAAAATGTGGATCAGTGGGCGTCTCTTGTGCACAGGCTGTGCGCAGAGCTGTGGAAACAATGCTGAACTCGCGAGTAACCCGCTCCTGACCTGCGGAAACGCTATCCACCGGGTGTGGACAAAAAGAAGTTCACTGTTGATTTTCCGGCCATTTTTGCGGTTGACAGATCCGGAATAGACGCGTAGGGCAAATGTTATCCACCGGTTATCCACAGGCGTGAATTACAGGGCTGTGATGCCCGCTTTCGATGACTGTTGGCGCGCGGGCCATCGTGCGGGACGTACGATTCAAGTATGGAATTTGTGGTGCCGTTGCTCATCGCCGTACTGGTGGTCGTGATCGGCCTGGTGATTATGCGGTTGGTCTCACGCAACAAAGCCCGCGGGCCCCGCCCGGGGAGCGGATCGTCGGCGAGGCCGGCACCTGCCACGACCCAGGAAGCCGCCGCCGCGGCCAGCGGGCGTTTGAACCAGCAGCAACATACCGCCGTCTACGCCCTGATTGCGCAGGGACAAGCTTTTGCTGCAATTCGCGAATACCGGACCGCCACCGGTGCGGGGCTCAGGGAGGCTACCTCCGCCGTCGCACAGATGTCCGCGCACCCGCAGCCCTACGCGGCACCCCGCCCGGAGGCGCCCCCGGCGCGCCCAAAGCACGAGGGGCCCCGGGAGGTGCCGCCGGCGCGTCTTGAGGACGAGGCACCGCGGCAGGCAGCCGCTGCAGATCCGTCACAGGGCGAGGAGCCCCAGTCCCCCGCATACCCCACGGAAAAGGTTGTGCCGCCGGAGGAGCCCGCTCCCACACCCCTTCCCGAGCCGGCCGGCTACCGGTACCGGGCCATCGTGTCAAA
This sequence comes from Arthrobacter sp. Y3223065, assembly GCF_059090885.1. Lineage (NCBI taxonomy): Bacteria > Bacillati > Actinomycetota > Actinomycetes > Micrococcales > Micrococcaceae > Arthrobacter > Arthrobacter sp. Y3223065. The sequence goes on along the minus strand of NZ_JBNHGC010000005.1, from coordinate 24,861 downwards.
GGGCGACACCATCAGGGAGGTGGCCAGCACCCGCCTGAACGACGACGTGTTTCAGCGCATCCGCACCGCGGCCCTTGGAGGCGATCGCGACGGCGCCATCCGGCTGCTCTTGGAGCACTCGGAAGCGACCGAGGTGGAAGCGCGCGAATTCGTGGATTTGATCGAGCCGGACGAGGAGCCCTAGCCACGGGTCAGCACGCCCCCGACCGGCGCCGCAACGGCCCCGGGTCCTGGCGGTGCTGGCAGCGGGCAGGGCTTTCTGGAACACTTCACCCATGGCCGAGAACAAGACTGCACCCACGGACGTACCCGTCGACGAGTTTCTAGCGTCAGTGGAGCACCCCGTGCGGCGCCGGGACGGCGAGACCGTGGTGAGCCTCATGCGGGAGGTTACCGGGCTAGAGCCGGTCATGTGGGGCCCCTCGATCATCGGCTTTGGCAGCTACCACTACAAATACGCGAGCGGCCACGAGGGTGACGCCGCCGCCGTGGGCTTCTCGCCGCGGAAGGCCAACCTGGCGCTGTACGGCTTGACGTACGCGCCGGGCTCCGCGCCGCTGCTGGAGCGCCTGGGCAAGCACAAAACCGGTGCCGCGTGCCTCTACGTCAACAAGCTCGAAGACATCGACCTTGACGTGCTCAGGGATCTGGTCGCGCTCGGCTACCGGCACATGACCACCACCGACCACGAGTCCCTGCAAAGCCAGCGTTAGGGCAGCCGGGTCAGAGCTCCACAGTCCCGCCGATCACGGTCTCTACCGTCCCGCCGACCCAGACATCGCCGCCGTCGGAGTCGATGTAGACCCGCGCGTCGCGGCCGAGCACTGTTCCCTGGCGAACGGAGTACGCGGCGGGTGCGGCGCCCTCGGCAATCAGCCACTGGGCCAGCGCGGCGTTCAGGCTGCCGGTTGCCGGGTCCTCCGCCGGAAGGTCCTCGAAGCCCATCAGCCCGCGGACTTCGAAGTCGACGTCGGAGCCGCCGGGGTGGGCGCCGATCAGACCGACGCCGAACGGTGACAGGGCGGAATAGTCGGGCACGACGTCGAGGACGGCCCGGGCGTCGCGCAACTGCAGGGCCTGCCACTCGGGGCCGTTGTCCGCCCACTGGTGGCGCAGCACGTCGCCGCGCTCAATCCCCAACGCGGCACAGATCTTTGCGACGTTCCCCTCGGGGAGCGGCCCGGTCCGCCGCCGCGGCGGAGCAGCGAAAGCCAGCCGTCCGCCGTCGTGCTTGACCTTGACCAGGCCGGCTCCGCATTCCTGCACGATCGCTCCCCCGGCCTTCGGCTGCCCGTCCGCGGCCAGCCAGACGTAGGCCGTACCCAGCGTGGGATGGCCCGCGAAGGGCAGCTCACCGCTGGGCGTGAAGATCCTGACCCGGTAATCGGCTTCCGCGCTCTCGGGCGGCAGGAGGAAGGTGGTCTCGGAGAGGTTGGTCCAGTTGGCGAAGCGCTGCATCTGCTCGTCGCGCAATTCACCGGCGTCCGACACGACCGCCAGCGGATTGCCCGTGCACGGTCCGGTTGCGAAGACGTCCACCTGGCTGAACTGATGTGTGCTCACGTCCTACAGCGTACCGGGCGTTAACCGCTGCAGGCCGGGTCCTGAACGGACCCGGCCTGCAGCGACAGCGAGGCTGTTAGCCAGCAACGACCTTGAGGTCGATGACGGCGGAGACCTCTTCGTGCAGACGCACGGTCGCCTGGTAGTCGCCCACCGACTTGATGTGCTCGGTCAGTTCGACCTTGCGCTTGTCGATGGCGCCGAGGCCGGCGGCCTCGACAGCGGAAGCCACGTCGGCCTGCTTGACGGTGCCGAACAGGCGGCCCGACTCGCCTGCCTTGACGGTCAGCGTGACCGGCTTGGCGGACAGCTGGGCAGCGAGCTGCTGCGCGTCTTCCAGGGATGCGATCTCGCGAGCGGCACGTGCAGCCTTGATGGACTCCACCTGCTTCTCGCCGCCCTTGGTCCAGGTCAGGGCGAAGCCGCGGGGCAGAAGGTAGTTACGGGCGTAACCGTTCTTTACCTCGACGACATCGCCAGCAGTGCCGAGACCGGTCACTTCGTGGGTCAGAATGAGCTTTGCCATGTCAGTACTCTCTCCTCTTCGCTTCGCTTAGCCGCGGCCAGCGCCGGAGTAGGGCAGCAGGGCAACTTCGCGGGCATTCTTGATTGCCAGTGCGATCTTGCGCTGCTCCTGCACGGTGACGCCAGTCACGCGGCGGGCGCGGATCTTTCCGCGGTCAGAGATGAACTTGCGCAGCAAAGCTACGTCCTTGTAGTCGATGACGGTGACGTCAGCGGCCTTCAAGGGATTGGACTTTGGTTTGGGCTTACGAATTTCAGCCTTAGCCATCGTGGAGCTCCTTTATCTTGTGGAGCCCGTGGATCTTTTCCACGGGATGGGGTTTGTTTTAGAAGGGAGGTTCGTTGGAGTCCGGACCGTTGCCCCAGCCGCCGGACGAGCCGCCGGCCGGTGCGCCCCAGGGATCGTCCTGTGGGGCGGGCTGCTGGCCGGACTGCTGTCCGCCCCAACCGCCCTGGTTCTGGCCTCCGCCGAAGCCGCCGCCGCCAAAGCCGCCCTGGCCGCCGCCGAAGCCGCCCTGGCCACCGCCGGAGCGCTGGGTACGGGTGACCTTGGCAGAGGCGTAGCGCAGCGAGGGGCCGATTTCGTCGACCTCAAGCTCCATGACGGTACGCTTTTCGCCCTCTTTGGTTTCATACGAACGGGACTTCAGCCGGCCCTGAACGATCACGCGCATGCCCTTGGTCAGGGTTTCAGCGACGTTCTCGGCAGCTTCGCGCCAAACCGACGCCCGGAGGAACAGGGTTTCCCCGTCCTTCCATTCGTTGGACTGGCGGTCGAAGGTCCGCGGCGTGGATGCAACGGTGAAGTTCGCTACCGCGGACCCGGACGGGGTGAACCGCAGCTCGGGATCGTTGGTGAGATTACCGACGAGCGTGATAACGGTTTCGCCTGCCATGTTGCCTCCTGATGTCCTAGTCCCGCTTGCCGGCGGCGCGCGGGAATGTCTTCGTCAAAGCCGCTCCCGGAACGGGTGCGGCGATCACAGCTGATTACTCAGCGGAGATCTTCTGCTCCTCCGGGCGGATGATCTTGGTGCGCAGGATGGTCTCGTTCAGACCAAGCTGGCGGTCAAGCTCAGCAGCAGTGGCGGGAGTGGCGGTGAAGTTGACCACCGCGTAGATGCCTTCTGACTTCTTCTTGATGTCGTAGGCGAGCCGGCGGCGTCCCCAGATGTCCACCTTGTCGATGGTTCCACCATCGTTGCGGACAACGTTGAGGAACTTGTCGAGCGAGGACTCTACGGTACGCTCTTCGACCTCGGGGTCGATGATTACCATCAGTTCATAAGCACGCATTGTGAACCCACCTCCTTCGGGCTAAGCGGTCACGGTCTTTCCGTAACAGGAGGTTCTGTTGCGTTGCCTGCCTGCCACCGCGCGGCGACTTCCGTGTGTTTTGGCTATTGTCACAGGAAATACCAGCCAGCGCTGACAGCACAGACTTACCAATGGTACCGGACGGCGGTCCGGGCTCGTGAATCCGCCGCGCGGACCTCTCCTCCACAGGCCCGTGCGGCCGGAAGCGCTGTCCGCCACAGGCAGGAACCGCCGCCCGGGATCGGCGCTCTCAGTAGTCCAGCCCCAGGCTGGGCACCACCAGTCCGGTCTCGTACGCGTACACCACGGCCTGCACCCGGTCGCGCAGGTGCAGCTTGGCGAGGATCCGCCGCACGTGCGTTTTGACGGTTGCCTCCGAGAGGAAGAACCGGTGGGCGATCTCCGCGTTGGAAAGCCCCTCCGCGATGGTCCGCAGCACTTCCAGTTCACGCGGCGTCAGGTCATCCAGCAACGGGTCGCGCTGCGGCGGCGCGGCCGGGCTGCCGCCCGGGGCCAGGCCGCGCACATAGGTCTCCAGCAGGCGCGCCGTCACCCGCGGCGCCACCACGGCGTCGCCGGTGGAGACCAGGCGCACCGCCCGGACCAGTTCCGCCGGTGCCACGTCCTTGAGTAGGAAGGCACTGGCCCCGGCCTGCAGCCCGGCAAAGGCATACTCGTCCAGGTCGAAGGTCGTCAGGATGATCACCCGCGCGCACAGTCCGGCGGCGACGATCTGCCGGGTGGCCTCGATTCCGTCCATGACCGGCATCCGGACGTCCATCAGCACCACGTCCGGGGAGAGCGACCGCGCCAACTCCAGCGCCTCGGCGCCGTCGGACGCCTCCCCCACCACCGCGACGTCGTCTTCGCCCTCCAAGATGAGCTTGAAGCCCATCCGCAGCAGCGGCTGGTCGTCCACCAGCAGCACCCTTACCGGCCCGGCCTCGCTGCCGTCCGTGCTCTCAGACACTCTCGTTTTCCTCTCCGGGCCAATACAGTGTTGCCTCCACCATCCAACCACCGCCGGACCGCGGACCGCTGGCAACGCGGCCGCCGTAGACGGCGGCCCGCTCGCGCATGCCCGGAATGCCCTGCCCGGCCCCGAGCGAGTCGACCGGGCCGACCTGCCGGCCGTCGTCGGCCACCGTGATGTGGACGGCGTCGCCGTCCCGAACCAGGGCAACATCCACCCGGGTCACGTCCTTGGCGTAGCGCAGCACGTTGGTCAGCGACTCCTGCACGATGCGGAAGACGATGAGCCGGAAATTCTGGTCTTCCGGGAGTGGCGGCCCGGCCATCACCGTGCGCAGCGGCAAGCCGGCGGCCCGGAAGCCGTCCAGCAGGCCGGTCAGCTGATCCCCGGCCGGTGCCGGCGCCAGCGGGGCAGCATCGTCGGCACCGTTCGCGCCGCGCAGCACGCCCAGCACCCTGCGCATGTCGGCCAGTGCCGACCGGCCGGTGGCGGAGAGCTGGTCCAAAACCTCGCCGGCGCGTTCCGGGTCCTTGCGGACCACGACGGCGGCGCCATCCGAGAGGGCGATCATCACCGAGAGCGAGTGCGCGACCACGTCATGCATCTCCCGGGCGATCCGGGTCCGTTCGGTCGCGGACGCCAGCCGGGCGTTGTCGTCCGCCCAGCTCTGCAGCTCGGCATCATGGAGCCGGTCCCGGCGCACGGTGACACCGATGCCCGCCGCGATAATGTTCGCCAGGATCAGCACCAGGCCGAACACCAGCCCCACATACCCCGGAACATCGCCGGTGGCGATTTGTTTGGTGATCTCCGGCGGCATCCGGACCGCCATCGCCACGATCATGGGCAGGGCCGCCAGCACCGCCGCGGCAAGGGAGCGGACGGCCGGCCGGGTGGTTGCGACCGTGTAGACGGCAAACCACATGGCGAGCGAACCGCTGCCGGTGCTGGTCAAGACCACGATCAGCATGTCCACCACGGCAATCGCCGCGAGCACCAGCAGCGGTGCCCGGCGCCGCCAGACCAGCGCGGCCCCGCCGGCCAACAGCAGCAGCAGGGGCGGCCATTCGCCGTCGAGCGCGGTGGTCAGGGCATTGGGCAGCCCGAACAGCACGTGGATCGCGACCAGCGCCCAGTCCGTGACCACGGGGTGGGTATGGAAGTAGCGCCGGATCGGGCCCCGGCGCCTGGACGATATTTCGGTGAAGGAGACGGCGGCCGTTCGTTCCGCCGCCTCCTTCACCGAGGCTTGATGAGTCACGCGTCGAGCCCGGCCGCGCCTAGACGTCCCGCGTCTTGGTGGTCACGGCCGCCCCGGCCAGCAGCACTGCGGCCCAGGCGGCCATGACCAGCCCGCCCTGCCACTGGGTCAAGTCGCCCTCGGCCGTCTCGAGCATGAGCATTTGGCGTCCCGCATTGGAGGGCAGGTAGGGCATCACGCCGTCCTGCACCCAGTCGAAGGGGATGATCTGGGCGACGATCGGCAGCACCAGCAGCAGCACGACCAGCGTGACGATGCTGCCGGCGCTGTTGCGCAGCAAAGATCCGAGCGCCAGCGCCATCAACGCCACCACCGCCAAATAAAGGCCGGACAGCAGCATGGACTGGACCAGGTTTTCCACGTCCAGCCCGAATTCCCTGCCGTAATTGGCCAGGATCGGCTGCAGCAGGAAATAGGTGGCAAAGCTGGAAGCGATTCCGACGACGGCCGCGACGACGGCGACGACCAGCGCCTTGGCGAACAGCGGCGACAGCCGGGACGGCACGGCCGTCATGGTCGAGCGGATCATGCCGGTGGAGTATTCGAAGGCGATCAGCAGCACGCCCAGCGACCCGATGATCAGCTGGCCGAAGTCAATCCCGCCGCTGGTCATGAGGTAGAGGATGGACTCATCCATGCCGGCGGCGGCCGGATCCTGGCCGGCGGCCTCCATCTGCTCCATGCCGGTGGCGACGCCCCAGCCGCCGAGCAACCCGATGCCGACCATCACCACGACGGTGGTGGCCAGCAGCACCCAGGTGGAGCGCAGCGTGGTGAACTTGATCCACTCGCTCTTCAACGTCCGGGGGAAGCTCACGCCGGGGCCGGTGACACGGCCGGCCTGCGGGGTCAGGGTTGCAGCGCTCATGGTCACTTTCCTTCCTGGCCGACGCCGGCGGCGACGGCAGCGTGCCGTCCCGACCCTGCGCTGCCGGCATTTTCGTGTACATCGGCCACCGGGCCGGAGTGGTATTCGACTTCGTCCTTGGTCAGGTCCATGTAGGCCTCCTCCAAGGACGCCTGCAGCGGGGTCAGCTCGTAGACGAGCACCTGCTGGGCGAGGGCCGTCTCGGCGATGGCCCGCGCAGGGACGCCGCTGACCTCCAGCAGTTCCGGCTCGCGGGCTTCAACGGTGACCCCTTCCCCGGCCAGCGCGCGGGTGAGGACGTCGGGCCGGTCGGTGCGTACGCGCACCCGCTGAGCCCGGTTGTTGAGGATGTCCTGAATGGGCGCATCGGCGATGATCCGGCCGCGCCCGATGACGATCAGGTGGTCTGCGGTCAGCGACATTTCGCTCATCAGGTGCGAGGAGAGGAACACCGTCCGGCCCTCCGCGGCAAGTGTCTTGACCAGGTTGCGCACCCAGAGGACGCCTTCCGGGTCCAGCCCGTTCACCGGTTCGTCCAGAATGATGGTCTGCGGATCCCCGAGCAGGGCGGCCGCGATGCCCAGCCGCTGCCCCATGCCCAGCGAGAAGCCGCCGACGCGCTTCTTGGCCACGGCCCCGAGGCCGGTCAGTTCGATCACGTCGCGCACCCGCTTGGTGGGGATGCTGTGGGTCGCGGCCATGGCCCGGAGGTGGTTGTACGCGGTCCGGGAGGTGTGTACCGCCTTGGCGTCCAGCAGGGCGCCGACTTCGCGCAGCGGTGCCCGGTGCTTGGCGTAGTGTTTGCCGTTGACCAGGACGTCACCCGAGGTGGGACGGTCCAGTCCCATGATCATGCGCATGGTCGTGGACTTGCCGGCGCCGTTCGGCCCCAGAAAACCGGTCACCCGGCCGGGCTGCACTGTGAAGGAGACGCCCTGCACTGCCGGTTTGTTTCCGTAGACCTTGACCAGGCCCTGTGCCTCGATCATCTGAACCGTCCTTCGTGGATTGGAAGAGCGCCCGGATTCCCGGGGGCCACTGAATACGTTACGGACCGCCGGCCGGCCGCACACCGCACTGCGGGATGATCTTCGCGTCCGTCCGGTCGTCCTTACGGATGACGCTATCCGCCGGTGAGCTACCGGCCATTGAACATGCTGCCCTGCCTCTCCGCCTCCAACGCAAACTTCAACATCAATAGATCGCCTACCAGGGTGTATGCGAGACGGGCATGGTGTGGCGGGGCGATTCATGCACCGCCGCCCAGGTTGCAAGACGCCCAATCCGTGCGGCCGCCGGTCTCGAATACATGGCATGAGCGAGACACCGGATATCAGAATTGCCACCGGCGATTCGATGGTATTGGCTCTTGCACGGCGCGCTGCCGTAGAAACACTCGCCGAGCTTGAGCGGACCTGGCGCTATCCCCAGCCTGATGCGGTGGTGGCCGCGGCGCGGCGGCATCTGGCAGCCGCCGAGAACTGGGCCGATGCCCGCCGCGAAGGGGTTTAAAGGGACAAGCACCGCACATAGATTTACGTGCCGGGCCGCTCGAAGGTCGCCTCGACTGTTCCTGCCATGGCTGACTCTTTCGCAGGACCGAGGAGCCGGACCTCTCGCCTGCCCGCTGCTTCCCTCACGATCCAGGTCTGCAGACCCGATTGCAGATGGACCTGCCGCAGGGTCGTGCACAGATATTGACGGCACGTTGGACGCCAGAGAGGACGGGCCCCGGACCTCAAGGCCGGGACCCGCACCCTCAGCGACGCGTCAACCGCTGTCGCTCCTTTCGATGACCACGGCAGGCCGTATCAGTGGTGGGCCCGGTCCAACTCGCCGCACGCGACCGGAAGTGTCGCCCACGCCGGCAGCCCCGGCAGGGAGGCCACAGACGCCGGGAGCGGATTCACCCGCGCGACCGGGTTGATGCCGTGGATCACCACGTGACGGGTGCCCAGCTTCAGTGCCTCCTTCAACTCTGCCTGCAGGTGCGACTTGGAGGCGTGCTCATGGTACCGGTACCGGCCCTTCGCATCGGCGACGGGGAAGTCCAGCGACGGCGCGAAGCTGTCAAGCTCGCTGTCCAGGGAAACAAGGATGGGTCCGTACTTCGGCAGGCCCTCGATGACATCCACGAAGCCGTCGCGGTTTTTGTCGTCCGAAGCGTTCGGGCACTTCTCGCCTGCGTGGATGTGCTGCGGGTGCAGTGTCTTAGCGGTGACGCCCCGGACCTTGATCGTCACGCTCACATCGTCGCCCTTGACCCTCACCACCGCGGTTCCCTGGGTGGAGGGAATGGTGTAGGTCTTCTCGGCCACGGTGTGTTCGCCTGCGTTCAAGGGCTTCAGGTGAGCGACGAAAGTCCGCCCCGCATCCCGGTGGTGGTGGTTGTTGCCTCCCCAATCGGGCTGCGGGCCAGAGGAGGCGGAAGCCCCTCCGGCCCCCAGCAGCACCAAGGCGGCCGCCGCGGCCCCTGCGAATCCGGCTGTTTTACGCATGATGGCTCCTGAAATAATCTCGGGCTCTCTACGGCAAATCGGGGTAGCGTCGCCCGTCTTACAACGGGTATTCGCAGTGATGCAGCCTACGGATTGGAATCTTCCGGATTTTCATCTGCGGGGCTGCGTCTTTCCGGCCGGAGCGAGGGGTGAGAGGGACGGGGCGATCGGCAACCGTACCGGCCACGACGAGGAGACTCTCGCAGCATGAGCCAAACGAACGTGTGCTCACGATTGCTTGCTGTCCAGCCGGGCCGGGCAACCCGTTTCGCACCCGCCCTTGAGGCCCGCTGGAACTCCCTCGTCCGGTGTGAAGGTGCATGGCGTTTGCAGCGGCTCCGTGGTCCGCAAAGCCGCGTGATTCGTAGAGTCTGCGGCCAGTTGGGTCTGCGGTGAGGCTGACGTGAGCAACGCGTGGCACGCGTGCGGATATCTTCGGGCAGGCTATCGAGCACGGCACCGCCAACGCCGCGCTGCTGAGGCGGGGGCAGCGGCCCGGAGCCTACACCGGAGCCTTGGGGATCATGATCCACAGCGCGATGTAAACCAACTCCCCGATACCGACCAGTCCGAAAATAATCAACGCGAGACGCACGAGCACTTTCGGAAGGCCGAAACGGGCGGCCAGGGCCGCGCAGACACCGGCAATCAGTTTGCCGTTCCGGGACGAACCAATGCAGCAGCCATGGCCACAGTCTGGAACCGGCGCCGCTTCCCGAACAGCATCCAGCGGCGAGCGACCGCGCCGACGAGGGGGTCGTCGAAGAGCGGGCGCAGCTTAGCAACCCAGTCTGGACTTGCGATGGCGTCAGCATCGAGGTAGGCGACAAACGGCGCCGTCGTCGCCTCGAAACCGGTGTTTCTCGCCCCACCCGGTCCGCCGTTATTCTTCCGCACGACGAGTCGCGCGCACCAGCCGCCTGGGCAACCTGCTCAATGCGCGCTGCGTCGGAGCGAAACGACGCATCGTCGACGACGGTGATGGGGAGTCCAGCGTCGGCAAGCGAGGCGAGGCACCGCTCGAGCGGCCGAGCACCGCCGTGTACGGGAATCACGATCTCGACATCGTCGACGCCTCAGGCCTCGATAGGAAGCGGGTCCGCGATGCCCCGGTCGAGCAGGTAGATCGAGGCCTCCCGATCCTCATCACTTTGCGCAACGATGCCGCTGCGATTCGCCGCATACAGTTTTCGTGCAAACGGTCGAATCGAGCCGGGCAGCAGCGCCACCTCCCACGGCGATCCGCCGATGGTGACCTTTCCCGGCACGAAGGACGACCCCCGACGTCCACGCGGGCGGTATACGCGTCGTGAACTCCGAGGTCTCGAATGTCCGAAGCGGCGGTACTGGGTACGGCTGTGGCACTGGAACCGGCGGTGGTCGCCGATCCGAACGCGCCGGGCGTGTCACCGACTGAGTCGCCTTCCAAGGCATCAACATGGAGTCTACTGCACCGTCATTTCGACCGGGCGATCCGCAGCGGGTTTGCGCGGCTGCGACTTCTTCTCCTGTACCGAATCAGGCGCGGGCGCGTCTATTGCGCCGAGCACTGGAGTAGCGCCCGGAGTCCCGGAGCCAATGAATACGTTACGGAGTGCCGGCCGGCCGCACACCGCACTGCGGGATGATCTTCGCGTCCGGCCGGATCGTCCTTACGGATGACGCTACGTGCTCCTGTCCGGCCCTAGCGGCCTCTCCCTGTCTCTCGTGGTGTCACGGTCACGAGTCGCGAGAGGTCGGTGCCTGGCGCGGCGAGTCGGTCCACGGTTTCGAAGACGAACTGTTGCATGGCCGCTGCCGCGGCCGAGGGTGGGACGTCGGTACGCCGGGCCAAGTTGACAGTTCGGGTCAGCTGGGGGCTCACCAGGCGGGTGCTGTCCAGCGTGGGGCGGTCGATGACCACCATGGCCGGAACCACGGCCACTCCCAGCCCCCGTTCCACGAATCGGAGCACTGCGTCCATCTCGGCGCCCTCGACGGCGATCGTCGGGGTAAGTCCTGCAGCGGAGAATGCCGCGTCGGTGGCCACGCGCAGATCGTAGCTGCGGTTGAACGCGACTTGGGGGATCTCCGCCAGCTCCGCCAGGGTGAGCTCGGCCCGGGCCGGGCTTTCGCCCCGTTGCTCCTGCCCGTGTCCTGGCATCGGGGAGCCTGCGGCTGAGATCACCACCAGTTCCTCGGAAAGCAGGGGGATCAGCTCGGTGCCGGGTGCGGATGGTTCGGACCCGCGGGTGACCATCAGGGCAAGGTCCAGTGCGTTCTCGTTCAGAGCGTCCACCAGGGAGCGAGAGCCGCCCTCGGTGATGTGCAGGTCCACTCCTGGATGCGCGGCCCGGAAGGCCGCCAGCACGTCGGCAACCAGTGATACGCAGAGAGTAGGCGGGGCGCCAAGCCGGACGTGGCCGCGCCGAAGCCCGGCCAGTTCGTCCATCTGCTCGCGGGCGAACCGCGCGTCACCCAGCATCCGGCGCGCGATGGGCAACAGCACCTCGCCTGCGTCGGTCAGCGTCACCCCGGCCGGTCCGCGGCGGAACAGTTTGGTGCCCACGTCGGCCTCCAGCGCGGCGATCTGTCGGCTCAGGGACGGTTGGGCGAGGAAGAGCTCCTCGGCGGCACGGGTGAAGTGGCCGTTCCGGGCCACGGCCTCAAAGGAGGACAATTGCTCGAGTTTCATCATAGCCTTTTCGCATCAGTTCTATCCAGACAATGCATTGGACTCATGATACCCGCCTTCCTAGCATGGAGATATGAGCACAAAGCACGCCACCGAGCGACTGTTGTCCACCTCTGTCCTCGTCATCGGTACCGGTGGTGCTGGATTGCGCGCCTCGATCGAACTGGCGCAGCGGGGGGTCCAGGTGCTGGCGGTGGGCAAGCGGCGTAAGCACGACGCCCACACCACGCTGGCGGCCGGCGGCATCAACGCCGCGCTGGCCACCATGGATCCGGAGGACAGCTGGCAGCAGCACGCCGCCGACACCTTGCGCGAGTCGTATTTCCTGGCCGATCCGGCCATCGTGGAGACCGTGGCGCGCAATGCCGCCGGCGGCATCGAGGACCTGGAGAGGTGGGGGATGCCCTTCGCGCGGGAGGAAGACGGCCGGATTTCCCAGCGCTTCTTCGGCGCCCATAAGTACCGCCGAACTGCCTACGCCGGCGACTACACCGGCCTGGAGATCCAGCGCACCCTGATGCGCCGCGCGGCCGAACTGAACGTGCAGATCATTGACAGCATCTATATCACCCGCCTGCTGGTAGCCGACGGTACCGTCTTCGGCGCCTACGGGTTCGACGTCGTGGACGGCACGCCCGTACAGATCCACGCCGACGCGGTGATCCTGGCCGCCGGCGGACACACCCGCATCTGGCGCCACACCTCCTCCCGGCGGGACGAGAATACCGGCGACTCCTTCCGCCTGGCGGTCCTGGCCGGAGCCCGGATCCGGGACGCCGAGCTGGTCCAGTTCCACCCCTCCGGACTGCTGGAGCCCGATGACGCTGCCGGCACCCTCGTCTCCGAGGCAGCACGCGGCGAAGGCGGCATCCTCACCAACGCCCTCGGCGAGCGCTACATGGAGCGCTACGATCCCGAACGCATGGAGCTGTCCACTCGCGACCGGGTGGCCCTGGCCGGATATACCGAGATCGCCTCGGGCCGGGGAACCGAGAAGGGCGGGGTCTATCTGGACGTGTCCCATCTGCCCCGGGAGGTTATCCTGCAGAAGCTGCCGCGGGTCTACCGCACCTTGATCGACCTGCAGATGGTGGACATCACGACCACGAAAATGGAGATCGCACCGACCGCGCACTACTCCATGGGCGGGGTTTGGGTGGCTCCGGAGGACCACGGCACCGGCGTGGACGGGCTGTACGCGATCGGCGAGGCGTCCTCGGGCCTGCACGGGGCGAACCGCCTGGGCGGAAACTCGTTGATCGAGCTGCTCGTCTACGGACGCATCACCGGCGAGTACGCCGCAGAGTACGCCGCCTCCCGCACCACTGTTCGCCGGGACCCCTCCGCCGTCGAGTCGGCACGCGCCGAGATGCAGGCCCTGCTCAGTGAGCGCGGGACCGAGTCAGCCCGGCGGCTGCAGCGCGAAGTGCGCAACCTGATGACGGAGCACGCCGGCGTCGTGCGCACCGGGCAGGGGCTGCAGGACGGCCTGCATAGGCTTGCCGCCCTCGAAGAACGCGCGCGGCACGTCACCGCGCACCCGGACATCGCCGGGTTCGACGACTTGGCGCACGCGTACGACCTGCTGGGCTCGCTCCTCGCGGCCCGGGCCACGCTCGAGTGCGCCCTCGAGCGGCGTGAGACGCGGGGCTGCCACAACCGTGCGGACTTCCCCGAGATGGATCCGTCACTGCAGGGCAACTTTGTTTGGTCCCCGACCGAAGGAGTCAGCTTCGAGGCCCTGTCCCCTGCCCCGGACTCCTTCCGGTCACTGGCCGAAACCGACGCCGACGACTCGATGGCCGGCAAGCTCGTCGAGTAGCCCTGACCTGCGTCAGCCGTCATCAATGGAGCGTTTTGGGGCGTGAGTGTGCCGAGGGACGGACCTGCATGGCAGGCGCCAGGACGGACCTGCATGGCAGGCGCCAGGGACCCCCGGCCTCCGGTGGGCCGGGGGCGGCGGCGCGAAGCCTACACCTGGGCCTTGGGGATCATGATCCAGAGCGCGATGTACACCAGTTCCCCGATACCGACCAGTCCGAAAATAATGAACGCGAGACGCACGAGCACTTTCGGCAGGCCGAAACGCGCGGCCAGGGCCGCGCAGACACCGGCGATCAGCTTGCCGTTCCGAGGACGAACCAATGCAGCAGCCATGGGCACAGTCTAGTAACCGGATCCCGTTCCCGAACAGCATCCGGCGACGGAAACGGCCCGGAGGCACCGATCCTGCTTCCCGACCCTTTCCAGCACGGTCACTTCTTGCGGGCTGTGAACAACAGATACTCCCATTCCATCCGGCCGCCCCCGAGATCGTGCCGGCTGGCCAGTTCTTCGAGTTCCCCATCGAGGGCTTGGACCCGGTCCGGTTGGTCCGCGATGAACCTGTACGTGTTGATAGTGGGCCCGTAGCGGGCCTTGAAGAAGTCGCGGAACTCCCCGGCGGTGGCGAACCTGTCGACCGTCAGCTTTTCCCGCCGGGCGACGACGTCGGTGGCCCGGTCCCCGAACAGGTCCAGCACGTGCTGCTGGTTGCCCCAGAGCGGCGGGGGTTGCGCCCCCGGAGGCGGCGGTGGTGCGTATGGCCTCATGGTCGCAAACATCTGGCCGATGAAGCCTTCCGGCGTCCAGTTGGCGAGGGCGATCGTGCCGCCGGGCCGCAGCACGCGGACGAGTTCGTTGGCACTCGCCTGGTGGTTGGGGGCGAACATGATCCCCACGCAGGAGATCGCGGCGTCGAAGGTACCATCCCCGAACGGAAGGTGCTCGGCGTCGGCCTCCTGCCAGTCCACGGAAACACCCGCCTTTTCGGCCGACCGGCGCCCCTGCTCAAGCAGCTCGGGAGTGAGGTCGGCCGCGGTGACCTGTGCCCCGGCCTGCGCAGCGGGGATGGCCGCGTTGCCGGAACCGGCGGCAATGTCCAAAACACGGTCGCCCTTCTGAACGCCGCTGGCTTCGACGAGAGCGGTGCCCAGCGCCGGGATCACCTCAGTAGTGACGGCGGGATAGTCGCCGAGGGCCCACATGGCCCGGTGCTTTGCCTTGATCCCCGAATCGTCCGGTTGATTGCTCATGGCCATTGCCTCCTGCGATTGAAGGCCCCTCGTTTTGGGGTTCTTCAAGGATGGGTCCGGGCTCGAATAATTTCCAGCAGAAAATCTGGATGGGGGGCCGCGGGCCGAACCTGCGCTGGCGCCGCACACGGCGGGCCGAGGATCTCCGTGGCCTTCGCGGGGTGGTGGCTGGCGGCGCCCGGGACCGGGGCCGGCGCTGTTGGCGGGTGGCGGGGCTACTGAACCGGTTGGAAGTCGCGTCAACCCCAAATAAGGAGTCTCCGCACGACCCTTTGAGCTCAGTAGTACCGTGGGACCGTGGCAGAAGACTCATGGCGGGCAGAACACACGCAGCTCTTGCGGGATAGTGAACGGGGTGCAAAACATCCGGCTGGCCCGCGTTCGCTTGTCGCAGCAACGGCGGTGCGGCTTTATGCGACCAACGGCTTCGAGGCAACCAGCGTGGAACAAATTGCCCAAGCCGCAGGAATATCACGCAGCACATTCTTCCGCCAGTTTCGTTCCAAGGAGGACGTGGTTTTTGCCGACCATGACGAATTGGTGGACCAGACGGAGGCCTACCTAGCCAGTGGGCACAAGGACCCCTGGTTGGCGGTTTGCGAAGCTGCCGCCTTGGTGTTCGAGCATTACGCACAACAGGGCGAGCTTGCCAGGCAGCGCTATGCCGTAGTCAATTCGATCCCCGCGCTGCGGAATAAGGAGTTGGTCACCGTCTTCCGGTACGAGCGCTTGTTCAACTTGTACCTGAACCGGACGCTGCCGGGACTGGCACCATTGGACGGGATCCGTTTTGCGTCAGCCGTTGTCAGCACTAACAATTACTTCCTGCGCGCCTTAATGAAGGGCGACGACGGCCCTCCCGCTGCTACTGAACTATGGGCGGAACTCAACAAGGTGCGGCGGATGCATGGCGTCTTAACAGATTCCTCGGGCAGGGCTGATGACGTAGTCGTTGCGGTCTTTCCTCGCTCGACGCCGGGGGTCGAGATCGCCCGAGAGATTCAGCGGCGACTTCAGCAAGAGTAGCGGGACATGAAACGGAGTCTTACTTGACGTGAGACTCCGTTTCACATCAGACTGGTCAGCAGTCGACCTGTGAGGGAGCACCATGGGCCAAAAGCTGGCCGGTACTGAAGGCCAATCAGCACATTCTGCGAACGTCGAGATGATTACCCGGATTGATACTGCTTATGTCGACCATGCCGGTTTCCGCTTTGCCATTCTGACTCTCGTGACTTCTGGCGGCCGCCCCGCGACGCTGAGTCCGGCATCGTTGGCCGAATTAGAAGCCGTAATTCAAACCTTGGATTTGTCCCGTGCCGACGCAGTGGCTCTGACCGGTACGGGATCGGTGTTTTGTGCCGGAGCTGACCTGAAGAGAATGGTCGAGGCCACCACGCGGGAACAGGCCGAGGAAGTGGCCCGGCAAGGTCTGGAAACGTTTGCCCTGTTCGCTGCCCTTCCGGTGCCGACCTTTGCCTTCGTCAACGGGATTGCGCTGGGCGGCGGACTGGAACTGGCACTTCACGCGGACTACCGCACTGCCGCCGACTCGGTGCGCGCTTTGGGGTTTCCAGAAGTGCGGCTCGGCCTTATCCCCGGCTGGGGTGGAATCCCCCGCACAACCGCGCTGCTCGGTCCCGCCGAGACGGCCAAACTAGTGGTCACTGACTCATTGGCAGGCAGGAATCTCTCCGCGAATGCCGCAGCTGATCTCGGCTTGATCGATGCTGTACTTCCCGGGACCGGTTTCCTGGCTGCCTCATTGGATTTCGCTGCGGGCATTCTCTCGGGCGCCGCCCCGGAGCCTACGCGAGCCGACGCGGCTCCGGAGCCCGAGTTCATGGGTGGGGATGGGCAGACATCGTTGGAGACCATCCGGACGAAACTGGACGAGCGGTTGCACGGCGCTGCCCCCGCCCCCTACCAAGCGTTGGAGCTGATCGCCGCTACGGCTGAATCCACGGGCGGTTTCGGGCAGCAGGCGGAGAAGGAGGTGTTCGGCGAACTGTTGCTCTCAGATCAGGCCCGCGCCAGCATCTACGCCTTCCATCTCACCCAGTCACTGGCGAAGAAACCGGCCGGCAGGCCCTCGGTCGAACCTCGACCCGTGCGCTCGGTCGGCGTGGTCGGCGCCGGACTGATGGCCAGCCAACTCGCCCTCGTCTTTGCACAACGGCTGCGTGTCCCTGTGCGAATCACGGACCTGTCGCAGGAGCGCATCAACGCGGCGATGACCTGGATCCTCGCGCAGCTGGAGAAGCAGGTGGCGCGCGGGAACATGCAAGACGCGGATGCCCAAGCCATAGGCAACCTCATCAGCGGAGGCACCGACAAGGCCGCCTTCACGGATTGCGACGTGGTCATTGAGGCGGTCTTCGAAGAACTGGAAGTAAAGCGCGCTGTATTCGCCGAGCTGGAACCGCTCCTGCGGCCGGAGACTCTGCTGCTGACCAACACCTCCTCGCTATCGATCGAGGCGATGGGCACGTCCCTGACCAGGCCCGAGCGGCTAATCGGCTTCCACTTCTTCAACCCGGTGGCCGTGCTGCCCCTGGTGGAAATCATCTCCGCACCGAAGACGGATGACACTACTCTTGCAACAGCATTTGAGCTCGCTAAGCGGCTGGGTAAGACACCCGTACTGACCAAAGACAGGGCGGGATTTGTGGTGAACCGCGTCCTGACGCGGCTCTTTGACGAGGCCCTTTCCCTGCTTGACGAAGGCGCTGATCCGGCCGCAGTGGATCATGCCCTGGATCCACTGGGCCTGCCCATGACTCCGCTGGCACTCCTGCAGTTCATCGGCCCGGCAGTGCAATTGCATATCTGCGAGACCATGCAGCGGGCTTATTCTCAGCGCTTCGGCGTGAGCCGGAGTTTGGCTGCGCTCGTCTCAGCGGGGCTGCCTGGCTATCTGGACAACGAGGGATGCCTTTCCCCCGCCGCGGCCGCCCTGCTGCCGGCCTCACATCCCGTCGATCCCGCCATAGTCCGGGGCAGAATTCTGGCTGCACTCGCTGAGGAAGTTCAGGAAATGCTGAACGAGTCAGTCGTTGCGGGACCGGAACAGATAGACCTGTGCATGATCCTGGGCGCCAACTATCCCTTCCACACCGGCGGCCTGACCCCGCTCCTGGACCGCGAAGCCGGCACGGGATTCCATCGGGGGTTGCGGGTTCCTGTCCCCGCCGCCTCATAGTCGCAGCCCCCGGCTGGCGGCTGTTGAACCCATTCCGCCGGTACCCCTTACTCTCTAGGAGAAAAAATGAACCGCGCTGAAGATGTTGTCCTCGTCGGAGCAGCCCGAACGCCGCAAGGCAGGCTGATGGGACAACTCGCGCCGTTGACCGCCGTCGAACTCGGTGGAGCGGCGATCGCCGCTGCCCTTGACCGGGCCCGTCTCCGTACTACCGCCGTCGATGCCGTCATCATGGGACAGGTCCTACAGGCCGGTGCGGGACAAAACCCTGCGCGACAGGCAGCCGTCGCTGCGGGAATCCCGCTCACGGCCCACGCCGCAACGGTCAATAAGGTCTGCCTCTCGGGACTTAGCGCCATCATTGAGGCGAGCCGGATGCTGCGGTTGGGAGAAGCCGCTGTGGTCGTCGCCGGTGGACAGGAATCGATGAGCAACGCACCGCATCTGCTGCCAGGTTCTCGCGCCGGCCACTTGTATGGGAACGCTGCGCTAGTGGATTCCGCCGCCCATGACGGGCTCACCGACGCCTTTGACCAGGAGGCCATGGGCCTGGCCACGGACCGCGCAAATCAAAACCTCGGCCTCTCGCGGAGCGAACAAGACAAGGTCGCAGCCGACTCCCATCATCGTGCAGCCGTTGCCCAAGGCACTGGCGTCTTCGACGCCGAGATTGTCCCGATCAAAGTTCCGAAACGTCGGGGAGAGGCCGTGCTGGTGGAGACAGACGAGGGCGTGCGACCGGAGAGCAGTGAGGAGTCACTCGCCAAGCTCAGGCCTGCTTTCTCCCCCGACGGATCGATAACCGCCGGGAACGCCTCGCCGCTCAACGACGGCGCGGCCGCCACGGTGCTGACCACTCGCGCTTACGCTGAGGCCCATGGCCTTGAAATCCTGGCGGTGGTTGGCGCTCCGGGACAGACGGCGGGCCCGGACACGTCGCTGCCGGACAAACCCGCTCGGGCCATTACCAAGGCACTTGAGACTGCCGACTGGGCAGTGGAAGATCTGGACTTCATCGAGATCAACGAAGCGTTTGCCTCGGTAGCTCTGCACTCGGCACGGCAGCTCGGTGTCGGGATGGACATAGTCAACGTCAACGGCGGAGCGATCGCCCTCGGCCATCCAATTGGCGCCTCCGGCGCGCGTGTTGTTGTCACCGCCGCCTACGAGCTCCACCGTCGAGGCACAGGCAAGGCAGCCGTAGCCCTGTGTGGCGGAGGCGGCCAAGGCGAGGCGCTGCTGCTGTCACGGTGAACCGCCCGTGCTTCTTCCGAACACTGGATCGCCCCGCCCTTTCGTGACTGAAAAGGCGGGGCGACACGTGAGAACGCGGCGGGAGCGTTTTTACTCGGCCAGGCGTCCGCCGTCGACGACTAGCTCGCTGCCGGTCATGTAGGAGGCCTCGTCGGATGCGAGGAACAGCACCGTGTAGGAGACCTCCCGCGGATCGGCGAAACGGCGGTTCGGGAGCGTCTGAGCGATCGCCTCGAGTGTCTCGGCATCGTTCAGGTTCTTGGCCATCGGGGTGAGGATCGCGCCCGGGTGCACCGAGTTGACGCGCACATTCTGCGGACCGTACTCGATCGCGGTTGCCTTGGTCATGCCCCTCACTGCAGCCTTGGCGCCGGTGTACGCCACGTTGGGCGTGCCCGAGAGGTGGGCCATTGCCGCGGCCGATGAGATGTTCACGATCGAGCCGCCACCTGCCTCAATCATGCCGGGCAGCACGGCGCGCATGCCCAGGAACACCCCTGTCTGGTCCACCGCGACGACCTTGTTGAAGGTCTCGAGGTCGAGATCCGCGGTGAAGGCATTGGGACCTGGGACCCCCGCGTTGTTGACGAGTACCGTGACCGGACCAAACTTCTCGACAGCCGCCGCCATGACTTCGGCCCACGAGTCGGGGTCGGAGACGTCATGCTTCACGAAGAAGGCGTTCTCGCCGAGCTCCTTCGCGAGCACTGCGCCGTCCGTCTCGTTGAGGTCGGTGATGACGACCTTCGCGCCCTCCTCGACGAACAGGCGTGCGTGCTCGGCACCCATGCCCACTGCTGCGCCGGTAATAATGGCGACCTTATTGTCCAAACGTCCCATGAGGACCTCTTTCTTCCAGTTGTGCGCCGGAGATGCGGCGCAGAGTTCTTGTCATCGATTCCGTCAGGCTGCGTGGGCTGCCGGAGGATCCGCGAGCTCGCGGAACGTCGATCCATGCCAGACGAGCGGTTCGTTCTCACCGGCACCAAGCCGATGCGCTTCGAGCAGTACCATCCAGTGATCGCCGGCCTCCGTGACCGCGGAGATCGAGCAGTCGAGCCACAACGCCGCCCCGTCGATGAAGACCGCGCCGTCGTCGCTGACCTCGAAGGCGACCTGCTCGAACCGCGCGGCGCGGTCCTTGCCGGCGAGCTGTCGTGTAAGACCGCCCTGGCCCTTCCCGAAGATCGAGACGCCGAAGCGGCCCGCCTTCGCAATGTGCTCCCACGTCTCGGACGTCTTCTGCACCGCGACGGCGACGAGGCAGGGTTCAAGGGACACACCGACCATGAAGGAAGATGCGACGAGCGCGTGCTTCGCGCCGTCGACGTCAGCTGCCAGCGCGGCAACACCCGAAGGGAACTGCGCGAACGTCTGACGCACGATCATCGGATCGGCGTCAAAACCGCGCAGATTGTCCTGGATCGTGACCTGTGCTCCCCTCTCCCTCACAGACATCGCGATCACCTCGACACGTCCGCCGCGTCGGCGGGGAGCACCGTGTCGAGCTCGGGCGCCAGGTACACCATCTGGTCGCGGAATGACGCGCTTGCGTTGCGGAACTGACGCAGTTCGCCGTCCTTCATGAGCGCATCCCCGCTGTCGGCCCAAGCCTCGGGCGTAGGCTCCTCGACCTTCATTCGCGGCATTCCGGCGATTGCCACGCGGCCGGCTGCTACCCCGGCGATCTCGAACGTCTCGCCGAACACTGTGGTGTCTTGATGAGCCAGCCACGTCACGAAGGCAGATACAGAGCTGGGCGGAACCGTCGTGCGCATAGCGTCCTGGATGACCGGGTTCGGGAACGCGTCCTCGGTCATCGGCGTCAACGCCACCGGCATAAGTGTGCTCACCTGCACGCCGACCTCTCGAGCCTCGATCGCAAGGCTGATGCTCAGCCCCCAGATCGCGGCCTTCGCAGCGTTGTAGGCCGTGTCAGTCGGTACACCCATGACCCCGTTCGACGAGATGTTGATCAGGCGACCGCTCCCCGAGGCGATGAGGTGCGGCATCGCGGCGCGCGAGACCCCGACGACGCCCTTCACGGCAACATCGAAAATGCGCCACCACGTTTCTGAGTCCATCTCCCAGAATCGACCGAAGGCGTTGATGCCCGCGTTGTTGACGACGATGTCCAGCTGCCCGAACGCATCGAGCGCCGTCTGGACGATGTCGGACGATCCGGTGACCACGTTGTGGGTATCAACCACCGCCGTGCCGCCGGCCTCAGTAATCTCGGCCACCGCCCCGGCAGCATTGGTTGCGTTGACGTCGTTGACGACGACGCGGGCTCCGCGGGAGGCCAGCATTTTGGCATGCTCGCGCCCCATCCCCTGCCCGGCACCGGTGACGATCGCCACCCGTCCATTGAAATCAAGCTGTGCAGTCATCAGTAGCTCCGATCGTTAGCGTGGAGGTTGTTTTCGTAGTCGCGCTGGGAGTCCTGAGGAAGGAACTTCTCTTCCGTCTCACGCACGTAGTCGGTTAAGGGTCGACCGAACATCGCGCCCCAGCCAATGCCGTCGGTGTCCTCGTTCATGCGGTCGATATATTCAGCGAGCGGCGTCGCCTCGCCCGACTCCTTCACTTGCATGAGCAATCGCCACACCTCGTTAATCCCGGGCAGCACGAACGGCACGGGCTGGATGGCCTGGCCGATGGCCGTCATCTCGGCGACACTCTTACGCCCGATCATCGGAACTCCGATGGCGTAGGCCGGCCCCGGGGTCTCCTTCAGCGCGAGCTCTGCCTGCTCCCAGGTGTGGAAGCCCTCGAAGAAAATGACGTCGGCGCCCGTCTCGGCCTTGTAAAGCTGTGCACGGCGAATCGCCTCATCGACCCCGCCGCCGGCCGCGCCGTATCCGTCGGTGCGCGCGACGATCACGAAGTCCTCGCCGTACTTGTCACGTGCGTCGACCGCGGCATTAAGGCGACCCACCGCCTCGGCGTCCGAGACCAGCTCGATCCCCGCGACCCCCCCTGACTTCTTAGGCTCACGCTGATCCTCGATATGGATGCCGCCGACACCCGCATCGATGAACTCCATGACCGTGCGCTGCACGTTGATGGGCGCGCCGAATCCCGTGTCGGCGTCGCAATAGATGGGGATGTCAACGGCGCGGGCCGTCCGCTTCGCATGTTCGACGACCTCGGTCAGCGTAAGCCAGCCCGTGTCGGAGACGCCCTGCCACCAGGCCGACATGCCGCCCGAGAGCTGGAACGCGCCGAAGCCGGCGTGCTGCGCCATTTGCGCGTGGATCGGCAGGGCCCCGAAAGGCATCAGTGCCGTCTCTTCGCTCTCGAAGATCTCGCGAAGAGCCTTGCCTGGCGATGTCACGGCCATGCTCACAGCTCCTGTTTCGAGTTGAATCCGACGGTCACGACCACGTAAACGCAGTCCTCGTCGTACGGGTTCTTCCACGCGTGGGGAACGCCTGCCATCACCAGGAGGTCGCCGGGAACGAGCGTGCGCTTCTTGCCTCCCGGGAGTACCAGGTCGACCTTGCCCGAGATCACGACCTCGTAGTCAATCGTGTCGCTAGCGTGCATGCCGGCGTCGCCGTCGTCCTCCGTGGCGGTCATGCTCTCGTCGAGCGTTGCCGAGTCGACCTCGCCGGACGAGTGCGCGGGGAAGCTGCTGATGCCGAATGTGGATCCGTTGGGTCCAGCCAGCGCGACCTTGCTCGGAGGGGCACCGAAGTTTTCCTTGCTGTGTCCGCCCTCGACGGCCCAATAGAATGCGCCTGCGGACACACCGGGGAAATCGAACTCGGCGGCAGGGCCGGGCTCAATGAAGTCGACTTCGCCCGACTCGGTCGTGCCCGCAACGACGAGACGGAACTTCTTTGGATCAGGAAATGTCATTTGGGTCTCTCCTTCGTGAACGGTCGTGGCAGGTATCAGGCGCGCAGGCCTGCTTCGCGCATCAGCGGGAAGATCTGCTCGTGCATCCGGTCCAGGCCTTCGTCGTAGTCCACCAGGCCCGTGCAGATGCCGGTGATGCCCGATTTCTGCAACTTCTGCAGCTCCTCGACGACCATCTCGGGCGTACCCGTGATTGGCATCAGCGCCGCGCGACCGAACGCCCTCACCGTCGCGTCCTGTTTGTAATCCACGTTCTGCTTGTACTCATCCCAAGATGAGAAGCTCTCCGCCCCGCCGCTGCGGATAACGTCGAGGTAGCGCACCGCACTCTCCCAGTCGGTGTTCTCCATCACGTAGTCGGCGTACTCGCGCGCTTCCTTCTCGGTGTCCTTGACGATGATGTGCGCGCCCGCCCACAGTCCGAGGTCCTCGCGGCCGGCCGCGTCGGCCTTCTGCCGCAGTTTCGGCGTGAGCTCGGCGCTTTGTTCGACGGTGGCGACCGCCGCGAACAGGATATTTGCGTGCTTGAACGCGAACTCTTGGCCTGCGGGGCTCGAACCGGCACTCATCACCATCGGTTGGGGTGACTGCACCGGCTTTGGGTACGCCTGTGCGCCCTTCAGGTTGAAGAACTTGCCGTCGAAGTCGAACGACGGCTCCTCGTCCGACCAGAGGCGTTCGCAGATCTCAATCCACTCGTCCGCAAGTTCGTAGCGCACATCGTGCTCGGGCAGCTCCACGCCGAAGATGTCGTACTCGGGCTTGAAGTATCCGGCTGTTACATTGAGCCCCATGCGACCGCCACTGATGTGGTCAATTGTGGTCATCATCTTCGCCCCCAGCACCGGATTCATGAACTGCACGTTGCACGTCGCAAAGATCTGAATGTTCTGCGTCACCGCGGCCAGCCCCGCTGCCCAAGTGAACGTCTCGAACTGACGACCCCACGGACGATCGGGACCCGCGAGCCCCTGCCAGCGCGCGATCGGGATGAATCCGTCGACGCCATATCGGTCCGCCTTCTGCGCGAGAGCCTGCACCTCTCCCCAGTTACCAAGCTTGATCGAGTTCTCCGCGAAGTTCAGGCCGCCCTGCCCCGTGGAAACGTTCGCTCCGAAGATCGCGACTTTGAACGCATTGTCGCCCCCAATCATCGGGCTCTCGTCACGCTCAACGGTGTAATCCGCGACAAAGTCGCGATCTACGGTGTTTGTTTTGGTTGCCATGTCGGTCATTGGTGTACTCCCATTCGATGCGTCGGGGAGCGCCTCGAGCGCTTCGACTCTCTTGTGATGTCCGTCCGCAAGCACCTGGTTGGCAGCGGTTGTGCCTAATGCTATGAACCAGCTCACTCTCGCCGGTACGGTAAGCAACGCCAACTAAGCCGGAAATCACGCCAAAGGGCTCTGGGTTGTCACCCAGCCCTGCTTATCACGCCAACCCGATGGCACTTCGTGGGGCACCGAACAACCTCACAGCAGTTACAGAAAGCAAAAAGCCTGTAGGAGGGGGCAGGGTGTTTGCCCCAACTGCCATAATGTGACTATCGTCCTCTAATGGTGATAGTAATACCCTATTCTGCTGGCAGGGCTCCCGACGCCTTGCTTATCGCCAGCGAATGATGGCGCCAGTAATTCCGTACATGCCCAAGGAGCGAGACCGTGTCTATCAATCAACCTCAGAACCACGCAGGTGAGGTGGAGGAGTATTCGGTCGTTGTGGTCGGTGCGGGGATGGGGGGCATTTATGCCCTTCACCGGTTTGCTGAGCTGGGCCATGATGTGCACG
>NZ_JBNHGC010000004.1:0-366920 GCF_059090885.1 Arthrobacter sp. Y3223065 | reverse complement strand
AAGGCCGAGCCGGATCAGCCGGTTGACCGCAAGGCCGAGCCGGATCAGCCGGTTGACCGCAAGGCCGAGCCGGATCAGCCGGTTGACCGCAAGGCCGAGCCGGATCAGCCGGTTGACCGCAAGGCCGCCAAGCGGGCTGCGCGGCGGGACCGCACACGCGATGCCGCTGCCGGCAAGGCGACCGCACGCTCCGGCAGTTCCACCGCAAGCGGCACGCCCAAGGGCGGCGGCGGGCGGCGGACGCTGGGCGCCGTCTCCGGAGCGGGCCTTCTGCTGCTGACCGGAGCGGCGGTAGCGGCCGGCAGCCTGCTGGACGTGCCGGGCGCGGCAGCCGAGCGCCCGCCCGTGTCCGCCGCCGTTCCGGCCGGAGACTACACCGCCGTCTGCCCGGAGCCTCTCCGGCTGCTCGATACTGCCGCCGAAGACACCGATCCCCAGTTCAGCCCGGTCTCCACCACGGCGCAGACCAGGGCCAGGGCCCTGGTGCTCAGCGACCTCGGCGGCAACGTCCCCGGCAGCGAACTGACGGAACTGGGAGCGGGCACTCCGCTTGCGCGCATCGCCGAACCAACGGAAAAGTCCTCCGGCGAGACCAAGATGGTGGCGTCCGTGGTGTCCGGACAGGACCTGTCCGCCCCCACCGTGCTGCGGGCCGCCCCGATGGGGGAGTCCACGGCGCTGGCCGGTGCGGCCATGACCTACCGTGCCTCCGACGGCGACCTGCGCGGACTGGCCGCGGCCAACTGCATGGCCCCTGCCAATGACTTCTGGCTGCTCGGCGCCTCCACCACCGTGGGAACCACCTCCGTGTTGAAACTGCACAACAGTTCCCAGACACCGTCCTCGGTCGACCTCGAACTAATCTCTTCCGAGGGGCAGATCCAGGCTCCGGGCACCCGCGGGCTGCTGGTCGCTCCGGGGGAGTCGCGTTCCATCGTGCTGGCGGGCGTGGCCGCGAACCAGGAATCACTGGCCGTGCGCGTCCAGTCCTCCGGCGGCCCGGTGACCGGCTTCATCCAGCAGAGCATCCTGCGTCAGCTGACCCCCGGCGGCGTCGAGTTGCTGCAGGCGTCTGCCCCGGCCGGAACGCGCCAGGTGGTCACGGGAATCACCGTCCAGGACGAGAAACTGGCACGGGCGATCCGGGGCCAGGACGGTTACGGGAACGCCGCGCCGGCGCTGGAGGTGGCGGTGCCCGGCGTGACCGACGCGGTCCTGGAAGTGCGCGTGTTCGGTTCGGACGGGCCGGTCGGCCTCCCGGGCGGCGGCGTCATCACCGCGGCGGCCGGCAGCGTCACCAGGGTGCCGCTGGAGTCCCTGCCCGCCGGCACGTATTCCGTCGAAATCAGCGCCGACGTGTCCATCGCTGCCGCCGCACGGGTCAGCAGGGCAACCGAGACGGGCGAACCGGTGGACTTCGGGTGGTCACCTGCCGCCGGCCGCCTCGGCAGCAACCATCTGGCCGTCGTGCCGGGCGGTGTCAGCTCCAGGATGGCCTTCAGCGCGCCGTCCGGGGACGCCACGGTGGAAATTACTCCGGTGGATCTCAAAGGCAAACCGGGGGAGAAGCAGGTGGTCAGCGTCCCCGCCGGAACCACCGTGACCCTGGATCCCAAGGCCGACGTCACCGACGCTGCGGCCCTGTTGATCAGCGCCTCCGGCGAAGCCGTCTACGGTGCCCAGGTCCTGACCGACGGCGGTGCACCCGATATTGCGGTCCTGCCGGTGCCCGCCGGGACGCAGGCGCAGACCGCGGTGCCGGTCGATATCGGGTACTAGGACGACGGGGCGCCTGGACCGTAACGCCCGATCAGGGGCGGGTCCGGCCGTAGCCGGGGTCAACCGCTTCCGGTGCCATGTTCAGCAGTTGCGCGGTCTGCTCCACCACCACATCGTGGATGAGCTCCGGAAGCTCGGCCCGCAGCCGGGCCGCCGTCTGGACCGGCTGCCGGAACACAGTCACCACGGCCGGGCGGCCCGGCGAGGCCGGAGTGAAGCTGCCCAGCGGCGCGGCCTGGCCGCGGGCCAGCAGCTCCTCGAGGCGGGGCGGAATGTCTTCGACCACGAATTGGGCTGCTTCGACCCGCTCGCCCCAGAAGTACGCCAGCCGCTCGGCGGACTCCGAGACCCACTGCTCGAACTGTTCCGACCTGGTCAGATGGCCGGGCAGGTTGGCGGGCAGCAGGTCGCCGCGCAGCCCGCGGCCGCGGCGGTTCCGGCGTCGTGCGGCAAACGGACGGCGCCAGCCACCGCCGTCGCTATCCAGCGAGAGGGTCAGTGATGGTCCGTTGTCCATATACCGACTTTAAGCCCGGGAACCGGAATAAGGCACCCGGCCCCCGCAGCCGGTGCGCCGGAGCGTCCGGGGGAGCAGCGTCCGGGCGACCCGATTGTGACCAAATCTTTTCTTCACCGGCCCGCGCCGGTGGTCCGGAAGGAGGGAGGCCGGGAGTAGGATGCTCTCTCGTGGGATCCTTTCGTCAATGTTCACGCTCGGCCTGTCAACGGTCGGCCATCGCTACTTTGACATACGTGTATGCGGATTCCACTGCCGTCCTGGGCCCGCTGGCGACCTACGCGGAGCCACACTGCTACGACCTGTGTGCCGAGCACGCCGGACGGCTGACCGTGCCCCGCGGCTGGGAAGTCATGCGGTTGGCCCTGCCGGAGCAGGCGCCGGTCCCCAACCCCGACGACCTGTTGGCCTTGGCCGACGCCGTGCGCGAGGCCGCCCGCACACCGGAGGCAGCCGACGAGGTGCCCCAGCCGCGCGGCCAGCGCGAGCCGTTGGAGCCTCCAGCAGGTGCTGCCGGCACCCGGCGCGGGCACCTGCGCGTTCTGCGCGGACAACCATAGGGCGATACGCTGGGAGGCGGGCAGCCCGCCGTGCCGGCAACCTGCCGTCCGTGGCGAAGCCCCGCGCCGCCGGAAGCGGACGCAGCCGAAGCTGCTGGAGATCAAAGGACACCATTGCATGGCACATCTGACCCCCGAACTGCTGGCGGTTTTGCGCTGTCCGGCTACCGGTTCATCACTG
The DNA here is from genome assembly GCF_059090885.1 of Arthrobacter sp. Y3223065. Lineage (NCBI taxonomy): Bacteria > Bacillati > Actinomycetota > Actinomycetes > Micrococcales > Micrococcaceae > Arthrobacter > Arthrobacter sp. Y3223065. The sequence continues at coordinate 363,883 of NZ_JBNHGC010000004.1, read as the reverse complement.
GCCCAGGAGGGCGACGAGCTGGTCTCGACCGGCCGCACCGCCGACGGAGCGCGGCTGCGCTACCGGATCGAAGACGGCATCCCGGTGCTGCTGCCGCACGCCGCCCCGGCCGCCGGCGCCCTTGATTCAACCAACGACGGCGCCGCTGCTTCCCCCCATGACGGCCCCGCTGACGCTTAGGAGCATGACTGTGACGTTCGATTACAAGGTCAAGGACCTCTCGCTGGCAGCCGCCGGCCGCCACCAGATCCGCTTGGCGGAGCACGAGATGCCGGGTTTGATGGCACTGCGCGCAGAGTTCGGCGAGGCCCAGCCCCTGGCCGGGGCCCGGATCGCCGGTTCCTTGCACATGACGGTGCAGACCGCGGTCCTGATCGAAACCCTGACCGCACTCGGAGCCGAGGTCCGCTGGGCCTCCTGCAACATCTTCTCCACCCAGGACGAGGCCGCCGCCGCCGTCGTGGTGGGCAAGGGCACGCCGGAAGAGCCGCAGGGCGTTCCGGTTTTCGCCTGGAAGGGCGAAACGCTCGAAGAATACTGGTGGACGGCGGAGCAGATCCTGACCTGGCCGGGTGCCGCCGAGAACCCCGAGCTGGGGCCGAACATGATTTTGGACGACGGCGGCGATGCCACCCTGCTGCTGCACAAGGGCGTCGAATTCGAAGCCGCCGGTGCCGTTCCCTCGGCCACCGCCGACGACCCGCACGAGTACACGATCATCCTGGACGTGCTGCGCGCCTCGCTGGCCAAGGACCCGCAGAAGTTCACCCGGGTCGCCGCCGGCATCCGCGGCGTCACCGAGGAAACCACCACCGGCGTGCACCGGCTCTACCAGCTGGCGGAGCAGGGCCAGCTGCTGTTCCCGGCGATCAACGTCAACGACGCGGTGACCAAGTCCAAGTTCGACAACAAGTACGGCATCCGCCATTCGCTGCCGGACGGCATCAACCGGGCCACCGACGTTTTGATGGGCGGCAAGACCGCCGTGGTCTGCGGTTACGGCGACGTCGGCAAGGGCGCGGCCGAGGCGCTGCGCGGCCAGGGCGCCCGCGTCGTCGTCACCGAGATCGACCCGATCTGCGCCCTGCAGGCCGCGATGGACGGCTACCAGGTCACCACCCTGGACAAGGTCGTCGGCGAGGGCCACATCTTCATCACCACGACCGGCAACAAGGACGTCATCATGGCGTCCGACATGGTGAAGATGCGCGACAAGGCGATCGTGGGCAACATCGGCCACTTCGACAATGAAATCGATATGGCAGGCCTGGCCAACGTCCAGGGCGTCCGGAAGGTCGAGATCAAGCCGCAGGTCCACGAATGGGTCTTCGATGCCGGCCTGGCGACCGAACGCTCCATCATCGTGCTCTCCGAGGGCCGCCTGCTGAACCTGGGCAACGCCACCGGGCACCCTTCGTTCGTGATGAGCAACTCCTTCGCCAACCAGACCATTGCGCAGATCGAGCTGTTCACCAAGCACGGCAAGCCGGCCGAGGGCTCGGCCACCGGCGAGCCCGAATACGCCAACCAGGTCTACGTGCTGCCGAAGGTGCTCGATGAGAAGGTAGCCCGGCTGCACCTGGGCGCGCTCGGCGTCGAACTCACCGAACTGAACAAGGAACAGGCCGAGTACCTGGGCGTGAACGTCGCCGGCCCGTACAAGCCGGACCATTACCGCTACTGATCGGGTCCGGACGGCTAACGGCGGGCGGCGCCTCCGCCCCCGCCGTTGGCCGGCCGGTTAATGGTTACCGGATTGTTGGGCGGACCCGCCCGCAATAACACGTCCCTTCGGCGCCGCGCGCCCTACGATGGAAGCAGGGTGCTGCTGTGCCCTTCAGCGGCGATCAGGTGCCGCCGAGGTCTCGTGAGTTGGGTTGGGATGACTGAGGAAAAAAAGAAGCGCAAGGGCCTCAAGATTGCCCTGCTGTGCATCATCGGAGTGCTGGTGGCAGCCGCCGCGGCCGTCACGGCAGCGGCCATGGCGTCGCCGACTTTCGCCTCCCAGCTGGGACGGGTGTTCGCCGCCGCGCCGGCCGAGCGGCAGGGCTTCGCGGAGCCGGTCGTCAAGGCGATGTCGGTCGGAGTCACCCCGGAAGACAAAGCCGTGGAAGTCAATCCGGCCACCGTGGCCACCATCACCGCCAAGAACGCCTCCATCAAGGATGTGGTGTTAACGCCGGCGGAGGGCGGCGAACCGATCGCCGGCGAACTGTCCGCAGACGGCAGCGTCTGGAAGGCAACGGAACGCCTGGACTTCCTGACCGAATACGACTTCAGCTACACGCTCGTGGACCGCGCCGGCACCGAGACCGCCAAGCAGCAGAGCTTCACCACCGTGTTGGCACCCAACCAGGCCGACGGCTGGATGTACCCGCTGGACGGACAGAGCGTGGGCATCGCCCAGCCGCTGGAGTTCAATTTCAGTGAACCCGTGCTGAACAAGGAAGCGGTGGAGAAGGCCATCTCCATCACCACCTCCGCCGGGCAGAAGGGCGAGTTCTACTGGTACTCGGACACCAAGGCCCGCTTCCGTGCCGAAAGATACTGGGAACCGAACAGCACCGTGACAGTGGACATGAAACTGTTCGGCGTGGAGTTCGGCAACAACATGGTCGGGATGAACGACGAGAAGATCACCGTCAACATCCTCGATGACCGCAGGGCGATCGTGGACAACAAGACCAAGACCATGAAGATCTACGTGGGCGGTGAGCTGGCCAAAACCTTCCCGGTGACTCTGGGCGACCCGAACTGGCCGTCCAGCAAGGGCATCCACCCGATCATGGACATGCATGAGTCGCTTCCGTTCAACCCGCGCAGCATCGGGCTCAAACCGGGAGACCCGGACTGGTACGAGCCGTTCGACGCCAAGTACGCCAGCCGGTTGAGCAACAGCGGCGAATTCGTCCACACAACCCTCGACCCCTCGGCCCTGGGCGTGCGCAACATTTCGCACGGCTGCGTGGGCATGTCCGAAGCCGGCGCCCGGTACTTCTACGAGACCATGCGGACCGGGGACATCGTGGATATCCGCAATACCGACGGCGGGTTCCTGGATCCGACGGACGGTTTCGGGGACTGGAACGTGGATTGGAAGACCTGGACGTCGCAGGACAAGAGCTAGCTGTCCCGCGGTCCGCCCGGCCGGCCGGTCCGTGCGGCCGCTCCTAGTCCCGGAAGGGCAGGGAATGCAGCCGGGCGCCGCGCTCGGCGGCGCGTTCCTGCTGCCGGGCCAGCCGGGCAAAGTCGCGTTCGCGCCGTTCGGCCATCACTGCCAGCAGATACATCTCCGGCGGCGTCCCCGCCGGCGGCGGGGGAGAGACATAGCCGGAGGCCTCGTTGGCCAGGGCCGTGGCCAACCGCGCGCGGGACGCCGGAATCATCTTGGGCGCCTGGGAGAGGAACTGGACAATCCGGCGGGCCAGCGGTTCCGGCAGCCGCCCCATGTCCGCGAGCTTCACCCAGGGGGCCAGCTGCGGGGGAATTTCCGGCAGGATCTTCGGCATGACTGCGACGCGTTCCCGCATGCTGTAGGTGCCCGCGAGCAGGTCGCCGAGGCGCTTGGACCTGTCGTTGAACAGGGCCACCATGAAGGCCACGGAACCGAGCAGGATGTACAGTTCGAAGACAGCCACGAGGCCGCGGATGAGCGCATGCCGGAAGCGGATGGCACCGCCATCGTCACGCACGATCCGCAGCCCCATGATCCAGCGTCCCAGCGACTTGCCGCGGGTGAGCGTTTCCACGGCGATGGGCACGCCGACCAGGAAGAACAGCACCACCGCGATGACCAGCGCCCGGGCGGCCGCGGCGTCGAACCCGACCTCCAGGGTTTCCGCCAGCAGCACGAAGGCGGCGATCAGCAGGATCACGTTGGCCACCACATCGATGATCGAGCTCAGCGCCCGGACGCCGAACGACGCCGGCCGCAGTTCCAGCACTACCGCCTCGCCGGTGATGACGTTGCTCATCGGATCCCTTTCCCGGGCGGTCTGTGCCGCGCCCGGTTCCACTCTATCGATCCGAGGTATCCGGCCGGGCGCCGCCGGGAGCTTGGACGCGCGACGGATAGGCTAGTGGCGTGGATATCGATGCCTTCGCCGCGGTGCATGAGCACGATTGGCAGCGGCTGGACGAACTGAGCGCCAAACGCAAGCTCACCGGCGCCGAGGCGGATGAACTGCTCGTGCTCTACCGGCGCACGTCGACCCACTTGTCGATGATCCGGTCGGTCGCCGCCGAGGGCCAACTGTCGGCGGCCCTCTCCACCCGGCTGTCGCGCGCCCGGACGCGGTTCACGGGGGCGCGCTCCAACTTCGCCCGGGACGTGGCGGAGTTCTTCGTGTTGTCCCTGCCGGCCGCGTTCTACCGCCTGCGCTGGCTGACCGTGGCCATCGGCGCCCTGTTCATCCTGGTCGCCTGGCTGTTCGGTGCCTGGGTGGCGGGAAACCCCGACGTGATCAAGGCGATGGGGTCCAACGAGGAGATCCGGCAGTACGTGGATGAGGACTTCGTCAATTACTACTCGGAGAATCCCAACGCCTCGTTCGCCGGCATGGTGTGGACCAACAACGCCTGGATCGCCGCGCAGGCGGTGGCCTTCGGAGTGACCGGACTATGGGTGCCGTACATCCTGTTCATGAACGCCCAAGGCGTGGGCATGGCGGGCGGGATGATGGCCGCCTACGACCGGCTGGACGTCTTCTTCATCTATATTTTGCCGCACGGGCTGATGGAAATGACCGCAATCTTCATTGCCGGAGCCGCCGGCCTGCGGATCTTCTGGTCCTGGGTCTCGCCCGGCCGGCTCACCCGCGCCGCATCGCTGGCCAGGGAAGGCAGGTCGCTGATCACCGTTGCCCTGGGGCTGGTCCTGGTCCTCCTGATCTCCGGCCTGGTCGAGGGCTTCGTGACCCCCAGCGCGCTGCCGGACTGGCTGCGCCTGGGCATCGGCGTACTGGTGCTGGCCGCCTACTGGATCTACACCCTTGTGGTGGGCCGGCGGGCCTACCTGGCGGGGGAGCGCGGCGACCTGGGCCGGTTCGACGCCGGCGAGGCCGCCGCCACCGGGTAGCTGCGACCGGGCCGGCCGCGGCCAAACCGGCGATGGCCGGGTGGGCCGCCCCGGGGTGGCAACCGTGAAGCGTCGCCGGCCGGCGGTAGTCTCATAGGCAGAGAGGCCAGCGGTACAGAAAGAGGCGACGGACGTGGCAGTCGAAGAGGTGAACCCCGGCGGAGACGAACGCAGGGCACGGACAGCGCCGGGAGAAGGCCCTGGCATTGAACCCGAGCGCGCTCCGGCGCCTCCGGTCCCTGCGGTCAACGGTCGGTTCCGGGACGGCGCCAACCCGCTTCCCATGCGCCGGCCCAGCAGGCTGCCGGATCTGAGCGCCGTGTCAGACGGCCAGGGCACCGCGCGCGACGGCGGTGCTCCGGACGGCGCCGGAACGAAACCCCGGAGCGACGGGCCCGCCCACCTCGACGCCGCCGCGCCGGCCGCAGGGGGAGATGGTGCCGCTGCAGAGGCCGCCCGGACCGGAGCCCCGGCGGCGGCCGACGGTGCCGCCGGCAGTTCCGCGGCCGGACGGCCGGATCCCGCCGGAGCAGCGGCTGCCGCTCCGGGCGGAGGGCCCCGGAAGGCCGGCACAGCCGCCGCGGTCGGCCAGGGCCCGGCTGCCCCGAAGCCCCTGCCGGCGCGCCCACCAGTGCCGCCCGCCGGCACCGCCGCAGCTGCCGGCGGCAGCGACGCGAACCCGGCGACCGGTGCGCTCTCGGTACGCCCGCCGCGTTCGGAGGTTGTCCGGCGCACCACCGAACGCGACGAGGCCATGAACGCCAAACCGCTGGCCGGACGAATCCTGCAGGTGGTGCTGGCGGTGCTGTTCCCGCCGCTCCTGATCATCGGGGCCATCCGGCTCGTGGCCACGCCGCTGTTCCTCTGGGTCGAGTACCACCGTCCCGGGTTCCCGGCAGACAGCTTTGGCTTCAGCACCGAGGAGCGGATGACCTACGGCTCCTATGCGGTGGACTACCTGCTGAATTTCGCCGGCCCGCAGTACCTGGGGGACCTCCCCGGCCCCAACGGCGGCAGCCTGTTTCTGGACTCCGAGGTCAGCCACATGGCCGACGTGAAGGGCGTGTTCCTCGCGGCCATGATTGCCGGGGCGGTCCTGCTGCTCCTGGCCGTCGTCGCAGTGGTCTACCTGGCCCGCCGCTACCACGGAGGCATCCGGCGCGGCCTGTTCGCCGGTTCCGCCGCAACGCTGATCCTGGTCCTGCTGCTGGGCGTCCTGGGGGCGCTCAACTGGCAGCAGTTCTTCACCGAGTTCCACCGGATCTTCTTTGCCGACGGCACCTGGACCTTCTTCGTGGACGACACCTTGATCCGTCTGTTCCCCGCACAGTTCTGGATGGACGCCGGAATCGTCATCGCTCTGCTGGTGCTGATGATCTCCTCGCTGGTGCTCGCCCTGACCTGGCCGACCCGCGGGCGCCGGAACCGGAGCGCCGCGGCCGCCGAAGAACGGCGCCGCCGGCACGAACTCCTGCTCGCCCGCGGGCAGGACTGAGCTGCAGGCCCTAGCGGTACAGTGATTCGATCTCGCCGGCGAAGTCTTCCAGCACGGTGACGCGCTTGAGCTTCAGCGACGGCGTCAGGTGCCCGGAGGCCTCGGTGAGGTCCTGTCCCAGAACCGCGAACTTCCGGATCTGCTCGGCCCGCGAGACCAACTGATTGGCCTGGTCCACGGCTTGCTGCAGCTCGGCCAGGACCGCCGGGTCTTCCGCGGCATCGGCCACGCTGACCGGGCCGCGGCCGGCCGACGCAAGCCAGCCGGCCAAGCCCTCTTCATCCAGGCAGACCAGGGCCCCGACGAACGGGCGTCCCTCGCCGACCACTACCGCCTGCGACACGAGCCGGTGTTCGCGCAACGCGTCCTCCAACGGACCCGGAGCAACATTCTTGCCGGCTGCCGTTACCAGCAGCTCCTTTTTCCTGCCGGTGATGGTGAGGTAGCCGTCGTCGTCCAACGTGCCGACGTCCCCCGTGCACAAGAAGCCGTCCCGGAAGTACTCGGCATTGGCGTCGTCGTTATTGTGGTAGCCGGGGGTGATGCCGATTCCCTTGATCAGGACCTCGCCGTCGTCGGCGATTCTGATGGTGGTGCCCGGCAACGGCAGTCCCACGGTGCCGATCCGGTTGGCCCGGGGCAGGTTCACCGCTGCAGGGGCGGTGGATTCGGTCAGTCCGTATCCTTCCAGCACCGGCACGCCGATGCCGGTGAAGAAGTGCGCGAGCTTCGGATTCAGTGCCGAAGCGCCGGAGACGGTGTACTCCACGTGCCCGCCGAACGCCGCGCGCAGCTTTCCGTAGACGAGCCTGTCGAACACGGCGTGCCGGGCCTTGAGCGCCAGGCCGGGCCCGGCGCCGGTGCCGCGTGCCTGCGCATCCCGTGCCCGTGAATAGGCAACCGCTGTCCGCGCCGCCGCGTCGAAAATCCTGCCTTTGCCGCCGTCGTGCGCTTTCTGCCGGGCGGTGGCGTAAACCTTTTCGAACACACGCGGAACCACCAGCAGGAACGTGGGCTGGTAGGTGCCCAGGTCCTCGATCAACTCGGCCATGCTTGAGGTGTGGCCCATCTTCACTCCGGCGGTCAGGCAGATCACCTGCACGGCCCGGGCCAACACGTGGGCCAGCGGCAGGAACATCAGCGATTTTGCGTCCGGACGCTTGAGGATGTCCGCCAGGAACTCCACGGTGTTGACCGCCAGTTCCGCGAAGTTGCCATGGGTGATGATGCAGCCGCGCGGCCGCCCGGTGGTGCCCGAGGTATAGACCAGCGAGGCCGCGTCGTGCATGCCCCGGGAGGTCCGGCGCAGTTCAAGTTCCTCGTCGGTGACGGCGGTTCCACGGGCCTCGAGCTCAGCCAGCCCATCGGCCTCCCCGTCCAGCTGCCACACCGGGATCCCGGCCGGCAGCCCGGACATGGCCTGGCGCACCACGGCGGCCTTGGCGGCGTCCTCGGCGAACACCAGTTTCGCCGCCGAGTCCTGCAGGATCCACTGCACCTGGTGCGGGGACGACGTCTCGTAGATCGGAACCACCACCGCGCCGGCGAACCAGCCGGCCAAATCCACCACCGTCCACTCGAACCGGGTCTTGGACATCACGGCAATGGTGTCTCCGGCTTCGATGCCCGAGGCCATCAGGCCCTTGGCCACGGCGCTGACCTGAGCCAGGAGCTCGGCGGCCGGAACATCGGACCAGGCTCCGTTGCGCTTGACCGCGTAGAGCGCCCGCTGCGGGTCGCGCTGATGCTGGGCCACCAGGATGTCCGTAATGTTCGACCCGGCCGGCATCGCCGCCAGGACTTCGGTTACTGCTTCGCGCACGTCGTGCCCACTTTCTGAATCCGGTAAAAGTCGTGTCGTCTTGCCTGCATCAAATCCAACTTGGCATCCACATCCGCCAGCGCCACTGGTCGTAGCCGATCATCTCTGCGGTCCAGACCGGCAGGAAGAACGCCGACACCAGGAGCGCCGCCGCCACGAAGAGCCCTACCACCAGCACACCTTGGCGCCGGCGCCACGGCGGATCCGTCGGCCGGCCCAACGCCAGCCCGAGCACGTAGGTCAGGGCCAGCACCAGGAACGGCTGGAAGGAGATCGCGTAGAAGAAGAACGTGGTCCGGTCGGGGTAGAGGAACCACGGCAGGTAGCCGGCCGCGACGCCCGCCAGCACCGCACCCGCACGCCAGTCCCGCCGCCCGGCCCAGTAGAAGAGCAGCACCAGCAGCGAGGCAGCAGCAGCCCACCAGACGAGCGGGTTGCCGACCACAGTGACCGCCTCGGAGCAGCGTGTGGCCGCCCGGCAGGCGCCCTGGCCGGCCTCCTCGGCATGGTAGTAGAACGACGTCGGGCGGCCCATGAACAACCAGGTCCAGGCGTTGGATTCGTACGGGTGCTCGGAATCCAGGCCACTGTGGAAGGTGTAGGCGCTGCGGTGGTACTCGGCCAGCGAGCGCAGCCAGTCCGGCAGCCAGCCCCAGGTCGCGGACGGGTTCGACGCCGCCCAGTGTCGGTCGTACGCACCGTCCGAGCGCAGCCAGCCCGTCCAGGTCGCCAGATAGGTCACCGCCGCAGCCGGGATCATGGTGAAGAAGGCCGGCACCCCGTCGCGGATCACGCCTGCGGAGAACCACTCCCTGATCCCCGCGGCACGCCGGGCGCCAAGGTCCCAGAACACGCACATCAGGCCAAACACCGCGACGAACGCCAGTGCCGACCACTTGGTGCCCACGGCCAGCCCGAGGCAGACACCCGCCGCCAGCCGCCACGGCCGCCAGAGTACCCACGGGCCGTACAGCAGCCGGGCAGGGCGCGGCATCCCGGAGGGGCCTGCCTGCCGGGCGATCTTCGCGGCCAGCCGGCGCCGTCCGTCGACGCGGTCCAGCAGGAGCGCGCCGAACGCGGCGACCACCCAGAACATGAGGAAGACGTCCAGCAAAGCCGTCCGGGAGTGGACCAGATGGTGCCCGTCGATGGCCGTCAGTAAGCCGGCGACCCCGCCCAGTGCCGGCGACTTGAACAATGCCTGCGCGATCAGGGCGATCATCAGGATGGACAGCGTGCCGGTGAGCGCGGCGCCGAAACGCCAGCCGAAACCGTTGTCGGATCCGAAAAGCCACATGCCCGCGGCGATCATCCACTTGCCGACGGGCGGGTGCACCACATATTCGGGGGTATCGAGCAGGACATCCGGATTGCCCGCGTTGAAGGAGTCGTTGGCGTCTTTGGGCCATTCGCGTTCGTAGCCGGACTGCAGGTAGGAGTAGGCATCCTTGACGTAGTAGGTTTCGTCGAATACCAGCGAACCCGGTTCACCCAAGCGGTAGAAGCGCAAGACCCCGCCGAGGACGGCCGTGAGCACGGGAAGCAGCCAGGCCCAGAGGCCGAACGGGGCCGGAAGTCCGAGCAGCCGCCGGCGCAGCACCGCCTCGCTGAACGCCCATCCCGGGGACTCCAGCCAGTGGCCGCGCCGGGCAGCCGCAGCCGGCCGGGATGCGGTTCGGGTCACGGCCATCATGTTACCGACCGGTAGGTGCAGGGGTGCGCGAGGCCACGAGCCGGGACGTCGGCTGCCGAAGGGCGGTCCTCGCTGCAGTGGGGCACATACCGACTCTATATAAGCCGCCGGTGAAAGAGGCGAACGCCGCAGGTAGGGTTGTCCATGTGAATGAGCAGGAACGGGGCGCCCCGGCAGGGCGGCAGGCAGGGCAGATCGTGTTGGCCGGAACGCCGATCGGGAACGTCGGGGACGCCTCGCCGCGGCTGGTCGAGTTGCTCCAAACCGCCGATGTAGTCGCCGCCGAAGACACCCGCCGGCTGCACAAACTGCTGCAACTGCTGGGCATCACGGCCGCCGGCCGGATCATCAGCTACCACGAGCACAACGAGGCGGCCCGTACCCCCGACTTGCTGGAACTGGTCCGTGCCGGCAGCACCCTGGTGATGGTGACCGACGCCGGCATGCCGGCGGTCTCGGATCCCGGTTTCCGGTTGGTGGAGGCGGCCGTGGCGGAAGGCCTGCTGGTAACTGCCGTGCCCGGGCCCTCGGCCGTGCTCACGGCGCTGGCGCTGTCCGGCCTGCCCACCGACCGCTTCACCTTCGAGGGCTTCCTGCCCCGCAAGCAGGGTGAGCGCGCTGCGCGGCTGGCGGAGCTCGCCGCCGAGCGGCGGACAATGGTCTTCTTCGAGGCGCCGCACCGGTTGGCGGCCATGCTGCGGGCGCTCGATGCCGGGTTCGGCCCGGACCGCCGCGCCTCGGTATGCCGAGAGCTGACCAAGCTGCATGAAGAAGTGTTGCGCGGTCCGGTCCGCGAACTGCTGGAGTGGGCGGAAACCCATGAGGTGCGCGGCGAGATCGCCGTGGTGGTTGCCGGTGCGCCGGAAGCGGCACCTGAACAGCCCGAAGACCACGTGGAAGGCGTCAACGCGTTGGTTTCGCAGGGTGCCCGGCTCAAGGACGCGGTGGCCGCCGTCGCGGCCGATGCCCGGGTGAGCAAGCGCGAGCTCTACGCCGCGGTCCTGGCCACCCGGACCGGCGGCGGGCGCTGATCCTTGGCCGATGCAGGTGCAAGCGGCGGCCTGGGGTGTCGTAATCTGCGCGCTCTGTGACCTGACCCCGGCCGCCGGATTGGTATTGTCGATCTGCACAGTAGGGACCGTGGAACGTAGTGCACCTTCGCATTTACACCTGTGAAGCGGAACCCCTACCGTGAAGGAAACCGGGCAACTGTGCCCACGGACTCAATCCCGAACACTTGGAGGCACCGCCATGGCTGAAACCGCAGCCCGCGAAGCAGAACTGCTCGCCAAAGTACCCACCGGCCTGCTGATCAACGGCGAATGGCGCGACGCCTCCGACGGCGGGACCTTCGACGTCCACGACCCCGCCACCGGCAAGGTGCTGGCCACCTTGGCCTCGGCCACCAGCGAGGACGCGCTCGCAGCCCTCGACGCCGCAGACAGCGCGCAGGCAGCCTGGGCCCGCACGGCTCCGCGCCAGCGCGCCGAGATTCTCCGCCGCGCCTTCGATCTGGTGACCGAGCGCTCCGAGGATTTCGCCCTGCTGATGACCATGGAAATGGGCAAGCCGCTGGCCGAATCCCGCGGCGAGGTGGCCTATGGCGCCGAATTCCTGCGCTGGTTCTCCGAGGAGGCCGTCCGCGACTATGGCCGCTACCTGACCACGCCGGAGGGCAAGAACAAGATCCTGGTCCAGCGCAAGCCGGTCGGCCCCTGCCTGCTGATCACCCCGTGGAACTTCCCGCTCGCCATGGCTACCCGCAAGGTCGGTCCGGCCGTAGCCGCCGGCTGCACCATGGTGCTCAAGCCCGCCAAGCTCACCCCGCTGACCAGCCAGCTCTTCGCCCAGACCATGATGGAGGCCGGCCTCCCCGCAGGAGTGCTGAACGTGGTCTCCTCCAAGAGCGCTTCCGGCATCTCCGGGCCGCTGATGCAGGACTCCCGCCTGCGCAAGGTTTCCTTCACCGGCTCCACGCCGGTGGGTAAGCAGCTGCTCAAGGACGCCGCGGACAATGTCCTGCGGACCTCGATGGAGCTCGGCGGCAACGCCCCGTTCATCGTGTTCGAAGACGCCGACCTGGACAAGGCCGTCGAGGGAGCCATGGCCGCCAAGATGCGCAACATGGGCGAGGCCTGCACGGCCGCCAACCGCTTCCTGGTCCAGGCCTCCGTGGCCGAGGAATTTACCACCAAGTTCGCCAACGCCATGAAGGCCCTCAAGCCGGGCCGCGGCACCGAAGCGGACACCACGGTGGGCCCGCTGATCGATGGTGGCGCTCGCGAGGACGTGCATGCCCTGGTGACCGCCGCCGTGGAAGCGGGCGCAACCGTCAGCACCGGCGGCGGGCCCGTGGAAGGCGACGGCTACTTCTACCAGCCGACCGTGCTGTCCAACGTTCCGAACGACGCCGATATCCTGCAGAGCGAAATCTTCGGCCCGGTGGCCCCGGTGACCACGTTCGAAACCGAAGAGCAGGCCATCGCCTTGGCCAACGCCACCGAGTACGGCCTCGCCTCCTACATCTACTCGCGCGACGTGAACCGCATGTTCCGCGTCTCCGAGCAGATCGAATTCGGCCTGGTGGGCTACAATGCCGGCGTGATCTCCAACGCCGCCGCCCCGTTCGGCGGAGTGAAGCAGTCCGGAATGGGCCGCGAGGGCGGCGCGGAAGGCCTGGACGAGTACACCAGCGTCCAGTACATCGGCATCGCGGACCCCTACGCCCGGTAGGTCCGATCCGCCGACCGGCCGTCCTCACCGGGCGGCCGGCGGCGGAACAGCGACGCCGGCCAAAACAGCCCGGCCAGGCGTCGCCGCCATCCGGCCCGCTCCAGGAGCCGGTTTTTGACGGTTTCCACATCGGACCACCGGGCGGTTTCGGCGCCGCCCGGTGCCGGTGTCTCCGGAGCCGCATAGGCGGCCCGCTCGTAGCCGGCCCGCAGCCGCGCCAAGGCGGCAGAAGATTTCCCGGTGACCACGCCGGCGTCGTCGAGGCGCTGCTGGAAGGCCCTGGGTGTTTCCGTTGCCGCGGCCGCCCAGCCGAGGTCTTCCGCGGTATCCACGGCTTCCGCCCACGTGGCCACGGCGGCCCTCCCGCCTCCTCCGGCCAGCGCGGCCCTGCGCCAGCCGGTACGCCGGCGGCGCAGCACCAGCGGCGTCAACAGGAGGGCCAGCAGCATGGCCGCGGCTGCCGCCGACCACAGCCGTTGCGAGAGCATGTCTTCGCCCGCGGGACCGGCGCCCGAGGCAGCCGGATCTCCGGGGTCGTCGGTGGCGGCCGGAGGCGGCCCCGCCGGCCTGAGCGGGTCGTCGTTGGGAAGCACCGGGCCGCCGGCGCCTTCGGGCCGGGCGTAGGGTGGCAGCACTCCCCGTGACGGCGTGGGCTCGAAGGTGACCCAGCCAATTCCGCTGAAGTAGAGTTCCGGCCAGGAATGGGCGTCGCGGGAATCAATCTCGAATTCCTCCAGTTCCCCGCCGGCACCGTCGTCAAAGACCGCACCGGTGGGACGCCCCGGAGCATAGCCGACCGCCATCCGGCTGGGGATGCCCGCGATCCGGGCCATGATCGCCATCGTCGCGGCGTAGTGGATGCAGTAGCCGGACTTTTCCTCCAGGAACGCTGCCACGACCTCGAAACCGCTCTGGTCGTAGCCGCCGTCGACCGGCGCCTGTTCCGAGTACACGAACCCGGATGTCCGAAGGTACGTCTGGATGGCCATGGCCTGCTCGTACGGATTCTCCAGACCCTCCAGCACGGTCGCTGTGGTGTCCGCGATGATGCCGGGCATGCTGTCCGGGAGCTCGGAGAAGACGGGATCGACGACGGGATTGCTCGACGGCTCCGAAGCCCGCAGCGCTTCCCTCGTCAGCGCCGGCCTGACGCTGCGGACTTCGTACTCCTGGTTCGCGGTGGTGGTGCCGGACTCGCCGCGGATGTTGAGCGTGCGGGGATCCCAGCTCCACTTGCCTCGGACGCCCGAGACGCTCGCCGGAGCGTAAGGGGCCAGCAGCCAGGGGCTGGTGAAGGATGCCGTACTGATCCGCGTGGTGGTCACCTCTCCATCGGCCAGCAGGTTCCGCACGCTCGGCACCCCGAGTTCGTCGATGCCGGTGCGGCGGTGGCCGTCGAAGTCGCTCGGGCTCCAGCGCGCGCCGGTAAGGTTCTCCAGCGTGACCGAGCGCAGGTAGAGCGGTTCCTCCGCATCGGTGGCATAGGTCATCCTGCCGAAGGCGCCGGGCCGCCGGAGGTTGTCGCCCAGGCTCACCACCGGATTGAGGCCGGTCGGCGCACCCCAATTCAGCCGCGAACCCTCCGGGAACAATCCGGACGTGAAGCCCGGGATGGCCAGCGGGAGCACCAGCGAGACCGCGAGACCGGCCGCCGCTATGCCGGAGGCGCGGCGGATCTGCTCGACGGAGGCCAGCCGGCCCCTGCCGCTGCCCCCGGCGGCCAGCCATTGGGCGCAGCCCAGCAGCAGCAGATAGCCCGCCGCGGCGGCCAGGAAACCCGCCGCTCCAATGCTGTTCGGTTTGATGATGGCCGGAACGATGGCCAGGCCCAGCAGTCCCAGTCCGCTGATGGCGGGCATCTGCAGCGGAACCGCCAGCGTATCCACCAGCAGGGCGATCAGCCCCACTCCCACGCACGCCGCCAGCGCGATGCCGTCGTTGACCAGCACCGGAGCGACCTGCGAGACAACGGTGTCCCGGGCTTCCTCCATCATGGGATCCAGGGCAGCGAACGTGCCGGGGCCGGGGATCACGCCCAGGAAACCGGTCGGCGCCAAAAACATCGCCGTGACCGACATCACCAGCCCGGTCAGTCCCAGCAGGGCCCCGGCCAGCGCCGACCAGTCCAGCCGGCGGGCCAGCCCGGTGCCCGCCTCGGTGCAACAGACCGTCACGGCGGCTTGGAACAGCCAGCTCCACCCCTCGAGGACCCCGTGCAGGCTGGCGGCCGTGAGCAGGACGGCAAGTGCGACGGCGGCGCTCATCAACCACGGTGCGACGCCGGGGGAGGGCGGCCGCCCGCCGTCCCGGCCGGGTGCTTCGGGGCCGCGGAGTTCTGCCTGTTTGTCCACCATGAGGGTCACGGGGCCGCTCCTGTTCCCACCGGTTCGATCCGGTCGACCAGGTCGAAGTGCGCCCAGGCGGCCGGCAGCGAGGCCTTGGGGCTGACCGCCACGGTCCGCCAGCCGCCGGCGCGGAGCACGTCCATGACGGGCCGGGCCTGTTGCGGACTCTCGGTAACGATCAGGGCGAAGGCATGGGAGCCGAAGGCGGCGGCGGGGGCCAGCAGGCGCGCTTCCCCGGCGCTGATCTGGCCCAGGACCGCGACCAGCGGGCCCTTGTACTTGTGTGCCGCAAGTTTGTCCATCAGCCGGTCCCCGAAGGCGGGCTCTCCCGGGTGCCGGTCGGACTTCTTGTGGTCTTCGGCGAGCCCCAGCGCGGCCAGCCCCTCGGCGAGGTCCTGGTAGCCCGCCGGCCCGTCGAATTCCTCCTGGCCGGGCGACGGGGCCGAGGGAGACTCCCGTACTGCTGCCCGGGCATGGACGTCGAGGAACCGGACGGTGTAGTTGCGCTGCAGGAAGTCATTGGCAGCGGAGGCCACAGCAGTGACGGCCCACTCGAAGGAGGGCGAGGTGTGCAGCAGGTCCCCGTGCTGGCCCGGGCCATCGCCGAAGACGGGCAGCAGGCCGGTGCCGTAGGCCGAGGCCCGCCGGTCCAGCACGATGGTCGCCTGCGGCGTGGTCACCGATTCTTCCTGACGGACCATGAGCTCGCCTTGGCGGGCCGTCGCCGCCCAGTGGACCCGGCGCATCGGATCGCCGTACCGGTATTCGCGGGTCATCACGTCGTCGTCGCTGGGGTTGGCTTGTCGCCGGGTGCTTGCCGTGCCGTCCGAACCCCGTGCGCCGGTCAACGAGGTGGCGGGCAGTTCCAGCGGGGACGGGGTCACCACCAGCGGGCTGGTTTCCCCCAGCTGGTGCCGGTGGTTCGCCAGCCCAAAGGGGTCGGAGAAATCCGCCGTCACCGGCCCGATCGCGAACAGCCCGCGCTTGCTGGAACGGAGCTTGTATTCGTACACGCTGGCCCCGGAACGGGACGGGTGCCGCGCCGGAAACCGGAAGGACGGGGCCTTGCCGAAACGCAGCGGCAGCTGCTCTTCCATGTACACGAGTCCCGCCAGGCCGCCGCTGCGGCGCACCGACAACCGCACCTGGACCACGAGGCCGGTTTCGACGGCGGCGGGCCGGAACTTCCGCTCCACGGTGAATTCCGGCTTCAGGAGCACCATCGCCGCGGCGGCCAGCAGCGGCAGGCCGATCAGGAACACCCCCAGGGTGAGCAGGTCCCGGCGGCCCAGGATTTGCGCCAGCAGCAGTGCCAGCACGCCGGCCGCCAGCAAGCCCCACCCGCGCAGCGTGACATACCGGGTGGGCAGCCAGCCGAACGCGTCCATGGCCGTCAGGAGGAAGCGCGGCGGGATTCGCCGCCCACGGGAACCTTGGCCAACACTGAGGCCACCACGCTGGAGGCATCTTCGCCGGCCGTCATGGCCTTGCGGTCAAGGATCAACCGATGGGCCAGCACGGCCTCGGCAACGGCGGCTACATCGTCGGGGAGGACGAAGTCGCGGCCGCTCAGGGCCGCCGTCGCCTTGGCCGCACGCAGCAGCTGGAGCATGGCCCGCGGGCTCGCTCCCAGCCGCAGGTGCGGATGTTCCCGGGTGGCCCGGCCAATGTTGACCGTGTATTCCTTCACCGCGGGCGAGACGTAGACATCGCGGACCATGGCCACCATGCTGCGCACCTCGCCCACCGTGACCACCGGCCGGACCGACTCCAGCGGCGAGACGGACTGGTGGGTCTCCAGCATTTCCATTTCGGCGCGGGGATCCGGATAGCCCATCGAGATCCGGGCCATGAAACGGTCGCGCTGGGCCTCCGGCAGCGGGTAGGTGCCCTCCATTTCGATCGGATTCTGGGTGGCGATCACCATGAAGGGCGTGTCCAGCGGGTAGGTGTTGCCGTCCACCGTGACCTGGTGTTCCTCCATGCATTCGAGCAGCGCCGACTGCGTCTTGGCCGAGGCGCGGTTGATCTCGTCACCGATGACGATGTTCGCGAACACCGGCCCGGGGCGGAATTCGAACCGGTGCATGTCCTGGTTGTAGATGGAAACACCGGTGACGTCGGAGGGCAGCAGGTCCGGCGTGAACTGGATCCGGTGCACGCTGCAATCGATGGTCTTGGCCAGCGTCTTCGCCAGCATGGTCTTGCCGACACCGGGCACATCCTCCAACAGCAGGTGCCCTTGGGCCAGCAGCACGGTCAGCGCCAGTCGTGCCGCCTCCGACTTGCCGTCGATGACGGTCTCGATCGCTGCCCTGATCCGGCCGCAGGCGTCGTGGAACTCCGTCAGTGCGAGGCCCTCGCCGGTCCCCAGGCCCGTTCGATCGGAGTGGACGGTCCCGGCCTCTGCCATGTGCTGCTGCGTATCCATGAAAGTACCTTCCGGTGTGCCTTCCCCGAGGGCCGGTTGTTCCAACCCTACTTGTTGGCTGTGTGATGCGGTAGACACTCGGACGCTGCTTTGGCGCGCCCGCTTCCCTTCACGCCGGTACCGCACCCGGCGCTTCAGTAGGCTGGAATCATGTCCAATCCTCCAGCCGCCGTTGCCGGCGAGACTCCTGCCGCCTACACAGTTGACAGCACCGCAGCCCGGACGACGGCGGTGCGGAGCCCCACCGAGGGGGACGGCCGGCGTCGTGATCTCAGCTATCCGCCGGCCCCCGAAGCGCTGCCCGTGCCGGTGATGGACAACCACACACACCTGGACTTCCGCGACGGGCTGGTGGCGGTCACGGTCCGGCAGGCGATGGACGCTGCCGAGGCGGTCGGCGTTGCCGGCGCCGTCCAGGTGGGCTGCGATCTGGAATCCGCCCGCTTCACGCTGCAGGCTGTCGAGGCCGAACCGAGGCTGCTGGGCGCGGTGGCCATCCACCCCAATGACGCACCCCCGCTGGCCGATGCGGGGACGCTGGAGGAGGCCTTGGCGGAGATCGAGTCGATAGCGTCGCACCCGAGGATCCGGGCCATTGGGGAAACCGGACTGGACTACTACCGGACCGGACGCGGAGGCCGGGGCGCCCAGCAGGAATCGTTCCGCCGCCACATCGACATGGCCAAGCGGCTGGGCCTGGCCCTGCAGATCCATGACCGGGACGCGCATGACGACGTGGTGCGCGTGCTGCTCGAGGAGGGCGCTCCCGACAAGGTTGTCTTCCACTGCTTTTCCGGTGACGCGGCGCTGGCCAGGACCTGCAACGACAACGGCTGGCACATGTCCTTCGCCGGAACCGTCACCTTCAGGAATGCCGACGGCCTGCGTGAGGCCCTGGCGACCGCGGAACCGGCCCTGGTGCTGGCCGAGACCGACGCGCCGTTCCTGACCCCGCATCCCTACCGGGGACGGCCGAACGCCAGCTACCTGGTGCCCTACACCATGCGCTCGATGGCCGAGGTCCTCGGGAAGGACCTGGCGCAGTTATGCACAGAGGTGGCGGACAACACGCGGCATGTCTACGGCTCCTGGCAGCAGGAATAGCACGCGGTATTTTTCCTGGCCGGACCGTAAAACGGGCACGTCGGCGCGCTCGAACGAGGGAGGCAATCCCATCGGCCGGTGCTGGCGGCCGATGGGCCCCGCTTGTCGCCATGTCACGTTTCGATTACGGTAGGTAGCTAATGGCCGGGGTCGGGGAAGGCAACCGGACATTGTGACACCCGTGGCGGTAGCCGTTGGACGTTCCGTTCGTACGCCCAAACATCCGCTGCGGGTGCTGCCTGCACTCGCACCGTGCCGTTAAGACCGGCACGTCCCACGCGCGTGTTTTTATGTCCCCGTGCCCGGAAACTGCAACAGATTCGGGAACCGTGACAAACGCGCTGAAGAACCGCTGGGTGAAGATCGCCGGCCAGGTCGTCGTCATGAGCGCCCTGGTCCTTGGACTGGTGGCCTTTGTGGGCAATAATAAGTCGGTCACGCTGACCGTGGACGGGCAGGCCAGCACCGTATCCACGTTCGGTTCCACCGTTGCAGACGTGCTGGCCGAATCTGAGGTGCACGTCGGCGAGCTCGACGACGTCACCCCGGCGGTGGGCGAAGAAATCACCGACGGTGCCAGCATCGAAGTGGTTACCGCCAAACCCGTGGACGTGAACGTGGACGGCGAGGCCTCCACCGTGCACACCACGGCCGCCACCGTCAAGGAACTGCTGGACGAACTGGAAGTCAACGAAAAGTCGGCCCTGTCCGCCCCGCTGACCGCCGAACTGGCCTCGGTGGGCGCGGTGACCATCTCGACGCCGAAAAATGTCACCCTTGCGGTCGACGGCGAGACCCGCAAGGAAGTCACCACCGCGACCACCATCGGCGACCTCCTGAAGGAACAGAAGATCAAGCTGGGCAAGGAAGACAAGCTCTCCGTTGCCGCCGCCGAGCCGGTTGCCGAAGGCACCAAGGTCAAAGTGACCCGGATCGACCGGGAGCGTGTGGAGGAGGCCGAGTCCGTCCCGTTCGAGACGGCCACCACGACGAACTCCGCCATGTACGAGGACGAAGAGAAGGTCACCCGCGCCGGGGAAGCCGGCGAACGCGTCAAGGTCTACGAAGTCGTCCTGACCGACGGCAAGGAAACCGACCGGAAGCTGGTCAGCGAGAAGGTCACCCGCGAACCGGTCAGCCAGAAGATCACGGTCGGCACCAAGAAACGCCCGGCCAAGGTCAACAACGCCAACGTCGGCGGCACCTGGCAGGCGCTCGCCGAGTGCGAGTCCGGCGGCAACTGGTCCATCAACACCGGCAACGGCTACTCCGGGGGACTGCAGTTCAGCGCAAGCTCCTGGCTCGGCGCCGGCGGCGGCAAGTACGCGCCCTACGCCTACATGGCCACGCCCTCGGAGCAGATCGCCACCGCCGAGGTGCTGCGCAGCAACGGCGGCTGGGGCCACTGGCCCGCCTGTGCCGCCAAGCTGGGACTGCTCTAGGCATCCCGCCGGCTATCCACCGGCCTCGGGCCCGGGCCTTGCCGCCCGGGCCCGAGGTGCGTTAACCGGGCGGGGCCGCCGCGGCAGCGGACCCCGGCCCGATACGATGGCACAGTGACAGAACCCCACTCCGCATCCGGCACCGACTCCCGGCACGACGCCGGGGACGCCGCGCCCGCCCCCACCCGGCCCTTGCTCGGAGCCGCCGACGTCCGGCGGCTCGCGGCCGAACTGGACGTGCGTCCCACCAAGACCCTCGGGCAAAACTTCGTGATCGATGGCAACACCATCCGCCGGATCGTGGCTGCCGCCAATGTTGTCCCCGGCGAGACGGTCCTGGAGGTCGGTCCCGGCCTGGGGTCGCTCACGCTCGGGCTGCTGGATGCGGCCGGGCATGTGGTCGCCGTCGAAATCGATCCCAAACTCGCCGCCCGGTTGGAACGCACAACGGCCGAATGGCGTCCCGACGCCGCCGGGCGCCTGGACGTGGTGCTGGCGGACGCGCTGCGGGTCACCGAACTGCCCAAGGCCCCGGATGCGCTGGTCGCCAACCTGCCCTACAACGTGGCCGTGCCGGTGGTGCTGCACCTGCTGGAGCACTTCCCGTCGCTGCGGCACGGTCTGGTCATGGTGCAGGACGAGGTGGCCGACCGGCTCGCGGCCAAGCCCGGCTCCAAGATCTACGGTGTGCCCAGCGTCAAGGCCGCGTGGTACGGCACCATGCGCAAGGCAGGTGTGATCGGCATGAACGTGTTCTGGCCCGCTCCCAAGATCGCTTCCGGGCTCGTGGAGTTCACCCGCGGGCAACCGCCGGTGACCCGCGCCCCCCGCCGTGAAGTGTTTGCCGTCATCGATGCGGCGTTCGCGCAACGCCGCAAGACCCTGCGCGCCGCTCTGGCCGGCTGGGCCGGCAGCGCCGCCCGGGCCGAGGAAGCACTGCGGCTGGCCAACGTGGACCCAAGCGCCCGCGGAGAGGTGCTGGACATTGCCGCCTTCGCCCGCATCGCCGAGTTCAACCATCCGCTTGTCGGCTAGGAAGGTGGCGGCACCGATATGACCAGAACACGTCCCGTCCGCGTCATGGCACCCGGAAAGATCAACGTCTCCTTCCGGGTCGGCGGCCCCCGTGCGGACGGCTACCACTCGGTGGCCAGCGTTTATCTGGCGCTCTCGCTGTACGAGGAGGTCACCGCCACCGCACGTGAGGATGATGCCATCACCGTCAGCGTGCGCAACGGGCCCGGATTGGAGTTTGATCTGGCCGGCATTCCGCTGGATGGTTCCAACCTGGCGGTGCAGGCCGCCGACCTGATCCGCGAAACCTCCGGACACCCGCAGGGCGTGCACCTGGAGATCACCAAGCGGGTGCCAATCGCCGGCGGCATGGGCGGCGGCTCCGCCGACGCGGCCGCGGCCCTGGTGGCCTGCAGCGCACTCTGGAACACCGGCTACTCGCGGGATGAGCTGATCGGCCTGGCCGCCGGGCTCGGCGCGGACGTGCCGTTCGCGCTGCACGGCGGAGTGGCCGTCGGGCTGGGGGTCGGGGACCGGCTGACGCCGGCGCTGGCGCGCAGCGAAATGCACTGGGTCCTGGTACCTGCCTCGTTCGGTTTGTCGACGCCCAAGGTCTACGCCGTGGCCGATGACCTGCGCGCCCGCCGCGGCCACGTCCCGGACGAGCCCGAGCATGTGGACCCTGCGATCCTGCAGGCGATGCAGTCCGGCGACGTCCATCAGCTGGCGGGGTGCCTGCACAACGACCTGCAGGAGGCCGCCATCGAACTGGCTCCCGAACTGGCCGATATCCTTGAACTGGGCAAGGCCGAAGGCGCGCTTGCGGGCCTGGTCTCCGGTTCCGGCCCGACGGTAGCCTTCCTGACCGCCGGACGGCGCGAGGCGGCAGAGCTGGGGCAGCGGCTCTCGGATGTCGCCGGTGTGGTTGCCCTGCCGGTCCGCGGGCCGGTGCACGGCGCCCGCATCATGGCCTGACCGCCCGGCCCTGCCCCTGGACGCCGGCGGCGGCCCGCCTCCGCATCCACCAACGCAACAGAAAGCAGCATCCTTGGTCCACCTGCTCGGCGCAGAAAACGTCAGCGTCTCCTTTGCCACCCGCACCATCCTGGACTCGGTGTCCCTCGGCCTCAACGATGGGGACCGGATCGGCATGGTCGGGCGCAATGGCGACGGCAAGTCCACCCTGATGCGGCTGTTGGCGCATCGCGCCACGCCCGACGACGGGCGGGTCACCAAGCGCGGCGATGTCAACGTGGGCTACCTGGACCAGCAGGACGTGCTGGACGGAGACCTGCCGGTCGGCGTGGCGATCGTCGGCGAAGCCGCCGAGCACGAGTGGGCCTCCAACCCGCGGATCCGCGAAATCATGAACGGCCTCGTCGGCGACGTCGACTGGCACGCCACGGTGTCGTCCTTGTCCGGCGGGCAGCGCCGCCGGGTCGCGCTCGCCAAGCTGCTGATCGAGCCCCACGACGTGATCATGCTCGACGAGCCGACCAACCACCTCGACGTCGAGGGGGTCGCCTGGCTCGCCCGGCACCTGCAGACGCGGTGGCGCCCCACCGAGGGAGCTTTCCTGGTGGTCACCCACGACCGCTGGTTCCTGGATGAAGTGTGTACCCGGACCTGGGAGGTCCACGACGGTACCGTGGACCCGTTCGACGGCGGGTACGCCGCGTACGTGCTGGCCCGTGCGGAACGCGACCGGACGGCCGCCGTCGTCGAAGGCAAGCGGCAGCAGCTGGTGAAAAAGGAGCTCGCCTGGCTGCGCCGCGGTGCTCCCGCCAGGACCGCGAAGCCGAAGTTCCGGATCGAAGCCGCCAACGAGCTGATCGCCGATGTGCCCGAGCCCCGGGACGCGGTGGCCCTGAACAAGATGGCCACCGCCCGGCTCGGCAAGGACGTGCTGGACCTCGAGCAGGTTTCGTACACGCCGCCGCTCCGGCCCACGGACGGCGACGACGGACCCGCCGCGCTCTTCGACAACATCACGCTGCGGCTGGCACCGGGAGAACGGCTCGGCCTGGTGGGCGTTAACGGGGCGGGCAAGACCACCCTGCTGCGGCTGCTGAACGGCGAGATCCACCCCACCGCCGGCAAGGTCAAGCGCGGCAAGACGGTGCAGACGGCCATGCTCACCCAGGAAGTCCGCGAACTCGATGACGTCTCGGATCTGCGCGTGGTGGAGGTGATTCAGCGCGAACGCCAGGTCTTCAACATCGGCGGACGCGAAGTCTCCGCAAGCCAGCTGGTGGAACAGCTCGGCTTTTCCAAGGAGAAGCAGTGGACGCCGGTGCGGGACCTGTCCGGCGGGGAACGGCGGCGGCTGCAACTGCTGCGCCTGCTGGTCGGCGAGCCAAACGTACTGATGCTGGACGAGCCAACCAACGACCTGGATACGGACACGCTGGCGGCCGTGGAAGACGTGCTCGACGGCTGGCCGGGCACGCTCGTGGTCGTCTCGCACGACCGCTACCTGCTGGAACGGGTGACCGATCACCAGGTGGCGCTGCTGGGCGACGGCAAGCTCCGCGGGCTGCCCGGGGGAGTGGACCAGTACCTTGAGCTGCGCGAAGCGGCGCTGGCCGGCAGGTCCTCGCCGTCACCGGGCACCGGAGGCGCCGGCGGCGGAACGTCCTCCGGTTCCGTACACAGCGAAGCCGACAAGCGCCAGGCCAAGAAGGACCTCAACCGGATCGAGCGCCAACTGGGCAAACTGGGCCAGCAGGAGGACAAACTCAAGGAGCAGATGCACGCGGCAGGCGCCAAGGCCGACGTCGACTTCGCCGGGCTGGCGGAGATGAACCGCAAGCTCCAGGAAATCGCCGAGGAGAAGGAGGGTTTGGAGATGGAGTGGCTGGAGGTCTCCGAAATCCTGGAGTGAGCCCTCGGCTCAGGACGACTTGCCGGTGTTCCCCCAAAGGCCCGCGTCGCGGATGGACTGCTGGATCTTGGTGGTCGCCGAGAGCAGCGCCTCGCGTTCGGCAGCCGAGAGCGGATCGAACACGTTCTCCCGCACGAAGCGGACGTGCCCGGGTGCGGCCTGCCTGATGGCATCCCAACCGGCATCGGTCATCGAGATGTTGAAACCCCGTGCATCCGTGGCACAAGCCACCCGCTCCACCAGTCCGCGCGCTTCCATCCGCTTGAGCAGGTGGGACAGCCGGCTGCGCTCCCAGTCCAGCTGCTGCGCGATGTCCCGTGCCCGCATGACGCCCTCGGCCGCCTCCGACAGGGAGGCCAGGACCGAATACTCCACGCCGGACAGGTCGGAGTCGCGCAGCAACTGGCGGTCCATGGCGGACTCGAAGCCCCACAGCAATTCGCGGAAGGCACGCCAGATCTCTTGCTCGTGGTCGTTCAGCCAACGGGTGTCGGAGTTCACGACTGTCCCTTCCTCGTCTTTGGTTGACAATTCAAGTTTCGGCCCTGCATAATTGACGTGTCAACAAAACCATGACGTGTCAACATTGTTGGCGCGTCGGGACCAGACCTCGAAGGGGTTATTTATGACCAAGATCGCTATCGTTACCGGCAGCACCCGTCCGGGTCGTGTCAACAAGCAGGTTGCCGATTGGGTTCTCGCCCAGGCAGCCGGCCGCACCGACGCCGAGTTCGAGGTCGTCGACATCGCCGACTTCAACCTGCCCCTGCTGGACGAAGCTTACCCGGCTGCCTACCAGAACTACCAGAACGACCACACCAAGGCGTGGTCGGCCAAGATCAGCGAGTTCGACGGCTTCATCTTCGTCACCGGCGAGTACAACCACACCGTCACGCCGGCCCTGACCAACGCCCTGTCCTACCTGAACCTCGAGTTCAACAACAAGGCCGCCGGCATCGTTTCCTACGGTTCCATGGGTGGCGCCCGTGCCGCCGAGCACCTGCGCAACATCCTGTCCGAACTGCAGATCGCCCACGTGCGCAACCAGGTCATGTTCTCGCTGTTCACCGATTTCGAGAACTTCGCCGACTTCAAGCCGACCGAGCAGAACGCCGGCACCCTGGCGCCGATGATCGACCAGCTCATCCCGTGGACCAAGGCCATGGAGTCTGTCCGCGCCGCCGCTGTCGCCGCCAACTAACCTGCGGTCCCCGCGGCACTGCGCCGCATGACGCTCCGCACGGCAGGGCGCTCCGTGCTTCCCCTCAGGGAAGCCGGGGCGCCCTGACCTGTTAAGGCTGGACGGCCGGGACAGGGTCGCCGGAGGGTAGGGTTTCGGGGGTATCGGGACAGGAAGGACGCGTCGTGGACGCAGGAAACGTTGCGGCCGGCCGGCAGGGCAAGACCTGCAGCGGCCGGCCGATGCTCGGCCACCTCGAGCAGGCCGCCTCGGCAGCAGGCTTCCGCCTCGATGACGACCAGCACAAGACCGCCCGCCTGCTGGCCGATGCCGCCGCGCGGCTCCGCGCAGGAGAGCCCGCGCGGCCGGGCGAGCACCGCGGGCTGTACCTGTGGGGTCCGGTCGGGCGGGGCAAGAGCTGGTTGGCCCGTACATTCTTCTAGGCCGTGGACGTGCCGGACAAGCAGCGCTGGCACTTCCACGACCTGTTCCGAGAGCTGCACGCCCGCCGCCGCGATGCGCAGGACCCGGCGGCGAGGCCGCCGGGCACCAGCGCCATCGAGGTGGCCATCGACGGCTTGCTGCGCGACTGTGCCCTGCTGGTGTTGGACGAATTCCACGTCCACGATCCGGGGGACGGCCAGTTGCTGGCCCGGCTGCTGCGCGAAATCCACCGCCGCGGCATAGTGCTGGTCACCACCTCGAACTATCCGCCCGACCAGTTGATGCCAGGCGAGGCGTTCCATGCCCTGTTCGAGCCCATTATCGCCCTGATCCGCCGCACCATGCACGTTGCCCCCATCGCCGGGCCGGTCGACTACCGCACGCAGCCTGCCGGGCGGACCCGAGGCCGGGACGACGACGGCGGTGCCCGCCCCGCGGGGTTCGGCGACGGTGCGATGGTCATTGCCCCGGATGGTCCCGAGGACCCGCGGGTCGCCGAGGCAGGCCTTGAGTGGCCGTCCCCGGCAGAGGCGCGCGACCTGCGGCCGGGGAGCTGGCCGCTGCAGGTCCTCCGGACCACTCCGGCCGAATTGTGGTTCGATTTCCGCGACCTGTGCGAAGGCCCCACCGCCGCCTCCGACTATTTGGGCCTGCTGGCGCATGCCGCGCACTGGATTATTTCCGGTGTGCCGGCCCGGGAAGGGATCAGCATGAACGGTTGGCAGCGCTGCAGCAATATCGTGGACATCCTTTATGACGCCGACGTGCCGCTGACGGTCATCAGCGCGGAGCCGCTTGACCTGGGCCCGTCAGCCAGCCCCTCCGCCGTCGACATCTCCCGCATTGCCAGCCGGTTGGGCACCCTCGGCCGCGTGGGCGCCGGTCGCTGACTGCCGTTCCCGCCGGTCGCTGACTGCCGTTCCCGCCGGTCGCGCCCGGCGGGACAGCGCTACGCCTCACAGCGTCTGCCGTTTCGTGGTCCGCACGCCGACGACCAGCCCAACGGCCGCGGTGAGCACCGCCGCCACCAGGCCCCACAGCGTGTCCGAGCCAATGGCGCCGGCGAACAGTTCCCGCTCGGCATTGACCAGATAGGTGAGCGGATTGAAGCGGCTGAGCACCTGCATCCAGCCGGGTCCGGCCTCCACAGGCAGCATGATGCCGGAGAGGATCATCAGCGGGAACAGCAGGGTCTGCTGCACGCCCCAGAACACCCATTCCGTCCCCTGGGTGACCAAGGCCAACGTGTAGGAGAGCGCGCCGACGCCGATCCCGAAGATCCCCAGAATCAGCAGACCCAGCAGGACCTGCAGCGGATGGAAAACAAACCCGAACGGGATGCAGACCACGGCGATGAGCAAACCCTGTGCCACCAGGGGCGCCCACTCTTTCAGCGCCCGGCCGATCATGAGCGAGGAGCGGGACAGCGGTGTCGCCAAAACCCGCTCATAGGAGCCGGTCATCAGTTCGTACTGCAGGTTGGAGCCGGTCATGGTGGTGCCGAACAGGGAGATCATGACGACGACGCCCGGCAGGAACCACTGCAGCGAGCTCTCCCCGCCAAATGCTTCGGCCCCGACGGCCGCGCCGAGCAGGGGGCCGAACAGGGCCAGGAAAATCAGCGGCTGCAACAGCGAGAAGATCAGGGAGAACGGATCCCGGAGAACCAGGAGCAGCTCGCGCCAAAAGACAAACTTGGTGTCCTGGACGATTTTGCCCAGGCTGGGTGTGGTGACCGGGGCGCTCCGACGGAGCTGTCCCGCGTCTGTCCGCTGCTGATGCATCAGACCTCGGATCCTTCCCGCAGGCTGCGTCCGGTCAGTTCCAGGAACACGTCGTCCAGGGTCGGCGGGTTGAGCTGGAGCGACATTACCGGAGCGCCGGCGTCGTCGAGCGCCTTGAGCAGTCCGGGAGCCAGCCGGGCGCCATCCGTGAGGCGGACGCGGAAACGGGCAGCGCCGTCGTTCCTGCTTTCTTCCAAGTCCCCATCCGCGGCAGCGCGGCCGAGGACGGCACGGGCGGCCTGGACCGAGTCCAAGGAAACCTCCACGGCCAGCAGGTCCCCGGCGAGATTGGACTTCAGCCGTGCCGCCGTATCGTCGGCAATGATCCGGCCGTGGTCAATCACGATCACCCGCTCGGACATGGAGTCGGCCTCGTCCAGATAATGGGTGGTCAACACGATGGTGGTTCCATGCTCGGCCCGCATCCGCATGATGTGCTCCCACAGGTTCGCCCGGTTCTGCGGATCCATGCCCGTCGAAGGTTCATCAAGGAACAGCAGCTGGGGCGAATGCATGAGCCCCAGGGCCACATCCATGCGGCGGCGCTGGCCGCCGGAGAGCTTGATGACCGTCCGCTTTTCCAAGTCCTGCAGGTCGAGCGTTCTCAACAGTTCGCGGGCACGCGACTGGGCATCGGCGGCGTTCATCCCGTAGAAACGGCCCTGCATGACCAGCTCGTCGCTGACCCGAAAGCTGTGGCCGCCGCCGTTGCCCTGGCCGATGTAGCCGATGCGTGAACGTACTCCTGCGGGATCGGCCATCACGTCCACGCCGGCGACGGTGGCGCTGCCCGAGGTGGGCCAGAGCAAAGTGGTCAACATCCGCAGCGTGGTGGACTTGCCGGCGCCATTGGGGCCCAGGAAGGCCACCAGCTCGCCGGGCGAAACATCGATGTCGACGCCCCTGACCGCCTCCACCGTTTCCTTTTTGTTCTTGAACTGCTTGGTGAGTTTGTCCGTGTGGATCACTGGGGCTCCCAGTCTCGGCGATGGCAAAACGCTACGCCCGCGGGGGCCCGGAGTCTACGGACACGAAGTCATCGCGGACAGCAACGGTCCTGGAAGCGCGACAGCGGCATTTCGGCCCCGTGGTGGGGGAGGGGTTTCGTGCAGGCAGACAGGGCCGGAACCTCCCGTCGTACCGGTGAGAGCACTGCTACTCTTCATTCATAACGTCGGGGGGCCGGGACGACGCCGGGCCGCGTTCTATGCAGGAGGAATGCAGTGCGGACCGTTGCAGGTGAGCCCGGGGCAGTTAGCCCAACCGTACTGGTCGGCGCGGTGGACCCTGCGACCCGCGAGTTCCTCCACAGCGTCCTGAACGATGCCGGAATGTCGGTCGCTGCCTTGACTTCCGCCGCCGAGGTCCTGGCCGAGATGCAGCGCAATCCGCCCGACATCCTCTTGGTGGACGCCGCCGATATGTCCCTGGCAGGGATGGAAGCCGTGCGACGGCTGTCGGACAGCCAGCCGGGCGCGCAGTGGCGTGTGATGCTCATGGCCACGCAGGACGAACTGCACTTGGTGGAGCGCGGGTATGAGCTGGGTGTCTCCGACTACCTGATCAAGCCGCTGACGGCATCGAGTGTGGTGAACCGTGTCCGCGTGACCCTCGCGAGGTCGGAACACCGGCGCCGGGAACGCAACGGGGTGGCCGTCCTGCGGGAGCAGATCCGGAACGTGTCCGATGGCATTCGCAGCACGAATGACCCGAACGAAATGATCAACCTTGCCCTGCGCGGCATCGGCGAGGCCTTCGAAGCCGACCACGTCTGGGTGCGTACCCTGGCGGACGAACGCGTGCCGCATACCGCCGCTCAGTGGACCAGTGATTCCACCCGCGAGGCCATGGCCATGCCCCACCGCACCGAGGAGCAGGTGCTGGAGCTGTCCTCGGCGCTCTGGGCCAGGCACAGCGTGCTCACGTCGGCCGACGACGGCGGTATCGACCTCGCCGCACATTCGCATGTGGCCGAATGGCTCACCACCGCGCAGGGCAAGGCATCCCTGCTGGCGCCCCTGGGGCAGGGCCCCAAGGCTTTCGGCTTGCTTTGCCTGACCCGCACGGGACGGCCGCGACCGTGGTCACCGGCCGAGATTTCGCTGCTTCAGCACGTAGCCGGCAACCTGGCGCACGGTCTGATACAGGGGCACCTGATCACGGCGCAACAGCAAGTCGTGGAAAAGCTCCGCGAGCTGGACCAGGCCAAGTCGAACTTCGTGGCAACGGTCAACCACGAGCTACGTACTCCGCTGACCTCCATCGCCGGATACCTGGAGCTGGTGCTCGACGGAGACGCCGGTGAGGTCCCGGATTCGGTGGCCAGGATGCTGAAAATCGTGGGCCGTAACGCCGCGCGGCTCCGCGAGTTGATCGAAGACATGCTCACCCTGTCCAGAATGGATTTCCAGGGCAGTGGCCTGAAGACGGAACCGGTGGACCTGCCGCGCCTCCTGAGCACGGTTTCCACCGCGCTGGAACCGGCTGCGCAGGCCAAGAACGTGAAGCTGGTCGGCGAGGGGCTGGACACCCGGCTCGCCGCTGACGGCGATACCAAGATGTTGGAGCAAGTCTTCACCAACATCCTGTCCAATGCCGTCAAGTTCACGCCGCAGGACGGGGAAGTGCGGGTCAGCGTCGGCCTCGGCGGAAATGACGACGACGGCGTCCCCTGTGCCGTCGTCAAGGTCGCCGACAGCGGGATCGGTATCCCGGGAGAAGACCTGCCGCAGCTCTTCTCCCGTTTCTACCGGGCATCCAATGCCCATGCCATCCAAGGCACCGGCCTGGGCCTTGCCATCGTCAAGGGGATGGTCGACCAGCACCGCGGCCATATTTCCGTGGAGTCCAGCGTCGGCGTGGGCACTACGTTCACCATCACTCTGCCGCTGCAATCCAACCCGACGAAGGAGCCCGCCGAGTCCTCGGACAAAGTCTCCGTCTCTTAAACCACAAAGGCCGTGGCGCGCCTCCGAAGATGCATGCCACGGCCTCAGCCGGCGAGCGGAATCCCGCTCTATTACTTACTTAGTGCGGCCAGTTGCCACTCTGAATAGAGTAGCCGCCAACGACCAGCGAAGGCTTGCTATCGGCGGCTGAGGCAGCCGTGGCGCCGGTAACAGCCAAAACTGCTGCTAAAAGTACTGATGCCGTAATCTTTCTCATCGGGCTCCCTCTTGGTTTATGCACAGTTTTGCAAAACTATGCAGCGGTGGTGACATGGACAAGTGTACATTCAGGAGCGCCTATCCAGCTAGAGGTTAAACGACACACAAGGACCCTTCACCCCCATTAGGCGGCCTCAGAATATGATCGGATGCGGGTGGGAGTACGATCTATCGCCCCGGCCATTAGCGTTTGGAGGATTCGCATGGTGTCGGTCAATCCTGAGGGAAGCGGAGTTTTTGCTGAACTGCGGGCTCGTGAGGCTTTCGGCCGTAGGGAATATGCGCAGGCGCTGAACCTCGCGAAGCAAGTATCTTCAAGGGCATTGGCTGCCGGGGATGATTCAACGTGGTGGCAGATGACAATGTTCCGAGCGGATTGTCAGCGGGCAATGGGTCTCAACCGGGACTGCATTGATACAGCTGTGCTTCTGCTGGAACATCCACTAACGGTCGGGTCCTCCGAGCTTCAGTGCCGCGCGTTGAACCTCTTGTCTGACGTTAGCCAGGCGGTAGGTGAACTTGAACAAGCGGTTGGATATGGTGTCAGGGCCGTCAGCATTGCTCGCGGCGGTGACGTGCCGCAGGATCTGCGTATTGGGTCCTTGCTTGCACTCATTGCAGCGTTGGCAGAGAGCGACCAACTGGAGCGCGCCTGGCAGGAAAGTCAACAACTCATCCGGCTGATTGACGCGAACATTGATGCTCAGACGGCAGGAAAGTGCTACTGGGTCGCGGGAAACGTCGCTTTCCTAAGACAACAGGCCAGCGACGGGGTGAAGTATCACAAGTTGGCGGCTGAGCATTTGTCGCCTTCGAATGATCTCGCTCTTTGGGCGTGGTTTAACCGAGCCTCGGCGGCTATGAGGTTAACGGCCGGGATCGCCGACACGGAAACGGCCGATTGTATGGAGCGTGCCGAACTCGCAGCGACCATTATTGGTACGGATGATGGAGACGTCTTCAAGAACATGCTCAACCGTGCGCATTGGCACTTTTTGAACGGTGAAGTGAGCAGCGCAATTGAGCTGCTGACGTCGATTTGTGCAGAGTCCTCAGCGATGGCACACCACACGGCGGGTGAAGCAAATATGTTGCTTGCAAAAGCCCTGCGGGAACAAGGCGATTGTGCATCGGCCCTACGCCACTTGAAGGACAGCCAAGCGTACTTTAGCCAAGCCGGTGCCAAGGACAGGGCGGCTCAAGTAGCAGCAGAAATCGCCGAATTCCCACGGGCTTCGTAATATAAATTCTCCACCGTGTCATTGGGCGTGTCGTGAACTCCGTTCGTTTACGCTGTGAACAATCGGCAGTTCTGAAGCAGTGAGTTCTGGATTTGTTGGACGGGAGCGAAAGCTTCCATCGAATCGTTGGGGAGCGGATGCACGTGCTAGGTCATGGTTGGCCCGAGAGGGTTGCAGGAGCGGTATCCAATGACGACGCGGCCGCATGAGGCGCGTGATTGACGCGGCCGGCGCCGTTGCAGCCGACGTGATCAGTGCCGGCGACGGCATCATCAGCGTCGATCTTCCCCGGGGAGCAGCCTTCACCGACGAAGTCGCGGCCCGCACGTCAACACAGCTTCGCGTGCTTTCCGGCGGCCACCCTTGCCGTGTCTTGATGCGGATGAAGGGAGTCACATCGATCTCCCGCATGGCCCGGTCGATGCTCGGGCGGCACACCAACGCTTCCGCCATTGCCCTCGTGGGTGAGTCGCCGGTGGACCGGGTGATCGCTAACTTCGTGCTGGGAGCCGAACCCTCGGAATGCCCGGTCCGGTACTTTGACTCCGAACCACAGGCCCTTGCGTGGCTGGAACGGGACAATGCCGCATAATCCCGACCCGCGGCTCCAGCTGCTGGTCGACGGAATGGTCCGCCTGGCCGGGGGCGATCTGACCACGAGAATCCAGCCCTCGCCGGCCCGCGACGAAATTGATGCTGTCATTACCGGCGTCAACCTCCTGGCTGAGGAGCTGCAGCTCAGCTACATGGAACTGGAACAGCGCGTCGAGCTACGGACGGCTGAGCTGCGCCAAGCCCATCGGGACATGAGCCGGATGGCCCTGACGGATGCTTTGACCGGGCTGGCGAACCGCACGGCCTTGGCGAAGGACATGGACGCCGCGCTCGATGATGCCCGGTCTGGCCAGCGGGCCCCGGCATTGCTCCTGCTGGACATGGATTCCTTCAAGCAGGTCAATGACAGTTATGGCCACGACGCCGGCGACCGCGTGCTCACGGTCGTGGCGAACAGGCTGAGGTCCATCGTGCGCGACGGCGACACGGTGGCACGGCTGGGCGGCGACGAGTTTGCGGTCCTTCTTCCGCGCGCAACGACGGATCTCGCGCTTCAGATGGCCCAGCGGATTCTGGGCGTGCTCAATGACGAAATCCAACTGGACGAAGTCACTGTCTGGCCGCAGGCCAGTATTGGCGTGCGCGTAGCAGATGCGGCACAGAGCGCGCAGGGCCTGTTGCTGGACGCGGACACAGCCATGTACGAGGCGAAAAAAGACCCTCAAAACCGCACCAAGATTTTCCAATCCCACATGCTCCAGGCACGCCAACTGCACAACCAGATGGCGTCCGAACTCCGCGGAGCCATCGCGACCGGCGGCTTCGAGCTCGAGTACCAACCGGTGGTGGATCTGTGCACAGGCCTGCCAATCGGGGTGGAAGCGTTGGTCCGGTGGAATCACCCGGTGCGCGGACGGGTGATGCCGAGCGATTTCATTCCCATGGCGGAACAAACCGGCCTGATAGTTGATCTCGGCCGGTGGACCTTGTCCGCGGCCGCACACCAGTTTGCCCAGTGGTCCGCCGAACTGACGCTGGATCCGGGGTTTCAGATCCGTGTAAATCTCTCGGTGGCCGAGCTTCAGCGCATCGACTTGGTGGAGCATGTTCGCGGGGTCCTGAGGGACTCAGGAATGCCGGCCGAGTCGCTGGTCTTGGAAATCACAGAGACCGGCCTGGTCACTGGGGGCGAAGTCGAAACCTACTCCTTGCTGGCCCTGCGGAAGCTCGGGATCGGCATTGAAATCGATGACTTCGGAACCGGCTACTCCTCAATCAGTTACCTGCGCCGGTTGCCGGTCGATCTGGTCAAGGTGGACCGGTCCATCATTGCTACGCATTCGGCCGACGGCTCGCAGCAGGATTTCATCGGCGCCGTACTGCAGCTCATTCGTGCTGCGGGGCTGGACGCGATCTTCGAGGGCATCGAAACGCGGGAGCAAGCCGAACAATTGCGTGATCTTGGCTGCACCGGTGGCCAAGGGTTTTACTTCAGCAAGCCGGTGTCGGCATCACGTATCGCCCAGCTGTTGCGCAGCGGTGCCTGCCTGCCGGCGGCCGCCGAGCCGTCTGGCGAGGACGAACTGAGCCTGGCGACCCGGGCCGAGTGACCGGTACGGATACCATCTGTCGGCGGCCCGTGCCGCCGAGTCGCATCGAGGTTGGCAAACGTGGCAAAATGGACACTTGTGCCACCGGGTCAGTATTCGTGGCGGCACAGTCCGCCCTGGTGTAATGGCAGCACCCCGGCCTTTGGAGCCGTGGAGTATAGGTTCGAATCCTATGGGCGGAACGACCACCGTCCGGTAAACGGGCGGTGTCGCGGCAGGTAGTATGCCGTTAACGGAAATGCACCGGCCACACCGGAATCAGCGCAGCGAGGAGTGCCACTTAGTGAGCCCCCAGGACGTCCCTGAAAAAAACGTCAAAAACGCTTCAACACCGGCAGCGGTCATCGTCCTGGCCGCGGGTGCGGGCACCCGGATGAAGTCCAAAAAGCCCAAGATTTTGCACGAGATCGGCGGCGTCTCCATGGTGGGCCACGCGCTCGCCGCGGCACGCGGCCTGGCACCCACTGTGCTCGCCGCCGTCGTACGCCACGAGCGCGACCGGGTGGCGGAGCACATTTCTTCGCTGGATCCGGACGTCCTGATCGTCGACCAGGACGAGATCCCCGGTACCGGGCGTGCAGTGGAAGTGGCGCTGGATGTGCTTCCTGCCGAACTGGACGGCCCTGTGGTGGTCACCTACGGCGACGTTCCGCTGCTGACCACGGCGCTGCTCAAGGAACTCGTGGCCGAGCACGCGTCCAGCGGAAATGCCGTGACCGTGCTGACCGCGGTCCTCGATGACGCCGGCGGGTACGGGAGGATCATCCGCGCCGACGACGGCAGTGTCCAGGGCATCGTCGAGCACAAGGACGCCACGGAAGAACAGCGCGCGATCCGCGAGGTCAACTCCGGCATCTATGCCTTCGATGCCGGTGTCCTTCGCGCTGCCTTGTCCAAGATCACCACGGACAACGCCCAGGGTGAGAAGTACCTGACCGACGTGCTGTCGCTGGCCCGGGCCGACGGCGGTCGGGTGGCCGCCGTCGTCACCGCCGACCGCTGGCAGGTGGAGGGGGCCAACGACCGGGTCCAGTTGGCGGCCCTTGGCGCAGAGCACAACCGGCGGGTCTTGGACGCTGCCATGCGGTCCGGCGTCAGCATCGTGGATCCGTCATCCACCTGGATCGACTCGACGGTGACGTTCGGCACCGACGTGACGCTGCTGCCCGGCACACAACTACACGGCGCCACCCATGTCTCCTCCGATGCGGTGGTGGGGCCGGAGACGACCCTGACGAACGTGACCGTGGGCGAAGGCGCATCGGTTGTCAGGACGCACGGCACCGATTCCGAGATCGGGCCCGGCGCCACCGTTGGCCCGTTCACCTACCTGCGCCCCGGCACGGTCCTGGGCGAAAAGGGCAAGATCGGCGCGTTCTACGAAACCAAGAACGTGAGCATCGGCAAGGGCGCCAAGCTGTCCCATCTGGGCTATGCCGGCGATGCCGAGATCGGTGAGAACGCCAACATTGGCTGCGGCAACATCACCGCCAATTACGACGGCGAGAAGAAGCACCGGACCGTCATCGGCTCGAACGTGCGGACCGGCTCGAACACCGTCTTCGTCGCTCCCGTGCGCGTCGGCGACGGTGCCTACTCCGGCGCAGGCGCAGTGATCCGCAAGGATGTGCCGCCCGGAGCGCTCGCGGTAAGCGTCGCACCGCAGCGGAACCTTGACGGCTGGGTGCAGAAGAACCGCCCCGGCAGCTCATCTGCAGAAGCTGCCTCCCGAACTTCCTCCACGCAATCCCCAACTGCAGAAAGTGATCCTTCATGAGCGGAATCAAGGCACAGGGCGAAAAGAGGCTGGTGCTGGCCTCCGGACGCGCCCATCCGGA
Organism: Arthrobacter sp. Y3223065; assembly: GCF_059090885.1. Taxonomy (NCBI): domain Bacteria; kingdom Bacillati; phylum Actinomycetota; class Actinomycetes; order Micrococcales; family Micrococcaceae; genus Arthrobacter; species Arthrobacter sp. Y3223065. The sequence goes on along the minus strand of NZ_JBNHGC010000004.1, from coordinate 328,024 downwards.
ACTGGCGCGGGAGATCGCCAAAGAGTTGGAGATCGACCTCCTGCCGACGTCCGCCTACGACTTCGCAAACGGCGAGATCTACGTCCGGTTCGAGGAAAGCGTGCGCGGTACTGACGTGTTCGTGATCCAGGCGCACCCGGCTCCCATCAACGAGTGGCTGATGGAGCACCTGATCATGGTGGACACGCTGAAGCGGGCCTCCGCCAAGCGCATCACCGTGGTCGCTCCGTTTTACCCGTATGCCCGGCAGGACAAGAAGCACCGCGGCCGGGAACCGATTTCGGCCCGTCTGGTGGCCGACATGTACAAGACGGCCGGCGCGGACCGGCTGATCTCCGTCGACCTGCACACGGCGCAGATCCAGGGCTTCTTCGACGGTCCAGTCGACCACCTCATGGCTATTCCGCTCCTGGCCGAGTACGTCCGCACACGGGTCGACCTGGACAACTTGACCGTCGTGTCCCCGGATACCGGCCGCGTCCGTGTTGCCGAACAGTGGGCCGAGCGATTGGGCGGGGCTCCGCTGGCCTTCGTGCACAAGTCCCGCGACGTGAACGCGCCCAACCAGGCCGTGTCGAAGCAGGTCGTCGGTTTGGTTGAGGGACGCACCTGCGTGCTGATCGACGACATGATCGATACCGGCGGAACCATCTCCGGCGCCGTCCAGGTGCTGAAGAACGCCGGCGCCAAGGACGTCATCATCGCGGCAACGCACGCCGTGTTCTCCGATCCCGCCGCCCGCCGGCTTTCCGAGAGCGGTGCACGGGAAGTGGTGGTCACCAACACGCTGCCGATCCCGCCGGAGAAGAACTTCAAGGAACTGACCGTCCTCTCCATTGCTCCGCTGATCGCCCGCGCGGTCCGCGAGGTCTTCGAAGACGGCTCGGTCACGAGCCTCTTCGACGGCAAGGCCTGACAACGGCGTTCCGAACCAAGTTCCACCAGCCTTAACGGGTTCCCGAGCGGGGCCGGCGACGGGGGAGCCCGAAGAAACGGGCCACCCCGTCGCCGGCTCCGTTTTCCGTGTCCGGCGGTGGAATGCCGCCCGGAGCGACGCCCGGAGCAAGAGCTTTGACCCGCAGCCCTGCGGCTGGAGTGGCAAGGGGGCCCGCTGGCTGTGAGCTGTTCCAAGCGGGTAGCCCGCAGCCGGCGTCTAGGTAGCGCAACGTCAAGACGCGTAGCGTCCCCCCGTGCCCGCGTGGTTCCAGGCTCCTACATTAGGGATGTGGGCCGGGAGCGGCCATGGCAGAATCGGCCGAGCGCCAGCGGAATTCCCCCTCACCGCTGAAGCGCAGGCCGAGAGTGGTCCCGAGGTTGGAGCAGTCCTCCGAGACCGGGATTGTGCCTTCGCCACCGTGGATCGTCTGCCGCTGCCGTTCCCGGCCCACCTGCTACTCGTATACAAGGCCCGGCTTGCTGGCTATGGTTAATTTCACGTCCGATGGGGGTTGGGCGTTGGGGGCAGGGGAAAGAAAGACGGTCTCGCCATGAAGGCTGGAACTTTATTCAGTCATGCGCTTGTGCCCGGCCCGGACAGCGTTCTGATCGGCCGGGTGGAAGCCACAGGAGCGATTCTTGAAGCGCTGACGGACAGTGAATCCGCGGGCGCAGTCGTAGTCGCGCCTTCCGGATACGGGAAGACCCTGCTGGCACGGCATGTGGCTGGACAGCTTGGGGCGAGTGTTCTGGTCGTCCAGCTGCGGGGCACCGCGTACGCGCGCAGCCGCTCCTACGGCGCGCTGACCTACTTGCTGGCCGAGTTGGATGACTCGCAGCTGGCGCACCCCATGCTGGTTCTCGATGGACTGTCACAACAGCTCAGCCAGGCGGCCGGCAGGAGAGACGTCGTCCTGTTCATCGATAATGCGGAGCATTTCGACGGCGACTCCGCCACACTGCTCAGCCAACTGGTCCAGCGGGGAGACGCACGGGTCATCATCCTCGCCCGGGACTTTTCGGCGGTTCCACCGGCGTTCCTGCGCCTGGGCCACGACCCGCGCCTGCAGCGCATCGACCTGCCTCCGCTGGATCAGGCGGAAGTTGGCGAGTTGGCTGCGGCCGGGCTGGACGGACGGCTTTCACGCGAAGCCGCGCGGGTGCTGCAGGCGCATTCCGGCGGGAACCCGAGGTTCGTTCCGTTGCTGGTCAGGGACTATGTTTCGTCAGGTGCTCTCCGGGAACGGTACGGTGTTTGGGTTCATACCGGGAATCCAGTCCGGTTGGGACCGCTCACGGTAAGCACGGTGTGTGCGACCCTGAGCGGCTTAAACGATGACGTACTGGATCTCGCCCGCCAGCTGGCGGCATCCGGCGGTCTTTCATTGTCCGATCTGCAAGCAGCCGGACGCGGCGAGGCCCTGGACCAGCTTCAGCACCGCGGAATCGTTGGCATCGGCTACCGTCCGTTCCCAGTGGCCGACATCGCCGACCGGCTCGTGGCCGAGGCCGTGCGCGCAACGTCGCCCGACGGCCATTATCGATCCCGGCCACTAGCGGTGAACCGGAGGACGGGCGCCCGCAGCCAGCCAGGACCGGTCCAGCACGGCTTGGTGCCGCCGCTGGACGCGGCCCGGTCCATGGTCTTCCACGGTGAGTACGATCGGTCGATAGGGCTGCTTCGGCGCTGTGCGGAGGATCCCTTTGTCCCGACCTGGCAGAGGCTGCTCAGCCGGGCCCTGCTCTGCGAATCCTTGGCCATCACCGGGCGCGGTGATGACGCACTCGCGTTCGCCGACGAACTCCGGCCGGACCTTGCAACGGTGTCTGAGGAATTCCGCCTGGAGATCCAACAGCACCGGGCCGCGGCTTACTTGCTGTCCGGCTCGTGGCTGGGCTCTGGTGGAAGTGTCCGCCAGTGCGGCCGCCATGGTGATGCCAGCGGTACCTGGGAGGAACTGGTTGACGGCATCGTGCTGGCCTTGACCGGTGATCTGCACCGCGCAGCGGGCCTGCTGCGTTCCGCCCGCGCCCAAGTCTCGGAAGCGGACCCGGACGGATTGGCACCGCTCGCCGAAGCGGCCTCGGCTTACTGCCGGGCCGTGCTCCATGAAGTCGGCGGTGAGGCGGGAGCAGAGCCCCCCGGCAGCGGTCCAAGCCCTTGGCTCATCAGCCGCTTGGAACGGCATTTTCGCGCCTTGGCACGGGCGGCCGGCGGCGACGTCGATGGTGCGCTGCGACTGCTTCGGCAGCAGGCGGCTGCGGACCGGTCAGCGGCGGTCGGCACAATTGAGCTGATGGCGTTGGCGGCCATGGCGCGTCTTTCGGGGGTTGACGAGGACCAGCGGATGCTGGAACTTGCCACCCGGTGCCAGGGACCTTTCGCCGCTGTCTGTGAAACGTATGCGAAGGGGCTTGCCGCCGGAAATGCCAGCCTGCTTCTCCAAGCGGCCGAGCAAGCGCAACGCGCCGGTCACCTGGCCTTCGCCCGCGACGCGGCCGGCCAGGCTGAGGCGGCCGCAGCCAGATCTGGGCGGGCCGATGTCCTCCGCAGAGTCAGGCGCAACATTCGTACCTTCTTGACGGACGGGGCGGCACCAGGCTACGAGGCCGCATGGCGCGGGCGCCTCACGGCGCGTGAACAGGATGTAGCCCGGTTTGTTGCTGAGGGCCGCAGCAATCACGCTGTTGCCCAGGAACTGGGTGTCTCGACCAGAACGGTGGAAGGCCACTTGTACCAGGTGTTTGCCAAGCTGCTCATCCGCAGCCGTCAAGAGTTGGCCGAGATGCTGGCTCCGGAATCTCCGGGCACAACGGCATGAACGTCCCCGGCTCCGGGGGCGGGCGCCGGAACCTCATCGATGCCGTAGCAGGATGTCTGGCCGGCCATGCTACTGGCGGCGCGGTGCTTTACGGGGACACCGGGATAGGGAAGTCCACCGTCGCGGATGAGGTAGTCCGGAGCCTTGGAGACACGGTGCGGGTGCAGCGGGCACGGGCCGAACAAACGCTGGCAAACGTGTCCTACGGGGCGCTCTTTCCTTATCTAAGGGGCGTGACCGCGGCGGAATTGGACTCTCCGCTGGCAGTCCTGCGCACAGTGCGCTCCTCCCTTGCCGAGGGCTCCGACGGCGAGGCACGTCCCCTGCTGCTGATTGTCGACGATGTCCATGACCTGGACGACGCGAGCAGTTATCTGCTGGCGCAACTGGTCATGGCGCGTTCGCTCAAGATCCTGGCGCTCTGTCGAAGCTGGAGCTCGCAGCCGCGTGAACTCCTTGGATTGTGCCAGGACGGGATCCTGGAAGCCTTCGAAGTACCGCCGCTGACGACGGCGGAAGTCCGCCACAGCCTTGAGCAGATGCTCGGAGGGAGGATAGCCGGCGGGACTGTGCAGTTGCTGCAGCACAAGTCCGTGGGAAATCCGCACCTGCTAAAGGCGCTGGCCGCACACGCTGCTGCAACAGGCGCTGTGGTGCAGCACCACGGATTGTGGCGGATGATCCGGGAACCCACTGGACTCGATCCAGTCACCACTGATCTGTTCAAGGGACTCGTCAATGGGCTGGATGCATCACAGCGGCGTGTATTGGACATCGCCGCACTGGCTGGCCCGGTGCCGGCGGCAGCGGCCGGTTCCCTCTTCGACAGCGCGGTGGTCCGATCGTTGGAGGAGGTGGGGCTGTTGGCCGACATGCATACCGGGGACCTTACCGTGCGGCTCCGGTTCCCGGCGTACGCCGATGTTATCCGGTCCATGGTTCCCGCAGGACGCAGCGCGGAACTGCTGGACCAGTTCCTGGACGTCTTGAACCGTCTGGAACCATCGCCGGAAAGAACCAGTGTGGAGCTGGCGCGCTGGCAGATCGACGCCGGCCGGCCGCCATCACCTGAAGAATCGTTGCGCGCCGCACGACATGCCAATGACGAGTGTGACCATCCGCTGGCCTTGCGGCTTGCCGATGCCGCGGCCACAACCGGCCACTCTGCCGCGGCCCATGTGGAACTGGCGCGCGCCCATTGGGGGCTGGGCGACAGTACGGATGCCAAAACGGCATTGGACCTGGTCAAGGACACCGCGGACCATCGAACTATCGCGGCCGCCGCGCTCCTCCGGGCGTCCCTGGTTGAGCCGGAAGCCGACTACCGGGTTCAGCTGGAAAGGATCTCGGCCGGTTGGATGGAAGCAGCGGGAGCGCAACCCCCGACGGCCCCGGGCGACGCCCCGGTCGCCACGGCAGCTTGCCTGGATGCAGCAACCGGCGCTTGGTTGCTGAGGGCTTATGCCCACACGTTGGAAGGAGACTTCGGAGCAGCCCTTGATCAGCTGGCGGCCCCTGCCGGTGGAGCTGAGGATGCTGTTGCCCGGCTGCTTACCGGTACCGTCAAGGCGCTGTGCTTCGCGGAAACCGGCCACTTCCGGCAAGCGGCGGAAGCCGGGACAGAGGCCCTACAGTTGGTCCAAGCGACTCCCTCGCTGCGGGCCCTCTATCCTTTCGTCTTCTCCCGCCATGTGGAGTCCTTGTTGATCTCCGGCCGCTACCAGGAAGCCGAACGCGCCCTGGATGATTACGGCAGGAGCGCTCCGTGCCGGCACCGTTGGTTTTCAGGTACCGAACCCGCTCTACGAGGACTGCTTCTCTTTCGACGGGGCCGAATGAAGACTGCGGTCCATGCGTTGGCGGAGGGTTTGGGGCCGCTGCGGCATGAGGATCAAGGGATGCTGCTTCCGTCCGCGGTCGGAGCTGCGGCAGCTGCTGCGGCGATGTTGTGCAACGGCGAGCAAGCCACAGACTTCCGCACGGGCTTGCAGGACGAAGCGGTCACCGGGAGGCGCCCGCGCCTGCTTGTAGCCTCTGCTTTCGCTGCGGTTGCTGCAACGTGCCGCGAGGGTCCGCCGGGGAAGCCACGTCCGATTCCGGTCCTTCTGCAGGCAGAACTTGAGGCCCGCGCGGGGACAGCCAGGGCCGCAGGATGGGTCAGCGCGGAGAAAGAGATCCTGGAGCAGCAGTTGCTGCTCGGGGACGGTGCCGGGGCGGACCGTCTCGCGGAACTCTGCGCCCCGTTGGATGGACCCGAAACCCAGGCTTTGGCGGCTGTCGCGTCCGGCCGGGCGTCATCGGATCCGGGGGACCTGATGGCAGCAGCCGAGATGGCGACGCGGGCAGGCAAAGACCTACTCGCGGCCACGGCACTGGCATGGGCATCGGGCATCTACGAGCGGCAGGGGCTTCAGCGCCAGCACAACGGTGCACTGCACCAATTGCGGGTGGCGCTGCGTCAACTCGAGGGTGTTGCGACTCCTGCGATCGAGCGTGCCCGTGGGGGTGGACCGGCCTTGACCGCGCGGGAGCAACAAATTGTCTTCCTGGTGCGTCAGGGTGCCACCAACAAGCAGATCGCGGAGTCCTTGACGCTCTCTCCCCGGACGGCCGAGGGACACCTTTACCGGATATATCTAAAACTCGGGGTTGAGAACCGCAAACAGCTGATTCAGTATGCCGAAGCACTGGATCAGTGAGGCCATCAGTAAGTATCTGAACGCGCGGATCCAAGTACCGCTTGGCAAGCAGTACGTAGGCAGTCGGGCCGGCCGGGCGGGAATCAGCCGATTTGGCGGTCCAAGTCGAGTGTCGGCTACTGGGGCATACAAGGTAGCCGCTTCCTAGGCTGAAAGTGTCGAAAGCACCGGAAAACACAAGGGGGCATGGGCTTTCGACGACATCGGTTTCGGGACAGTTCGCAGACATGCGTCGGCGGGCTGTGCATCCATCCCGGCACCGCATTGGGGATACGGGCCTCACCTGAGCCACGGGCAGCAACGCGCTTCACAGTGTCACGGCAGTAGCGCAGCGCACGCTGGTCGAGCGCAGAATCCGTCTGGTGGAACGGATTGGGGACCCGGTTAAACGCATTGGGGAATGGTCATGATCGAAGAATTCGTCAAGGTCTCGAGGGTCCGCCACCCGCATGGACACTCATACGACGGCCCCGCACCGTCCGAGGCAGCAGGAGGGGACCCCGGCGTCGTCCGGGCCGGTCACCCGGCAGTCCCATGCTCCCCTCGCTCCGAGGAGATACCCCGGGGGCAGTCCGCGACAGCTAAGGCAGACAAATGATGGACATTTTTGCATCCCTGGAGTCGGAGGTCCGCAGTTACTGCCGGACGTGGGATACCGTTTTCGACTACGCCGCCGGGGACAAGTTGTATAGCGAGGACGGCAGGGAATATCTGGACTTCTTTTCCGGCGCAGGCGCACTTAATTACGGGCACAATAATCCGCTTCTGCTGGAGCCGCTGATTGCGTATTTGCGCTCCGGCTCGATCGTTCATTCACTAGATATGAAGACGACGGCAAAGCGGCGATTCTTAGAGACGTTCCTGGAACTTATCCTGGCGCCGCGCGGGCTGGACTACAAGGTCATGTTCACGGGCCCCACCGGAACGAACACCGTCGAAGCGGCGCTAAAGCTGTCGCGCAAGGTTACTGGCCGGCACCAGGTGCTGAGCTTCACCAATGCATTTCACGGGATGACGCTCGGCGCCCTGGCGGTGACGGGCAATTCTATGAAGCGCCAAGGCGCAGGAGTTCCGCTCAATAACGCCTCCAGCATTCCTTACGATGGTTATTTTGACCAGCCGACGGAAGATTTTCTGTGGCTGCAGCATGCGTTGGAGGACAGCGGGTCCGGAATGGATAAACCCGCCGCAGTCATCGTGGAGACTGTCCAGGGCGAGGGAGGGCTGAGAGCTGCCGGTGGAAGGTGGTTGCGGCGGCTCGCCGATCTCTGCCACCAGCACGGTGTGCTTCTTATTGTTGACGATGTTCAGGCCGGGTGCGGGCGCACCGGCACGTTCTTCAGTTTTGAGGAAGCAGGCATCCGCCCCGACATTGTCTGCCTGTCCAAATCGCTGTCCGGCTTCGGACTGCCGCTTGCCCTCATGCTGTCAAAGCCCGAACTAGACATCTGGAAGCCTGGCGAGCACAACGGCACCTTCCGCGGCCATAACCCGGCCTTCGTCACCGGGACCGCTGCGCTGGAGCACTTCTGGAACGGCCGCGGATTCGAACAAGACATCGCTGCTCGGGCCGCACAGTTGCACGCAGCTCTTGCAACGATGGCGGCCGGAATCGAAGGCGCCCGTGTCCGCGGCCGCGGGCTCTTGGCCGGCCTGTATCTTCCGGACCGGACAATGGCACGAAAGGTTGCCGCCGAATCCTTCGCCCGAGGCTTGCTCGTAGAAACCTCCGGTCCGGAGGGAGAAGTGGTCAAAACCATGCCGGCGCTGACCATCAGCGCGGAAAACATGACCCGCGGGCTTGACCTTCTTGCAGAGGCGGTCCGGTCGGTTACCGGTGAGCGGCGCGACGAAGTATCAAGCAACCGCGGCGGGGAAGTTCCGGGGGCACGAGCATCCACTTCCGTTCTGCAGCAGGCAGTCAGTGAGCCGGCCGAGCACATTGGCAGATAGGTGGAAAGCGCTCCGGCCGCGCGCCGCAGGGCAGGCCGGAGTTGTGGCGGGCAGGGCACCGCACCGAGGTGCAGCGCAGTCCACGAAGATCGGGGGACCAGGGTGAAAAACTTCAAGCGCATGGATGGGGCTGCTGTCCGGATGGCGAAGGACTCATTCGCCCTCCCGCGCAGCGCCTCGACGAGCGGCGGGGCGCTGCCGGGCGGACTGCCGGTAACGATGGGCACGGCGGGACGATCGACGAACGTCATAGTGCAGAAGTACGGTGGCTCGTCGGTGGCGAATGCCGCAGGCATTCGACGCGCTGCTCAGCGGGTGGCTGAGACACAGGCCTCTGGATATCAAGTAGTAGCGGTGGTTTCCGCCATGGGCGACACCACCGACGAGTTGTTGGATCTCGCGGCCAGTGTCTCGCCGCATCCACCTGCCCGCGAACTCGACACCCTGTTGACGACCGGCGAACTCGTTTCGGCGGCCTTGCTGGCGATCGCGTTGGCCGATATGGGGGCCGATGTTCGGACATTCACCGGCAGCGAGGCGGGCCTCATCACCGACGACTGCCATGGCAAAGCGCGCATTATCGATGTCGATCCGCGCAGAATCCGCACCTGTCTGAAGAACGGTCAGATCGCCGTCGTGGCAGGGTTCCAGGGTAAAAGTCGCAAAGGGAAAACGGTCACCACTCTGGGAAGGGGAGGTTCGGACCTGACCGCCGTCGCGCTCGCCGCAGCACTGGGTGCAAGCGTCTGTGAGATCTATACGGATGTGGACGGTATCCATACGGCGGATCCGCGGATAGTACCCAATGCCCGCAAGATTGACGTGCTCGCCAGCGAGGAAATGCTTGAGTTCGCGGCCGCGGGAGCAAAGGTTCTCCACCTCCGATGCATTGAATACGCTCGTCGTTTCGGTGTCCCCATTCATGTCCGGTCCTCGTTCGTGCAAAAGCGGGGCACCATGATTCTGCCCAGTCTCGACCAGCCCCATTCGAATGCGCACGCAGGCGAACAGACTCTGGTTTCGGGCGTGGCAAGCGTCAACTCTGCAGCACAAGTCACCGTCGCTGGCATCCCAACCTGCTCGAGGACCGCAGCGCGGCTCCTTCAGGAACTCGCCGCATCGGGGCTGCACATCGAGATGATCGCCCAAAATCCGCGGGATGCGGGCGCCGAAATCGCCGATATCACCTTCACCCTTCCATCCGCGGAGGCGCCGGCAGCCATTTCGGTCTTGGACGCAGCCCAGAGCTGCATCGGTTTTGAAGCGATCTATCACAATGACGAAGTGGGCAAGGTCTTGCTCACTGGACTCGGGATGCGCTCTTCGCCCGCTACCTTGAGCACTTTCTTCAAAGCGCTCTCGGACGTCGGAATCAGTCCGGAAATGATCTCAATTTCGGAGCTGTGCATCGCTGCTGTGGCACGCACCGATGAGCTTGCCGATGCTGTCCGCGCGCTCCAGATCGCCTTTGGCCTGACGCCTTTGGAAAAAGACGCCGCGCCGTTGGACAAGGAAGCCGTGGGGGACCGTACGCAAGACACACTTCCTCCGTTCGTCGTTCAGGCTGTCGCCTCTACACGGCCAGGATCTTCTCTCTGACGTCGGGCTGAAAGGGAAGGCGCAGGCGCAGACACCCTGCCGGGCCGGCACAAGGACCCGGCACAGGACATGGGCTTTCTGCGCCACCTGAGCAGGGACTAACCGCAGCAACCCCATCTACCCAAAAAGCACCGCCGATACGGGAGGTACCAATGGCTCCAGCCGAGAACTCATACTCTGGATCAGAGGACACCACCATGGTCGTCGGACAGTTGCCGGTGCGGAAGCGGCGGGCCGGTGCCCACGAGACGGCTCCGGAAACATTCGCCACGCAGGCCGCCCGAACCGACCAGGCCCCGGCAGGAGTCAACGGACGGGCCGGCAGCACGGTTGCTCCCTCGACCGCAGTGTCCTCGGGGGGCCCTGCGCCAATCCCTCGCACTTTGTTGGACATCCTTTTTCGCACCGTGGACGAGTACCCGGACGCGGTAGCGCTGGATGACGGCACCACCTCGTTGAGTTACCTGGCGTTGCTGGGGCGGATCGAGTCCCTGGCCCTGAACCTGCGCGAACGCGGGATCGGTGCCGGAGACCGGGTCGGCATCCTGATGGCCCCAGATACGATCGACCTCTATATCGCCGTGCTGGCCGTGCTCGTCCGCGGCGCGGCATACGTCCCTGTCGATCCTGACGAGCTAGGGGACCGGGCCACGATGGTCTGGGAAGAGGCAGAAGTATGTGCGGTAGTCGAATCCGGGCTGCGGGTCCGTCCCGTGATCGAAGCGCCCTCCCATGGGGAAGCCCGCCCGCCCACCGCCGACGACGATGCGTGGATCATCTTCACTTCCGGCTCGACTGGCAAGCCCCAGGGGATTGCTTTTTCCCACCGGTCGGTGGCCGCCTTTGTGGACGCTGAAGCGTCCGTCTTCTGCACCGAGGAGCCGCTCGGGCCCGGCGACCGTGTGCTGGCCGGTCTTCCCCTCAATGCCGACACTTGCGAAGAGATGTGGCTGGCCTGGCGAAACGGCGCCTGCCTGGTGCCGGCCCCACGCGATGTGATCCGCTCCGGCGAGGAGCTGGTTCCGTGGATGGCGGCACGGGGTATCACCGTGGTCCCCACGGTGCCGGCCCTGGCTGCACTTTGGCAGGCGGAAACGCTGCAAAACGTTCGGTTGCTGATCTTTGGCCGCGAGGCGTGCCCCGCGGATCTTGCGGCACGACTGGCCGCCCCCGGCAGGGAAGTCTGGAACACCTACGGGCCCACCGGAACCACCGTCGTCGCCTGCGCCCAGGCCGACGGGTCGACTCCTGTACGCATCGAACGCCCGTTGCCCGGCTGGCAACTGGCCGTGGTGGACAAGGACGACACGCCTGTCGCATGGGGCGAAGAAGGAGAACTGGTCATCGGCGGGGTCGGCTTGGGCCGGTGCCTCGATCCCGGCGAAGATGCCGAGAAATATGCTCCCGTGGACACCCTGGGCTGGCCTCGGGCTTACCGCACCGGAGACCTCGTCCGCGCCGATTCTGAAGGCCTCGTATTTACCGGCCGGGCCGACGGGCATGCCGAACCTGCCGGACGGGGACTCGAACTGAGCGAGACGGCGCACGGCGCGGCGCCGTACGAGGTGCGCTCAAACGATTCGGTACCCGCGGCTGACGCGGTTCATGAGGCGACGGCAGATATTTTGGACCCGTTGCTGTTGCAGTCCCCGCACCGCCAGAGTGTGCGGTGGTCGCCGGGTGAGCGTCTGGAAGCGCTCTTCGAGAGCCGATGCGACTCGCTGCGCCGCGAAGGCCGAGCAAGCCAGTTGGCTGTCGACTCCGGGGACTCGACGTTGACCTACGATCAGCTTGACGCGCGGGCCAATCAGCTGGCCCGGCACCTTCTCGCCGACGGAGCACGGGCCGGCGACCGTATTGCGCTGCTCTTCGACGATGCGCTGTGGTCCTACGTCTCGATGCTGGCGGTGCTTAAGATCCAGGCGGCGTATGTGCCGTTGGACGCCGGATTCCCGCCGGACCGGATGGGCTACATCATGGAGGACTCCGGGGCCAGCTGCGTGCTGACCTTGAGCCACCTGGCCAGCCTGTTGCCGGAAGGCTGCGCCCGCGCCCTGACTTTGGACGCGTTCGCCGCGGACATTGCGGGTCTGCCCGGCTCCCGGCTCACCGACAGCGAGAAGCCTGACCCAGTCGAGAACTTGGCCTACATCATCTATACCTCCGGGTCCACCGGCCGTCCCAAGGGGGTGGCCATCGAACACACCAGCATCTGCAACTTCGTCCGGGTCGCTGCCGAGGTCTACGGATATCAGAGCGACGACCGCGTCTATCAGGGGCTGACAATCGCCTTCGACTTCTCCGTCGAGGAGATGTGGGTGCCGTGGATGGTCGGTGCGACTCTGGTGCCCAAGCCGAGTTCGAAGAGCCTGCTCGGGGCAGACTTGGAACGGTTCGTCATCGACAACCGTGTTACCGCGATGTGTTGTGTACCCACCCTGCTGGCCACACTGGAGCATGAGCTCCCTGGCCTGCGTTTTCTGCTGGTCTCCGGTGAGGCCTGCCCGCGCGACCTGGCCGAGCGCTGGCACCGGCCGGGCCGGAGGTTCCTCAATGTCTACGGGCCTACCGAAGCGACCGTGACCGCCACGTGGGACATTATGCACCCCGACAAGCCGATCACCCTCGGCCAGCCACTGCCGACCTACACGATCATGATCCTGGATCCAGAGGAGCCACGGGCACTGCCACGGGGCGAAATGGGTGAGATCGGCATCGCCGGGATCGGGCTAGCGGTCGGTTACGTGAACCATCCCGAGAAGACAGATTCAGTCTTCATCCCCGACTTCATGGGCATTCCGAACAATCCCTCCGGACGAATCTATCGCAGCGGCGATCTTGGCCGCATCACCGACGACGGGTTGATCGAGTACCACGGCCGGATCGACACCCAGGTCAAGATCCGGGGATACCGGATCGAGCTGTCCGAGATCGAATCGGTGCTCCTGCAAGTCCCCGGGATTGCTCAGGCAGTGGTCGAGACGCATGATTCAGCACCGGGGATGACCGAGCTCGCCGCGTTCTATACGTTGCGCAAAGGTGTCTCCGATCTCGCGCCCGAGATGATCAGGGAGGAGCTCCGCGACCGACTGCCGAGCTACATGGTCCCGGCCTTCTACGAGCAGCTGGAGACCATGCCGATGCTGCCCAGCGACAAGGCCGACCGGAAGAACCTGCCGACGCCCAGCAACCGGGTGGGCGCTTCGGTCGACGCCGAGTACTGCGAGCCGGCGTCGGACGCCGAGGCGGCTCTGGCGGAGCAGCTCGCTGACGTGCTGGGATTGGGACGCGTCTCCGTCGAGGCTCACATGTTCGACAACCTCGGGGCCAACTCACTGCTGGTTGCGCGCTTCTCCGCTGCGCTGCGCACACACACCGACCTGCCGCCGGTCGGTCTGCAGGTCATTTACGAGCATCCGACGATCCGAGCGCTCGCTGCGGCGATCACTGCTCCGACCGCCGCCGAAGTCTGGGCGGAACAGGAAGCGCCCGCCCGGCCAAAACGAGGGCGGATTTCCACTTTCGACATGGTGCTGTGCGGTGTCCTGCAAGCAGCGCTCTCCATCGGCTACTCCTACGCCTTCATCACGGCGATCGTGGCCGGCTATACCTGGGTCATTGCAGGGGCCGACGTCCTGGAGATCTGGGGACGTTCGATCGTCGTCGGGGTCAGCTTCTTTCTGGCTCTCAGCATCGTGCCGATCCTGCTCAAATGGCTGATCCTCGGACGGTGGAAAGAGCAGAACATTCGCATCTGGTCCCTGGCATACGTCAGGTTCTGGTTTGTCCGTGTGCTGGTTAGACTCAACCCGCTGGCCTACTTCGTGGGCACTCCAATCCTTCCGTTCTATCTGCGGTTGCTGGGGGCCAAGATCGGCGCCAACGTCACCATCCTCACCCCCATTACTCCGGTGTGCACCGACCTCTTGACGATCGGCAGCGGGACGGTGATCAATAGGGATACGTTCTACCTGGGTTACCGGGCCCATAACGGGTGGATCCAGACCGGCCGGGTCACGCTTGGCCAGGACGTCTTGATCAGCGAGAGGTGCGTGCTGGACATCGGCTCTACGATGGGTGACGGAGCGCAACTCGGCCACTCGTCGTCGCTGCAGCGACTGCAGTCCGTACCCGCCGGCGAAAGCTGGCACGGATCCCCTGCGGTACCAACGGACGTGAACTACCGGTTGGTTGAGCCGGTGCGGAGCAGCCGGTGGCGACGGCTCACCTACAGCGCGTTCGTCCTGATCAACAACACGGTCCTGCTCGGCCCGCTGCTTCTGCTGGCCATCGCGCTGCTCCTGCCGGCCTACGTGGAAACCGGCCATGTGGACCATGCGAACCCTGGGTTCTACTTGGACCTGGTATCCGCTTCTTTCGTCTTGCTGTTCGGTGGCATGTTCGTCGGTCTGACCGCAATGCTGACGGTTCCTCGGCTGCTCAACCTCTTGATCAAACCCGGGCAGGCCTATCCACTGTATGGTTTGCGCTATGCGGCCCACCGACTGATCTTCCGGATGACCAACGTCTTCCAGTTCATGCATATCAGCGGGGACAGCTCCCTGGCTGTGCACTACCTCCGTTTGCTTGGCTACAAGCAGCCCAACCTGGAGCAGACAGGATCGAACTTCGGGACGGAACTCGACCACGACAACCCTTACCTGACCACCGTAGGATCCGGAACCATGATCTCCGACGGGGTGTCGATCAGCAACGCCAACTACTCAAGTACGTCCTTCCGCGTTTCCGAGGTAAAGATCGGTGCGAAGAACTTCTTCGGCAACGACATCCCGTATCCCGCCGGCGCTCGTGCCGGCGACAACGTTCTTTTCGGCAGCAAAGTCATGGTTCCCATCGATGGCGAGGTCCGGCAAAACGTAGGCTTGCTCGGTTCACCGGCATTCGAGATTCCCCGGTCGGTCGATCGGGACACAGCGTTCCTCAAGGTAAACCGCCGGGAGGAAATCGTCCGCGGGATACGGGCCAAGAACCGGCACAATGCGCTGTCGATTGGACTGTATCTGGCCAGCCGGTGGGTTCTCGTCCTCGCCGGCATGCTGGCGTTCTCACTCGCCATCATCCTGTTCCCCGGTGTACCGGGCCCCGGGCTCTATGTGGGCACGGTCAGCTTCGGCGCCTTCATGATCGCCTTCTTCATCGTGCTCGAGCGTGCCGCCCAGGGATTTAAAGCGATGGTCCCGACCGTTTGCTCCATCTATGACGTGAAATTCTGGCGGCACGAACGGTTTTGGAAGTTCATCTCGTATCCGCTGTATTTCTTCGACGGCACCCCGTTCAAGCCCCTGTTCTGGCGCCTGCATGGCGTGCGGATGGGAAAGCGGGTCTTTGACGACGGCTGCGTCATCCCGGAGAAGACGTTGGTGGCCATCGGTGACGACACGACCCTCAACCTCGCCAGCGTCGTCCAGTGCCACTCAATGGAGGACGGCGTCTTCAAGCTCGACGCCATCACCATCGGCCGGGGGGTCACCTTGGGCGTCGGCGCCTACGTGCTCTACGACGTCGCCATGGGCGACGGTTCGGTGCTGGAGGCCGACTCCTTCCTGATGAAGGGTAGCCAAGTGCCGGAAGGCGCGCGGTACGGCGGCAACCCTGCACGGGAGATCGTCTAAAACCGACAAAGAAGGACGTAGATGAGCCCCATGCAGGACAGGCAGGGACGCGACGTCGGTCCTGCAGACGCTAAGTCGATGCAGAACCGGCGGCGGCTGATCGGCATTGATGCGGCCCGCGGCCTGGCCCTCATCGGGATGATCGCCATTCACATCTTGCCGGACGCGAACGAGGACACCGGCGAGCCGACCTTGGCGTGGATCCTGTTCGCCGGCGACTCCGCTGCGCTGTTCGCCCTCCTGGCCGGAGTGGGCCTGGCCCTGTCCTCCGGCGGGTACAGACCGCACACGGGGCGGAAGATGGCGGGGGACCGTCTGGGACTGGCCGTGCGGGCCGTCCTGATCGGAGTCATAGCGCTGGTGATCGCACCCTTCTTGCAGCAGGAGGACCCTCCTGCCTACGGCATCTTGATCTACTATTCGGTGTTCTTCCTGCTCGCCATTCCTTTTCTCCATCTGCGGCCCAGAACATTGTTCATCAGTGCAGCCGTCTTCGGCATTGTCTCGCCGATCCTGCTGCAGAAGCTGGATCCAATGCTCCCAACATCGTCGACGTTCAACCCCACCGTGGGGCATTTCTTCTTCGAACCGGCCGGCGTGACCTCGGATCTACTGCTGACCGGCTCATATCCGGCGCTGCCGTACATGTGCTACATCCTGACCGGCCTGGGGATCGGACGACTGGACCTGCGAAAGCCCAAGGTGCAAGGCTATATCGCCGGTATCGGTGCAGGCCTGGCGATCTTTTCCAACGCGGTCTCAGCCATCCTGCTGTACGGCATGGGAGGCTTCGAGCGGCTGCTGGCCACCAGCGAGATGACGGGTGAAGAGCTGGACTATGGTCTCGTCTTTGGGCCGGGGATCATCCCGGACACCTCCGCTTGGTGGCTCGCCATCGCGACTCCGCACTCCAACATGCCGTTGGCGATCGCCAGCAGCCTGGGGCTCGGTCTGTTGGCGACCGGTCTGTTCCTCCTGGCCGAGCGGGCGGTCGAACGCTTGCTGACACCCCTTGCCGCGATGGGCACGATGACCCTGACGCTCTACTCCGCCCACCTGCTCGCGCTCAGCCCTGAGGTGCACTACGACGCACCATTCCTGTGGTTCCTCGTGCATCTGTCGGTTGCCGTGGCGTTCGGCGTGGTCTGGAGCCGGTGGCTCGGACAAGGCCCCTTGGAGAGACCGGTCGCTGCGGCTGCCAAAAACTTTCGAGAGATCGTGGACGACGGATCATCCGGCTCCAGCGCGGCATCCGGAACGTTTCCCCGTTGATTAGGGACCAGCGGAACACCCTGCATGCCTGCCATCGGACATTCGCTGACCGACAGCCCCGGACGCTAGAATGCTGTCGTGATGTTGCACACATGAGGGTGACATGAAATGGCACTGGCCCCGAAGCCGGCCTCGGAGGCCAATTGTCGTCATCGCGGCGCTCGGGCTGGTTGTTCTCCTGGTGGCGCTTGTCTTGGCCATGGTGCGGACGGACAATTCCGGGCCGCAGGCGCGGGCTGTAACAGCGTACGAGCATCTGGAAGAGTTTCAAGCAATTGCCGACGAGCACGGTGACCGAGCTACCGGCACCTCCGGATATGAGGCCGCGGCTCAGTACGTAGAACGGCAACTCGAGGATGCCGGTTATCAAAGCTGGCGCCAGTACTTCACTTTCGAAAGTCGTGGCGAGAACCATGAGTCCTTCAACATCCTTGCCGAGACCGCTGGCGGCAGCGACGAGAACGTGATCATGCTTGGCGCACACCTCGACGGAGTGCGGAACAGTCCTGCGATCAATGACAACGCTTCCGGCGCGGCGGCTCTGCTGGAGGCCGCGCAAGAACTCAGCCAACGGAATGAACCCAGCAACAAAGTGCGCTTCGCGTGGTGGGGAGCGGAAGAGTTTCCGGAGGCGTTCGGTTCCCAGCACTATGTCGAGGACTTGGCAGAGGACGACAGCGGCGAACTCGACCACATCGCCGCCTATCTCAACGTCGACATGGTCGCCTCACCCAACTATGTCATCGCGGTCTACGACCCACGTAAAACCGATAACGACTCCCTGCGGGACGTGCCGGACGGTTCGCTGGAGATCATGAACTTCTTCACCGACTACTTCGACTCCCGGGCCCAGCCCTGGGTGTCTACGGACTGGGACTTCTATTCCGATCAAGTCGCGTTCGTTGAGGAAGATGTTGCAGTGGGCGGCCTGTTCACCGGCAGCAACGAGAGGAAAACGGCCCGGGAGAGCATCCTTTTCGGTGGCGCTCCAGGGCAGCCACGCGACCCGAACTACCACAAGTCAGGCGATGACATTAACAACGTCGATCTGGAGGCTCTCACCATCATGACCGACGCGATCACCCATGCCGCCACCAGCCTGGCCGAAGACAGCAGCGCCCTCGAGTAAGCGGCGGCTAATGTATTGACAGGCTCAGAGCACGGCTGCCACCCGTGGGGGACGTGGCCCATTTCCGGACTCTGATCAACTGGCCCGCGCAGGGCAGTCCAAGCACGAGATCATCCCGGTGCATGATTCGGGCCTGCGGCCCGACCCTGATAAACTTCATGCATTGCCTAGGCGAGGGAGAGCCAACATCGGCCCTCCGTTATCGACGGTGGCTAGCAGCTTCGTTTCTCTGCGCTGGTATCGGTGCGGTAGGTCGGTCTCTAGGCACCCGCCTCAAAACCACCCAGCATAAGGAGAACATCATGTCCGAGCAGAAGCTTGCAGCTGAAGTCCGCAGCGAATTCGGCAAGGGCGCGGCCCGCCGCGCCCGCCGCAACGCCCAGATCCCCGCCGTCATTTACGGCCATGGGGCAGAGCCGCTGCACGTGCTGCTCCCGCAGAAGGCCACCACGCTGGCGCTGCGTACCTCCAACGCGCTGCTGACCCTGGACGTTGACGGGAGCGAGCACCTGGCCCTGGCCAAGGACATCCAGCGCGATCCGATCGCCCAGATCATTGAGCACGTCGACCTGCTCACCGTCCGCAAGGGCGAGAAGGTCCACGTCGACGTCAACATCCATGTTGAGGGCGAAGTCGCACCCGGTGCTGTCTTGGATCTGGAAGAGTTCACCGTTCTGGTCGAAGCGGATGCGACCGCTCTGCCGGAGGCGCTGACCATCAACGTTGAGGGCCGTGCGATTGGCGAGCACGTCCACGCCACCGACATCCAGTTGCCTGCCGGCGTCAGCCTGCTGATCCCCGAGGACACCGTGATCGCCGCGGTCTCCGCTCCGACCGTGGCCGAGCCTGAAGCCGAGGAAGAGGGCGAAGCCGCTGAGCCGGCAGCCGAAACCCCGGCCGAGTAACAACGCTGCCTCCAAAGCCCCCGGCGACTGCTTTTGAGCATTCGCCGGGGGTTTTGGTCTATCCCTAGGATGATCTTGAATCCTTTGCATCTACCGTCCGAGGAGCACCCGTCCACGTGAGCAGCGACACCTGGCTGATAATCGGCTTGGGCAACCCAGGCCCCGGCTACAGCGGCAATCGACACAACGTCGGCCAGATGGCCCTCGACGAGCTGGCCGGCCGGGTCGGCGGTTCGTTCAAGTCGCACAAGGCGCACGCCCAGGTCTTGGAAGGGCGTCTGGGAATCGGCGGGCCCAGGGTCGTGCTCGCCAAGCCACTGACGTTCATGAATCTGTCAGGAGGGCCGACGGCGGCGCTGTGCAGGTTCTTTTCAATCGAACCGGACCACGTGGTCGCCTTGCACGACGAGATCGACATTCCCTTCAACACGATCAAACTCAAGATCGGCGGGGGAGAAGGCGGGCACAACGGCCTCCGCGACATGTCCAAGGCGCTGGCGACCAAGGAGTACTACAGGGTCCGCATAGGCGTTGGCCGCCCGCCCGGGCGGATGGATACGGCGGACTACGTGCTGCGCGATTTTTCAACGGCGGAAAAGAAAGACCTGCCCTTCCTTCTGGACGATGCAGCAGACGCCGTCGAACTGCTCCTGGCCGACGGGCTCCTGGCCGCGCAGCAGAAGTACCACGCCAATGCCAAGCAGGGGTGAGCGGCAGGAGACCGGGTCTCCCACCCCATGGTCCGACGGCGGAGGACAGCACGCCCGGGCGCGGAACCCCGGGTAGCCGCGGGTCACGGGCACCGCATCCTCGGCCCAAGAACGAGTGGTGACTACTCGTGTCAGGCCGCCCGTGCCTGTTTACGCTGAGAAAGTGTTGCTGGCGCCCTCAAGGCGGTGTCGCAATACCGTGCGCCTGGAGCCCAAGGATCCAGGCGCCTCCAGCGGACCGGCGGGGTTGGCTAATGCCAGAGGAACCGCGCAGGCGGAACCTTCCCCCCAGGCCCCGTCGGTCCTTGCTGGATAACCAGGGTGCTGCACGCCCTGGCAAGCGTCACAAAACCGTCAATTGGCACACCGCATTGCACGTGGATAAAATCGTTTCAGCCATTGCGGCTCCCTGAGCGGGGCCGACGATGGGCGGCCTGAAGAGACCGGGCCACCCCCATCCCATCGTCGGCCCCTTCCAATGCCCGCGACAGGCAAGGCCGCTTCCCCAAGAGAAGCCGGGCGATACGGCAATCGGGTGCAAGCCGTCGGGGTTTCGCCGCGAGTTGGATGGCGGGCAGAGTCTGTGGCTGTGGACCAATTTCCATGTCGCCTATGTACGACTGCCGGATTGAGAATTTCGCCCTGTTGGGAATCGCGTTTTGCAGGTACGCTAAGCATCAGTCTGCAGGATGCTCATCAAGCGGGGGACCTGCGGCTGTGTCTTTAACACATGTTGGATCCGGACTGGGGGGTTCGGTTCCGACATTATCGGTTCTTGGGGGGGCCGAAATGACCCAGCTTGTTTTGCCGTGGCCGTTTTTGGGCCGAGCAGTACACATCAAGGCTATGAATTCGCTGCTGGCTGGTCCTGACCGCCGAGGCGTCGTTGTAGTCGGTGAAGCCGGAGTGGGCAAGACCGCACTGATTCAGCATGTCCTGCGGTGTGTTGGTGGCCAGTCGCATGTCGTACATCTCCGCGGTTCTGCTTCACACAAAGGGACGTCGTACGGGGCGTTCAACGTTATCCTCAGCCGGTTCCGTGTGGAGCTGGATCATCCGGTGCGGATCCTCGGCGGCATCTCCGACGCGATTCGGACCGAGGCGGCGGGCCTGCCCGTCATCATGTTCGTGGACAACGCGGAATCCCTGGACAGCCTTTCCGCCCTGACCCTCGCGCAGCTGGCCGCAGCGGACATTGTGACTCCTGTGGTGGCCGTCCGTGATCTGACCCGCGCTCCGGACTTTATGCGCATGTGGACTGACGGCGCCCTGGAACGGCTTGATCTGGAAGGGATGTCTCTGGAGGAATCCCGGGATGTTCTCGCCGGTGCCCTGAACGGCCCTGTATCCGAGACTGTAGTCGTGCAATTGTGGAGAGCCTCAAATGGCAATCCAAGGCTCCTACAAGCGCTGGCAGTGGAGCAGCTCGATGCCGGCCACCTGTTGCGCCGCGATGGAGTGTGGGTTTGCCGGGATGAACTGATCGAACATGGCGGGCGCATAGCCGAAGCCGTTAAGCTCGGTCTCGCACATCTCACAGCTGCACAGCGGGACCTGCTCGACGTGTGCGCGCTGGCAGAGGAATTGCCGTTGTGGGTGGCTAACGGCCTGGCCGGACGGGACGAAGTGGATCAGCTCGAGTCCCATCGGTTGGTTGAGGTCAGGCTGGCCGACGGGCCGGTTCTGATTATGGGTAGTCCATTCTTGGGCGAGGTCATTCGGGACAATGTGCCCTTCGGGCGGGCTAGCAGGCTGCTTGAACGCCTCGAGGGCGTCATAGACGTGACGGGCATGACGCCAAGGGGCCGTCTCGCTTACACCCTGTGGCGGATGAGATGCCGGATGGAGGCGGACGAGGGGCTTGCATTGGAGAGCGCCCGATTGGCGAACCGGCTAGGGAGTTTCAAGGCCTGTCTACGGATTCTAGGCTCGCTGGGGCACCGACGAGGGGATCCGGATGTAGTTTTGGTGCAGCTGGTCGCGCTGGCAGGCTTGGGCCAGCACGGCCACGCCCGTGAGTTGCTCGAGTCGTTGGAAACGGTGCAATTTGGCCTCAGTTCACATGTGGAGCTGGATCTGGTTGCGGCGGAAATAGCGGGTGACAGCGGTGATCAAGAAACGGCCCACCGGTCTATTGCTGCCGCCAGAGCCAGGATAAGAAACGACCAAGATGGCGCCGTCAACGGGGAGCTACGCCTTCGGGTCGAGCTGGCCGCTGCGGAATTATTAGCGCGTGATGGCCGGCATGCGGCCGCCATTCCAGCACTGAAGCAGGTTCAGCAGGAACTGCCGAACAACGGCGGGGTCCATTCACTTCGTGCGGGTTACCTGCTTGCCGAGGCCATGGCAGCGGCCGGCAGAAACGACGACGCGTTGCAGCTCGCACAGGCGCAGCTGGAGCGGTTCCAGCGGGAGGGACAGCCCGCCGGGCTGTTGGAATCAGCCGCCCGGGACCTGTTCCTCGTGCGCTTTATTGCCCGAGAGTGGCACCGCCGCGACCCCGTATCTGCCGTCGATCAGGCTTTTGAGGCTGCTCACAGGCGGATCCCACGTGCGGCTTCAGGCGTTGCGGAAGGCATCATGGACGTCCATCGCGGCCGCGCGGACCAGGGATTGAAGAAGCTCCGACCAGAAATCAGTCAACTACGGCAATTTGATCCAGACGGTCTCTTCGGAGTCGCTTCGGCTGCGGCCGCCTACGCTAGTTGCTTGTGCGGCGATTTGGAGGAGGGCCGTCAGTATTATCGGCAGGCTCAGGAAAGCCGTACCATCCAGAGCCGAGCTACCTGGATTTTTGAGTGCGACAGGGACTACTTCCTGGCGATGGCGTCTGCCTCCTTCTCATCCAAAGCATTGGCCGCGGCCAAGCTGCTCGAACAGGCCGACCAGCACCGTGCACGAGGAGGGCTGAATGCTGAACTGTTTGCAATCAGCGGTGCAGTGCGCCTCGGGGACTCCGCTGCCGCGGAAGAACTAGTCGCCAGGGCCTCTGTGATCCAAGGTGCTTTCGCCCGGCTCTGCGAGCACTATGGCAAAGGGCTCGCCGGCGGAGATCCTGAACAACTCCTGATAGCCGCCGAGCACGCCCACCTGATTGGACATGATCTTCTTGCCCTCGAGGCGGCCTTGGCTGCGTTCTCGCTCGCCAAGGCTGCCAACGACGGGACGAGGATCGCAGCGGCGAAGGCACGCACCCAGCAGTATCGCGCGCTGTTGGGACCGGTCGGCGTGCCGCTAGCCTCCCACACCCCGCTCACCGCTAAGGAAATGGAGATCGCCTTGCGCGCCGTTGCCGGACTGACGAACCGACAGATCGCCGATGAACTTGTCGTATCCGTCCGCACGATTGAGAGCCATCTATACCAGATCTACACAAAGCTACATGTCAGTGGCAGGTCGGAGCTGTCGGATGTGCTCGAGGCGTCCTCCAGATGACGAGATCCGGCTGGGCGGAGGATTCTTTTGTCGGCCGTACTGATCTCCGCAAGGTTGTCGCGGGGAGCCTAAGCTCAGACGTGGTGGATGGCGCAGTGATCGTGGCCGACGCCGGGATGGGGAAGTCCGCGCTCGTCCGTCGGGTCCTCAAGAGCCCAGTTTATGGAACATCGTCCCTCTGGATTCTAGGATCGCCAGTCCTTACCGCTTTTCCGTTTGGTGCAATGGCACCGCATTTATCCCTTGAGGCCTCTGGGGATACCCTGTCCGCCCTCGCGGTCCTGCGCAGCTTCCGCGAGTTTTTAAAGGTTGTGCAGGCAGAATCCGAGGTCCGGCCGGTGGTGGTGGTCGATGACGCGCAGTACCTCGACGACGGCTCCGCGTTGATCCTTGCCCAGTTGACCGCAGCCAAAGAAGTGCGGCTTCTGGTGCTCACGCGGTCGATTTCAGGGTTGCCGCACGACCTGCTCGCGTTGATGAGAGACGGACTGCTCCGTCGGGTTGATCTTCCGCCGTTGACTGCTTCGGAGGCACACAATTTGTGCGCCCTTCATCTGGGAGGCGATTTGCTGCCGTCCGCGAGTCGCTATTTCCTCGCCGCGACTCGAGGCAATCCCATGCTCATGCAACTGGCCATTGACCGCAGCCGAGACGTTGGGCACTTGCTGCAGTGCAAGGGGTTCTGGGTGCTCTCGGGGGAACCGCCCAAGCCCGGCCGTTTGATTGGTGATCTGGTGCAGGCACAGCTGTCCAGCCGTTCTGTATCGGAGCGGATGCTGCTGGAAACCGTTGGCATGGGTGAACCGGTGCCGCTTTCGGCTCTGCTGATCCTAGGCGGTCCGTCTGCCGTGGACGCGCTGGAAAATGACGGACTGATTACTAATGACGACTGCCCGGCCGGCTCGACGCGGTTGACGCAGCCGCTGCTCGGCGCAGTCATCCGCGAAACCATACCAATTGGACGCAGGATGGCCCTCCGGAACGCATTGACCCAGATTCTCAAGCCGGAGGATGAACCCGCCGAGGGGACAATACGCCGGGTTGAGTGGGCGCTGGACTGCGGCAGCCCCGTATCCTGCAGCCGCCTGCTGCGCGCAGCAGCAGAGGCGAACCAACTGTTCGATCCGGTCTTTGCCATTCGGGCTGCCACCATGATCAAGGATCCGGAGCTGATGGTGGAGGCAAGAGTTGAACTTGCCCGCGCAAAGATGCTCCGAAATGACCTCGAGGCTTCGGAGGAACTCCTCAGCGGCCTCATACCTGCTGCGACGAGCCTGAAAGCGGCTGAAGCTGCGGCGTGGACTTCGGCACAATTACTCGTTGCTGCCGGAAAGCCGGGCTCAGGCGTAGCCAGATATGTCTCCGAGTTGCGAGCAGTCATTGAACGCACCGCCGAGGAGCCGTCCTGCGACGCTAGCGTCGAGCAGTTGGCTGATGCTCGGCTAAGCACGAAGTTGCTGGAATGCTACGCCTTCAACTGCGAAGGCCTCTACTCATATACATTGGCCGAATTGACTGCCGTGCCCGAGAACGATGAGATAGCACCGGTCCATAGAATGCTGGCGCTGGCCCTGCTGGGCGAGGCTTTGGGTTTCTCGGGGAAAATCGAGGCAGGGATTCGAGCCAGTAGCGAGGCCGTGCAAATGCTGGGTTGCGGCAGCCCTGCTACGGCGGTTCATGCTGGCCTGGTAGCTCGCCGGCACCTCGAACTGCTGATCCTGGGCGGCAAGTGGGGACAGCTCGAGGACGTCCTCACCTCATACCCGGTGACGGAACCACGGGCGTTGAACTACTTTGGCGGCACAATGGGTCTGGCCCAGGCAACGGTGATGTGCCGCCAAGGCCGCTTTGAACAAGTTTTGCCGCAGATCAGCATGAGCATCGAAGCGTTGCACCAACATGACATGGAACAGAAGTTACCGCTGGCTCTGGGGTTGGGCGCATACGCCGCTGTGGCCTGCGGCGAGCGGGAACAGGCAGAATTCTACTGCGCTGAATTCGAACGGCTCCGTGTCGCCGGTCATGCCCATACCTTGATGCTGGGCCGCTGCTACGTTGTCGCTGCACGGGCCGCCATGGACGGAAACACCGCGGAACTGGTGGAACTGGCAGACCTGGCGGCAGCCAGCGGAATGGTCGCCGTCGAAGTTCACGCACTGGAACTGGGCCTGCATCTGGGAATTCCCGGCATACTGCGCCGCCTTGTGAACACTCCGCCTGTCTATGAGGGGGCCGACAGCCGGATTCTTGCCAGGGTGTCGAAGGCCCTTGTCGAAGGAGATCTTGAAGCTGCGGCATCCGCTGCCGCCCAAGCCAAGGACGCCGGCTTCAACCTTCTGGCAGCGGCCTGTTTGGACAGTGCCCTCGAACGTGCCCAAAAGCTGCCCCGTGATGCGAGGCTCGCCAAGCTGCGCCGTGAGATCATTGCCGCCAGAGAGCAGCTGTCGGAAGTCCCGAAGCCGGTGCCGGCCAAGGCAGAAGGCGCGCTGCCGGAACTGACCCGCAGGGAGGCGGCCATCGCAGCACTGGTGCGACGCGGTGCTTCGAACAGGGAAATCGCCAGCGAGCTCTCCGTGTCCACACGAACGGTGGAAGGCCATCTCTATCGCATGTTTTCGAAGCTCGGAATCAGCCGTCGGGAAGAACTTCCAAAGCTGATCAGCAAGTCCTAACGCTGCCGCCAGGTGCTGCTCAGCGATCTGCCCTCTTCCGTTTGCGCTCAAACCGCAGAGGCACGGCTGCGAGCCCCCAGCCGGCCGGTGAAACGTACTTCCGAGTACCCGTCCCCGGGTACTGAGCGGGCGCCGCAAGTTGGCGGAAGGACTTCTGAAAAACCCAGTGGTCCGTACTCGTGAGAGCCCGTAACGGGATCCGTAGGCTTCAGCACACAGAGAACTTCTCAAAGGGTTCTGCGTTTGTAGGAGTTTTGGCTGGGGACGAGTTGGGGGGCTCGAAATGATGAATGGTCTTTTCCTGGGAGACGTGCGGCCCGGCCGCTCTCCCGTCCGCAATAACGCGTGTTCTGCCGGCCGGTGGGCAAATGCCGACGCCGGGAGCACGCATATCGCCCTGCCTGCTGCACAGACGCAGCCGTGCGGTGCCAGGGCCCCCTATACGGAGCCGGCGGCGTATGGGTCTCTTAAATCGGGAGCCCAACCCCCAGCCGCCGGCTCCTTTCACATCCTAACTTGGAGGCCGACCAGGGTCACGGTCTCGACGCTCATGCGGAAGGAGAATCGCCGTGCATAGTCCTATGACCTTGACTCGCGGATACGGATTACGCATAGGCGTGCCACAGTCGCAGAAGAAGGCATCGGCAGTGTCCGGAGTCTCGTGGCGGCGCCGCTACCAGCTGATGCTCCGGATCACTGACGGTCTGCTGATCGCCGCGACGGTGGCGGCTTCGACCGTCTGGCTGGTCCCGGTCGCGCAGCAGCAACCGACAGAAGTCCTTCTCAGCCACGCAGCGGTCGCGGTGGTCGTCGCGGTGGTCTGGTTCGGCATGACCAGCTTGATGCGTACCAGGGATCCCAGACTGATAGGTGTCGGTGCAGGAGAGTACAAGCGTGTCATCGACGCCAGCGCTGCGACATTTGGACTCGTGGCTGTCTGTTACGTGTTCCTGGACTCGCCCGGTCCGCGGGGATTCTTTTTTCTGACCTGGCCTGTGGGGCTCGTCCTCCTGCTGGCGGGGCGATGGGCCTGGCGCAAATGGCTCAATTACCAAAGCCGTTTCGGCCACTATTTATCCAGGGTCATCGTAGTGGGCAATCGCCACGATGTACGGTACGTTGTGGCCCAGATCGCGCGGAAGTCGGGTGCTGCCTACGACGTCGTGGGCGTGGCTTTGGAAGGAAAGCTGAAATTCCCTGCGCTGCAGGTCGGAAAGGCCGCGGTTCCCGTTCTGGGGAATCTGGATACGATTCAAGACGCCGTTGCTGTTAACGGCGCGGACGCAGTCATAGTGGCCGGACAGTTGCACCGCGGAAACGGGTACATCCAGCAGCTCAGCTGGGATCTGGAGAAGACCTCCACAGAATTGGTGGTCGCCTCCGCCCTAACCAATGTTGCGGGTCCGCGCATCCGTGTGCGGCCCGTTGAAGGCCTGCCTTTGATGCACGTTGAACTTCCTTCATTCACAGGAGGCCGTCACGTTGTTAAGCGCTGTCTCGACGTGCTGGGTTCCCTTGTCGGCCTAATAATTCTTGCACCGTTGATAGCCATGCTGGTCGTTGCCGTGAAGTTGGACAGCCGCGGCCCGGGATTCTTCGTTCAGGAGCGCGTGGGCAAAGGGGGTCGAACATTCCGGATGTACAAGTTGCGCTCGATGGTGGTAACCGCAGAAGACGAGTTGGCACGGCTGAAGCATTTGAACGAGGGCAACTCAGTCCTCTTTAAGCTTCGGGATGACCCTAGGGTTACCAGGGTTGGCCGTTGGATCAGGAAATTCTCACTGGACGAATTGCCACAGCTTTACAACGTTTTGAGGGGAGATATGTCCCTGGTGGGTCCGCGACCACCATTGCACGACGAAGTCAGCAAGTATGAAACCCATACCCATCGGCGGCTCTTTATCAAGCCCGGATGCACCGGACTGTGGCAGATTAACGGCCGCTCTGATCTGGACTGGGAGGAGAGCGTACGGCTCGACCTCTACTACGTGGAGAACTGGTCGGTCCCGGGGGACCTGATCATCATGTGGCGCACGCTGAAGGTCATGCTGAATCCTGTGGGAGCGTACTGATGAAGGGATTTAAGGAAGTGACCGCCGTGATTCTGATCGCTGCATCAGCCTCGTGTTCCACCGCCGCGGCAATGACGGGTGAACTGTCGTGATTCCGAGGCGGATCCCGGTTTCCATGACCGGCGCAGTGGGTGCGCTGGCCGCACAGGCCAGCCAGGCCGTTGGCAGTTTCCTCATCATGGCCATCGCGGCCAGAACGCTGGAGATCCAAGAGCTGGGCAAGTTGGGCGTGCTCTATGGGGTGCTGGTGCTCTGCGCCGCGACGACCAGCGGCTTCGTCGGAGACTCCCTCACGGTGCTGGACCGCACGGGCAGAAAACTCCGGGCCGGCATGCAGCTGTGGCTGCTGACTTTGAGCTGTGCCTGCGGAGCCCTCGTGCCGACGATCAGCCTCACCATCGGTTTTGTTTCCGCAATTGAAGCGCTCCTGCTCGGTCTGGCCATTGCTGCTTATCTTGTCGAGGATGTTATCCGTCGTCTGCTGATGGCACACTTGGGCTTCGGACGTATCGTCCTAATGGATCTGGCGGCCACGTCGGCCGCACTGAGTATGGTGTGGCTGCAACAGAACGTGGACGGCGGCGCGTCCCTGGCCGGCTACCTGGGCGCAATTGCCTGCGGCCAGTCAGCGGGCATAGTCGTCGGAGCCTTACTCGTCCCCGGGCCCGACCGCTATCTGGTACGCCTTAAAGAGGCGGATTGGAAAGCCGTAGCCGCGTACGGAACGTGGCGAGCGGCCCAGCAGATGCTTCGTCCGGGCCTGATGACGGCCATGCGGTTGACGGTGATGATCCTGGTGACGGTCGCCGCGACGGGCCAACTGGAGATTGCCCGCATATACGCTGCCCCGGCCATGCTGTTCGTCGGCGGGATTTCTTCCTACCTCTTCGCGGCCTATGCGAAAACCAGGGCCTCCGGAGTAGTTGCACTCCTGGCCCAAGCCGACCGTGCTTTGCTGATGGTGCTGGGGATTACGGCGGCAGGAACAGCCGTTGCGCTATGGGTGCTGCCCGTCGCTGGACCGCTGGCAACCGGTCAGATACCCGACTTCGTTGCTGTCGCCGGCTGGTTGGCATATGCCGCCTCGGTGGCTGTCGTCTCTCCCTACGGAGCATTGGCTGCCGTGAAAGGCAGCGCCAAGCGTGTTTTCGCGCTGCGGACGGTCGAAACGCTTCTGTCCCTGGTCGGCGTTGTTCTCGTTGTGCACCTGACCGGGGAATTCGCCTTTGCACCGTGGGCGGCCGCGCTGGGTTCGGTGCTCGGTGGTGCAGCCATCAGATATCTCCTGCTGATTCCCCTGAAACGGGACGAGATGCAGAAAACCGCCGCACGCAAGACAGCGGGTGCCCATGTTTGATCCAAAACGAGCTTGGGCGCCTACCAAGGCGGGCGCGCGGCAAGGCGAGGACGTGCTCAATGTTCGCACCAAATAAATGCCGAATGCAGGTCAGCGGAAAAGTAATGCTTTAAGTGCCCACAGCGGCGCCTGAGTGCTATGTTGTGTACACCTTCGGCTTGGGGCACTGGAAAGGTTTGGTCTAATGGATCTGCGTGACTACACAAGGGCTTTTTTAAGCCGCTGGGTAATCGTTCTTGTCATGACGCTCGCGGGCAGCGGCTGCGCCTTGGCGGTCAGTGCGGCTATGCCGCAGGTCTATGAAGCGCGAGCCACTTTGTTCGTAAAGGTTGAAACCGGCTCGGGTTCCGCCTATGAGAGATCTCAGTTCAGTCTGCAGCGGGTCAAATCCTATCCGAGCCTGGTTAAAAGCCCGGAGGTCCTGCGACCCGTTATCCGCCAGCTCGGTCTTGATCTCGGTCCGGATGAGCTGGCGGACAGGGTTGCGGCGGACAATCCGCTGGATACGATTTTCCTGAATGTCACGGCCCAATCACCGCACCCGCGGACAGCTTCGGATATCGCCAATGCGGTGGCGATAAGTCTGGGCCGGCATATCCGGCAGCTGGAAACCACTGCCGGAGACAACAGGGTAACTGTGAATCCGAAACTGACGGTGCCTGCGGAGCAGCCGGTCGCTCCGGCCTCTCCTCAGACCGCGCTCAACGTGGCACTGGGTGCCCTGATCGGGCTCTCCGCCGGATTGCTGTTCGCCATTACTGCCTACCGCTTGGACACCCGGCTTCGCACCGGCGGTGACGTGCAATCGGCAGTCGGCGTTCCCGTAGTGGGCCAGCTTCCCCGCTATCGGGGCCGGGCTGGAAAACCGGCTGAATGGAGCCGGGACAGCGAGCATTGGGTTGCCCACCGCGAACTCCTGACCAACATCCTTTTGGCCGGACAGGCAAAACTGCCGCCGCTGATGTTGCTTGTGCCCGCCTCCCCGGGTGCCGGTGGCGACTTCCAGCGCCGGAAATTCGCACTCATGGTGGCGGATATGGGCAAGCGGGTCTGCGTCCTGGAGACGGACGCCATGCTGCCGCCGGCCTTCGGAGATGAGGTGGCGGGGCCGGGACTGAGCGAGGTGCTTGCCGGTCGGACTGTGCTTTCCTCCGTCATACGGAGCACCGAGCCCGCAGGGCTGGTTTCCTATGTCCAGGCGGGGAGCCAGGAAGCAGAGGGAGGGCGCGGCGTCGACGTGGCGCAGCAGGTGATTCCGCTTGTAGATGAACTCAAGGCACGCTTTGATATCACGCTGACCGAAACCACCGGAACGTCAAGACCCTTGGATGCGCAGCAACTGGTGCCTCACGCTGACTATATGGTGGTCATCTGTCAGTACGGCAAAACCACGCGGGATGAACTGCGCCGAACTTTTGCCGAACTTGCTGCGGCCGGCAGCCCGCCGCATGCTGTAGTCCTGACCGGGGTTCCGTACCGCCGGCGGCCGTCGGCGGTCATGGGATTCGAGCAGGCAGTGGCGGCCACCGGACGCCATGCAGTGGTCCGCGGTGCGGACATCAATGGCTGAAACCGGCAGTCCCTTGCGCTTGGCGGGCACCCCGGTCCTCATCTGGCTACTGGCCGTCATCAGCCTCGTGCCTTGGCGACAGGGAGCTTTCTACAGTGGAGGCATCGACCCCGTCGTAGTGGCCAAGGCGCTGATCCAGTGCTCAGCCCTGTTGATCGCCGCGGCCGTGCTGGCCCGGGCCCCGGGGCGGCAGCCACTGGGCGGACGGTCGTTGGGTTTTCTGCTGTTGATCCTGGCTGTCTCCGTCACCGGCGCATTCGCGCACGGCAACACGCTGCCGTCCGCGGTGCTGGCCGTACGGGTGGTTCTGCTGGCCGCTACGGTAATCCTGTTGCTCCGGGCTTACCCTGCGCGCCTGGCTGTGAATTCGCTGCTGGCAGCCATGGCCATAGTCGGAACGCTCAGTGCGATCACCGGCATAGGACCGATGCTCTCGGGAGAAAGGCTAGGCGGGGCAATTCCGCCGCTATCGCCGAACGAAATTGCCCTGCTGTGCGGTCTGCCCGCCCTCGCCGTGCTTCATGGCGTCGTCCACGGCCGCTCCGCAGCCAGACATCTGGCCATTTTTGCCGGATTGACCGGTCTGGTGGTGGCCACCGGCTCCAGGACCGCGCTGTTCGCCCTTTCCGCAGCGGTCGTGGTGGTCCTGTTGCAGGTCCGAAAGCCGCCGATCATTGTTGCCGCCGCGGTCATTGCCGCTGTTCCAGCAGCCTTCGCTGTGGCCGTGTACACACCGGTCTTGACCAACATCCTTACCCGGGCGGACAGTGCGTCGCTCCTCACCTTGAATTCACGCACCATTAGCTGGGAAGCCGTACTGAAAATTCCCTTTAACACTTGGGAACGGTGGATCGGCGGTGGACTTTCGGTCAAGCAGGTTTCTGTGGCCGGCCAGCATTGGGACAGTCAGGTCTTCGACTCCAGCTGGATTTCGACGTTATCCCAGGCAGGGATAGTGGGGTTGCTGCTGCTGGCCCTGTGGACCGTCTATAGCGTGCGGGACAGCCTGCGCAACCCACATTTAGGCTCCATGACCAACGCAGCCCTGCTGTTTCTCCTGATTCGCAGCGTGACCGAGAACGGCTTGGTAGATGCAAGCGTGGACTTTGTAGTTTTCTTCACCTTGTCAGTGCTGCTGGAAAAGGTAAGCGCCAGCGCCCGGCCGTTTCACTTAGCCAACGAGGGGCCCCCGCAGCCGAAAGATCATCTCGCAAAAGCACCAAAAGAAGGCCTAAGCGGCGCCTGAGTGGCCGAGCGCCACCTCCATCGCCTAGGCTGCGCAACGGCGGCATCGGGGCGCAGCCGGGACGGGTCCGGACGACTCCCTCGGGCAGTGGGTTCACGCCTCAAGATTCGGGTGCTCTGTCCGCTGACCGCAGTCCCGCTGATTTGTGGAGGGTAGCAACAGCGCGGGTGGTCCGGCGGCGGGCATGTTGGCCACGGATGCTAACCAGGCTGTGACCATCCGCCAGCCTGCTGTGAGTATGTGCGACTCGCTGTAAGTGATGCGCCACCCGCTGTGAGTAATGTTCCCGTCTGCGGCTAACTCCATCGGCTGCTTGTGAGTAATGTGTCGGCTTGACTTACGTACCCCCCACTCATGCGCGCACCGCTGTTTATTCCTAGGCTTTGCATTGAGGTAGCGGAGCGGTAACACGATCCGTGAATCCGGTTGTTGCCGCGCAGAAGCTGAACAGGGCACTGATGGGGCAACGTGGGGGATCCATTCTGGGGGGAATGCCATGACAATAGTTGGGTACGCCGCGGGAGCATTCGACCTGTTCCATGTCGGGCATTTAAATATCCTTCGCCACGCCCGCTCGCGCTGTGACTCTTTGATTGCGGGCGTCGTTTCCGACGAAATCTGTTACGCGACCAAGGGGCATTATCCCGTGGTACCGCTGCAGGAGCGCCTGGAAATCGTCCGCCACATCAAATTTGTGGACCGGGCAGTGGCCGAGGTCTCGCCAAACCGGCTGCAGACGTGGGCGGATGTCGGCTTTGACGTGTTCTTTAAGGGCGACGACTGGAAGGACACGGAGAAGGGCCGCCGGCTGGAGCGTGATTTCGCCTCCGTCGGAGTCTCGGTGATTTATTTCCCGTACACCGTCCATACCTCGAGTACGGCGCTGCGCCACGCCCTGGCAGCGCTCAGCGCCACCGGGCCGGCCCGGGGGCGGCCACCCGGCGCGGTGGTGAATGAGTAACCGGCCGGCCAGGACACAACCATGCTGGGGGATGGGAACATGTCAACACCAAATAATCAACAAGGGCATTTGCGCATTGCTCTAATGGGCACGCGGGGAGTACCCGCCCGCTACGGCGGTTTCGAGACGTGCGTGGACGAGGTAGGCCGGCGGCTGGCGGCCCGCGGGCACGAGATTGTGGTCTACTGCCGAAACACAACCGGAGCAGACACCACAATCCGCGAGTACGCCGGCATGCGGCTCGTGCACCTGCCGGCATTGCGCCGCCGCAGCGTGGAGACGCTGAGTCACTCCGGGTTGTCAGCTGTCCATCTGGCGGCGAACCGCGTGGACGTGGCCGTAGTGTTCAATTCCGCGAACGCCCCGTGGCTGCCGCTGCTGCGCGCGGCACGGATCCCGGTGGCCACGCACATGGACGGGCTGGAGTGGAAACGCGCCAAGTGGGGGCCGGTCGGGAAGAAGTACTATCGGCTGGCTGAGTCGATGGCGGTCCGCTGGTCCGACGCCCTGATCGCGGACGCCGCCGGCATCCAGGACTACTACACGGAGGAATTCGGTGCAGCCACCCGGCTGATCACCTACGGAGCGCCCATCATCGACTCCGGGCGGCATGAGCGGCTGGTCGAACTCGGACTGGAGCCGCGCCGGTATCATCTGGTAGTCGCCCGATTCGAGCCGGAGAACCATGTCCACCTCATCGTGGAAGGCTACGTGGCCAGCGAAGCGCAACTGCCGCTGGTAGTGGTCGGTGGCTGTCCCTATGGCCACGAGTACACCCGCCGCGTCACGGAAAGGGCGGACGAGCGGGTCAGGTTCCTCGGCGGGGTTTGGGATCAGGAACTGCTGGACCAGCTCTATGCCAACGCGCTGGTCTACTGGCATGGGCATTCCGTCGGCGGCACCAATCCCTCGCTGCTGCGGGCAATCGGCGCGGCGGCACCCACGAACGCCTTCGACGTGAACTTCAACCGCGAGGTCCTGGACGAGACCGGCAGCTACTTTTCCACTCCTGCGGAGGTGGCCGCACTTGCAGCCGCCGCCGAGGCGCGCCCGGAGGCGGCCAAGAGGCGGGGCCTGCAGGGGCAGCAGCGCGCCGCCAACTACGACTGGGATGTGGTCGCCGACGGTTATGAGCAGCTCTGCCGCGATTTGTACGCAGGTGCGGTGCGACAGTCCGGCGGCCGCCGTCGTCCAACCCTCGCCGCGGACCGGATTCCGGCAGGTGTGGCATGACCGGCCACCTGCTCGGGCAGGCTCATCCGAGCTATTTGGAGACGGTCAGGATCCTGGCCAAGGCGCAGAAATCCGTGGCTCCGGGAGCCCCGGCATATTCTGTCCTGGTCAACCGCCGGGCCGGAAGAATCCTCGCTGCTGCAGCATACCGGGCCGGGCTGACGCCGAACATGGTCAGCGCGATCAGCGCCCTGTTCACGTTGTCCGCTATCGTCCTGCTGGCGTTCGCGCCGGCAGAAGGCCTTGCCTGGGTCGGACCCGTGGTGTGGGCCGGCCTGGCGGTTGGCTATGCCTTTGACTCCGCGGACGGCCAAGTGGCCCGGTTGCGTAACGGGGGCTCGCTCAGCGGCGAATGGCTGGACCATGTGCTGGACAGCGTGAAGAACACTAGCCTGCATCTTGCGGTTCTGGTGTGTGCATACCGCACGTTCGGCCTGGAGGATCCAGGCTGGCTTCTGATCCCCATCGGTTACTGCCTGGTCGACGGGGTCGGCTTCTTCACGATGATCCTCACCGAACAGCTCCGGAAGACGCGAACAGTCAAAGCCGGCGTCGCCGTCACACGTCAGGCGGGGTCCAGGTTCAAGTCCCTGGCCTTGCTGCCGACGGACTACGGCATCCTCTGCTTCGTGTTCCTCTTCGTGGGCGCACCTTCGTTGTTCATGGCACTGTACACAATGTTCTTCGCGGCGAACCTGGCCTATCTGGTGCTGGCCTGCGTGAAGTGGTTCCGGGAATTGGGACGCCTCGATCCCGGGGCCGGTCCTAAGCCGGGAGGGGGACGGCATGCGTAGCGGCAGCGATGAACCGGTGGGAGAGGAAGGCCTGCCCCAAAGCGAAGGCACCAAGGCAACGTGGTTCCGGAGGCGCGGGATCGCGCCCCTCCTGGTGGCCGCAGCAGCGGCGGCGGCAATAGCCGTTGCCTCGGTCGCCACGGGTGGCGCTCCGGTGACGACGCCGGCACCGTCGCCTGCCGCCGTGGCTTCCGCCGCGGCAGAGCGTACCGCGGAACCGGAGACCGACAACGCCGGCAGTTCCAAAGACACAGCCGATAAAGCTGGCAAACCAGCGCCCAAGACGAAGTCCGACACGGCCACGAAGGAGGACCCCGGGAGCAAGCCTGCGGTCAAGGAGCCGGCCGGCTCGCTGGCGGTGGCCAAGGACGCCGAACAGGCGGCCACGCCGAAGCCCGTCGCCCAGGCGGTCCAGCTGCGGGAAGCCGCCGAGGTCGCAGGTGGCATCGCCGCCGTCTCCAAAATCGAGGCCATCCATGCCAAAGCGGAAGGCATTGGCCAGATCGCCGGGCCAGCCATCCGCTTCGTGGTGGAAGTGCGGAACACATCGGCGAAGGAGCTGAAACTGGACACCGCCGAGATCACGGTGGAGGCAGGTCCGCAGAAACTTCCCGCCATCCAGCTCGATGGTGACGGCACAGAGCTCTTCCCACAGGAGGTCGCCGCGGGCAAGAGCGCCTCCGGCACTTTTGTTTTCCAAATACCCGAGGAACTGCGGGATCAGGTGCGCATCTACCTGAACTATTCCGCGTCCGATTCCGTGATTGCGTTCGAAGGCGCAGCTCCAAGAAAGGCAGGATAGCTATGCATATTCCATGGCGCAGGAGCGCTGTTTTCCTATCCTCAGCCGCATTGATCGCCTCCATGGCGATCGTGGGCGTCCCGACCGCGAACGCAGATACGGCGCCAGCAAACCCCGCGAATCCATTGACCCCGGCTACCGTCAGCGCGGACGGACTGCCTACCGTCCAGATCAACGGCGTGGTTTGGTCGCAGGTGGTCATCGGCAATACCGTCTACGCCGGCGGGAACTTCACCTCAGCCCGGCCTGCCGGCTCGCCGGCCGGAACCAACGAGGTGGCCAGGGCAAACATCCTGGCCTACAACCTCACCACCGGCGCGCTGATCGGTTCCTTCGCCCCGAGGTTCAATGCCCAGGTGCTCACCCTCGCGGCCTCGCCGGACGGTACCCGGCTGTACGTAGGCGGAGATTTCACGCAGTACAACGGAACCACCGCCGTCTCGCGCATCGTGGCGCTTAACCCGACTACCGGTGCGTTGATTCAAGGCTTCCGGC
This sequence comes from Arthrobacter sp. Y3223065, assembly GCF_059090885.1. Lineage (NCBI taxonomy): Bacteria > Bacillati > Actinomycetota > Actinomycetes > Micrococcales > Micrococcaceae > Arthrobacter > Arthrobacter sp. Y3223065. The sequence continues at coordinate 291,729 of NZ_JBNHGC010000004.1, read as the reverse complement.
CTCAGGCCTCCTCATCCGTCCATGCCATCGCCCCCACGAACAGCACCGTCTATTTCGGCGGCAATTTCAACTACGTGGGCAGCGTGGCGCGAGGGAAACTGGCGGCCGTGCGGGCGTCCGACGCCGCGCTGCTGAACTGGACGCCGCAGGCGGCGGGAGGCCAAGTCAACGGCCTGGCCCTGTCCGGAGACGGCACCAAGATTGCCGTCGGCGGCGCCTTCACCACCTTGAACGGCTCGAGCCGGCCCGGTTATGGGCTCGGGGTGTTAAACACGGCGACCGGAACCCAGTTCGCGCTGCCGGCAAACGACTATGTTCGGAATGGCAGCACGAACGGATCCATCACCAGCCTGACCTCGGACGGCACACACTTCTACGCCAGCGGATACACCTTCGGGCGGACCAGTACGTTGGAGGGCGTGGTGTCCATCAAGTGGTCGGATCTGAAGACCGAATGGCTCGAGGACTGCCACGGCGACACCTACTCGGTCTTTGCCGGGCAGCCCAATCAGGTCTACATCGCCGGTCACCCGCACACCTGCTCGAATATCGACGGTTTCCCACAGGAAGTCAGTTGGCAGTGGTACCGCGGCCTGGCCTTCAGCAAGGCGGTGGGCGGAACGATCAAGCGGGAGCTCTACAACTACACCAATTTCGAAGGGCTGCCGCGTCCCGAGTTGCAGAACTGGTTCCCGTCCATGAATACAGGTACCTTCACCGGCCAGAACCAGGGACCGTGGTCAGTCGCCGGCAACGGCCAGTTCGTGGTGATGGGCGGCGAGTTCACCAGGGTCAACGGAGCGGCGCAGCAGGGGCTGGTGCGCTACACGGTGCGCCAGAACGCGCCGAACCTGCGGGGACCGGAGGTCCTCGGAGCCAACTTCACACCCACGCTTAGCTCGCCGAAGAAGGGGACGGTGCGCATACGCTGGCAGGCGAACTGGGACATGGACAACAAGAAGCTAACCTACAAGGTGATCCGGGATGGCAACACTGCCACACCGGTCCACACCACCAGCCTGGAATCGACCTTCTGGGACAGGCCGGGCATGACGTTCCTGGACTCCGGGCTGGTCCCAGGACGGCAGTACAGCTACCGCATCTTTGCCACGGATCCCAACGGAGTCGAGGTCCGCGGCAACACCGTCACGGTCACCGCAGCGGCGGTAGATCCGCCCGCGAGCGCCTATGCCGCCACGGTCAAGGCGGACCAACCGGCCAACTACTGGCGGTTTGGCGGGACCGGCCGCACGGTGTTCGACCAGGTGGGCAAAGACGACCTCCAGCTGAACGCGGGCGTCACCCCGGGCACCGCAGGCGCCGTGGCGGGCGACGTCGACACCGCCGCCACCTTCGGGGGCACGCCTACAGGCTTCACCGCCGTGACTTCCCGCGTGCGGCCGCCGAATACGTTCACCACGGAGTTGTGGTTCCGCACCAAGACCACGCGCGGCGGGAAACTGCTCGGCTACGCGAACTCCACCACGGTCAATTCCGACCTGATGGACCGGCACCTGTATATGGCGGACACCGGCCGGCTGTACTTCGGCGTCAGGCAGAACGGCGTGCGGCAGTCCGTGGGCAGCGCCGCCAGCTACAACGACGGGAAGTGGCACCATGCCGCGACCACGCTCGGCAGTAACGGCATGCAACTCTTCGTCGACGGACAGCGGGTGGCGCAGCGGACCGATGTCATCAAGGGCCAGGACGTGATGGGCTACTGGCGGATCGGCGGGGACAGCCTGGAGTCGTGGACCCCGCTCCCAACCAGCGCCTACTTCGCCGGAGACATCGATGAGGTCGCCGTTTATCCAACGGTGCTCAGCGCCGCCCAGGTGAAGAACCACTTCACCGCCGGCAGCACCGGCGCGGCGGCCAACGTGGCTCCCACGGCGTCCTTCACGGCCAAGGCCACGGAACTGAAACTTGCGGTTGACGCCTCTGCCTCGTCGGATCCCGACGGCACCATAACCCGCTACGCCTGGAACTTCGGCGACGGCGGCACCGGCAGCGGAGCAACGGCGTCCCACACCTATGCGAAGGCCGGGACCTATGCCGTGAAGCTGACAGTGACGGACGACGACGGCGCGGCGCGAAGCACCACGCAGAATGTCACCGTGCAAGCGGGTCCGGCACCGGCGGTAAGTCTGGCTGCGGATGCCTTTGGGCGCACTCTGGCTTCCGGCTGGGGCAGCGCTGACAAAGGTGGAGCATGGACGCTTCGCGGAACGTCCTCGCACTTCACGGTCGCGGACGGGGTGGGGCGCATCCGGATGAACGCCCCGGGGCACGGGCCGGGCGCTTCCCTGAACTCGGTATCCGCGACCGGTACGGACACCAGCGTGCGGTTCTCGCTGGATAAGCCCGCCACCGGAGGCGGAATCTTTGTGGACGTCACCGGGCGGCAGGTTGGCACCACCGGGCAGTACCTGGCCACAGTCCGGGTTGCCTCCAATGGGGCAGTAACACTGCAGGCCCTGCGGGCCCTCGGCTCCACGGAGACCATACTCGCGCAGGCCACCGTTGCCGGACTGACCTACCAAGCCGGGCAACAATTGCAGCTGCGTCTGCAGGTCACGGGAACCTCACCGACAACCGTCCGGGCCAAGCTGTGGCCTGCCGGAACACCGGAGCCCGCCGGCTGGCAAGTGTCCGGCACGGACTCGACGGCGGAACTGCAGGTTTTAGGAGCTGTCGGGCTGGGCGTGTATGCCTCCGGATCCGCCACCAATACGCCGGTTTTCGCCTCGTTCGATGACTTGGCGGTGACAGCAACAAACTGACGCCACCGGCAGCAGCACCAAGCGGGGCGGAACCGAAGGGTTCCGCCCCGCTTCCTGTCCCCGGCCGGGGTCTGCGGCTACCTGGCGAAGGCGCCGAGCGAGCGCATACCGGCCGGCTGGTCTGCCAGCCTCGCGATCTCCCGAGGCAGGGGTCGGGCGACCGTGGAATCCCTGCTGGTGATCATCTTGCCCGGGCGGTAACCGGAGCCCAGCGGATTAGCACCTTCAAGATACAGGTGGTGCCGTTCCTGGCCGGTGGCTGCACTGAATTCGTCAGGGCTCGCGAACGAAGCAGACCTGCCGGAGTCCATCGCCCAGATCGCAACCGACTCCGGTGAAGCCGGCGAGACCCGATGATAGACGTTGCCCACGGCTGTTACCCTGAGCTCCTTGGCACTGTAGGTTCCGGAATAGTCCTCCACGCACAGCAGGCAGTCCGCATTGGAGCCCGGGTTGGCGATGATGTTGTTGCGCACGACAACCGGTCCGCTGATCCAAGACATGGCGGGGTCAGGGAAGGGCTGCCGCGGATCGTGTCCGGGCGTGTGCCGGTCGCTGGCACGCCTGCCGTCCTGAACGACGTTAATCGCGCGGCCGTTGGCGCTGAATGTGTTGTTCCAAACCTGCACATCGCTGGTGTTGTTGACTTTCAGTCCGTGCCCGGAGTTGCCGGCTATGACGTTGTTGACGACGGCCGCCTTGGCCGAAAGTTCCAGGGACAGTCCGTGGCCGGAGTTGTCCAGCATGTCGTTCCCATGGATGGACGCATCAAAGACCGATTCGTCCAACCACAGCCCCGGCCCGGCATTGCCACGGAATACCGAGTCACTGATCTCCACGCCGCGTGTGCGGCCGACCTTGGCCCCACCCGATACCGGCGAGGAGTTGAAGCGCTCGGTGTTGTTCTGCTCCGCCAGCAACCCGGACACCTGCAGGCCGTCGGCATATGTGGCGGCCACCCCCAGCATTCCGTTGCGTGCCACCGTGACGTTGCTTAAGGATGCTCTGCCAGCCCCGACAAACAGGCCGGTGGTCGCATTGTCGGTTATGGTCACACCGTCCAACACGGCGCCCGGAGCTTCAATAGTCACGGCCCCCATCTGCGGAACCGAGGTCGCGTACCTGCGGACCCCGACGCCGTGCAGCTCGGATCCGGCTCCCTGAACACTGAGTGCCCTGCCGAGCATGCTGGCGCGGACGACGCGGCCTTGGGGGCTGGAGCCGAGGTAGAGGCGGTCTTCGGCGTAGTCCACGTAGAAAGTGCCCGCCTCAACCTCGGACAGATTGCCTACCTGCCGCTGGGGCACGTTGTCGATCCAGATCTGGTCCGGATGCGCCGCCATGGGGTGTTTGTCGTCGACGAACTGCCAGCCCTGTGACGCCCCGTCGGGGGCGCCGCGCTTGTAGGTGGGGCTGGCGTCAAACTCGGTCGTCCAACCGTCGACTGCGTAAACGCTCCCGCTCGGGGCGAACCCTGTTACGGGCAGGCTGCCGTCCAGCCAGACCTCTTCCCGCGGGTAGGACCGGATGATGATCCTCTTGCCTGGCGGAATCGTCACGAACTCGTGATAACTTCCGGTCCGAAGCACAATGGTTTGGCCCGAGGTAGCCCTGTCCACCGCAGCCACGAGGGTACGCAGCGGCGCCTCGTAGGTTCCGGCGGCATCGTCCGAGCCCTCCGGCGAAACCACCAAGGCTCCGACGCCAACCGGGGTGGCAGCGGGGGCCTTTGCCGCAGCGGAAACGGAAGCCGGGTCCCCGCGGTCGGCGGCGGACGTGCCGAACAAGGACGCAGGCAGGCACAGCAGGCCAAGGGCCGTAACTGCAGCGGCGGCCAAATACTTCCCCGACAGCCCGCCGCGCCGCGAGGTGGAACCATCCGTCATCGCAGATCTCCCCGCTCTGGTGGGGCAGAAGTTACACAACCGTAATGCCGTTAGCCGCGGGCGGCAACCCTGTCGGCTAGACTGACCGGGCACCGGCTGACCCTCAAGAGGGCCGGCAGGCTCGAGCGCATCGACGCGGCAAGCCACGTCCTGTTGGGGCTGCGCCGCCCGGACCGAAAGGGCTGGCCATGTCCTGCTTCACAGTGCAGCGTGAGGACGACTTCGACTTTCTCAGCAGCGAGTATGAAGACCTCTATGGAAGATCCGATGCGACGCCATTTCAGCACGGCGTCTGGCTGGACCGACTGTACAACGTGCTCGCACCCGCCCGGGGAGCGGAGAAGGTCGTGGTGGCTGTCCGCCGCGACAGTGGTGACCTGGTCCTCGTCCTGCCGTTCGTCCGCCGCCGGCTGGGTCAGATCCGCCTCGTAGAGTACGCCGACTTGGGCATGGCCGACTACGCGGCTCCGGTACTCGACGAAACTGCCGGACTCCATGCCGATCCCTCGATAGCACGCCGCATCCGTGAGGCCTTGGGTCGGTTCGACCTGCTGAGGATTGAGCGCGTCGCCGACTCTCCCGATGCCCTCACCGCACTGCTGGCCGGGGCCACGAGTGCCAGGCACCTCTACAATACGCACCTGATGTCCCTCGCATCTTCCGTAGAGGAGTGGCGCGGCGGCCTGGACCCCGGCTTCGTCCGCCATCTGGACCGCAAGCACAAACGGCTACGGCCCAAGGGCGAGAAACGCCTGGTCAAGATCACCGACGTCGCCGCCGTCGACGACCTCATGCGACGCATGCAGGAATTCCGTGCCGCACGCTTTGCGGAACGCAGGGGGGTCGACTTAGTGCAGGACCCTGACTGCTTTGAGTTCTACTGTGCTGTGGTGCGGGACAGCGTCAAGACCGGCGCGCCAGGGACCCTGGCCGTGCTCGAGGTGGGCGGCGAGCCGGTTGCGATCGCCTTCGACCTGGTCGCTCCGGACCGCGACCTCTTCCTGTTGGTGGGCTATGACATGCAACGCCTGCGCAACTACTCGCTTGGCCTGCTGATCGTAGAGGAGCTTGCCAAAGACGCGATTGGGCGCGGCCAGCGGTTCTTCGACCTGACCGTCGGGGACGAATCCTACAAGGCTGACTTTGGCGCACGGCGCCGTCCGCTCTACGAAGTGCGGGTGATGGCCACCCTGCGGGGCCGTACATATGTCTTGGGCAGAAGCGCTTACCTCCGGGCCAGGCGGGTAGCCAAGAAGACCCTTGAAGCAAGGGCGCGGCGCCGTGCGGCCCGGGCCGTGAAGAACGCCTCGCACACCACGTGATATGCGCCGACGTCCGGCGGGCAGCTTGGACTCAACGCCGGACCGACAACGCCGGCCGCTGCACAAGAAGGGGCGGTAAAGGCAATCCCCTCCTCGTAGGTCCGTGTGTTCAGCGTCTGCGGCGCATGCCGGCCGTGCCGGCGACGACTTCCGCGATGCTGCGCCGGTACCGGTGCGGGGCATGGCGTTCGAGGGCGGCAGCGGCGTCGCCGGCAGCGGCGGCACGGAAACGCTCCCAGTCCACGGCTACCCGTTCCAAGGCGTCCGCCAGTGCCACGGCGTCGTCCGGCGCGGTAAACTGGGCGCTGGCATAAGGGCCGGCGGCCTCGCGCAGCCCGGGGACCGAGCTGGCTACCAGCGGCCTGCAGGCGAGCACCGCTTCCACCGCTGTGTTGCCGAACGACTCGTCCAGCCGGGAGGGAACCACCGCGGCGTCGGCGCCCGCCAGGACGTCCCAAGGGTTCGGCTGGAAGCCGTGGAAGAGGACCTCGTCCCCAAGGCCCAGCTCTTGGACCCGGCCTCGCAGCCCGTGCTCGTAGTCCTCATAGCCGGGGACCGGGGCACCGACAATAGCCAGGGTGGCGGCCACGCCGCGCTGCCGAAGCCGCGCCACCGCCTCCAGAGCCAGGTCCGCGCCCTTGCGATGCGAGAGCCGGCCCACGTAGGCCACCCGCAGGCCGCCGTTGAGGGCCGTGCGGGCGGGCGGAGGCCCTGCCGGTCCCGGCACGCCGTTGTAAACCACGCGGGCGCGGCCTCGCAGGGCCGGCAGCGCGTGTGCCAGGGTGTCTGCGGTGAAGCGGCTATTCGCCACGATCCGGTCTGCAAGCAGCAGCGGAAGCGCCATGGCGAGCTGCAACCTGCGAGGCGTATGGCTCTCGGCTTCGTGGACGTGGGCAACGGTTGGTACACGGGACAGCCAGCCGACCAGCGGCCATAGCGGGATGGTCACAGTATTCACATACAGCACGTCCGGACGATAACGGCGCATCATTCGAATTCCCGCCCAGAACCCCAAGAGGCTCTCGCCTGCCAGACGAAGCAACCCCGCCGGCGAGAGCAGGGATCGGCGCAGCACCAGGGTGGGACAGTACTCCACCAAGGCTCCGCGTCGGGTCAGCTCATCCACCAGAGGCCCCGGTCCCGGCAGCGCCACCGCTACCCGGTCTCCGCGCTCCAGCAGGGCCTGGACGGTTTCGAGCAGCACCCGGTCCGAGCCGTACAGGTCTGCGGAGGGCTGGGCCACGAGTACGCGCAGCGGATTATCGGTTGAAGTCATAGGATCCCCTCACCTGTGTGCTTCGGGACGGCGCACTGCCCGTCAATTGAGGACCAGTGCCGCTCATCGCGGCGCGAAATATGATTCCGGCGCCGCCGGAATGCGGCCGTCGGGGAACAGCGCGTCGGCTTGGGTGCGGTATTGGCGGATCCAATGTTCTTTGGCCGCAATCGCCGTGTCCCAGTGCCAGGGTTCCAACCGATATTTGGCAAGGAACGCAGCCTCCGGTTCAGAGGACTGGTTGTAGGGGAAATCGGAGTAATAGACGACCTGCTCGGGGAATGCCGTGCCCAGAGCCCTGGTCACCAAATGGTCCACATGCCTGCCGACACCGAGGGGGCAGAAAATGAGTTCGGCTTGGGTCTGCTCCATCAGCTGCCCCACCTTGCTGCCCAGCTCGGCCATGAGGTGACGGTCGCCGCGCGAGATCCGGCCCTGCACAATGTTGAATCGGTAGGTGGGGTACCGGTGCCCCAGTTCCGGCAGGAGGCGGGCCGGGAGGCCCAGGGGGCCCGGCCCGGGCTTCCGCCGACGGTAAATGGCGTCTGTCGCGCCAAAGTGCACATTCTTTACGCCCAGGTTCCGCAGCACTGTGAGGTCTTCGGCGCGGCGGGCTTCGAAGAGTGCCGCGGCGTCCTCAATGCAGGCCAGCCGCATAAAGGTGCGTGCCGATCGCGTATGCGGCGGCGGCGCTGATTCGGTAAAGATGGTCGCCACCGTCACCTCGCGACGCCCGGCCTCGGCTTGAATGAGGGCGCCGCAGGACAATATGGCGTCATCCAGATGGGGCGATAGGAAGAGCCAGGGGTTGCCCGCGCACCTCGAGTTTTCTATGCGCCGGGGGGCTGGGAGTGTCACTGGGTTGACCCTTCGGAAACGGTTAGTGGAGGCATGCCTGCCGCCAGCGGACCGGAGACGGGATCTGTACTCAAATAGTCCCGCAGCGCAGCGAAGGCCCTCGGGGGCCGGAAGCCGGCGGCTTCGATCTTCGCCAGGTCCAAGGTGCTCCGGGCCGGTCGGGGTGCGGCCGGACGGGAGCCGAGGTATTCAGCGGTGCTCACGGGGGCCACCTGCTGGGGGTCCTTGCCCAGCAAGCGATAGACTTCCGCGGCGACCTCCGCCCAGCTGGTCGCAGGACCGGAGTTGGTCAGATTGTAGGTGCCGAACGGGGCCCCGCTCTCCAACAGGTGCAGGATTCCGGAAGCGAGGTCGCGGCTGAAGGTGAGGCGTCCGCGCTGGTCGGCGACAACGGAGGGGGAGACGCCACGGGCAGCCAGCTTCGCCATCGTACGGACGAAGTTCGCGCCGTCCCCGACCACCCAGCTGGTTCGAACAATGTAATGCTGGGGGGCTGCCGCGGCGGCTGCGTCGCCGGCGGCCTTGGACTGGCCGTAGACACCAAGGGGCGAAGGCTGCTCGGTTTCCGCATGCGGCTCTTGGGATCCGTCGAACACATAGTCCGAGGAAAGGTGAACGAGCGTGAGCCGGTGTTTGATCGCCGTGGACGCCAGTCGCGACACGGCGGCAGCGTTCAGCCGCCAGGCCAGGCGGCGGCCCTCGCTGCTCTCCGCGCCCTCCACATCGGTGTAGGCGGCGGCGTTGATGATGGCGCGATAGCCGCTCCAGTCCCGCGATCGGTAGGACTCCTCGTGCGCGAGGTCGAAGTCCGTCCGGACCGCGAATTCGGCTTCCGGCAGCACCTGGCGCAGGGCCCGGCCCAACTGGCCGTCCGCCCCCAGAACCAGGATGCGCCGCGGCTTCATGGGTGCCACCGCCGGCAGGCGCGGATGGTGCAGGTCTTTTTCGGAAAGTTCGGCCTCGGCGAGCGGAATCGGCCACGGGATGGCGGCGGATTCGTCCCCTGCATTCAGGTACACGTACTCCGCCTGGGCCCCGGCGTTCCAGTGGTCATTGACCAGGTAGCTGTAGACCGTGTCCGGCTCCAGCGTTTGAAAGCCGTTGCCGACGCCGCGCGGTACGAATACCGCCTTATCCGGTCCCAGTTCAAGGCAAAACCGCCGGCCGAAGGTGGGGCCTTCGCGCAGGTCGACCCAGGCTCCGAAGATCCTGCCGGCCGCGACGGAGACATATTTGTCCCACGGCTCGGCGTGGATGCCGCGCGTGGTTCCGGCCTTGGCGTTGAAGGAGACGTTGTTCTGCACCGGGCCGAAGTCCGGAAGCCCCAGGGAAATGAGCTTTTCCCGCTGCCAGTTCTCCTTGAACCAGCCCCGGTTGTCCCCGAAGACCGGCAGGCAAACTACCAGCAGCCCTGGGATCGGAGTCTGCTCGACGGCGTGCTTTGCGGCGCTCACTGGCCGCGGCCCGCGTAGAACAGCTCAGTCGATGCTTTCGCACCGGACCAGAAACCGGGATTGTCCCGGTACCAGGCAACGGTATCTGCCAAACCGGCCTCAAGGTTCACAAACTTCGGCTCCCAGCCGAGCTCCCCGCGAAGTTTGCTGGAATCGATGGCGTAGCGCAGATCGTGACCGGCCCGGTCTGTCACCAGGTCGAAATCGTCCGAACGACGGCCGAGCAAGTCCAGCAGGATGCCCAAAACCTCGCGATTGCTGCGTTCGCCGTCGGCGCCGATGAGATAGGTTTCGCCCGGCCGTCCGTCGTCGAGGATGCGCAGTACGGCCGAGGAATGGTCCTCCACATGGATCCAGTCGCGCACGTTGCGGCCGTCCCCGTACAGCTTGGGCCGGCGGCCGGTCAGGATATTGGTGATCTGCCGGGGGATGAACTTCTCCACATGCTGGTACGGGCCGTAGTTGTTGGAACAATTGCTCAGCGTCGCGTGCACGCCGAAAGAGCGTACCCATGCACGAACCAGCAGGTCGGAGCCGGCTTTGGTCGACGAATACGGACTGGACGGATTGTACGGCGTGTGCTCGGTGAACCGTTCCGACCCGTCCAGTGGAAGATCGCCGTAGACCTCGTCCGTGGAGATGTGGTGAAACCGCGTACCGTGCCGGCGCGCAGCCTCCAGCAAGGTGTACGTCCCCATGATGTTGCTGTGCAGAAACGGCTGCGGATCCACCAGCGAATTGTCGTTGTGGGTCTCCGCCGCGAAATGCACTACGGCGTCATGATCCGCCATCAGCTGGTCAACCGCTTGTGGATCGGCCACATCGCCGTGCACCAAGCGGCAGCGGCCCACGGGCAGGCCGTCGAGGGAAGCGGCATTGGCCGCATAGCTCATGTTGTCCACTATGGTTACCTGGTCATCGGTGTGGGCCAGCACATGGCGCACAAAATTCGAACCGATGAAGCCGGCACCTCCGGTTACCAGTAGCTTTCGCATAGTTCCCGCCGGAGCTGTCCGCTCCAGGTGCGGCTCGCCGCCCGGCCAAGCTCGGTCATCGCCCATAGCGGGTGCTCTCGAGCAGGTCCAAAAGGTAAGTGCCGTAGCCACTCTTGCCCAGTGACTGGCCGTGGCCGCGGAGCTGCTCGTCGTCGATGTACTTCATCCGCCACGCGACTTCCTCGGGCGAGCCGATGGGCATGCCCTGACGGTTCGCAATGGTGCGGATGAAGTTGGAAGCATCGTTGAGGGAATCGAAGGTCCCCGTGTCCAGCCAGGCCGTGCCGCGGGGGAGGATTTTCACGGTCAGGCGCCCCTGATCCATGTAGAGCCGATTCAGATCGGTGATTTCCAGTTCCCCCCGTGCTGAGGGCCGCAAGGTCCGAGCCATCTCGACGGCGTCGTTGTCGTAGAAATACAGTCCGGGAACGGCGTAATTGCTCTTGGGCTGGCGTGGTTTTTCCTCGATGGAAATAGCCGTTCCATTTGCGTCGAATTCGACAACCCCGTAGGCGCGCGGGTCGGCTACCCAATAACCGAAGATAACGGCACCCTCGATATTCGTCATCGCCTCGAGCTGCGTCCCCAGTCCGGGACCATAAAACAAGTTGTCACCCAAAACCAAAGCGCACGAATCTGTTCCGATGTGTTGGGCACCGATAATAAAAGCCTCGGCCAGGCCGCGGGGCGCCTCCTGCTGCCGGTAGGTCAGCGACAGTCCGAACTGTGCCCCGTCGCCCAGCAGGGCTTGGAATTGGGGTGCGTCCACCGGTGTTGTGATGATCAGGATGTCCCGGATCCCTGCCAACATAAGGGTCGAAAGCGGATAGTAAATCATCGGCTTGTCGTAGACCGGCACAAGTTGTTTGCTGATACCCAGGGTAATCGGATGCAATCGTGATCCTGTCCCCCCAGCCAGAATTATCCCCCGCATAGCGTCATTTCTAGCGTGAATGACTGGCTTTGTATAGAGGTGTCGGAGAATAAAATGCTTTGGAAGCGGGGGAGACTGCTGACGCCTACTTCAACAGGCCCTCGTCCGCCTCGATGGCCGAAAGGGCGATGTCCTTGTAGCCAACCGATTCGAACAGGATCGTGATGCGGTCGGGCTGGGTGCCCATGACGATGCCGGGCCCCCACTCGCGGTGCTTCACCGGGCGCTGGATCACATAACCCGCCGGCATTGCCGCCTCCCGGGCTTCGGCCGCAGCCTCGGACCCCGCCTCGCAGTTGTCGCAATTGCCGCAGTAGCCGTCCGTCTCTTCGCCGAAGTAGTTCAGCAGCCAGTCGCGCCGGCAGTGATCCGTCTCGGCGTAGCCGCGGGCCATTTCGATCCGGGACTCGTCGATCCGGTGCCGCGCATTGGCTTCCGCCAGCGCACTTTCCGCAGCCGACGCCGGGTCCGCGCCGCCGACCGCCCGGTAGCCCTTGCGGTTCACGGTGATGCTGCCGCCGTGCTCCAGGAAGTTGAGCAGACGGGACTGTTTCCGCTGCGACAGGCCGGTGTGTTCGCGCAGCGCGGCGGGCCGGAGCGGCCCGTGTTCCCGGACGGCGCTGAAGACACCTGCGAGCTCGTCCGGGTCTGGGGCGCCGCCGGCGAAAAAACGCTGCAGGCCCAGGTCCTCCGACCGGTAATGCAAAATGGCCCGCGCCGGTTCACCGTCCCGTCCCGCGCGGCCGATCTCCTGGTAGTAACTGTCCAGCGAATCCGGGATGTCCGCGTGAACCACGAACCGCACATCCGGCTTGTCGATCCCCATGCCGAAGGCGGAGGTAGCCACGACCACGTCCACCCCGTTCTCCTGGAAACGCTCGTGGATCGCCTCCCGGTCCGCCGCCTTCCGGCCTGCGTGGTAGGCGTCCGTCCGCAGGCCGCGCTCGGCCAACTCGGCGGCGTATCTCTCGGTGTCCCTGCGGGTGGCCGTGTATAACAGGCCGGGCCCGCCAAGTTCGGCCACCTGGTCCACCACGGCCCGCCGCTTGCCGCCGTCCTCGTGATGCCGCAGGACCTGGAGGTTCAGGTTCGGCCGGTCGAAACCCTGCACGTTGATGAACGGGTCGCGCATGCCCAGCCGGTCGACGATCTCCGTCCTCGTGTGCGGTGATGCGGTGGCCGTCAGCGCGACGACCGTCGGGTGCCCCAACCGCTTCACCACCGAGGTCAGCATCAGGTAGTCGGGTCGGAAATCGTGTCCCCAAGACGAGATGCAGTGCGCCTCGTCGACCACGAGCAGCGAGATGTCCTGTTCCGCCAACCGCCGCAGGGTCTCTTCACGGGCCAATTGTTCCGGCGCCAGGAAAAGGAACTTCGCCTCGCCGCTGGCCATCGCGTCCCACGCCGCCCGTTCCGCGGACGCCCTCAGCTGCGAATTCACCGCGAAGGCCCGCTGTGCGCCCAGATCGCCGTTAATGGCATCCACCTGGTCGTACTGCAGCGCAATCAACGGAGAAATAACGACGGCGGTGCCCGGCAACGCGACGCCGGGAACCTGATAGATGGCGGACTTTCCGTGACCCGATGGCATCACGGCCAGGACGTCCTCACCGCGGGCGGCCGCAGCCATGGCGTCCAACTGCCCTTCGCGAAGGACGTCCCAGCCGAAAGCTTCTTCGGCCACCCTGCGCAATTCGCCGTGGTCGGGCGTCTGGGAATGATCTGGCATCAGGCTCCTGGAAGGTCGGGTCAATGACGTGGTGTTTAGTCTCGTTTCTAACCAATCCGCAGGACTTTGTATATAGCCGGTCAGGGCGGCCAAGCGGCCGTCCTGCCGTCGTTCGGGGTCCGCGAGGCCTGCGGGTAAGGCATGGCTCAGGTGACCCCGCACCCGGTGAAGTGGGATGATTAGCGCAGACTTGTCTTGCGTATTGTCGGCCAATAGCGGGACAAACTGGTTCCAACCATCGATCCAAGGAGCACCCCAGGTGTCTGTGGTATCCACTCCCGCAACCCTCAAGCATGCCGCCGGCATGATCGACAACGCCGAGGCACGGCGCATCCGCAACGACTTCCCGATCCTCGACCAGCAGGTGAACGGCTCGCCGCTGGTCTACCTGGATTCGGGCGCAACGTCGCAGAATCCGCTCTCCGTGCTGGAGGCGGAGCAGGAGTACTACGAACAGCGCAACGCCGCCGTCCACCGCGGCGCACACATGTTGGCGGTCTCCGCCACCGATGCCTTCGAGAACGCGCGGGAAACCGTCGCCGGCTTCATCAATGCCGGCATCGACGAAGTGGTCTGGACCTCCAACGCCACCGAAGCCATCAACCTGGTCGCCTATGCCCTTTCCAACGCCAGTGCCGGCCGCGGCGGGGAGGCCGCGTCGCGTTTTGCGCTGGGGCCCGGCGACGAGCTGGTGGTTACCGAGATGGAGCACCACGCCAACCTCATCCCCTGGCAGGAGCTCGCCTTCCGCACCGGCGCCACGTTGCGCTTCATCCCGGTGGACGACGCCGGTGCGCTGCGCCTCGACGAGGCAGCGCAGGTCATCGGTCCGCGCACCAAGGTGGTGGCGTTCACCCATGCCTCCAATGTGCTGGGGACCATCAACCCGGTGGAGGCCCTGGTGAGGCTCGCCCGGGAGGCGGGCGCCGTCGTCGTGCTCGATGCCTGCCAGTCGGTGCCGCACATGGCCGTGGACGTCAAGTCCCTGGACGTGGACTTCGCTGCCTTCTCCGGGCACAAGATGCTGGGCCCCACCGGCATCGGCGTGCTGTACGGGAAGGCGGAGCTGCTCAACGCCATGCCGCCGTTCCTGACCGGCGGTTCCATGATCACGACCGTGACCATGGAGCAGGCCGAGTACCTGCCGTCCCCGCAACGCTTCGAAGCCGGGACCCAACGCATCTCGCAGGCCGTGGCCTTGGCCGCGGCGGTCGACTACCTCCAGGAGACCGGCATGGACCGGATCCATGCCTGGGAGGCGGAACTGGGCCAGCGGCTGGTGGCCGGGCTTGAGGCCATCGACGGTGTCCGGGTGCTCGGCCCGGCTGCCGGCGCCGAACGGATCGGGCTGGCCGCCTTCGATGTCGAGGGCGTCCATGCCCACGACGTCGGCCAGTTCCTGGACGACAAGGGCATCGCCGTGCGCGTCGGCCACCACTGCGCGCAGCCGCTGCACCGGCGGCTCGGCCTGGTGGCCACCACCCGCGTCAGCACCTATCTGTACAACACCACGGACGACGTCGACGCCTTCCTGGAGGCCGTCGCCGGGGTCCGCCCGTTCTTTGGAGTTAACTGACGTGAGTGCTGAACTGCAGCAGCTGTACCAGCAGATCATCCTGGAGCACGCCAAGAAACGGCACGGGGCGCCCCTGGCGGATCCGCCGCCCGGCGACAAGTCGGGCGAGTCGCACATGCTCAATCCCACCTGCGGCGACGAAATCACGCTGCGGGCCGCCGTACACGAGGACGGCGCTGCAACCATGCTCTCCGGCGTCAGCTGGGACGGCCAAGGCTGCTCCATCTCGATGGCCTCCGCGTCGGTGCTGAGCGATTTGGCGCAAGGCATGGAGCGGGAGGAGCTGCTGAAGGTGGTGGACAACTTCCGTGAGTTGATGCGCTCGCGCGGGAGTGTCGAGGCCGACGAAGAAATCCTCGGAGATGCGGCCGCGTTCTCCGGCGTCTCCCGGTACCCGGCGCGGGTTAAGTGCGCCATGCTCGCGTGGGTGGCGCTGGAGGAAGCCTTGCTGGCGGCGAACTGACCGGACGCAAAAGGGGCCCGGCAGCGCAGTAGCGCGGCCCGGCCCCTCCTTTGGCTTGCTGGCTTGGTGCCTAGCCCGCCAGTCCGCGGGCACCGATCACCAGCGTGGCGATGCCCAGGATCATGGAGGTGGTCGCCTTCATGAACTCCATGGTGAAGTAGCGGGTCATCGCACCCTTCTGGTCCTTGGAGCGCGGATCCTTTGACACCCGGACAAGATGCGGTGCCCAGACAAGCAAAGGCCAGACGCCGGCAAGGATCAGTACCCAGGCCAGGGCAGCCGGAATATTCACAGCAGGGGCTCCCGGATCAGACGCGGCCGGACAGCCAGGCCTCGGCCTGCTGCGCCTGGATGTTCAAAGCCTTACCGAGCATCGGCTCGGCGGCGGCGGCGATCTTGCCGCCCAGGAACGGAATGGAAGACTTCACGTCTCCGCTGAGGTCCACTCGGGTGGAGTCTCCGTCAGCAACGAGCTGCTGGACCGCGTTGACGTCCACAGGGGCGCCGGCCACCTTCATGCTGACGTCAGCAGTGCGGGAACCGTCGGCCGCCGGCGCCTGCCACCGTTCCGTTTGGGTGACGGTGAGCGAGTCGCCCAGCATCTTCTTCGCGATCTCCGGCAGCCTAGCGCTGGGAACCTTGCGGACGACGGTCAGCGTGAAGGCGCCCGATACATCGCCGTCGCGCTGCACGGACTCCAACGTGCCGCCGACCAACTCGCTGATGTGGCGCAGGAACGCCTCGTCGGTGAAGGCCTCGGTGACCTTGGCTGCTGGGTAGGGAAGGGTGGTGGAAGCGCTGAGCGCCATGAAGACTCCCGGATTCTCGGAACTGGTTGGGCCAGCACCCATCCTACTGTGCGCGGTAAAGTTGGTCCCTGACCCTCAGTTGCGCCGAACTGGGGGGTATTCGTGTTGCGCCCGACCGGAAGAAGATGGAACACAATGAGCCTGAACGGACTGCGCACAGCCCTCGCCCAGGACGAATCGTTCGCAAAGGTACGGCTGCAGTCGGCCCGGCCCGTGGCAGAACGCAGCGAGGATCTGCAAATTGGCGCGCCGCCCGGCCTGCGGGCAGCGTTGCTGGCCGAGATGGTGCAGGGGTTGGAGGCGGGCGCCGGCCAGGGGGCCGCGCAAGGTGACGTACCCGGGGCCGGCGTCGTGCTGGCGGTGACGGCGACGGGACGCGAGACCGAAGACCTGGCGGCGGCGCTGCGCAGCTATCTGCCGGATGAGTCGATCGAGGAGTTCCCCAGTTGGGAGACGTTGCCCCACGAGCGCCTCTCGCCGCGGTCGGACACGGTGGGGCGCAGGCTATCGGTGTTGCGCAGGCTGAAGCACGACGACGGGGCGGCGCCGTTGCGGGTGGTCGTGGCGCCGGTGCGTGCGGTGCTTCAGCCGCTCGTACAGGGGCTGGGGGATTTGCAGCCTGTTTCGCTGACGGTCGGCGACGAGGTCACCTTCACCGACGTGGTCCGGCGGTTGTCCGAAGCTGCCTACGCCCGGGTGGACATGGTCAGCCGGCGCGGCGAGTTTGCGGTCCGCGGCGGGATCCTGGATGTCTTCTCGCCCACCGACGACCACCCCGTCCGGATCGAGTTCTTCGGCGACGAGGTCGAATCGATGCGCTGGTTCGCCGTTGCGGACCAGCGTTCCCTGGCCGGCGAGAACGTCAAGCACCCGGCCCAGCTGTACGCCCCGCCGTGCCGGGAGCTGCTGATCACGCCCTCGGTCATGAGCCGCGCCGCAAAGCTGAAGGGCCAGATGCCGGCGGCGGCTGACATGCTGGAGAAGATCGCCGGGGGCGTCGCCGTCGAAGGCATGGAATCGCTGTCGCCGGTGCTGGTGGACGCCATGGTGCCGTTCATCGGGGAGCTGCCGCCCGGATCCATCGCCGTCGTCATTGAGCCGGAAAAAGTGCGCGGCCGCGCACACGACTTGGAAACGACGAACGACGAGTTCCTGGCGGCCGCGTGGGCGACGGCGTCGGAGGGCGGGGATGCGCCGCTGGACCTGGCGCTGCAAGGGGACCTGGAGCAGGCCGGCTTCCGTTCGCTGGCGGACACCCGGGCGACGGCCGGAGAACGGCAGGTGTCCTGGTGGTCCATCACCTCGTTCAACCCCGACGACGAAACCGTCCTGGACATCGACACGCTGACCATCGCCGCCAGGGAGCCGAGGGGCTACCAGGGCGATGTGGCCGAAATGATGGAGTTCATCGGTTCCCGCGTGCGCGACCAATGGCGTGTGGTCGTGGCGACCGAAGGCCCGGGCCCCGCCGCCCGCATGGCCGAACTCTTCCACGATGCCCAGATCCCGGCCTCCCGCGTCGAATCGCTGGAGAGCGAACCGCAGCCCGGGATCATCGAAATCACCACCGCGAGCACCGGCAAGGGGTTTGTATTCGACGGGCTGAAGCTGGGCCTGCTGACAGAAGCCGACCTGCTGGGCCGGGCCACCGCGCGCTCCACCAAGGACATGGGCAAGATGCCGTCGCGGCGGCGCAACGCGGTGGACCCGCTGCAGTTGACCGAGGGCGACTTTGTGGTGCATGAGCAGCACGGCGTGGGGAAGTTCGTGGAATTGGTGCAGCGGTCCACCGGCGCCGGGCCCACCAAGGCGATGCGTGAGTACCTGGTGCTGGAATACGCCCCGGCCAAGCGCGGTGCACCGGGGGACCGGCTGTTCGTGCCGACGGACCAGTTGGACCAGGTGACCCGCTACGTCGGCGGAGATGCCCCGGCCCTGTCGAAGATGGGCGGCTCCGATTGGGCAAAGACCAAGAGCCAGGCCCGCAAGGCGGTCAAGGAGATTGCCGGGGAACTGATCCGGCTGTATTCGGCCCGGATGGCCTCCCGGGGGCACGCCTTCGGACCGGACACCCCGTGGCAGCGCGAGCTGGAAGAGGCCTTCCCCTACATCGAAACGCCCGACCAGCTGACCACCATCAACGAGGTCAAGGCGGACATGGAGCGCGAAGTCCCGATGGACCGGCTGGTCTCGGGCGACGTGGGCTACGGCAAGACCGAGATCGCGGTGCGGGCCGCGTTCAAGGCGGTCCAGGATGGCAAGCAGGTTGCTGTCCTGGTTCCCACCACCTTGCTGTCCCAGCAGCACTTCGAGACGTTCAGCGAACGCTTCTCCGGGTTTCCGGTCAGGGTCAAGGCGTTGTCCCGCTTCCAGACCTCCAAGGAAGCCAAGGACACGATGGAAGGGATCAGGAACGGCAGCATCGACGTCGTCATCGGAACGCACCGGCTGCTGTCCAAGGAGGTCCAGTTCAAGGACGTGGGCCTGGTCATCGTGGACGAGGAGCAGCGCTTCGGCGTCGAGCACAAGGAAGCGTTGAAGAAGATGCGGACCAACGTGGACGTCCTGGCCATGTCCGCGACACCCATCCCGCGGACGCTGGAGATGTCGCTGACCGGCATCCGCGAGACCTCCACCCTGGCCACGCCGCCGGAGGAGCGCCATCCGGTGCTGACCTATGTTGGCCCCTACACGGACAAGCAGACAACGGCGGCTATCCGGCGCGAGCTGATGCGCGAAGGACAGGTCTTTTTCGTACACAACCGGGTGTCGTCGATCGAGCGGCAGGCGGCACGGATCCGGGAACTGGTCCCCGAGGCGCGGGTGGAGGTGGCGCACGGGCAGATGAGCGAGTCGCGGCTGGAGCAGATCATTATCGACTTCTGGGAGAAGCGCTTTGACGTCCTGGTCTGCACCACCATCATCGAGACCGGGCTGGATATCTCCAACGCGAATACCCTGATCGTCGACCGGGCGGACCGGTACGGCCTCTCACAGCTGCACCAGCTGCGCGGGCGGGTGGGCCGCGGCCGGGAACGGGCGTACGCCTACTTCCTGTTCGACGCAGAGAAACCGCTGGGCGAAGTGGCCCTGGAGCGGCTGAAGGCCGTGGCTGCGCACAACGAACTGGGCGCCGGCATGCAGCTGGCCCTGAAGGACCTGGAGATCCGCGGCGCGGGCAACCTGCTGGGCGGAGAACAGTCCGGGCACATTGCCGGCGTCGGTTTTGATCTTTACATCCGGCTGGTCGGCGAGGCGGTGGCGGATTTCCGCGGCGAATCCGAGCAGAAGGTCGCCGAGATGAAGATCGAACTGCCCGTCAACGCGCACCTGCCGCACGATTACGTGCCGGGGGAGCGGCTGCGGTTGGAGGCGTACCGGAAGCTGGCGCAGGCAACTACCAGCGAAGCCATCGACGAAGTGGTGGCCGAGCTGGCCGACCGCTACGGCGAGCTGCCGGAGCCCGTGCGCAATCTCGTGGCAGTGGCGCGCTTCCGGGTCGAGGCCCGCGCTGCCGGGCTGACCGATGTGGCGGTGCAGGGCAACTTCATCAAGTTCGCGCCCGCGGCACTGCCGGAGTCCAAGGTGATGCGGCTGAACCGGATGTATCCGGGATCGCAGGTGAAGCCGGCGCTGGACTTCATCCTCGTCCCCAAGCCCAAGACCGCTCGGATCGGTGGCAAGGACCTGGCCGACTTGGCCATCCTTGAATGGGCGCAGGGCGTCATCGACGCGGTGTTCAAGGAGTAACGGCGCGTGCGCCTAGGCTGCCAGCGCCGCGTACCGGCCGTCGGCGTCGAGCAGGGACTCGTGCGTTCCTCGTTCGACGATCCGCCCGGCCTCGAGGACGGCGATCTGGTCGGCATTCCGGACAGTCGAGAGCCGGTGGGCAATGGTGATGGTGGTGCGGCCGGCGGCCAACCGGTCGAAGGCCTGCTGGACCGCGTGTTCGGTCTGGGTATCCAGGGCACTGGTTGCCTCGTCCAGCACCAGCACCGGGGGATTGCGCAGCAGGGTCCGGGCAATGGCAATGCGTTGCTTCTCTCCGCCGGAGAACCGGTGCCCGCGTGAGCCGACGACGGTGTCGTAACCGTCGGGCAATGCCGCGATGTGGTCGTGGATCTGTGCGTCCCGTGCGGCCTGCTCGATGTCGGCATCGCTGGCATCCGGCTTGGCATAGCGGAGGTTTTCGCGGACCGTGGTGTGAAGCAGGTAGGTGTCTTGGCTGACCACTCCCACGATGGACGCCAGATCGGCCAGGCGCAGGGAGCGGAGGTCCACGCCGTCGATGGTGACGCGACCCTCCGTCGGATCCTGCAGGCGGGCCACCAGGGAGGCCAGGCTGCTCTTTCCGGATCCGGTCGGGCCCACCAAGGCCAGGGTGGAACCGGCGGGGACGGCAAGGTTTACATGCTCGATGGCTGGTGTCTCGCTGTCCGGATAGCTAAAGCTGACGTTCTCGAACCGGACATGCCCCGCTACCTTCGACAGATCCACCGGGGTGGGGGAGGCCGGCTCCGCGATTTCCACCGGCAGGTCCAGATACTCGAAGATCCGGGCGAAGAGCGCCAGCGAGCTGGTGACGGTGATCGTCACGTTCAGCAGTCCGAGCAACGGCCGGAAGAGGCCGCCTTGCAGTGCCGTGAACGCCACCACCGTGCCGATGCTGATGTTCCCTGCGGCCCCCGGAAGGCCGGCGGCGAAGTAGATGACGGCGGGTACGGCGGCAAAGATGATGCTCATGGTGGCCATCCGCCAGCGCCCGGCCAGTTCGGAACGAAGTTCCAGGTCGGTCAGCCGCTCCGACGAGGCAGAAAACCGGTTGGCCAGGTCGTCTCCGGTGCCCAGGGTTTTGCTCAGCTGGATTCCGCTGACCGAGAGCGATTCTTCGATGGTCACATTCATGTCGGCCAGTTCCCGCTGGCGGCGGGCTGTCAACTCCCGCCGCACCTTGGCCACCTTGCGGGTCAGCACAATGGCCGGCGGCATGACCAACAGCGAGATCAGCGACAGCTGCCAGGACAGCGCGGCCATGGCCACTGCCGTGGCGACAACCGTGGTCAGGTTGGTGGCGATGCCTGTTGCGGTCGAGGTGACGACCGACTGCATGCCACCGATGTCGTGTGTGATGCGGGACTGGATTTCCCCACTCCGTGTCCGCGTGAAGAAGCCGACGGACTGGCGCTGCAGGTGCGCAAAGACCTCGGTCCGCAGGCTGTGCATCACGCGTTGGCCCACCCGCGTTGCGATCCAGGTCTGCAAGACGCCGAACAGGGCCGTGACGGCAGCGACGGCCAGCATCCCTGCGGTCAGCCAGGCCAGCAGCGGGAGCTGCTGGCGGGGCAGGGCCGTGTCGATCACGGCGCGCAGGAGGAACGGCGAGGCCATGGCGGCGGCGGAGGACGCGATGATGATGCCGGTAACGAGGGCCAGTTCTCCCCGGTAGGGGCGGAAAAGGGCGGCGATCCGCTTCAGCGGTACGTGCCGGGCTTGTTCTCTTTCTGCGGCCGTCGGCTCCCTTACGGGACCGCGGCCGGGGGTTATTCCGAAGGTTTCCGTCGGAACCACCTCGATCCGTGATGAAGGGGGCAACGTGCGCCGCCCGCATTGCTGAGGTTGCCTCAATATGAGGTTACAACAGGGAAACTTGGTAGCCTATTCCCGTGGCAGACGAAAGTTTACTGGATGCGTTCTGGGCCGTGTCGCGTCAACTCAGGAGGGGCACCCGGGAGGGAATGGCCCCGCTCGGCGTCGCCCCGTCACAAGCGAGGGCGCTGCGCGTGCTCCGCCAGCACGGCCCGCTGCGTTTGGGCGAACTTTCCGAGCGCCTTCGGATAGCGCCGCGATCGGCGACCGACATCGTCGATGGCCTGCAGGAGAGGGGCTGGTGCTTGCGGGAGCCTGATCCGGCCGACCGCAGGGCCACGGTGGTCGGCCTGACCGAGGCTGGGCGGGAGATAGGAAAGGCCATCCGGGAAGTCCAAGTGAAGCATGCGGAACAGTACTTTGGCGTCCTGTCTGCAGCGGAACGCTCCCAGCTTTCTTCCCTCTTGGCCAAGCTCACGTCGGCGGAGGACTAAGGCGGGCCTACCGCAAGAACGCGAACCACAAGGCGGCCAGCGCACCAAGCACGACGACGGTGCTCACCACCCAGGCGGTCTTGACCGTCTTTTGGGGTGCTTTGGAACGCTGCGCGGCACGGGAGGAGCCGGTTTTCGGCTTCTCGATACGAACATACTTCGTAGGCCCGGCCGCTTGCCCGGCCGCAGGGGCCACTACTTGGATGAGGCCGGTGCGCAACTCCCGTCGGGCCGGATACGGGTCGCCGGACGGCTTGGCCACGAGAGGAGTCACTGGAATCATGCCCGTTGGGGGCGCAGGGTCGGCTGCCCCCGTGCGAACGTCGCGCCGGCTCGGCAGTTTGGTGTCTTGGGCAGGAGTGGGCATTAACTGGCCTTTCAGCCATCAGGAACGGGTGTTGTACGCACAGACGTGGCATAGCCATCTTAGGTAGCCGGCGCCGGAATCGCGCCATCCAGCCGGGTCGTGTCGTGAAGCCCGGCACGGGGCGCCCCGGCGTCAACGGTCGCCGCTTCATTCAGCTTTCCTTTGGCCGATCTTCGGCCCGCGCCGCCCGGCTTCCTGAGCTGCCAAGGCCAGACTGGCAGCTATGAGTTTTCCTCCCCAGCACGATGTACAGGAGACGGACCAAGGCAAACACGCAGTGTCCCTCGTCCTGGCTGCCTGCGCACTACCGGTGGTCTCGGTGCCGGTACTGCAGGCCTTGGCGAGGGACCTGAGGGATGAAGACGCCTGCCGGCGGTTCGTGGCCGACTACATTGACATGTGGGATGTTCGGAGAACGCGGCTGGTACAAGCGGTCCTGGAACAGGACGTGAACAAGGTCATGGATGTTTCCCTGAGCATCAAGACCGCCAGCAGCGTGGCAGGGGCACTGCGGCTGTCGTTCATGGGCCGGCAGGTTCAAATCCTGGCCGTCGAAGTCGCGGAGGGGAACCGGCAAGCGTTCGCGACGGCACGGGATCTGCTTGACCCGATCGGAAGGTGCGGCGACGAGACGATGCAGCGCCTTGCTGCGGATTACCTGGCGACGGACAATGGGGCCATCCTGTAACCGAATCCGCGAACGGTCTCCAGCCACCGCGGCGAACGCGGATCATCTCCGAGTTTGCGGCGCAGGTTGGCCATGTGGACCTCGACGGCGCGTTCGTCCGCCTCCGAAACAAATGAGCCGGTATCAAACTCCTCAAACCGCAGGCGCCGCACCAGGTCCTGCTTGCTGCGGACGTTCCGGCCGCCGTCCATGAGGGTCAGCAACAATTCGAATTCCGTTCGGGTCAACTCCACGGCTGCCGCGTCCACGGTTACCGTACGTGTCGGATAGTCCAACGAAAGGCCGTTGTGGTCGTAGGTGCCGAGCGCAACCGCTTCGGCGCCACCGCCGTCGCTCCCTCCGGCAGTCCGCGGGGCAGGATGGGAGGGGGACGCGGGCTGCCCGGCAGCGGCAGGTGTTAATTTGGCCGCGGGGGGCTGCGTCGACAGCGGGCCGGTATTGCGGGAACGGCGGAGCATGGCCGACACCCGGGCCCGCAGTTCGAACGGTCGGAACGGTTTGTTGATGTAATCGTCCGCGCCCGACTTGAATCCCAGCACCGTATCGATTTCATTCGACCTCGCCGTGAGCATGAGTATGTAGGCATCGCTGAAAATGCGGATCTGCCGTGCGGCCTCAAACCCGTCAAAGTCCGGCAGCCCCACGTCCAGGGTCACGATACTGGGACAGTAATCCCTCACCGCAGCTACACCCTCCTGGCCACTGGCAGCAGAATGAACCGAGAACCCGGACTGGGCGAGAACACTACTGATGAGCCGCCGGATGTCTTCGTCATTCTCTATGACGACGGCTACTTGCGGAGTGTCCATCTATCCCAATTTCTTGTGTGTCCTGCCGAATCCTGGCGTGCAGCCGACAGACCGCTTGAGCCGATTTGCGGGCGTCTCTGGAGAGTCCTCTTAGCTACGATGCACTGCTCTTGTGCAACGTTCAACCTTTCAAGCCCCGTACTGTCTCACAGTCGGTAAAACACACGCGTGGACCTTGTTCCGTCGTCGGCAGCGTGTTCCGTTTTGCTCCTGCGTCCTCATCTTGAGGTTAGAGCGGATTCTTAAGGTTCCCACGGCCGTCACGCCACTAATTTCGAGAACCTTCAGCACATTCAACGGTTCATCTTTGGCCGGGCCGATGACAGTTGAAGTTGCGGGAGGAACGTCCTACCGGGTCAGCACAGCATGAGGTCAAAGATGAACAAGATGGTTAAGGGCACTATCGCGATCGGCGCGGGCGCACTGTTGCTCCTCGGTGGCGGCGGAACACTGGCGGCATGGAATGCGGGCCAGACCGCACAAATGGGCACAATCCAGGCCGGTAACCTCAACCTGACAGCAGAGCAGGGTATCTGGACGAGCAATCTGATGGACGCCCCCGTGGATCTCACAACCCACAGAATCATTCCCGGCGAGACTCTGACTTACAAGCAAAACCTGGACGTTGTTCTTGAGGGCAACGCCATCAAGGCGAAACTCAGCGTGGACGGGAAAAACGGGAAGAACGTTCTCGACGCAGCCTTCGTCGACGGAACGATCAGTAAGCCGGAAGTCACCCTGGCCAAGGAAGGCGTTGACCTAACCAACGTCCTCTCCAAATCGGTCGAGGGCATCACAGCGTCCGTGAGTTTTACCTTCAACGCGGACACCGCACAGAGGCAGAGCGTGAACGCGAAGTATGACTTCAGCAACGTGGCATTCAAGCTTGAGCAGGTTACGCCTACGCCCGTGAGGTAGCGGAGACAGTTGCCTCGTTTTGACAGTCAGCAGGCCCGCTGGGCGTCGGCTCCAGCCAGTGGGAGGCAGGGGGAGTTGGATGCGGCGTTTTGCGACGGCAGCGGCGCTGATGTCAGGTGCGGTTTTTCTGGGTATGCTCGCCGTTCAAGGCACGTATGCCCTCTGGAATGCCAGCGTATCGGCCGATGCCGGCACCGTTCAGGCTGCCGACTTCACAGTCGCCCTCAGCGGGGACGGAAGCCGGCACATGGAAATGACGCTGGCCAACGGTGCTCCGGCGACGCTTGCAATGTCCACGAAACCAGCGGGCGCCGTGCTGCCCGGCGGCACTGTATATGCCGGCGTCCTCATGACGAACGAGACCAATGCCACTGCCGATTTCGCCATTGAGGCGAAGGTGGCAGTAGCGCCGATTATCGAATCGCAGGAGCTGGGTAGATTCCTCAAAATCACGTCCGCAGCCGCTGGGGATCTCGCCTCCTGCTCGAACCCTGCCCTTTTTGGTGCCGACCCGGATGCGCTCCCTTCGTTCCGCTTGGCAAAGGGGCAAGCGCGCGCCTTTTGTTTCCAGGTGGAACTCGCCGATGACGTACCAGCCTCCCTGGAGGGTTCGTCTACAGCGATTTCCATTCCGTTGTCTGCGGCTCAGATGTGAGAGAGAAGCTCATGCATGTTGTTCGCCTGATAGGCAGGGGACTTGCCTACCTGGCCTTCCTGACGGTCACCCTGGCAGCACTGGTGCTGGTCGTTATACCTCTGGTTACCGGGTCCCAGACATACACGGTGCTGACGAACTCCATGGCGCCCAAATACGCGCCCGGCACGTTTCTGGTGGTGAAGCCTGTCCCATTCGAAGAGCTGCGTGCCGGCGACATCATTACTTATCAGGTGGAATCCAACCGCCCCGTCGTTATCACCCACCGCGTCACCGCGATCATCTCGGCCCAGGACGGAGAGCGGCTGCTGGTGACCAAGGGGGATAACAACTCCCTGGAAGACGAGATGCCCGTCATGGAAGTGCAGGTTCGCGGCAAACTGTTCTATGCCGTGCCCGCGGTCGGCTTTGTTGCCAACGCCCTGGGACAAGGCGGGCGAGGCAGCCTGGTGCAGCTTGCAGCCCTCGCGCTCATTGCGTATGGCAGCTTTGCCGTGATTCGTGGACTCCGCCAGCGGAGGCAACAAGGCAGCTCAGGTGCCGTCGCCGGGGTCCCGTCCAGTCCGGCAGGAGGGGATAAGGAGGAGCCGGCGACGGATGCCCGGGACGACATCTGCGCCCGCACCACTCCCGGGCCGCAGACGGAAGTGCTGCCGACCCGCCGTTCGCTCAGGGAACAGAACAGGATTTAGCGCGATGACCGGACGAAGGGAACGACGACCCGGCGCTTGGCGCGCCTCGGTTTCGGTCCTGTTGATCCTCTTGGTTCTGGCGCCGGCCAGTCCGGCATTCGCGGCCGAAGAACGTCTGCAGCTCAGCCTGGACGGACGGAACTTCGCGTCCAGGCTTCAGGCACCGTTGTTTGAACAGAGTGCCCCGCTGGTACCCGGTGGATCCATCACGGACGGCCTGTGGATTCGCAACAACGGCAGCGACGCCGGAGCGCTGACCGTGGCCGGCGTCGTCGGCGACGCCGACTTGGAGATCGCCAGGAATCTGGTCCTGCAGGTCGAGTCAGGCGAGGAACCTGCCGGCGAAGCCTCGCTGACCGGGCCGTGGTCTTGTTCCCGTATCAACACCGTCTGGATTCTCGAGGCGGGGGAGATCCTGCGCCTGGACATGACACTGCGCCTCGACAAAGAGGCTGCGAATGAAACCCGGCTCAAGACCGCCGATGTGGATGTGACAGTGACGTTGCAGGCGAGCGGACAGGCGGCCCGCGCCGCCTGCCCGGCAGGCACCGGATCCAATCCGGGCGTCCCGCCGCCGGACGAGGCAGCTGCCGATCCCGTGGGCGGGCCGGGCCGCGGGGGCGCCGCTGGCTCGACCGGAAACGGTACAGACGCCATTGGCCACACCGAGCTACACGGTCAACAGGCCCCCGACACCGGCGGGGCTGCTGATTCCGAAGACCATGCGTTCCCGTTGCCCGGGAGCGATGCGGGTGCACCGGCGGCCGAACCAGGTCGCGCCACACAGCCCGCCACCTGGATTGAGAGCAATGTGTTTGCCAACAGCAGCAGGTGGCTGGCGGTAGCTCTGGGCCTGATGGGAACCCTGTCTGTGGTCCTCATGAAACGAAGGAAGCGCTCATGAGCACGCCTCGCGAACCCGACGCGCCGGATTCCGCCGGAGGCCCCGGTTTTCTGGTGCGGTTGAGGGCACTGCCCGGTTTCACGCCGGCCTTGGTGGCATTTTTCCTGGTCATTCTGCTCGGCGCTGGCGTGCCCGTCGCTGCCGCCAAATGGAAGCAGACGGCTACAGCAACCCTGAACGTTACGGTGGGCCCGGTGCAAGGCCCGCCGTCGGGATCCGGCGGAACCCGCGTTGCGGCCGGCGCCCACTTGAAGCCCCGCCCCATAGGGCCGGGACGGAAGTCCGCGCAATGCGTGGTGGGGAAAACCAAGGCGGAGTTGGTGAACCGCGATAAGGTCGACGTCACCTTCAGTTGGAGCCGCGCCTCGAACTTCACGCACTACATCGTCACGCTCACCCCAGATGATCCGCGTTACAACCACGCGGCCGAGGTGAAAGGCGAATCGGTCACATTCAGCATGCCCCGGGTTCCTTCCGACCGGCTTGGCAATCCCCTCAACGGGGCCGGGACAAAAGCACCCTATTACACGCAGTACAGCTTGCGCATCCAGCCGATGAACGGTGCTATCGCCGGCGATGCTGCCTACTTGGCGTACGAATACCAGCATTCGAACGTGGAAAACTGCTACTACGACGCCAAACAGCATCCGCCTTTGGGGCCGTTGACGAGCGTGAAGCAAACCGTCAGTGCGCCCGCCAGCGACCGCAGGTACGTGTCCTTCAGCTGGAACGAATCGGCCGGCACCACCTCCTACGACGTGTCCCTGCTCGCAGCCAACGGCTGGGGCGCTGAAACGACGGTGCAGGCGACCGGCGCGGACTTTGAGCTGCCGTTCTCCCGGACCGGCGGGGACTTCTTTGCAGACTACCGCGTGCGGATCCAGCCGATGAGCGGAACTGTTGCCGGCGATCCGGTCTACAAGACCCTGAAGTATTTCCCATGGGGCACGACACTCCATGAGGCTGCTCCGCCGGAGTAGGAAGGCCTCCGGACTTCGGGAGGCCGTCCTGCCAAAAACCCTGAAGACAGGCGGCGGATCGGTGGACCCGTCCCTGTTGGTTGTCGGAACGGACGCGTATCCTGACCCTAGGGGAACGGAGTAGAGAAGCCATCGTTCCGTCGTGATCGAAGGGGTGCTTTCATCATGGTAGATATGGGCTTGGCATGGCTGTTTGGACTGCTGCTGTTGGCGATTGTGGCGTTGCTGGCGGTCCTGGTGATACGTGCGTTCATGGGGCTGAGACCGCGCGAAGTCGAAGATGCTTTGGCAGCGGCAGCAGGCCAAGTACAACAGTCGCATCGGCGGAGCACGGCCCGACAGATCCTTGACCAAAGGTTCGCGCGCGGCGAGCTGACGGCAGATGCCTACCGCGAAGGCCTGCGGGTCCTCGGCGAAGACCGCTAGCCGTTGAGTGGAGTCGCTGACGGGTAACTCCCGCCCCCGCCTGCGCGGCGCCCCGCCTGCGCGGCACCCTGCTGCTACAGGACCCCCGGTTTCCCAGCCGTCGACACATAGGTCTTGAAGAGTGCGGCCAGATCCTTGCCCGTGATGTCCTCGGCCAGCTTTTGGAAATCGCCCGGATTGCCTGATCCGTCCCGGACCCAGATCTTCAAAAGCCTGAAAAAGTCTCTGTCGCCAACTTCATCCCGCAGGGCGTGCAGCGCCATGGCGGCCCGGGTCTGGACATTGCCCGCGAAAAGCTGATCGACGCCCGGATCCGACACCCGTACTTGCCAGAAGTCGTCGTCGGCCGCGATGCCGGCGTAGAAATCGAACGTATCATCGGTGCTGCCCAGGTCTTGCTGTTCGTTCCAAAGCCACTGGGCATACGTCGCCATGCCCTGGTTGAGCCAGCTGTCCCGCCACCGCGGCGGAGGCAATTGCGAGTCGGTCCACTGATGCGCCAATTCCCGGACGATCATGGCATTTCCGCTGGCCTCATCGTAGAAGCCGTCCATGGGATAGACGGGACGGCCTTGCATCTGAAGGGCAAAACCAAGGTTCTCGGAACGGTCAATGATTCCGCCGGCGCTCTTCAGCGGGTACTTGCCGAACACGGTAGACAGGAATTCTATGATGTGGGGCTGCTTGTCCAGCGACTGCTGGATCTTGTACCCCTGCGAAGGAGGAGCGGCGGACCCGGCCGTCCAGCCGTTGGCGTTCTCCGGACTGCCGTCCGGTGCACGCTGCGCTTCCCAGCCGTCCCAGCGGTCGCCGTCGCTGTCGAAGGACGTGGACCCTTCCCCTCCCGGCACCTGGATGTCCTCCACGAACACGCCGTCGTTCTGCCCGGTGATGTCGCTGGCGTAGGTGATGGACAGCTCCACATCTTCGCCGGCGTAGTCGGCCAGGTCGAACTTCCAGTGCTCCCAGCCGTCACTGGCACCGGTGGCCGCCCACCATTGACCGGTGGCGCCTTCTGCACTGCAGGAACCGCCGCCGTCGTCCGTTTGGTAGTGCTTCAGGAAGGGGTGCACGTGATGCCACGCCGGGCAAGAATTGCCCGTTTCGTCGTCCGCGAGTCCGGTGTCGTCCTTCAGCGTGGTCCAATCGTTGCCGTCGGGCGTGCGCGCCTCCACGAAGGCATAGTCCCAACCGGACTCCGTGTCCCGCAGCATCCAAAACGAGAGCTCACCGCCGGATGGGGGGACACTGACCGTGCGGGTGAGCCGCTTGTAGCTCGCATTGTCGCTCTGTGACCAGGCAAGCCCGTCGCCGTTGCGCGGGACCACCACCTCCTTCAGCGCCGGATCCATCGCGTCCACGTAGCTGATGCCGTCCTCGGTGTGCTCCGACAGGTCAAAATGCCCGACGGCGATGGTCGCCAAATGCGGCGACAGCGGCTCGTCAGCCTTCCATGTGTAGACGGTGCGGCCGGACTCGGCTTCCCTTCCGTCCTGCAAGCCGTTGGCCACCGCCTGCCAGCCGTTGGGCACCGAGATGTTGAAGGTGTAGCCGGCACGGTCGCTGGGATGGTTGTTCACCGGAAACCAGGTTGGCGCACTCTCCGGATGGCCGGTGACGAGAGCGCCGTCGTCGGTATGGATGAACCCGGCGGGGCCGGGTAGGGCGAGGGTTTGGGGGGTACCGGAGTACGCCACCACCACGGTGAAGCGGTCGCCGTCCGGTACGCCCCGGGTGGGGGTGACGGCGAGCTTGGTTCCGGTCCGGGCAAAGCGTGCGTCCCGCCCGTCGACGCTGACGGAATCGACGTCCAGACCATCCAGGTCCAAGCTGAACTCCGACAGGTTTTGCTTGGCCTGCGCCGTGATCGTGGCGGTGCCGTCCAGCCGATCCGTGGGCGGGTCATACAGCAAGTCCAGTCGATAGTGGGCCACCTGGTAGCCGCCGTTGCCGGCGTCAGGGAAATACTCGTCATGCAGGGTGGCGGAGCCGGGCTCGAAGACGTGCCCGCCGGGATTGGGGGCTGCGACGGCCGGAGCGACAGGCAGCGCCAAGCCGGACACGCCCAAGAGCGCGGCCGCAACCAAGGCAAAACCCCTCCGAGCCATCATGCAACGTCCCCCCATCGGCCAAGGCTGCACGGACCCGTGAATGAACAGGGTCGCCGGCTTCAAGCGCTGGCCATTCACCTAACATGCTCCTGTTTGGGACCACTGTCAACGAATACGACCATGGGCCCGCACAGCTTGGCTGTACGGGCCCATTCTGGAAGGCCAAACTTGGGAAAAACCTAGGGGCGGCCGACGCCCTTGAAGGTCCATCCCGCTTGGCGCCACGCTGCCGGGTCCAGCACGTTGCGTCCGTCCAGGATGTTCTTTTCGTCTACCACGCTTCCGACGACGACCGGATCCAACTCGCGGTATTCTTTCCACTCGGTCACCAGCACCAGCGCGTGGGCGCGGGCGATCGCCGTCTTGGTATCCGGTTCATAGCTAAGTTCCGGGAAACGCTGCTTGGCGTTGGCCAGGGCCTCCGGGTCGGTGACGGTGACCGTGGCGCCCTGCAGCTGCAGTTGGGCGGCAACAGACAGCGCGGGTGAATCACGGACGTCGTCGGACTGCGGTTTGAACGCGGCACCGAGCACTGTAATGCGCTTGCCGATCAGCGACCCGCCGCAGAGCTCTCGGGTCAGTTCCACCACGCGCGTGCGGCGGCGCATATTGATGGCATCCACCTCACGCAGAAATGTCAGGGCCTGGTCCGCCCCGAGTTCGCCCGCCCGGGCCATGAAGGCGCGGATGTCCTTGGGCAGGCAGCCGCCGCCGAAGCCGACGCCGGCGTTGAGGAACTTGCGCCCGATCCGCTCGTCCATGCCGATGGCGTCCGCCAGGGCGGTGACATCAGCCCCGGCGGCTTCGCAAACTTCCGCCATGGCGTTGATGAAGGAAATCTTCGTGGCCAGGAACGAGTTTGCCGCGGCTTTGACCAGTTCGGCGGTGGCATAGTCGACCACCAGCCGCGGTGTGCCGTCGGCCAGCGGCGTCGCGTAGACCTGGTCCATGGCCGCCGTGGCGGCTTCACCGGGAGCGCCCAGAGGTACACCGTAGACAAAGCGGTCCGGGGTCAGCGTGTCCTTGACGGCGTGGCCTTCGCGCAGAAATTCCGGGTTCCACGCCAGGATGGCACCCGGGGCGGTCGCCAGGATTTCCTCTGCAAGCCGTGATGCTGTTCCCACCGGCACGGTGGACTTGCCGACCACCACATCGCCGGGACGCAGATGCACGGCCAGGGACGTGAAAGCAGCATCCACGTAACGCAAGTCGGCGGCGTTCTCGCCCTTGCGCTGCGGGGTGCCCACGCACACGAAGTGCACGGCGGCTCCGGCCGCGTCGGCCATCTCCGTGCTGAACGTCAGCCGGCCGGTCTGCTGGACCTCGGCGAGCAGTTCCGGCAGGCCCGGCTCGAAGAACGGGGCGCGGCCGGCCTGCAGTTCGGCGACCTTGCGTTCATCCACGTCGATACCCACCACGTCATGTCCGAGCTTGGCCATGGCCGCGGCATGCACGGCGCCCAAATAGCCGCAGCCGATGACGGAAATTCGCATGGTGGTCCTTTACACGTGCCTTGAGTAGAGACTACTTCGACTTTAGCGCGTTACCGCTGCCGGTTTTGCCGGTGTTCCAGCCACGCATAGGCCAGCACGGTGCCGAGGGCTGCGCCAAGGGTGTTTGTCCAGACGTCCTGCAGCGCGGCATAGCGGCCGGGCAGGAACGACTGCTGCGCCCACTCGATGGCGCCGGAGAGCAAGAGGGCTCCGGCCGGCGTCAACCAGCGCAGACCGGCCGGGATAAGGAGGGCGGCCAACAGGCCCAGCGGCACGAACATCAAAACGTTGGCCCCGGATTCGACCAGGTTGTAGTCGATCCAGCGTGGCGCGCCTGCTTCATGCAGAGCCGCGAGAACCGCCAGGATAGTGCTGTTCGCGCCGGCATCCACCGGAGTAGGCCACAACACGGCGACGGCGACGAGGAGGGCGTAGCCGCCCAACAGCAGGGACAGCAGCAGGCGGGTCCCCTCCCGGGACGTGCGAAGCCGCATCGGTCTTCCTCTCCGCCGTGGCCGCAGGCCGTTCGCTAACCCACCGGACCGGCGCTGTGCCCTACGGCAGCAGTTGGCCCAGGGAGGCCGTCTCCGGACGGCCTCCCTGTTCGCTGCGCTGCGGAACCGAAACGCTGAATGTCGTGCCCGCTCCCAAGGTGCTCGTGAAGGTCAGTGTGCCGCCGTGTGCTTCCACGATCGACTTGCTGATGGCCAGCCCCAACCCCAGCCCGGGGATGGCCGCTTGCCGGACGGAACTGGTCCGGAAGAACTTGGTGAAGACTTCGGCCTGATCGGCTTCCGACATGCCCATGCCGGTGTCGCTGACCTCCAGCCTGACGGCGCCGTCGGCCGCCAGGGTCCGCACCGTGACCCGGCCGCCGTCGGGCGAATACTTGATGGCATTGGAGAGCAAGTTGTCCAGCACCTGTCCCATCCGGTTGGGATCGATCTCCGCTTCCAGCCCGTCGGCGGCATCGATGGCCAGGTCCACGCCCGCGTGTTCCGCCCTCGGCATGGCCGACGCAACGCTGGTGGCGACGAGGTCGGCCAACACCGTGCGGCGGGGCTCGACGCTCAGCGTTCCGGAGGCAGTGAAGAGCAGGTCTTCCACCAGTTGCAGGAGGCGTTCGGAATTGCGCATGGCGATGTCGAGGGAAGCGGTGACGTGTTGCGGCAGCTGGTCGGCGTCCTCGAGCGCGAGGTCCAGGTAGCCCATGATGGACGTCAGGGGGGTGCGGAGCTCGTGCGAGACGCTGGCGACGAACTCTTCCTTCACCGTCAGCGCATTGACCAGGTCGGTGACGTCGCTGAAGGCCATCACGGTGCCGTCGAACTGGCCGAGGTCATTCTGCATGGGGCGCGCCGTGCACAACATGGCGCGTTGCCTTTCTCCGTCACCGATCCACACCAGCCGGTCGGAAAAAGACTCACCCTGGACGGCACGGCGGATGGGGCGGTCTTCCGGGACTACCGGGGTCGTCCGGTCCGCTTCGAAGACCAGCAAATCGGCCTCGTCCGGATTGTCGATGCCTTGGGGCATGGCCACCAAGCGGTCCCGCTCCTGTTGCACGTTGCTCAGGATGTCACGGCCCTCGGCGTCGGTGACAAGCACCCCGACCGCGACGGCGTTCAGGACGGTGTCCAGCCGGCGCACATGTACCTTGCTTTCCTCCAGCAGGGCCCGCAGCTCGCGGTCTTTGCGGGCCAGGGCTTGCTGCTGTGCCGTCATGCTCAACGAGAAAACGGACGCCGTGATGGAGACTGCCAAGGTCACGATGGGGACCAGGATCGGCCCAAACAGGGTTTCCGGCGTTACCGGCTCCGGACCGGTGAACACCGGAATCCAGACGATGAGCAGCGGTGCGGCGAAGCTGACGATGCGCGCGGCGGCGGGGGCGATTTCCGACCAGGCCATCCAGAACACCGGGAAGACCGCCAACAGGCCGACGCCGGAGAGTACCGTCCCGCCGCCGTGGTGAAGGGCCCCGATGGCGACGAAGTCCAGCAGCGGGATAACCCAGTACGACGGATAAGGCAGCCGGTCCCAGGGGATGGCGGCGCCGAGGATCCACAACACGGCAATGCCGATGAGTCCGCCGGTGAATTGCGCGTTGGCCAGCAGTTCCGGAAAGAATACCGCGGCTATCACCGCGGTCAGCGTCACGGAAACGCAGAGCGGCAGATGGCTCAGGAACACGCGTGCGCGCAGGGGCAGCTCATGGAACTGTCGGCGTCCGGTCTGCCACGACAACAGTGGGCTTGGTGCGGCAGACATGATCGAAGGTCCCCCTACTCCGGGCAGCCCTCGTTGTCGGTTGCGTTGCCGGAGCCGGGCTGGCCATGACTGGTTCAGTATGGCACGCGTGCTGCCCCGCACCGAGGAACGATGCGGTCTGTGACGCGAGTCGCAGCGGTGGTGTGTTGGGGTACTGCGCCCCCGGTTGGCGGGTCAGTCCGCCGCGTGCCGGTCCTGTTGGTACACGTCGGGAGTGCCGTCTTGGTCGGCATCCGCGGTTTCCAGCTCTTCGAGTGCGCGGTAATGCCGGTTGCGGGCGCGCAGGATGACGGCCGCCAGCAGCGCCGAGGCCAGTGAGCCGGCCAGGACGGCTACTTTCGCATGGTCGTGGTGGTCGGATCCGAGCGGGAAGCTCAGATCGTTGACCAGCAGTGAAACGGTGAAACCCACGCCGGCCAGTACGGCCACGCCAAACACGTCGATCCACTTCAGCGACGGGTCCAGGCTGGCCTTGGTGGACTTGGTCAGCAGCCAGGTGGTGAGCATGATGCCCAGCGGCTTGCCGATCACCAGGGCGGCGACAATGCCAATCGCTACCGTGTCGGTAAAGGTCCGGCTGATGCCCTCCCAGCCCCCGAGAGCGACGCCGGCGGCGAAGAACGCGAACACCGGCACCGCAAACCCCGTGGAGAGCGGACGGAAACGGTGCTCCAGCTGCTCGGCCAGTCCGGGGCCGGCGTCGGGGCCGCCGTCCTTTTTGCTGCGCAGCACGGGGACCAGGAAGCCCAGCAGCACGCCGGCCACAGTTGCGTGTACGCCGGAGGAATGCATCAGCCCCCACGCGATGATGCCCAGCGGGAGCAGAATGACCCAGGCTGCCAGGTGGTGCCTGGCGAAGAACCTGGCGAATCTGTGCGTCAGGAACGCGAAGGCAGCCAGCGGCAGCAGCATCCACAGCAGGTACGGCACCTGCACGTCGGAGGAGTAGAAGAACGCGATGATGGCGATGGCGATCAAGTCGTCCATCACGGCCAGGGTCAAGATGAAAATGCGCAGTGCGCCGGGCAGGTGCGAACTGATCACGGCCAGTACGGCCACCGCGAAGGCAATATCCGTGGCCGTCGGGATGGCCCAGCCGCGCATTGCTTCCGGTCCTGCGCCCAGGTTGACGAAAACAAAGATCAGGGCGGGTACGGCGACGCCGCCGAAGGCGGCGGCGATTGGGACAATGGCCCGGCCGGGTGAGCGCAGGTCGCCTGCCACGAACTCGCGCTTGAGCTCCAGGCCGGTCAGGAAGAAGAAGATTGCCAGCAGGCCGTCGGATGCCCAGTGGCCGATGCTGAGGTTGAGATGGAGTGACTCGAAGCCGATCGTGAAGTCGCGGATGGCGAAGTAGCTGCCGGCGGCGGGCGAGTTGGCCCAGACGAGTGCTGCGACGGTGGCGATCAGCAGCAGGATGCCGCCGACGGTCTCTTTGCGCATCAATTCGCTGATGCGGACGAATTCCGGATAGCTGCCCCGGCCAAGGATGGTTTTTTTGTCCTGGGGAGAGGGGGCGGCCATGCAGACTCCTGACGGTTGCCAAGCCCTGTGGGCTCGTTGAATCAATCGACGACCAGGCTTCCCGTCACACCGTGTGCCAGTGTACACGCCCGCGCGGTGCTGCCCGCCAAGGGGCCCTCCCGGGGACAAGGGGGCCCTGAGCGCGCCGTCGGCCCTTAAAGACGCCGGCGCCCAGCACGGGGGACAGGACCTGCCTGCCCCCTGGCTGAGCGCCCGGGGAAACCCGAAAACGTCAGGCGTTGTGGTGCGTGTCGGAACGGCCCATGAACTGCTTGGGAATGAAGAACGCCAGCGTGAACAGGCCGAGGCCGATGCCGAAGGCCGGGATGGCGCCGATGACCGGCTCCAGGCTGAAGGCGTACAGGGAACCGAAGAAGATCAGCATGATGACCGCGAAGGTGATCAAATTGCTGACCAGGTGTCCCTCGCCCGAGTGGGTGCGCTGCTTGGGGTGGGCCATGGGGTGTTTCTCCTCAATAGTGCGATGCGGCGTCAGTAGCCGCCGGCGGCTTGCTCACCTTTAACAATAGCCACTGATGAGCTGGCGCCAATTCGTGTTGCGCCGGCCCGGAGCATGGCGCGCGCGTCGTCGACGGAGCGCACGCCGCCGGAGGCCTTCACTCCCAGGCGCGTCCCGACGGCGTCCCGCATGAGGGCGATGTCCTCGACGGTGGCTCCGCCCCCGCTGAACCCGGTGGAAGTCTTGACGAAGTCCGCTCCGGCCTCGGCGGAGGCTTCGCAGACCATCCGCTTTTGCTCGTCTGTCAGGAAATGGGTCTCCAGGATGACTTTGAGAATGGCGCCGCCGGCGTGGACGGCTTCGGCCACCGCCGCGATGTCCTCGGTGATCGCGGCGCGGTCGTTCGCCCGGGCCGCGGCGATGTTAATCACCATGTCGACCTCGTCGGCGCCGTCCAGGGTGGCGCCGCGGGCCTCGTGCACCTTCACATCGGTGGGAGTGGCACCGAACGGGAAGCCGACGACCGCGCAGGTCTTGACCCCGGACCCCTTGAGCGTGCTGTGCACCAAGGCCGTCCAGACAGGATTCGTGCACACGGCGGCAAAGCGGTACTCAACCGCCTCCCGGCAGACCGTGAGGATGTCTTCGCGGGAAGCTTCCGGCTTCAGCAGGGTGTGGTCGATGACCGAAGCGATCGACGTCGGATCGTGATAGGTCGCGCTCGGAGCGGATCCGGATGTGATGTCTTCAGACATGGCCATCCCTTTCATCTGCTGGGTTCGAAGGAACTTCTATCCTCGCATACCGGACAGGCGTCGACAGGAGCGGCGCACGCCGTCTTGGACGGCCGCCGCGGGGCGTTGCGGGACCGGCCAGTGGTCAGTGAGTGCCACCGGTGGAATGGCCCTCTTTCTCGGCCGCACGGCGGTGCTCCTCGAGCTTCTCCTCGGCTTCCTGCCGGCGGCGCGCGATGGCCCGGGCGTCGTCGGCAGGAATGTGCTCTTCCGAGGCCTTGTGCGCCGGTTCCTCCTCAGGGCTTTGATGCCTCGTCCCTGCGGAATGGGGCAGCTGTTCTTCGATGCCCATGGCTGCATCGTCCCACATGGTGCCCGTGCCGAAAAGGTGCCGAAGGTGATGAATCACTGGAGGTTTCGCCCCCGGTCAGGGTGTCTGTTAGGCGCTGGCACGGTCGATGCTCCGATGTGTGTGCCTCGCCCTGCCACATCATCCCGGGCCGGGGTGGGGCGCGTCCCGTCCGGCGGCCGGAGGACGATTTTTCAGGGCGGCCGTTCTGCTGGCGGCGCGTACCATGGCTTCGGCGATCCGGCCCCGGAATTCGTGAGGCCGGCCTAGCTGCGCCCAGTCCACACGGATGAAGTTCCAGTGGATTTCCGATAAGGCGTTCTCTCGCTGTCGTTCCTCAAGCAGTACCTGTTCCGTAGGCCTGTAGTCGAAGTATTTGCTCCGGCCATCGAATTCCAAAATCAGCATGAGGTCCTCCCATGCGAAGTCGACGCGGTGCTTGCCCAGCCTCGTGGTTAGTTCAACCTGCGGCACGGGCATCGGAATACCGAACGTGCTAAGCAACAGCCTGGTGCGGGTTTCTCCCGGCGACTCGGCCCGGCCATCAAGCAAGGCCACGGCAGTTCGGGCGCGGCGGACTCCCCGAGAGCCCGGCATCGAATCGAGGATCTCGTTAATCCGCTCGCGGACCGCGCCGCTACGAAGGGCGTGATCGCCGATGATGGCAGCCCGGTCAAGCTGCATGGTCCTGGCACAGTCCACAACTGTCCGTTCCAAGCTGGTGACGGGCACCGGCTCGCCGCACGGACCACGCAGTACCGTGACTTCACCGGGTGGCAAGACCGAGTGGTGCGGGCTGACGTCCGGGCTTCTGGTGTGCCTGGTTGGGCGGAATGGCTGGGTGAGATGAACAGTTGCCGGAACATCCCAGACATGCAGCCCATGCAGGCGCGCAGCGGAGGCGTGGCTGTAGGTTCCGGCAGGACCAGTCACCAGGGCATGGGCCTGAATGCGGAGCAGATTCCGTCGCCTGGAATTGCTGGCAATCCACCGCGAGCCCAGGACATACGCACCATGCCGAATGCGGATCAAAGCACCGTGACGAACAGCATCACGGATCAAGCGCTCGCCGGCACCGTACTGTCGGAGTTCTTGGGAAGTCAGGACCTCATACTGCTGCGGCCAGAGCGCTGCCAGCCGAGAGTCGAGAACTGCACGAGCCATGGCACCAGTCTTGGCCAACGGCATGAAAGCGTCGCCCGCCTCCTTGCCGGTTGTGGATACCGCCCCTCCGAAGGAACGCTGGCGGAGCGGCTGTGTTGGTGGTCCGGGTACCCGGGGGAGGGCCTTGATCCCTGCCGATGAACAGGGCCGGGGTTCCCGGGCCGGCTCCAGGGCGGCCGAAAGTCGACACAGGCCCGTCGCGTAAGGCCGTTCTGGCACAGCTCGGCCGCTTTGGAGGAATGCTGGCCGTTGACGAATTCCGGAGACCCGCACCGGCTATCCGGGCACCCCGAGGGTGGTGCGGATGTCGGTTTTGATGGCCTCCAGCAGCCGGGCCGCTTCCAAGCGTTCCTCCGCCAGCCGGTCCGCGCCGGCGACCGGACGGATGACCTCCAGATAGCATTTGAGCTTGGGTTCCGTGCCGCTCGGCCGCACGATGACGCGGGTATCGTCCTGGCCTAGAAACAGCAGCCCGTCGGTCGGCGGCAAGGCTTCGCTGCCGATGGACAAGTCCGTGCTGGTCACCACCGGGGAGCCGGCCAGCAACGACGGCGGCCGCTCCCGGAGCCGGTACATCATCGTTCCCATCAAGGCAAGGTTGTCCACCCTGATGCTCAGCTGGTCCGTTGCGTGGAGCCCGTGCTTCAGCGCGAGTTCATCGAGGACGTCGAAGACCGTCCGGCCCGCGGCTTTGACGTCGGCGGCGAGCTCTGCGAGCAGCAGGGCGGCGGACATCCCGTCCTTGTCCCGGACCAGATGGGGTGCCACGCAATAACCCAGGGCCTCTTCATACCCGTAGGTTAGGCCGGGGACGCGGGAAATCCACTTGAAGCCGGTCAGTGTCTCCACGTGGGCTATCCCTGCATCGGCCGCGATCTTGCCCAGCAGCCGGGAAGACACGATCGAGTTGGCGAAGACCCGGGATGCAGCCGCGCTCTCGCCCGCCCGTGCATGGATCGGATCCGTGGAGGCGTCCTGGTCCGTGCGCAGCCGGTCCTGGCCTTCGAAACGTGCCGCCATGTGC
Organism: Arthrobacter sp. Y3223065; assembly: GCF_059090885.1. Classification (NCBI taxonomy): domain Bacteria; kingdom Bacillati; phylum Actinomycetota; class Actinomycetes; order Micrococcales; family Micrococcaceae; genus Arthrobacter; species Arthrobacter sp. Y3223065. The sequence goes on along the minus strand of NZ_JBNHGC010000004.1, from coordinate 251,995 downwards.
GCTCCGAGCAGGGCACCGGCCTCGTCGCCGCGAAGCATCCTCCAGGCGCCGGTTATCGGATCCTTGGCAGCCAGCGCCGCGCGGTCCGCGTCGGGGTCATTGGCGATTACCAGGTCCGCGTCGATTTCCGCTGCCGTTTCCAAGGCCAAGTCGATCGCTCCGGCTTCCTCCGGGTTGGGGAAGGCCACGGTCGGAAAATCGGGATCGGGCTCTGCCTGGGCGGCAACCAGCATCACGGCGGTGAATCCGGCCTGCTCAAAGACCGCCCTCATGGTGGCTCCGCCGACGCCGTGCATCGGTGTGAGCACGATCTTCAGGTCCCGCTGCGGGAACAGGCGTGGGTCGGCCAGCGCGGTGACCGCCGCAATGTAGTCGTCGGCGATACCGTCCGGCAGGACGTTCCAGCCTTCCTCGGCCAGCCGGATGGATTCCAGCGGCGGGGTGTAATCAATCCGGGCGGCGATCTCGGCGTCGTAGGGTGCCACAATCTGCGCTCCGCGGCCGCCTTCGTCCACGGCACGTCCGCCCAGATACACCTTGTACCCGTTGTCGTGCGCGGGATTATGGCTGGCGGTGACCATCACGCCCGCTTCGCAGCCCAGCGCCCTGACGGCGTACGCCAGCACCGGTGTTGGCAGGGCGGAAGGCATCAGGAACGTTTCGATGCCGGCGGCGGTGAAGATGGCGGCGGATTCGGCGGCAAAGACATCCGAGTTCCGGCGTGCATCGAAACCGACCACCACACGCGGCGCATAGGCGCCGTCGGCGGTGTCCAGCAGGAAACGGGCCAGCCCGGCTGCGGTCCGGCGCACCACCACCCGGTTCATCCGGAGGGGGCCCGCGCCGAGCGCTGCCCGCAGCCCGGCAGTACCGAAGGCCAGGGTTCCGGAGAACCTGTCCGCGAGCTCGGCCCGCACCGCGGGGGCGTCCGGGGCGCTGCCGCCGGCCGCTGCCAACAGGTCTTGCAATTCCCGGCGGGTCTGCGCGTCCGGGTCGGCCTGCAGCCAGGCTTCGGCGGCGGCCTTCAACTCGTCGGGCATTGCGGTCATGTCGCTCCCGTTCACAGTTTGGCGACAATTCCGGCCAACAGCCGCGAGATCCGCGGCCCCGCGGCCCGGCCCGCTTCCAGGACCTCGGTGTGGCTGAGCGGGGTCTCGCTGATGCCGGCGGCCAGGTTGGTCACCAGGGAGATACCGAAAACCTCCATACCGGCGTGGCGGGCGGCGATGGCCTCCAACGCCGTGGACATGCCGACCAGGTCGGCGCCGATCCGCTTGGCGTACTGCACCTCGGCCGGAGTCTCGTAGTGGGGGCCGGGGAACTGTGCGTACACGCCTTCGTCCAGGCTGGGATCCACCTCCCGCGCCAAGGTGCGCAGCCGTACCGAATAGAGGTCGGTCAGGTCAACGAAGGTTGCGCCTTCCAGTGGGGAGGCAGCGGTGAGGTTAAGGTGGTCGTTGATCAGCACCGGCGTCCCCGGCGCCCAGGCCGGGTTCAGTCCGCCGCAGCCGTTGGTCAGCACCAGCGTCTTGCACCCTGCCGCCGCGGCCGTCCGGACCCCGTGGACGACCGCGCGCACGCCCTTGCCCTCGTAGTAGTGGGTGCGGGCGCCGAGGACCAGCACGCGCTTGCCGTCGGGCGTCCGGACGGAGCGGATGGTGCCGACATGGCCCTCGACGGCGGGGGCGGAGAACCCGGGAATGTCCGCGGCCGGAATCGAGTGGGTGGTTTCGCCGACGAGGTCGGCGGCTTCGCCCCAGCCGGAGCCGAGCACGAGCGCAACATCATGGGCGGCAACACCGGTCTGCCGGGCGAGGAAAGCGGCTGCCTCGGCGGCCAGTTCAAAGGGGTCTGTAGTCACAGCCCCTAACCTACCCGCTGGCGAACTGCTGCTGAAAGCGTCAGGCGGGCATCGCCGTCGTCGTTCCCTGCATTGGGGATGTCCCCGGCGCGGTGCGGGGCGGCGGCCGCCTGCTGCACGCGGCGCCGGCAGGTTGAGGCGTTGCGGGGCATGCGACAGAATGAAGTCCGTGACTAGCCAAATAGATTTCAGTGCCCCGCGTCTGGCGATCCTGGGCGGGGGCCCCGGCGGGTATGAGGCGGCCATGGTGGCCAACTCGCTCGGCGCCAAGGTGACCATCATCGAACGGAAGGGTCTCGGCGGTTCAGCCGTGCTGACCGATGTGGTGCCGTCCAAGACCCTGATCGCGACCGCCGATGCCATGCGCCGGGTCGCGAGTGCCCATGACCTCGGGGTGCGCTTCGACGAGGACTCCAAGGCTGCCTACGCCGACCTGCGCACGGTCAACGACCGCCTGCTGAAGCTGGCCGAGAGCCAGTCGGCGGACATCCACCACGGGTTGGAACGTGCCGGGGTGCGCGTCATCCTGGGCGAAGGCAAGCTCTCCGGCCCGCACACCATCGCCGTGTCGACCGACACCGGGACCGAGACGGTCGCAGCGGATGCCATCCTGGTGGCCACCGGCGCCACGCCCCGCGAACTGTCCACGGCCAAGCCGGACGGTGAACGCATCTTCAACTGGACCCAGGTCTACAACCTGACCGAGATCCCGGAGCACCTGATCGTGGTCGGTTCGGGCGTGACCGGAGCGGAGTTCGCCTCCGCCTACCGGATGCTTGGCACCAAAGTCACCCTGGTCTCCTCGCGGGACCGGGTGCTGCCGGGCGAAGACGCCGACGCCGCCGAGGTGCTCGAGGACGTTTTCGCCCGCAGCGGCATGACCGTGCTGTCCAAGTCCCGCGCCGCCAGCGTGGAACGAACGGACGACGGCGTGCTGGTCACCTTGGCCGACGGCCGGGTGGTCGAGGGGTCGCACTGCCTGCTGGCCGTGGGCGGCGTTCCCAACACCGCCGGCATTGGACTCGAAGAAGCCGGGGTTGCCCTGACCGAGAGCGGCCACATCAAGGTGGACGGCGTCTCGCGCACCACCGCATCGAACATCTATGCTGCCGGCGACTGCACCGGCGTCCTCGCTTTGGCCTCGGTGGCCGCGATGCAAGGCCGCATCGCCGTGGCCCACCTGCTGGGCGACTACGTCAAGCCGCTGAAGCTCAAGCAGGTGGCGTCCAATATCTTCACCAGCCCGGAGATCGCCACCGTCGGGGTGACCGAGGAGGAAATTGCCGCCGGAAAGTATCAGGGCGACATCATCAAACTCTCGCTCAACACGAATGCGCGGGCCAAGATGATGAACGTCTCCGACGGCTTCGTGAAAATCATTGCCCGGCGCGGGTCCGGCACGGTTATCGGGGGAGTGGTGGTGGCCCCGCGGGCTTCCGAACTGATCTTCCCCATCGCGTTGGCGGTCAGCCAAAAACTCCACGTGGACGATATCGCCAACACGTTCACGGTGTACCCGTCGCTGACCGGTTCCATTTCCGAGGCGGCGAGGCGGCTGCACGTGCATCTCTAGGCGGCGGATTCCGCCGTCATTCCCGACTACTATTTCGCCACATTGTTTGTTTCTGGGTCTATGATCATCAAATAGCTATGCAATGAAACGATGAACCGAAGTTAGTCAGTTGGGGGATAAAGAATGAGCGAGCAGCGTACTGCCGTCATTGTGGAGGATGACCTGGACATCCGGGAGTTGATCTCGACGGTCCTGTCCAGTTCCGGATTCACGGTGTACACCGCCTCCTCCGGGATGGAAGGCGTTGCCGCCATCAAGCGCCACAATCCTGATGTCGTCACCCTCGACCTCGGACTGCCGGACATCGACGGCTTCGAGGTGGCCCGCCAGGTGCGCCGCTTCAGCGACACCTACATCATCATGCTCACCGCGCGTGCCGAAGAACTGGACACTTTGCTGGGACTGGAAACCGGCGCCGACGATTACCTCACCAAGCCATTTCGCCCCCGGGAACTGCGCGCCAGGATCACCGCGATGCTGCGCCGCCCGCGTACCGTCAAGGGCAGCGACGGCGGTTTGCCGGAGGACGGCGGTACCCGCGGGGGCACGCCGGCAGGGCCGGCCGGGGCCGGCACGGCGGTCACCGCACCGGCGCCCGAACCCGTCCTGCAGGGAGCAGGGGTGGGCCCCGGGGGGCATCCGGGCCTGTCGCTGTCGACGTCCGGTGCCGTTTCGGTAGCTGGGCTCGCAGGAAGCGGCGGGGCGCCAGCCTTCGCGGCCGAGACCGGCGCCGGGGCAGCGCTTGCCGCAGCCGGTGCGGCCAGCCCGGCCGGTGACGGGGTGCTCGAACACAATGGCATCGTGGTCGACCACCGTGCCCGCACGGTGATCCGGTCCGGGCGCGAGCTCGAACTGACCCGCAGCGAGTTCGACCTGCTGTACGCCCTGATGGAAAGCGGCCGGGTGGTGCGGACCAAGGCCGATCTGGTCCGCCGGCTTCGCAACGAGCCCTATAACACCGGCGGCTACATTTCGGATTCCGACGAACGCACGATCGAAGTGCACATGGCCAACCTCCGCCGCAAGCTCGGCGACGACACCAAGTCCCCGCGCTGGATTAAGACAGTCCGCGGCGTGGGCTACAGCCTGGCACCAAAGCAGTGACGCCACCCCGGCGCTAAAATCCCACCTGACGCGCGCGCTACTGCAGATGCAGGTTGCGCAGCTGTGACGTCGTCGTCATTCCGCAGGTGCGCAGGTCGTCCAAAAGGGTAGCCGCGGCGTCAAAGAGCCGGCCGTTGACCAGGCCTTCGAGATGTTCTGCCATTTGGCCGAGCCGTCCGGCCCCTACCATGCTGCTGGAGATCTTCAAACTGAGGATTGCGTCCATGGCGGCTTCGGCGTCCCGGGCGAGAATGGCGTTGGAAACCCTTCCATAGCGGTGTTCCCAGAGCCCCACATAATTGCCGATGAAGCGGCGGCGCATGCTGCCGTCGTGGTCGTCGAGGTCTGTTGCCAGTTTTTCCAGCACTGCGGGTGAAACCAGAGGCATTTCCGGCGCGATGGCGGTCATGAGAACGCCTGATGGCCGGACGCGGAGGACTGCCCGGAAGGGAGCATCGGGCGGCGCTCCTTTCAAACTTGTTGCGACTTCGAACTACTTACATCGTAAGCGACTGTCGGGGCCAACCGAGGCGTGCGGCCGCATCCTTGGGTAACTCTTGAGCACCAATTTCGCCTGCCCGTGCTCCCGGGCTGGCGGGCCGACAGGCGGTGTCCGCGGCGTCGCCGGTCTCGGGCGGGCGTTGGGCCGGACCAAGCCGCCCTCTTAGGCCAAAGCTGAGCAAATCTTCAGCGAATGCCTCCGCGGCCTTAAGCGGTGTCCGTCACAGTGGTGACTGTGGTTTCAGACCCCGTAACCGGGGCCGGAGGCACAGTCTCCGTTAGTCCACCATCCGCAAAGGAACAGCCCCAGAACCTTTCCCTCGTCCCGTCCGGAGGGAGTGCTCCGGACGTGAGGGTGGTGCTGGGGCTGTTCCTTTGCTAGCTTCCCAAGCCTGCCCGCCGGAGCGCCTCGGCCATTGCGGTGTCGGCGGAGGCTCCGGGGCCGGGAGCGGAGCCGGTACCTCCGCCGGGCTTCCGTCCGTCGCCGCGCCCCGGCTTGCCACCGTCGCCGCGCCCGGGCTTCCGGCCGTCGCGGCGCCCTGTCTTGCCCCCGGCGGGACCGGGACGGGCCCCGCCCTTTGGGGTGCTGGTTTCGCCGGCGCGGCCTGGCTGGCCGGACCCGGGCTGGCGCCGGTCGCCGGCGGGTGCTTCGTCGTCGAGCCGCAGCGTCAGGGAGATGCGCTTGCGCTCCGGATCGGCTTCCAAAACCTTGACCTTCACTACCTGGCCGGACTTGACCACGTCATGGGGATCCGAGACGAACTTGTTCGACATGGCGGAGATGTGGACCAGCCCGTCCTGATGGACGCCGACGTCGACGAAGGCTCCGAACGCCGCGACGTTGGTTACGGTGCCTTCCAGCACCATGCCCGGCATCAAGTCGGAAATCTTTTCCACGCCCTCGGTGAAAGAGGCGGTGGTGAAGGTCGGGCGAGGGTCGCGGCCCGGCTTCTCCAGCTCGGTGATGATGTCCACCACCGTCGGAAGGCCAAAGTGCTCGTCGACGAACTGCTGCGGGTCCAGTACGGCCAGGGACTGGGCGCCCCGTCCCGCCGCCGTCGCGGTTGTGCCTGCGGCGGCGAGGATCTTCCGGGCGACGCCGTACGCCTCCGGGTGCACGCTGGACGCATCAAGCGGCTCCGCCCCGCCGGTAATGCGAAGGAATCCGGCGCACTGTTCGAACGCCTTCTCACCCAGCCGCGGGACCTTCTTCAGCTCGGAGCGCTTGGCGAACGGGCCGTTGGCGTTGCGGTAGGCCACGATATTCTCGCTCAATTGCGTACCGAGGCCGGCCACGCGGGAGAGCAGCGACGGGGAGGCGGTGTTCAGGTCCACCCCGACCGCGTTGACGCAGTCTTCGACCACCGCGTCCAAGGACCGCTCCAGCTTGCTGGCCGTGACGTCGTGCTGGTATTGCCCCACGCCGATGGACTTCGGGTCGATCTTGACCAGTTCCGCCAGCGGGTCCTGCAGCCGGCGCGCGATCGAGACGGCACCGCGCAGCGAGACATCCAGTTCGGGCAGTTCCGCCGAGGCCAAGGCCGAGGCCGAGTAGACCGACGCACCCGCCTCCGAAACCACCAGCTTCTGCAGTCTGCGGGTGGGCTCCATCAGTTTGATCAGCTCGGTGGCCAGCTTGTCGGTTTCCCGCGAAGCGGTCCCGTTGCCGATGGCCACGAGTTCGACGGCGTGTTGATCCGCGAGCCTGGCCAGGGTGGCGAGCGAGTCGTCCCATTTCCTGGCCGGAGCATGCGGATAAATGGTATCGGTCGCCACCACCTTGCCGGTGCCGTCCACGACCGCGACCTTCACGCCCGTGCGCAGTCCGGGGTCCAGCCCCAAGGTGGCGCGGTTGCCGGCCGGTGCGGCCAGCAGCACGTCCCTCAAATTGGCGGCGAAGACCCGCACTGCTTCGTCTTCTGCTGCCGTGAACAGCCGCACACGGAGGTCGATGGCCAGCTTGACCAGGATCCGCCGCCAGCCCAGCTGCGCGGTTTGCTGGAGCCACCGGTCGGCTGGCCGCCCGCGGTCAACCACGCCCATCCGTGACGCCACGGCGTTCTCAAACCGGCCGCGCGCCTCGGCGAAGTCCTCCGGATGAGCCGGATTGCCTTCGCTGATGTCCAGGTTCAGCACGCCTTCCTTCTCGCCCCGAAGCAGCGCCAGCACCCGGTGCGATGGAAGGCCGGCGGGGTCTTGGGCAAAGTCGAAGTAGTCGGCGAACTTCTGGCCGGTTTCCGCCATGCCCTCGCGGACCTCCGCCCGCACCAGGCCCTGCTGCCACAGCCGTTCGCGCAGTTCGGAGACCAGATCGGCGTCCTGGCTGACCCGCTCCACCAGAATCGCCCGGGCACCGGCCAAGGCATCGGCCGGCTCGTTGATGGCGTGCCCGGCATTGAGAAACCCTCCAGCCGCTGACAGCGGATCCTGGGACGGGTCGGCCAGGAGGCCGTCGGCGAGCGGCTCCAGGCCTGCTTCGCGGGCAATCTGCGCCTTCGTCCGCCGCTTGGACTTGTAGGGAAGGTAGATGTCCTCCAGCCGCGCCTTCGTCTCGGCTCCGTTGACGGTCGCTTCCAGCTCGGCGGTCAGTTTGCCCTGTGCGGCAATGGCCTCCAGCACGGCACGACGGCGGTCTTCCAGTTCCCGCAGGTAGCGCAGCCGCTCCTCGAGGTCACGCAGCTGGGCGTCATCCAGCGTCCCGGTGGCCTCTTTGCGGTACCGGGCGATAAACGGGACGGTGGCACCGCCGTCGAGCATTTCCACCGCGGCCTTGACCTGCCAGGCATGGACGCCGAGCTCCTGGGCGAGCTGGGCGTGGATCCGGGCATTGAGCGCGGCCGGATCGACAGGAGGCGGGGTTGCTGCGGGGGCGGGCGGGGCAGGCGCGGATGATTCGGTCACCGATCCATTGTGCCGTATTCGAGGCTTGCCCTAGGTGCCGGGATAGTAAAAAGCGTAGTCATCATAGGGGTCGCGCCAGCCGGACTCGTCACGGTGGATCCGGCGGACCTCGCTGCCGGGAACCCAGGCGGTACGGGCGGAGCCGTGCGTATCCATCCACTTCACCTGCACGCTGGTCCGGTCCCAGGAAATGGCCTTGGCATCGAAGGTCTTTCCCTCGTGGCGCACCCGGACATAAGGTTCCCGGCGGTAGGGCTCGCGCGTGGCCCCGGCATGGCGAGCTTCGGCGCGGGCGCGGGGTTCGGCGCGGGCCCGTGCGTACCGGCTGGCGGTCCTGACGTCTACTTTGTTCATGTGGCAACCTTGCCATCCGGCGCGGACGGAAACGGACGGCACAGCCTCGAGCCAGGGGCGGCGGCTTCAGTAGCCGTATCCGCCCGATTCCTTGGCGTTTTCGGCTGCGGCTTCCCCCTGCACATCCTTGGAATCGGGACCGGAGGTTTCCATTGGATTCTCGGATTTCGTGCTGTTTTCGTCGCCGGGCTCCGGATCTGGGGGAGCTGCTGCTTCCTCTTCCCCGGAACCGGAATATTCCTTGCCGCTGCTCATCATGGATTTCCTCCCGCCAGGGGCGGCGGACCCGGTTTGGCGAAGTCCGCGTAGTGCCCGATGCCAATCAGAGTAGGCTGATGCTCAGTATGCTGTCTATGGTGGTGCCGCAGCCCGAATGGCTCGCCTGCATGACAGTGGACGGCGATGACGCGAGCGTTGGCAGAAGCGGTGCAGCGTCACGGGGGAAGGAGCCGGCAGCCATGCCAGATCACATTGGCACAGCAGCGGGGCGTGGCCTGGCCTTTGTCTTCTCGGCGCTCAAGACGCTGCGGCCCGCCCGGCCCATTCATCCGATCGGACTTCACCTTGAAGGGCGGCTGGAGAGATCGGGAAAGTCCATCGCCTGTGGCATACCGTGGCTGGACGAAGCGGGGGACAACGACGTCGAGGCGCGGCTGTCAAGGTCAGCCGGGCTGCCGCCGCGGTTTCCCGACATCATCGGGCTCGCGCTGCGGGTCACCACAGAGGGCGGGCAGGCCGACATCCTGCTGGCTTCCAGCGGCGCCTCCCGGGTCGGAAGGTATCTTCTGCAGCCCCGGCGGGATGTTCGTGCGGCAGTGCTGACCACGGTGATGCCCTACCGAGGGGCACGCGGCCCGGTCCAGCTCGCCGCCCGCACGCTCCGGCCGAACGGGCGGCTTCCGGCGGATCCCGTCGGATTCGGACGGGCGCTGGGCAGCGAGGACTGGGTGCTGGCGCTGTTCCATGCGCAGCCGTGGGGCCCGTGGCGCCGGTTTGCTACCCTCACGCTGCGGCCCGCGCAGGGCGGGGGAGACACCGCCCTGCGTTTTGACCCGATCGTGCACCGGCTTCCGGGCGCGGCAACCTACCGGTGGATCGAGAAGCTGCGCGCTCCGTCCTACGCCGTGTCGCGCCGGGCGCGGCCGCGGGGATAGCCACGGACGCGCCTTCGGGGATAGCCCAGACGCGCCTTCGGGGATAGCCCAGACGCGCCTTCGGTGGCAGCCCGCCGGGGCCGCTGGGATAGCCAGGCCGGCACGCCGGGGGCCTTCAAGCGAAACCTCAAGTCCCCGCTAAATCTGCAATCCAGCTCCTCACCATCCGCGCAGCTGATTCTCCGGCCTCTGCGGGCCACCAGTGGCCGCCGTCGACTTCAACGACCTTCAACTGCGGCACCCAATCCTCCAGCCCGTCCACGAGGTGGGGCGAGAGGAACGGGTCCCGCCGCGGGACTATCACCTGCACGGGAATCCGGCAGCGGGCCGACAGGATCTGGGGGCGGTACCAGTTCGCCCGGTACAGGGCGAGTCCGCGGGCACCGTTGTCGCCGATCCTCCGGCCGGCGAACCGCTCGTACGGACGGGTCAGGAGCGTCCGCCAGGCAAGTTCCGGCAGTACCGGCAACTGGAACCCGGCGACGTACAAGCTGCGCAATGCCTGGCCTGCCGCCTGCGGCCAGAGCACGGGCCTGCGTATCCTGCGGCCGAACCAGCGATGAAGATGGCCCAGGTCCGGGCCGGAAATGCTGGTGAAGCTCAGAATCCGGCCCTCGGCACGGGTATCCTGGGCCGCTGCCCAGCCTTGGATCGATCCCCAGTCGTGTCCTACGAGGTGCACGCCCCGTGCCCCGGAGGCATCGATCACCGCAAAGAGATCGTCCACCAGGACGGGCAGGCGATAGGCGCTGCGATGGGCGACGGTGGTTCGGGATGCCCCGGCATTGCGGGTGTCATAGGAGATGACGTGGCTATCGGCGCTCAGCGCGGTGGCGACGGAGGCGAAGACCGAGTGGTCATCGGGGTAGCCGTGGATCAGCAGGACGGCTGGAATCCCGGAACCGTGCGGCGGGCCGTAGGAGTAAACGGAGAGGGCCGCATCGGGGCGCGCCAGCATCCTGTGCCGTTCATCGGCCTCCATCGGGCTCTCCCTTGCCGCGCATGCCTCCTACGGTCCGCACCCAGCCTACGGCGGACCGGCGACCGCGGCGAGCCTTGGCCGGCGGCACGGCGGCACGGGGGGACGCGGCGGGCGTGGTGAGGACGCCTAGCACAGCGGTCCACATATTGAAACAATTGTCCGGATCGCGGACCCATCTGACTAAGATTCAGAAGTTATTCATTCGAGCGAAAGCCGACACACCAATGTCCAAACCAGCATCAGTTACCGCGGGGGCGCCTGCCGCGCCGGTGAACTCCCGCGGCCGCGTCATCGTTGCCAGCCTCGTTGGCACGTCCATCGAGTTCTATGACTTCTACGTCTATGCCACGGCCGCCGTGCTCGTGTTCCCGGCGCTGTTCTTCCCGAATGCCAGCGGAGCCGTCGCACTGCTGAGTTCGTTCGCGGTATTCGGCGTAGCCTTCATCGCCCGTCCGTTGGGGTCCATCATTTTCGGGCACTTCGGCGACAAGTTCGGCCGCAAAGGAACGCTGGTGGCTTCGCTGCTCACCATGGGCATCGCCACCTTCCTGATCGGCTGCCTGCCCACCGCCCAGGTGGACGGCTGGTCCTTCTGGGCGCCCGCCCTGCTGGTGGTCATGCGCTTCGCCCAGGGCTTGGCCCTTGGCGGCGAATGGAGCGGCGCGGCCCTCCTGGCTACTGAGAATGCGCCGGCCAACAAGCGGGCCATCTACGGCACCTTCCCGCAGTTGGGTGCCCCGATCGGCTTCATCATCGCCAACTCGCTGTTCCTGGTGCTGAGCATCAACCTTGCCAATGACGAGTTCATGGACTGGGGTTGGCGCATTCCGTTCCTGGCCAGCGCCGTGATGGTCATCATCGGCCTGTGGGTGCGCCTGAAGCTGGTGGAAACCCCTGCCTTCCAGAAGGTTGTGGACAAGGGCGAGGTGACCAAGCTGCCGCTGGGCCGGGTGTTCAAGACCAGCTGGCGCCAGCTGATCCTGGGTACGTTCATCATGCTGGCGACCTACGTGCTGTTCTACCTGATGACCACCTTCACGCTCTCGTACGGCACGGCAGCGACCAACGCCGAGGACGCCGCCGCCGCGGCCGAGGCGGCCGGAAAGCCGTTCGATCCGGACACCTTCGCCGCCGGGCTGGGCTACGCCCGCAACGACTTCCTGCTGATGCTGATCATCGGCGTCGTGTTCTTCGGCATCTTCACCCTGGTGTCGGGACCCCTGGCCGAAAAGTATGGCCGCAAGAAGACGCTGATCGCGGTGTCCCTGGGCATCATGGCATTCGGCTTCCTCTGGGTGCCGCTTTTCGACGGCGGCTTCGCCGGCACCATGGCGCACCTGATCATCGGCTTCACGCTGATGGGCCTGACCTTCGGACCGATGGGCGCAATCCTGCCCGAACTGTTCCCGACCAACGTGCGCTACACCGGGTCGGCCGTGGCCTACAACTTCTCCTCGATCCTGGGCGCTTCGGTGGCCCCGTTCATCGCCGTCGCCCTGTGGCAGGCGGCCGGGGGCAGCACGGTCCTGGTGGGCCTCTACCTCAGTGGCGCTGCCGTCCTGACCCTGGTCGCCCTGCTGCTGACCAAGGAAACCAAGGACATGGACTACGAGAACCAGTCGAGCTGACCTGTTCGTAGGACTAAAAGAAAGACCCGCGGCCGGGGCCGCGGGTCTTTCTTTGCCGTGGTTCAGGTGCCGCCGCAGTTGCGGGCATGGCAAAGGCCCGCCGTCTCCGGTGGACGGCGGGCCTTTGTGCCGCTGAAGGAGCAGTTCAATCGGCCAAGGTTAAGCGGTTGTGCTCCTCCTCTTGGTGATGAAGCCCCAGATCACCAGCACGATCAGGGCGCCAATAATGGCCCAGATCCACGATTCGAGGCTGAAGAATTCGTTCATGTCGGCGCCCATCACAGCACCGCCGATCCATCCGCCCAGGAGGGCACCGATGACACCGAGGACGAGCGTGGCAATCCAGCCGCCGCCCTGCCGTCCGGGAAGGATCAGCTTGGCGATGGCTCCGGCAATAAGTCCGAGTAAGAGGAATGCTAGGAAGTTCATGTGGTGCATCTCCTTTGTTAGGTGCTGCGTCAATTCTCCCGGTCAGGCCGGGTTCTGCTCCTTGGTAAGCATCACGCTACCGCATGGACAGCGTGCTTAGTAAGTTGCCGCGCCCACTTGGTACTAAAACGTGACAAGACTACAAGCGGTGATACAGTTCGCCCGGAAAATGGCGCCTTAATCCGCGATGGTGGCCAGCACGGCACCGGCTGAAACGGTGTCCCCGGGCTTGGCTGCCAGCCCCAGGATGGTCCCGGACTTGTGCGCGGTGAGCGGCTGCTCCATCTTCATCGCCTCCAGGACGACGACGAGATCGCCTTCCGCAACCGTGTCGCCTTCGGTGACGGCTACCTTCACGATCGTGCCCTGCATCGGCGAGGCCAATCCGTCGCCAGCGGTCACGGCACCGGCTGCGGAGCCGGAACGGCCCCGGCCGGCGCGCTTGGGCTTGCCATTGGACTTCGCCGGCGCGCCGGAACCGCTGCCGAGACCCGCCGGGAGCACGACCTCCAGCCGCTTACCCCCGACCTCGACGGTCACACGCTGGCGTTCGCCGTCGTCGTCGGGTCCGGCGGCCGGGACGGACTGGAAGGCCGGGATGTCGTTGACGAACTCGGTTTCAATCCAGCGGGTGTGGATGCTGAAAGGCCCATCCGCGGGGGCGAAGGCAGGGTCGGCCACCACGGCGCGGTGGAACGGCAGCACGGTGGGCATGCCGCCGATTTCCATCTCGTCCAGCGCGCGGCGGGCGCGCTCCAATGCCTGGGCGCGGGTGCTGCCGGTGACGATCAGCTTGGCCAGCATGGAATCGAAGTTGCCGCCGATGACTTCGCCCGCCTCGATGCCCGAATCCACGCGGACGCCGGGGCCGGTGGGCAGGCGCAGGGTCTCGACGGTCCCGGGGGCCGGCATGAAATTGCGCCCGGCATCCTCGCCGTTGATGCGAAACTCGAACGAGTGGCCGCGCACGTCGGGGTCGTCATAGCCGAGCTCTTCGCCGCGGGCCAGGCGGAACTGTTCGCGGACCAGGTCGATGCCGGTGACTTCCTCGGACACGGGATGCTCCACCTGCAGGCGGGTGTTGACCTCGAGGAAGGAAATCGTGCCGTCCTGGCCGACGAGGAATTCGCAGGTGCCGGCGCCCTGGTACCTGGCCTCGCGCATGATCGCCTTGGACGCTGCGTAAAGGCGCTCGTTCTGCTCGGGGGACAGGAACGGGGCCGGGGCCTCCTCCACGAGTTTCTGGTTGCGGCGCTGCAGCGAACAGTCGCGGGTAGAGATGACCACCACGTTGCCGTGCGCGTCGGCCAGGCACTGGGTTTCCACGTGCCGCGGAGAGTCCAGGAAACGCTCCACGAAGCATTCGCCGCGTCCGAATGCCGCCGTGGCCTCGCGCACCGCCGACTCGTAGGACTCGGCGATGGCCTCTCGGTCGCGGACCACCTTGATGCCGCGGCCGCCGCCGCCGTAGGCCGCCTTAATGGCCAGCGGCAGGCCGTGCGTGTCGGCGAAGTCCAGGACTTCCTGCACGCTGCCCACCGGATCGGGCGTTCCGGGCACCAAGGGGGCGCCGACCCGTTCGGCGATGTGCCGGGCCTGGACCTTGTCGCCCAGTTGGGAAATGGCGTCGGGAGATGGGCCGATCCAGGTCAGGCCGGCGTCGATGACCCGCTGGGCGAACTCTGCGTTTTCGGACAGGAAACCGTAGCCGGGGTGGACGGCATCGGCACCGGCGGCCTCGGCCACCTGCAGGAGCTTGTCCATCACGAGATAGGATTCGGCCGCGGTGCTCCCGCCGAGTGCATAGGCCTCGTCTGCCAGGCGGACGTGCAGGGCATCACGGTCCGGATCGGCATAGACGGCGACCGAGGCAATGCCTTCGTCCCGTGCTGCACGAACTACGCGGACGGCAATTTCACCACGGTTGGCGATCAGTACCTTGGTGATGCGCTGGGTCATTCAAAGCTCCTTCTATCCTTGAGGAGCCTAGCCTGCTTTTGCGGGATTCGCTCATGAACCATCCCTTTTCTGCGTGTGAAGGGGCGGTTCTTTGTAGAGGTCCTACAAAACGTCCGAGCGGTCAGTTCCAGAGGTCGGTGATCTGCACGTTGGCGCTGGCCAGCAGTCGGCGCAAGGTGGAGACGGAAAGGCCGACGACGGCGTGGGGGTCGCCGTCCACCCGCTCGATGAAGGCGCCGCCCAGCGAGTCGATGGTGAACGAACCGGCAACGTGGAGCGGTTCGCCGCTGGCCACGTAGGCGTCGATTTCCGTGTCGGTGAGCTGGGCGAAATGCACCGCGGCGGAGGCGACCGCGCCCACGGTGGCCCCCGATCCGGCGTCGGGGGTTTCCTGCGCGCCGGCTTCGAAGGCGGTGGGGCGGCAGTCCACCAGCCAATGACCGGTGTGCAGCACGCCGTGCCGCCCGCTCATCCGGTGCAGGCGTTCACGGGCGACGTCCGGCTCGTGCGGCTTGCCGTACGGCGCACCGTCGAGTTCGAACACCGAGTCGCAGCCAAGCACCAAGGCGCCTTCGGCCGCGGGGAGCGCCGCGACAGCCTCGGCCTTGGCCCGTGCCAACAACAGCGCAGTGTCGTGGGGGTCGGTGATGCCGTAGCCCGCCGTGACTGCTTCTTCGTCCACATCCGACACCAGGACCTCGTGCGCGATGCCGGCTTCGGTCAGGAGCTTGGTGCGGGCGGGGGATGCTGAGGCCAGAATCAGGCGAAGGTCGGTCATCCGACCAAGCTTATCCGGCGCCGCAAAGCGAACCCTGCTTAGGGTGTTTCCGGCCCGTGACCTGAGCGTAAAGAATTGCCGCCGTTGTCCCGTGGACCGGTTGCCTGACCATACGATTTCGGCGGGAGCTTCTCCCGCCGGAGAGTACGCCCTTGACCGGGCCGAAGGGACCCGGCACAGATGAGGGCCGGTGCACCGTTGGGGGATGCATCGGCCCTCCTGTCTGTTCCCGCCCGGCCGGACGGGGCCCGGGTCAGCCGGCGGCGTACACCGGGTCCTCGCCCAGCAGCGCGCGCCGCAGGGTGTCCAGTCCCACCGAGCCGATGTTCAGCGCCTGGCTGTGGAAGGCCTTGATGTCGAAGGCATCGCCCTCCCGACGCCGCCGCTCGTCGCGGATTTCCTCCCAGAGCTTCTGGCCGAGCTTGTAGGACGGTGCCTGTCCCGGCCACCCAAGGTACCGGGTGAACTCAAAGTCCAACTGGCCCTTGCTGATGGCAATGTTCTTGCGCAGGAACTCGTAGCCCTTCTCCGGGGTCCAGGTTCCCGAGCCCCAGCGCTCGGGGATCTCCAGCTCCAGGTGGACGCCGATGTCGAACACCACGCGCGCGGCCCGCATGCGCTGCGCGTCGAGCATGCCCATCCGGTCGCCCGGATCGGCCAAGTAGCCCAAATCATCCATCAGGCGTTCGGCATACAGCGCCCAGCCTTCGCCGTGGCCGGAAACCCAGCAGATGTTTCGCCGCCAGTTGTTCAGCAGCTCGCGGCGGTAGGTGGCCGTCGCGACCTGGAGGTGGTGGCCCGGAACGCCCTCGTGGTAGACCGTGGTGGTTTCCTTCCACGTGGTGAAGCTGTCTTCGCCTTCGGGCACCGACCACCACATCCGGCCCGGCCGGGCGAAGTCGTCGCTGGGCCCGGTGTAGTAGATGCCTCCCTCATGCGTCGGGGCAATCATGCACTCCAGCCGGCGCATGGGTTCGGGAATGTCGAAGTGGTCGGCCAGCTCCTCCACGGCCTTGTCCGAGAGGCCCTGCATCCACGCCTGCAGCTCTTCGGTGCCGTGCAGCTGCCGCTGGGGATCCGAATCCAGCAGCGCCATCGCTTCCTCGATGCTGGCCCCGGGCCGGATTTGTTCCGCCACGGCTTCCTGCTCCGCGATGATGCGGTCCAGTTCCGCCACGCCCCAGGCATAGGTGGCTTCCAGATCCACCGCAGACCCCAGGAAACGGCGCGACATCAGGGCATAGCGTTCCCGGCCCACCGCGTCCTGCTCCGGGGCTGCCGGGAGCAGCTCGGCCTCGAGGAACGAGGCCAGCCGGCCGTAGGCGGTCGCCGCGGTGCCCGCGGCATCGGCCAGCCGGTCGCGCAGGTCCCGGGACAGCTCGCCCTCTTCCAATGCAGCGTGCCCGGCCAGCGTGCGGAAGAAACCGTCCTCGGCCGCGTACGCACGGGTCTGCTCGATCACGATCCGCACCTGCCGCTTGGCGGCGACCAGACCGCGGTCCTTGGCCTCGCGCAGCGACGTCACGTAGCCGGCAATCGCGTCCGGAACGTGCGCCATGCGGCCGGCGATGTTGTTCCAGTCCTCGACGGTGTCGGTGGGCATCAGGTCGAAGATGGCACGGATGTCCTGCGCCGGCGAGGCGATGTTGTTCAGGTCCGCCAGGTCCCAGCCGGTCTCGTGGATTTCGAGTTCAAGGCCCAGCCTCTCGTGCATCGCATCGAGGGTGACGCGGTCCACGTCGTCGGTCGGTTCCAGGTCCTCGAGCCGCCGCAGCGCCTCTCGGGTAACCTCGGCGAAGGCCTCGGCGCCGGCAGGGGAGTAGTCCGGGTACTCGGTCTCGTGTCCGGGGATGCCAAGGGAGGTCGCCAGCGAAGGGTCCAACTCCAGCAGGGCCGCCGTGTAGGCGTCTGCGACGGCATCGATGGCGGACGGAGTGCGCCCGGTTTCCGGGGTCTTGGTCAGTTCAGATGTCTGCTCAGTCACAGGGAGAGCCTACCGGCAACCCGCTGACCCCGGCCACGCCGGCGTGCGTGGCTGCTGTCCGGCACCCTGAGGCCGGTCGGGCACGCGGCGATTGTCACGGAATCGTAGTGTGCCGCCTCTGGCCCTCGGGGCCTGCCGCCCCATAGGTTGGGGGATCAACGGTGAGGAGAGCATGGTGCGCAAGAGGACGACGGCGGCGTTGGCGGCTTTGGGGGTGGCGCCCGCCATGGTGCTCGGCGGCTGTGCGGCGCCTCCGGAACTGCTGACCGCGGACGGTGTGGCCCGGGTGGACGCGGCAGCGGGGGATTATCCCGCCGAGGTCGACGCGCTGCGGCGTTCGGCCTACAAGCTGGGAGCAGCCATGCTCGCGGCGGCGCCGGAGAAAAACCAGGTCACCAGTCCGGTGAGCCTGCTCTATGCCGTTGCCATGCTCCGCGCCGGCGCCGGCAGTACTACCGCCCGCGAGATGGATGCCGTTTTGGGGCTGCCGGACGGGAATCTTGACGACGCCATGAACGGGCTGTTGGCCGGGTGGGAAGGTTTCGACGGCGATCCCGGCTCGGTCGACGAGGAGGAGCCGCCGGTCCGGCCGCTGCTGCACCTGGCGAACGGCATCTTCGTGGACGAGGGGACGCCCACCGGCGAGGACTACCTGCACACCCTGGCCCGGCATTACGGCTCCGGCGTATATCCGGTGGACTATTCCGATCCAGCGACCAAACACGCCATGGATGCGTGGGTGGACCACCACACCGGCGGGCGCATCACCGAGGCCCCCGGCACCTTCGACCCCGGGAACACGCTGACCCTCCTCAACGCCGTCTATTTCGCGGCTGCCTGGGAACAGCCGTTCGACCCGTCGGCAACGGAGGACGGCGCCTTCACCACGGCTTCGGGCGGGACGGTCAGGGTACCGATGATGGGCAATCTCGTGCAGGCGGCGTACGGGCGCGGGAACGGCTGGCAGGGCATCGACCTGCCGTACAGCGACGGATTCGTGATGCGCCTTGTCCTGCCCGACAGCGGTGCGCCGGTCTTGGGCGAGGAAGGCCTGGGGGACGTGGCTGCGGTCCTGGACAGTGCCGCCGACGCCATGGTCCTTCTGCAGCTGCCCAGCTGGAACCACACCCACCACCAGGACCTGCTGCCGATCCTGCGGCGACTCGGACTCGCCGAGACCTTCGGCCCGAATCCCGATTTGGAGGCCATCCAGCAGGACGCCTCGGTGACCGGCGCGGCCCAGCAAGCCAACATCGCCGTCGGGGAAAAGGGGACAGTCGCAGCGGCCGTGACGGAGCTTGACATAATGGCCGGTTCGCTGCCACCGCGGCCCGACGTCGAGCTTTCGTTCGACCGGCCCTTCCTGTACCAGATCGTCCACCTGCCGACGGGACTTCCGCTGTTCCTCGGCACGGTGTTGGACCCGCGCTGAGCGCCCGGAAAATGGTACCGGTGCCCCGGGGCCGGCTACCGGAAGGTGCGCCGCCAGGCGCCGGGTCCGTGCGAGACGAATGGCCGCAGCAGCGGCCGGCGGTTTCGCCGGGGCCTGCTCTTGGGCGAACCGGCCGGCCCGGCGGACTGCAGGGCGGCGACGACGGCGGTCAGGGCGGCGAGTTCCTCGGCGTTCGGATTGCCCTTGGCCACGGTCAGCAGCGGTTGCGGCCGCACGGCGGCATCGTCGCGCCGCACCGCGGCCGTGTCCGACGACCGTGCTGTGTTCATGTCTGACCAACGGCTCATAGCGGAATGTTCCCGTGTTTCTTGTGCGGCATGGTCGCCCGCTTGTCGCGCAGCGCCCGCAGGCCGCGGACCACTTGGAGGCGGGTGTCGGACGGTGCGATCACGGCGTCGACGTAACCGAGCTCGGCAGCTTGGTACGGGTTGAGCAGCTCTTCTTCGTACTGTGAGATGATCTCCTGCCGGCGGGCCTCGACGTCGCCGCCTTCGGCAGCCACGGCCGCCAGGTCGCGGCTGTACAGGATGTTGACCGCGCCCTGGGCGCCCATCACGCCGATCTGGGCCGTGGGCCAGGCGAGGTTCAGGTCGGCGCCGAGCTTCTTGGAGCCCATCACGATGTAGGCACCGCCGTAGGCCTTGCGCGTGATGACCGTCAGCTTCGGCACCGTGGCCTCGGCGTACGCATAGAGCAGTTTGGCTCCGCGGCGGATGATGCCGTTGAACTCCTGGTCCTTGCCCGGCAGGAAGCCAGGCACGTCCACCAGGGTGAGGATGGGGATGTTGAAGGCGTCGCAGTGACGGACGAAGCGGGCGGCCTTTTCCGAGGCGTTGATGTCCAAGGTGCCGGCGAACTGCATGGGCTGGTTGGCTACGACGCCCACGGTGTGCCCCTCGACGCGGCCGTAGCCGATGATCACGTTCGGCGCGTACAGCGACTGCATTTCCAGGAAATTGCCGTCGTCGACGACGTGCTCGATCACGGTCCGCATGTCGTACGGCTGGTTGGCCGAATCCGGAATCAGTTCGTCAAGGGTTAGGTCGTCGGCGGTGATTTCGAGTTCCTCCTCGAAGTCCAGCGGAGGAGCCTCGGCCAGGTTGTTCGAGGGGAGGAACTCGAGCAGCTCGCGGACAAACTCGACAGCGTCCGACTCATCGGCGGCCAGATAGGTGGCGGTGCCCGTCGTGGCGTTGTGCTGGCGTGCTCCGCCCAGCGTCTCCATGTCCACTTCTTCGCCGGTGACCGTCTTGATGACGTCCGGTCCGGTGATGAACATGTGGCTGGTCTTGTCGACCATCACCACGAAGTCCGTCAGGGCGGGGGAGTAGGCGGCCCCGCCGGCGCACGGACCCATGATCAGCGAGATCTGGGGCACCACGCCGGAGGCGGCGACGTTGTTGCGGAAGATGTCGGCGAACATCGCCAGCGATGCCACACCCTCCTGGATGCGCGCCCCGCCGCCGTCGTTTATGCCGATGACGGGGCATCCGTTGCGCAGGGCGAATTCCTGCACCTTCACGATTTTCTCGCCGTTGACTTGGGACAGCGAGCCGCCGTAGACGGAGAAGTCCTGGCTGTACAACGCGACCAGGCGCCCGTCGACGGTGCCGTAACCGGAGACGACGCCGTCGCCGAGCGGCTTCTTCTTCTCCATGCCAAAGGCCGTCGACCGGTGCGTGGCAAAGGCATCGAACTCGACGAAGGAGCCCTCGTCCACCAGCATTTCGATCCGTTCCCGAGCGGTGTTCTTGCCGCGGGCATGCTGCTTCTCGATCGCCTCGGCGCCGGAAGGCTGCATGGACTGCGCCTGGCGGCGGCGGAAGTCCGCAATCTTGCCTGCAGTGGTCTGCAGATCAAGGTCTTGGTCGAGGCTCATGGATTCTCCGGATTCTGCCGAGGGTGTCGGATGCCGGCGCTCTGCAGGCTGTTTAAGTAGGTTTCGCACAAAACAGCAGGGCACAGGCACGCCGCTGAACCAAGTCTAGTGAGCATCGGCGTCGCACCCGCTGTAGGAACCCTACAATTTCGCCGCAACTGCTTTTGCCCGATCGAGGCCGACGACGGCGGCCCGGCGGCAGCCCCTCCGTAGCCCGCGGTCAGTAGGATGGGATACATGAGCCCGAGTTTTTCCGACGTTGACCGACCGGCCCTGGATTTCGACGGCCTCAGCGACGCTCTCTGCGCACCCTTGGGCCCGTACCGGAGGCTCGAACTGGTGGAATCCACGGGCTCCACCAATACCGACCTGGCGGCCAAGGCGGTCGCCGACAAAGTGGGCTGGTCGGACCTGAGCGTCCTGGCCGCAGAAGTGCAAACAGCAGGCCGCGGCCGGCTGGAACGGCAGTGGAGCGCCCCGGCACGCTCGTCGGTGATCGTGAGCATCCTGCTGCGCCCCTTTAACCACGCCGGCCGGCCCGTGCCGACCCAGAGCTACGCCTGGTTCTCACTGCTGGCGGCCGCCGCGCTGGCAGAGGCGCTCGGCGAGTATGCGCAGCTCAAGGCCGAGGTCAAATGGCCCAACGACGTCCTGGTCTCCGGGCGAAAGATCGCCGGCATCCTGGCCCAAATCGTCAACTACCCCGACGGCTCGCCCCCCGCCATCGTTCTCGGCACCGGCCTCAACGTGACCCTTTCCAAGGATGAGCTGCCCGTTCCCACGGCCACCAGCGTCGCGCTGGAAAAGGGCCGGACGACCGACCGGAATATCCTGCTGATGTCCTATCTGCGGGTGTTCTCTCAGCGCTACCGGCAGTTCTGTGATGTCAGCGGCGACCCCGCGGCCGAATGGGACGACGGATCCAGCCTGATCGGGCGCATGCGGGACGTCATGGTCACCCTGGGACAGCAGGTGCGCGCCGAGCTTCCGGACGGGAAGCAGATCATCGGCGAGGCCTTCGGCCTGGACGCTTACGGCGCCGTGAAGATCCGTGATGCGGAAGGCACGGAGCACGTCGTGACAGCCGGCGACGTCGTGCACCTCCGGCCGCACGAAGGTCCCTGAGTTGCTCTGGACGCCCTGCCGGATCCGGGAGCGCCGTTGCGGTTGAAACTGGATCCGGGGGAGCGCGTGATCGTGGCGACACGGCCGCAGGCCCGGAAGCTTTCCTGGCCGGTGGCGGCAGCGCTGTTGGTGCTTGGCGCCGGCTCCTACGTGTTGGGCAACCTCAGCCGCCCCAGCCCGCCGGACTGGGTGGTCGAGTGGCGCCCGTTGCTGCTCGCCGGACTGGCCGTGACGGTGGCGGCGCTGCTGTCACGGCTGTTCCTGTTGCCGCTGCTGCGCTGGATGAGTACGCGGTATCTGCTGACCAGCAGGCGCCTCATCATCCGCCAGGGCGTCGGGCGGCGGCATGAACGCCAGCTGCTGCTGGTGGCAATTGCCGAAGTCCACAGCGAACAGTCCATCATCCAGCGCACACTGCGCAGCGGCAATCTCACGATCGAGCTGGGGCACGGACGCACCAGCACGCTGGTTGACGTACCGGAGGTCCACCGGTTCAGATCGTTGGTGGTGGAGGCCATCGAGGAGCTGCCACGCACCGCCATGTTTGATGGTGTAGACATGGAAACGGAAACCGAGTGGAACAGCTGGGACAGCTGACAGGGAGGAAAGCACAGGATGGACATCAGCAGCGGACAGGATGAACCGCGCCGGGCACCGGTCCCGCGTGATCCCGAGCTGCCCCACCTGCTGCGCCGCGAAGTTCCGCCGCCGGCCGCGGACGAGCCGGACGAAGAGCTGGAGGAAACCCGCCCGGAGGATCCGGAACCTGTGCTGGAGGCAGAGCCGGCACCCGAAGGGCTGCGGGCCACGGGAGGCCACCCGGCCGGGGAGCCCGAGCCGCTGACCTTGTCCATGCCGCGCGTGCCGTTGCCCGCCCAATCAGCACCCGCCGCCGAGTCCGACGGAAAAGTGGACCGGCAAGCGATCAAGGATCTCGAGATCCGGTTGCTGGGCTCTGAACGGACCATGAAGCGCCGTGAAGTGGCCGCCGGTGCAGGAGTCTCGCTGTTGTCGGCCCGCAAGATCTGGCGGGCCTTGGGGTTCGCCAACCTCGGGGACGAGGACCTCGCCTTCACCCAGGCCGACCTGGATGCCTTGACCACCATCATCGATCTGGTCCGCGAGGAACGGTTGACCGAAGAAGCGGCCATTTCGATCACCCGGTCGGTCGGCCAGATGACGGACCGCATGGTGGTCTGGCAGGTGGAGGCGTTGGTGGAGGAAATGGTGCACCAGCGGGGGCTCACCGATGCCCAGGCCCGCCAGCGGCTGGTCCATGAGCTGCCGAACCTGATCGATTCCCTGGAAAAGCTGTTGCTCTACTCCTACCGCCGACAGCTCAACGCCGGGGTTGCCCGCCTGACCGTGCGGGCCGAGGCCGCCCTGGGTGCCGGCGCCGGGGCAGGTGGCGACGTCGATTCGCTGCCCCTGTTGCGGGCCGTGGGTTTCGCAGACCTGGTTTCCTATACGAGCCTGTCCCGCCAGATGAACGAGAAGACCCTCGCCCAACTGGTCCAGCGGTTCGAAAACCGTTGTGCCGAGATTATCTCCGTGGGCGGCGGGCGCTTGGTGAAGACGATCGGCGATGAAGTCCTCTACATCGCGTCCTCGCCGCAGGCCGGGGCTGAAATCTCGCTGGCGTTGGCGAAGGCCATCGGTGACGACGATCTGCTGCCGTCGGCGCGGGTTGCCATGGTTTGGGGCAGGGTCCTTTCTCGGCTCGGCGACATCTACGGCCCCACGGTGAATCTCGCCGCCCGGTTGACCACGCTCGCGGAGCCCGGCACCGTGCTGGTCGACGCGTCCACCGCGTCCACGCTCGCCGGGGATGAGAGGTTCGTGCTGATCCCGCAGAAGGTGCGCACGGTCCGCGGATTCGGCGAGGTCAACCCGGTCACCGTTGCCCACGGCACCGGCCAAGGGTTGGTCGTCGACTAGATCCGGTCGCCGGACGGCGGGCGGCGCCCGCGGTGCTGGCGGGCGCGCACCGCGGGCGTGGACGAGGGCGGTGCCCGCTGAGGCGGGGACGGCGGCGGTGCCCGCCGAGGGGACCCGACGGACCAAACCGAGCGCCGCCGTCGTCGTTCCCGAGACTTTGCCCGGCAGGGGAGTGCTCCCCATGCGCTCGGGTTTACGCTCGGTGGTTATACGTGCAATAGTCGGTAAGGGCCCTTGGCGCACCAAGGGCCGTCTTTGGGTGCCTTATCGGCGTGTCTGCGAGGAATTCCGCGGCGCGCCGGCGGGATCGGCGCGGGATCACAAAGGAATCAGGGCATTGCGGGGAAGAATGTTCGGGCGGACGCGGCGGCGCAGGACGCTGGCATCGACGACTACCTTCTCTGTGGCGACGGCACTGGTGGTCGGCGGTGCCATCTACTACCAGGGTTTCCCCACCGCTGACGTGGACCTGAACGACGGCGGCGTGTGGGTCACCAACAACAGCCAGGGGATGGTTGGCCACCTCAACTACCAGTCCCAGGTGCTCGACGGCGGCTTCAGGGCCAACAGCGACGGCTTCGACGTCATGCAGAACGCCGGCACGGTGTTCATGGAGAACCAGGACCAGTCGATGCTCAGCCCGGTGGACGTGGCCCAGATGGAGCGAGGGTCGGAACAGCAGTTGCCCGGCACCGCCGACGTGGCCTTCGGCAACACCCTGCTGTCCATCACCGACACGGTCAAGGGCCAGGTCTGGATCAGCCCGGCGGACGAGCTCGGGTCGTTCAATGAGGAAACGGCCGAGCCGCTGCTCACCGATGCCGAGGGCAGCGTGGCCACGGTATCGAAGCAGGACACCATCTTCGTCGCCGATCCGGATGCCGGCGAGGTAGCCCGCTTCGAAGTCAACGATGAAGGCGTGGCCGAACGCACCGGCGGGCACCGGGTGGAATCGCTGGCGGAAGCCGGGGATCTCCAGATAGCCGCCGTGGGGGAAGAAGCGGTGGTCTTCGACGCCGACTCCGGCCTGCTGGTCCTCCCCGGCGGCCGCGAGGTCACCTTGCCGGACGCCCGCGGCGGGGCACTGCAGCTCAGCGGAGACAAGAGCCCGTACGTGGCGGTGGCGACCCAATCGGCCTTGATCAAGCAGCCGCTGAATGGATCCGACGCAGACATCGTGCCGCTGGCAGGCACCGGAACACCGGCCGCACCGGTCCAGCTCGCGGGTTGCCTGCACGCGGCCTGGGCCGGCGTCAACCACTACCTGCGGGAGTGCGGCGACGACGCCGATGATCTCGCGCAGCCGATCCAGGGCATCGGGTCGAACGCGTCGCTCGTCTTCCGGGTGAACCGGGACATTGTGGTCCTCAATGATGTGAACGCCGGAAACGTCTGGCTGGTGCTCGAAAACATGCAGTTGGTAGACAACTGGAGCGACCTGATCCCGCCGGAGCAGGAGAACGAAGAGGACGAAGAGGACTCGGCGGACGAGAACCCGGTCAACACGCTGCCCGACCGCACCGAGGAAAACCAGCCGCCGGTCGCCCAGGACGACACCTTCGGCGTCCGCGCCGGCCGCACCACCACGCTGACCATCCTGGATAACGACTCCGATCCCGACGGCGATGTGCTCACCGCCCGCCTGACCGGCGACGGCCCGGGCATCGGCGAGGTACAGGGCATCTATGACAGCACCGGACTGCAGATTGTGGTCAACGGAGATGCGGCACCCGGCCGGCAGACCTTCAACTACGAAGTGGACGACGGCCGGGGCGGTACGGACACGGCGCGGGTAGCGATTGACGTGCGCGCCGAGGGCAGCAACCTGCCGCCGGAAACGAAGCGGAAAACCACCATCCTGGTGGAACAGGGCCGCGAAATCAGCCAGAACATCCTCAGTGACTGGATCGATCCGGACGGGGACGACATGTTCCTGGTCGGCGCGGACAACACCGCCGACGGCGACTTGGTGCGGACCCGGCCCGACGGGCTGCTGACCTTCCAGGACGTCGGAAAGACGTTCGGCAAGAAGGACGTCACGGTGCGGGTGTCCGATGGCTCCGAAACCACCGAGGACGTGGTGGTGTTCGACGTCCGCCCGCCCGGCGCGCTGCCGCCGCTGGCCAACGCCGACCACTTTTCCGCCACCGTGGGCCAGGAAATCCAGATTGCGCCGCTGAAGAACGACCAGGACCCGAACGGCGGGGAACTCCGGCTGGCCAAGACCGGCTCGGCGGCGAACACCTCGATCGTGCCCGACTACGACGCGGGCACGGTCAAGTTCACGGCCGACGCCCCCGGCACCCACTACTTCACCTACCTGGTCACCAACGGGCCGTCGAGCACCACCGGCCTGATCCGGATCGATGCCGCCGAGGACGACGGCGACGGCGCGCCGGTGGCCGTGCGGGACGTGGCCCTCCTGCCGGAAAGCGGGCAGGTGCTGGTGGATGTGCTGGCCAATGACACCGACCCCTCCGGCGGCGTCCTGGTCGTCACCTCGGTGGACGCGAACGGTGCGCCCGTCGCCGTCGAAGTGCTGGACCACAACATCCTGCGCATCTCCGATGTGAAGGGACTGCACCAGCAGACCACCATCGGATACACCGTTTCCAACGGCTTCGCCTCCGCCACGGGCGAGGTCAGCGTGATCTCCGTGGCCGGCCAAGACAAGCTGCTGCCGCCGCAGGCCGAAGCCGACACCGCCACCGTGCGGGTCGGCGACGTGGTCACCGTTGATGTGCTGGCGAACGACACGGATCCAAACGGCGACACGCTGACGCTGGTGGACGAGCTCGCCGAGACCCCGGATCCTGCCGACGGCCGAATCTTCACGGCCGAAAACTCCGTGCGCTTCATCGCCGGACAGCAGGCGAAGACGGTCTACGCGGTCTATGAGGTGACGGACACGGCGGGCCAAAAGGATTCCGCCCAGGTACGGATCAACATCCTCCCGCGCGACGACGAATCGAATTCCCAGCCCGCTCCCAAGAACCAGGAAGCCCGTGCCATCGCGGGGTCGACGGTCCGGATACCCATCCCGCTAAACGGCATCGATCCCGACGGCGACTCGGTGTACCTGACGGGCATCGACAAGGCCCCCAAACAGGGCGCGGCCGTGGCCGGGCCGAACTACATCGACTACACGGCATCCGCGCAGGGCGCCGGCACCGACACCTTCACCTACCGGGTCAAGGACAGGCTGGGTGCCGTCAATACGGCCACGGTCCTGGTCGGCATTGCCCCCGCACAGGAAAGCAACCAGAACCCGGTGGCGATCGACGACGGAATCGAGATCCGGCCGGGCAAGACGGTGGCCGTCGATGTGCTCAAGAACGATTCGGATCCGGACGGCGACGCGCTCCGGCTCGATGCCGGCAAGATCGTCGGCGAGCCGGCGTCGATCGCCGCCAAGGCGGAAGACGGGCGCGTCTACCTGACGACCCCGGCCGAGGAAGGCACGGTCAACGTGCGCTACACCGTGGGCGACGGCCGCGGCGGCTCCGCCGTCGGGACCGTGACGGTCCAGGTGAGCGGGGACGCTTTGCTGCGGGCGCCGCTGGCCCGCGATGACAGGGTAGCGTCGGCCGACATCAAGGGGCGCACCGCCGTCGATGTTCCGGTGCTGGAGAACGACGAGGATCCGGACGGCGTGGCCAAGGATCTTGAAGTGCTGGTGGGCGGCGACTATCCGACCGCCAGGGCTGTGGCCGGCGGACAGGTCAACGTCGAACTGACCGAGGCGGTGCAGCTGATCCCGTACACCGTGCGGGACGAGGACGGGCTGCAGGCCACCGCGGTCATCTGGGTACCGCCACTCGGCGAGCAGTATCCGGTGCTGCGGGACAACACCCCGCTGGACGTGACGGCCGGCGACGAACTGCAGCTGGACCTGACGGAACTGGTCGAAGTACGCCCCGGCCGCACCCCGCGGATCACGGTGGCGGAGAGCATCCGCGCGATCGGCACCAGCGACGACCAGTGGATGGCCGACGCGAGCACGTTGAGCTACAAGGCGGACCTCGATTATGCCGGCCGCGGCTCCATCACGTTCGAAGTGACCGACGGAGCGGGCCCCGACGACCCCGAGGGCCTCAAGTCCACGCTCACCATTATGACCAAGGTGATCCCGGCCGCCGACCGGAACTTCCCGCCCGAACTGACCACCGGAACGCTCGACGTGGCCAAGGGCGAAGACGCCGTGAGCTACGACCTGCGCCCGCTGGCCAGCGACCCGAACCCGGAAGACCTGGAGAAGCTGCAGTTCGCCGTCGAAGGCGGGACGCCGGAAGGATTCGACGTCAGCCTGGAGGGCAGCGTGCTGCGTGTGGCGGCGGATGCCGAGCTCCAAACCGGTGCCACCGGCGTGGTCAACTTCTCCGTCACCGACGGCCGTTCCGATAAGGTGACCAGCCGGGTGACCGTGCAGGCGACCGCCTCCACCCGCCCGCTGCCGGTCGCCAACGACGACGAGGTGCCGGACGCCGTGCAGGGCGAAGCGCTGCCGGTGGACGTGCTCGCCAACGACGTGAATCCGTTCCCGGAAACCCCGTTGACGATCGTCAGCGCCGTTGCCGGCAACGGGGGCACCGCAGAGATCGACGGCGAGCGGATTATCGTGACGCCCGGCGCCGACTTCTCCGGCACCATGACGGTCGAATACACGGTGGAGGACAAGACCCGCGAGGGGAGCCGGCAGGCGACGGCGAACGTCTCGCTCGTGGTCAAGGGCCGGCCGGAGACGCCCAGCACGCCGCTGGTCGACTCGGTCCGCAACCAGAGCGTAGTGCTGTCCTGGACGGCGCCCAGCGACAACGGCGCCCCGATCACCGGCTACACCGTGAACGCATTCGGCGGGGGCTTCAGCCAGCAGTGCGCGACGACTACCTGCACCCTGACCGGCTTGCAGAACGACGTCGAATACACCTTCACCGTGACGGCGGAGAACGCGGTGGGAACGTCCGACCCGTCGGCGGAGTCGGCGGTGGCCAGGCCGGATGTCCGGCCGGCAACCCCGGCCGCTCCGCAGCTGAAGTTCGACGACAAGTCACTGGACGTCAGCTGGACCGCACCGGCCAACGAAGGCTCGGCCATCGAGAGCTACACCCTGGAGATCTCGCCGGCCCCGCCGAGCGGCCAGCTGCAGAAGAACGGCCTGACCGGCACCAGCTACAAGTGGGAGGGGCTGGAAAACGGGCAGGCGTACGAGGTCCGGGTGCAGGCGCACAATCGCGCCCCGGAACCGAGCGACTTCAGTGCCTACTCCGCCGCAGAGGTGCCGGCCGGTCCGCCCGCGGCTCCCACCGCTCCGGCTACCGAACGGGTGAAGTCCGTGGGGGACCAGAGCCAGCTGAAGGTGAGCTGGGCCGCGCCGTCCAACAACGGCGGCGAGATTCTCGACTACACCGTGCGCGAATACCAGGGCGGAGGGCTGACCCGGACCTTCCCGACGGTGAATGCCACCTCGCAGACCGTGACGGCACCGAACTCGGAGACCGCCTACACCTACACCGTCACGGCCCGGAACAAGGCCGGGTCGGGCGAGGCCAGCCCGCAGTCGAACGCGCGGCGGGCGGTCGGCGCTCCCGATGCCCCGACCGGCGCCTCGCTGAGCGAAGCGCAGACCGGCGGGGCGGGACGCGCGGTCACGGTGTCCTTTAACGAACTGACCGCCGCGCAGCGCAACGGCGCCCAGTCCGGCGAAGTCAGCTACCGGGCGACCTTTAGCGACGGCCGGACCATGGCCATCACGAACGGGCAGCAAGTGGGAGGCTTTACCAACGGCAAGGCCGTGAACGTGCGCATCACCTCCGTGGCCAACAGTGACGGCGCGAGCTACTCCAGTGCGCCGAGCGCCGCGTCCAACAACGCGACTCCGTATGGAGCTCCCGGGAAGCCTAGTGTCTCCGGACAGGACGGCGCCAGGGAACAGCAGTCCGTGACGTTCAACTGGAGCGCACCGGCAGCGAACAGCCACGACGTGGCCCAAATCCGGATCCGGATCGACGGGGGCGCCTGGCGGAACGTGGCCAACTCCGGCAGCGAGACGGTCAACACCCGTGCGTACAACAAGCGCGTGACGTTCGAAGCGCAGTCGATCAATTCCCGCGGCACGGCTGGTGCGATAGCGTCCGCTTCGGCAAGCTCCGGCGACGCCCCGCCGCCACCGCCGCCGCCGAAAACGGAATGGCACCTGGTGGTCGGCGGCCAGTTGCCCCCTGGTCATAGAACCTGCATGGATCCGCGGTCGGGGACAAACTTCAGCCCGGGCCCGCCCGCTTCATGCGCCGGAGGTCATTGGGCGAATGACAGGAGCAATCCGAATCCCACCTTGCTGTCGAAGTGCTGGATCCTGCGCTCCGGCGGAATCTACTGGTACCAGCAAAACGGCGGCGGCAAGTCGATCAATAACGGGCTGTACGTGAAGGGCATTCACGTAACGCTGGAGGGCAGGGGCTCCGACCTGGGCAGCGCCCCGCCGAGCGGGATGCCTCCATGCGGATGAAACCGGGCAGGCCGGGATTCGAATCAGGGCGCCTGCACGCTTCTTAAGCAACTAACAGATTGACACCGATGCAACACGAAGAGAGACCGGGAACAGCATGACGATGACTTCCGAGCAGGCCGAGTGGTTCGCCGAGACGTTCGGGAAGCTGGCCGCCAACGTCGGCCAGGCGGTGCTGGGCAAGAACCAGGTGGTGCGGTTGGTGCTCACAGCCATGTTGGCCGAGGGCCACGTGCTGCTGGAGGACGCCCCGGGAACCGGCAAGACGATGCTGGCCCGGTCACTGGCCGCCACCGTGCAGGGCTCGAACTCGCGCATCCAGTTCACCCCGGACCTGCTGCCCTCCGACGTCACCGGCATCACGATCTACGACCAGAAGACGCAAAAGTTCGAGTTCCACAAGGGCCCGATCTTCGCCACCGTGGTGCTGGCGGACGAGATCAACCGGGCCTCGCCGAAGACGCAGTCGGCGCTGCTGGAAGTCATGGAAGAAGGCCGGGTGACGGTCGACGGCGTGACCTATGACGCCGGGCGCCCCTTCATGGTGATCGCCACGCAGAACCCGATCGAGCAGGCCGGTACGTACCGCCTCCCGGAAGCCCAGCTGGACCGCTTCCTGATCAAGACGTCGATCGGCTACCCCGACCGCGCGTCGACGGTGGAACTGCTG
Source organism: Arthrobacter sp. Y3223065 (assembly GCF_059090885.1). Classification (NCBI taxonomy): domain Bacteria; kingdom Bacillati; phylum Actinomycetota; class Actinomycetes; order Micrococcales; family Micrococcaceae; genus Arthrobacter; species Arthrobacter sp. Y3223065. Next base: position 221,217 of record NZ_JBNHGC010000004.1, on the reverse strand, counting down.
GGCGGAGCCAGCACGCGCGACCGGTCGGCCGCCCTGACGCCGATCATCACCCCGCAGGCCGTCAGGGACATGGCAGACCTCGGGGCCAGCAATCACGTGGACATGTCGATACTGGAATACGTCTCGGCCCTGTGCGAGGAAACCCGCAACGCGGCCGAGTCGCGCCTCGGCGTGAGCGTACGCGGCGCCTTGGCCATGGTCCGCGCGGCCAAGGTCTGGGCCGCGTCCCAGGGCCGCAACTTCGTGTTGCCGGACGACATCAAGGAACTGGCTCCCGTGGTCTGGAACCACCGGTTCGTGATGGACCCCGAAGCGGAGTTCGCCGGCGCCACCCCGGAGGCCGTGATGTCGCGCGTGCTGGCCGACGTGCCGGCGCCCCAGCAGCGGGTGACGGTCTAGGGCCGTGCCGACGGAACACTTCCGGCCGAAAGCGGCTCCATGACCGAGACCACGACCAAGCAGGCCACGGAGCAAACGAACCGGCTCGGCGGCCTCAGTGAAACGATTCGGCGGGTAGCCACGGACAAAGGCAGCAGGCTGCATCCGGCCTCGCTGGCCACCCAGGCTGGTTCGCTGGCCGGGCAGTACGTGTCGCCGCGCTGGCAGCGGGTCCGGGGTGCCGCGGAGCGCTACCTGCGGCCTGTGCTGGATACCGTGAGCCCGCTTGGCTGGGTGGTGGCCGGCGGCACGGTCCTCTTGTTGGTGCCCGGGACCGCCTTCGGCTGGCAGGAAGCCAAGATCGCGGCGCTGATGGGACTGTTCCTGCTGGCGCTCGCCATAGGTTTTGTGTTGGGCCGTTCTTCGTACGGCGTGGAACTGGATCTGGCACGCACCCGGGTCGCCGTCGGTGACCAGGCCGTGGGCAGCGTAGCGGTGACGAACACCGCGGACAAACCCCTGCTGCCGGCGGCGCTGGAGTTGCCGGTCGGAGCGGCCACCGCCGTGTTCCAGTTGCCGCGCATGACGGCCGGCCAAGTGCACGAGGACCTGTTCACCATCCCGACGCAGCGCCGCGCCGTCATCGTGGTTGGCCCGGTCCGTTCGGTGCGCCAGGATCCGCTGGGCCTGCTCCGCCGCCAGATGATGTGGACGGAACCGACCGACCTGTTCGTCCATCCGCGCACCACCGCGCTGGGCAGTTCGGCAGCCGGCTTCATCCGCGACCTCGAGGGCCTGCCCACCAAGGAACTGGCCAGCGCCGACGTCTCCTTCCACGCGCTGCGCAATTACGTCCCCGGCGACGACCGCCGCTACATCCACTGGAAAACCACGGCGCGCACCAACACGCTGATGGTGCGCCAGTTCGAGGAAACCCGCCGCGCGCATCTCGCCGTCGCGGTCTCGACGAACACCGAGGAGTACGGCTCGGAGGAGGACTTCGAACTGGCTGTCTCCGTGGGCGCATCGATCGGGCTGCAGGCGATCCGCGAGGAGCGCAACCTGAGCGTCCTGACCCAGCGGGGCCCGCTGCGCAGCGAAACCGGCCGCATCCTGCTGGATGAAATGACCCGGATCGAGGGCAAACCGCAGAGCTCCACCGCGGTGGAACTGGCCCGCAGTACCGCCGACGCGGTTCCGAATGCGTCCGTCATGTTCCTGATCGTCGGCGATCACGTGTCGGCCACGCAGCTCCGCCAGGCATCATCGGCCGTGCCGGCTGGCATCCGTGCCTTCGCCATACGCTGCGGCGGCGGTCTCCAGATCGCCCGGGCGACCATCGGCGACCTGTCCGTGCTGTCACTGTCCAGCCTGGACGACCTGGCCATCGTTTTGCGGAAGGCAGCTGCATGAGCACCGCCAAAGCTCCGCTTCCGGAGCAACAACCCGGCCGGGTCCGCCGCCGTGCCGCCGAAGCACAGAACGACGCCGGCCTTACCGCCCCGCGGAAGCGGCGCCTGCCGGCTGCCGGCGGACTGGCGGCCTGGCTGCCACGGCCCGCACGACAGGTGGCACTCGATGCGGCTGTCCTGGTGGTGCTGCTGGGACTGGGGCTGGCCGGATTCCACCACGTTTTCGGCGGCAACGGCCGCTACCTGACCGCAGGCTTCGGCGGTATCGCCGTCGGGCTCCTGCTCTCCCTGATCGGCGCCCGCTACCGGATGGGTCTGTTGTCCACGGCCACCGCCGGGCTGGGGTCCTACCTGCTGCTCGGCAGCACCTTCGCCGCGCCCACCGAAGCCATCGGCGGCGTCCTGCCGTCGCTGGACTCGCTGCGCACCGTGCTGACCGGCTTTGTTTTCGCGTGGAAGGACATCCTCACCGTCGCCCCGCCGGTAGGGATCTCCGGCGGGATGCTGGTGGTGCCGTTCCTGGGCGCCCTGGCGGCCGCCCTGCTGGCCGGCACGTTGGCGTGGCGCGTCCGCGGGCCGTACTGGCCGCTGCTGCCGGTACTGGGGTTCTTCCTGCTGGGCATCGCGTTCGGCACCGATGTCCCGGCGCTGCCGGTGCTGCGGGGCGTGCTGCTGGTGGCGGTGTCCGCCGCCTGGCTGGCGTGGCACCGCCACCTGGCCCGGGGAGATGCCGCCGCGGGTGTGGCCACTCCGGCACTGGCCGACCCCGCCGCACACCGGGCCAGGCTGCGGCGCAGGCTCGGCCTGGGCGCCGGAATGCTGGCGTCGGCGGTGGCGCTCACGGCGCTGGCCGGCCCGGCACTCACGGCGCGCGGCGATCGCGAGGTGCTGCGCGACGTCGTCGTTCCTCCGGTCAATCTCTACGACTATCCGAGCCCGCTGATGGATTTCCGGAGCTACGTGAAGGACCGGGCCGAGGAGACGCTGTTCACCGTCACAGGGCTGCCCGAGGGCCAGCGGGTGCGGTTGGCGGCGCTGGACACATTCGACGGCACGGTCTACAACGTCAACCCCGAAAGCGGGGGCAATTTCAAACCCGTGGGCGACGCCGGCTCGCTCGGTCGGGCGTCCGGCGGCACCGCGCGGCTCGACATCCGGATCGGTGACTACAGCGGCGTCTGGCTTCCCGGGGGCGGGCACATCGGCGGCATGGCGTTCGAGGGGGAGCGGGCGACGGAGCTGGGCGGCTCGCTGTTCTACAACGACGACTCGAAGACAGCGCTGACCACGCGGTACCTGGTGGCCGGAGACAGCTACTCGGTGGAGACCACGTTCCCCGGCCGGCCGGAGGACGCCCAGCTGGCACAGTACGACTTCGCCTCCGTCCGCCTGCCGAAACCGGCGAGGGTGCCGGACATCGTCGCGGCCAAGGCGAACGAGTTTGTCGGCGAAGCGACGGTGCCGATCGAACAGGTGCGCCAACTGGAACGGAACCTGCACGAGAACGGCTTCTTCAGCAACGGTAAGGAAGACGAAGCGCGCAGCCTGTCCGGCCACCACGCGGGGCGGATGATCCAGCTCCTCGATGCCGAGCAGATGATTGGCGACGACGAGCAGTACGCGGTGGCGATGGCGTTGATGGCCCGGCACCTGGGCATCCCGGCCCGGGTGGTGATGGGGTTCTACCCGGATCCGAAGGAAGGCCATTCCGCCGGCGAAGCAGTTCAGATCAAGGGCGAAGACGTGCACGCCTGGGTGGAGGTGGCGTTCGAACATGCCGGCTGGGTCGCCTTTGACCCGACGCCGGACGAGGACAACGAGCCGACTCCGCCGCAGCAGGAACCGAAGTCGACGCCCAAGCCGCAGGTCCTGCAGCCGCCGCCTCCGCCGCAGGAACCGGCCGAGCTGCCGCCGGACACCGCCCCGGAGCCGCAGGACGCCGAGCAGCAGGAGAAGTCGTTCTGGGAACTGTGGGGCTGGCTCTTCGCAGCCGTGGGCATGGCGGCCGTCCCGCTGGCGGTATTGCTGCTGCCGCTGTTGCTGATCGCCTGGCTGAAGCTGCGCCGGCGCAAGCGGCGGGCCAGCGAAGGCCTGCCGAGCCACCGCGTGGGCGGCGGCTGGCGCGAGGTGATGTCGCTGGCCACCGATATGGGAGCGAGAGCCCCCGCGAACGCCACCCGGCGCGAACATGCCGCCATGCTGGCAGGGCAGTTCCCGACCACCGCGGACGGCACCACGCTACTGGCACACCGGGCCGACGCGGCCATCTTCGGGGCAGCCGAGCCGACGGAAGTCCAGGTGCAGCAGTATTGGGACCAGGTGGATGACTCGCTGGCCAAAATGAAGGACTCGCTGGGTTTCTGGCAGCGGCAGCGGGCCAAGTTCACACCCCGCTCGCTGGTTGCGGACGCCAAGAGGCGGCTGGCGCAGCGGCGGACAACGGCCGCCACTAGAATCCGTACAGTAGACTCACAGGCCGGACGGCCGGAACAGGGCGGGAGCAGCACGTGGCAGCAAGACTGAATCTGGTCAGCGCCCCGGTCGGCAAACGGCTGGCGGCGTGGCTGATCGACAAGATTCCGCCTGCCGTGCTGATGCTGGCCGCCTATGCTGCCAGCGTCCCGGCCGTGATGGAGGCCGCGGCCTCCGGCAGCGCCTCCGCGGCCGCGGAAGCGCTGGGCGGCATGTTCCTGTGGATCGGGCTGGCATCGCTGCTGTCGCTGGCCTACACCATCTGGCTCTGGGGCTGGGAAGCGACCAGCGGCAAGACTCCCGGCAACCTGCTGCTGGGCCTGCGGACGGCCAACGAGGACGGACATGCGGCCGGCTGGGGAGCCATTTTCCTGCGCGGGCTCATCATCGCCGTCGGCTCACTGGTGTTGGCCGTGGGCGCCGTCGTGGTGGTGGTCTCCAACGTCTGGGACCGCAACCACAAGCGCCAGGGCTGGCACGACAAGGTGGCCAAGACCCTGGTGCTCGACGTGGCACAGGGCCGCGATCCGCTGACCACCGGAGGCCTGTACGGGCCGGCGGCTTTTGCGCCGGACGGTACCGACGCCCACGTCGGCTTTGCCGGCGCGGCCTCGGAAGGACAAGACCCGCAGCGGGCCGTCGCCGAGCGTGCTCCGCAGGCTTCCGGCGTCATTTCCGCGATCCCGGGATTCGGCCCCGCAGCACCGGCGCCCACGGTCCCGGCAGCCGGCGCCGTCCCCGCCGCGCCGCCTGCGCCGGCGGCCGTCAGCCGGGGCACCCCGGAGGTGCCGCCGCCGTACGTTCCGGCAGCGGCGGGCCAAGCTGCGGAGGCGGGCCGGGACAACCACCCGGACGAAGAATTCGCGGCAACCCGGGTCCGCACGGCGGCCCCGCCGGCCGGCCCCCTCACCATCACCTTCGACGACGGGCGCAACGTGGTACTTGAAACGACGGCCCTGATCGGGCGCAACCCGGCCGCAGGCGCCGGCGAGGAGATCGACCAGCTGATCGATTTCGCGGACATGGGACGCTCCGTATCCAAGACCCACCTGCTGCTGCGGGTCGACGGCGGCACCGTCTGGGTGACCGACCGAAACTCCACCAACGGGACCGCGGTGACCGGCGGCGACGGCATCCGCCGCCAGCTGGCCCCCGGGGAAGCGGTGGCTGCGCAACCGGGAGCGACCGTCGAGTTCGGCGACCGCGGCTTTACCATCGGACGGGCATGAGCACGGCGTCGGGAGCGGAGCCCATCCGGCTCAATGTCGGCGCCGGGTCCGACCGCGGGTTGCGGCGTCAGCTGAACGAGGACGCGTACCTGGCCGACGGGACGCTGTTCGCGGTGGCCGACGGCATGGGCGGACACGAGGCCGGCGAAGTGGCCAGCCGCATCTGCGTGGAGACGATGCGGGACTACGTGGCCAGCCACGAACTCGGCGCGCACGAGCTGGAACAGCTGATCGCCCGGGCGGACGCACGGATCAGGGTGGCGGCGGCATCGCGGGCGGGCACGACGGTGTCCGGGGCCGCGCTGGTCTCCGAACGCGGCGTGCCCTACTGGCTGGTGTTCAACGTCGGCGATTCCCGCACTTACCGGCTCAACCACGGCAAACTCGTACAGGTCAGTGTTGACCACTCCGAGGTGCAGGAACTGCTCGAGGCGGGACAGATCACTGCCCAGGAGGCCCTGGTGCACCCGCGCCGGCACGTCATCACCCGGGCGCTGGGCACCGGCGAAGACAACCAGCCGGATTTTTGGATGGTGCCCGTGGAACCGGGGGACCGGATCATGATCTGCTCCGACGGGCTGACCTCGGAGGTCAGCGACGACCACATCTACAGCATCCTCACCTCCCTGGCCCATCCCCAGGACGCGGTCGATGCGCTGATCCAGGCCGCGCTGCGCTCGGGCGGACGGGACAACATCACCGTGGTTGTCGTTGATGCCGCCGGCCCCGCGGGCCAGGGCGAGGACGCCTCGACCGCGCCGCGGCAGGAGGAGACGACGACGCTGCCCCGGCTGGAAGCTCCCGAACAGGCAGCCGCCGTGGAGGATGACTGATGGCGGTCATGGCGTACAGCCGCGGGCATTGGCTTGGGTTGGTCAGCGGCGACACAGCGGTACTCCTCGAACCGGGCGCCCCCGATGACATGGTGCAGCAGTTGTGGCAGGCGCTGGAGTCCGGCGCTACGCTCGAAGCGCTGCTGGGAACCGTCGTCTCCGGCTACGGCGCCAACCTGTCGGCCATGCCGCAGTTCGGCATCATCTCCCGTGCCGGCGGCATCCACGCGGTGCTCCGCGGCGACGTAGTGGTATCCGCGGATTCGGACGGGCAGGAACTGAGCGGACGCGGTGTCTCGAGCTGGACCGAAGGACGGCTGGCGGCCGACAGCGTGGTCATTGCGGCCGGGGCCGGCGGACCCCACCCGGCAGGCAGGCCGGGCCCGTGGCTGCCGCTGCGCGCCGGCGCGGTACAGCTGGGTGCCCTTCGCGTGGGCGCGGCAGTCGCCGCCGGACGGGAGCCGCGACCGGGGGGCGGCCCAGCGGATTCGACAAGGACGGGCCGGACGGCCGGCGTTTCGGCACCTGAACCCGCACGTGTACCGGCTCCGGCGGCGCGGACCGAAGCGGCAGGGCCGGAGTCCGGCGGGCCGGAGGCCGGATGGTCCGAAAGCCTGGAAATGACCAGTCTCTATGTGCCGGAAGATGAGTCCGACGCCGCCGCTGCCGCCGATGAAATGGTGCCGGGCTCCGAACCGGTGCCGGACGCCGGGCAGGCCGCCCAAGCGGTGCCGGACACCGGGGCGGCAGACGATGGCCTGGACCAGACGGTGGTCCACGCCGCCGCGCAGCGTGCCATCCTGCAGGCACGGCCGCCCCATGCCGCGGCCGGCGATGGCCAGGCGGGAGCCGCCGTCGCACCCCGTCCCGCGGCAGCAGGCCGGACCGCCGGGCAGCCCGGCCAGCCTGTGGACCTGATCGACGCCGTTCCCTGGCTGACGCCGTCTGCGTCCGCCCGCGCCGCCGCCGCGGCATCGGCCGCCGCGGAAGCGGCCAGGGATTCCCAGCCGGCCGAGCCGGCCGACCGCGGCCCTGCCGCTGCGGGCCCACCGGCCGGATTCGTCCGTGGAGACCACGCCGACGGTGACCACGACGGGCAGACGCTGATGCGCAGCGACCTGCCCGAGGTCCCGGCCGCACCCGCCGCTGCCGCCTCGGCGCCGTCGTCGGTGCCGAGCACCGCGCCCATGGTGCTGGCCCGGATGTGCGGTCACGGCCACGCCAATCCACCGACCAGTTCAGCGTGCTCTGCGTGCGGCGGGCAGCTGGACGACGAGGCCCAGGAGGTGCAGCGGCCGGCGCTGGGGCACCTGCGGTTGTCCACCGGGGAAGTGGTGGAACTGGACAGGCCCGTGATTATTGGACGGCAACCCTCCGCGAACCGGGTCCAGGGCAGCGTGATGCCGCGGCTGGTTCCGGTGCACAGCGCCAGCGGGGATATTTCGCGCTCACACGTGGAAGTCCGGCTGGAAGGCTGGCACGTCATGCTTGCCGACTTGGACTCCACCAACGGGACCTTGCTCTTGCGCGGCCAGCAGGCGCCCCGGCGGCTGGGCCACGGCGAGGCGGTCATGCTGCTGGACGGCGACATCGCGGACCTGGGCGACGGCATCTCCCTGCGCTTTGAGGACCTGCCGTGAGCGTGAAGCGCCCGCCCGCACCGCCGCCCGCCATCGACGGCTACCGCTACGTCCGGCTGCTCGGCTCCGGCGGTTTCTCCGATGTCTATCTTTACGAACAGGATCGACCCAAGCGCCGGGTCGCGGTCAAGGTACTGCTGTCCGGGCTGAAGACCGATGACGCCCGCCGCCGCTTCGAATCCGAAGCGAACCTCATGGCGCAGCTGTCCACGCATCCGTTCATCGTCACGATCTACGAGGCCAATCTCACCGCCGACGGACATTCCTACCTGGCCATGGAGTACTGCTCGCGTCCCAGTCTGGACGTGCGGTACCGCAACGGGCCGCTGGCGGTGCACGAAGTGCTGGCCCTCGGGATCCAGGTGGCCTCGGCCGTGGAAACCGCGCACCGGGCGGGAATCGCGCACCGCGACATCAAACCCGCCAACATCCTGGTCACCGACTACAACCGGCCGGCCCTGACCGACTTCGGCATCTCCTCCTCCAGCGCTGAGGACGCGGACGGCGACGCCGGCATGTCCATCCCGTGGTCGCCGCCGGAAGCATTCCAGGGTGCTGCCGGCAACGGCACCCGCAGCGACATCTGGTCCCTGGGTGCCACCGTCTACACGCTGCTGGCCGGGCGGTCCCCGTTCATCCAGCCCGGCGGAAGCAACTCCCAGCGGGACCTGATGGACCGCATTGCGCATGCACCGCTGCCGCCGCTGCGCCGTGCCGACGTGCCCGCATCCCTGGAACTGGCCCTTGCGACCGCGATGGCCAAGTCGCCGGGCTCGCGGTTCACATCGGCCTATGCCTTCGCGCTGTCCCTGCAGCGGGTCCAGGCGGAATTGAACCTCTCGGTGACCCCGTTCGAGGTGCTGGAGGAAGCGCGGTCGGCTCAGGCAGACGGCGGCGACGACGGCGAGGCGACGCGCGTCCGCGGGATTGTCTCCATCGACCCGTCCGCCGGCACGGCACCGACGGCACCCGGCTTCGCCTTCCCCGAACGCACCGGGAGGCTGCCCACCGGGCCGGCGCAGCCGGCAGCAGGCACCGCATCCGGGCCGTGGCTGCCCGGCGGCCCCCAGGGACGGCCCCTGGAGCCGGACCCGGACGGCGCCACAGTGCTGCGGGACTCGGAACAGGACCAAGGGACGGACCCCGACGGCGAGGCGCGGCGCCGTCCCTGGGCCTGGGTGGCCGGGGCCGCCGCCGCGGCAGCGGTGCTCGCCGGTGCCGTCGTCGTGCTCAACCGGCCCGCCTCCGAGGCTGCAGTGCCCGAGGCCCCCGTCAGCCGGGCGCCGGCAAACGCCTTGGAAGGCCTGTCCGGCAACGTGGTGCCGCCGGAGGACCTGGCCGGCCGGGTGCAGGGCGGCGAGGCAGTCTTCAGTTGGACCAATCCGGACCCCCGGGACGGCGACCTGTACGTCTGGACGCCGGTGACCGCGTTGGGCCGGGGCGAGGCCGAGCGCACCGGTGAACCCGAGGCAACCATGCCCCTGGCACAGAATGACCGCACCTGCATTGAAGTGGTGGTGGTGCGGGCCAATGGCCGGGCCTCGGATCCGGTCCGCGGCTGCGCGGACAAGTAGCCCGGCTGCGTGGCTTTTGCGGGTAGGTTTGAAACGTTGAATCACGCATTGGCCCCCGCGGGCGGTGCAGACAAGGGGGATAGCGGTGGCGGATGTGAGCATTGAGTTCTGCGGCGAATGGTACGAAGCCACGAACAACGACGTGTTCACCATTGGGCGCGAAGGCGACCTGGAGATCGACGACAATCCCTATCTGCACCGCAGGTTCCTGCAGATCGCCCACTATGACGGCATCTGGTGGCTGGCCAACGTCGGCTCCCTCATCTCCGCGACCATTGCCGATTCGACCGGGGGCATGCAGGCATGGCTGGCGCCGGGAGCGCGGATCCCGATGGTCTTCAGCCAGACGAACATCGTTTTCACGGCCGGCCCCACGACCTATGAGCTGTCGGTCCATGTGAAGACGCCGTCGTTCCGGCAGGAACACCGGGACACGGATGCGGTGGGCGAAACCACCATCGGCCCGGTGGTCTTCACCGCGTCGCAGAAGGCCCTGATCCTGGCCCTGGCCGAACCGATGCTCAAGCGCGACGGGACCGGGCTTAGCTCGATCCCGTCGTCCTCGCAGGCGGCGGCCAGGCTGGGCTGGCCCCTGACCAAGTTCAACCGCAAGCTGGACAATGTCTGCGACAAACTGGACCGCGTGGGCGTCGCCGGACTGCGCGGCGGCGGCGGAAAGCTTGCCACCAACCGGCGCGCGCGGCTGGTCGAACACGCGGTGACCTCGCACCTGGTCACCGCGGCCGACCTGCCGCTGCTTGACGAACGGCCGGACGCGGAAGACTGAGCGGCGGCCGGTCCAGCGAGGACTTGCGGGCTCCGCCGTCGTCGCCTGAACCGCGCTTCTCGGGCAAGATAGTCAGGTGAGCACAGTCGAAACACCTGCCAGCGGGATTCCCGGGGACGAGATCCGCCACGAGTACGAGCAGCTGACCGAGGACGTCCGCAAGTACCGCTACGCGTACTACAACGAGGACGCCCCGCTGGTCTCGGACGCCGAATTTGACCTGCTGTACCGGCGGCTGGAGGAGATCGAGGCACTGCACCCGGAGTTGGTGGCCAACGACTCGCCCACGCAGGAAGTCGGTGGCGAGGTTTCCGCCGCCTTCGCCCCGGTGGAACACCTGCAGCGGATGTACTCGCTGGAGGACGTCTTCTCGCTGGACGAGCTGAAGGCCTGGGTGGACCGCGCCGCGGCGTCGGTGGCCAACCTGGGCAACGGCAGGAAACTGCGCTGGCTCAGCGAAGTGAAGATCGACGGACTGGCCGTCAACCTGCTCTACCGCGATGGCGAACTGGTCCGGGCCGCGACCCGGGGAGACGGCACGACCGGCGAGGACATTACCCACAACGCGCTGACCATCGCCGACATCCCGCGCCGGCTCACCGGCGACAACATCCCCGCCGAGGTGGAGATCCGCGGCGAAATCTTCATCCCCACCAAGGACTTCCTGGCGCTGAACGAGCGGATGGTGGGGGCGGGCAAGGCGCCGTTCGCCAACCCGCGGAACTCCGCGGCCGGCTCGCTGCGGCAGAAGGACCCGAAGGTGACGGCCGAGCGGCCGCTGCACATGTTCGTCCACGGCATCGGCTCCCGCGAAGGGCTCGCCGCCGAGAGCCAATCGGACACCTACGCGATGCTGCAGGAATGGGGGCTGCCCACCAGCCCCTATTACAAGGTCGTGGACAGCTACGAAGAAGTGCTGGAGTTCATCGAACACTACGGCGAACACCGCCACGACCTGCTGCACGAAATCGACGGCATCGTGGTCAAGGTGGACGACTTCGGCCTGCAGCGCGCGCTCGGCCACACCTCCAGGGTGCCCCGCTGGTCGGTGGCCTATAAGTATCCGCCGGAAGAGGTCCACACCAAACTGCTGGACATCCGGGTGAATGTGGGCCGCACCGGCCGGGTCACCCCGTACGGCGTGATGGAGCCGGTGAAGGTGGCCGGTTCCACCGTGGAGATGGCGACCCTGCACAACCAGGACGTGGTCAAGGCCAAGGGCGTGAAGATCGGCGACATCGTGGTGCTGCGCAAGGCCGGCGACGTCATCCCGGAGATCGTGGGCCCGGTGCTGGCGCTGCGGGATGCGCAGGATCCGCCGGTGCGCGATTTCGTGATGCCCACCGACTGCCCCTCGTGCGGCACCCCGCTGGCTCCCGGCAAGGAAGGCGACGTCGACCTGCGCTGCCCGAATGCCAAGTCCTGCCCGGCGCAGCTGACCGAGCGGGTGGCCCATCTGGCCGGCCGCGGCGCCTTCGACATCGAAGCGCTGGGCTACGAGGCCGCGTTCGCGCTGACCCGGCCGGCCGAACCCGAACAGCCTCCGCTCACCAACGAGGCCGGGATTTTCAGTCTCAAACCCGAGGACCTGGCCGACGTGCGGATCCGGCGCGAGAAGAAGGCGAAGGGCGTGCCCACTGGCGAGACGGAACTCGTGCCCTACTTCTACACCAAGGGCACCGCCAAGAAGCCCTCTGTGCCCACGGCCAACACCAGGAAGCTCTTCGAGGAGTTGGAGAAGGCCAAGACCCAGCCGCTCTGGCGCGTCCTGGTGGCGTTGTCCATCCGGCACGTTGGTCCCACCGCTTCCCGCGCCCTGGCCACTGCGTTCGGGTCGATGGACGCCATCCGGGCCGCCAGCGAGGACCAGTTGGCGCACGTGGACGGGGTGGGCCCCACCATCGCGGCCGCGCTGAAAGAGTGGTTCGCCGAGGACTGGCATGCGGGGATTGTCGACGCCTGGGCCGCCGCCGGCGTGCGGATGGCCGACGACGTGGACGAGAGCATGCCCCGCACGCTGGAGGGGCTGACCGTGGTGGTGACGGGTACGCTGCCGAACTTCAGCCGCGACGAGGCCAAGGAAGCGATCATCATCCGCGGCGGCAAGGCCTCCGGCTCCGTCTCGAAGAACACCAGCTATGTGGTGGCTGGCGAGAATGCGGGGACCAAACTGGACAAGGCCGAGTCCCTTAACTTGCCCGTGCTGGACGAGGACGGTTTCCGCCGGCTGCTGGAAACCGGCTCGGCGTGACGGGGGAGCGGCCAGGGCCCGGCGCCAGCTGGCAGCAGTTGCTCTCCGCTCTGGCCAGCCACCGCCTTCGGGGGCTCTATGCTGCCCTGGTGCTGGGCCAACAGCCGGAGATGACCCCCAAGGAACGGCAGAAGCTCCTCGCCTCCGGCCTGGTGACGCACGACGGCGGTGCCCTCGCCGTTGAGCCCGGTGTCTTCAAGGCAGCGCTGGCCGCGGCACGGAAACCCCAGCCGACCGGGCCGGAAAGGTTCCTCGCCGGCGAGCTGGTGGTGCTGCCATCCCGTGCCTCCGACCGGCTGGAACTGCTGGGCCATATCCGCGACCGCATCATTGCCGGCAGCGAGGTCCTGGCCGAAAAGGAACTGAACGCCAGACTGGCCGCCTTCACCCCCGATGTGCCGATGCTCCGCCGTGCCCTGGTGGATTACGGCTTCCTGGACCGCGAGCCTGACGGCACCGCGTACCGGATCGCCAACCGCCGCGGCGACGGCCCCGGCCAGCAGTAGCAGCGGCGAGCTGCGCCGAAAGCAGCGGCAGCCACGTCGCGAAACGCGCGGACATCCCGGCGGCCTCGCGAAACTATCGTGACTGGCATCACCGGCCATGGGACGATGGATGTGCGAGGTGAGCCATGAACGAGTTCTTTGCCGACGGTTTTCCCTGGTGGTTCATCTGGGTCGGTTTCGCCGTGGTCTCCGGTCTGGGACAGCGTGCCAAGCGCACCCGGCGCGGTCAGGGCTGGAACCGGACCGGTGGCCGCCGCCGCGAAAGCGCACGGTCGGAGGCGGCCCGGCGCGAGGCCGACCGGATGCGTGCCGCCGCCGCCGCAGAGCAGCAGCGGCTCCGCGACACCGCGGCGGTGATGGCCGACCATGACGCGGTGAACGCGCGCTGGCTGGACTACGAGCTGGACGTGGCCAAGCTGATCGATTTCCCCATGATGTCCGATGTCCGCGAGCCGCTCACGGTGGCGTTCCTGCGCGCCAAACGGACCGCGGACGGGCTGCGGCCGGTCACCGCCGCGGAAGTTGCCACCGACGAGCGGCTGCGCGAATACCGCGAGGCGGTGCGGGCCTATGAGGTGGCCTTCGACATCGCCGAACGCGAGGCCCGCCGCATTCAGGACCAGCACTTCAGCGGCCCCGAACGGCTGCGGCTGAACACCGCACGCCGGCTGCTGACCATCGCGGTGGACCGGGCGGCCACCCCCGCCGAGCGGCAGTTGGCCTACGCACGGGCCCGCAAGGAGCTCGACGGTCTCTTGGCGCTGCCGGCCGAGGCCGTCGCCGCCCTGCAGCGGCGGGTCCATCCGGAGTTGCTCCCGCCCCTGCCCGGTCCGGCGGCTGGACCGCCGGCGGGACGGCAATACGGCGGCGAGGCCTGAACCCCCATTGGCGCGCACCGCCCGCGGTGCGGGAAACTGGTCAGGCAAGCCCCGACGTCGTACTTTCCATACCCGCAAGGACACCGCCCAAGCACATGCAGATCACCATCCGCCCTGCCACCGCCACCGATTTCGACGACGTGGAGCGCCTGACGCGCGAGGCGTACCTGGCCGCGGGACACTTCCCGGCAGCCGACCACCCGTATCTGGTGCACGTTTCCGACGTGGCGCACCGGGCACAGCATGCCGAGATCTGGGTGGCCGAGCGGGGCGGGAAGGTGGCCGGCGCGGTCACGCTGGCGCAGGCTGGCGGGAAGTATGCCGACATTGCCCGGGAGGGTGAACTGGAGTTCCGGATGCTGGCCGTGGATCCGGGGCTGCAGCGCTCCGGCGTCGGCCGCGCGCTCGTGGACGCCATCGTGGAGTACGCGCGCACGCTGCAGGGCATCAACGCCGTGAGCCTGACCACCGGCAGCGACTGGACGGCGGCACACCGGCTGTATGAATCGCTGGGATTCGACCGTGTGCCGGAACGGGATTGGCCGGTGCCCGGAACGGACATCCGGCTGCTGGTCTTCGTCAAGCGCCTCTAGGCGGCCCACGGACGGCAGGAGTACGGCGGCGGCACTCAGGGTTTGCCCAGTGTGAACGAATCGGTGAAGTTCCCGCCGCCGGCGCCGACAAACGTAGCCGTCAGGGAGTCCTCGGTCACCTCGATCTCCATAAACCCGTGCGTGGGGTCGGCGTTTGCGCCGGAGTTGGCGGCGAAGTAGGGCGCCTCGGCATCGGAGCCGTTGACGTCGCGCAGCGGTTGCCCGCCTGTGCCGACCGTCGCGAAGACCGTGCCGGCACCGGACTCGAAGTCGGCGTCGGTGTCGGAGATGCAGGCATTATTGCTTTGCGCGGGCAGCAGCGACGGACAGTTCGGGCCCAGGGCGAGTTGGTGTGTCCGCTGGTAGAGGTGTTCGTGGCCGTGCAGCACCAGGTCCACCTTTTTGTCCAGCAGCAGATCCGTCACGGCGGGACCGGGATCGCACTCGTAGCGGCCCACCGAGTGGCAGGGCTTGTGGGAGCCAACCACAATCCACGGGATGTCCGCCGTGCGGGCCGAGTCTATGGCAGCGGTCGTCCACCGGTACTGCTCGGTCCCGGGAAGGTAGTCCCATCGGCCGGAGTCGGGAAACTCCAGGCCCGGCGAAATCAGTATCAGCCGCAGCAGGGGATCCCGCTGCGGGATGTCCACGAACCATTGGCGCCCATAGGTGCCTTGGACGCCGGGTAAGCGGGGAGGAAGGCAGCGGGCGAATGCATCGATCGAACCGTTCCGGCCATCGCTTTCGTGGTTTCCGGAAACCAACTGCAGGGGGATATCCGGCCCCAGGTGGTCGGTGACGAAACTGCACCACCCCGATTCTGTGCCGGGAAGCCCGTAGGACAGGTCGCCGAGCGCCAGGCCGAACCGTGCACCGCTTCCCGCCATCGCTTCCAGCACCTGCGCGGCACCTTCGTCGAAGCCGAAGTCCCCGGCCGCCGCGAATCTCACGCGTTCCGCGGAGTCGCCGCCTGTCCGGGGCGCGGGGGCCGCCGTGCCGGCCGGGTCTGAGGCAGGTGGTGACGTAACCGGCGGGGCGGCCGGCGCGCGGGAGGTCGAGGAAGCGGGGCCCGCCGAGGCTTGCGGCGCCGGGGCGGGAGAGCCTTGCCCTGGGCTGCTGCAGCACGGCAGCAGGAGGGCGGCCAGGGCTATGGCAGCCAGTCGAGCCGGACGCATGGGGCCTCCTCGCCGCGACGGACTCCGGCGTCCGGTCGGAAGCCCGACACCCCTACCGGCCGTTCGCGGGGGCCACATTCTAGGTGCCCGGCCTAAGGCGGTCAAACTGCTTCGCGAATTTTCTTGTCGCCCGCTGACCGTTTGTGCCACACTGGGGACAGCATTTTGAGTGATCCGTTGGGGAACACGCCGGTCGGCCAACGCCTCGATGGGGACCGGAGCTACGCCAGGACAGGCTGAACTCCTACCGTGCGGACCGGGCGTCCGCACAAGCTTCATGGGTGAGCGGGGACGGGTAAGTGACCCGAATCGCTCTGCGCCGTTGGGGGCGTTTTTATGTCTGGCTTGTTGGTTCGCTGGACCCTCAAATTCCGGTTGCTGGTCTTGGCTGCCGCGGCGGGCATTCTCGGGTTGGGACTGGTGACCCTGCCGTCGATGCCGGTGGACAACCTCCCCGAATTCGCCCCGCCCCATGTCGAAATCCAGACCGAGGCGCTGGGTCTGTCGGCCGTAGAGGTCGAGCAGCTGATCACGTCTCCGATGGAGGCCGACCTGCTCAACGGCGTGGCATGGCTGGATGAAATCCGATCGGTCTCCGTCCCGGGTTTGTCCTCCATCGAGATGGTCTTCGAACCCGGCACCGATATCCTGCGGGCCAGGCAGCTGGTGGCGGAGCGGTTGACGCAGGCCTTCGCGCTGCCGAACGTCTCTACGGCCCCGGTGCTGATGCAGCCGCTGTCGTCGAACAGCCGGGTCATGATGGTCCAGCTGAGCTCTGCCGAGCAGTCGGTGATCGACATGTCGGTGCTGGCGCGCTGGAACATCAAGCCCGTGCTGATGGGCGTCCCCGGGGTGGCCAACGTGTCGATCTGGGGCCAGCGTGAACAACAGCTCCAGGTCCATGTGGACCCCGAGCGCCTCCGCGCACAGGACGTGACGCTGAACCAAGTGATTGAAACCACGGGAAATGCCGTCTGGGTGTCCCCGCTGAGCTTCCTGGAAGCCTCGACCCCGGGCACCGGCGGATTCCTGGAGTCGGCCAACCAACGCATCGGCATCCAGCACGTGCTGCCGATCCAGAACGCCGAGGACCTGGGCAAGGTCAGCGTCGAGGGGACCGGCGACAAACCGCTCCAGCTCGCCGATGTGGCGGAGTTGAGGGAGGACCACCAGCCATTGATCGGCGACGCCGTAACCGGTGACGCCCCGGGGCTCATCCTGGTCATCGAAAAATTCCCCGATGCCAACGTCGTCGAGGTCACCAAACACCTCGAGGAGGCACTGGACGAGCTTCGCCCCGGATTGCCCGGCATCGAGGTGGATTCCACGATCTTCCGCCCGGCAAGCTTTTTGGAGTCCGCCGCGAACCAGTTGGGGCTGGCGCTGCTCATCGGCCTGCTCGTGGTGACCGTTGGCATCGGCCTTGCCTTCCGATCCTGGCGGTATGCCCTCATCGGGCTTGCAGCCATCGTCCTGTCGGCCGTGGCTGCGGCGCTGATACTGCAGTGGCAGGGAGCCGTGCTGAACACCATGGCTTTCGCCGGCATCGTGCTGGCGCTGATCGTCGGCGTGGGCGACGTCATCGCCGACCTGCACAGCGTCCGGCACAAGGACACCGGCCAGCCTGCGCGAACCTTCGCGCCGGCCCCCGCGCACCATGCCGGGCAGGAAACGCCGGCAGGCACCCCGGCCGGCTTCGGCGGGAATCAGCAACCGGCGGAGGCAACGGCGACCGACGGCCGGGAAAGCCTGCTGGCCCGGGCCCTGCGGCGGTCGAGAATGCCCATGGTATTCGCGGCCCTGGCAACATTGCTCGCGCTGGCCCCGGCCTTGTTCATCCGGGGCGTCGACGGCGCCTTGCTGAGGCCCCTGATACTCTCCTACCTGCTGGCCGTCGCCGTGGGGTTCATCGTGGCCCACACCGTCACCCCCGCCCTGGCCAGCATTCTGGTGCCCGCCCGGGAGAAAACGAGGCCGGCCCCCGCCGCCGTGCAGAAGGTCCGGCGCAGGCTGGACCACCTGCTCGCCTCCGCCGCCGAGGGGCGGCGCTGGCTGGCAGCCGGCGTAGTCGCAATCCTCGGGATCGCCGCCCTGGCTGCGATACCGCTCGTCGCTGCCGGAAACCCCGTGGTGGCTTCCGTGCCGGACCGCACCCTGCTGATTCAGTGGGACGCCGCCCCCGGCACCGCCAATACCGAGATGAACCGCATCACTGCCAGGGCCAGCGATGAACTCAGGACGGTCGACGGCGTCGCGGCCGTCGGCGGCCACGTCGGGAGGGCAATCACGTCGGATACCGAGGCGAACGTCAGTTCCAGCGAGATCTGGGTGACGCTCGAGGACGGCGCGAGCTTCGACCGGGTCAAAGCCGACGTGCAGGGAATCGTCGACGGCTACCCCGGCCTGGCGAACCGGGTGCTGACCTATCCGGAAGGCCAGGTCGACCGGGTTCGGCAGGCCAACGAGCAGGGCTTCCAAGTACGCGTCTACGGAATCGAGCTGCCCATCCTGCGGGAGAAGGCCGAAGAGCTCCAACAGGTCATGGCCGGTATCGACGGTGTAGCCAATCCGCGGCTGGACATTGCGGTGGACCAGCCGATCGCGGAGATCGAGGTGGACTTGGACGCCGCCGAACGGGTGGGCATCAAACCGGGTGACGTGCGCCGCGCCGCTGCCGCCATCCTGCAGGGCATCGAAGTCGGGTTCATCTTCGAGCAGCAAAAGGTTTTTCAGGTGATCGTCAAGGGCGACGAAGCTACCCGGGGCAGCCTCACCAGTGTCCGCGAGCTGTCCATCGATACTCCTGATGGCGGCAGCGTCCGGCTCGGCGACGTAGCCGACGTGCGCATTAGTCCAAACCAGACGGTCATTCATCATGACAACACCTCGCGCCGCATCGACGTGCTCGCCGATATCGAGGGGCGCAGCCTGGGCGAGGTTCAGTCGGAAATCCGCGCAGCGATCGCCGAGATGGAATTTCCGGTCGAGTACCACGCGGAAATCCCGCCCCAGTACGAAGAACAGCAGGTTTCAACCCAGCTGATTTGGTGGCTCGCGGCCGCGGCTGCCATCGGCATCCTGATCCTGCTGCAAACCGTGCTCGGTAGTTGGCGGCTCGCCGCCCTGGTGCTGCTGGCACTGCCGGTCGCGCTGTCCGGAGGAGTGCTCGCGATCCTGCTCACCGGTGGCGATGGATCGCTGTATGCGTTGGTGGGGCTCGCGGCGGTGCTCGGCTTTGCCATCCGGGAAGCGTTGCAGCTGGTGGGGCATTTCCAGACGTTGCAGAGCGACGACCCGTCCCGTCGTCCGGTCGAACTGATGCGCAGGGCAGTCGGCGACCGGTTGCCGCCGATGCTCCTGGCGGCTGCGGTCGCTGCCCTGGCACTGGTGCCCTTGGTCGCCTTGGGCGGAACCGTCGGAGCCGTCACCATCCTGCCCCTGGCCGTGGTGGTTTGGGGCGGCCTGATCACCACCGCACTGCTGGTGCTGTGGGTCCTGCCGGTCTTGGTCCTCACGCTCGGCCCTTCCGGCCAACCCGACTGGTCGAACTCACTGGTCAATATGCACGAGTCTGTACTGCAACGGAGGCAGGAAATGTCATGACTGGCCAACGTCATGGACGCCACAGTGCGCTGGTCGCAGCGACGGCCGCGGCAACCATTGTGTTGTCCGGCTGCGCGGCAGCCGGCCCGGAAATGGAACCCCAGGGCATCGAGGCCGCCGTCAAGGAGACGATTCCCGGCTCCGAGCTGAACCGGCTCACCCTCACCGAGCAAGCGGCGGAACGGCTGGACCTGACCACGGAGCCGGTGGCCGCCGGAACCGGGAGCGGGCTGGAGATTCCCTACAGCTCGCTGATCTACGATGCTGCCGGCGACACCTGGGTCTACACCAACCCCGAACCCCTGGTCTTCGTCCGGGCTCCCGTCGAAGTGGGCCGGATCGAGGGCGACGTCGTGCACCTCAGCGACGGCCCGGAGCCCGGCACCGACATCGTCACCCTCGGTGCCGCCGAACTCTTCGGCGCCGAGTTCGATACGGCCCACTGACATGCGCCGGATCGTCGCTTTCAGCCTCAAATTCCGGTCCGTGGTGGTGGCCATCGCCGTCGGAATCATGCTGTTCGGCGGCGTCAGCCTGAGTACCGCATCGGTGGACGTTTTCCCTGAGTTCGCGCCGCCGAAAGTCGAAATCCAGACGATCTGCATCGGCCTGACCGCCTCCGAGGTGGAAGAGCTGGTCACCGTCCCGCTGGAAGAGGCCCTGAACGGCGTCGAGGGCCTGGACGACCTGCGCTCGAAATCCGTCTCCCAACTGTCCTCCATCGTGCTGATCTTCGAACCGGACACGGACCTGTTGACCGCCCGGCAACTGGTATCGGAGCGGATCGCCAACACCACTCCGACCCTGCCCACCTGGGCATCGCCGCCGGTCATGCTGCAGCCGTTGTCGTCGACCAGCCGCGTCATGAAGATTGGCCTGACCTCCGACGAGCGCTCGCTGATCGAGATGTCGATGATCAGCTACTGGAAGATCCGCGCCCACCTGCTCCGCGTGCCCGGCGTCGCGAACGTGGCCATCTGGGGCGAGCGACTGCAGATGCTGCAGGTGCAGGCCGAACCCGAGAAGATGCGCGCCGAGGGCGTGTCGCTGAACCAGGTGATGACGGTCACCGCCGACGCCCTGGATGCAGGGCTGCTGCAATATTCCCCCGGCGCGGTGATCGGCACCGGCGGCTACATCGGGACACCCAACCAGCGGCTGGGCATCCAACACGTGCTGCCCATTACGACGCCGGAGGCCCTGGCCAAGGTGACCATCGACGAGCGCGACGGCGATCCGCTGCGCCTGGGCGATGTTGCGCGCGTGGTTGAGGACCACCAGCCACTCATCGGGGACGCCGTGATCAACCAGGGCGAGGGGCTCATGCTCATCGTGGAGAAACTTCCCTGGGGCAACACCCTGGAAGTCACCAAAGGGGTGGAAGCGGCGCTGAAGACGATGGAGCCGGGCCTGAGCGGCATCGAGATCGACACTGAAATCTTCCGGCCCGCCAGCTTCATCGAAGAATCGCTGAACAACCTGACCGTGGCGCTGCTGCTCGGAACCGTCCTGGTGATGATGGTCCTCGGCGCGTTCCTGTTCCAATGGCGCACCGCGCTGATCAGCATCATCGCGATTCCGCTCTCGCTCGTGACCGCCGCGCTGGTGCTCTACCTCAGCGGCAGTTCGGTCAACACGATGGTTTTGGCGGGGTTGGTCATTGCCGTGGGCGTGGTCGTAGACGATGCCATCATCGACATCGAGAACATCATCCGGCGGCTGCGCCAGCACCGCGCCGAAGGCGGCAGCAGGTCCACCATGCGGGTGGTGCTGGACGCTTCCCTTGAGGTCCGCGGGCCGATCGTTTATGCCACTTTGATCATCATCGTGGCGGCGATCCCCATCTTCTTCCTCGAAGGACTCACCGGGGCGTTCTTCCGGCCGCTGGCCATCTCCTACACCCTGGCCGTGCTCGCCTCGATGCTGGTCGCCCTGACGGTCACCCCGGCGCTGGCCCTGATCCTCATGCGCAACGTGCCGTTGGAGTCGCGCGAGCCTCCGCTGGTACGGGTCCTCAAACGCGGCTACCACGCCATCCTCAAGCGCTTCGTGCGGCGCCCGCGTCCGAGTTACGTGGTCTTCGGCGCCATCGCGGCAGCCGGGGCCGTGATGGCGCCATTCCTCGGGCAGTCGCTGCTGCCGGACTTCAAAGAGCGGGACTTCCTGATGCACTGGGTCACGCAGCCCGGCACCTCGGTGGGGGAGGAGTACCGCATCAGCCAGCGAGCCTGCGCGGAACTGCTGCAAATCGAGGGCGTGCGCAACTGCGGCGCCCACATCGGACAGGCGTTTGCCGCCGACGAGGTGGTCGGGGTCAACTTCGGCGAGAACTGGATCAGCATCGACCCGGCGGTGGACTACGACAAGACCCTGGCCGCGGTCCAGGAAGTCGTGGAAGGCTACCCCGGTATATACCGCGACGTGCAGACCTACCTGAAGGAACGGATCCGCGAGGTGCTGACCGGATCGAGCAACGCGGTGGTGGTGCGGCTCTACGGCGATGACCTGGACATGTTGCGGGAGAAAGCCGAGGAAATCAACGAGATATTCCAGGCAACCGACGGCGCCATCGACGAGCACGTGTCATTGCAGGTGGACGTGCCGCAACTTGAAGTGACCGTCGACCTGGAGACGGCACAGCGGTACGGGCTGAAACCCGGGGACGTCCGGCGCGCCGCGGCAACGCTGGTGGCCGGAGAAGAAGTGGGCGACGTCTACCGGGGCGGGAAGGCCTACGACGTCCAGGTCTGGAGTCCGGAGGAAATCCGTTCCGACGTGACCAGCATCAGAAACCTGCCCATCGACACACCGAGCGGCGAGCGCATCCGGCTGGCGGACGTCGCCGATGTCAGCCTGCGGCCCACGCCGAATGTCATTGAACGTGACGACAACTCCCGGCGCATCGACATCGAGGCCAACGTCGAAGACGGGGCGCTGGCCTCAGTGGTCGCGGCGATGGAGGCCGGGCTGGCAGAGATCGAGCTGCCGCCCGGGTTCCATGCCGAAATCCTCGGCGAGTACGAAGAACGGCAGGAAGCCACGCAGCTGCTGCTGACCCTCGCGGTTGTGGCGCTCGCCGTCATCTATTTGCTGCTGCAGGTGTCCTTCGGCAGCTGGCGCCTGGCGACGATGATCATGCTGACCCTGCCGATCGCGCTGGTGGGCGGCGTGTTTGCGGCTTTCCTGGGCGGCGGCGTGCTCTCCCTCGGGTCCATCGTCGGGTTCCTGACCGTGATGGGCATAGCCGCGCGCAACAGCATCCTGCTGATCAACCATTGCCAGCA
This sequence comes from Arthrobacter sp. Y3223065, assembly GCF_059090885.1. Lineage (NCBI taxonomy): Bacteria > Bacillati > Actinomycetota > Actinomycetes > Micrococcales > Micrococcaceae > Arthrobacter > Arthrobacter sp. Y3223065. Next base: position 198,602 of record NZ_JBNHGC010000004.1, on the reverse strand, counting down.
CCTGGAGAAGTTCGAGGGCGAAACCTTTGGTCCGGCGCTGGTGCTGCGCGGCGCGGGCGAACGGCTCTCGCCGATTTTGATGACCACGCTCGCTACCGGATTGGCGCTCGTGCCCCTGGTGGTGATGGGCAGCATCCCGGGGCACGAGATCGAGCATCCGATGGCGTTGGTTATCCTCGGCGGGCTGGTCACTTCCACGCTGTTGAACCTCTTCGTGGTCCCTTCGCTGTACCTGCGGTTCGCCAAGCCCAAGGCCGAACGCAGGGAAGCCGAGGCTGTCGCCGTGGGATAGTCCCTCGGCGTTCCCTGGCGAATCCCGACCCTTCTGCGCCGGTAGACTGAGAAGGAAAAGCATTCCACCCGCGTAGGAGACTCATGTCTGAGATCAATCGTGCGGCGGTGGCGCATTTGGCGCGGCTGGCCCACATTGAGATGACCGCCGAAGAACTGGACAAGATGGCCGGCGAACTCGACGTCATTGTCGATTCGATCAAGTCCGTCCAGGAAGTTGCCAGCCCCGATGTTCCGGCGACCTCGCACCCGATCCCGCTGAACAATGTGTTCCGCGAGGACGTAGTGGGCGAGACGCTGAGCCAGGAACTCGCCCTGGCGAACGCACCGGACCAGGCCGACGGCCGGTTCAAAGTTCCGGCGATCCTGGACGAGGAGTAAGACGCAGCCATGAGCGAACTGATTACCCATAGCGCGGCCAAAATGGCCGAGATGCTGGCCGCCTCGGAGGTGTCCTCGGTCGAGGTCACCCAGGCGCATTTGGACCGCATCGCCGAGGTCGACGGCGACCTCAACGCGTTCCTGCACGTGAATACCGACGAGGCGCTCGCGGTGGCGGCGGACGTGGACAAAGCCCGTGCCGCCGGCGAAGAGCTGCATGCGCTGGCGGGCGTACCGATTGCGATCAAGGACCTGATCGTCACCGTGGGCCAGCCCACCACCGCCGGCTCGAAGATCCTCGAGGGCTGGATGAGCCCGTACGACGCCACCGTGATCAAGAAAATCCGGGCGGCCCGCATGCCGATGCTGGGCAAGACCAACCTGGACGAATTCGCCATGGGTTCCTCCAGCGAGCACTCCGCCTACGGTCCCACCCGCAACCCGTGGGACCTGGACCGGATCCCCGGCGGCTCCGGCGGCGGCTCTGCGGCTGCCGTGTCCGCTTTCGAGGCACCGCTGGCGCTGGGCACCGACACCGGCGGTTCCATCCGCCAGCCGGCCGCAGTGACCGGTTCGGTGGGCGTGAAGCCGACCTATGGCGGAGTTTCCCGCTACGGCGCGATTGCGATGGCGTCTTCGTTGGACCAGATCGGTCCGGTGACGCGCACGGTGCTGGACGCCGCGCTGCTGCACGAGGTCATCGGCGGACACGACCCGGCCGACTCCACCTCGCTGACAGACCCGGTGGGTGCGCTGGTCGAGGCCGCCCGGAACGGCGACGTGCGGGGCATGCGCATCGGCGTGATCAAGGAACTGCAGGGCGAAGGCTACGCGGCCGGCGTGCAGGCCCGTTTCGACGAGGCCCTGGAACTGCTGCGCGGGGCCGGTGCCGAGGTGCTGGAGGTCTCCTGCCCGAACTTCAAGTACGCGCTGGGCGCCTACTACCTGATCATGCCCTCGGAGGTTTCCTCCAACCTGGCCAAGTTCGACGGCGTCCGCTACGGGCATCGCGTGCTGCCGGCCGAGGGTCCGATGACGATCGAACGCGTGATGGGTGCGACACGTGCCGCCGGCTTCGGCGACGAGGTCAAGCGCCGCATCATCCTGGGCACCTACGCCCTGTCCGCAGGCTACTATGACGCCTACTACGGTTCGGCGCAGAAGGTCCGCACGCTGGTTCAGCGCGACTTTGCCGCTGCATTTGAAACCGTCGACGTGCTGGTCTCTCCCACGGCGCCGACGGCCGCGTTCAAGCTGGGCGAGAAGCTGGACGACCCGATGGCCATGTACCTCAACGACGTGGCCACCATTCCGGCGAACCTTGCCGGAGTACCCGGCATCTCGGTGCCGGGCGGCTTGGCCGACGGACTGCCGGTGGGTATCCAGTTCCTGGCCCCCGCCCGTGAAGATGCCCGCTTGTACCGCGCCGGCGCCGGTCTAGAAAACATGCTGGAAGCCCAGTGGGGCGGCCCGCTGCTGGCCCAGGCTCCTGTCCTCGGAGGTGTGAAGTAAATGACTGCAACACAAGAGTTGGTCTCCTTCGAAGAGGCGATGGCGAAGTACGACCCGGTCCTCGGGTTTGAGGTCCACGTCGAGCTGAACACGAAGACCAAAATGTTCTCCGCCGCTCCGAACGCGTTCGGCGATGTGCCGAATACCAACGTGTCGCCGGTGGACCTGGGCCTGCCCGGCGTCCTGCCGGTGGTCAACAAGTCGGCGGTGGAGTACTCGATCATGATTGGGCTCGCGCTCAACTGCAAGATCGCCGAATCCTGCTTCTTCGCCCGGAAGAATTACTTCTACCCGGACACCCCGAAGAATTTCCAGACCTCCCAGTACGAAGACCCGATCTGCTACGACGGCTACCTGGACATCGAGCTGGAAGACGGCGAAGTGTTCCGTGTGGAGATCGAACGCGCGCACATGGAGGAGGACGCGGGCAAGCTCACCCACATGGGAGGCGCCACCGGCCGGATTCAAGGCGCCGAGTACTCGCTGGTGGACTACAACCGCGCCGGCGTTCCGCTCGTGGAGATCGTCACCAAGCCGATTGTCGGAGCCGGCTCCCGTGCTCCGGAACTGGCCCGTGCCTACGTGGCCGCCGTCCGCGAGATCGTCAAGAACCTGGGCGTCTCCGACGCACGGATGGAACGCGGCAACGTCCGCTGCGACGCGAACGTGTCCCTGATGCCCAAGGGCGCGGAGCAGTTCGGCACCCGGTCCGAGACCAAGAACGTGAACTCGCTGCGTGCGGTGGAACGTGCCGTCCGCTTCGAGATCCAGCGCCACGCCGGGGTCCTGGACGCCGGCCAGAAAGTGGTCCAGGAGACCCGCCATTGGCACGAGGACACCCGCTCCACGACCGCGGGCCGGCCCAAGTCCGACGCCGATGACTACCGCTACTTCCCGGAACCGGACCTGGTCCCCGTGGTCACCACCGAAGAGTGGATCGAAGAACTGCGTGCCCGGCTGCCCGAGCCGCTGGCCGAGCGGCACAAGCGGTTGAAAACCGAATGGGGCTATTCCGACGCCGAATTCCGCGACGTGGTCAACGCCGGCGTGATGGAGTCGATCGAGGAAACCATTGCCGCCGGTGCCTCCGCTGCTGTGGCCCGCAAGTGGTGGATGGGCGAAATCTCCCGCCGCGCCAAGGAGGCCGAAATCGAACCTTCGGAGCTGGGCGTGACCCCGCTGACCGTGGTCGAGCTGGACCGCCTGGTGCAGGCCGGCAAGATCAACGACAAGCTGGCCCGCCAGGTGCTCGACGGCGTGCTAGCCGGTGAGGGCACACCCGAGGAGGTCGTGGAGAAGCGCGGCCTGGCAGTGGTGTCGGACGATTCGGCCCTGCTGGAAGCAATCGACGCTGCGCTGGCGGCCCAGCCTGACGTGGCCGAGAAGATCCGCGGCGGCAAGGTCCAGGCCGCCGGCGCCATCGTGGGCGGGGTCATGAAGTCCACCCGCGGGCAGGCCGACGCCGGTCGGGTCCGCGAACTGATCTTTGAACGTCTCGGCGTTCAGGGTTAGCCGGTGGAGCAGACGATGAATGGCAACGCGTGGCGCCGCACCCGCGCCGACATCGGCCCGGTTTCGCGGCGCGCGGCCGGCCCGAGTGCGCGCGCGTCCACCGGCACCGACATCGGGCCGGTTCCGCTGGCCTAGCGGCCCCGGGGCCGACAGCCCGCTTGTAGCCGACGCCCCTGCCGTTACCGGTGGGGGCGTTGTCGCCACCGGAGCCGCATGGCAGGATGGCGGGATGCCGGCCGAGGTCTCGATCACCGAACCCTTGGTGCGCCGCCTGCTGGCCGGCCAGTTCCCGGCCTTGGCCCGCCTTCCGTTAAGGCGGGCCGCCAACGGCTGGGACAACGTCCTCTTCCGCCTCGGCAGCGGGCTCGCGGTCCGGCTTCCCCAGCATGCGGCGGGAAACCGCCTCTTGCTCAACGAAATCCGCTGGCTGCCGCTCCTTGCAACAGGCCTGCCCCTGCCAGTCCCCGCGGTGGTCCACCACGGCCGGCCCACGGACCACTTCCCGTTCCACTGGTCGATCGTTCCGTGGTTTGAGGGCCGGAGCGCTGCGGCCCTGCCGCCCGAAGCCCGGGACCGCTACGCGCCCGTGCTGGCCGGTTTCCTGCGGGCGCTGCAGGTTCCGGCGCCCGCGGAAGCCCCGCACAACCCGATTCGCGGAGTGCCGTTGGCGGCATGCGCCGCCGCCTTCCACGAACGACTCGCCCGCTGGGACGACGCCCGCGCCGGCCTCGCGGTCGGCTGCCTGCCCGACGCCTCCCGATTGCAGGAGGTATGGGATGCGGCGCTGGCTGCACCGGACTATTCGGGACCGCGGCTGTGGCTACACGGAGATCCGCATCCGCACAACGTTATTGTCGACGAATCCGGGACACTGACGGCCATCGCCGACTTCGGCGATGTGTCGCAGGGCGATCCCGCCAGCGACCTCGCCGTGGCGTGGCTGCACTTCAGTCCCGCCGGCCGCGCAGAGTTCCGGTCCGGGCTGGTCTGCGACGCCAGCGCCTGGGACCGGGCCAAAGGGTGGGCTGTCGGGTACGGATTGATGATGGCGCTGCGGCCGCCGGCGGACCCGCTGCACCCCGTCGGCTGCCATGCGCTGGAGCAGGTAGTCATCGGCTGACCAGGGCGTGTCCGTTGGCCCGCGGCGCCCGCAGATGATCTGATGGAAGTCCCGCCCCCACAACAGACAGACCCGACAGGCGAACGCCTTCGCCGCCGGCGGGGCATGCCCGCCGATTGAAGGAAGTACGGAAACAGATGGCTTCGATGCCCGCTGCCGAAATCGCCATCACCAACGACCTGGTGCAGCGGTTGCTCTCGGACCAGTTCCCGGACCTCGCCCGGCTGCCCCTGGTGCGGGTGGCCAACGGGTGGGACAACGTGACCTTCAAGCTCGGGTCCGACCTGGCCATCCGGCTGCCGCGGCGCGGCGCGGCCGCCGATCTGGTGCTGCACGAACAACGATGGCTGCCGTCCCTGGCCCCTGAGCTGCCCGTCGCCGTGCCTGCCCCGACGCGCTGCGGCAGCCCGACGTCGTACTATCCGTGGTCCTGGTCCGTGGTGCCGTGGCTGGAGGGCCGGGCTGCCTGGCGCCTCCGCCCGGAGGAACGGCGTTCGCTGGCCCGGGGGTTGGCGGCGTTCGTGGCCGCGCTGCACCTGGCGGCCCCGTCCGGGGCCCCGATGAACCCGGTGCGCGGAGTGCCGCTGGCCTCCCGCAACGCGGCCGTGCAGCAGCGCCTGGCTTCGGGGGCCATTCCGGAGGCAGAGCGTGTCACGGCGCTGTGGCGCCAGCTGTCCGCCGTGCCCGCGTGGGAGGGACCGGCGCTGTGGCTGCACGGCGACCTCCACCCGGGAAACCTGGTGGTGGACGGCAACCGGTTGGCGGCCGTCATCGACTTCGGAGACATCACCGCTGGCGATCCGGCGACCGACCTGGCCGCCGCTTGGCTCGTGTTTGACGCCCCGGGGCGCCGGGAGTTTATCGCGGCCGTCGAAGCGCGTACCGACGTTTCCCCGGAGACCTGGCAGCGCGGCCGCGGCTGGGCGTTGAACATCGCGACGGTGCTGCTGACCTCCTCCGACGACAACCGGTTGTTGCGCGGCGTGGGGGAGCGGGCGCTGGCCGAAGTCCTGTCCGAGAGCTAGCCGCCGCGCCGGAGCCGCAGTAGCATGACCGGAATGCTCAACAGAATTGCGTCCACGTAAGGAGTGGCGATGCCCGGTTCTACAGGCCTGCAACTGCATGCAACGGTTCTGGGGGCACCGAATCCGTTGGCCTTGGCGGAGTTCTACGGTCGGCTGCTGGGCTGGGGCATCCGCACCAACGAGCCCGACTGGGTAACACTGGCCAATCCGGACGGTGGGCCGGGGCTGTCCTTCCAACTGGAGGAGGACTACCGCCGGCCGGTCTGGCCGGAAGAACCCGGCGAACAGCAGATGCTGATGCACCTGGACATCTTGGTAGACAACCTGGCCGCCGCCTGCCTTCATGCTGAAGCGGCCGGAGCCGAACTGGCCGGATTCCAGCCGCAGGACGACGTCCGGGTGTACTTCGACCCGGCGGGGCATCCGTTCTGCCTCTTCGAACACTAGGCACGCGGACAGTTACGGTTTTCCGCCCCTGCCCCGGTTTGGGCCCCCGCTCCACCTAAGAAGCGGAGCAGGAGCCCAAACTGGAGCGCAGCCCCGGCCACCGCTCCGGCTCGGAGCCACGCCTCAAGCCGGCTGTGCCGTGCCGTCGAACAGCCGGGAGCGGATCAGGAAGCGTTTGCCCTCCGGCGCCTCCACCGAGAACCCGCTGCCGCGCCCCTCCACCACGTCCACGGTCAGATGCGTGTGTTTCCAGTACGCGAACTGCTCCCGCGACATCCAGAAGTCCAGGCTCCCGCGGTCGGGAAGGTCGAACGTGCCCAGCAGCACGTCCGCATCGCCGGTGAGGAATTCACCGGCCGGATAGCACATGGGGGAAGAACCGTCGCAGCAGCCGCCGGACTGATGGAACATCAGCGGCCCGTGGGTCTCCCACAGTTTTTGCAGCAGCCCGACGGCCGGTCCGGTGAGCGCCACCCGGGAAAAGTCCTCCCCGGGCAGCGCCACCGCGGCCTCGAGCGCCGCCTCGTGTTTCACAGCGGCCGGGGTGGGTGCACCCTGCCCCTGCGGTGAAGCAGACGCCATGACGTGACCTGTCTTTAGAAGAAGCCGAGCTTGTTTTCGTTGTAGCTGACCAGCAGGTTCTTGGTCTGCTGGTAGTGGTCCAGCATCATCGCGTGGTTTTCCCGGCCGATGCCCGAGGACTTGTAGCCGCCGAACGCCGCTCCCGCCGGGTAGGCGTGGTAGTTGTTCACCCACACCCGGCCGGCCTGGATTTCGCGCCCTGCCCGGTAGGCCACGTTTCCGTTGCGGCTCCACACTCCGGCCCCCAGCCCGTAGAGCGTGTCGTTCGCAATCTCCAGGGCTTCCTGATAATTCCCGAACCGGGTAACCGAGACAACCGGTCCGAAGATCTCTTCCTGGAAGATCCGCATGCTGTTGTCGCCCTCGAAGATGGTGGGCTTCACGTAGTAGCCGTCGGCGAGGTCACCGTCCAGGATGTTCCGGCCGCCGCCGGTCAGGATTTTCGCGCCCTCCTGCTGGCCGATGTCCATGTAGGACAGGATCTTCTCCAGTTGGTCGTTGGAGGCCTGGGCGCCGAGCTGGGTGTCCGTGTCCAGCGGGTTGCCCTGGATGATCGCCTCGGTCCGCGCCAGTGCGTCGGCCATGAACGAGTCGTAGATCGGCTCCTGCACCAGAGCCCTCGACGGGCAGGTGCAGACTTCGCCCTGGTTGAACGCGAACAGGGTAAAGCCCTCCAGCGCCTTGTCGTAGAACGCGTCCTTTTCGGCGGCCACATCGGAGAAGAAGATGTTCGGGCTCTTTCCGCCCAACTCCAGCGTGACCGGAATCAGGTTCTGCGAGGCGTACTGGCTGATCAGCCGGCCGGTGGTGGTCTCGCCGGTGAACGCGATCTTGCGGATCCGCGGACTGGAGGCCAGCGGCTTGCCGGCTTCCACGCCGAAACCGTTGACCACGTTGACCACGCCCGCCGGCAGGATGTCCGCGATCAGCTCCATCAGCACCAGGATGGACGCCGGTGTCTGCTCCGCAGGCTTAAGAACGACGGCGTTGCCCGCCGCCAGCGCAGGCGCCAGCTTCCAGGTGGCCATCAGGATGGGGAAGTTCCAGGGGATGATCTGCCCGACCACGCCCAGCGGCTCGTGGTAATGGTAGGCGGTGGTGTCGTCGTCCAGCTGGGACAGCCTGCCCTCCTGCGCCCGGACGGCCGAGGCGAAGTAGCGGAAGTGGTCAGCGGCCAGCGGGATGTCGGCGGCCAGGGTCTCGCGGACCGCCTTGCCGTTGTCCCAGGTCTCGGCCACGGCCAGCAGTTCCAGGTTCTCCTCGATCCGGTCTGCGATCCGGTTCAGCACTGCGGCCCGGTCCGCCACCGAGGTCTTGCCCCACGACGGTGCCGCCTTGTGGGCGGCATCCAAGGCGAGTTCGATGTCCTCGGCGGTACCGCGTGCTACTTCGCAGAACGGTTTGCCGGTCACGGGGGAGGGGTTCTCGAAATATTGGTTCTTCACCGGGGCGACCCATTCGCCGCCGATCCAGTTCTCGTAGCGCGGCTTGAAGCGCACCGGTGATCCCTCGGTCCCGGGCTGGGCGTAAACAGTCATGGTCGACTCCTTTGGCTTCGGTGTCCGGACCCCCACGGTCCGGCAGACGGCACTGTCTGTGTCCCCAGAGCCTACGGAGGGCAACGTTGCAATCAGGTTGCAGCGTGCGTCCTTGCGGCCGGCACCGCCGCGGGACCCATCCGGAGGGGCCGCCAGTCTCCGGTTCCAGCTGCCCTGGCACCGTTTTCGAAGGAACCGTCAGTCCCCGGTTTCCAACTGTTCCAGCACCGCGACGACCCCGGCCCGCTTCGGTGAGCGCGGCGGCAGGAGGCGCAGCGCCGCGCGCCAGGCCTCGGCGTCGTACTTTGCTTCAGAAAGTTGCAGGTACCGCACCACTTCTTCCGGCGAGGCGCTGCTAAGCACAGCCTCACGCAGGGTGGCACTGACGTGCCGGCGAAAAACGACGATGCCGGGCGCCTCCGACCGTGGAACGACCTGCCCCCGGTACACGTCAAGCGCCTGCCGGTGTGCCCCGCGGGCGAGGCATCGGAGGACCTGCTGCGCATCGACCGTCACTTCCTGGGGGAGGCGGTAGGGCCGGGATGCGGGGACGGCGGCAGGGCTGATACCGGCCAGCAGTTTGCGCAGCCGCACCATCTCGGCCCGCAAGGTGGCGCCTTGGGCCTGCGGGTTGAGCTGGTCCGCCAGTTCCTCGGCAGTCAGGCCGGCAGGGTGCAGGGCCAGCAGGGTGAGGATCTCCGTGTGGCGCTGCGACAACTCGATCCGCTGGCCGGCAAGTTCCAACAGTCCCTGGTCCCGGCCCGTGATGTGGAGTCTGGCCTTGGCATGGGGGCCGGGTTCGCTGTCCGGACGAGCCGGAGTACCGCGGCGCTGTGTGGTCGGGCCGGCGGGCACTGTGCGGGTGCGTGTCCTCGGGGTGTGCCGGGCGGCGGTTTGGAGGCGCAGAATGCGCAGTTCCGCCTCGGCCGCCGCTACCGCCGCCCGCACCAAGGACAGCGTGTGGGGAGCGGCCGCTTCCTCCCCGCCGGTCAGATCCACGACGCCGAGAACAGCACCGGTATCCGGGTCGCTGATGGGGACGGCAGTGCAGCTCCACGAATGGACCGCCCGGCTGAAGTGCTCGGCACCGGCGATTTGGACCCCGCGGCCCAACGCCAGCGCCGTGCCGGGCGCGCTGGTGCCCACGGTTGCTTCCGACCAATCGGTGCCGGGCATGAACATCATGTTTTCGGCGCGGTCTTTCAAACGGACATCTCCGTCCACCCAGAGCAGCCGCCCGTGCTGGTCGCCCACGGCCACCAGCATTCCCGCGTCGTGGCTGGGCTCCACCAGCAGCCGGCCGAAGACCGGCATGATGGCGGCCAAGGAATGGTTCCGCCGGAACACGTCCAGCGCGTCGGCGGCCATGACCAGTGGAGCCAGCGCACGATCCGGATCCGCCGCGTGTTGCAAGGACCGCTGCCAGGAGTCGCGCACCACTGCGCGCAGCCCCCTGATGCTCCCGGTCCCACCGGACAGTCGACTCGGATCAAGTCGTTCGTGCGCGGCGTAGGCCTGGTCCTGCACGGACCGGGACGCTGGCTGGGCTGGGTGCGGCACTGGAGAACCCCTTTGTACCGGATCGCAGCCACGGACCTGTGGCCGGGGTCACAGTCTAGCCTGCGTTTCCGCGGCCTTTCCACCGGCTTCCACGGCACGGGGTTCCCGGGCGGGTTGACTGCTCCCATGGGTCCGGCCGGCCTGGTGCTCCGAGGGCTCAGGCGGCCACCAGGCGCAAGGGCAGCGAGGAGTAGCCCTTCAGCGTGTTGTGCAGGTACGGGACCGGCGCGCCGGTGGGCTCAATCTGCTCCACATTCCGTGCCAGCCAGGTCAGGACGACATGCATTTCCAGCCGGGTGATCGGCTGGCCGACGCAGCGGTGGATGCCGTTGCCGAAGGCGATCATGCTGGCTGCGTCGCGTTCAATCCGGAAGACGTCCGCATCGGGCCCGAACTGGGCTTCGTCCCGGTTGGCCGACCCGAGGAACAAGGCGAGCTTGCCGCCGGCCGCCAGGCTGACGCCGGAAATTTCCGTGTCCGCCGACGTGGTCCGGTAGAACGACTGGAACGGGCTCTCGAAACGCAGCACCTCGTTGATGGCCAGCGAAACCATCTGCGGGTTCTTCCGCAGGATGCGCCACTGCTCCGGGTGTTCGGCGAAGAGCTTGAGGGCGTTCCCAATGCCGATCACCGTGGTGTCCAGGCCGGCCGACAGCAGCGCGCGCACCACCAGCGGGGCCATGTCCTCCGGCAGTTCACCACGGTCGACGTACTGCCACAGCTGTTCACCCATCCCGCCGGGACTGAGGTTTTCCCGCCGCGTCCGGTCCATCACCCACTCCGGCGTCCCGGCACCTTGTTCAAAGTAGAAGCGGTGGCGTTCGTTTTCGGGGCCGAAGTGGCTGAAGTTCATCGCCCCATGCGTCAGCAGGTTCTCCTCGCGCCCGGCACGGGGAATGCCGACGGCGTCGCCAAACGCCCGGAGGGGGAACACTTCGGCCAGATCCTTGACGCCGTCGATGGAACCGCGCTCGAGCAGTTCGGGCAGCAGCTGGTCGGCGAAGGCCTCGAACCCTGCCCGCAGGGCGCGGGTCCCCTTAGGTGAGATGACCCCGGCCATGGCGTCCCGCATCACGGTGTGCCGCGGCGGGTCCGACTCGAGGATGCCCTGCGGCCGCCAGTTCGGTTCCTTCAGCAGGTCCTTCGGGCCCACACCCGCTCCCGAAATGAACGTTTCATGGTCCGCCAGGATGTCCCGGCACTCGCGGTACCGGGCGAAGGCCGGCACCTGGTACTTCTCCAGCCAAACGGCCGGCCCGGCTGCGCGCATGCGGTCGAACAGCCCGTACGGATCGGCCAAGACCGCATCCGAATACGGGTCATCGGCGATTACCGGGATGCTGTGATGGGTCATGGTTGCCACGCGTTGGCCTCGCTTGTGTAGTAGGGAAGAAGTGCTTGCGAGCAAAGCTACCGTGCCCGGGACCCGACGGATACTGTGACGCGCTCCACTTCACCAGAACAGTTACGTAGAGTTGGCCTAGTGATCCGGGCCACAGCCCGGGCGGCCGGGTGCGCCGGCCGCTTTAGCGAAAGGACACCGCGTGAAGGCGCTCTACAAGTCCGGCCCACAGGCCGGCTTCGAGCTGGTCGACCGGCCGGAACCGGAACCCGGCGCCGGCGAGGTCAAGATCAAGGTCCACACCACGGGCATCTGCGGTACCGACCTGCACATCCAGGCCTGGGACGACTGGGCCGCGGGTGCGGTCCGGGCGCCGCTGATCCCCGGCCACGAGTTCTACGGCGAGGTCGTGGCCGCCGGCAGCGCCGTGCAGGACGTGCAGATCGGCGACCGGGTCTCGGGGGAGGGCCACATCGTCTGCGGGACCTGCCGGAACTGCCGCGCCGGCCGGCGGCAGATGTGCATCCGCACGGTCAGCGTCGGCGTGCAGCGGGACGGAGCCTTCGCCGAGTTCGTGGTGATTCCCGAAACCAATGTGTGGGTGCACACCGACCCGGCCGTCACGCCCGAACTGGGCGCGGTCTTCGATCCGTTCGGCAACGCCGTGCACACGGCGCTGAGCTTTCCGCTGGTCGGCGAAGACGTCCTGATCACCGGCGCCGGGCCCATCGGGCTAATGGCCATAGCGGTGGTCCGCCACGCCGGTGCCCGCAAGATCGCCGTCACCGACGTGTCGGCCGAGCGGTTGGAGCTGGCCAAACAGATGGGCGCCGACATGGTGGTGGACGTCAGCCACGCCCGGGTGGCGGACGCGCAACGGCAGCTCGAACTGGTCGAAGGCTTTGACATCGGGCTGGAGATGTCCGGCCGCGGCTCGGCCCTGCGCGCCATGATCGACAACATGACCCACGGCGGCAGGATTGCGCTGCTGGGGCTGCCAGCCGAAGACATCACCATCGACTGGGCCAAGGTGGTCACCCACATGCTCACGCTCAAGGGCATCTACGGGCGCGAGATGTTCGAAACCTGGTACGCGATGAGCGCCATGCTCTCCTCCAGCCCGGCCGTGCACGCGGCGATTTCCTCCGTGATCACCGATGTGCTGCCGGCCGCCGAATGGGAGCGCGGGTTCGAGACGGCCCGGCGGGGGACAAGCGGCAAAGTGGTCCTGGACTGGACCCGGATTTAGGGAGGGAAGCATGTACGGAACGCTCAAGGACCAGCTGGCCTCGGAGCTGGAGGAGATCCGCGCCGCCGGACTGTTCAAGGCCGAACGGCGCATCACCACCCCGCAGTCCAGCCACATCTCCGCCGGCCCGGATGGATCAACCCGCGAGGTGCTGAACTTCTGCGCGAACAACTACTTGGGGTTGGCCGACCATCCGGACATCATCGCCGCCGCGAAGGCTGCCATGGACGAACGCGGATTCGGCATGGCCAGCGTGCGCTTTATCTGCGGCACGCAGGACCTCCACCTGCAGCTGGAGCGGGAAGTGTCGCGCTTCCTGGGCACCGAGGACACCATCCTGTTCTCGTCCTGTTTCGACGCCAACGGCGGGGTCTTCGAATCGTTGTTCGGGCCCGAGGACGCCATCATCTCGGACGCGCTGAATCATGCCTCGATCATCGACGGCATCCGGCTGTCCAAGGCCGGGCGGTTCCGCTACGCCAATCGGGACATGGCCGAACTTCAGGAGCGGCTGCAGCAGGCTGCGGCCATGAACGACGGCGCCGGCGCCCGGCGGACCCTGATCGTTACCGACGGCGTGTTCTCCATGGACGGTTACCTGGCCCCGCTGGAACGGATCTGCGAACTGGCCGAAGAATACGGCGCGCTGGTGATGGTCGACGACTCGCACGCCGTGGGCTTCATGGGGGCCAACGGTGCCGGCACCCCGGAGCATGCCGGGGTGGCTGACAGGGTGGACATCTACACCGGCACCTTCGGCAAGGCGCTGGGCGGTGCCTCCGGCGGTTACGTGTCCGGCCGCCGCGAGATCGTTACCGTGCTGCGGCAAAAGGCCCGGCCCTATCTGTTCTCCAACTCGGTCGCGCCGGCCATCGTGGCCGCCACCTTGAAGGCGCTGGAGCTGGTGGGCGGTTCGGCCGACCTTCGGTCCAGGCTGCAGGACAACACGGCGTTGTTCCGCCGGCGGATGGCCGAGGAAGGGTTCGACCTGCTGGAAGGCGGGCATCCGATTGTCCCGGTGATGTTCCACGACGCGGTCCTCGCCGGGCAGGTGGCCGAGGCCATGCTCGCCCACGGCGTGTACGTCACCGCTTTCAGCTATCCGGTGGTGCCCAAGGGCACAGCGCGGATCCGCGTGCAGCTCTCGGCCGCCCACAGCGCCGACGACGTCGAGGCCTGCGTCGCGGCGTTCGTCGCCTCCCGGCATGCGGTCCAGCAGGCCTGACTCCGCGCGGCAGCCTGACTCCGCGCGGCGCGGCGTGGCCCGCGCGGACGCTGCAAGCCACTGGACCCGCGCGGCGGGCGCGCCCAGCGGCGTGCGGCGAGGCGACCGCTGTTGACCGGCCCGGCCCGCGTATCCGGCTACTCGGCCCGGCCTGCGGTTTCCGCTTCGAAGGCGCGGTAGAAGCTCAGGCCGAGTTCGCGGGCTCCGGCGGCACTGTAATGGATCTGGCCGGCGTCCTGGCTGGCGCCGGACGGGCCCTCGACGAACGCCGTCTGCAACCGCTGCGCCGCCACGGAGCGGTGGGCGGCCTCGATGCCGCGTCGTCGCGGGTCGTCGGGCAGCCATTCGGGCACCATGCCGCCGATCAGGAACGGCACCGGCCCCAGCTCGTCGCGGACCAGATCGATAATCTGCAGCAACTTGCGGCGGTACCAGGCCTCCGAGGCACCCAGCACCGCGTCGGACTCGCCCTGGTGCCACAGGACCGCCACCAGACGGTTGCGCGGATTCAGCGAGAGCGCCTGCCGGGCGGCATCCAGCGCGCGGCGGCACAGGTTCGTTCGGGCAGCTGTGTTGTCCGGATCCCAGGAGTAATCGGCGTTGCCGGTGATCGAGGTGCCGCCCAGGGCCGCGGGCACCAACAGCACCTTGCGGCCGGCCGGTTGCGCCAGCCACAGCTGCCGCGCGAATTCGAGACCCGGGCCCACCGCGGGCCGTCCGTCCACCCACACACTGGAGACATGGCAGAGCGGTTCGCTGGCCGTGATGACGTGGCCGGCGAACCGGCCGGACCCCGCCAGCTGGTCGATGCCGTCCAGCTCCACGTCGATGGCGGGGTCGAAGGGGAAGCCGCAGCCCTGCATGTTCGACTGGCCCAGCAGCAGGACGATGTCATGGCCGGCCTGCCGGGGATCGACGCGCCCGTTGGGAGCGGTTTGCGCGGCGGCTGCGGCTGCCGGGGCGAGGATCCGGAGCAGCGCCCGGTGGGTGGCCGACGCCGGGTCCGCCACCAACCGCGCAATCTGTTCGTCATCCGCCGGGGGATCCGGCCGGGCCGCGGCAGCTCCCGCCGTGCCCAGGGCGCCGGCACCGATGCCGGCCGCCAGCACGGGAACCGTCCGCTGCAGCAGCTTGCGCCGGCTCGGCTGTCCCTCGGGTGTGTTGGCGACCATGCAGCAGGTCCTTCTGGTGCCGGCCCCCAAAGTTGCTGCGCCGCGTCCGGTCCGGCCTGCCGGACGCGACGGTTGTCCGGCACCAGTCTATGCCGAACGCATCAGTTCAGTGCTGTGCCTGCTGCCTTTTCGACGGCGTCCACCAGCACGCCGCTGTCCACCAACAGGCGGACTGCCTCGATCTCCGGCGAGAGATAACGGTCGGTGTCCGGGCCGGCGACCGTTTTGCGGATCTCCCGGCGCACCGCGGTGACGGCCGGGGCGCTGCGGGAGGTCTGCACGCCGCCGTCGCGCATGTCCAGGGCGCGGGCACTGGTGAGCAGCTCGATGGCCAGCACCCGGGTCAGCCCGTCCAGGGCGCGGCGCAGCTTCAGCCCCGCGGACCACCCCATGGACACATGGTCTTCCTGCATGGCCGAGGACGGGATGGAATCCACCGACGCCGGGTTGGCCAGCCGCTTGAGCTCGCTGACAATGCCCGCCTGGGTGTACTGGGCGATCATGTGCCCGGAGTCCACCCCCGGATCATCGGCCAGGAACGCGTTCAGGCCATGGCTGCGGGCGGTGTCCAGGAACCGGTCGGTGCGGCGTTCGCTCATCGAGGCAAGGTCCGCGACCGCGATGGCCAAAAAGTCCAGCGCGTAGCCCACCGGGGCGCCATGGAAGTTGCCGTTGGACTCCACCCTGCCGTCGAGGGTGACCACGGGATTGTCGACGGCGGAAGCCAGTTCGTAGCCGGCCACCGATTCCACGTGGGCCAGCGTGGCGCGCGCCGCGCCGTGCACCTGCGGCGCGCAGCGCAGGGAGTACGCATCCTGGACCCGGGTGAACCGGTGCTGCGCATCGGCTCCGGCGGACTTTTGCTCTGCGATCAGGACGGAACCGGACAGGATGGTGCGCATGTTGGCCGCGGCAGCGATCTGGCCGGGGTGCGGCCGGAGCGCGTGCAGGTCCTCGGCCAGCACCGAGTCGGTGCCGAGCAGGCCTTCGATGCTCATGGCGGCGGCGAGGTCGGCCGTTTTCAGCAGCCGGTGCAGGTCGGCCGACGCCATGATCAGCATGCCCAGCATGCCGTCGGTGCCGTTGATCAGCGCCAGGCCTTCCTTCTCCCGCAGTTCCACCGGCTCGAGGCCCGCGGCGGCCAGGGCCTCGGCGGCCGCCACCAGTTCACCGTCCCTGGTGCGGACCTGGCCTTCACCCATCAGGGCGAGCGCGCAGTGGGCCAGCGGCGCGAGGTCCCCGGAGCAGCCCAGGGAGCCGTATTCGCCGACCACCGGGGTGATGCCGGCGTTGAGGATGCCCGCGTAGGCCTGCGCCACCAGCGGGCGGACGCCGGTGCGGCCCGTGGCCATCGTGGCGAGCCGGTTAAGCATCAGCCCGCGCACCACCTCCCGGTCCACCTCGGTACCGGAG
Source organism: Arthrobacter sp. Y3223065 (assembly GCF_059090885.1). Classification (NCBI taxonomy): domain Bacteria; kingdom Bacillati; phylum Actinomycetota; class Actinomycetes; order Micrococcales; family Micrococcaceae; genus Arthrobacter; species Arthrobacter sp. Y3223065. The sequence continues at coordinate 182,233 of NZ_JBNHGC010000004.1, read as the reverse complement.
GAGGCCGCGTGGCTGCGGATCAGGCTGCGCTGCAGCTGGGTGCGCAGCTGGACCGGGATCTGCTTGGTGGCCAGGGCACCGAATCCGGTGCTCACCCCGTAGTGCGGCACGTCGTCGTCCACCAAGGCCTCGATCACCTTGCGTGATTCGGTCATGGCCTGCAGCGACTCTTCGCTGAGTTCGACGGCGGCGCCGTGGCGGGCGACGGCGACAACCTCGGCGGGGGAGAGCGGTCCGACGGAGACGGAGACGGGGGCGGTCTGGAGCTGGGACATGGTGCCTTTCGAAAGTAGTGGGAGTGCCGGGCGGGGGCGGGGGCGGGGATCAGTCCGCGATCAGTGCATCATAGTCGGGCTCGTTCTCCAGCACGCCGTACTTGGTGGCCGCAGACCCCAGCTTCTGCAGGCCCTCCATGTTGACCTCCGGATACCAGCGGGACATCACTACCGTCTCGGCCAACTCGGGCGTGACCTTGGCATAATCCTGGATGATGGTGCGCACCTCGTCGTCGTTCTCGGAGGCGAACTGGAAAGACTTCTCCAGCGCCCGGCGGAAGCGCTCCACGAGCTCGGGGTCCTCCTGCAGGGTTTGCTCGGAGGCGAAGTAGAAGGCGGAATCGAAGTCATCGGTGAGGTCGGTCATCGGGCTGGCCACGATCTTTCCGCCGGCGTCCAGGATCTGGGTGCGGAACGGCTCCGTGGTCCAGGCCGCGTCGACGTCGCCGCGCTCCAGCGCCGCGGGCATGTTGGGGTACGGCATTTCGACGAAGTCGACGGCGTCCGGGTCGCCGCCGGCCTGCTCCACGGAGTTCCGGATGGTGACGTCGGCGAAGTTGTTCAGCGCGTTCACGGCCACCGTCTTGCCCACCAGGTCGGCGGCGCTCTCGATGCCGCTGTCCGGCATGGCCGCGACCTCGGTGACGTCTTCGCCGGGGACATTGGTGGAGCTCGAGCCGTTGGAGACCACCGTGATCGGCAGCCCCTTGTCCCGCGCGATCAGCAGCGAGACGACGTTGGAGTAGCCGAACTGGTATTCGCCGGTCATGACCGCCGGTACGATGGCCGCGCCGCCCTGTGCCAGCTGGACGGACAACTGGATGCCTTCGTCCTCGAAGTACCCCTCCTGCATGCCCAGATAGACCGGGGCCACGTCCGTGATCGGGATCAGGCCAAGATTCACCTGGTCCAGGCTGGCGTCCGCCGGCGCTCCCGCGGTTTCCGTCCCGCCGCCGGTTGACGACGGGCTGCCGGAGCCGCAGCCCGTGAGCATGAGCGTGCCGGCCAGCGCCGCTGCCGAGGCGGTGGCAAGCAGGGAGCGGCGGGCCGTGGGGGCCACGAACAACTGTGGGCGCATCAGGATCTCCTTGTTCTGCCGGTACGCGGCATACCTGTTTCGAGCAATAAAACGACCGGGCTGATACCCGAAGCTACCCACCCAGCGATGCCCCGGTCAAGGGTTTTCGGTTAAATTCTTGCCGCTCAATGAAATTGATGTTTTACTGGCTGCAATATTGCACAGGCAACGGAGGTCAGGCATGGCGACGACAGCGGATCCCACGACCAGGGCGGCGGACCGCACCCTGGCGCTGCTGCGCATCGTCTGCGAGAACGACGGCGTCAAGCTCGCCGATGCGGCCAAGGCGGTGGGCCTGTCGGCGTCGACCGCGCTGCGCCTGCTGCGCACGCTGGAAGCCAACGGGTTCGCAGCCAAACGGGACAACGCGCTCTACCGGCCCGGCTTCCGGATGGTGCAGCTGGGCGTGCAGGCCCTCAGCCACGAGTCGCTGGTCGATGCGGGCCGGGACGTCCTGCGCACGTTGGTGGACCAGACGGGGGAATCGGCGTACCTCAGCGTGACCGCCGGCAACGACCACGGGCTGTACATATCCATCGAAGAGGGCACCCACACCGTGCGCCACGTGAATTGGGTGGGCCGGACCTTCCCGATCGCGGGAAGCGCGGCCGGGGCGGCGCTCAGCGGGCAGGTGGACCGGGGCGGGTTCACCGTGCAGGCGGACAGCGTGGAGGCCGACGTCACCGCGGTCGCGGCCCCGGTCATCGCCGGGGACAAAGTCATCGCCGCGCTGAGCATCGTCGCGCCCAGCTACCGCACCACCGCCGAAGCTGCCGAGAAATTCGGGCTGCTGCTGGCCGAACAGGCGGGCACGCTCTTCACCGCGCCGGAATTGGCGGCGGCACACAGGACCGAAGAACAAGATCAGTCACGTACTTATACGCCGGAAAGGGCATAACAATGACGTTCACCCAGCACGATCCTTCCCGCAGCATCCGGGCCCCCAGGGGCACCGCGCTGACCGCCAAGAGCTGGCAGACCGAGGCCCCGCTTCGGATGCTGATGAACAACCTGGATCCGGAAGTGGCGGAGCGCCCCGAGGACCTGGTGGTCTACGGCGGCACCGGCCGCGCGGCACGCTCCTGGGAAGCCTACGACGCGATCGTCAAGACGCTGGCGGAACTCGAGGACGACGAGACGCTGCTGGTCCAGTCCGGCAAGCCCGTGGGCGTGCTGCGGACGAATCCGTGGGCGCCGCGCGTGCTCATTGCCAACTCGAACCTGGTGGGCGACTGGGCCAACTGGCCGGAATTCCGCCGCCTCGAGGCCGAAGGACTGATGATGTACGGCCAGATGACGGCCGGGTCCTGGATCTACATCGGCACCCAGGGAATTCTGCAGGGCACGTTCGAGACCTTCGCCGCCGTCGGGGCGAAGCTGCACGAGGCCGGCAGGACCGCCGCGCCCTCCCTGGCCGGAACGGTGACGCTGACCGGTGGCTGCGGCGGCATGGGCGGGGCCCAGCCGCTGGCGGTCACGCTCAACGACGGCGCCTGCCTGATCGTTGACGTGGACGAGGCCAGGCTGCGCCGCCGCGTGGGCAAGCGCTACCTGGACGAGGTGGAGACCGACCTGGACACCGCCGTCGCGAAGGTCATGAAGGCCAAGGAAGAAGGCCGCGGCTGGTCGGTGGGCTACGTGGGCAATGCCGCGGAGGTGTTCCCGGAGATCTTGCGCCGGCATCGGGCCGGCGAGATCACCGTGGACGTGGTCACCGACCAGACCTCCGCGCACGATCCGCTGTCTTACCTGCCGGAAGGCATTTCCGTGGCGGACTGGCAGCGCGAGGCCCAGGCCGATCCGGACGGCTTCACCAAGAAGGCGCAGGCCTCGATGGCCCGGCACGTGCAGGCCATGGTGGAGTTCCAGGACGCCGGCGCCGAGGTGTTCGACTACGGCAACTCGATCCGAGACGAGGCACGCAAGGGCGGCTACGAGCGCGCGTTCGAGTTCCCGGGCTTCGTCCCGGCCTACATCCGGCCGCTGTTCTGCGAGGGACTGGGCCCGTTCCGCTGGGTGGCGCTCTCCGGCGACCCGCAGGACATCGCCGTGACCGACGCCGCGCTGAAGGAACTGTTTCCGGAGAACGAGCACCTGCACCGGTGGCTGGACGCCGCCGCCGAGCGGGTGGAGTTCGAGGGGCTGCCGGCGCGGATTTGCTGGCTCGGCTACGGCGAGCGGCACCAGGCCGGGCTGCTCTTCAACCGGCTGGTGGCCGAGGGCAAGGTTTCGGCGCCGATCGTGATCGGCCGCGACCACCTGGACTCCGGCTCCGTCGCCTCCCCGTACCGGGAGACCGAGGCGATGGCGGACGGCTCGGACGCCATCGCGGACTGGCCGCTGCTGAACGCCCTGACCGCCGCGAGCTCGGGGGCCACCTGGGTGTCCATCCACCACGGCGGCGGCGTCGGCATCGGCCGTTCCATCCACGCCGGCCAGGTGTCCGTGGCGGACGGCACCGAGCTGGCCGCGCAGAAGCTGGAGCGGCTGCTGACCAACGACCCCGGCATGGGGGTGATCCGGCACGTGGACGCCGGCTACGACCGCGCCGTCGAAGTCGCGGCCGAACGGGGCGTCCACATCCCGATGAGCAAATAGGCGGCCGGCAGATGCAGACTGTCTCCTCGCTGCTGGAATCCATTGCCGACGTCGGCCGCGACGCACAGCGCGGCGGATACTCGCGGCCGGTCTACTCCACCGCGGAACTGGGCCTGCGGGAGTGGTTCATCGACCAGGCCCAACGCCGCGGCCTGGGCGTGGAGACGGACCGCAACGGCATCATCTGGGCATGGTGGGGCGAGCCGCAGCCCGGCGCACTGGTCACCGGCAGCCATCTGGATTCGGTTCCCGGCGGCGGCGCCTTCGACGGGCCGCTGGGCGTCGCGTCCGCGCTCGCCGCCGTCGACGTCCTCAAGGAGCGAGGCATCCAGCCGAACAGGCCGCTGGCCGTCACCGTCTTCCCGGAAGAAGAAGGCTCGCGGTTCGGTGTGGCGTGCCTGGGGTCGCGGCTGCTGGCCGGCGCCATCGATCCGGACAAGGCCCGGAACCTTCGCGACGAGAGCGGCAACACCTTCGCCGACATTGCCCGCGCCAACGGGCTGGATCCCGCGCACATCGGGCGCGACGACGAGGCGCTGGCGCGGATCGGCGACTTCGTCGAGCTGCATGTGGAGCAGGGCCGCGGGCTGGGCGAGGACGGTCCGGCCATCGCCGTCGGCAGTTCCATCCTGGGCCACGGGCGGTGGCGCATCAGTGTCGCCGGCCAGGGCAACCACGCCGGCACCACCCTGATGGCCGACCGCGCCGACCCGATGGTTGCCGCCGCGCAGATCATCCTGGCCGTGCAGCAGACCGCGGCCAGGCAGCCCGACGCCCGGGCCACCGTCGGGCGGATCCAGCCGGTGCCCGGCGGCACCAACGTGATCGCCTCGCGCGTGGACCTGTGGCTGGACGCCCGCCACCCGGACGACGCCGTCACCGCGCAGCTTGTCGAAACGATTCACGGGAAGGCCCAGAAGATCGCCGCGTTCGAGGGCTGCTCCGTGTCGCTGACGGAAGAGTCCTACAGCGGAACCGTGCACTTCGACTCCGCGCTGCAGCGCCAACTGGAAAACGCCCTGCCCGGCGCGCCGGTACTGGCCACCGGCGCAGGACACGACGCCGGAGTGCTGGCCTCGCGGGTGCCGTCCGGCATGCTGTTCGTGAAAAACCCGTCCGGCATCTCCCACTCCCCGGAAGAATACGTGGAGCCCTGGGACGCGGACGCCGGCGCGGAAGCCTTGGCGGATGTGCTCGAGGCCCTGCTGTGAGCAGTATCTGGTGCGAACGCGCCTGGCTGGGCCCGGACGGCGTGTCCGACGGAATCCTGGTTGAATGCGGCGACGGCGGAACCGTGACGCGGGTGGCTGCGGCGCCCCGGCCCGATCCGGCCGACGGCGCACTCGTGCTCGACGGCGTGGTCTTTCCCGCCGCTGCCAACGCCCACTCGCACGCGTTCCACCGGGTGTTGCGGGGCCGCACGCACACCGGCCGGGGCGACTTCTGGACCTGGCGGGAGCAGATGTACCGCGCGGCCGGGGCGCTGACGCCGGAGAACTACGAGCGCCTGGCCACGGCCGTGTTCGCCGAGATGGTCGCCGCCGGCTTCAGCAGCGTGGCGGAGTTCCACTACGTCCACCACCGCCCGGACGGAACCCCGTACGGAGTCACATCGCCGGACCACGGGAGCGGCGCAGGACACCTTCCCGCCGGCGACGACCCCAACAGCGCCGGGTATGGCGGGCACGCGATGGAGCTGGCGCTGTGCCGGGCCGCCGAGGCGGCCGGCATCCGGTTGACGCTGCTGGACACCTGCTACCTGTCCGGGGGCATCGGCACCCCGCTGGCCCCGGAGCAGCAGCGCTTCGGCGACCGCGACGTGCAGGCCTGGCTCGCCCGGCTGGACTCGCTGCGCCGCGTCGTTGCGGACCGGTTCGACCCGGCCCGCATCACGGTCGGCGCCGCCCTGCACTCGGTCCGCGGCGTGCCCGAGTCGGCGCTGCCGTTCATCGCCGAGCACCTGCCCGCGGGGCTGCCGCTGCACATCCACCTCTCCGAGCAGCCGGCCGAGAACGAGGCCTGCCTGGCCGCCTACGGCGTGACACCGGCCGGCCTGCTGGCCCGGCACGGATTGCTGTCGCCGGGCCTGAGCGCCGTCCACGCCACCCACCTGACCGCCGAAGACATCGCGCTGCTCGGGAAGGCCGGTGCCACGGTGGTGATGTGCCCGACGACGGAAGCGGACCTGGCCGACGGAATCGGGCCGGCCCGGGAGCTGGCAGACGCCGGCGCCCGGATCGCCGTTGGCACCGACCAGCACGCCGTCATCGATCCGTGGCTGGAGATGCGGGCGCTGGAACACGGCGAACGGCTGGCCAGCGGCCAGCGCGGCCGGTTTGCGCCGGCCGAGCTGCTGGAGTCGGCGTCCGCCGGAGCCGCGGCCGCGATGGGCACCCCGGTGGCCGGCATCGCCGTCGGAATGGCCTGCGACCTGGTGGCCGTGAACCCCGGCACTGTCCGCACGGTAGGCTCAGAGCCCGGGCAATTGCCGCTGAGCGCCAGCGCAGCGGACGTTTCCGCCGTCGTCGTTGCCGGTGACTTGCTGGCCGTCAACGGCCGCCACCGGCGCCTGGGTTGGCCGGCCGAGCTGCTGGCCGACGCCCTGAAGGAGTTTGAATGAGCACTGTCGTCACCAACATCGGCGAACTGCACACGCAGGACCCGGCCCGCGGCGCGGACTCTGTGCTGCACGATGCCGCGGTGATCATCGAGGGGGAGCGCATCGCGTGGCTCGGCCCCTCGACCCAGGCCCCCGATGCCGACGAGCAGTTCGACGCCGGCGGACGGGCCGTGCTGCCGGGCTGGGTGGATTCGCACACGCACCTGGTCTTTGCCGGAGACCGCACCGCCGAGTTCGAAGCCCGGATGGCGGGCGAGTCCTACCAGGCCGGCGGGATCGCCGTCACCACCGGCGCAACCCGCGAAGCCAGCGACTACGATCTCACCCGCCTGCTGCTGGCCCGGGTGGCGGAGGCGGCGGCCGGCGGCACCACCTACCTGGAGACCAAGACCGGCTATGGCCTGGACGTGGAGCAGGAGGCCCGCAGCGCCCGCATCGCGTCCACCGTGGCGGATGAAGTCACGTATCTCGGGGCGCACCTGGTGCCGGACGGCATCGGCGCCGACGAATACACCGACCTGGTCTGCGGGGACATGCTCGCAGCCGTCAGGCCCTACGTGCAGTGGGCCGACGTGTTCTGCGAACGCGGCGCCTTCACCGAGGCCCAGTCGCGCCGGGTGCTGGCTGCCTGCCGCGACGCCGGCCTGGGCCTGCGCGTGCACGGCAACCAGCTGGGCGAAGGTCCCGGCGTGCGGCTCGCCGTGGAATTCGGGGCGGCCAGCGTGGACCACGTGAACTACCTGTCCGACGACGACGTCGCCGCGCTCGCCGGCACCTGGGCGGGCTGGGACCGGGCCAGCGGCACGGGGGAGCGCGGCACGGTGGCCACCTGCCTGCCCGCCTGCGACCTGTCCACCCGGCAGCCCCTGGCGCCCGGCCGGCAACTGCTCGATGCCGGCGTGGAAATTGCCCTGGCGTCCAACTGCAACCCGGGGACCTCGTTCACGAGCTCCATGAACTTCTGCGTCACCACCGCCGTCCTGCAGATGGGACTCAGCGTCCACGAGGCGGTCCGGGCCGCCACCTACGGCGGGGCGCTGGCGCTCGGGCGGCACACCGGTGTGGACGCGGAAGGCCAGCGTGCCGTGGGCTCCCTCGCCGTCGGGCATCGCGCCGACCTGCACCTGCTCAACGCCCCTTCGGCCACCCACCTCGCCTACCGCCCGGGCATGCCCCTGACGGCCGCCGTCTGGCGGGCGGGTGTGCGCTCGGCCGTGGGCGCCTAGGGGCGCGTGGCCCGCCCCGGCTCCTGAAGGCCGGGAGACCCCCGGGCTCCCGAAGGCCGGGAGACCCCCGGGCTCCTGAAGGCCGGGAGCGGCCCTCAGCCGATGTGTTCGTAGCGGTTGGGGTCTTTGACGTCGTGGCAGTGGGCCAGGACGTCGACGGCACGCTCGGCGTCGTGGTCCTTGAGCGCCTGGAGGATGCTGCGGTGATCGTGGATGACCTTGGCCTGGTGGTCCGGTCCCTGCCGGTAGGTCAAGGTAATGCGGTGCTGGATGGGGTGGTTCCAGATGGAGGAGATCACGCCGCGCAGGTAGTCGTTGTCCGACGGTTCGATGAGGGCCAGATGGAAGGCCCGGCCCAGCCGGAAGAGTTCGCCGCTGTCCTGGGGGTCGACGGTTTCCGTCTCGTCCACGAGGCTGCTGAGCCGCACGAGCTGCTGCGGGGTGTAGGAGCCAATGGCGTCCCGGACCGCGAGTGATTCCAGGGCGTAGCGCACCTTGAAGACGTTCTCGATCTCACGCTCGTCGAGCTGGTTGACGATATAACCCTTGCCCGGGACCAGGGTGGTCAGTCCTTCCAGCGTCAGCTGGGTGAGTGCGTCGCGGACAGGCGTGCGGGAGACACCGTATTGTGCCGCCACCGACTCCTGGGCCAGGGCTGAACCCGGTTTGATGGATCCGCTGATGATGTCGGCGCTCAACTGCTCGTGGACGCGGACCGACAGCGGCCTCACGTCATTCGGTATCGCAGCCATGATGGCCTCCTTCTGTGTCTCATGAGTGCACTTTATAGTCCAGCCACGGGCGGCACATGGACAACGAGGCTAAAAGCGGCGAAATGCGTAACCTGCCGCTCTTTTGCCGAAAGTGCTTGACGTCACACTCAGCCTTTGAATACAGTGTATACACACATGATGGAGGAGAACCTAAAATGTATGTGCTGAACACTTGGTACGTGGCGGCGTGGTCAACGGAGGTCACGCGCAAGCCGGTGCGGCGGGTCATTTGCGAGCAGCCGATCGCTCTGTTCCGGACCCAGGACAACGAAGCCATTGCCCTTGCGGACCGCTGCGCGCACCGCGCCTTTCCGCTCTCCGAAGGCCGGACCATCGGTAATTCGGTGGAGTGCGGATACCACGGTTTCACCTACGGCCCGGACGGCATGTGCACCAAAGTGCCGGCCCAGTCGACAATCCCCGAGCGCGCAAAGGTGCGCAAATACCCGGTGGTGGAGCAGGACGGGTGGATCTGGGTCTGGACCGGCGATCCGGAACTGGCCAACCCGGCCGATGTCCCGGATACCCACTGGATGGTGGATCCGGAGTGGGCGACCGTCACCCACTCGTACCACTTCAAGTGCCGGGCCGACCTGATTCACGACAACCTGCTGGACCTGACCCATGAGTCCTTCCTGCACAAGACCACCGTGGGTGATGACTACATCTACGAGCACGGCATCACGGTGGAAGTGGAGGGCAACGTGGTCAGCGTCGACCGCCTGATGCCCTCGGTGGAAGCTCCGCCGCTTTACGCCGAAACCATGGACGCCCGCGGACTGTTCGACCGCTTCCACTGCACGGAGTTCTTCGTGCCGAACCTGCATGTTTTGCACTCCGGCATCACCGGGGAGGGCAAGCCGCGCGAAGAGGGCTTCCTGATTAAGGTGCTGAACGGGATCACGCCGATCGATCAGCACAATTCCTGGTACTACTACGCCTTCAGCCGCAACTTCGCCGTCGACAATCAGCAGGCGACCGAGGACCTCCGCGTAGGTCTGGCGACGGTCCTGGACGAGGACGCATCGGCGCTGGAGGCCCAGGAAATCGGGATGCAGACCCGGCCCCAGGGCGAGTTCGATGTCCTGATCGCCCAGGACGGCGGAGTCGCGAAGGCGCGGCGCATCCTGGCCGCGCTGCTGAAAAAGGAACAGCAGGCCAAGTCCGCCCTCGATTCTGCCGCCCGCCGGGAGCCGGTTGCTCCCAGGACGGCCTAGGTGCCCGCATGTGGATGCTGATTAGAGCCAACGCGCTCGGCGCGGAGACCTCGGCCGAGTCGGGCGCCAGGATCCTTGCGGCGTGTCCGGATTCAGCCGAGCGCGGCGACCCGTGGCGCTGGACGGTGGCGCTGGATGAATCCGGCCCGGAGCCCGCCGTCGCACTCGAAGCCGACGAGAGCTACATTGCCTCCGAAAGCCGGCGCTACACCGGCAACTACACCGGCACGTTGCAGCGCGTGCCGGGCGAGCAGCTGATTGTGGCCGGGCTGGCCGGCGAGGCGCTGGTTGCCGCGCAGGGCGGCCCATGGCAGCGCTGGCTGCGCGCCGGCGACATCTTCATTGTTGAAGGCGAGGACGGCGAGGAAATCCGGCTTTCACTGGCCGGGGGAGAATCCGCCGTCCAAGTCATCACCCTCGCCCCGCGGAAGGCCAAGGTGTTGCGGTGGGTCCCCTGACCGCTATTCGCTGACCATCTGCACCGCGCAATACCCACCGCGCAATTGCGACGCGCCGGGCAAATGCGCGATTTGGCTGGATCCGGTGGTGGCCGTCGCGCTGCGGCGCGCACCTGGTTTTCCCGCCGCTGCAAGCTGCACCCTGCACCTGAAACTGAAGCACCGAGGCACTGATCGTCTCCTGATCAGTGCGGATATCCATAACCGGACAACGCCGTCCGGACCATGAAAGGAAAGTCCATGCGTCATTCACGTCAACGTGCCATCCGTGCCAATCTCCTCACCGGAACAGTGCTGCTGGCAGCGCTGTCCCTGGCTGCCTGCACGAACGCCTCGGGTGCGGCTACCGACTCCGGAAACACCGCTGCTCCGGCCGCGTCCGGCGCTGCGGCGGGTTCCGTGGAGATCAACGAAGCAGCCCGGGACCTGCTGCCGGAGGAAATCCTGGCCGCCGGTACGTTGAAGGTCGCCTCCGACCCGACCTACGCCCCGTTCGAGTACTACGACACCGACAACCAAACGATGATCGGCTTCGACGTCGACTTCTCCGATGCCGTGGGCGCGGCGTTGGGACTGGAGGTGGAGCACGTGCCGGCAACTTTCGACACGATCCTGGCGGGCTTGGCCTCCGGAAAGTACGACATGGCCATGTCGGCCTTCTCGGTCACGCCCGAACGCGAGAAGATCGTCGATTTCGTGCCGTACCTTAACACCGGCACGGGCATCGCCGTCGCTCCCGGAAATCCCCTGGGCATCTCCATGGACCCCATGACTATGTGCGGAAAAAAGATCGCCGGCCAGAAGGGGTCCATCCAATCGATGGAGTACCTGCCGGAGTTCTCTAAGGAATGCACGGCCGCCGGCAAGGAAGCGATCAAGATCCAGAACTTTCCCGGGCAGACCGACGCCAACCTCGCGCTGACGTCCGGCCGCGTTGACGGGGTCATCGCCGACAGCATGCCGCTGGCCTTCCAAGGGAAGGAAGCCAAGGGCCAGTTCGAACTGGCCGAGGGCGAGGATCACGATCCGGCACCGTTCGGTATCGCCCTGGCCAAGGACACCGGGATGAAGGAAGCCGTAACTGCGGCGGTGAAGGGCATTATTGCCGATGGCTACTACGAGGAACTCGGCGACAAGTGGGACTTCCCGACGTCGGTGCTGATCCCGGCCGACGCGCTCGAGGCGAAGTAGCGAAAGAGGGAACCAACTGATGACTGCCGTGACTGCCCGAAGCGAGCCGGTCGCCAAACCGGTCGATGACTACACCATCGTCAAGGCCAAGCACCCCGGCCGCTGGCTGGCCGCAGCCGTGATCTTCCTGATCGGCGGACTGCTGCTGCACTCCGTTTTCACCAATCCAAACTTCGGTTGGGACGTGGTGGGAATGTACCTGCGCGATATCTCCATCGGCCGGGGCATTCTCGTCACGCTGGGGCTCACGGCGGTCAGCATGGCCATCGGCATCGTGCTCGGGGTGGTCTTGGCCGTCATGCGGCTGTCGGTCAATCCGGTAGTGCGCGTCGCTGCCTTCGCCTACGTGCACTTCTTCCGCGGCACCCCGGTGCTGGTCCAGCTGCTGTTCTGGTTCAACCTGGCGGCGCTGTACCCCGTCATTACCCTCGGTATCCCGGGGGTCCACCTGGACGCGAATCAATTCATCACGCCGATGACGGCCGCGATCCTCGGCCTCGGTCTGAACCAGGGTGCCTACATGTCCGAAATTGTCCGGGCCGGCATCCTCTCCGTTGACCACGGCCAGACCGAGGCCGCCGGGGCGCTGGGCATCACCAAGCTGCAGACGATGCGCCGGATCGTGCTGCCGCAGGCAATGCGCGTGATTATCCCGCCCACCGGCAACGAAACCATCGGAATGCTCAAAACCACCGCTCTGGTCAGCGTGATCTCGGTGCCGGAGCTGCTGTACTCGGCGCAGATCATCTACGCGCGCACTTTCGAGACCATCCCGCTGCTCATCGTCGCCAGCCTCTGGTACCTGCTGATCACGTCCATCCTCACGATCGGCCAGTACTACCTGGAGCGGCGCTTCGCCCGCGGCAACCAGCGAAACCTGCCGCCGACGCCGATGCAGCAGCTCAAGCGGTTCTTCGCAACGCATGATGCACTCTCCCTGAAAGGCGGCAAGAAATGACAGCAGCAAACGGTGCCGAGCCGATGGTCAAGGCGAACGCGGTCTGCAAGAACTACGGCTCCAACCTTGTCCTGAAGGGGATTGACCTGCATGTCCAGCAGGGCGAGGTGGTCTGCCTCATCGGCCCCTCCGGATCCGGAAAGAGCACGTTTCTGCGATGCATCAACCACTTGGAAGTCATCGACGGCGGAAGGATGTGGGTCAACGGGAAGATCGTGGGCTACGACCTCAAGGGCGGCAGGCTCTACGAGCAAAGCCACAACGATATCTGCCACAGCCGCTCCGACGTCGGCATGGTGTTCCAGCAGTTCAACCTGTTTCCGCACATGACCGTGATGCAGAACCTCATCGAGGCCCCGCGGCTGGTCCGGAAGGAGCGGAAAGCCACGGCTGTGGCGCGGGCCAAGGCGCTGCTGGAAAAAGTCGGCCTGAGCGAAAAGGCGGACGCGTACCCGCGCCAGCTCTCCGGCGGGCAGCAGCAGCGGGTGGCGATCGCCCGCGCCTTGTGCATGGAACCGAAACTGATGCTGTTCGACGAGCCCACGTCTGCACTGGATCCCGAATTGGTCGGCGAGGTCCTGAAGGTGATGAAGGACCTGGCCATGTCCGGCATGACCATGGTGGTTGTCACGCACGAAATGAATTTCGCCCGCGACGTCGCTGACCGCGTGGTCTTCATGGACGATGGCCACGTTGTGGAAGAGGGGCCGGCCCGGGACGTCATCACCAACCCTCAGAACGAACGTACCAAGGCCTTCCTGGCCTCTGTTCTCGCCGAACCGGCAGCAGCCTGATACCCACTGTGAGCGCAATCATGAATGAAGATTTTTTCGACGTCGAAGTCCGGTCGATCCGCCAGGAGTCCAACTGCGTGGTCTCCCTGCAGCTGGAACATCCGCTGGGTGAGGAGCTGCCGGAGTGGGACGCAGGATCCCATGTCGATGTCCTGCTGCCCAATGGGATCCTGCGCCAATACTCGCTGTGCTCCGAGCGGACGGACCGTTCCTCTTGGCGCCTGGGGATACTGCGGGAGCCCGAGGGGCGCGGTGGCTCGGCCTACGTCCACGACATGCTCAGGCCGGGTACCAAGATCCAGGTCCGGGGACCGCGCAATAACTTCATCCTGGCTCCTGCCGCCGGCTATCTCTTTATCGCCGGAGGCATCGGTATTACCCCGATCCTGCCGATGATCCGCGCGGCTGCCGAAGCCGGAGTGCCGTGGCGTCTGCTGTATCTGGGGCGAAGCCGCTCATCGATGGCGTTCCTCGATGAGATCCAGGCGCTTGCGGGCGACGTGCATATCCACGCCGACGACGAAAGCGGCTTCTACCCGCTGGCCGAACTGCTGGGGGATTTGCAGGCGGGAACACACGTTTACGCCTGCGGCCCCGGGCCGTTGCTCAATGTCATCCAGTCGATCGCCGACGGCTGGGACGCCCCTGGGCGCTTTCATTGTGAGCGCTTCACGGCCACCGGGGAGACCCCGGCGCCGCCGGAAGGGGGGAATTCGGCCTTCATGGTCGAACTGGCCGACGGAACCGAGGTTCCGGTGGGCTCGAACGAGTCCATCCTGCAGGCGCTCGAAGCGGTCGGAATCAACCCGCCGAGCTCCTGCCGGGAGGGAATCTGCGGAACCTGCGAAACCCCCGTATTGGGTGGCGAGATCGACCACCGTGACTCGCTGCTCTCCGACGATGAACGCGAGGCCGGAGACACCATGATGATCTGCGTCTCCCGCTGCAAGGGCCAGCGCCTGCTGCTGGACTTGTAGCGGGCAAGTTCCCGGCGTCGAAGCGACTTACGGAACGAGCCGCGGAAAGCATGGATGCACTCCACGCCTTGTATCTCCGCCCGCGGTTATCTTGGCAAGATGGAGGCTATGGACAACCAGAAGGTCGCCACCGCGAGCACACCGCGCACGCTCAGGTACTACCGGGCCGAAGTGCTCATCGTGCTCGGACTGTCGCTGGGCCAGTCGGCGGTCTACGCCGTGGTGAACCTGCTGGAAAAGATGACCCGGGCGCCGCTGGCCTCGCAGACGACCACGCTGAACCCGGTGCTGAACGAGCGGGAACTCTTCGATTTTGTGTACCAAATGCTCGGCATCGTCTTCGCGCTGGTGCCGGTGGTCCTGGTGCTGTTTTTGATGACCGCTCCCGGCCGGTCGGCCTTCCGCACGATCGGGTTCACGTTTTCCCGGCCGCGGCTGGACTTCGGCCTGGGCTTCCTGCTGGCGCTGGTGATCGGCGTCGGAACGCTGGGCGTCTATGCTGCCGGCCGTGCCCTGGGAATCACCACCGCCATTGTCCCGGCCGCCCTGGACGAATACTGGTGGACCGTTCCGGTGTTGATCCTGTCCGCACTGCGGCATGCGATCCTCGAAGAGGTAGTCATGGTGGGCTACCTCTTCAACCGCTTCGCGAAGTTCGGCTGGGGGATCTGGTCCGCGATCTTCGTCAGCGCCGCGCTGCGCGGCACCTACCACCTCTACCAGGGCATCGGGCCGGGCATCGGGAACTTCCTTATGGGCCTCATGTTCGGCTACGCCTACACCAAGGTGAAGCGGGTGATGCCGCTGGTGGTGGCGCACGCGCTGCTGGATATCGCCGGCTTCGTCGGCTACGCGCTGGTGGGGCCGGCCATCGGCATCGGCACGTAGCGGGCACAAGGGAGTTGCCGGACATCCATTGCTCCGCCTGGTGCGCGTGCTCCGGTTATTTCCTGGAGCCGCTGCCCAGACCGGAGCAACGGCTCGCCCCGCAATCAGGAGTGGCGCGGGGGAGAATTGACCGCTACATGCCCGTCCACGAGTTGTTCCACCTATCCTGGGGAAGGCCCGCCATGGAAAGGGACCGGACGATGCCCGGTGAAGTATTGGTACTGATGGGCTGGAGCGCGTCCCACATCCAGCGAACCATTCCCGCCCCGGTGGCCCGAATGCGGTCCTCCCGCCTTTTTTCCGCCTCCACTGCGTCGGCGGGACTACGGCTCCGAAGGTACTCGTTTCGGGAGTATTTCCCTGCACCATCGAATTCGCCGGCAAGACGGAATTGTTCCCAGTAGAAGTCGACGATGCCGACACGTACTCCCTGCGAATCGAAGACAGGGTACTGCAGCAACGGCTCTGGGAAGTGGTTCAGGTACATCAGAGCCCGGGAGTAGGATTCGCCTGGCGACTGCGAGGCAGGATTGGCGAAGGCGAGAACCCGTTTCACCCGGTTTGACATTCCTGGTTGCAGAGAATCGGCCAGATCAAGAATATGACTGGCCTTCAGGGCGGGAAGGCCGAGGTGGCGGTCCACGCGAAGCGCATGGTCCATTGCCGGAACCGCCTCAGCGAAGGAACAGTGCGCCGCCAAATCGACAACGGTTTGTGCCCGGGAAGTCATCAGGTAGCCGTCGCGGTTAACAAGGGGTTCCAAGAGTTCCCTGCGATGCCACCGGATTCCGCCACGAGATCGACCATGCGTGCCGTTGTAAGCCAGCAAGTCCACGTCAAGAGAGCGGCCCATTACCGGAAGCCCCCACATCGCCGCCGCAGAGCGTTGGATAAGGACTCTTGCGGTGCGTCCGCTGCCGACAGCGGCCTCTATGTGCAGGCGCTGCTGCTCCCACCATGGCAACCGGGCGTATTCCCCGGCGGCCGCATACACGCCGCGCCGCACTCGGACCAATCGCCCTTCCGCAGCTTGTCGCGCGACGTCCCGGCGTCCTGAACCTGCCGTCTCCAGGTCCCTCACATAGATCAGTTTCACGTCCATGCGGAACAGCCTCGGCGACCTGGTCTCGGTCAGGCACGCGGGGACGAGCAAG
The DNA here is from genome assembly GCF_059090885.1 of Arthrobacter sp. Y3223065. NCBI lineage: Bacteria > Bacillati > Actinomycetota > Actinomycetes > Micrococcales > Micrococcaceae > Arthrobacter > Arthrobacter sp. Y3223065. The sequence goes on along the minus strand of NZ_JBNHGC010000004.1, from coordinate 166,026 downwards.
GTGGAAAACCTTGGCCTGCAGGACGATCTGGAGGGCTTGACCACTCAAAAGCTCCGTTTCGGGCGTCTGCTCCTTCTATAAAGTGGAGCGGAAGCCCGAAACGGAGCGATGCCGCGAGAACTCAGAGTTCGACGATCCCGTTGGCGGTCTCGAAGCGAACGGACAGGATGCCGGGCGTGCCGTTCGGTGCCGCCCAAGCCACCTTGACGTCGTCCAGCAGGCCGTCGACCGGGGTGCCCAGCCAGTCCGCCACCCGCTCGGAGGAGCCTGCAATGGTCAAGCCGATCAGCTTGACTGTTGCGGGGCGGGCGTTGGACGGATGCAGCGGCTCCGTGCCGTCATCCCAGCGCAACATGTAGGGCACCTGCGGGTCGGCGATCAGGCCCTTGATCCCGATCTGCCGCCAGCTCAGTTCCTGCCCGTCCGGGAACTTGCGGTTGCCGGGAACCGCGTGGCGGCCCAGCCGTTCTTCGAAGGGGGTCAAGTCGTCGACGGCCACGCACCAGCCCATCCAGCCGCCGCCGGCTTCGGACCGCGCACGCACGGCCTGGCCGAAGGGGGCCTTGTCGGAAGCGGGGTGGTCGAGAACCTCCACCACTTCCAGGTAGTGGTGGTCGGTGAGGGGGAAGATCATATTGCGGGTGCCGAAGCGGGGGTGGACCCCGCCCTTGACTGCGTCGATGCCCAGGGCTTGGGAGATCCGCTCTGAGGTGGCAGCCAGACCGTCGGGTTCAGCAGCATAAGAAACATGGTCGAAGCGCATGGCATTATCTTGGCACTTTGTGAACCCGCTCTCGACTTAGGGTGACCTAAGTCACTCAGCTTGCGGCACGTGCGGGGCGCGGCGTTCCTGACAGTGATTTCCCCTGACCGGCATACCTCCCAGGGGAAAGTGGCGGCGGGCAGGCGGATAGGCGGGCGGGCGGTGAACGGCCAGTCATAAGGTGTCATATTGTTGCGGCCGCCGGTTTGTCTGCGGAGACTGGAGGCAGGTCATGAGTGCCAGCGCGAAACCCCGGTTTGCTGGCCGGCAACCCTCCAGCCGCGGTGGGGTGCCCCGGGTGAAGACCAGGCAGCCGCCATAAGGCGGTGCGCAAGCGCGGGTCACACCCGGGATAGACATGCCGGCACGGCCGGATCCCGGATGGCCCCTTCCACTGAAGGAGTTGCACCATGTCCACTGCAGATTGGTCCTTTGAGACCCGTCAGATCCACGTAGGCCAGGAGCCGGATGCCGCAACAGGCGCCCGCGCCCTGCCGATCTACCAGACCACCTCGTTCGTCTTCCCCAGCACGCAGAGCGCCGCGGACCGTTTTGCCCTGTCCGAACTGGCGCCGATTTACACCAGGATCGGCAACCCCACCACCGAGGCTGTCGAGACCCGGATCGCCAACCTGGAGGGCGGCGTGGGCGCCCTGCTGCTGGCCTCGGGACAGGCAGCATCCACGTTCTCCATCCTGAACCTCGCCGAGGCCGGCGACCATATCGTGGCCAGCCCCAGCCTGTACGGCGGCACCTACAACCTGCTCCGCACCACGCTGCCCAAGTTCGGCATCGACGTCACATTCGTCGAGGATCCGGACAACCTGCAGCAGTGGCGCGATGCCGTGAAGCCGAACACCAAGGCGTTCTTCGGCGAGGTGGTCTCCAACCCGCGCCAGGACGTGCTGGACCTGGAGTCGGTCAGCTCCATCGCCCATGAGAACGGTGTGCCGCTGATCGTGGACAACACCTTGTCCACCCCGTACCTGATCCGACCGATCGAGTGGGGGGCCGACATCGTGCTCCACTCGGCCACCAAGTACCTCGGCGGCCACGGGACGGCCATCGGCGGCGTGATCGTTGACGCCGGAAGGTTCGATTTCGCCGCCGACCCCGGGAAGTTCCCCGGATTCAACACGCCGGACGAGACCTACAACGGGCTGGTCTTTGCCCGCGACCTCGGCGTCAACGGCGCTTTGGGCGCCAACCTGGCCTACATCCTCAAGGCCCGGGTGCAGTTGCTGCGCGACCTGGGGTCCGCCATTTCGCCGTTCAATGCGTTCCTGATTGCCCAGGGGCTGGAGACGCTGAGCCTGCGTGTGGAGCGGCACGTGGCCAACGCGCAGAAGGTGGCGGAATTCCTGGAAGAGCACGACGACGTTGCCTCCGTCGCGTACCTCGGCCTGCCCTCCAGCCCGTGGTACGACCGCGGCCGCAAGTACGGCCCGAAAGGCACCGGCGCCATCGTCTCGTTCGAGATCAAGGGCGGCATCGAGGCCGGCAAGCGCTTTGTGGACGGCCTTGAACTGCACTCGCACGTGGCCAACCTGGGCGATGTCCGCTCGCTGGTGATCCACCCGGCGTCGACCACGCATGCCCAGCTCTCCGCCCCGGAGCGGCTCGCGGCCGGGGTGACCGACGGGCTGGTCCGGCTGTCGGTGGGCATCGAGAACGTCAACGACATCATCGCCGATCTGGAGGCCGGTTTCCGCGCCGCCAAGGGCGCGGACGACTAGGCAAGCAGGTAGAGCGCAGCGTGACGATAGTGCAACGGCAGGAACTGGTGGAACAGGCGACCGACGGCATCCTGCGCCGGATGCCGGTTGGCGCGCTGGAGTTGGAAGCCGGCGGCTATCTGCCCGAGGTGATTTTGGGCTTTGAAACCTGGGGCACCTTGAACGCGGACGCGTCCAACGCCGTCCTGATACAGCACGCCCTGACCGGCAGCACGCACGTCGCACGCGGCTACTCGGACGAGGACGGCTGGTGGGATGATCTGGTAGGTCCCGGCGCCACGATCGACACGGAGCGCTATTTCGTAGTGGCCGCCAACATGGTTGGCGGCTGCTACGGCTCCACCGGTCCCTCGTCGCCGGCACCGGACGGGACGCCGTGGGGTTCACGCTTCCCATTCGTCACGATCCGCGATTCCGTCCGGACCGAGGCGCGCCTGGCCGACGCACTGGGCATCCGGCGCTGGCACACGGTGCTCGGCGGGTCGATGGGCGGCGCCCGCGCGCTTGAATGGGCGGCGACGTTCCCGGAGCGCACCGCCCGGTGCGCCGTCCTGGCGTGCGGTGCCGCGAGCACCGCCGAGCAGATTGCCTTCGCGCAGGCGCAGGTCGCGGCCATCCGGCTGGACCCGCACTTCGCCGGCGGCGACTATTACGATGGTCCCGCTCCCGAGGCCGGGCTCGGCATTGCCCGGCGCATCGCACACATCAACTACCGCTCAGAGCCGGAGCTGGAGTACAGGTTCGGCCGCAAGCCACAGGCGGAGGAGCAGCCGTACGGCGGCATCACGCCGTCCGCCCGCGGCCGCTATGCAGTGGAAAGCTACCTCGACTACCAGGCGGACAAGCTCGTCGCGCGCTTTGACGCCAACAGCTACATCCTGCTCACCGAGGCCCTCATCAGCCACGACGTCGCCCGGGGCCGGGGCTCGCTGGAGCAGTCGCTGGGCGGCCTCACCGACACGCAGTTCTTCGTCGCCGCGGTGGATTCCGATCGCCTGTACTTCCCGGAACAGTCGCGGCAGCTGGCCGAGGCGCTGCCCGGGGCAGTCAAGGTCCACACCATCGAAACGCCGCTGGGCCACGACGGTTTCCTCACCGATATCCACCAGCTGCACGAGGCCCTCACCGAGGCGTTCTTCACGCAGGGCTGACGTCGCCAACGGCAACAGCGCTGGCTCCGTCGAGGGCGGAGACCGGTTGCTGAACGAGTGACCATTGCAGTTTGATCACGGTTGGTACGAATAAATCCATTCGATGGAGCCCGTCGGTAGCATGCCGATAGGCCCGCGGCCGCGCCATCCGACGTCTGGCCCGGAAGCCTCCACTACAAGGGGGAACTATGCTGCGCGACTCCACTGTGAAAGTGTCCCTGCTGGCGATAGGCACTCTGGCACTGGCTGGCTGCGCCGGTGGGGGCGGCGGCGGCGAGGGCGGAACGGACCAAGGCGCCGCCGCATTGCGGATCGTCTACCAGACGACCGAAGCCAACGCCACGATGGACGGCTTGATGAAGAAGGCGAAAACAGACTTTGAGGCCGCCCACGAAGGCGTGACGGTCAATTTGGAGCCCATTACTGGCAGCGACGAAGATTACGCCACTAAGCTCGCCCTGTCCCAGCGCTCCCCGGACACCGCCCCGGACGTCTTCTATGAGGACACTTTCAAGATCCGTTCGGATGTAGACGCCGGCTACCTGTTGAACCTGGATCCTTATCTGGCCGAGTGGGACGACTGGGCGAACTTTAACGAAGGGGCCAAGGAAGCCGGGCGTGCAGACGACGGCAGTATCTATGCAGTGCCACTGGGCACCGATACACGCGCCATCTGGTACAACAAGAACGTCTTGGAAGCAGCCGGCGTCGACGTCCCCTGGGCACCCAAGGACTGGAACGCCATTCTGGAGGCTGCCCGGGCCATCAAATCCTCCCAACCGGAGGTGGTTCCGTTCAATATGTACGCCGGCACGGGCACCGGCGAAGGTACCGTCATGCAGAGCTTCTATGAACTGCTCTATGGCACCGGCGACACGCTCTACGACGCCGATGAGGGCAAGTGGGTGGTGGGCTCTCAAGGCTTCGTCGACTCCCTGGCCTTCCTGGAGACTCTTTATCAGGAAGAACTCGCAGTAACCCCGGCCGAGGCGCTGGATCCAAACGTGTGGCAAATGGTCTTCGGGCAGCTTTTCCCCGAGGACAAACTCGGCGGAACCGTGGAAGGTTCCTACTCGCCGTCGTTCTGGCAAGAGGGAGGTCTGGTGGACTGGCCCGAATATACCGAGGTGATGGGCGTGGCCCCGTTCCCGACTCAGAACGGCCAGGAGCCGGGCGCGGTCAGTATGTCCGGCGGTTGGACGCTCGCGGTCGGGGCCAATTCGGCGAATCCGGATCTCGCGTTTGAGTTCCTGACGGAGGTGATGAGCCAGGAGAACTCGCTGGAGTACACCGTGGCCAATTCCCAGATCGCAGTGCGTACCGATGTCGCCGAGGACCCCGCCTACCTGGACGCCAACCCGTTTGTGGGCGAGGTCTCGGAACTGGTCTCGGTGACGCACTACCGGCCCGCCACGGCGGACTATCCGCAGATATCAACCGCTGTCCAGGAAGCCACCGAAGCGGTGATGATGGGGAAGAAGACACCTGAGGAGGCCGCGGCCGACTACGACGCCGCCGTCACCGACCTTGTCGGCGAAGAAAACGTAGTACAGAAGTAGCAGCCTTGACCGCCGATGTGGTGGCCCGCGCCGCTGCAAGGCAGCGTGGCACTGAGCTGCGCCGCCCTCGCCGTACGCCGGGGAGGACTGCCCTGCGGCTGCTGCCGCTTGGCCCGGCCGTGGCATTGCTGGGCGTGTTCCTGGCCGGACCGATCCTCTGGTCCTTCTATGGATCCTTGACCAATGCTTCGCTGACCGGCGTCGCGGCCAAGGACCCGCAGTGGGTCGGGTTGGAAAATTATACGGAGCTGCTCAGCGACCCCGACTTCCTGCAGTCGGTCTGGCTGACCGTCATTTTCGTGCTTGTCTCGGCCGTGATCGGGCAGAACCTGCTGGGCCTGGCGATCGCGTTGCTGATGACGAAAGCAAGCAAGGCGGTTTCCGCAGTCGTGGGTGTCTGCGTGGTCGCGGCCTGGGTGCTGCCGGAAATCGTGGCCGGCTTCGTCGCCTATGCCTTTTTCAACCGGGACGGAACATTGAACCAACTCTCGGCCGTCTTCGGCCTCGATGCCACCGACTGGCTGTTTACGTTTCCGATGCTGGCAGTGATCCTGGCCAATATCTGGCGGGGAACGGCGTTTTCCATGATGGTGTATCAGGCGGCGCTCAACGATGTGCCGGAGGAAATCACGGAAGCGGCGATGATCGACGGCGCCGGCGGGTCGAAGCGGTTGTGGTACATCACGCTGCCGATGATCCGGCGCAGCATTGCCACCAACCTGATGCTCATCACCTTGCAGACGCTGTCGGTTTTCACGCTCATCTACGTGATGACCGCGGGCGGTCCGGCAGGAGCCAGCACCACGCTGCCGCTGATGGCCTACGAAGAGGCCTTCCGCTACAGCGACGTGGGCTACGGGACCGCCATCGCCGTCGTCATGCTGTTGATCGGGGCGGTCTTCTCCGTCATCTACATCCGCGCGCTGCGCGAAAGGAAGGGCTGAGCAGATGAATCGCTCCGGACCGTTGTCCGTGGCCTCCGGCCGGGGAACTACCGTTGCCGTGCTGGCGAACATCTCGCTGCTGGTCGTCGCCGCCTGCTTCCTGCTGCCGTTGAGCTGGCTGCTCCTGGCCTCGCTCGATGCGCAGGCCAGTTACCAGACCCAGCTTCCGTCCGCTTTCTCGATTGCCAATTACGCCGCGGTGCTTACCGCAGACCTGACCTTCGTTCCGCTGCTCAACAGCTTCATGCTTGCCGGCGGTACGGCCGTGGTCACAGTCCTGGCGGCCGTGCTGGCCGCTTACCCGCTCTCGCGCTACCAGATGCGGTTCAACAAGCCGTTCCTGTACGTCGTGCTCTTCGGAACCTGCCTGCCGGTCACGGCGATCATGGTTCCGGTCTACAGCCTGTTCGTGCAATTGAACTTCCTGGACTCGCTGGCGGCCACCACGTTCTTCATGGCTGCATCATCACTGCCGATGGCGATCTGGATGACGAAGAATTTCATGGATTCGGTCCCGGTCAGCCTGGAAGAAGCGGCCTGGGTGGACGGTGCCTCGGCGATGAACGCCCTCGCCAGGATCGTGGTTCCGCTCATGCGCCCGGGGCTGGCGGTGGTTTTCATCTTCGTCTTCATCCAAGCGTGGGGGAACTTCTTTGTTCCCTTCATCCTGCTGCTCTCTTCCGCCAAGCAGCCCGCAGCGGTGAGCATCTTCAGCTTCTTCGGCCAGCATGGTGCCATAGCCTATGGGCAACTGGCGGCGTTCTCGGTGCTGTACTCGGTGCCGGTGGTGCTGCTCTACGTCCTGGTGTCACGCGGGATCGGCGGTTCTTTTGCCATGGCCGGCGCCGTCAAGGGTTGAACAACCGCTCTGACCGAAAGGACGGTGCCATGCACGACGACGGGGCGCAGGTCCAGGCGCGGATCCGCCGGTTCATTGTCGAACGGCTGCAACCGGCCGTTTACGCCGCGGCGGTGCCAGTCCGGCTCCAGGCCTGGCAGGGTCCCGGCGAGCCGGTCCCCTTCGCGGAGGCGGCTGCGGAAACCTTTACGGACTTCGCGGCGGGCAGCATGTGGGGGTCGGCCTGGTCCACGACCTGGTTTCGGATCACTGGACAGATCCCCGCGGAGTGGGCCGTGGACGCCGGCCACCGGCCGGAACTGCTCCTGGACCCGGGGTTCACGCCCGGCATCCCGGGCTTCCAGGCCGAAGGGCTGATCTACACTCCGCAGGGACGGATCATCAAGGCCATCGAGCCGCGGAACGCCTACGTTCCGCTGGACGTCACGTCCGGCGGCGGCGTCGAGTTCTTCGTGGAGGCGGCGGCCAACCCGGACATGATCGACGGCTTCACCTTCCGGCCCACGCCGTTCGGGGACCCCGCCACGTCCGGGCGCAGTCCGTGCTACACCTTCCACCGTGCCGACATCGCGCTGTGCGATGTGGCCGCATGGGAGCTGCTGCAGGACTTCACGGTGCTGGAGCAGCTCATGCTCCAGCTTGACCCGGGGCAGCCGCGCCGTGCCCGGATCCTGCGCGCGCTGGAGCACGCGCTGAACGCGCTAAACCCAGTGGACGTCGCCGGCACAGCGGCGGCCGGCCGGGCCGTGCTGGAGCCTGTGCTCGCTGCCCCGGCGGCCGGCAGCGCGCACCGGATCCACGCAGTGGGCCACGCCCACATTGACACCGCCTGGCTCTGGCCCGTCCGGGAGACCAAGCGCAAGGTCGCCCGAACCTTCGCGAACGTCCTGGCACTGCTGGAGTCGGACCCGGAATTTGTCTTCGCCGCCTCCTCCGCGCAGCAGTACGCCTGGCTGAAGGAGTCGTACCCCGACCTGTTCGCACGGGTGGCGGAGCAAGTCAGGGCCGGCCGCTTCGTCCCGGTCGGCGGGATGTGGGTCGAATCGGACACGAATATGCCTGGCGGCGAGGCGCTGGCCCGCCAGTTCATTGCCGGAAAGAAATTCTTCCTGGCCGAGTTCGGCGTCAATCCGCAGGAAGTCTGGCTACCGGACTCCTTCGGCTATTCCGCCGCGATGCCGCAGATTGCCCGCGCTGCCGGATCCCGCTGGTTCCTGACCCAAAAACTCTCCTGGAACGAAACCAACACCTTTCCCCACCACACTTTTTGGTGGGAGGGCATCGACGGCACCCGCATCTTCACGCACTTCCCACCGGCGGATACCTACAACGCCGAGCTGACCGCGGCCGAGCTTGCCCGGGCGGAACGGCGCTTCGCGGAGAAGGGAGCGGCAAACACATCGCTGCTGCCCTTCGGCTACGGCGACGGCGGCGGCGGACCGACGCGCGAGATGCTCGCCGCCGCGCACCGCACCGCCGATCTGGAAGGCTCGCCGCGGGTGCAGCTCTCCAGCCCGGAGCAGTTTTTCCGGGCCGCCGAGGAAGAATATGCCAGGCCGCCGGTGTGGTCCGGGGAGCTGTATTTGGAATACCACCGCGGCACGTACACCTCGCAGGCGCGCACCAAGCGGGGCAACCGCCGCAGCGAGCATCTGCTGCGCGAGGCCGAGCTCTGGGCAGCGACGGCGGCGGTGCGCGGCGCCGCGCCCTATCCGTACGATGCGCTGGAGCGGGCCTGGCAGACCGTGCTGCTGCAGCAGTTCCACGACATCCTGCCGGGATCCTCGATCGCCTGGGTGCACCGCGAAGCCGAGGCCAACTACGCACTGTTGGCGGCGGAACTGGCTGGCATGATCGATGGCTCGCTGCGCGCCCTCCTCGGCCGGGGCACCGGGAGCACCGTGGCCAACGCCGGCCCGTATCCGGTGGACGGCGTGTCCGCGATGGGTGCCATCGGCGCGGCGCCGCAGCCCGGCCCGGGCGCCTCGTTAAGGGTCGGCGTTGAGCCCAGCGGCGACGGCTGGCTGCTGGCCAACGACCTGCTCCGGGTGGTGATCGACTCCGAGGGGCTGATTTCCTCGCTCTTGGATCTGGACACCGGGCGGGAAGTCATTCCCACCGGCATGCAGGCGAATGTCCTGCAGCTCTTCCGCGACGCCCCAACCATGTGGGATGCCTGGGACCTGGAGGAGCACTACAAGTCCGTTGGCCGGGAGCTGCGGGATGTCCATGCCATCGAGGTGTTTTCCAGCACGGTGGGCTCCGACGCCGCCCTTCCGGAGCCAGGTGACTCCGCTGCGACTCCTTCAGGCACGCCTTCGGACCGTGTGCCGGTCGCCGGGCTCCGGGTCAGCCGCCGGTTTGGCGCCTCGCTGGTTGAGCAGACGGTCTCGCTGGCCGCCGGCTCCCGCTCGCTGGAGATCGAGACGACGGTCGATTGGCACGAGCGCCAGAAACTGCTGAAGCTGGCCTTCCCGCTCGACCTCCACGCAGAGCGGGCAGCGTCGGAGATCCAGTTCGGCCACGTCTTCCGGCCCACGCACAGCAATACGTCCTGGGACGCAGCGCGGTTCGAAACCTGCGCGCACCGCTGGGTGCATGTGGGCGAGTCCGGCTTCGGGGTCGCCGTCGCCAACGACTGCACGTACGGGCACGACATCCGGCGGACCGATCCGACCGCTTCGCCCGCCACCGTGGTGCGGCAGTCGCTGCTGCGGGCGCCGCTGTACCCTGATCCGCAGGCCGACCAAGGCGGGCACACCTTCCGGACGGCGTTGGTGATCGGTGCCGGTATCCCGGAGGCCGTGGAGGCGGGCTACCGGCTGAACCTGCCTCTGCGCCACATGCACGGAGTCGGCGCTGGCCCGGTGGAACCCCTGTTTACCGTGGACAATCGGGCAGTAGTCATCGAAGCGGTCAAGCTGGCCGAAGACCGCAGCGGCGACGTGATCCTGCGCTGCTACGAGGCCTTCGGCAGCCGTGCGAAGGCCACGGTCAGCGCCGGCTTTGACTACGCGCGGGTAACGGCCACCGATTTGCTGGAGCTGGACATGGACGGTCTGCGGCTGGAGCAGCCTGCGGAGCGCGTAACCGCGTTCGAGCTTCGGCCGTTCCAGTTGTTGACCCTCCGCTTCCGCAGCGTAACGGGCGCCTGACAAGAGCGGGTCAGGCCAAGACCTGCGTGACCGGCCGCCGCAGAAAGGCCGAGTAGCGTTGCACGGCGGCGTCCACGGCCTGCCGCTCCGGCTCGGTGAAGACCCGCAGCGGTTTGAGCCGCAGGTCGGCCGAGCCGGGCCGGAGGACGTGTCTCCAGTTGCCGGCCATCCGCCCGTCCAGCAGCAGCACGTGCAGCGGCACGTCGCTGCCCAACGCCGCCGGGGCGCTGCCGCCCAGATAGCCGCGGGTCTTGGAATAGCCCATGACATATTCGTCGTAACACTGGATCAGGTCCGCCCGCGGGTGTCCGTCGCCCGCGGCAGCAGCGCCGCCGATCGTCCCGCCGGCGGCGGGGGAGTACCAGAGTTGTTCGCCCTCGGTTTCGGTCCGCTCCAGTCCCTCCCGACCGCCGGCTTCGAGGCCGCGCTTCAGGTCCGCCTGGGGCAGTTTGGACCAGTCGGAGCAGTCCTTCAAGGTCGCCGGTCCGCGGCTGGCGAAGTAACGCCCGGTCAGTTGCGCCAGCGCGGCGTCGCGGTCGAAGTCCCCGGCCAGCGGCGGCACCCGCTCGTCGAAGGCCGCGTACGTCTGCTGCACGGCGCCCGAACCGGCCGTCCGCGGAGCCCCGCTCACCAGCACCCGATCCATTTCCGCATGGAACACCAGATGCCCCAGCCGCTGTCCGCGCAGCGTCGCGCCGTTCAGCCTCGCGCCGTCGTCCTTGAGCAGCGCCGCATCGGCGAGCCGGGCCGCGAGCTCGTCCCGGGTGAGGTGCCGGCCACCGGCGACGGCCGCGGCCAGCACCTCGTTGCTGCGCGCCACCGTCGCCTCGTCCAGGCCCAGCTGCCGGTCCCGGCCCTTGTTCCCCGCCTTGAGGCGGGGGCCGGAGAGCAGCATCAGCCAGCGCAGGTCCTCGGCGGACACGAAGTGCCAGGTGGGCCGCAGCACATGCGTGCGCAGAATGCGGCCGTCGGCGATGGCCGCGTCCACGCCCGCGGCGTTGTCCCGGGCCGCCCCGCCGCAGCGCTGGGCCAGCGACCAGCGGGCGTAGGCATATTCCTGGGACTGGAAGGCGAGCAGCCAGCGCAAGGCGGCGACGGCGTCGTCCCCGGGACTGTCCCACAGCCGCTGTGCCCGCAGCCGGTGACGGCGGACTTCCTGGGCACTCGGCTGCTGCACCGCTGCTCCCGCTACCCTGCCGCGCCGGGAGGCATGCCCGGGCCGAAGAAGGGGCCGGCAGTCGGACGTTTGGGCAGGATCCCGTCGCCCGAGGATTGCTGCCGGACCCGGCGCAGCACCCACGGGACCAAATGCTGGCGGGCCCACTCCAGGTCTTCGGTACGGGCGGTGCGCCAGCCCTTGGTAGGCAGCGGTTTGGGCGTCTCGGGCTGCAGCGAATGCTCCACGTTGAGGGCGTCCAGGACCATGGCGGCGATGGTGTGGTGCCCCAGCGGGGAGAAATGCAGCCGGTCAGGTGCCCACATTTGCGGTGCCTTCAGCTGGCGCAGCGCCCACATGTCGGCCACGACGGCATTATGGCGGGCCGCCACCGTGCGCAGGTTCTCGTTGTAGATGGCGGCCTTGCCGCGGACACTGCCGATCACGGGCGTATCGCCGATGTCGGGCGCGGTAAACAGGACGATAGTGGCTCCCGACGCTGCCAACCGGGTGACGGCGCGATCGAACTTCTCGGCGAGGGCGTCCGGGTCGCCGCCGGGCCGGATCACATCATTGCCGCCCGCGCAGATCGAAATAAGGTCCGGCTGCAGGGCCAGGGCCGGTTCGACCTGTTCATCGATGATCTGCTGCAGCAGGCGGCCGCGGATCGCGAGGTTGGCGTAGGCGAAGTCGTGGTGGCCGCGGGCGAGTTCCTCGGCCACGCGGTCGGCCCATCCGCGGTGTCCGCCCGGGCTCCCGGGGTCCGGATCACCGATCCCTTCAGTGAAGGAATCACCAAGGGCAACGTAACGGCTCCAGGGGTGGCGGGCCGCGGCGATGGACGCTTGTGCTTCAGGAAGTGACAAGTTACTCACAGGTACATTCTCCCAAGAAGCCGCGGCGGATGCACAGGGACGCAAACCCAGAACCTGAATCACCTTTCAGAAAGTCATGGTCAGCGGGGGAATTCCCGGCTACTGTGTGCTTGAAGCGGCCAACGGCGGCCGCCTCGACCTCGAGGAGCTGAGATGGAATTACTGGCGGGAATCGTGGCGCGGCGGGTGCCGACGGAGCGTCTGACGGTGAACATCCTCGAGCGCGACGGAGACCGGCCCGACGGCATCCCGGTGGTCCTGGTGCATGGGAATGTTTCCTCCTCGCTGTTCTGGCAGGAGACCATGCAGGCGTTGCCGGCAGGCTACCGCGTGCTCGCGGTGGACCTGCGGGGTTTCGGCCAGACTGACACAGCGCCGGTGGACGCCGGCCGCGGGCTGCGGGACTTCTCCGACGACCTCCACGCCACACTGGAAACCCTGCAACTGGCACCCGTGCACCTGGCCGGTTGGAGCATGGGCGGCGGCGTGGTGATGCAATACGCCCTGGAGCATCCGGTCCGCAGCCTCACGCTGCAGGCTCCGGTCTCGCCGTACGGTTTCGGCGGGACGGCGGGACCGGAGGGGCGGAGGCTCACCGAGGACGACGCCGGCACCGGCGGCGGGGGCGCCAACCCCGACTTCGTGGCGCGGCTGGAAGCCGGCGACACCAGCGGCGACGCGGCTGCCTCGCCGCTGTCGGTGTACCGCTCGACCTATGTGCACGCCGGATTCGTATCGCCCCACGAACGGATCTGGGTCGAATCGATGCTCAGCACCAAGACGGGACCCGACAACTATCCGGGTGATTCCGTCCCCTCGTCGAACTGGCCCGGCTTCGCTCCCGGGCGCAGGGGGGTGCTGAACACGATGGCACCGGGGGTCTTCAACACCAGCGGCATTGTCGAACTGGCGGACAAGCCGGACATCCTCTGGATCCACGGCGACAGCGACGCGATCGTCTCCGATGCTTCCTTCTTCGACCTGAACTTCCTCGGCAGCGCCGGCGTGGTGCCGGGCTGGCCGGGGGAGGAGGCGGCCCCGCTGCAGCCGATGGTCTCGCAGACCCGGGCGGTGCTGGAAAAGTATGCGGCCAACGGCGGGCGCTTTACCGAAGTGTTGCTGGAAGACTGCGGACATTCGCCGCATGTGGAGTATCCGGCGCGGTTCGTCGCCGAGCTGACGGCGCACATCGAACGGAGCGGCAAGGCCGGGTAGGCCGGGTAGGCCGGCGGGGGCGGGCGGGCACCGGTTCGGTGCCCGAAGCCCGGGAGATCCGGCACCCGAAGAAGCTTTAAGTTTCAAGCAATGGGCTTTCTGTGCGATCATGGACCGCATGACTGAAACTGCTTATCAGCCCGTGGTTGCCTGGTCCAAATCAGAACAGGAACGGGCGGGGACGCCACTGCTCGTGCTCTTCCATGGCTACGGATCCCACGAGCAGGACCTGATGGGTCTGGTGCCCGGGCTGCCCGAGGAATTCACCGTGGCGGCCGTGCGCGCACCGGTGGCGATGGGACCTGGCTTCACCTGGTTCCCGCTCATGCACGAGCCGGACTTTTCCGTGGACAAGGTCACGAAGGCCGTCAGCGACGTGGTGTCCTGGCTGGATGGAGTCAAGGATCAGCACAGCAGCGTCTCCGTGCTGGGCTTTTCCATGGGCATGGCGGTGGCCACCTCGGTGCTGCGCCACCGCCCGGAGGAGATTGCCGCGGTGGTCGGCCTGTCCGGATTCGCCGTGCCTGCCGCGGGTAACGATTTCTTCCGCGACGATGCGGTCAAGGCGATCAAGCCCCCGCTCTTCTGGGGCCGGGACCAGGCAGACCAGGTCATTACCCAGGACAAGATCGAGTTCACCCACGCCTGGGCGAACGAGCATGTGGACCTGACCAAGGTCCTCTATGCCGGCATCGGACACGGCATCAACGCCCAGGAACTGGCACACGTGAAGGAGTTCCTGACCTACAAGGTGCTTAAGGCGAAGTAAAGGTACCGCAAGCGCAGGAGCAAGCGGCCGCGCCGCTCAGCTGCGGCTGACGCGCACCGTTTGCCCGTTGCAGCTGACGGTATCCCCGGCGTGCAGCTGCCGGCCGCGGCGGGTTTCGATCTCGCCGTTCACCTGGACCAGCCCGTTCTCGACGAATTCCTTGGCCTGGATCCCGTCGTCGGCCAGGTTGGCCAGCTTCAGCAGCTGGCCCAGCCGGATCATCTCGTCGCGGATCGGCACGTCATACATTTCGTCGGAAGCCATGGAACCATCATGCCCGATGCCGCGGGGCATGCGGCGTCCGATGCGGCACGCGCCGCTTCACGGCCCTTGGCCGCCGACGCGGGAGCCGGATGCGCCCGCGCCGTTCGGGTTCGGGTTCCCGTTTTCGGTAGGCTAACGTTGTAGCTTCGCTATGCGCCGATCCGTGCCTGCAGCCGCCGGACGGATCTGTGCCATGACAACCCTCGGACCGCACCCAGCGGCCCTGGAGAGATACGGAGAACCACCTCATGGCAGCAGCCAAATCAGCCCTCGATTCGATCACTTCGCTGGCCAAGCGCCGCGGCTTCGTGTTCCAGGCTGGTGAGATTTACGGTGGATCCCGCTCCGCATGGGACTACGGGCCGCTCGGCGTCGAGCTGAAGGAAAACATCAAGCGCCAGTGGTGGCAGACGATGGTCCGCGGCCGCGACGACGTGGTCGGACTGGATTCGTCGGTCATCCTGCCGCGCCAGGTCTGGGAAGCCTCCGGCCACGTGGACGTCTTTTCCGACCCGCTGGTGGAGTGCCTCAACTGCCACAAGCGCTACCGCGCCGACCACCTCGAAGAAGAGTACGAGGAGAAAAAGGGCCGCGCCCCGGAAAACGGGCTGAAGGACATCGCCTGCGTCAACTGCGGCACCAAGGGCGAGTGGACCGAACCCCAGGAATTCTCCGGCCTGCTCAAGACCTTCCTGGGCCCGGTCGCCCATGAAGAAGGCATGCACTACCTGCGCCCGGAGACCGCGCAGGGCATCTTCGTGAACTTCAACAACGTCCTGACCACGTCGCGGAAGAAGCCGCCCTTCGGCATCGGCCAGATCGGCAAGAGCTTCCGCAACGAGATCACCCCGGGCAACTTCATCTTCCGCACCCGCGAGTTCGAGCAGATGGAGATGGAGTTCTTCGTGGAGCCCGGGACCGACGAGGAGTGGCACCGGTACTGGATCGACGCCCGGCTGCAGTGGTACGTGGACCTGGGGATCAAGCGCGACAACCTGCGCCTCTTCGAGCACCCGCTGGAGAAGCTGAGCCATTACTCCAAGGGCACCACCGACGTCGAATACCGCTTCGGTTTCCAGGGCTCGGAATGGGGCGAGCTGGAAGGCATCGCCAACCGGACGGACTTTGACCTGTCCACCCACACCAAGCACTCCGGCACCGACCTGAGCTACTTCAACCAGGCCACCAACGAGCGCTACACCCCGTACGTGATCGAGCCTGCCGCCGGGCTGACACGGTCCTTCATGGCCTTTTTGGTGGATGCCTACACCGAAGACGAGGCACCGAACGCCAAGGGCGGCGTGGACAAGCGCACCGTGCTGCGGCTGGACCCGCGGCTGGCCCCGGTCAAGGCCGCCGTGCTGCCGCTGTCCCGCAACGAGGACCTCTCGCCCAAGGCCAAGGAACTGGGGGAGGCGCTGCGCAAGAACTGGAACATCGACTTCGATGACGCCGGTGCCATCGGCCGCCGCTACCGCCGCCAGGATGAGATCGGCACGCCGTTCTGCATCACGGTGGATTTCGACACCCTCGAGGACCAGGCGGTGACCATCCGTGAACGCGACTCGATGGCCCAGGAACGGGTCTCCCTGGACAAGGTCGAAGGATATCTCGCAGCCCGCCTGATCGGAGCCTGAACCAGCTACGGGCAGGCCGTCCGTAGCAGCTTCGGCAACCGTCCGCCCGATCAGGGCAGCGCACCCACAAAGGAGAACCATGGCCCAGCTGACCTACCGCGACTGGCGCGAGGACGATGACCTGGCCTTGCTGGAGATCTGGGGCGACCCGGAAACCGGCCAGGCCGGTCATTTTCGGGCCATGCTCCGCCCGTCCGCCGACCAGCCGTGGTCGCGGTGCATCGTGGCCGAGGACCAGGGGATAGCCGTTGCCGCCGGTGCCGTGTACGAGACCAGCCTGCATCCGGACCGGCTGTGGGTGTACGTCGAGGTTGCCCGCGACCACCGCGGCGCCGGCGTCGCGCGTGACCTGCTGGCCAGGCTCCGCGCGGAGGCCGAGCACGCGCCGTCGGGCGTGCGGAAGCTGCGGGCCAAGGTGGAGCCGGACACCTCCGGCGCCGCCTTCGCCCGGGCATCGGGCCTGACCCAGATCCAGAGCTCGCGCGTGGTGCTGGTCTCGCCCGGGGCGCTGCCGTTGCCCGACCTCGGGGAAACCGGTCCGCAACTGGAGGAGGCAGCCACCGGGTCGGTGGAACTGACCCGGGCCGTGGCAGACTTCTACAACTCCGTCCACGTGTGGGACCGGGCGGACATGACCGTGGGACGTGCCCAGCAGATGCTGCTGAGCGAGAGCGCGGGGGCCGGCGGAGCGGTGGTGCTGCGCAGCGCGCCCAAGTCCGACGGCGGCACCATCCAGGCTTTCGCCGTCAGCTACACGCACGAGCGTACGGACGCCCCGGCGGACGTGCTGCTGGGATACGACACGGCGCTGCCGGCCGAAGACGCCGAGGCTGCGGTGCGGGCGCTGCTGGCCATGCTGGTAGCGCAGTACCCGGTGCAGCTGGAGGTGGATGACTCGATGACCGCGGTGGTGGCCGTGCTGCAGCCGCTGCTCGACGCCGGCCTCGCGCGCCAGTTGGGTCCGGAAACCTCCATCGTCAGCGACTGACAGATGGGGCACAGCCACTCCCACGGGACCTCCAACCCCGGCGCCGCCGCCCTGGCCGCCCGGCGCCGGGCCAACCTGCTCCTGGCGGCCATCCTGCTGCCGGTCACCGTCCTGACCCTGGTGGGCATGATCCTGCTCTGGCCCTCCGGAGCCGGAACCGGAGCCGAGGTCCCCGATCCCTATGCCGCGGCACCGGGGGTGACCTTCGACGTCGGCACCGTGCAGAGGGTGGAGCTCGAAGATTGCCCCACCTCGCAGGCCGCGGTGGACGCCGGCATGGAAGCCCAAGAGTGCCTGGTCGCCTATACCCAGCCCGACGCCGGCGGCTCGCCGCTGCCCGTGGAGATCACCCCGGAGATCGCGGCGTCGCGCGGCGTCGAGGCCGGCGACACCATCCGCTACCTGAATCTTTCGGGCGTGATGGGCGGGCAGGAGGGGGCCTACGTCTTCGTGGACTTCGTGCGCAGCGTCCCCATGGTGCTGCTGGCCGTGCTCTACGCCCTGGTAGTGGTGGCCGTGGCCCGCTGGCGGGGCTTCCGCGCGATGCTGGGCCTGGCGGGCGGTTTCCTGGTCCTGGCGCAGTTCATCCTGCCGGGCCTCATGGAAGGCAAGCCGCCGCTGCTGCTGGCGCTGATCGGCTCGGTGGTCATCATGGTCGGGGTGCTCTACTTTGCGCACGGCTTTTCCGCGCGCACGTCCACCGCTTTGCTGGGCACCCTGTTCGGCCTGGGCGTGACCGCCCTGCTGGCGGCCTGGGCCACCGATGCCGCGTACCTGACCGGGGTGGATGACGACTACACCTACCAGCTGATCAACATGGGCGGAAGCCTCTCCGTCTCGGGGTTGATTTTGTGCGGGCTGATCATCTCCGGCCTGGGCGTGCTCAACGATGTCACCATCACCCAGTCCTCGGCGGTGTGGGAGATGTACGAACTGGCTCCCGGTGCCTCTGCCAAGCGCCTGTTCTCCGGGGCGATGCGTGTGGGACGGGACCACATCGCCTCCACCGTCTACACCATTGCCTTTGCCTACGCCGGTGCCTCCCTTCCGGTGCTGATCCTGGTGTCGCTCCACGACCGGCCGCTGCTCGCCACCCTGACGAGCGGGGAACTGGCCGAGGAGATAGTGCGCACCCTGGTCGGTTCGATCGGCCTGGTGCTGGCTATCCCGATCACCACGCTGATCGCGGTGCTGGTGGTCAAGGCCACCGGCATCCGTGGGCCGGTGGCGGCAAGGGAGCGGTCCGGCCCCCGGCACCTCCTTGCCGACGCCGCGGCGGATGCCGACGGCGGGGTCCGGGACCCCGGCGAGGCCGCTGCGGCCGGCCACGGCAAGCCGGCCGACCCCAGCGGCTAGACTTCACACATTGGCGCTGCGCCGGGTCGGCCGGTGCCGCTTGAACCATCGCCGTCGTCGGGAGGAGTGCTTATGAAAGGCGTGCTGTTTGACGTGGACGGGACGCTGGTGGACTCGAACTACCTGCACGTGCTGGCTTGGTGGCAGGCCTTCCGGCAGGCGGGAGTCGATGTCCCGAT
Organism: Arthrobacter sp. Y3223065; assembly: GCF_059090885.1. Taxonomy (NCBI): domain Bacteria; kingdom Bacillati; phylum Actinomycetota; class Actinomycetes; order Micrococcales; family Micrococcaceae; genus Arthrobacter; species Arthrobacter sp. Y3223065. The sequence continues at coordinate 147,420 of NZ_JBNHGC010000004.1, read as the reverse complement.
GGCGGACATCCACCGTTGCGTGGGAATGGGCGGCGGCAGGCTCATCGCAGAGCTGCTCGACGAGGACCGCGACCAGTCCCGGGACGAGGAGCTCAAGGCCGCCCACGGAACCGTCTTCTCCACCTTTTGGCCGGCGCTGCGCCGCTTTGACGGTGCCCGTGAGCTGGTGCTCCGGTCCGCCGCGGAGGGGTTCGCCGTCGTGCTGGCCTCTTCCGCCGAGGAAAGGGAGTTGGAAGTGCTGCGCCGCGTGATCGACGCCGATGGGTCCATCACCGCCGCCACCAGCTCCGCGGACGCGGAGAACAGCAAACCGGCGCCGGACATCCTGCAGGCGGCCCTGGACGCGGCGGGCCTGCAGCCCGAAGACACCGTTTTTGTGGGAGACGCTGTGTGGGATGTCCAGGCGGCGGGAGACCTCGGAATCCCGGTCATCGGCCTCGAATGCGGCGGGACCCCCGCGGAGACCTTGCTCCGGGCCGGTGCGGCAGAGGTGTACCGCGACCCGCAGGACCTGCTGGAACACTTCATGGACAGCGCCCTCGGCGGCCTCCTGCGCGGCTGAGGGCAGCGCGCGGGCCCGATGTCACGTCGACGTGGACGTACCCCGGCGGCGCGGACGAACCGCGATCAAGCGGACCGAACCGCGAGAAGCGGACCGGGCCGGTCCACAGGCGCGGGTGCCGGCGGACGGATTTGCCGGGTTTTGAGAGAATAGACGGGTGACACTTACCGCTGCACCCGAATCGGCCGCCAAGCTTGAGCTCCCGCCGCTCAAACTCGGACCGATAACCGTCGACACCCCGGTGGTGCTGGCACCCATGGCCGGCATCACCAACAAGGCGTTCCGCCGGCTCTGCCGCCAGTACGGCGGCGGCCTGTACGTGGCGGAAATGGTCACGTCCCGCGCGCTGGTCGAGCGCAACAGGGAATCCATGCGGATCATCTCGCACGACGAGGACGAGGACGTGCGGTCCGTCCAGCTCTACGGCGTGGATCCCAAAACCGTCGGTGCTGCCGTCCGGCTGCTGGTGGAGGAAGACCGCGCCGACCACATCGACCTGAACTTTGGCTGCCCGGTGCCGAAGGTCACCCGCCGCGGCGGCGGCTCGGCGCTGCCTTGGAAAACCGAACTGTTTACCGCGATCATCCAGGCCGCGACGCGCGAGGCGGCCAAGGGCAACGTGCCGCTGACCATCAAGATGCGCAAGGGGATCGACGACGAGCATCTGACGTTCATCGAGGCCGGCAAGATTGCCCGCGACGCCGGGGTTGCCGCCGTGGCACTGCACGGCCGTACCGCCAGCCAGTTCTACTCCGGCAAGGCCGACTGGAACGCGATCGCCGAACTGCGGGAAGCCCTGCCGGATATCCCGGTGCTGGGCAACGGCGACATCTGGAGCGCCGAGGATGCGGTGCGGATGGTGGAACAGACGGGCGTGGACGGGGTCGTCGTCGGCCGCGGATGCCAAGGCCGCCCATGGCTGTTTGGTGACCTGCAGGCCGCCTTCGAAGGGACCGACAGGCGCTTCCGCCCAGGGTTGAAGGACGTCGCGGACAGCTTCTACCGGCATGCCGAGCTGCTGGTGGATTACTTCGAGGACGAGGGCAAGGCGCTGCGGGATATCCGCAAGCACGTGGCCTGGTACTTCAAGGGATACTCGGTGGGCGGGGAGCTGCGTGCCGCGCTGGCACAGGTGCCCACCCTCGAGGTGCTGCGTGAACTGCTGGCCGAACTGGATGCCGACGCTCCCTACCCGGGGGCGGACGCCGAGGGCCCGCGGGGCCGTGCCGGTTCCCCCAAACGCCCGGCGCTGCCCGACGGCTGGCTGTCCAGCCGGGAGCTGAACGCCGACCACAAGGCCATGATTGCCGCCGCCGAATTGGACGTTTCCGGTGGCTGAGGTACGCACCGGGCGCCCGGCCCCGCCCACGCCGGGATACTCGGATTTCGACCAGGAACGCTGGTACACGGAGGAGCCGAAGAGCACCTACCGGACGCAGTTCGAACGCGACCGGGCCCGGGTACTGCACTCGTCGGCGCTGCGCCGGCTGGGCGCCAAGACGCAGGTGGTGTCCCCGGACACGGACGACTTCGTGCGGACGCGGCTGACCCACAGCCTGGAAGTGGCCCAGGTGGGCCGCGAACTGGGACGTACCCTGGGCTGCGACCCCGACGTGGTGGACGCCGCCTGTCTGTCCCACGACCTTGGCCATCCTCCCTTCGGACACAACGGGGAGACGGCGCTGAACGCCGCCGCCCATGCCATCGGCGGTTTCGAAGGCAACGCCCAGACGCTTCGGCTGCTGACCCGGCTGGAGCCCAAGATCCTGCGCCCGGACGGATCGCCAGCCGGACTGAACCTGACCCGGGCCAGCCTGGACGCGGCGTGCAAGTACCCGTGGTCCGCCGACGACGCGCCGGTCATCCACGGCAAGCGCACCAGCAAGTTCGGCGCCTACGAAGACGACCTTCCCGTGTTCAACTGGCTGCGCGAAGGCGCCGCGGAGCGCCGTTCCTGCCTGGAGGCCCAGGTGATGGACCTCGCCGACGACATCTCCTACTCCGTGCACGACGTCGAAGACGCCATCGTGGCCGGACGGATCCAGCTCAAGTGGCTGGACAGCGCCGACACCCGCAGCCGGGTCATCGGCTACACCCAGCAGTGGTACCTGCCCAACAGCGACGCCCGGGAAGTGGACGAGGCGCTCATCCGGCTGGAGCGCTCCGGCGTGTGGGTGCGCGAGGCCGACGGCAGCCGCAAGGCAATGGCCGCGCTGAAAGACATGACCAGCCAGTTGATCGGCCGCTTCTGTTCCAGCGCGATGGAAGCCACCCGCTCCATCTACGGCCCGCAGCAGCTGACCCGCTACGGAGCGGAGCTGGTGGTGCCGCAGGAGACCGCCACCGAGATCGCCGTGATGAAGGGGCTGGCCACCACGTTCGTGATGACCGCGGACCTGCGCCAGCCGGTCTACGAACACCAGCAGGAGATCCTGCACGACCTGGTCAGCGAGCTGCACGCCACGGGGGAGAAGCACCTGGAGGAACCCTTCGCCTCGGATTGGCGGGATGCGGACGACGACGACGGCCGCCTGCGCGTGGTCATTGACCAGATCGCCTCGCTCACCGATGTCTCGGCCCTGGCGCTGCACGAACGCCTGATGGGGGCCCACCGCACCCTGCTGTGAGGGGCGCGGGCCGCCGCAGCCTCCCTCCACAGGCGGCTGCGGCGGCGCCACCGTCACCGGCAGCACGCGGTTCGGCCGCCGATTTGGCGCGGCTGCATACCATGGGACTATGGCCGGACTCATAAAACGCGAAGACATCGATGAAGTCCGCCAGCGTACCGACATCAAGGAAGTCGTCGACGGCTACGTCACGCTGAAGTCGGCCGGCATCGGTTCTTTCAAGGGCCTGTGTCCCTTCCACGACGAGCGATCGCCGTCGTTCCACGTCCGTCCGCAGGTGGGCACGTACCATTGCTTCGGCTGCGGCGAGGGCGGCGACGTCATCTCCTTCGTGCAGAAGATGGATCACACCACGTTCACCGAGACCGTGGAGAAACTCGCCCACCGGATCAACTACACGCTCCGGTACGAAGACGGCGGCACCGGCCCCCGCAGGGAAGACGTCGGCAAGCGGCAGCGGCTGCTGGACGCACACAAGGTTGCCGCGGAGTTCTTCCGCGAGCAGCTCCAGGGCCCGGGTGCCGCGACGGCACGGGACTTCCTCTCCGGGCGTGGCTTCGACCAGGCTGCCGCAGAGCAGTTCGCCGTGGGCTATGCCCCGCAGGGCTGGGACGGCCTGCTCAAGCACCTGACCGGCCGCGGCTTCACCCAGGACGAACTGCGGATGACCGGCATGTTTTCCGGCGGATCGGACGGATCCGACGGCCGGAACAACCGGATCTATGACCGCTTCCGCGGCCGTCTGATTTGGCCCATCCGCGACCTGACGGGGGCCACCATAGGGTTTGGTGCCCGCAAGCTCTTCGAGGACGACCAGGGGCCCAAGTACCTCAATACGCCGGAGACGGTGCTCTACAAGAAGTCACAGGTCCTGTACGGAATCGACCTGGCCAAACGGGACATCGCCCGCAGCCGCCAACTGGTGGTCGTGGAGGGCTATACGGACGTGATGGCCTGCCACCTTTCGGGCATCCGGACGGCCGTGGCGACCTGTGGCACCTCCTTCGGCACCGACCACATCAAGATTGCCCGGCGCCTGCTCTCCGATGACGGGACCGGGGGCGAAGTGATCTTCACCTTCGACGGTGACGAGGCGGGTCAAAAGGCCGCACTGCGGGCCTTCGAGGAAGACCAGCGCTTCGTTGCCCAGACCTACGTAGCAGTCGAGCCGAGCGGCGCGGACCCATGCGACCTGCGCCTGAGCCACGGCGAAGGTGCGGTGCGCGAGCTGATCAGCTCCCGCCGCCCGCTGTTCGAGTTCGCGATCAAGGCCACCTTGAAGAAGTTCAACCTGGACACGGTCGAAGGAAGGGTCCAGGCCCTGCGGGCCGCCGCCCCGGTGGTTGCCGAGATCAGGGACCCGGCCATGCGCCCGGGCTACTCGCGTGAACTTGCCGGCTGGCTGGGCATGGACATTGACGATGTCACCCGGGCCGTGGCCGGAGCCGCGAAACGGGGACAGGAATCCGAAGCCCGGTCGGCAGGCCGCGAGCGGGCCCAGCAGGACCGCGGGCAGGAACCGAACCGCGGCACGCAGCAGCCGTCTGCACGGGACCGGCGAGGCAAAGGCGGTCCGCAGGGTCGGGAGGACGCGTGGGGTACGGGATATGCTTCCCGCCGGCAACAGAACGGCCAGGGCCAGCCTGCCTACGGGCAGGCTGCCCAGCACGGCTACGGCCGGGACACCGATGCCGGCGGTGAAGCCGCCTACGCTCGGGAACCCGGCCAGTATGCGGCGCCCCCGGCCTTTCCGCGCCCCGACCTGCGTGATCCGGTGGTCCGCTTGGAACACCAGGCACTGGAAGTGGCGATCCAGCAGCCCGGCCTCCTTGATGCCAACCAGTGGGAACAATTCATGCAAGCCCGCTTCCTGGCGCCCGTGCACGTGGCCATCCACGACGCCGTCCGGGCGGCCGGCGTTTCCGGTGCCACACCGTCGCAGTGGGTGGAGACGATCCGCCAGGAAGTCCCGGAGGAGCTGCGCACCTTCGTCTCGGAACTTGCGGTGACCCCGCTGCCGGCGCAGAACGACGACGCCCTGCGGCTGTATTGCCGGGGCATCCTGAACAAGCTGCAGGACCTGCAGATCACCCACCTGAAGGCCGACAAGCTGGGCCAGTTGCAACGGATGGATCCGGCTTCTGATCCCGAGAGCTTCCAGCAGATCAACCGTGAACTGATGGAACTGGAGATGCAGCGGCGGGCCCTTCGCGCGGAGTAGGCCCGGCCTCCAATTGGCAAGTTCCGGCCTGTATTGAGTATGCTGTTGGAGGTCAAACCGCCGATGGCGGATGGCAGCTTTCCCCCGTAGCTCAATTGGCAGAGCATTCGACTGTTAATCGAAGGGTTACTGGTTCGAGTCCAGTCGGGGGAGCGGACAAGAAGGGGCCTCAGCCAGCGCAACTGCTGATTGAGGCCCCTTCCTCATGCCGTCAACTGCCGCGTTCTCATTCTCATACACCTGCCTTGGAAGGGTAACCACCATCACCGATTTCATACTCACGCCCCGCGTCGAGGAGTGCGGTATGGAGGTAGAGGCCCGAGGAGCGCTCGCAGTGTAGAAGGTAGCTGCGGGCGTCGTCGTCGTGTCGAATCAGGTCAGTGACAACCCCGGCCACGGTACTACGGAATGCGGCACCGTCGGGGATGAGGTCGTCGGAGAGATCGATGGCACAGACCTTGGACAGCACGTCGGCGGCATGTTCTCCCGTGAGCAAAAAGAGTGCGCGGCCGTGCGTGAGATCCACCGTGGAAGCATGTTCATCAGCCTGTCTGGTGAGCTGCTGCATCTCCTTGAGAGTCTTAGCCCGATTCCCAGGTTCGCTGAGCACGATCCACTCGCCAGGACCGGAACCGACCACTAGTGTTCCCTGCTCGCTTTGATGTGTCCGTCCAAAACCCGCCTTCAGAGCACTGGCGATGGAGCCGGTGGGGGACGCACGAACTCCTATTTTCGCGAGTGCTGAGTAGTCATGGAGTTTGAGAGGGTTGCTGATTTCCCGGACCGCGACGACCCAGTCAGCCACGGTTGCAGTCGGTCCGCTGACCGGGATGGGACCTCGGGCGACCGGTGCCGGGTGCTGCACGCGGCTATCGGGAGTTGTGTCGTTGTCGAGTCGGGTACTTTCGGGGTCAAGGTGGGCCAGACGCTGCATCACCGTTGCCTTGATGATCCGGGCATCGGGAAGCCGGATATCGACAACGGTACCCGGCTCGCTCAGCGCACGCTCCACCTGAGCCAAGCAGACCGAACGGTTCAGCATCGGTGAGTGTCGGCTGGACGTAACACGGCCTGCGATGCCGCCGTCAGGTCGAAGGATTTGGCTGGCTTCGGCGGGCACGACGGCGGGGTCCAATGGTTGAAGGGATGCCAAGCGTGTGCCCGAACCGGTCTGCTGTTGCCAGAGCAACTCCGGTTTTCCAGAGAAATCTTTCTTGTCCAGTTTGATAGCCCAATCCAGGCCAGCGCTGTAACCCCGAGTTAGACCGTCAGTGTCCTGCCCGACAATTAAATGTCCCTTCTCCAATCGGAGGATGCGCTGCGCCTCCACGCCGAAGGGCTTGACCCCCAGGTCCTCACCTGCGGCTATAAGGGATTCCCACACATGGAGGCCGTAGGCGGCAGGAACATGCAATTCGTAGGAGAGCTCGCCAGTGAAGCCGATCCGCCACAATACGCAGTCATCAACGCCTGCCACGCGGCCGGTTTTTAGCCGCATGTAGCCGAATTCCCCGGAGGACATATCGATTCCCTCAACCAGGCGAGAGACCAGTCGGCGAGAGAGGGGGCCTGCCACATTGATGCTCGTGTAGGCCGTGGTGACCGGAGTGACATGAACCTGCCACTCAGGATGCGCTGTCTGGAGCCATTCTTCAATCCACTCCCATATGCCGGCTGCACCGGAAGTCGTGGTGGTCATCAAGTAATGGTTTTCACCGAGGCGACCGGTAACGCCGTCGTCGAGGACCACTCCATCGTCCGAGCACATCGCTCCGTAACGTACTCGCCCGATATCCAGTTTTGACCACTTGTTCACGTACAGCTGGTTGAGCAGCTTCGGTACGTCCGGTCCGCGAAGGTCGAATTTTCCTATGGGTGTCACGTCAATGATGCCGACCTTCTCGCGGACCGCGCGGACTTCAGCTTCCGGGTCTCCGTAGTGTTCCGGCCGGATCCATTGCCCCGCCACGAGCGGCATCGCCTGGTGCGCTTCGTGCCACGGCTGGAGGGGAGAATAGCGTACCGGGTCGTAGTTCCTCCCGGCCAAGGCCCCAAGTGTCACGGGGACGTACATTGGCCGCCACGTCGTCGTTCCCGTTTCGGCGATAGATCGGCCAGTGGCGTCAGCTATCACCGCGATGGCATTGACCAACTCGATCTTGCCTTGGGTTGGCCCCATGGTCACTGTCGTGAAGCGTTTGGCCAGCTCAGCCGAATCATAGCCTTCGTTGACCGCTGAATACAGATCGCGTGAGGAGACATCCTCCGAGAAATCAACCATGCCATGTGTGATGGAGCGAAAGAGCTCAGGGTGGTTGGGCACCGGCATACCGGGAATGGCCGGAAGATCCCCCGTCGGTCTCGGGTCGATAGCGTCAGTCGAGGGTACCGTAGGGACTGCGCCCGCGAGTTTGGCACGGGCACTCAACGCGTGGTGCGCTGCATGCTGACCGACGGCCTCGGCGTGGTCGTGCAGCTGCTCGGTTGTGCCATCGCCGGCGAGCCCGCCGGTGCTGTATACACCTTCGCCGGACTGGCCTCCGGGGAGGAAACGCGCGGCGTCCGGAACATAGTACGGAACATCTCCGGACATGTTCAGCAATGAAGTGGGCGCCGTCCACCCGGTGGCGGTGACGAGGAGGTCAGCGTCGATTTTCCGCCCGTCGGACAGTTCAACGCCTTGGACACCGCTGCGCCCGTGGGCTCGCACGACGGTCTCACCTGCACGGGCATCAACCACTTCCACATCGACACCAACACGCCGCAGGTCGTCTACGGCAGTGTCGCCCTCAGGATTAGCGGTAAGAACCACAGCCCGTTCCCCTGGTTTCACCGCATGGAGATTGATCAGCCGCCGGGCAGCGGTGGACAGCATGACGCCGGGCAAGTCATTCCCCGCAAACACATAGGGGCGTTCAATCAGCCCTGCGGCGACGACTAGACTTCTCGCCCGCGTCTTGATCAGCGTCTCGGGCATACCGGGGGAGGGCTGACGCTGAACTACGGCACACCAGTTATCGTCATAGCGTGCCGCGACGGTGGAGTCGGTTAGAACGTGAATATTTTCGGTCGCCAGAACCTGTGTCGCTAGCTTTGCTGCGTGATCTGGGTCAGTCCAACGCAGGTGTCCGCCCAGCTGGTGCTCCTCATCGACCAGCATGACCCGCGCTCCGGAGGCCGCAGCGGCCAAAGCCGCCGTCATGCCGGCCAGCCCGCCACCGACAACCAGCACATCGGCATGGGCATAGCGCTTTTCGTAGATCTCGTCCGTGATTTCAGGGTTTACTTTCCCCGCGTGCACGAACTGGCGTAGAACGCGCTCGTACACCGGCCACATGAATTGCGGTTTCATGAACGTTTTATAATAGAACCCTGGTGCCAGAAAGCGGCCACCCAGCTGATTCACCGCCTTGATGTCGAATCGTAGCGACGGCCAAGTGTTCTGCGAGGTGGCCTGCATGCCATGCTGCAGAAGCCGATGGGCACCGCGAACGTTCGGTTCGTCGTCGACCTGCATGGTGCATCCCGGATCGTGCATGGTTGCGGTCATGAGGCCGCGTGGCCGATGGTACTTAAAGCTGCGGGAGAAGATGCGCTCGCCGGAAGCGGCTAGCGCAGAAACCACGGAGTCACCCTCAAACCCTGTATAGGTCCTGCCATTCCAAGTGAAGGTCAGTTCCCGTGAGCGGTCTATCACTTCCCCATGTTGGGTATCGAGGCGCCGTGGCTGCTGGCTGCGGGGATTCGAAGAGGTCATTGGACGTCTCCTTGGTCCATCGCTGACTTATTGGTGTACGTGTCCCGCAGGATAGTGAAGAACTGACGGCAGCCGGCGGAGTGGTACCACGTTTCTTTCACGACGCCGCAGGGGTTGTCGCGAAAGTACAGGTACTGGTGCCATTCGCTGCGCGTGACCGTTTCAGCATTTGGCCTACTTCTCACGGGGCCGTGATGGTGGAACTCCGTGGAGTTGCGTGGCCCGCACCACGGGCAACTGATCTGCATCATGGAAACGATCCTCCTGAGGGGAATTGGTGATCAGTGACCCACCGCTGCGGCACCTTTTTCGCCGACCAGCCTGCCGGTGGAGAAACGGTCGAGCCCGAAGTCAGCAATGATTTCCGGTGTGCGGTCGTTGGCTATCAACTCGGCCATGGCTTCACCGGCCACCGGGCCGGCTTTGAAGCCATAGGTTCCCCAGCCGACGTCGACGTAGAAGCCGCCCACAGGGGTGGGACCCATGATGGGAGAGTAATCCGGGGTCATGTCACAGAGTCCGGCCCACTGGCGCAGCAGTCTCATCTTGGACAGCGGGGGCATCAGCTTCAGCACATTGGAGGCCAGTCCTTCGACGAATTCCAGTGAACCCCGCATGGAGTAGGACGTGAACGGATCCACGCTGGCGCCAAACACCAGCTCGCCTCGATCAGTCTGACTGACATAGACATGCAATGTTCCGGAAACGACGACGGTATCGAGGAAGGGTTTGACCGGTTCGGTCACAGCCGCCTGTAGGGGCGACGTGGTCACAGGCATTCCCACTCCGGCCATGCCGGATATCAGTGTCGACCAGCCGGCGGTGCAATTGATCACGGTTCCGGTTGAGACGTCACCGCGGCTGGTCCGCACTCCCGTGACCCGTCCGTCACTCACATTGATTCCGGTCACCTCAGTGTCCTGATGCAGATGTACGCCCCAGCGATCTGCGGCGCGCGCATATCCCCAGACAACGGCGTCGTGCCTGATAATGCCCCCGGGTGGGTGGTACAGCGCCCCAAGAATCGGATACCGGGCGTCCTGAGAAGTGTCCAGGTATGGAACCAGCTTCTTGATCTCGGCGGCGTCGATCACCTCTGAATCGATCCCCTGGACTTTGTTGACTTCTGCGCGCCAGCGCATGGTGCGCAGGCCCCCGTCATTGTGGGCCAATGTCAGGTGGCCTTTTTGGGAGAACATCACGTTGAAGTTCAACTCGGAGGCGAGATTTTCGTACAGCTTGAGGGAACGGTCGTAAAACCGCACGCCCTCCGGAGTGAGGTAGTTGGAACGTAGGATGGCCGTATTCCGGCCGGAGCCACCGCCCCCCAGATAGCCCTTATCTAACACAGCTACATTTCGGATCCCATGGTTGGTGGCCAGGTAATAGGCCGTGGCCAAACCGTGGAGCCCGCCGCCGATGATGACCACGTCGTAGCTTTTGTTTAGTTCGTGGCGTCGCCATACTTTCGGCCACTCTGACTGTGAAACCCCTTTTGAGAACAACTGCCACGCCGAGTAACGCGTCCGGCGTGATCTTCGTCCAGCCTGGGGCACGCTATGCACACGCTTTGAATCGAGGACGCCACGTTCGCTGTTCGTCATAGCACTCACTCAGTCTTTCTCCCGGTAGCCATCTGAAGCATCGCCATTGATTCGTCGGTGAAATGAGTAGAGATCCAATCCTCGTCCACAGCAGGTAACGCAAGGAGGAAGACGAGATGCACCTCAAGTATGGAGAAGAATGCGCCGCAGATTTAGCGGCGTTTTTGAGATGTCGGTAGAAGATTTCGTTCAGCGAACCATGAACCCCAGAAGGTGTCAAGCATGTGGTGATTTCCCTCTGGGCGGGGTGCGTCACTGTCGGTCCAGACAGGGGAGACAGTAAGGCAGTGGCCTGCTGGGCCTCGCGCGCTCCAGTTTGCCCGGGGCAAAAACTGGGGCAAATGTGATCCTTGACACATGCAGCTTTCGATGCAAGGGTGGGGTCTCCGCAGACCTAAACCTTAGCCAGCGCCATCTTTTATGAAAGTTTTCTATCTTCAATCGCCCGATAGAGATGAGGCCGAACCGTGGTTAATGAACATAAATCAGCGGCAGACGTAGTGAAAACAGTTGAAGATCATGACATTGAGTTTATTTTCGCCTCCTTCACTGAAGTCCGAGGCAAGTCAAGTGCCAAACTAGTTCCCGCCTCACAGGTGGAGTCACTGCTTACCGACGGCGCAGGGTTCGCCGGCTTTGCAGCCGGGGAGATTGGACAGGGGCCGCATAGCCCTGACATCGAGGTCGTCCCTGATCCAGCGACCCTACGCGTCGTACCGTGGCAATCCGGTCTGGCCCATGTCATCGGAGACGCACGCGTGGCAGGTGAAGAGTGGCCTTTTTGTCCGCGCACTATTCTGCGGAAGCAGATAAAGAGGGCTGAGGATCTCGGTTATGTTTTCAAGATCGGCTTTGAGGCGGAGTTTACCCTGGTGGACTTCGATGAAAGTGGAAAGCTCGTAGTCGCCGATCGGATGGATAACTGGGAGAAGCCCTGCTATGACGTCAAGGGCCTCACTCGCCAGTATGATTTCGTTACTCGTCTGTCGAAATACGTTTCAGAGCTGGGGTGGGAGAACTACGCTGTCGACCACGAGGACGCGAACGGCCAGTTTGAAGTCAATGTCACCTTCGCTGATGCCATGGAGACCGCAGATCGAGCGGTCTTTTTCCGTTTCATGACAGAGACAGTGGCCCAGGAACACGGGGCGATCGCCACATTTATGCCCAAGCCCTTCACGGATAACACTGGAAACGGCTTCCACTACACCATGAGTCTGTGGGATAAAGAGCGGGATATCAATCTGTTTGAGGACGAGAACGATCCTCGTGGATTAGGCCTGTCCAAGTTGGGGTACCAGTTTGCAGCAGGCATTCTGGATCACGCCCGCGGCTACATGGCTATGGTGGCACCGACAGTCAACTCCTACAAACGGTTGAAAGCTGGAACAGAGTCCGTGCGAACCTGGGTTCCGGTAGCCATCACGTACGGCGGCAATAATCGAACCCAGATGTTGCGGATTGCTAGAGTAGGCGCGATTGAGGACCGAACTCCAGACTTCTCGGGAAGCCCGTATCTCGGATTCGCCGCCGCTCTGGCCGCAGGTTTGGACGGCATTCAACGCGAGCTGGATCCTGGCGATCCCAACGAAAGTAACCTCTACGCAGTATCACCGGATGAGCTGGAGGAGCGCGGTATCAGTATGCTGCCTCACAGCCTCTTGGAATCCGTTCACTATCTTCGACGCGACAATCTGCTTCGCGAGGCCTTCGGACAAGTTCCCGTCGAGGGTCCCTTCGGGCAACCGTCCTCAAAGACGGAAGACTTCGTTGACTACTACGCGCGCCTCAAACTCGACGAGTATCACGAACTCACAGACGTGGTCACCGATCATGAGGTTCAGCGCTATCTCCAGTTCCCGTAAACCATGGGTGCGGCATTCCATACCCTTCAGGTAAGGCAGGTCGGCATGCTCAAACGTTCACTTATCACTGTGCTTCTCATCTGCATTGTCACGATTTTGCCCGCCGGTCCGGCCGCTGCGGTCGAACAAGGCAGTCAAGCTGCCGAACTGTTCCAGTACCACCGGGGACAGGACGTCTTCTTCATGCTGATGCTTGTAGCGTTTTTGATGTTGTTTATTCGGCGTTATGAGTGGGGCGTGGCTCTGGCCACATTGTTAGTTCTGGCGGCCAGTTGGCCTCTTTATTTGATCGTGTCGACCGGACTCTTCGGCAACGACCTCAATATCGAGGCTGTGATCCTTGCATGTTTTGCGTCCATTACGTTGGTTATTGCCATCGGCGTGTTTCTCGGACACATATCGACGATTCATTATCTGTTGGCTGCCGTACTCTTCGTTCCGGCATACATGTTCAATGAATGGTTTATCTTCCAATATCTCGACGGCGTCCTTGATGCCGGCGGATCGATCCTGGTCCACATGTTTGCAGCCTATTGGGGGTGGGGAGTCATCCTTGGGCTGCGAAACAGGCGCGTCAATGCTGAGCCAATGAAGACCAGCGTCCACAGTGTGTCCTTCGTTTGGCTGGCGAGCATGCTGCTATTCGTACTGTGGCCTTCGTTCGTCACTGCGCTCCTTCCACCGGGTGAAATCATCCCGGGAATGATCAACACCTACTTGGCGCTGACCGCGGCCACATTGGTCACGTACCTGTTGCTGTATCTGCTCAAGCGGACCATCGACCCGTTAATCTACACTTATGCAATCTTGGCTGGCGGCGTGGCCATCGGGGCAACAGTCGATCTCGCGTCCCCCTGGCAAGCGTGGTTGATCGGCCTCGCCGGTGGCGCGGCGTCAACCCTGTCGTTCCTCTACTTCAACGACTGGCTGAAACGCAAGACCGGCGTACTGGACACCATGGGCGTTCACAATCTGCACGGTATTCCCGGCATTATCGGAGGGCTTTTTCCAGTCATCATCGTGGGAGCACCTACGAGCCAACTGGCGGCCGTCGGAGGGACTTTTGTCATCGCCCTGGCCTCAGGACTAGTCACTGGTCTGGTCTTGAGGTTGTTCAAGAGCCCAACCAAGATGCTCGACGACGCCGAGTCATTCCCGGTTGACGATATGCGGGCGACGGAACCTGCGTGATGACGAATGAACCCGTCACCCAGGCGGGTATCTGCTGCCTGTCCACATTGATGCCAAACATAATCGCCGAAATTCCTAGCAGAAAAGGGGGCAACGTGCATGTGCGGGATTATCGGTCTTCACCTCAGAGACTCCGAACTTTATGAGCAACTTGGCTCACTCATGACGGAAATGATGAAAGGGATTGTCGTCCGGGGTCCTGACTCGGCAGGCGTCGCGATCTATGGTGACCGGGAACGATGTCTCGCAGGGCACTCGATCATCTCGCTGCTCAATGCGCCGAATGATGTGGCAGAAGCTGTTGCCAAACAGCTCCCCAAGGTCGACCAAGTCTCTGTAGAACAAGTCGGTGAGACTACCGTTCTCACCGCAAAGGCCGCACCCAAAGAATTATCTGGGGCAGTCGCTGCTGCAGCTCCAACGGCTGTGCAAATCGGGCTTGGGGAAGACATGGTGGTATACAAAAGCGTTGGTCACCCGACCGACCTGGCAGAAACCTATAAGTTGCGTTCCGCAACTGGATGGCAAGGTATCGCCCATACACGGCTGGCCACCGAATCAGCTGTTGATGCTGAAGGCTGCCACCCTTTCTCGGTCGGAACCGGAGTGGGGCTTGTGCACAACGGCTCTTTTTCGAATCACGCATCAATCCGGCGTGAGCTGCAAAGTTTGGGTGTGACCTTCGACTCGATGAATGATACCGAGGTGGGTGCCCGGTTCGTGTCTTCCAGATTGGCCGAAGGCGACGACCTTGAAGCCGCGTTGATAGCCCTGGGCGAGCGGTTCGACGGTTTCTACACCCTGCTGGTCACTACCGAAAATGGCTTCGCCGTTGTACGGGATGAGTTTGCCTGTAAACCCGCAATCATAGCTGAACATACCCAGTGGGTCGCTATGGCATCAGAGTTCCAAGCCCTGGCACCCCTGCCCGGGATCGATCAGGCTCATGTTTTCGAGCCGGAACCGGGACGGGTGTACGCATGGAAACGTTGAAAGAAACTGCTTACGAAATTGACCTGCGCACCTCAAGCGTGCGCGAATTGAATGCAGAGCTACATGCTCCGACAGCCCGACGTTACCTCGTGAAAAACCCCTTGGGTGCTCACGCAGTCGCAGCCGGAGTCGATGGAGAGCTTGACGTGACGATCCAGGGCGATGTCGGCTATTTCTGCGCCGGAATGAACCAGAATGGGCGCATAACGGTGGAAGGATCAGCCGGCCCGGGCGTTGCCGAGAACATGATGTCCGGAGTGGTCCGAATTCGGGGTGACGCCTCCCAATCCGCTGGGGCGACAGCTCACGGAGGACTGTTGGTGATCGAGGGAAACGCCTCCACCCGGTGCGGAATCTCCCTCAAAGGGGCTGACATCGTTGTCCTCGGTGATATCGGCGCAATGAGTGCTTTTATGGCGCAGGCGGGCCGCATAGTGGTGTGCGGAGATGCAGGGAGCGCATTGGGAGACTCGATCTACGAGGCTCGAATCTACGTTCGCGGCAAGGTTGGCTCCCTCGGGGCTGACTGCGTGGAGAAAACAATGCGTGAGGACCACATCGTCGAGCTGGTTGACCTGCTCACGCAAGCAGGGATGACGGATGAAGCCAACGATCCAGAGTTCATTGCGGCGTTTCGCCGATTTGGTTCCGCACGAAGCTTGTACCACTTTAACAGCGAGCAAACGGGGAGTTACTGATGCGCAGTCCAGAAGATCGTGGCCTCCGTGAATCTGCCACGTATGACCGTGCCGCCATCGCTGCCATCCAGCATGCTGCACATACCGGGGTCTACGACATCCGGGGCTGGGGTGCTAAGCGACCTGTGCCCCATTTCGACGACTTGCTGTTCCTCGGCTCCTCCATGTCGCGCTACCCCCTGGAGGGCTATCGCGAAAGGTGCGACACCGACGTCGTACTCGGTGATCGTAACGGGGCGAAACCGATCCATGTTCAGACTCCAGTGACAATCGCAGGTATGAGTTTCGGGGCACTGTCAGCGAACGCCAAAGAGGCTCTGGGGCGCGGGGCATCCGAAGTGGGAACATCTACGACGACCGGCGACGGCGGCATGACCGAAGAAGAACGTGGTCACTCGGACAAGCTCATCTACCAACTGTTGCCCAGCCGGTACGGCATGAACCCCAACCATCTGCGGGCGGCAGACGCGTTGGAAATCGTCCTCGGTCAGGGTGCCAAGCCCGGCGGCAGCGGAATGCTGCTCGGGCAAAAGATTTCGGAGCGGGTGGCGAAAATGCGTACACTTCCGCCCGGTATTGATCAGCGAAGCGCATGTCGTCACCCGGACTGGACCGGACCTGATGACCTGATGATCAAAATCCACGAGCTGCGGGAAATCACCGACTGGGAGAAACCGATCTTCGTCAAGATTGGTGCGTCCAGGCCGTACTACGACGTCAAACTGGCCGTGGCAGCCGGTGCTGATGTGGTCGTGCTGGATGGCATGCAGGGCGGTACGGCGGCAACGCAGGACGTGTTCATTGAACATGTCGGGATCCCGATCTTGGCGGCACTACCGCTGGCCGTCCAGGCCTTGCAGGAAGTGGGAATGCATCGGAAAGTGCAACTGATTGTCTCCGGCGGAATTCGTAACGGTGCTGACGTTGCCAAAGCGCTCGCCTTGGGGGCAGATGCGGTGTCCATTGGTACAGCTGCGCTGATTGCTCTGGGAGATAACGACCCGAAGTATGCCGAAGAATATGAGAAGCTCGGTTCTGCTGCTGGCTACTACGACGATTTCCAAGATGGCCGGGATCCGGCGGGAATCACGACGCAAGACCCGAAATTGGCAGCGCGCCTCGACCCGGTGAAAGCCGGACATCGGCTCGCAAACTACCTTCGCGTCCTCACATTGGAAGCACAAACTATTGCGCGCGCGTGCGGAAAATCCCGCCTGCATCATCTCGAACCAGAGGACCTCGTTGCCCTAACCATCGAGTCCTCGGCGATGGCACGGGTTCCACTGGCGGGAACCTCCTGGATCCCGGGGGCAAGTGCAAGCAACTTCAATTGATTGCTGTAGGCCAGTGGTTCCATCATTCGCCCCGGTTGGCTGAGCGAAGCCGAAGTGACTGCTGCAGGCTGACGACCGTTCATCCCGTACCAGATACTGTGGAGCGGGCTGACGCCGATTTCGTCTCCGCCCGGCCGTCCTGCTAGAGTTTTACTCGCTTCAATCCCCCGTAGCTCAATTGGCAGAGCATTCGACTGTTAATCGAAGGGTTACTGGTTCGAGTCCAGTCGGGGGAGCTGCAAGGCAAAATCCCGCACCGCACGCCGGTTGCGGGATTTTTCTTTGGCTACGCCGAGGCGACCCGGTTGCCGGCCGCGACTTGCGCAAACCATCGGCCGCTGTCCTTGACGGTGCGCTCCAGTGTGTCGTAGTCCACCCGGGTCAGGCCGAAGCGTTTGCGGTAGCCCCAGGCCCACTCGAAGTTGTCCATCAGCGACCAGGCGAAGTAGCCCCGCAGGTCCACGCCGTCCTGGATCGCACGGTGGCACTGGATGATGTGCGCGCGCAGGAACTCCAGCCGCTGCCGGTCATGCACGGCGCCGTCGGCAGAGACCTCGTCGTCGAAGGCAGCCCCGTTCTCGGTGACGAAGAGCCCCGTCCCGGCCGGCCCGCTGTACTCGTCCTGCAAGCGGACGAGCAGCCGGTGCAGTCCTTCCGGCTGGATTTCCCAACCCATCGCCGTCGCGGGCAGCCCGCGGGAAACGGAACTGACATGGTCGGCCGCGGGGTAGGGTGGCGCAACCGGCCGCTCGACCGGGGCGGCATGCGTGTTTTCCGCGTCCGGGCGGGGACGCCCGGTCACTGCCTCTCCGTGGTAGTAGTTGACCCCCAGGGCGTCGATCCTGCTCCCGATCAGTTCCAGGTCCCCGTCCCGGATCCTGGCGTCCAGTCCGTACGGCCCCACGTCCACCAGAAAATCCGCCGGGTAGGAACCGCCGAAGACGGGGTCCAGAAAAGCGCGGTTGAACTGGCCATCGATACGGCGGGCGGCGTCGACATCGACGGGGTCCTCCGGGTTCAGGGGATCCGCCACCGTGAAATTCAGGGTGAGGCCGAGCTCGGCGGCCGGATCACGGCGGCGCAGTTCGTCGGTGGCCAGCCCGTGTCCCAGCAGCAGGTGGTGCATGGCGGCCAAGGCCTGTGGCCGCGACTGTATCCCCGGGGCATGGACGCCCGAACCATAGCCGAGGAAAGCCGAGCACCATGGCTCGTTCAGCGTGGTCCAGACGCGTACCCGGTCGCCGAGCGCCTCATGGACCGCCAGGGCATATTCCGCAAAGCGGTAGGCGGTGTCCCGGTTGGCCCAACCGCCGTTCTCCTGCAGTGCCTGCGGCAGATCCCAGTGGTACAGCGTGAGCCAGGGCTTGATGCCCGCCGCGCACAGCTCGTCCACCAGGCGCGAATAGAAATCCAGGCCGGCGGGATTCACTGCCGCGTCGTCCGGTTTGACCCGCGGCCACGACGTGGAAAACCGGTAAGCACCCAGGTTCAGGGAGGACATCAGGGCGACGTCCTCGCGGAAACGGTGGTAGTGGTCGCAGGCTCGTTCGCCGGTCTCGCCGCCCACGATGGCTCCGGGCAGCCGGCAGAAGGCATCCCAGATGGAATCGGTGCGTCCGTCGTCGTGGGACGCGCCTTCGATTTGGTAGGCGGCCGTCGCGGCGCCCCACAGGAATTGCTTCGGAAATTGCAGGACCATGTTCATCCCATCCCTTACGCAATCGCAGCATCGACACGGACTGCCTGCCAGCCTAGTTCGGCGGGGAGACGAACGTAAGCGTTTACTCTTATTTTTTGTTCCACAGCCCTCAGGTGAATGTCCTCCCTACGGCTGAGGGGGCAGACTGGGGCAGAATGATAATTTGAAGGTGTGGACACTCGCGCACTACCGACAATGATGGAGGCAGAGCCCATGACCGGTCCGGAAAGCCACGGAAGCACCGCAACCGGTGCGAGGATGTCCGGGAGCGCCGCCACGGGTGCGAGCAATTCCGGAAGCACCGCCACCGGTGCGAGGAATCCCGGAAGCACTGCCACCGGTGCCACGATGTCCGGGAGCACCGCAACCGGTGCGAGGACTGCCGGAAGCACCGTCACCGGGTTACGGCCGCCCGGAACAACGGGTGCCCGTGTCGGGCAGCCCGGGAGCACGCCTGCCGGTGCGAATTTGTCGACGGCGGGACTTGCGCGGCTCGCCGGCCAGTTGACCCCCCGCCAGATTCAGGACGAGTTCTCGCTGGCCCTGCTCGAGCTCAAGGGGAAGGGCGTCAAGGCAGGTATCGCGGCCGGGATCCTGGCGGCCGCGCTGGTGTTCCTGGTCTTCATGGTCATTTCCCTTCTGATAGCGGCAATCATGGGACTGGCGCTCATCATGCCGGCGTGGCTGGCGGCGCTGATCGTCGCAGCCGTGTTCCTGATCCTGGGCGGTATTCTGGCGCTCATTGGAATCTCGAGGGGCAAGAAGGCCATGCCGCTCCTGCCCGCCGAGGCCATCCGCGGCGTCAAGTACGACGTCGGGGTGTTGCGAGAGGGCAGCAGCTTCGATCCGGCCACACTGGACGAAAAGCCCGAGAAGGAGACCAAGGCGGAAAAGGCAGAGCGCAAGGAAGCCAAGGCGCCGGCACCGACGATGGACGAACTGCGTGCCCGTACGGCCGAGCGCCGCGACCATTTGGCGGCCGTCAGGGACGATCTCGGCCGCCGCGTCGACCCCCGGCCCCGTGCGGAGCAGGCCAAGCGCCGGGCGAAGCATGTGGCAGATGCTGCCACCGAGCGCCTGGTGGCAGGTGCCGAGGTCGTGAGCGAGGCCGTGAGCGAGGCCGGCCCGGAGTTGCGGGAGCGTTGGAAGCCGTTGGCGACGCTGGCGGTCTCGCTGACCGCGATGGGCGTCATGCTCCGGCGGCTGCTGCAAAAATAAGGATTCCTGACCGCCGCACGGCGGCACGGGAGCCGGCTGCAGCGCAGTCGGCTGCCCGGCGTGGAACGACGACTGAGGGGAGGGACAGCGTTTGAGGATCATCGGTGCCGGGACGCGGCGCGACTTCGAGTACCGTGAGCTGCACACGTTCTGGACCATCCCGAACCTCATCACCGTGCTGCGTTTTCTCGCGGTGCCGCTGTTTGTCTGGTTGATCGCCCGACAGTCCTACGGGGCAGCCACCATCACGCTGGTGGTGCTGGGGTCCACGGACTGGGTCGACGGCTACATTGCCCGTCGCCTCGACCAAGTCTCCTCGGTCGGCAAATGGCTCGATCCGGTTGCCGACCGGCTGGCCCTCATCATCGTGGCCACGACGTTCGTCGCTGCCGGCATTGCCCCGTGGTGGCTGCTGCTGTCCATCATCATCCCGGACGCGATCCTGCTCGTGTTCTCGCTGCTCCTGTTCCATGGCAGCCCCGACCTTCCCGTCACGGACATTGGCAAGATCCGGACGGCCTTGCTGCTGGTGGGAACTCCGCTGCTGCTGCTCCATCGGGTGGAGGGCTTCGGCCACGACTGGCTGCTGATTTTGGCCTACGTCATCCTGGCCGCGGGCTGTGTTGGGCACGTCCTCGCCTGGCTGGGCTATATGCGGGCGGCATGGGGCAAGTACAAGCGCCAGCGCGCGGTCGGCCAGGACGATCCACACCGTGGTTGATCCGGAATCCGGGCGGAAGCGGACATCTCCTGACGGGACCCCATGGTCTGGTTAGCGATCTTCTGTGCCTTGCTCGGCGCCTTCTTCCTCGCCCTCGGCACCCAGCGCCAAGCCAGTGCCGTCCAAGCCAATACCGGCGGCCTGGCGATGAGCGTCTCCGGTTTGCTGCGGATGCTCCGCAACCCCCGCTGGGTCCTGGGACTGCTGTTGTTGGTCGTCGGAATGGGACTGAACGTGGTTGCCTTAGTGAGCGCGCCGCTGACCGTCGTCCAGCCAATCGGCGCCATCGCCCTGGTCATCACCACGATCATCAATTCCAAAGACCAGGGGATCCGGCTAAACCGCGTGACGGTGGTAGCGATCTCGGCCTGTGTGGCAGGAAGCGCCGTTTTCGTGCTGCTGGCCGTCAACGTCACCGGCGCCAGCCATCGGGTACGGGCAGAGGAGGAACTCTCAGCGGTCCTGCTGCTGGCCGTGGTCGTTGCAGTCTTCCTCTCGCTGGAACTGATGTTCCGGCGCAGGCTGAACGCCTTCGCTTACATCCTGGGAGCCGGCATGCTGTTCGGCTTCGTCGCCGTGCTGGTAAGGATTATTGGTCTGCGACTCCTGGAGCCCGGCGGCGGTTTCATCGCGAACGTGCCGATCTACACGGTCATCGCAGTCGCCGCAGCGGGCGGCCTGGGGGCTTGGTTTGTCCAGAGTGCCTACTCCAGTGGCCCTCCCGATCTGGTCATCGCGGGGCTGACAGTGATCGATCCGCTGGTGGGCATCGCGATCGGCATTTTCATCCTCGGAGAGCTCAGGCCCGACGTCGAACCGGTGTTTGCGATTGGCATGGTGGGGGCAGGTTTGGTTGCTATTGTTGGGGTCATTGCCCTCTCGAGGCACCATCCGGACGTCTTGCAGAAAAAGGAAGAAGCCCGGCGCCGGGCCCAAGCCTCGGGAAAGAAACCATAGGGCCCCGACACCGATGAAGAATACCGTGACAACGAACCAAGGAGTCCTGCCGCAGGTGAGCGACGACATCGGACCGAAACCCCTCAAGATCCTGATTGCAGCCGATACCTACCCGCCGGATGTCAACGGAGCGGCCGTCTTCGGGTTCCGGCTGGCCACGGCGATGACCAAGCGCGGACACGGCGTTGACATCATCGCGGGGCGGTACGACAAGGGCCCGACCTTCGTGGAGCACCGTCCGGAGGCCAAGGTGCACCGGCTCCGCTCCCACTCGGTGCCGACGCATGAGACCTGGCGCATCTGCTTTCCCTGGGAGATCAAGCGGGACATCAAGCGGATATTCGATGAGGTCCAGCCGGACGTAGTGCACATCCAGTGCCACTACATGATCGGACAGGCCACCATTGCCGAAGCAGTGCGACGGGGCATCCGCACCATCGCGACCAACCACTTCATGCCGGAGAACCTGGAGCCGTTCCTGCCGTTCCCGCAGTGGTTCCTAGACATTGTGGCGAAGAATTCCTGGCGTGACATGGGCAAGATCATGGGCAAGGCCGCCGTGGTGACGACGCCGACGCCGCTGGCCGCCAAGGCGATGCGTGATCACGCGTTCCTGCACAAGGTGATGCCCCTGTCCAACGGCATCGACGCGGCTGCCTATGAGTTGGCCCCCGGGGAAACGATCGAGAGGCCGGAACACCCCACGGTGTTGTTTGTGGGCCGGCTGGCGGTGGAAAAGAACGTGGACACGCTGATCGAGGCGCTGGCCATGACGGATCCCGCGCTGAATGTCCATCTGGAGATCATCGGCGACGGCGACGAGCGGAAGAACCTCCAAGCGAGGGTTGCGGCTATGGGGCTCGGCCGCAGGGTCGCATTCCTGGGCCATGTGGACGACGCCGAACTGCGCAAGGCGTACCTGCGCTCGGCTGTGTTTTGCCAGCCCGGAACCGCCGAACTGCAATCGCTGGTGTCCTTGGAAGCAATGTCCGCCAGCAAGCCCGTGGTGTTGGCCAATGCGATGGCCTTGCCGCACTTGGTGGACGACGGGGTCAATGGCTACTTGTTTGCCCCGCGCGATCCCTCCGATCTGGCGGCAAAGCTCAACGCCGTACTCGGCCAGAGTCCCGAGCGGCTGGAGGCCATGGGCGAAGCCAGCCACGCGAAGGCGATGCGGCACGGTATCGACAAGACCATGGACACCTTTGAGCAGCTCTACCGCGGCGCCTCGGCGGACGACTACCTCGACTAGGCCAACGTGCGCCTGCCGGTCGGGAGGACTTAGTATGTCTAAGGTGCCGGTAACGGTCCCCGCTTTGCGGGGCACTGTCCGGCAACGAGGGGCGGTAGCTCAGCCGGTCAGAGCAGAGGACTCATAATCCTTTGGTCGTGGGTTCAAGCCCCACCCGCCCTACGTTTAGCGCAGGCCCCGGACCAGATGGTTCGGGGCCTTTGTCGTGCCGCCGGCCAAACCCGCACGAGGTCGCAGACCCGGAGCAGGCGTCAACCCCTTCGGCCGTTGCCCGATTGCCGGTCTTGGGCTAAGTTACTGCTCAGTAACTTGACGGTTCCCCGTGGCCTCCTGCCCGGGACCGCGACCTGTTCACAGAAAAGGAAGCCACTATGGGCCAGCGCGTCATCGATCCGAACGACCTCCCCTACGCCGATGGCGACTTCTACGCCTTCGAGGAGATGCTCTCGGAAAACGAGCGCTCGCGGCTGCATGACATCCGCGACTGGTTGGCCAAGGAAGTCCGCCCCATCGCCGTCGACTGCTGGAACCGGGCGGAGTTCCCCCTGGAGATCATCCCGAAACTGGCGGACCTGGATGTGGTCAGCCCGGTCAGGCGGCAGGGATATTCCAACTTGTTCGCAGGCCTCGTGCACGCGGAGTTCACCCGCGCAGACACTTCCATTGCCACTTTCCTGGGGGTCCACGACGGCCTGTTCGCCGGATCGATCGAAGTCCTCGCGTCGAAGGAGCAGCAGGAGGCCTGGCTGCCGGACATCTACGCCCTCAAGAAGATCGGCGCCTTCGGGCTGACGGAACCGCTCGGTGGCTCCGACGTCGCCGGCGGCACGCGCACCACGGCCCGGCGCGACGGGTCCAACTGGGTGCTGAACGGGGCCAAGCGCTGGATAGGCAACGCGACATTCTCGGACTGGGTCGTGATTTACGCGCGCGACCTGGCCGACAACCAGGTCAAGGGCTTCCTGGTGGACACGGCCACCCCCGGCTACGGCGCGACGAAGATCGAGAACAAGATCAGCCTCCGCACCGTGCAGAACGCGGACATCATCTTGGAGAATGTGGTGGTCCCCGATGATTTCCACCTCAAGGGCGCCAACAGCTTCCGGGACACCAACAAGGTGCTGAAGGTGACGCGGCTTGCCGTAGCGTGGCAGGCGGTGGGGCAGCAGATGGCTGCCTTCGATGTGGCACGGCGCTATGCGGTCGAGCGGCACCAGTTTGGAAGGCCGTTGGCCTCCTTCCAGCTGGTGCAGGACCAATTGGTGCAGATTCTCGGCAACACGGTGGCGTCGATGGGCATGATGGTCCGCCTTGCGCAGCTGGAAGACGCCGGCCAGGCCAAGGACGAGCAGTCCGCACTCGCCAAGGCGTTCACCACTGCCCGGATGCGTGAAAGCGTTGCACTGGGCCGCAACATCCTGGGCGGCAACGGCATTGTCGCCGACTACGAAATGGCCAAGATCTTTGCCGACGCCGAGGCCATCTACTCCTACGAAGGAACCCACGAAATCAACTCCCTGGTGGCCGGCCGGGCGATCACCGGGCTGGCGGCGTTCGTTTAGCCATCCGGCACCGGCAGCAGTACCGAAGGTCGCAGGTCCATGACGAACTGCAGGGGGTTGATGTAGGCGTCACCGCGGCGGACGCCCCAATGCAGGCAGGCACAATGGCTGCTCGCGGCCACCGTTCCCACCGGATCGCCCGCCGAAACGGTATCTCCGGCCCGCAGTCCGGACGCCACGGCCAGCAGGCTGCTGCGCAGGCCGTTGCCATGATCGATGGTAATCACCGGCCTGTCGACGACCCGGCCTGAGAAACTTACCCGGCCAGCGGCGGGGGAGAGGACGGTCGTCCCGGCCGGAACGGCCAAATCGACGCCGCGATGTCCGCCCAGCCAGGGCTCGGGCGGCGGGTCAAAGCCGCGCACGACGACGGGTTGCGGGCTGGCGGGCCAGCCCCACGGCGGCGAATAAGAGGGCGGCCCGGCCGGCTCGGGCGAACCGGCCGCGGCAAGCAGCACGGCAGAGGCCGCGGCGGCTGCGCAGCGGAACAAAAACGGCGTCATGCAGCCGATCCTTGCCGCTGCCTCCGGTGCGTGCCACGGCGGCGAAGGACGGTGTGCGCAACCCCTTGGCTCCGGCCGCTGTGGAGGGCGGGAACGCGCAGGAACGCCGGTGCTGCCTGTAGTACACTGGACGAAGCAGTTTTCCGTCCATGACCCATGTCCGGGCGGAGGCTGACTACGCGTGTCTGAAATCCATCGGCTCGATGTTAGCGATGGAAGTGTGTCCAGGCGGTCCGGGAAACCGGTCCGGACACCTGCGCCGCCGTGCCGGCGGCGCAGACAGACGCCAGGAGCTTAGCCCGCCGGGCGAAAAGCTAACAACCGTCTACAGGCAGCAGCCCAGGCCCAGCCCGATGCTGCCGGAAGGAGTGACGACATGCCAGTCGTTACCATGCGCCAGCTGCTCGACAGCGGCGTACATTTCGGTCACCAGACCCGCCGTTGGAACCCGAAGATGAAGCGCTTCATCTTCACCGAGCGCAACGGCATCTACATCATCGACCTGCAGCAGTCGCTGTCCTACATCGACCGCGCCTACGAGTTCGTCAAGGCCACCGTTGCCCACGGCGGCACCGTGCTGTTCGTCGGCACCAAGAAGCAGGCCCAGGAAGCAATTGCCGAGCAGGCCACCCGCGTTGGACAGCCGTACGTCAACCAGCGCTGGCTCGGCGGCATGATGACCAACTTCCAGACCGTCTCCAAGCGCATCTCGCGCCTGAAGGAACTCGAAGAGATCAACTTCGAAGACGTTGCGGCTTCCGGCCGCACCAAGAAGGAACTGCTGCTGCTGCAGCGGGAGAAGACCAAGCTGGAAACCACGCTGGGCGGCATCCGCAACCTGACCAAGACCCCTTCGGTCATGTGGATCGTCGACACCAAGAAGGAACACCTCGCCATCGACGAGGCCCAGAAGCTCGGCATCCCCGTTGTGGCCATCCTGGATACCAACTGCGATCCGGACGAAGTCGACTTCCCGATCCCGGGCAACGACGACGCCATCCGCTCCGTCAACCTGCTGACCCGCGTGATCGCCGACGCCGTTGCCGAGGGCCTCATCGCCCGCAACAACCGCGCCGCAGGCAACACCGAAGCTCCGGCCGAGCCGATGGCCGAGTGGGAGCGCGAACTGCTCGAGGGCTCGACCGAGGCCCCGGCCGCCGAAGCACCGGCCGCCGAAGCTGCTGCTGACGCTCCCGCCGCCGAAGCACCGGCCGCCGAAGCTCCGGCTGCCGAAGCTGCTGCTGACGCTCCCGCCGCCGAAGCCCCGGCCGCCGAAGCACCCGCCGCGGACACCGAGAAGTAAATCCGACTCACCGGCGGCGCCTTGTGCGCCGCCGGACTTCCGCTGGCGGCCGGGCCTGCTGTGGTCCCGCCGCCAGCGGCACCGAACACTACTTAATACGGGAGGACTGGAGTCCAAATGGCGAACTACACCGCTGCTGATATCAAGGCCCTGCGCGAGCGCACCGGCGCCGGCATGATGGATGTCAAGAAGGCTTTGGACGAGGCCAATGGAGATGCCGAGAAGGCCATTGAGCTGATCCGCATCAAGGGCCTGAAGGGCGCCACCAAGCGTGAGGGCCGTTCCACTGCCGAAGGCCTGGTTGCCGCCAAGGTCATCGATGGAACGGTCGGCGTCATGATCGAGGTCAACTGCGAGACCGACTTCGTCGCCAAGTCCGCCAAGTTCATCGAACTCGCTGACAAGGTGCTGGCCGTAGCGGTTGAGTCCGGCGCTGCCGAGCTCGACGCGCTGCTGGCCGCCGACGTCGACGGCAAGCCGCTGGGCGACTTCGTCGTCGAGGAAGGCGCCGTGCTGGGCGAAAAGATTGTCGTCCGCCGGGTTGCCCGGGTCGAGGGCAAGACCGTCGATGCCTACCTGCACAAGACCTCCAAGGACCTGCCGGCACAGGTTGGCGTCCTCTTCGCCGTTGACGGCGAGGGGGCTGCAGCCACCGAGGCAGCACACGACGTCGCCGTGCACAGCGCCGCCTACGCACCGGCCTACCTGACCCGCGACGAGGTTCCGGCCGAGACGGTGGAGAACGAACGCCGCATCGCCGATGAGACCGCCCGCGCCGAAGGCAAGCCCGAGGCCGCACTGGCAAAGATCGTCGAAGGCCGGCTGAACGGTTTCTTCAAGGAGATCGTGCTGCTGGACCAGCCGTTTGCCAAGGACCCGAAGCAGTCCGTCGGCAAGGTGCTGGAAGCGGCCGGCGTCAACGCCACCGCCATTGCCCGCTTCCGCGTCGGAGCGTAATCTCGGTCGCAACGCTTAGGCGAACTGGCTGATTCAGATGACAAGGGGGTGGTCACCAACCGGTGACCACTCCTTTTTCATGTCCGGATCGGCCGCGCGGCTTCAGCCGTCGGGCGGCCGCGCGGCCACTCACATACTCTTTCCCCAGAACCACGCACGCCGGGAGGCACCATGGAATCCCAGAACACCCAGACCACCGCTGACACCGGGGCCAAACGCCGCCGCGTCCTGCTGAAACTTTCGGGCGAAGTCTTCGGCGGAGGGAAGCTGGGCGTGGACCCGGACACCGTCCGGGGCGTCGCCAAGCAGATTGCCGCCACCGTCGGCCAGGTCGAAGTGGCCATCGTCGTGGGCGGCGGCAACTTCTTCCGCGGCGCCGAACTGTCGACGTCGGGCATGGACCGCTCCCGTGCCGATTACATGGGCATGCTCGGCACCGTCATGAACTGCCTGGCCCTCCAGGACTTCCTCGAACAGGCCGGGGTGGACACCCGCGTGCAAAGCGCGATCACCATGGGGCAGATAGCCGAGGCCTACATTCCGCGGCGGGCCATCCGGCACATGGAGAAGGGCCGCGTGGTCATTTTCGGCGCCGGCGCCGGCCTGCCCTATTTCTCCACCGACACGGTGGCTGCCCAGCGCGCACTCGAGGTGCACGCCGACGTCGTCCTCATGGCGAAGAACGGCGTGGACGGCGTCTACACGGCCGACCCGAAGAAAGACCCGGCTGCGGAGAAGCTCGACACCCTGACCTACGACGAAGCCATGCGCCGGAATATCCGGGTGATGGACCAGACCGCCTTCAGCCTGTGCCGCGACAACAAGCTGTCCATGGTGGTCTTCGGGATGGAGGGTGAAGGCAACGTGACCCGTGCGATTCTGGGCGAGCAGATCGGCACCTACGTCACCGCCTGACTGGCGCCGGGCCATCCGCCCGATAGCCTAGGATGGAAAAGAGCCAGGACCGCGGGCACCGCGGAATGAATGAAGGACGTGAAGGAGAGACCGTGATAGACGAGACGCTGCGCGAAGCTGCCGAGAAGATGGACAAGGCAGTCGAAGTGGCCAAGGAAGACTTCGCCACCATCCGCACCGGCCGCGCCAATCCGGCACTGTTCTCCAAGGTCACGGTCGACTACTACGGCACGCCGACCCCGCTGCAGCAGTTGGCGTCCTTCCAGAACCCGGAAGCGCGCACCCTGCTGATCACGCCCTACGACAAGTCGGCGCTGAACGATATCGAGAAGGCCCTGCGCGACTCGGATGTGGGCGCCAACCCGGCCAACGACGGCGTGGTAATCCGCGTGGTCCTGCCGGAACTGACCCAGGAACGCCGCAAGGAGTACGTCAAGGTCGTGCGCGGCAAGGCCGAAGACGCCAAGGTCTCCATCCGCAACATCCGCCGCAAGGCGATGGACACCATCGGCAAACTGGTCAAGGACGGCGACGTCGGTGAGGACGAGGGCAACCGGGCCGAAAAGGAACTGGACGCCAAGACCAAGTCGCACACGGACAACGTGGACGAGCTCCTCAAGCGCAAGGAAGCCGAGCTGCTCGAGGTCTGATGAGTACGGACCAGCCTCAACCCATGGCTGGCGATACGCCGGCTCCGGCGGCTGGTCCGGGACAACGGCCGGCCGAACCCGGACGGCGGGCGTTGCGTGCCGCCGCCAAGCCGTCCCGTGCCGGGCGCAATCTGCCGGCAGCCATCGTCGTCGGACTCGCGCTGCTCATTGTTGTCCTGGTGGGGCTTTTCCTCCTGCCGGATGCCTTCGTGCTGCTGGTGGCCGGATTCTCTGCCGTCGGCGTGTGGGAGGTTTCCCGAGCCCTGACGGTCAAGAACATCAAGGTGCCGCTGCCGCCGCTGTTCGCGGGTGCCATCGCCATGCCCGTGGCCGCATACTACGGCGGGCCGGAAGGGCTGGCCTTCGCCCTGGTGGTCTCCTGCGTCGCCCTGATGGTCTGGAAGTGCCTGGACAGCACCGACGGCGCGGTCGGCAGTGTGCTCAGCGGCACCTTCATCCTCTGCTGGGTCCCCTTTTTCATCAGCTTCTCGCTGCTGTTGCTGCTGGAGGAGTCCGGTGCCCTGAAGGTTGCCACCATGCTGCTGCTCGTGGTCTCCAACGACACCTTCGGCTACCTCATCGGGGTGCTGTTCGGGAAGCACCCGATGGCGCCGAAGATCAGCCCCAAAAAGTCGTGGGAAGGGTTCGCCGGTTCGGTCGGCGGAGCCATTCTGGTCGGCGTCCTGTGTTCGGTGCTGTTGCTGGACCTGCAGTGGTGGTTCGGGCTCGTCCTGGCCGTGGCCACCGTGGCCGCATCCACCGTGGGCGACCTGGCCGAATCGATGGTCAAGAGGGAACTTGGCATCAAGGACATGAGCAACTTCCTGCCGGGCCACGGCGGCGTGATGGACCGGCTGGATTCCATCGTGTTTGCAGCACCGGTGGCTTACGTGTTCGCATCGCTGCTGGCACCCGGGGCAGTGTAGGCGCGCGGGCCGTGTTTGACGCGGTGACGTGCGACGGCCCGCATAGACTGGCAGCGTAGACAAGCGGAACGTATTGAAGGAACAGGAACCACAGGACACCATGGCGCGACGAACCATTGATGCCGGCAAGGGCAGTGCCCCGTTCGACCACGTGGACCGGCGGAACTTCGGCTACAACGCACGCCAGGTGGACGACTTCCTGGGCCGGGCCCGGGAGTATTACAACAACCCCGAGCCCGGCGACGCTCCCATCACCAGCCGCGATGTCCGCGCCATGACGTTCGATCCGGCCAAGGGCGGCTACGACCCGCGGGCCGTCGACGCCGCGCTGGACCGGCTGGAGGATGTTTTCGCCCAGCGGGAGCGCGACGCGCTGATCAGGCGCGACGGCGAACAAGCCTGGCTGACGCAGATCGGCCGCGTGTCGGCGATGCTGCGTGCCCGCCTCCACCGCGCCCCGGGCGAACGCTTCCGCCGGCCGACGAAGCGGAACGCCGTCAGCTACAACGTCGAGGATGTCGACGCGCTGTGCGTGGAGCTGCTGGGATATTTTGAGCACGACCAGCCGATGAGCGTCGACGTGGTCCGCAGGGCCGTGTTCCGTGAAGCCAAGGGCAAAGACGGCTACGAAGAAAACCAGGTGGACGCGTTCCTGGACCGCGTCGTCGAGTTGATGGCCGCGATCGACTGACGGGCTGGACCTCGTTCAGTCAGCGTGACCGGACCAGCCGGCCGAATCCAGCGTGTCCGCGCGCTCCGGGGTGTGCAGCCGTGCCATGACCCGGGCAGTGGTGGCCGGCCTGCGCGAAGCGGTAGCCCGGGACACGGCCACGGTCACCAGGAACGCCGCCGGAACGGTCCACGCCGCCGGCTGTCCCAGCGGCTCGGCCCAGGCGCCCAGCTTCGGGCCCGCCACAGCAGCCGCCAGCAGCGAACCGCCGCAGAGCACGGCCCCCGACACCATCCCGGCAATGGCGCCGGCATCGGTGAGCCCGCGCCACCAAATGCCCAGCAGCAAGAGCGGGCAAATGGTCGAGGCGGTGAACGCGAAGACCGTGCCCACACTGCCGGCCAAGGCCAGCGATTCGGTTCCCAGGGCGATGCCCAGCGGCACGATGGCCGACAGCACCGCGGCCACCCGGAAGCCCCTGACGCTGCCGCGGAAGAGGTCCTGGCTGACCACGCCGGCCAGGGAAACCACCAACCCGGAGGTGGTGGAGAGGAACGCGGCGAAGGCGCCGGCCACCACGCACGCGCTCAGGAGGTCGCCGGCCAAACCCTCCACAATCCGCCCCGGCAGCAGCAGCACCGTGGCGTCGGACTGGCCGCCGTCGGCCAGCCGCGGCGTGTGCAGCCTCCCGAGGACGCCGTAGAGGGTGGGGAAGAGGTAGAACAACGCCAGCAGCCCCAGCACCAGCTGTGTGGTGCGGCGGGCGGCGGCACCGTCGGGATTGGTGTAGAAACGGACCAGCACGTGCGGCAGCCCCAGGGTTCCGAAAAGCAGGGCGATGATCAGCGAGATATTTCGGTACAGCGATGCATCGCCGACGACGTCCAGCGACGGGTCGAAGGCCGCGCCGCCGCCGGTGGCAGATTGGCCCGACCCGGCGAGGACCAGCAGGATGAACACCACCGGGATGGCCAGGGCCGTGAGCTTGAGCCAGTACTGGAAGGCCTGCACAAAGGTGATGGAGCGCATGCCGCCGGTGACCACGGACAGCACCACCACGACGACGACGGTGAGGGCGCCCGCCCAGCCCGGCAAGCCCGTGGCGATGCGAACGGTCAGGGCGGCCCCGTGCAGCTGCGGGACAATGTACAGCCAGCCGACCGCTATCACCAACAGGCTGGTGACGCGGCGGGCGGCGGCGGAATCGAGCCGGGCCGCGGCGAAGTCGGGAATCGTGTAGGCGCCGGAGCGGCGCAGCGGGGCCGCCACGAACAGCAGCAGCATCAGATAGCCGGCGGTATAGCCGACGGGAAACCAGAGCGCGTCGATGCCCGAGATCAGGATCAGCCCTGCCACGCCCAGGAAGCTTGCGGCGGAGAGGTATTCGCCGCCGATGGCCGAGGCATTCCACCACGGCTTGACCGTCCGCGAGGCCACGTAGAAATCACCGGTGGTGCGGGAAATCCGCAGCCCGTAAATTCCGATCAGTACGGTGGCGGTACAGACGGCGGCCACCGCCGCCAGCCCGGCGGCCGCGTTCACTGCTTCGTCCCCGGATCAATCCAGTCGGCCGTCAACTCGCGGAAGCGGCGCTCGTTGCGGGCCGCCGCGCGGTTGTACAGCGCGGCGCACGCCAGGATGATCGGGTAGATCCCGATGCCCAGCAGCAGCCAGGGGAGCGGGACGGTGAAAACGGTCAGCGTGCCCGTGACCGGTACCAGCGCGATCAGTACTGCCATGCCCAGCAGGATCAGCCCGAAGCCGGCCGCCACCACGAGGGCCAGGCGCAACTGGGAGCGGACCAGGGACCGGACGAAGAGTTCGCCGACCTCGGACTGCTCGGCGACTTCGCGTGAGAAGGTGTAGCCCCCCGATGGCCGGGGCGCAGCCGAACGCGGCGCGGTGACGCGGACCCGCTCCCGGAAGCCGGCCGACGGAACCTGCGCATCGCCGTCGGGAAGCGGTGCGCCGTCCTCGGAAAAGCGGGGAACCTCGCGGCGGCCCGGACCACTGCTCATCCGCGCGGCCTCACCCGCGTGGCCTCCAGCCTGTCGCGGACGCCGGGCAGATGGCGCCGGCTGACGGGCAGTTCGGCGCCGCCGACCAGGAGGCTGGCCTTGCCGGCGCTGGTCCGCATCTGCTGGACCTGGTCCATCGCCACAAGGTAGGAACGGTGGATCCGGAGGTAGCCGGCGTCCGCCCACTGGCGCTCCAAGTCATTGAGCGGCACCCGGATCAGGTAGCTCGCGTCGGCCGTGTGCAGCCGGGCGTAATCGCCCTGGGCCTGCACGTACTGAATCTCGTCGCGCCGGATCATCTTGGTAATGCCGCCCTGGTCAACGGTGACGACTTCCGGCTTGGCCGCACCGCCGTCTTCCATCAGTTCGCAAATCCGGCGCACCGATTCCGCCAACCGGTCTGCCCGTACCGGCTTGAGCAGGTAGTCCACGGCGGCCAGCTCGAAGGCCTGCAGTGCCTTGTCTTCATCGGCGGTGACGAAGACGACCGCGGGCGGGCGGCTGAAACGGGAAATGACCTTGGCGATGTCCAGCCCGGTCAAAGCCGGCATGTGGATGTCCAGGAAGAGCGCGTCCACGTCGTGGCGTTCCAAGGCACGCAGGGCTTCGGCGCCGCTGGTGGCTTTGTGGACCTCCCCAATCCGGGAATCCCGGGCGAGCAGGTACGCCAGGGCCTCGACGGCGGGGGCTTCGTCATCGGCGACAACCACATTGACCATGGCCCACAGTCTATTCGGTACCCGGGATGAAGCTCCGCGCCGGCCACTTTAGTCCACGCGGTTGCCGGGCTGGAACTTGGGCACCCGCAGCGTGACCAGCGTGCCGGCACCGGGCGCCGTGTCCACCACCAGGCCGTGTTCTTCGCCGTAGACCTGCCGCAGCCTCACGTCCACATTGCGCAATCCCACATGATCGCCTTCGGTGCGGCCGGCCAGGACGGTGCGCAGCCGCTCCGGATCCATGCCCACGCCGTCGTCTTCAATGGTCACCACGGCGTAGGCACCGGCGTCCTGGGCGGTGATGGTGATCTGCCCCGGGCCTTCCTTGGCTTCCAGCCCGTGGCGCACCGCGTTCTCCACCAACGGCTGCAGGGAGAGGAACGGGATGACAGTGCTGAGGACTTCAGGGCCGATCTGCAGGCTGACCTTGAGCCGGTCGCCGAACCGGGCACGCTCCAGCAGCAGGTAGCGGTCGATCGACTTCAGTTCCTCCGCCAGGGTGGTGAAGTCTCCGTGCCGCCGGAAGGAGTAGCGGGTGAAGTCGGCGAACTCGATCACCAGTTCCCGTGCCCGCACCGGGTCGGTGAGGATGTAGGAGGCGATGGCGTTCAAGGCGTTGTAAATGAAGTGCGGGCTGATCTGTGCCCGAAGCGCCCGCACTTCGGCTTCCATCAGCAACGTCCGCGAGGTGTCCAGCTCGGCCAGTTCGATCTGCGTGGCCACCCAGGCCGCGACCTCGTTGGTGGCCCGCACGAGCGAAGCCGCTACGTGTCCGGTGTAGGCGCCGACGGTGCCGACCACCCGGTCCTGGACCCGGATCGGGGCGAAGACCGCTTCCGTCAGGCCGCCGTCCCGGGCGGCGGCCACCTGCGGGACCAGCCCGTCCGGCAGCAATTGGTTGCCGCGGAAGACCTGGGTGCGGCCCGATCCGATGGTCTTGCCGGCCAGGCGCAGGGCAGACTCCGGCGGCTGGCCGGATCCGTCCCAGCCGAGCACATCGTCCAGCCCGGTCAACACCAACACCTCGGAGCCCAACAGGCCGCGCAGGTGCTTGCTCGCCTTGCCCGCGCCGGCCGGCGTCAGCCCGGAGCGCAGGTACTGGCCGGCGAGCCCCGCGGTGTGCAGCGTGGCGTAGGTTGCGCGGTCGGCCTCGGAGCCCAGGTCCCGGTAGGAACGGGTCAGTTTAAAGCCCACCAGCGCGATCACCGCCACCACCACCACGGCCAGGGCGGCGATGAGCGCGATGTCCACGGCCGGGCTGAGCATGCCCTCAAGCCTAGCCGCAGGGCCACCCGGCCGATTGCAGCTCGGCGCAGGGGAGCGCCGTTCACCGCAGCCGGTGGACCGTTGGGCGATGCGCGCCGCCGGGCTGCTGGCCACCGGGAGCGCCACCTAGCAGAGTGATCGCAGTCACACACCGAAGCGTGTGCCCGAAGAGGAGGAAAAGATGGGCAACAACCCACATCCGGACGCCGGCGCGGCCGCGGCCGTGGACTTCCGGGAGGTCCAAGGCAGTCCGGAATTCACCGAACTGCGCAAACGCCACCGCTCGTTCGTTTTCCCGATGGCCGCGGCGTTCCTGCTGTGGTACTTCGCCTACGTGCTCCTGGCCGACTATGCGCACGACTTCATGTCCACCAAGCTCTGGGGCAACATCAACGTCGGCCTGGTCCTGGGCCTGCTGCAATTCGTGAGCACCTTCGCCATCACCACCTGGTACGTCCGCTACGCGAACAAGAAGCTGGACCCGATCGCCACTGACATCCGCCACAGCCTCGAAAACGAGGGCGTCGGCCTACCGGAGGACACCAAATGAGCCACGCCGTGAACATTCCGCTGGCCGTCACGGCGGACGACATCAAGGATTCAACCTGGGTCAACATCCTGATCTTCGCGCTGTTCGTCGGCGTGACGCTGGTGGTGGTGCTGCGGGCCAGCCGGAACAACAAGACCGCGGCCGACTACTACGCGGCGGGCCGGTCCTTCAGCGGCGGCCAGAACGGCACCGCCATTGCCGGCGACTACCTCTCGGCGGCATCCTTCCTGGGCATCTGCGGCGCGATCGCGATCAACGGCTACGACGGCTTCCTGTACTCGATCGGCTTCCTGGTGGCCTGGCTGGTGGCCCTGCTGCTGGTGGCCGAGCTGCTGCGCAACACCGGCAAGTTCACCATGGCCGATGTACTGTCCTTCCGGCTGCGGCAGCGCCCGGTGCGGATCGCCGCGGCCATCACCACGCTGGCCGTGTGCTTCTTCTACCTGCTGGCGCAGATGGCCGGAGCCGGCGCCCTGGTCTCGCTGCTGATCGGCATTGACTCCAGGCTGGGACAGTCCCTGGTGATCACCGTCGTCGGCGCACTGATGATCCTCTACGTCCTCGTCGGCGGCATGAAGGGCACCACCTGGGTCCAGATCATCAAGGCCTGCCTGCTGATCGCCGGTGCGTTCATCATGACCGTGTGGGTGCTGGCACTGCACGGCTTTAACCTTTCCGAGCTGCTGGGCGCCGCGGTGGAAACCGCCGGCAACCCCGAGCTGCTCAACCCGGGCCTGCAGTACGGCGTCTCGGAGGCGTCCAAGCTGGACTTCATCTCGCTGGCGCTGGCCTTGGTGCTGGGCACCGCGGCCCTGCCGCACGTGCTGATGCGCTTTTACACCGTGCCCACGGCCAAGGAGGCCCGCCGGTCCGTCGTCTGGGCCATCTGGCTGATCGGCGCGTTCTACCTGTTCACCCTCGTGCTGGGCTACGGCGCCGCGGCGCTGATTGGTCCGGAAGCCATCAAGAGCGCTCCGGGCGGGGTCAACTCCGCCGCGCCGCTGCTGGCCTTCGCGCTGGGCGGCCCGGTGCTGCTCGGACTGATCTCCGCGGTGGCATTCGCCACCATCCTGGCCGTGGTGGCCGGCCTGACCATCACCGCTGCCGCCTCCTTCGCCCACGATATCTACGCCAACGTGGTGCGCAAGGGGCAGGTCGACTCCGCCGGCGAGGTCAAAGTAGCCCGGCGCACCGTGGTGGTCATCGGCGTCGTCTCCATCCTCGGTGGCATCGGCGCGCAGGGCCAGAACGTGGCCTTCCTGGTGGCGCTGGCCTTCGCGGTGGCCGCCTCGGCCAACCTGCCCACCATTGTCTACTCCCTGTTCTGGAAGCGCTTCACCACCCAGGGGGCCGTGTGGAGCATGTACGGCGGCCTCGGCGCGGCCATCGTCCTGATCGTGTTCTCGCCGGTGGTCTCCGGAAAGGAGACGTCGATGATCCCCAGCGCGGACTTCGCCATCTTCGGACTGAACAACCCGGGCATCGTCTCCATCCCGCTGGCGTTCTTCCTGGGCTGGCTGGGTACCGTGCTGGACAAGAACCGCGAGGACGCGTCCAAGCAGGCCGAAATGGAGGTCCGCTCGCTCACCGGCGTCGGCGCGGAGAAGGCGACGGACCACTGACGCGACGACGGCGGTGCGCGCCTGCCGCAACGCGCCGCCACAGATAACACTGCGGGCCCGGCGGATGGATGCCGGGCCCGCAGCCATGCTGCGCGCGGGGATCAGCGGGCGGCGTGAGCCAGGCGCACGGGTTCGGAAACGATCTTCCCGTCCCGGGTGCTGAGCCCGGGCAACAGTTCCGGCCGTCGTTTGGCCGCGGCATCGAACCCCTCGCCGGCAATGAGTTTGGCGTAGGGGAGCGTGGCGTTGGTCAGCGCGTAGGTCGAGGTGCGCGGCACCGCTCCGGGCATATTGGCCACACAGTAGAACACCGTGTCGTGGACCTTGAACGTGGGGTCGGCGTGGGTGGTCGGCCGGGAATCTTCGAAGCAGCCGCCCTGGTCAATGGAGATGTCCACCAGGACGGCCCCCGGCCGCATCCGGCTGACCATCTCATTCGTGACCAGTTTCGGCGCCCTGGCACCGGGAATCAGCACCGCCCCGATCACCAGGTCTGCCGCCAGGACCGCCTGGCGCAGTTCCAGCGCGTTGCTGGCCAACGTGGCCACCCGGCCCTGATATTGGTCGTCGAGCCGCTGCAGTCGGCGCACGTCGGTGTCCAGCACGGTGACGTTGGCCCGCATGCCCACCGCCATGGACACCGCGTTGGCCCCTGCCACTCCCGCGCCGATCACGACGACGTCGGCGTGCCGGGTGCCGGGGACGCCGCCCATCAGGACGCCGCGCCCGCCCAGCGGCTGCATCAGGGAGTACGCGCCAACCTGGGCGGCGAGCCGGCCGGCGACTTCGGACATCGGGGCCAGCAAGGGCAGCGACCTGTCCGGCAGTTGCACGGTTTCATAGGCGATCGCCGTGGTGCCGCGGGAGCACAGTTCCTGGGTGAGGGTGGCGTCGGCGGCCAGGTGCAGGTAAGTGAAGAGCGTCAGGTCGCTGCGCAGCCGGTGGTATTCCTCTGCCACCGGTTCTTTCACCTTCAGGACCAGCTCCGCTTGCTCCCAGACGGCGTCGGCCGAATCCATGATCCTCGCGCCGGCCGCCGAGTAATCGTCGTCGGTGATGGAGGAGCCGAGGCCGGCGCCGGCCTCCACCAGTACCTGATGGCCGGCGGCGCTCAATTCATGGACGCCGGGCGGCGTGATGGCCACCCGGGACTCGTTGTTCTTGACCTCGCGTGGCACTCCAATGCGCATGGACGCCGTCCCTTCTGGTCGGACGCGGCCGGGGTTCCGGTCCCCAAACCCGGCCAGCGGTACGGGGCCTGCCCGATGCACCCGAGCTTACAGCTAGCCGGCTGCCCGGACCCCGCGGGAGAGCAGCGGTTCGATCCGGAACGGGATCAGTTCGTGCATGGCCAGCGACGTGTCGGTCCGCTCCACGCCGTCGATCGCCAGGATCTTGCCGTTGACGCGGAACAGGTCCTCGGCGCCCTCGGCGACGACGCGGGCCAGGATGTCCGCCTGGCCGGTGATGCCAATGGCTTCGAGTACCTCCGGGATGCGGGCCAACTCGTCGGTGATTTGTTGCAGTTTCGGCTGGTGCACGTGGATGTGGATGAAGGCCGCCAGCGGATAGCCCACGGCGGCAGGATTGATCCGCCGGTCAAAGGAGAGGAACACGTGGTCCTTTTCCAGGCGGGCCATGCGCGCCTGCACCGTGTTGCGCGACAGGCCCAAAATCTGCGCCAGGGCCACCACGGTCCGCCGCGGATCCTGCGCCAGGGCTCCCAGCAACCGCAGGTCGGTGCCGTCCAAATTCCGCATAGTGCGCAGACTAGCACGTCCTACACCGCCCCGACAGGGCATTCTGCTCAACTTTTTTCCGGATCATTGCGCTACTTGCGGGATGTGAGTAGTGTCACAATCAACCGCGGGCAAAGGTGCAGGCGGGGCTGTCCGGCGCCGAGAGGTCCACAAGACCTTCCCGGCCCTGAAGACGCAAAGGGAGTGTCGCAAGTGTCCTTACCAGGCACGGACCCGGCCGGTCCGCTCAACCAGGAAAGCTACATCCAACTGCTCGCGCCGGACGGAACGCGGGCCCCCAACGGGGAGTTCGACCCCTGGCTGGAGGATATCGACGGCGCCCGTCTCGCCGGTCTCTACCAGGACATGGTGGTGGTCCGCCGCCTGGACCAGGAAGCCACCGCTTTGCAGCGGCAGGGAGAGCTCGCCTTGTGGCCGCCGCTGCTGGGGCAGGAGGCGGCCCAGATCGGTTCCGGCCGCGCCCTGCGCAAGGACGACTTCGTCTTTTCCAGCTACCGGGAAAACGGCGTCGCGTACTGCCGCGGCGTGGACCTGACCGACATGATCCGCGTCTGGCGCGGCAACAGGCCCTCCGGTTGGGACCCCTACGAAATCAACATGGCCACCCCGCAGGTCATCATCGGGGCACAAACGCTGCACGCCACCGGCTACGCCATGGCGGTGAAGTTCGACGGCGACGATGCCGTGGCGGTGACGTATTTCGGCGACGGCGCCACCAGCCAGGGCGACGTGAACGAGGCCATGGTGTTTGCCGCCAGCTTCCAGGCACCGGTGATCTTCTTCTGCCAGAACAACCAATGGGCGATCTCCGAACCGGTGACCCTGCAGGCGCAAGGCAAACTGTCCGAGCGCGCACCCGGATTCGGCATTCCCAGTTACCGGGTGGACGGCAACGATGTTCTGGCCTGCCTGGCCGTGACCCGCAGGGCGTTGGAGCATGCGCGCAGCGGCGGCGGCCCGTCCTTCATTGAAGCGGTCACCTACCGAATGGGACCGCATACGACCGCAGACGATCCCACCCGCTATCGCGATGCCAACGAGCTGGAGGACTGGAAGAGCCGGGATCCGATCGACCGGCTGGCCGCCCTCCTGGCCGCCGAGGGCCTGTTGGACGAGGGGCTGCAAAAGCGGGTCCGCGACGCGGCCGACCAGGCAGCAGCCGAGATGCGCGCCGGTTGCACGACGATGGCCGAACCTGCCGACTTGGAACTGTTCGAGAACGTCTACGCGGCGCCGCACCCCGTGCTGGCAGAACAGCGCGCGCACTACGAGCGCTATCTTGATTCGTTCGACGCTGCCGAGGGAGGCCGCTGATGACCACCATGACGTTTGGACGCGCCATCAACACCGGGCTGCGCAAGGCCCTGGAAAACGACCCCAGGGTGGTGATCATCGGCGAGGATATCGGAGCGTTGGGCGGGGTGTTCCGCATTACCGACGAACTGCAAAAAGACTTCGGCGCCCACCGGGTGATCGACGCCCCGCTGGCCGAGTCAGCGATCCTGGGCACCGCCGTCGGCATGGCCTACCGGGGCTACCGGCCGGTCTGCGAAATCCAGTTCGACGGCTTCATCTACCCGGCGTTCGACCAGATCGTCAGCCAGGTGGCCAAGCTGCACTACCGCACCCGCGGCCGGGTAAAGATGCCGCTGACCATTCGGGTTCCCTTCGGCGGCGGCATCGGCGCGGCCGAACACCACTCCGAATCGCCGGAGGCGTATTTCACCCATACCTCCGGCTTGCGGGTGGTGGCAGTGTCCAACCCGCAGGACGCCTGCACGATGATCCAGCAGGCCATCGCCGCCGACGATCCGGTGGTCTACTTCGAACCCAAACGGCGCTACCACACCAAGGGCGAGGTGGACGAGAATGCGCTGGAGTCCGCGCTGCCGATGGGCAGCGCCCGGGTGGAGGTGCCCGGGTCCGATGTGACCCTGGTGACCTACGGTGCGCTGGTCCAGACGGCGCGGGAAGCGGCCCAGGCCGCCGAGGACGACGGCGTGTCGGTGGAAGTCATTGACCTGCGCTCGCTGTCGCCGCTGGACTTTCCCACCGTGGAGGCATCGGTGCGCAAAACCGGCCGCCTGGTGATCACGCACGAGGCGGCCCGGACCGGCGGGCTCGGCGCGGAGATCGCGGCCAGCCTGACCGAACGCTGCTTCTATCATCTGGAACACGCTCCCGTGCGGATTACCGGGATGGACATCCCGTACCCTCCGGCCAAGTTGGAGCGGCATCACCTGCCGGACCTGGACCGCATCCTGGACGGTGTGGACCGGGTGCTCGGCAGGCCCAACTCGCTGACCGGACTGGAGGACTGAATCCGTGGGGATCAAGGTATTCAAATTGCCGGACCTGGGCGAGGGGCTCACCGAGTCGGAAATCGTCAGCTGGAACGTGGCCGAGGGTGATGCGGTCCAGCTCAACCAGATCCTGGGCGAGGTGGAAACTGCCAAGGCCGTGGTCGAGCTGCCCTCGCCGTTCTCCGGGGTGGTCCGCACCTTGCATGAAGTTCCCGGCACCACCGTCAGCGTGGGCGAGCCAATCGTCTCCATCGAGGTGGAAGACGCGGGAGAGGACGGCGTGAAGGCGGCCGCAAAACCGCCGGAGCCGCGCCGCGAGGCGAACCTGGTGGGGTACGGCGCGGCGGCCGAAGGGAACGGACGGCCGGCCCGGCGCCGGCGCAAGACCGGCGGGGCGGCGGCCGCCACGGCGGTGCCGGCCGCATCCCCGGCGACCCTGGCGCAACGCGCAGCGGACGCGGAGCGCGCCGGAACCGCGGAGGTTCACGCCGCCGGCTGGCCGGCCGGCGCGCCCGACGAGGGCCCGGCCGAACCGTCCGGGAAGATCCTGGAGCGGCCGCGCACCACCCCGCCGGTCCGGAAGCTGGCCAAGGACCTCGGCGTCGATCTGGCACAGGTGGCCGGGACCGGCGAACGGGGCCTGATCACCCGCGACGACGTCCGGGCCTTCCACGAGGCAGCGGCAGCGGCCCCGGCCGTGGCGGCCCGGGGTGCCGTGCCCGGAACGGCCGGCGGCTGGCTCGGTGGCGCCGCCGGGGCAGAGACTAGGATCCCGGTCAAGGGCGTCCGGAAGCACACCGCCGCCGCCATGGTGGCCAGTGCTTTCACCGCCCCGCATGCGTCGTCGTTCCTCACCGTCGACGCCACGGAGAGCATGGAACTGATCCGGCGGCTCAAGGCGGGCAAGGCGTTCGCCGGGCTGAAACTCACGCCCCTGACCATCACCGCCAAAGCGCTGTGCCTGGCGCTGGAGCGCCGCCCCGAGCTGAACTCCCGTTGGGACGGGGACGCCGGCGAGATCGTGCAGCAGAACTACGTGAATCTGGGCATCGCCGCGGCGACCCCGCGCGGACTGACGGTGCCGAACATCAAGGACGCGCACCGGATGGACCTGCGCCGGCTGGCCGAGGCCCTGGGGGAGCTGGCCGAGACGGCACGCGCCGGCCGGACCGCCCCGTCCGAACTGCGCGGGGGAACCATCTCCATCACCAACATCGGGGTGTTCGGCATCGACGCCGGAACGCCGATCCTGAACCCTGGGGAGTCGGCCATCCTGGCCCTCGGCGCGGTGCGGCGGCAGCCGTGGGAATACCGGGGGGACGTGGCGCTGCGCGATGTGGTGACGCTCAGCCTGTCCTTCGATCACCGCGTGGTGGACGGAGAGCAGGCGGGACGCTTCCTCGCCGACATCGGCACCATCTTGTCGGACCCGGCCATGGTGCTGGCCATGGTGTGATGCCGGCGGGGAGGCGCCTCAGGCCAGTTCGAGGATCTCCTCGGTGACCACGGCGCCGCGGGCGTTGGCGAAGCCCTGGGCCTCACCGACGGTCCGGAAGCCGAGCTTGTGCAGGACCTTGACCGAGCCAAGGTTGTCCTTGACCACCCGCGCGCGGATGGGACGCGCGGTGAATTCCCGCAAGAAGGCCTCGACGGCCGCGGTGGTGACGCCCTTGCCCCACTGCGACTTCGCGGTCCAGTAGCTCAGTTCCGGGTACCCCTCGTTCGGGTAGGCCAGTACGCTGCCCACCACCTCGCCGTCGACGGTGACGGTGCGCACGGTGATGGTCTCGTCGTCGAGCAGGCTCTGCCAGTGAAGATCGAACACGCCGCGGTCAGACGGATTCCGGGCGGCGAATGCCGCCATATGGTTGGCGTCGGGATCCTGCTGGTACTCGAAGAACTCGTCGAGGTCGGCAGGTTCTACAGGACGAAGCTCAATCACAGCAGACCTTTCGGCTAGTTGGTGTCTGATACACCCTACTCGGCTTTCAACGCGGCCCAAGCCATTTGTTCCAGCAGGTTGCGGCGCCAGGCTTCCCGCGGCTGCCTGCTCCGGTGGGTCGAATGCGGCGTGGAGTTGATCAGTCCGAAGACGGCGTGCGCGCGGACCCGCAACTGCGCAGCATCGGCCTCGGGCAGCAGCCGCGCCAGCACGGAAACCCACACCTCCACGTAGGTGCGCTGCAGCGTCCGGACCATCGCCGAGTCCTCGGCGGGCAGGCTGTCCAGGTCCCTGTCGTGGACGCGGATGACGTCGGGATGCTTCAGGGCGAAGTCCACGTGGAAGGCGACCAATCCGCGGAGCGCCTCCTCGGCGTCCTGCGTGCCGGCCGCCACGTCCTGGCCGCCGTCGAGCAGGTCCTGGCTGACGCCCGTGAGCAGCGCCGCCAGCACCGCATGCTTGCTCTCGAAGTGCCGGTAGACGGCCGGGCCGCTGACGCCGGCCGCCGAGCCGAGGTCTTCAATGGAAACGCCGTTGAAGCCGCGCTCAGCAAAGAGGCGGGCGGCGGCGTCCAGCAGTGCGGCCCTGCGGGTCGCCTTGGCCAGGCTGCGGCCGGTCTGGCGCGTCGCGGCGGCGGCATGCGGTGCTGACATGGATCGGTTCCCTCGCGCAGATGCTGAATAAGTGCTGGACAAGACAGTTAGCGGCCACTAGCCTGATTTCAGTTAGTACAGACTAACCAAAATGCGTCCTGCAGGCCAGTTGCTCCCAGGCAGTGGGCGGCGGGTGGGGACGCGCGACGGCTTCGGCCAGGAAGGTGTCGATGGAGACACTGGCTTCCCGGGTGGACACTACCAGTGACAGCTTCCGGACCAACGACGCGGCGCAGCGCCGGCTGGCCGACGAGCTGCACGGCCGCCTGGCCTCGGTGGCGGCGGGCGGGCCGGAGAGCTCGCGCCGGCGCCACCTGGAGCGGGGCAAGCTGTTGCCCCGGGACAGGGTCGACACCCTGCTGGACGAAGGCAGCCCGTTCCTGGAGATCGCGCCGCTGGCCGCCGAGGGAATGTACGACGGCGATTCGCCGGGGGCGGGGATGATCGCCGGCATCGGCCTGGTGCACGGCCGCCACGTGCTGGTGGTCTGCAACGATGCGACCGTCAAGGGCGGGACCTACTACCCGATGACGGTCAAGAAGCACCTGCGCGCCCAGGAGGTGGCGCTGGAGAACAACCTGCCGTGCATCTACCTGGTGGACTCCGGCGGCGCGTTCCTGCCCAAGC
The DNA here is from genome assembly GCF_059090885.1 of Arthrobacter sp. Y3223065. Classification (NCBI taxonomy): domain Bacteria; kingdom Bacillati; phylum Actinomycetota; class Actinomycetes; order Micrococcales; family Micrococcaceae; genus Arthrobacter; species Arthrobacter sp. Y3223065. The sequence continues at coordinate 103,775 of NZ_JBNHGC010000004.1, read as the reverse complement.
AGGACGACGTGTTCCCGGACCGCGAGCACTTCGGCCGCATCTTCTACAACCAGGCGCGGATGTCGGCGGCGAAAATCCCGCAGATCGCCGCGGTGCTCGGTTCCTGCACGGCCGGCGGCGCCTACGTTCCGGCCATGAGCGACGAGACCGTGATCGTGCGCGACCAGGGCACCATCTTCCTGGGCGGGCCGCCGTTGGTGAAGGCGGCCATCGGCGAAGTTGTCACCGCGGAGGAACTGGGCGGCGGCGAGCTGCATGCACGGACCTCGGGGGTGACCGACCACCTGGCCGAGAACGATGTGCACGCGCTAGAAATTGTCCGCGACATCGTCGCCACGCTCCCGTGCCGGACGCCGGCCTGGGAGACGGCGCCGGTCGAGGAGCCGGCGGCCGACCCGCAGGAAATCTACGGAGCCGTCCCGGTGGACGTCAACGCCGGCTACGACGTCCGCGAGGTCATCGCCCGGCTGGCGGACGGCAGCCGCTTCCACGAGTTCAAGCGGGAGTACGGCACCACGCTGGTCACCGGCTTCGCCCGGCTCCACGGGCATCAGGTGGGCATTGTGGCGAACAACGGCGTGCTCTTTTCCGAATCCGCCCTCAAGGGCGCGCACTTCATCGAACTTTGCGACCAGCGCGGCATCCCGCTGGTTTTCCTGCAGAACCTCTCCGGCTTCATGGTGGGCCGCGACTACGAGGCCGGCGGCATCGCCAAGCACGGGGCGAAGATGGTGACCGCCGTCGCCACCGCCCGGGTGCCGAAGCTGACCGTGGTGATCGGCGGGTCCTTCGGTGCCGGCAACTATTCGATGTGCGGACGCGCCTACTCGCCGCGCTTCCTCTGGATGTGGCCGGCCGCGCGCATCTCCGTGATGGGCGGCAACCAGGCTTCCTCGGTCCTGGCCACCGTCAAACGGGACCAGTTGGAAGCCCGCGGGGAGGAGTGGAGCCCCGAGGCCGAGGAAGCGTTCAAGGCCCCCATCCGGGAGCAGTACGAAGCCCAGGGCAACCCGTATTATTCCACCGCGCGGCTCTGGGACGACGGGATCATCGACCCGGCGCAGACCCGCACCGTGCTCGGCCTCGCCCTCGACGTCTGCGCCAACAGTCCCTTGCCCGATACCTCTTTCGGCCTGTTCAGGATGTGATCAGCGTGTTCGAAACCGTCCTGGTTGCCAACCGCGGCGAAATCGCCTGCCGGGTCATCCGCACGCTGCGCGCCATGGGCATCCGCGCCGCGGCCGTCTATTCGGATGCCGACGCCGGGGCCCGCCACGTGCGCGAGGCCGACGTCGCGGTGCGGATCGGTCCCGCGCCCGCGGCCGAGAGCTACCTGCGCATCGACTCCGTGATCGAAGCCTGCAAGGCCACGGGCGCCGAGGCCGTCCACCCCGGCTATGGCTTCCTCAGCGAGAACGTGGCGTTTGCCCAGGCGCTGGAGGCGGCCGGCATCGTGTTCATCGGGCCCAACGTGGGGGCGATCGGGATCATGGGGGACAAGATCCGCTCCAAGAACCACGTGGCATCGCATTCGGTCCCGGTGGTCCCCGGGATCGCGGAACCGGGGCTGGACGACGACGGGCTGGTCCGGGCCGCCGAAGAGGTCGGCTACCCGCTGCTGATCAAGCCGTCGGCCGGCGGCGGCGGCAAGGGGATGATGGCCGTGCAGCGGCCCGAGGAACTGCGCGCGGCGCTCGCCGCCGGACGCCGGGTGGCCGCCTCCGCCTTCGGCGACGACACGCTCTTCCTGGAGCGGCTGATCGCCCGGCCGCGGCACATCGAAGTGCAGGTGCTGTGCGACCGGCACGGCAACGCCATCCACCTGGGGGAGCGCGAGTGCTCGTTGCAGCGCCGGCACCAGAAAGTCATCGAGGAGGCGCCGTCGTCGCTCCTTGACGCGGCGACCCGCGCCAGGATCGGCGAGGCGGCCTGCAACGCGGCGCGCTCGGTGGACTACACCGGGGCCGGAACCGTGGAGTTCCTGGTCTCCGACGACGCGCCCGACGAGTTCTTCTTCATGGAGATGAACACCCGGCTGCAGGTGGAACATCCGGTCACCGAACTGGTGACCGGCCTGGACCTGGTGGAGTGGCAGGTGCGCATCGCGGCGGGTGAGGTACTCACGCTGGCGCAGTCCGACGTCGTGCTCACCGGGCATGCGGTGGAGGCCCGCGTCTACGCGGAAGATCCCTCGCAGCAGTTCCTGCCCTCGGCCGGCACGGTGCTGGAATTGGCCGAAGCCGCCGGGGAGGGCATCCGGGTGGACAGTTCGCTGCTGCCGGGCCTGGTCATCCCCTCCGACTACGACCCGTTGCTGTCCAAGGTGATCGCCTGGGGCGAGGACCGGCAGCAGGCCCTGGCGCGGCTGGACGGTGCGCTGGCCGACACCATGGTGCTGGGCGTCCACACCAACATCGAGCACCTGCGCAGCCTGCTGGCCGACGACGACGTGCGGGCCGGGCGGCTCGACACCACGTTGATCGACCGGAAGATCGAACACCAGCAGTTCCGCCGGCCCGGTGACGCCGAACTGTCCGTGGCCGCCGTGGACTGGCTGCTCCGGCAACGGGACGCGCGGATCCGGACGGGCGCGGCAGGCCGGCCGGGGTCCGCCTGGCGGAGCGAGGGCTGGCGGTTGAGCGGGCCGCGCCCGGGCACCGTCAGCTTCGACCTCGGCGGCGGAGAACACCGTGACATGACCGTGGCCTGGACGGGGGACGCGGCCGGCCCGCCCTCCGGTGCCCTGGTGACGGCCGGCGGCGGCAGCTACGCCGTCGTGCTGGACCGGGCCGGGCAGGCGGCGGAGGTCGACGGAGTCCGCCGGCCGCTGCGCCACGCGTTCGGCGAGGACGGCACGATTTGGCTCGGCGACGCCGGCTGGTCGGCCCGGGTGACCGTCCGCGGCCGGGAGCGCAGGCTCGCCGACGCCCTGGCAGGGGTTCGCCAGTCCGGGGGCGAGGCATCACCCGAAGTGCGCTCGCCGATGCCGGGGACGGTGACGTCAGTCGCGGTGGCCAACGGCGACCGGGTGGTGGCCGGCCAGCCGCTGCTGACGGTGGAAGCGATGAAGATGGAACACCAGTTGAGCGCCGGGATCGACGGCGAAGCCAGCATCAACCTTAAACCCGGCGACCTGGTCAAGGCCGGCCAGATCGTCGCCGTCGTGCGGGCAGCGGATCCTGTCCCCGAAGAACCTGAACAGAAAGGGGCATGACCATGCCTGACTTCTCACTGAGCGAGGACTACCAGGACCTGGTGGAGACCGTGCGGGAATTTGCCCGGGAGGTGGTCGCCCCGGTGTCCGCCAGGCACGACGAGGAGCACAGCTTCCCGTACAAAGTGGTGGAACAGATGGGCGAGATGGGCCTGTTCGGCCTCCCGTTCCCCGAGGAATACGGCGGCATGGGCGGCGACTACTTCGCGCTCGCCCTGGCGCTGGAACAACTCGGGGCGGTGGACCAATCGGTGGCGATCACCCTGGAGGCCGGGGTCTCGCTGGGGGCGATGCCCATTTACCGCTTCGGCAGCGAGGACCAGAAGCAGCAGTGGCTGCCCATGCTGGCCAGCGGCGAGGCGCTCGCCGGCTTCGGCCTGACCGAACCCGAAGCGGGCTCGGACGCCGGCGGCACGAAGACCCGGGCCGAGCTCGTGGACGGGCAATGGGTGGTCAACGGGCACAAGGAGTTCATCACCAACTCCGGCACCGAGATCTCCCGGCTGGTCACCGTCACCGCGGTCACCGGCACCTCCGAGCGCGAAGACGGCTCGGTGAAGAAGGAAATTTCCACCATCCTGGTTCCCACGGACACCCCGGGCTTCACCGCCGAGAAGGCGTACAACAAGGTGGGCTGGAACGCGTCCGACACGCATCCGCTCACCCTGGACAACGTCCGCGTCCCGGAGGAAAACCTGCTGGGCGCCCGCGGCAGGGGCTATGCCAACTTCCTGCAAATCCTGGACGAGGGCCGGATCGCCATCGCCGCGCTGGCCACGGGCGTCGCGCAGGGCTGCGTGGACGAGGCGGTGCGCTACGCGAAGGAGCGCCAGGCCTTCGGCACCAACATCGGCTCCTTCCAGGCCATCCAGTTCAAGATCGCCCGGATGCAGGCCCGCGCGCACACGGCGCGGCTGGCGTATTACGACGCCGCGGCCAGGATGATCGCCGGCCGGCACTTCAAAACGCAGTCGGCGATTGCCAAGATGGTGGCAGGCGAAGCCGCCATGGACAACGCCCGCGATGCCACGCAGATTTTCGGCGGCTTCGGCTTCATCAACGAATTCCGGGTGGCGCGCCACTACCGCGACTCGAAGATCCTGGAGGTCGGCGAAGGGACCACCGAAGTGCAGCTGATGCTCATCGCCCGCGAACTGGGGCTTTGACGTAGCGCACAGGCAAAGGAGGACGCAGTGATCAACAAGGTAATGGCTTCCGCCGCGGAGGCCGTGGCGGATATTCCGGACGGCGCCTCGCTGGCCGTGGGCGGCTTTGGCCTGTGCGGCATTCCGGTGGCGCTGATCCAGGCCCTGCACGACGCCGGCACCACCGACCTGGAGACCATCAGCAACAACTGCGGCGTGGACGACTGGGGGCTGGGCGTGCTGCTGGCCGACGGGCGGATCCGGCGCACCATCAGCTCCTATGTGGGCGAGAACAAGGAATTCGCCCGGCAGTTCCTGGCCGGCGAGCTGGAAGTGGAGCTGACCCCGCAGGGGACGCTGGCGGAGAAGCTGCGGGCCGGCGGCGCCGGGATTCCCGCGTTCTACACGGCCGCCGGTGTCGGCACCCAGGTCAGCGAGGGCGGGCTGCCGCGCAAATACGACGCCGACGGCGCGGTCGCCAAGGCATCGGAACCGAAGGAAGTCCGCAGCTTCGGCGGGGCCGACTACGTGCTGGAGGAGTCCCTGCGGCCCGACTTCGGCCTGGTGCACGCCTGGAAGGGCGACCGGCTGGGCAACCTGGTGTTCCACGTGACCGCCATGAACTTCAATCCGCTGTGTGCCATGGCCGGCAAGATCACAATCGCCGAAGTCGAAGAACTCGTGGAACCGGGCGAACTGGACCCCCAGCAGATCCACACCCCCGGCATCTTCGTCCAGCGGGTGGTGGTGGCACCGGAGGTGGAAAAGCGCATCGAAAAACGCACGGTGCGCCTGGCCGGCCAAGACACCGGCGCGACCGGGAAGTAAAGGAGCACGCCATGGCGCTGACGCGCAACGAACTGGCCGCACGGGTGGCCCGGGAATTGGAAAACGGGCAGTACGTGAACCTGGGGATCGGCATGCCCACCCTGATTCCCAACTACATTCCCGACGGCGTGGAGGTCATCCTGCATTCCGAAAACGGGATCCTCGGCGTCGGCCCGTATCCGACCGAGGACAACATCGACCCGGACTTGATCAACGCGGGCAAAGAGACCGTGACGCTCAACCGCGGAGCGGCGATCTTCGACTCCTCCGCTTCCTTCGGCATGGTCCGCGGCGGGCACGTCGACGTGGCCGTTCTCGGCGCCATGCAGGTGTCCCGGACCGGAGACCTGGCCAATTGGATGATCCCGGGCAAGATGGTCAAGGGCATGGGCGGTGCCATGGACCTGGTCTTCGGTGCCAAACGGCTGATCGTCATGATGGAGCACGTGGACCGCGGCGGGAACCCCAAGATCCTCACCGAATGCACGCTGCCGCTCACCGGCAGGGGCTGCGTGGACACCATCATCACCGACCTGGCGGTCATCGACGTCGCGGAGCAAGGACTGGTGCTGCGCGAGACGGCCCCGGGCGTCGACGTGCAGGACGTCGTGGCCGCCACCGGAGCCGAGCTCCGGATCGACCAGTACCAGGCGGGTGCCCGGTGAACACCGACGCCGGGGCAGCGGCGACGCCCTCCGAAGCCGCGGGGGCGCAGAAAGTGATCATCCAGCGCGGGCTCTACTTCGAGGAGATCGAAGCGGACGTCATCTACGCGCACCGGCCGGGCCGGACGGTCACCGAGGCGGACAACGTCTTCTTCACCACTGCCACCATGAACAACCAGGCCCTGCACCTGGACGCGGCGTGGGCAGCAGGGCAGCCGTTCGGCCAGCGGCTGATGAATTCCATGTTCACCCTCGCCACGGTGGTGGGCCAGTCCGTCGGCCAACTCACCCAGTCCACGATTGTGGCTCAACTGGGCATGACGGACGTGACCTTCCCGCACCCGCTCTATCACGGGGACACCCTGTATACGGAGACGGTGGTCACCGACAAGCGGCTCTCCAGGTCCCGGCCCGGAACCGGCGTGGTGACCATGCACCACACCGGCCGGAACCAGCACGGGGATGTGGTCGCCACCGTCACGCGCAGTTGCCTGATGTGGACCAAGGACGGCCACGCGGCCGCCATCGCAGGCTCGGAAACCGGCGACGCCGAACTGTGGGACGGCCGGCCCGGGGGCGTCCGATGACCGGCTTCGGCATGGGACCGGCCATCCTGTTTTGTCCGGCGGACCGGCCCGACCGGTACGGCAAGGCGGCCGAACGCGCCGACGCGGTGATCCTGGACCTGGAGGACGCGGTCGCCCCGGCGGACCGCGCGGCGGCGCGCGCCGCCATCATCGACACCCCGCTGGACCCCGAACGGACCATCGTCCGGGTCAACGCGGCCGGCACCGCCGACCACGGCCCGGACCTGGACGCCGTCCGCCGGTCCGGCTACCGCACCGTCATGCTGGCCAAGGCGGAGGACGCGGCGGCGGTCGGCGGGCTGGGGGAGTACTCGGTGGTGGCCCTGTGCGAGACGGCCCTCGGCGTGCTGCACGCCGCGGAACTGGCACGCTGCGCGAACGTCACCGCGCTGATGTGGGGAGCGGAGGACCTGGTCGCCTCACTGGGCGGCAGTTCCAGCCGGTTCGCGTCCGGAACCTACCGGGACGTCGCCCGGCAGGCGCGTTCGAAGGTCCTGCTTGCCGCCGGCGCCTACGGCAAGGCCGCCATCGACTCGGTCTACATCGACATACCGGACCTCGGCGGGCTCGCGGCCGAGGCCGAGGATGCGGTCGCCTCGGGTTTCGCAGCCAAGGCCATCATCCACCCCAGCCAGGCCGACGTGGTGCGGGCCGCCTACCGCCCGGGCGAGGAGGAAACCGACCATGCGGCCGCGCTGCTGGCCGCCGCCGCCAACGAATCCGGCGCCTTCCGGTTCCGGGGCCAAATGGTCGACGGACCGGTCCTCAAGCACGCGGAGCAGATCCTGCGGCGGGCCCGGCAGTCTAGTCCTAACGGGTGAGCGGGACGTAGAACTTCTCCGGCCGGCCGGCCGCCCCGTACCGCGGGGTGATCCGGGCCTCGCCGCGCGACACCAGGTACTCCAGATAGCGCCGTGCGCTGACCCGGGCCAATCCCAGCCGCCCGGCGACCTCGGACGCAGAGGAGGCCGCGCCGGCCGCGTTAAGGTCGGCGATAACGGCCTCCAGGGTGGGCAGGGACAAGCCCTTGGGCAGCGGAACCGCAGCCACCGGGCCGGGCAGCGTGGCGGCGGAAACGGCGCGGCCGGCGTCCCTTCCCGGCGCAGCAGCGCGCGCCCGCAGCGTCGGTTGGCCGGAGGCACGGCGGGCCGCCGGCCCTTCGGCGGTGCTGTCCGCATCCGCCCGGGCGGGCTCCCTGCCGGCATCTAGCTGCGGCGCGAGCAGCCGGTCGATGCCGTCCTGGTCTAGCACGGCGGAGTCGTCGCCGCTGATCTGCCGGCGGTGCTCCACATACGCGTCCAGCCGCTCCATCAGAACCCGCGCGTTGAACGGCTTGACCAGGTAGTGGAGCACCCCGCCGGCCATCGCGGCCCGCACCGTGTCCAGTTCGCGTGCCGCGGTAATCGCGATAACGTCAACGGGTTCCCCGGGAAGGTTCCGGACCGCGCGCAGTACTTCGATGCCGCTCATGTCCGGCAGGTGAATGTCCAGCAGCACCAGCTCGGGGCGAAGCTCCGCGACCATGGCCAGCCCCTCGGCTCCCGTGTACGCGGTGCCCACGGCATCGAAGGCACCGTGGGCCAGCAGGAAGCCGGTGTGCACCCCCGCGACCTCTTTGTCGTCGTCGATGACGACGGTGCGGATCAGGCTCATGGAACCGGAACTCCTTGCGGTCGGGCGTTCGGCGGGGTCGGCGAGAACTTTACCGTGAACTCGGCGCCGCCGGATGCCGAGGCCGCCACCCGGGCGCTGCCGCCGCGCCGCGCCGCCACGCGGCTGACCAGCGCGAGGCCGAAACCGCGGCTGCCCGGCAGCGCGGCCTCCTTGCCGGAGACGCCGGGCTCGAAGATGCGCTGGTATTCCTCCGGCGGGACGCCGGGACCGTCGTCGGCGACCGTGATGGTGCAACCGTCCGGGCCGCTGGTGATGGCGACCGTGATGGTTCCCTGCGCCCCCACGGCTTCGATGGCGTTGTCGATCAGGTTCCCGAGCACGGTGACCGGGTCCGTCGTGCCGTCCGGGGCGAGCTTGGACGCCGGGTCGATAAGCAACCTGATGCCCTTTTCGTCGCAGATCGTGGTCTTGGCCATCAGCAGGCTGGCCGCGTCCGGGTCGGTGATGCCCGGGGCCAGTTCGCCCGCCACCACCGAACCGCCGTGGCCGGCACGCGAAATGAAGTCCACTGCCTGTTGCGCGCGGCCCAGTTCCAGCAGGCCGGAGATCACATGCATCTTGTTGGAGAATTCGTGTGCCTGGGCCCGCAGCGCCTGGGTGACATCGCGGGCGCCGTCCAGATCCTGCAGCAGCTGGTGCAGTTCGGTGCGGTCGCGCAGGATGAGGATGCTGCCCACGCGGCGCGAGTCGACGGTGGCCGCGTTGGCCCGGGCCAGCAGCACGCGTTCGCCGGCGAGGACCGTTTCGTCGGCGCCGCCGGTGGCCGCCAGCATGGCCGCCAGCGCCGGGTCCAGGATCTTGCCGGCTGCCTGGCCCAAGGCGGCGTCGGAGACCTCCAGGAGGCGTTTGGCCTCATCGTTGAGCAACGCGATGCGCCCGCGGTCGTCCACGGCGACCACGCCTTCGCCGATGCCGTGAAGCATGGCGTCGCGGGTTTCGAGCAGGGCGGCGATCTCCTCCGGCTCGAGCTGGTAGATCCGCCGCCAGACCAGCCGCGAGATGTAGATGGCACCGGCCGAACCGACCAGTGCCGCCGCGATGAGCCAGGCCAGCAGAACGGGCAGGTCGTCGTTGAGGTCGTCGCGCAGCGTGGATTCCAACGTGCCGACAGACGCGGTGCCGATCACTGTGCTTCCCGACCGGTCATAGACGGGCACCTTCACCCGCCACGACTCGCCCAGCGTGCCGGTCTGCCTGCCAACGAACGTCTCGCCGGACAAGGGGATCGATGGGTCGGTGGAAACCATCTGTCCGATCAGCGCCTCGTTGGGGTGGGAGTAGCGGATCCCGCGGTCGTCCGTGACCACCACGTACGTCACGCCCGTGGACTGCGCTATGAGCTCGGCGATCGGCTGGATGGTCTTGCTGGGGTCTTCGTCGTCGAAGGCCTCCACGATGGACGGCAGTTGAGCCACCGAGCGTGCCACGCCGATCATCCGTCCCTCGTAGGCATCGCGGATCTGCTGCTCCTGCATCGAAATGGCGACCGAGCCGGCCACCAGGACGACGGCGAGCAGGATGGACAGCTGCAGCACAAACAGCTGGGTCCGCAGAGACAGGGATTGGAACACACCACCATTTTCGCATGCTGTGAGCTGCCCCACTTTCTGATGCTGTGGGCTGCGCCCCGGCGCGGGGCATGGCTGTGACCACAATGACCAATACGGCCACAATGACCGCATTCTTCCCGCGCGCCGAACGGGTCCCTACGCTGGGGCGCACGGCATGGTGATGCCCATCACGCCGGCTGGAGGAGGAAGAACCCACATGAAGCTCGACCGTACGATGAGACGCCGTTCGGCCCTGGTGGCCGCCGCGGCAGCATCCGCCCTGGTCCTGGCCGCCTGCGGCTCCACTGGTGGCGGCGGTGGCGGTGCCGAAGAAGCCGGCATCGACAAGCTCAACATCATTGTCCCGGCAGACCCGGGCGGCGGCTGGGACCAGACCGGCCGCGCCATCCAGAAGGATCTGCAGGAGAACGACCTGGTTTCCAGCGCCTCGGTGGTCAACATCGGCGGCGCCGGCGGCACCAACGGGCTGGCGAAGCTTGCCACCGAACAGAACCCGGACACCCTGATGGTGATGGGGTACGTCATGGTCGGGGCCGTGGAAACCAACAAGTCGAAGAATCGGATCGAAGACACCACGCCGATCGCCCGGCTCACCGAAGAGCCGCTCGTCGTCGTTGTTCCCGCCGACTCGCCGTACCAGACGATCGACGACCTGATCGCCGACGTCAAGGCCAAGGGCAAGGGCGTCTCCATCACCGGCGGTTCCGCCGGCGGCGCGGACCACATCCTGGCCGGCCTGATGCTGAAGGAAGCCGGAATCGGCGCCGACAGCCTGAACTACATCCCGTACTCCGGTGGCGGGGAATCGCTGGCGGCGCTGCTGGGCAACAAGGTCTCGGCCGGCATTTCCGGGGTGGGCGAGTACGCGGAGCAGGTCAAGGCCGGCAAGCTGCGTGCCTTGGCGGTCTCCGGTCCGGAGGCCGCGCCGCAGCTGCCCGAGGTCAAGCCGCTGAAGGAACAGGGCGTGGACGTGGTGCTCACCAACTGGCGCGGCGTCGTGGCTCCCGGGTCCATCGACGATGCCCAGGCGGAGAAGCTCACGGCGCTGATGACCGAACTGCACGGCACCGATGCGTGGAAGGAGACCCTGTCCACCAACAACTGGGGGGACGCCTTCCTGGCCGGCGACGAATTCGCCAGCTTCCTGACGGAGGACATCAAGACCGTCACCGCAACCCTGACGGATATCGGTCTCGTGAAGTAATCATGGCCTCTTCCACTACTGGAGCGGTCCGGGGCGGCACTGCCGCCCCGGGCAAGCCGCTCGGAGAAATAATCTTCGCGGCCGTGATCCTGAGCATCGGGATCGTCGGCTTCGTGGCCGGGGCAGGGATCCAGACGCCCGACGCGGCCAGCGACATCGGGCCCCGGGCGCTGCCCTACATCGTCTCCGGACTGCTGGTGGCCGTCGGTGCCGGGCTGATCGTGCAGTTGCTTCGCGGCGTCACCGGCGAGGCCGAAGAGGGCGAAGACATCGATCCAAATGTCAAGACGGACTGGCTGACCGTCGCCAAGATGGCGGGCGCCGTCGTCGTCCATATTTTCTTGATCGTGCCGCTGGGCTGGCCGGTTGCCGCGGCGGTGCTGTTCGTCGGCGCCGCATGGGCGCTCGGCGCCAAGCCGCTGTGGCGTGCGGCCGTGGTCGGGGTAGTCATGGCGCTGCTGCTGCAGTTCGCGTTCGCCGGGCTCCTCGGCGTCTCGCTGCCTGCCGGCGTGCTCGAAGGGGTGCCATTCCTGAATGGATAACTTCTACGCCCTCCTGGAGGGCTTTTCCGTGGCGATGCAGCCGATCTACCTGCTGTACGCCCTGGGCGGCGTGCTGGTCGGAACGGCGGTGGGCGTGCTGCCGGGTATCGGGCCGGCGATGACCGTTGCCCTGCTGATGCCGATCACGTACAGCCTCGAGCCGACGGCGGCGATCATCGTTTTCGCCGGCATCTACTACGGCGGCATGTACGGCGGTTCGACCACCTCGATCCTGCTGAATACGCCGGGTGAATCGGCCTCCATCGTCACCGCGCTCGAGGGCAACCGGATGGCCAAAGCCGGCCGCGGTGCCGCGGCGCTGGCGACGGCGGCGCTCGGCTCCTTCATTGCCGGCACGGTCGCCACGGTGCTGCTGAGTTTCGTGGCGCCCTATGTGGCCGCTTTCGCCGTGCAGATCGGCCCGGTGGAGTACGTCGCCCTGATGGTCGTGGCGTTCCTAACCGTCGGCGCGCTGCTGGGCGCCTCGGTGCTGCGCGGCCTGGCCTCGCTGGGGCTGGGACTGTTCATGGCGTTCATGGGCGTGGACCTGATGACCGGCCAGCAGCGCTACACCTTCGGCAGCCCCTTCCTGGCGGACGGGATCGACGTGGTGCTGGTGGCCGTGGGCCTGTTCGCACTGGGCGAGGCGCTGTATGTGGCGTCCCGGCTGCGGCACGGGCCCGTCAAGGTCATCCCGGTGACCGGGGGCTGGACGTCGTGGATGAAGAAGGAGGACTGGAGGCGGTCCTGGAAGCCGTGGCTGCGGGGGACGTTCATCGGCTTCCCGATCGGCACCATGCCGGCCGGCGGCGCCGACGTGGCCACCTTCCTGTCCTACGCGTCCGAGAAGAAACTGGCCAGGGGCGCGCGCAAGAAGCAATTCGGGCGCGGGGCCATCGAAGGCGTGGCCGGGCCCGAGTCGGCCAACAACGCGGCCGCGGCCGGCGTGCTGGTCCCGCTGCTGACGCTGGGCATTCCGACGACGGCGACGGCGGCGATGATGCTGGTGGCGTTCCAGCGCTACAACATCCAGCCCGGGCCGCTGCTGTTCGAGGTCGAGGGTGCCCTGGTCTGGGCACTGATTGCCAGCCTCTACGTGGGCAACCTGATGCTGCTGGTGCTGAACCTGCCGCTGGTGGGTATCTGGGTGAAGATCCTGCAGATCCCGCGGCCGTACCTCTACGCCGGCATCCTGGTCTTCGCGGCCATGGGCGCGTTCTCGGTGAACTTCACCCCGGTGGACGTGTTCGTGCTGCTGGTGGTGGGCGTGCTGGGCTTCTTCATGCGCCGGTACGGCTACCCGATTGCCCCGCTCGTGGTGGGCATGATCCTGGGGCCGATCTTCGAGAGCCAGCTGCGGCGTTCGCTGGCCATCTCCCAGGGCGACCCGATGGCGTTGGTGTCCACCCCGATCTCCGCCGGCATCTACATCGCGCTGGTCGTCATCTTCGTGCTGTCCTTCTGGCTGAAGAAGCGCCAGCGACTGATGGAATCGGCGCTGCTCGACGACGACAATCCGCAAGGCAAGGAGGTCAGCGCATGACCACGATAGTGGTGGGGTATGTTCCCAACGCCTTGGGCGACGCCGCACTGGCCGCCGCGATCGACGAGGCCGGCCGCCGTTCGGCGGAGCTGCTGGTGGTCAACACCACCCGGGCAGACCGGCTGGTGGACCCAACCTATGCGGACGCCGCCGACGTCTCCCGGCTGGAATCGGTCCTGTCCGGGGCCGGCGTGACCTTCAGCATCAGGCACGGCATCTCGGACGGACTGGCCGCCGACGACGTGCTCGACGCCGCCGAAGAGTCCGGGGCGGACCTGATTGTCATCGGTGTGCGCAACCGCACGCCGGTGGGCAAGCTGGTCATGGGTTCCACGGCGCAAACCATTCTGCTGGGCGCGTCCTGCAACGTGCTGGCGGTGAAGCAGGGGTAGCCGGTGCCGGCGTCTGGACCCGCCGCGGTCGGCGACGCCGGGCTCACCGGGCGGAGCGCCGCAGGGCAGCCCCTATCGCCTGCGTCTATCCCACGCCCGCCGGGAGCCGCAATCGTTGAGGACCGGATTCACCGGGGCAGGGTTCCGCTGCCGGGGCAGGGCGCACGAACCCTGTCCCGGCGGTTTTTCCCTGTACCCGGTGCCATGTCCCGCGCGGCCGGGGAGCGCGCCGGGAGCGCGGCCAGGGGTTGTCGTCGAAATAACCCGCCGTGGAGGGTGATCTCGCCACCAGGTCGGTGATCTCGCTACCAGGTCGGGGGATGGCTTCGAGATCACCCCGTATAACCGGTGATCTCGAAGACAGGGGGTAACTTGGACGCCACGCAGCCCGTGCTCGGCGGGCGGACCGCCGGTGCTGGATAATTGAGCGCATGGAGTTCCGAGATCCGCCCCCCGCCGCCCCGCTTTCCGACCGGCGCAAGGTAGTGCTGCTGGGTTCCACCGGTTCGATCGGCACCCAGGCGATCGACGTCGTGGACGCCGCCCCGGAACGCTTCGAGGTCACGGCGCTCGCCGCCGGCGGCAACGTGGAACTGGCGGCCCGACAGGCGGTCCACACCCGGGCCCAGGCCGTCGGAATCGCCGCCGGAACGGTGGATGACCTGGCGACTGCGGTCAAGGCCGCCGCGGCGGACGCCGGCATTTCCGGCTACTCACCCGAGCTCTTCGCAGGCCCCGACGCAGCCGCACAAATCGCCGCGTGGCCGGACGCCGACGTCGTGCTTAACGGCATTACCGGGTCCATTGGACTGGCCCCCACGCTGGCCGCGCTGGGGGCCGGACATTTGCTGGCACTGGCCAACAAGGAGTCCCTGATTGTCGGCGGGCCGCTGGTCAAGCAAGCCGCGCGGCCCGGGCAGATCGTGCCGGTGGATTCGGAACACTCGGCGCTGGCCCAGGCGCTCCGGGCGGGCACGGCCGCCGAAGTGGAACGGCTGATCGTCACCGCCTCCGGCGGCCCGTTCCGCGGCTTCAGCCGAGATGAGTTGCGCGACGTCACCCCGGCGCAGGCGCTGGCCCACCCCACCTGGGACATGGGCCGGATGGTCACCACCAATTCGGCCACCATGGTCAACAAGGCGCTGGAAGTCATCGAAGCCCACCTGCTCTTCGACGTCCCGCTGGAGCGGATCGACGTGGTGGTGCACCCGCAGTCGGTGGTGCACTCGATGGTGCAGTTCACCGACGGGTCCACCATCGCGCAGGCCTCGCCGCCGGACATGCGCCTGCCGATCGCCCTCGGCATGGGCTGGCCGGAGCGGGTGCCGGGCGCCGCGCAGCCGTGTGACTGGAGCCGGGCCACCAGCTGGACCTTCGAGCCGCTGGACGAGGAGGTCTTCGGCGCGGTGCGGCTGGCCAAGGAGGCGGCCGGCCGCGGCGCGACCTTCATGGCCGTCTACAACGCGGCCAACGAAGAAGCCGTCGACGCCTTCCACGACGGCCGGATCCGCTTCGACGAGATCGTGGAAACGGTGGCTGCCGTGGTGGACGAACACGCGCCCTCCGGCGAACTGACCGTTGCCGCCGTGCTGGCCGCAGAGGACTGGGCACGCTCGCGGGCCCACGAACGTTTGGCTATGTTGTGACCATCTTGCTTTTCATTCTCGGCGTCCTGTTCGTGGCCGTCGGCATCGCCGTGTCCATCGCCCTGCACGAGGTGGGCCATCTGCTGCCCGCCAAGCTGTTCAAGGTACGGGTCACCCAGTACATGGTCGGCTTCGGCAAGACCCTCTTTTCCCGTCGGCGCGGCGAGACCGAATACGGCGTCAAGGCCATCCCGCTCGGCGGCTACGTCTCGATGATCGGCATGTACCCGCCGGCCAAGGCCAGCGGCGACAGCGGCGGCAGCAGCGGCGACGGCGGCAGCGGCGGCGCGGTCCGCCGGTCCAGCACCGGCATGTTCCAGCAACTGGCCGACGACGCCCGGCAGGCCGAAGCCGAGCGGCTGCAGCCCGGCGACGGGAACCGGATGTTCTACAAACTGCCGGTCTGGAAGCGGATCATCATCATGCTCGGCGGACCGTTCGTGAACCTGGTCATCGGCACGGTGCTGATCGGCATCGTGCTGGTCGGCTTCGGCTCCGCCCAGGCCACCACCACCATTGCCCAGGTCAATAAATGCGTGGTCCCGGCGTCGCAGGCCGCCGAAACCGGCCAGACCGACTGCCTGCCCAGTGATCCCGAAGCTCCGGCCACGGCGGCCGGGATCCGGCCGGGGGATACCGTCGTCGCCTTCGCCGGGAAACCGGTCACCGACTGGTACCAGCTGACTGCCTGGATCCGGGACGCAGCGGGGGAGGAGACGCCGATCACGCTGCTGCGCGACGGCAGGGAAATCACCACCACCATCACCCCGATCCTCACCGAACGTCCGGTGTACGACGACGTCGGGCAACCGCTGCTGGACGCCAACGGCGAGCCGGTGACGGAGCAGGCAGGTTTCGTGGGGATGGGCGCCACCACCGCCCTGGTGCCGCAGCCGGCCGGCGACGTGCTCCCGGCCGTGGGGGAGAACCTGCAGGCGATCACCGGCGTGGTGCTCCATCTGCCGCAGCGGCTGGCCGATGTGGCCGAAGCCGCCTTCAGCGTTGC
This sequence comes from Arthrobacter sp. Y3223065, assembly GCF_059090885.1. Taxonomy (NCBI): domain Bacteria; kingdom Bacillati; phylum Actinomycetota; class Actinomycetes; order Micrococcales; family Micrococcaceae; genus Arthrobacter; species Arthrobacter sp. Y3223065. The sequence goes on along the minus strand of NZ_JBNHGC010000004.1, from coordinate 87,758 downwards.
TCCGCGCGACCCGAACGGGCCGATGAGCGTGGTGGGCGTGGGCCGGATCGCCGGCGAGATCAGCGCGATGGACGAGATTCCCTTCGAGGCGCGGGCGGCATCGCTGATCGGGTTGGTCGGCTCGGTCAACTTGGCGCTGTTCGTGTTCAACCTGATCCCGCTGCTGCCCTTGGACGGCGGGCACGTGGCCGGTGCGCTATGGGAAGCCATCCGCCGCGGCGTCGCCAAGCTGTTCCGCCGCCCGGATCCGGGACCGGTGGACATCGCCAAACTGCTCCCGCTGACCTACGTGGTGGCCGTGGTGCTGATGGGCATGGGCGCGCTGCTGATCTACGCGGACATCGTCAAACCGGTCAACATTTTCGGCTGACTCGGCGCCGTGGCGGCGCCCCGGCGAACCGCCGCCTCCCTGATCCGGCACGACGGCGGTGCGCACCTGCGTGCGCGGCACGCCGTCCGAACGGTGGAAGCCCGGCGAACCGCCGCCTCCCTGACCCGGCACGACGGCGATGCATGCCCGCGTGCGCGGCACGCCGTGCGAAGGTTGGAACCCCGCCGGTCCCCGTGGTTAGACTGGCCGAAACCGGCGAAGGGAGCCACAACCCGTGAGCACGGCACCGCGGACAGTCCGTACCGCAGCGAGCCTTAGGGGCACTGCCCGGGCGGAGACGATGCGCCGCAGGACCTGGTTCAGGACCGGCGCCGCCGCTGTCATGGCGGCCGCTGTGGCGCTTGCCGGTTGCACCGCGCCGGGCGAAGCGCAGGGTCCGCAATCATCGGAAGCCTCGGCGGAGGCCCCGGACCGCGTGCAGTTGAGGGCGGGAGCCGCAGATCCGCAGGTGCTCGCCGGCTCCGACGGCGAAGCATCGCTGGCCGCCAGCCAGGCGTTGTTTGATTCCAGCCCCGTGGCGTTCGTCGCACCGCCGGACGATGCCAACGCCATCGCTGCCGCGGCTGCCGAGTCGGTGCCGATGGGCGTGCCGCTGCTGTTGGCCGGAGACGGGCTGGCCGAAGAGCTGAAGCGGCTCGGCGTCCGCCGGGTCAAGGCTTTCGGCCAGCCGCCCGCCGAGCCGGCCGACTCCCCGAGCGCAGCGCCGGAGGCCGGCTCCGCGGCGGAGCCCTCCGCCTCGAACGCTGCCGGCTCCGCCGCCCGGAACACCGCCTCGACCGTGTCGGACACCGAACCGGACCGCGGCATCGAGGCCTGGGCCCCGCTGCTGGCGGACGCGGAAATCCTCCCCCCGGACGGGGACGTCGAGGCGCCCGAGCGTCCGGAGGAGCTTGCGGCCGTGTCGGTGTTGATGGGCAAGGACGGCGGGCAGGACTATCCCGCAACCCTGGCCGTCGTGGAGGCGGCCGGCGCCCGGGTCTTCCAGGACCCGCACGCAGACCCGCGGCGGAGCGGCGAAACCATCGATTTCCTGCGCAAGGAGCCCGACAACCGCGTGCTCGCCGTCGGCGAAGCGTTTGGCAACGGCGACACCTTCGCCCGCCGGACCACGGCAGCGCTGACCGTGCCGGAACTGCCCGGCGGCGGGCAGTTCGCCTTCCCGTCCCGGCGGATGGTGGCGCTGTACGGGCACCCCTCCGGGCCCGCCCTCGGCGCACTCGGCGAGCAGGATGCCAAGGCGGCGGTGACGCGCGTGAAGAAACTCGCCAAGCAGTACCAACCGCACAGCAAGGAACCGGTGGTCCCGGCGTTCGAGATCATCGCCACGGTTGCCAGTGCCTCGGCCGGAAAGGACGGCGACTATTCGGAGGAGACCGATCCGGACGAGTTGCGCCCCTGGATTGATGCCGCCGGCGAGGCGGGGGTGTACGTGGTGCTGGACCTGCAGCCGGGGCGGTCGGACTTCCTCACCCAGGCCAAAATCTATGAGGACCTGCTGAAGGAACCGCACGTCGGCCTGGCCCTGGACCCGGAATGGCGGCTGGGCAAGGGGCAGCGGCACATGGAGCAGATCGGCTCGGTCTCCGCTGCCGAGATCAACCAGGTCAGCGACTGGCTGGCGAAACTCACCCGGAAGAACTCCCTGCCCCAGAAGGTGCTGATCCTGCACCAGTTCCAGTACCAGATGATTTCGGACCGCCAGAAGCTGGACACCGGCCACGAGGAGCTCGCCCTGGTGCTGCACGCCGACGGCCACGGCGAACCCGGACAAAAACTGGACACCTGGCGCGTGCTCCGGGAGGACCTGCCGAAGAACATCTGGATGGGTTGGAAGAACTTCTACGACGAAGACACCCCGACCTTCAGCCCGGAGCGCACCTACACCGGCGTGAAGCCGGCCCCGTGGTTCGTTTCCTACCAATAGCCCCGCCTCCTGCCGATAGCCCGCCCGTATCCACCGGCTGGCTACCTATGCCCCGCCCCATCCACAGGCGGGCTCCCGATAGCCCGCCCGCATCCGCCGGCGGGTAAGGTGAAGACCATGAGTGTCTTTGCCGTCGAATACGTCTACGCCGCCGATTCCGAGTCCGGCCGGGACGAGTACCGTCCCGCCCACCGCGCCTGGCTGGGTGGCTTCGTGGACCGGGGCCGCCTGCTGGCCTCCGGCCCCTATGCCGACGGCACCGGTGCGCTGCTGATCTTCACCGCCGAGGACGAAGCCAGCCTGCTGGAGGAGCTGAAGCAGGATCCGTTCAACGTCAACAACTTCGTTTCCGGCCTGAAAGTCACCGACTGGAAGCCGGTCACCGGGGCGTTCGCCGACCACGCATGATCCATCCCACTCCCGCAGCATGTGCCAAGGCCGTGCGGGAAGGGGATAATGAAACCTGATCAGCAACTGCCTACCGGCACATGGAGGACGTTTTGACCTCGGTCAATCTTGGAATGCCAGCTTCACCACCGCCAGTCCTGGCGCCGCGCCGCAAGACCCGGCAGATCAAGGTCGGGTCCGTCGGGGTCGGGTCGGAATCGCCCATCAGCGTGCAGTCGATGACCACCACGCCCACCACGGACATCAATGCCACGCTGCAGCAGATTGCCGAACTGACGGCCTCCGGTTGCGACATTGTCCGGGTGGCCTGCCCCAGCGCGGACGACGCCGAGGCCCTGCCGATCATCGCCAAGAAGTCCCAGATCCCGGTGATCGCGGACATCCACTTCCAGCCCAAGTACGTCTTTGCCGCGATCGATGCCGGCTGCGCCGCCGTCCGCGTGAATCCGGGCAACATCCGCAAGTTCGACGACCAGGTCAAGGAGATCGCCGAGGCCGCGAAGGCCGCCGGCACATCCATCCGGATCGGCGTCAACGCCGGTTCGCTGGACCCGCGGCTGATGCAGAAGTACGGCAAGGCGACTCCGGAGGCGCTGGTGGAATCCGCCGTCTGGGAGGCCTCGCTGTTCGAAGAACACGACTTCCACGACTTCAAGATCTCGGTCAAGCACAACGACCCGGTGGTCATGGTCCGCGCCTACGAGCTGCTGGCCGAACGCGGCGACTGGCCGCTGCACCTCGGTGTCACCGAGGCCGGTCCCGCCTTCCAGGGCACCATCAAGTCCGCCACCGCCTTCGGGGCGCTGCTCTCGCGGGGGATCGGGGACACCATCCGCGTCTCCCTGTCCGCCCCGCCGGTGGAAGAGATCAAGGTCGGCCTGCAGATTCTGCAGTCGCTGAACCTGCGGGAACGCAAACTCGAAATCGTTTCCTGCCCCTCCTGCGGGCGCGCACAGGTCGACGTGTACAAGCTGGCGGACGAAGTCACCGCGGGGCTCGAAGGCATGGAGGTGCCGCTGCGGGTCGCCGTGATGGGCTGCGTGGTCAACGGACCGGGCGAAGCCCGCGAAGCCGACCTCGGTGTGGCCTCCGGAAACGGAAAGGGCCAGATCTTCGTGAAGGGCCAGGTCATCAAGACCGTTCCGGAAGACCAGATCGTGGAAACGCTGATTGAAGAAGCACTAAGGATTGCCGAGGAAATGGGTGACTCCGATGGCGAGAATGCTGTCAAGGGTAGCCCCGTGGTTAACGTCAGCTAGCCGTGACACGGCGGGTGCGGCAGCTGCCGTGCCCGCCGATCAGCATGCCGGAATACGGCCGCTGGAGCATGCGGATACCGGCGAGCTGTGGGAGCTGGTGCGCGCCGATCCGGTAGCCAACGTCTTCCTCGCCGCCCATCTGGAGTCCGCCGGCACCGCCGGCCCCACCCCGTCCGGTGCCCAGATCCTGGGAATGTACGACGACGGCGTCCTAACCGGAGCCTGTTGGGCCGGCGTGAATGTGGTCCCGTCCGGGCTGGATGCCGAACAGGGCGCACGGCTGGGCGCCCATCTGGCCGCCGGCGGGCGGCGCATGTCCTCGATCTTCGGGCCGGCAGAAGGCGTGCTCGGCATCTGGTCTTCGTTCCGGCACGCCCATCCGCGGGCCTTCGACGTCCGGCCCAACCAGCCCCTGATGGAGTTGCGCGGAACCCCCGCGGTGGCCGCCGACCCGCAGGTGCGGTTCTCCACCGACGACGATTTTGACGTGCTGGTGCCCGCCTGCGTGGCGATGTTCGAGGAAGAAGTCGGGTACTCGCCGCTGATCGGCGGCGGCCAGCACTACCGGCAGCGCGTGGCCACCCTGATTGGGAAGGGACACTCGCTGGTCCGCCGGGACGACCAGGGGGAGGTCGTCTTCAAGGCAGAGCTGGGCAACGTCAGCGCCGACGCGGTACAGATCCAGGGCGTGTGGGTGAACCCCGCCTACCGTGGCCGGGGGCTGGCGGCCGGCTGCATGGCCGCCGTCGTCGAGCTGTCCCGAAAGTACGCGCCGGTAGCCAGCCTGTACGTCAACGATTACAACCATCGAGCCATGGCCGCCTATGCCGCGGTCGGCTTCCGGCAGGTCGGCACCTTCGCCACCGTCTTGTTCTAGGGCGGGCCGGCGGCGTCCCCGTTGGCCGCTGCCGACCGGCCCCGCGGCCTGTCGCTGGCACGCGCGCGAAGCCAGTAGATTAGAAGGCAGTTGATTTCGCGGGCCGCTGCCGGCCCAACCCTTGAGAAACGGATTCCTGCAGTGGTTCTTCGCCTGTCCAGCATGTTCCTGCGCACCCTGCGCGATGACCCGGTCGATGCCGAAGTTGCCAGCCACAAGCTGCTGGTGCGCGCCGGTTACATCCGCCGCGCCGCCCCCGGCATCTATTCCTGGCTGCCGCTGGGCTTGAAGGTGCTGGCCAAGGTGGAGGCAGTTGTCCGCGAGGAAATGAACGCCATCGGCGCCCAGGAAGTCCATTTCCCGGCGCTGCTGCCGCGCGAGCCGTACGAGGCAACCAATCGCTGGACCGAGTACGGCGACGGATTGTTCCGCCTGCAGGACCGCAAGGGTGCCGACTACCTGTTGGCCCCCACGCACGAGGAAATGTTCACCCTGCTGGTCAAGGATCTGTACTCCTCGTACAAGGACCTGCCGGTGACGCTGTACCAAATCCAGAACAAGTACCGTGACGAGGCCCGCCCGCGCGCCGGGTTGCTGCGCGGCCGCGAGTTCATCATGAAGGACTCCTATTCCTTCGACATCGACGACGAGGGCCTGGACGTCAGCTATGACGCGCACCGCCGCGCCTACCTGCGGATCTTCAAGCGCCTGGGCCTGGAAGTCGTGACGGTCAAGGCCACCTCGGGCGCCATGGGCGGGTCAAAGAGCGAGGAGTTCCTGCATCCCACCGAGGTCGGCGAGGACACCTTCGTGCGTTCGCCCGGTGGCTACGCCGCCAACGTGGAGGCCGTCACCACGGTAGCTCCGGATCCGGTGGACTACGCCGATGCCCCGCCTGCCGAGGTCAAGGACACCCCGGACACCCCGACCATCGATACCCTGGTGGCCGCGGCCAACCAGCTGGCACCGCGCGCGGACGGGGAGTGGACCGCCGCAGACACGCTGAAGAACGTCGTCCTGGCCATCAAGCTGCCCACCGGAGAGCGGAGCCTGGTGGTCCTTGGCGTACCGGGCGACCGCGCCGTCGACCTCAAGCGCGTCGAGGCGAACATCGGTGCCTTCCTCCCGATCGGCGGCGAAGTCGAGGTCGAGGCAGCCACCGAGGAAGACCTGAAGAAGCATCCGGGCCTGGTCAGGGGCTACATCGGTCCCGGCGAGAGCCTGGATGCCGCGGTCCTCGGGACCGAGTCAGTCACCGGCCTGCTCTACCTCGTGGATCCCCGGGTGGTACCAGGAACGCGCTGGATCACCGGCGCGAACGAGGACGGCAAGCACGTGTTCGGCCTGGTGGCCGGCCGCGACTTCGGCTGGGACGGTGTCGTCGAGTCGGTCGAGGTCCGTGAAGGCGACCCCGCTCCCGACGGCTCCGGTCCCTTGGAGGCTGCCCGCGGCATCGAAATGGGCCACATCTTCCAGCTTGGCCGCAAATATGCCGAGGCGCTGGGACTGCAGGTGCTGGACCGCAACGGCAAACTGGCCACGGTGACCATGGGTTCCTACGGTGTGGGCGTCACGCGCGCGGTGGCCGCTCTGGCCGAGGCCTACCACGACGACAAGGGCCTGACCTGGCCGCGCAACGTGGCCCCGGCCGATGTCCACATTGTCGCCACCGGAAAGGGCACGGAGATTTTTGAGGCGGCCAACAAGCTGGCCGAGGAACTGTCCGGCGCCGGGGTCGAGGTCATCTACGACGACCGGCCCAAGGTCTCCCCGGGCGTGAAGTTCTCCGACGCGGAACTCATCGGCGTGCCCACCATAGTGGTGGTCGGCCGCGGGCTGGCCGACGGCGTCGTCGAAATCAAGGACAGGGCCACCGGCCAAGCCGAAAACGTGCCCCTGGTCGAGGCGGCGGCGCAGTTGGCGGCACTGGCCGGGAGGTGAGCTCCGGACTCGAGGAACTGCAGCTGGCCACCCTCGCCCTCGTGGTAGTGGGTGGCTTCGCCGCCGGCTGGGTGGACGCCGTGGTGGGCGGCGGCGGCCTGCTCCAGTTGCCGGTGCTGCTGCTGATCCCCGGGATCAGCCCCGTGCAGGCACTGGCCACCAACAAGATGGGCTCCATCTTCGGCACCACCACCAGCGCGGTCACCTATTACCGCAGGGCGCACCCGGACCTGAAAACCGCCCTGCCGATGGCCGGCATCGCGCTGGCCGGTAGCTTCGGCGGGGCCATCGTGGCCACCGTGCTCCCCGCCGAGGTGTTCAAGCCGATCATCGTCGTCGCGCTGATCGCGGTAGCCGTCTTCACCGCGCTCCGCCCGACGGCAGGTTCCTTGACCAAGCTGAGGTACAAGGGTGCCCGGCACCTGGGCACGGCGGCCGCAATCGGCCTGGTCATCGGCTTCTACGACGGCTTGATCGGTCCGGGTACCGGGTCGTTCCTGATCATCGCGATGGTGGCGCTGCTCGGCTACAACTTCCTGGCCGCCAGCGCGAAGGCCAAGATCGTCAACATGGCCACCAACCTGGGCGCCTTGGCCTTTTTCCTGCCCAGCGGAGCGCTGCTGTGGGGGCTCGGGCTGGTGCTGGGCGTCGCAAACATGGCCGGCGGCTATGTCGGTGCGCGGATGGCCGTCTCACAAGGAAGCAAGTTCATCCGGGTGGTCTTCCTGATAGTGGTCGCGGCCCTGATCCTCAAGCTTGGCTACGACGTGCTGCAGGAGAACGTGCTGGGCCGCTGAGCCCACATCGAGGGCGGTCCGATGCCCGCCCTCACGAGGCGGTGGCAGGCGCGGCCGGCAGTTCGTCGTCCAGTCCCGGGGCCGGCGGCACGACGCCGGTGGAGGCCGCCAACTCCGCCGTGGCGGCGGCGAGGCCGGACACCGCATGCTGCCGCACGCTGCCGCTGCTGAGCGCGACCAGGTCGGCCAGCGGGCTGAGGGCGGCCTTCTCGGCGTCCTGCAGCGCGGGCAGCGGATCGGCCGCGAAGTCGCTGCCCAGGGCATACGCCGGCTCCGGCAACGGCAGGTCCAGGCATTCGGCGGCCGCCACCGCCCGCCAGTTCCCGGCGGCGTCGGAATGCGCCGTCAGGCGTTCGGCAGCAGCCCCGCGTTCGGCGCCGGCGAGGCGCGGCAGCACCGTCTCATAGGCGTACGCCAGGCGTTCGTGGCTGCGGACGACGGCGGCCATGGCCTCCGCCGTCGTGGGCGCGCCGGCCGTTGCCGACTCGAGCCCGCCTTTCGCCGGGGCGGACGTGCCGGGGCAACTGGCGGCCGCCAGCGGTTTCTCCGGAGCGTCCCACGGCGCAACTACTTCCGTCCCGCCGGCCAACGCCTGCGCCTGGGCGAAGACGGCGGAGCCGATCGAGGCCAGCAGCCGGGCGAGCCCGGGGTCCGTCTCCTGGGCGTCGGCGAGCAGGTCGCCGGCCAGCGCGGCCAGGTCCCCGGGACCGGGTGGCGGCACGGCTTGCGGTGAGCCGCTGGCGGAGGCGGCGGCGGAAGACGGTGCGGCGGTGCCAGGCGCGGCAGGGGATCCGGATGGCCAGGACGTGGTCAGCTTCAGCAGGTCCGCCTGGGTCCGGAGCAGGTCGGCGGTGGGGGAGGCGCCGTCGTCGTCGTGCTCCTCGAAGGCCGACGCCAGGCCCTCCAGGCCCGCCACGGCGTCAAGGCGGGCCTGCTCTGTGGTGCTCGGGGGCGGGACGGGCTCGGTGATGCTCGCCACCACGGTGCCGGTGCTGACCACGATCGCCGCGGTGAGCAACAGTAGCGGCGCCCGGCGCCACGCCCGGGATGGCGCGGCCTGCTTGCCGCCGCGGCGCCTCGAAGTAGATCCCACAACTGAAGATGATGTCACGGGTTCGGCCTCCGCTGCACCGGCGGCAGCCGGTACTGGCGGCGGGGAGGCCACCTGTCACGGTAAAGTCGCTAGTCTAGAAGACAGACTTACCAAGACAGGGAGGCAGCATGGCCCAGCGGCGCGATCACAGCGGCGTGCCCACTACCGGAGGGACATCCGGTACCGACACGTCCGCGGAGGCCGCACGCCTGAAAGAGCTGCTGGAACCGTCCGTGGCCGCGCACGAGTTGTTCCTTGAGGATGTGGAAATCCGCTACGCCGGATCACAGCGCACCGTCCATGTCATCGTGGATCTCCCCGAGGACCAGACCGGCGGTGTGGGGCTCGATGCCATCGCCGAAGTGTCGCAGGCCCTCTCCAAGACGCTGGATGAGGATCCGCGGGACGACGGCCGGGCCTACAGCCTGGAGGTGTCCTCGCCGGGGCTCAGCCGGCCGCTGACCCAGCTGCGCCACTGGCGCCGGAACGTGGGCAGGCTGGTCAAGGTCAAGCTGGTGGCGGGGGAAGACATTTCCGGCCGCCTGCTTCAGGTCCGCGAGGGCGGCGTGACGGTGCGGCCGGAAGAAGCGCCGAAGAAGGGCATGAAACCCCGTCCGGGCGAACCGGTCCAGCTGGACTTTGCGAACATCCGCTCCGGCAAGGTCGAAGTGGAATTTGCCCCGGCGGACGAAGACACGACTGCAGCCGACGCCGACGGCGAGCTGGAGAACGAGGAGGAGGCCTGAGATGGATATCGATATGAGCGCCCTGCGGCTGCTTGAGCGCGAACGCGAAATTCCGCTGGACCTGCTGATCCCCACGATCGAGCAGGCCCTGCTGGTGGCCTATCACAAGTCCCCCGGCTCGATTGACCAGGCCCGGGCCGAGCTGGACCGCAAAAGCGGCCACGTCACCATCTGGGCAGCCGAGGTGGACGACGACGGCACCGTCATCGGCGAGTTCGACGACACGCCCACCGGGTTTGGCCGGATCGCCGCCAGCACGGCACGCCAGATCATCCTGCAGCGGCTGCGCGACGCCGAAGACGACAACGTCCTGGGCGCGTTCCGCGGCAAGGAGGGCGAGCTGGTCTCCGGCTTGATCCAGCAGGGCCACAACCCCCATATGGTCCAGGTGGACCTTGGCACGGTGGAGGCACTGCTGCCGCCGCCCGAACAGGTTCCGGGGGAGAGCTACGTCCACGGCACGCGCCTGCGCGCCTATGTGGTGGATGTCCACCGCGGCATGAAGGGCCCCTCGATCACGCTGTCCCGTTCCCATCCGGGGTTGGTGCGCAAGCTCTTCGAGCTGGAAGTACCCGAAATCGCGGACAAGAGCGTGGAGATTGTTGCCCTTGCGCGGGAGGCCGGCCACCGGACGAAGATCGCCGTCAAGGCCAACGTGCCCGGACTGAATGCCAAGGGTGCCTGCATCGGCGAGATGGGTTCCCGCGTCCGGGCCGTCATGACCGAGCTGCACGACGAGAAGATCGACATCGTCGACTTCAGCGAGGATCCGGCGACGTTCATCGCCAGTGCGCTGTCGCCGTCGCGGGTCAGCTCCGTGACCATTACCGACGCGGAAACCCGTTCCGCCCGGGTCGTGGTGCCGGATTACCAGCTCTCGCTGGCGATCGGCAAGGAAGGGCAAAACGCCCGGCTGGCGGCAAAACTGACGGGCTGGCGGATCGACATCGTGTCCGACGCGGCCATGGCGGGATAGCGCCTGCAGAAGCGAAGACCATGCCAGGCTGCGAGCCTGCAACACGCCCGGTTCGTTGGCTGGGCACTGGAAGCGGTAGAATATCCATGGCCGGGTTTCCCGACAGTCAAAAGCCCATGCAGGCGCGCGCCCAGGCGGCCACGCCGCCCCAGCGGACCTGCATAGGCTGCCGGCGCCGGGAAGACCAGGCCGTTCTGCTGCGGCTGGCAGTCGAGGAGGTCGGCGGTGTTCCCACCGTCGTCGTCGATCCGGCCCGCCGCAGGCCCGGACGCGGTGCCTGGATGCACCGCGAACCGGAATGTATGGAGCTGGCACTGAAACGGCGTGCCTTCGGCAGGGCCTTCCGGGCCACTGTCGACAGCAGCGCTGTTGCACACCTGTTCCGTGCTGACGACGAGGCGGCCACCGCGGCCGGCCCTGTCACCCCAACCGTCCAACCTGAAAGCGGGTCAGAAAACTGATGGAAACCCGATGAGTGCCAAGTGATGAGTACTTCATTGTGCTCCGCCCGCGGCGTTTCAGCCCTTTCTGCTGAAAGCCGCAGCAAGAAATAGACGGTTCGTGCCCGGCAGACCTGCCTCGTGCGGACCGAGACAGGAGAAATGTGGCCAAGGTCCGCGTACACGAGCTGGCAAAAGAGCTCGGTATTACCTCGAAAGATGCAGTATCCAAACTGCAGGAGTTGGGCGAATTCGTCCGCTCAGCGTCATCGACCATTGAGGCACCCGTCGTGAAGAAGCTTCGCGACGCGTTCCCCGCCGCCGCCCCCAAGGGTGAGCAGGCGGCCCCCAAGACAGCGCCCAAGGCAGCGCCCAAGCCGGGAGCGAAGCCCGCTCCGAGCGCAGCGCCGGCCGCCCCGGCGGCAGAACCGGCTCCGGCCGCGGAAGCCGCCAAGCCGTCGCCTGCCGCCCCGGCTGCTCCGGCGGCCCCGGCTGCTCCGGCGGCTCCGGCTGCGGAGGCGGCCGAAGCCCCGAAGCGTGCAGAAGCACCGGCTGCCAAGCCGGGATCTGCAGCTCCGCGGCCCGGCGGTCCCGCCGCCGCACGGCCGGGTGCTCCGCGCCCCGGTGGCCCGCGCCCCGGCAACAACCCCTTCGCTACTTCGCAGGGCATGCCCCGTGGCCGCGGCGACCGCGACACGGAGCGTGCACCGCGTCCGGGCAACAACCCGTTTGCAACCTCGCAGGGAATGCCGCGTCCGGGCGGCCCGCGTCCTCCGGCAGCCGGCCAGGGCGGTCCCCGTCCTGCCGCACCGCGTCCCGGAGCTGCACCGCGTCCGGGTGCTCCCGCGCGGCCAGGCGCACCTCGTCCCGGTGCACCGCGTCCCGGCGCTGCCCGGCCTACTCCGGGCATGATGCCCAACCGCACTGAGCGACCGGCTCCGGCCGGCCGCGGCGGCGGCGCTCCCGGACGTCCGGGAGCTCCGGCCCGCCCCGGGGCCGGCGGACCGCCGGCGGCCGGCGGTGGTTTCGGCAAGGGCGGCCGCGGACGCGGCGGCACCCAGGGTGCCTTCGGCAAGGGAGGCGCCGGCCGCGGCAAGCAGCGCAAGTCCAAGCGCGCCAAGCGCCAGGAACTGGAGCAGATGAGCGCACCGTCGCTGGGCGGTGTCTCGGTACCCCGCGGCGACGGCAGCACCGTTGTCCGGCTGCGCCGCGGCTCCTCCATCACTGACTTCGCCGACAAGATCGAGGCGAACCCGGCCGCGCTGGTGACCGTGCTGTTCCACCTCGGTGAGATGGCCACTGCCACGCAGTCGCTGGACGAAGACACCTTCGAGCTGCTGGGCGTTGAACTGGGCTACAAGATCCAGGTTGTCTCCCCCGAGGACGAAGAGCGCGAACTGCTCGACTCGTTCGACATCGACCTTGACGCAGAACTTGAGGCCGAGGGCGAAGATGACCTGGAGCGGCGCCCGGCCGTCGTGACGGTCATGGGCCACGTGGACCACGGTAAGACCCGCCTGCTGGATGCCATCCGCAACACCCGCGTGGGCGAAGGCGAGCACGGCGGCATTACCCAGCACATCGGCGCCTACCAGATCGACTTCCAGCACGATGACCGGGACCGGAAGATCACCTTCATCGACACCCCGGGCCACGAGGCGTTCACCGCCATGCGTGCCCGTGGTGCGAAGGTGACCGACATCGCCATCCTGGTGGTGGCCGCGGACGACGGCGTCATGCCGCAGACCGTGGAAGCACTGAACCACGCGCAGGCGGCCGGCGTGCCGATCGTCGTCGCCGTGAACAAGATCGACAAGGAAGGCGCCAACCCGGAGAAGATCCGCGGCCAGCTGACCGAGTACGGCCTGGTCCCGGAGGAATACGGCGGCGACACCATGTTCGTGGACGTATCGGCACGCGAGGGCCTGCACATCGAGGATCTCCTCGCGGCCGTGCTGCTGACGGCTGACGCTGCCCTGGACCTGCGGGCCAACCCGAACAAGGACGCCCGCGGCATCGCAATCGAGGCAAACCTGGACAAGGGCCGCGGCGCCGTGGCGACCGTACTGGTCCAGTCCGGAACGCTGCGGGTGGGCGACGCCATCGTCACCGGCAGCGCCCACGGCCGCGTGCGTGCCATGTTCGATGAGGACGGCGCATCCGTCACCGAGGCCGAACCGTCGCGTCCGGTCCAGGTGCTGGGTCTGTCCACCGTCCCGCGCGCCGGCGACACCTTCCTGGTGACCGACGACGAGCGAACCGCCCGCCAGATCGCCGAGAAGCGCGAAGCCGCGGACCGCAACGCTGCGCTGGCCAAGCGCCGCAAGCGCATCAGCCTCGAGGACTTCGACAAGGCCGTGGCCGAGGGCAAGGTCGACACCCTCAACCTCATCCTCAAGGGCGACGTGTCCGGTGCCGTGGAGGCGCTGGAAGACTCGCTGCTCAAGATCGATGTGGGCGAGGATGTCCAGCTGCGCGTTATCCACCGGGGTGTCGGTGCCATCACGCAGAACGACGTCAACCTGGCCACCGTGGACAACGCCATCATCATCGGCTTCAACGTGAAGCCGGCCGAGCGTGTGGCCGAACTGGCCGACCGCGAGGGCGTGGACATGCGCTTCTACTCGGTCATCTACGCGGCGATCGATGACATCGAGCTCGCGCTGAAGGGCATGCTGAAGCCGGAGTACGAAGAGGCACAGCTGGGCACCGCCGAAATCCGCGAGATCTTCCGTTCGTCCAAGTTCGGAAATATCGCCGGCTCCATCGTCCGCTCGGGCACGATCCGCCGCAATACCAAGGCACGTGTCACCCGCGAGGGCAAGGTCATCGGCGAGAACCTCACCGTTGACTCGCTCAAGCGGTTCAAGGACGACGCGACCGAGGTCCGCGAAGGATTCGAATGTGGTATCGGACTTGGGTCGTTCAACGACCTCAAGGAAGGCGACATCATCGAGACCTTCGAAATGCGCGAAAAGCCGCGCGTCTAGCAGTCGGCTTGCAGCGGGCGTCCGGTGGCATCGCCGCCGGGCGCCCGCTGTTCCGCCATCAACACGAGAATTGAGGAGGGGTCATGGCAGACCCAGCACGCGCCGCCAAGATGGCCGACCGGATCAAAGTTGTGGTGGCCCAGGCGCTCGAGCGCCGGGTCAAGGATCCCCGCTTGGGATTCGTGACCATCACCGACGCCCGGGTGACCAACGACCTGCAGCACGCCACCGTCTACTACACGGTGTTCGGCGACGCCGAAGAGCAGGACGGCACCCGCAAGGCACTCGAGTCAGCCAAGGGCGTCCTGCGGGCGGAAGTGGGTCGGAACATCACCGCCCGGCTTACGCCCACGCTGGAATTCGTTCCGGATGAGATTCCGGTGAACGCCAGCCACCTGGAGGAGCTCTTGCGGGCCGCGAAGGCCAAGGACGCCGAGGTGGCGGCATTGGCCGAAGGCGCCGCCTTCGCCGGGGAAGAGGATCCGTACCGCAAGCCCGAAGACGAGGACGAGGACGAATCCGGCCGCGGAGCGCGTCCGGAATAACGGCTGCTGCGCGGCGTAACGACCGCTGCACGGCTTGACGACCGCTGCACCAAGACGGTGGGCCACCTGCTGTGCGCAGGTGGCCCACCGTTTCTTTGTGCCGGCAGTCGGGGATCAGCGCAGGTGGATCTTGATGACCTTGCCGGCGGGCGGTGTCTTCCCGGTGAAGTCAGGCAGCGCATTCGTCGTCGCGTAGAGCCGGTCGCCGCGGATCTCCAGCGCACCGGGGGCAGTGGTCTCAAAGAACGTTTCCACCTCGTGGTGGCCCCTCTTCAGCACGGAGATCTCGTTGCCGAACATCTCGGCAATATAGATGTCACCGCGTGAGCTGACAGCCAGGTTGGTGGCGCCGGACAGGCCATCGGCCAGCTGCACGACCTCGCCGGTGTGGGCATGGACCTTGTAGACGCGCCCGAGCGCGCCGATGCTCCCGTCTTCGGGTCCGCCCGGCAGCGAGGTGACGTACAGCCAGCCGTGCCGGCCAAACTCCACATCCGTGGGCACCGGCTCCAGATAGTACTTCTGGCCGACCACGCAGTCCGGCAGGCCCATGCCTGCCGCCAGCTCAGCGGTCACCCTGAAGGAAACCGGAGGCAGCACCGCGACGGTGCTGACCCGCTTGCTGTGCTTGTCGACCTTTAGGATGGCGTTGCCGCCGGCGTCGGCGACGTAGATGCTGTGCCTGTTGGCGGCCGTGGCATAGGCGTTGGAGTCAACGTTGCCCTTGTACTTGGCCGGGATTCCCTCCGGAATCTTATCCAGGCACTGCTGGTCCTCCACATGGCGGAAGCCATAGGTGACGCGGCCGTCCGGGTTGCGCTTCGCCTCATAGGCTGCCACGTCCGCGATCTTCTTCGGCGTGGCCTTGTGGTCGTGCCGGTCCAGGGACTTGATCCACTGCACGTTCGGCAGGCCGTCCATGCCGCCGGCACCGGTGCCTTCGGAGAAGTAGACCGTGTGCTTGTAGAGGGAGACGGCTTGGACCTGGGGGCCGCCGGAGCTGTACAAGACTTCGGGATCGCCATGGCGCGGGATCCTGTTCAGGATGCCGGCGAAGTTCTGTGTCACAAACAGGCCGTGGCGGCCGGCGGCAAGACTCAGCGGCGATTGCAGCCCCTCGGCAAGCACGGTCGCCGACGGCGCCTCCGGGCTCTCCCGGTGGGCCGATGCCGGTGCCAGGCCAGTGCCGAACGCAAGGCCGAGCGCCAGGGGAAGGGCAAGATACAGCGGTGGTTTTTTCACAATTGAGCTCCTGAAGAGAGCCGCAGGGCACCGGACGACCCGCAGGTCGATGGAGTGACCGAAGGAACAAGGGCTAGTGATGCCGAATAGGCGACTGTGCCGGTGGCCTGCTGAAATCCCTCGTAAGGCCGCATCGACGGCACGCGATTAGCTCAAAATATTGCAGCCCGCGGAGGCTGTCAACGATGCACGCTTTAAGCCCCGACCGGCCGCGCACCGGGACGCCATATACTGAAAAGCGTGACTTCTGGCCTGCTCCGTTCCGGATTGATACTCGTCGACAAGCCGCAGGGGTGGACCAGCCACGACGTCGTCGGCCGCATGCGCCGCCTGGCCGGAACGCGGAAGGTCGGCCACGCCGGCACCTTGGATCCCATGGCCACGGGCGTGCTGGTGGTCGGCGTCAATAAAGCCACCCGGCTGCTGACCTACATCGTCGGCGCCCCCAAGACGTATGACGCGACCATCCGGCTGGGCCAGTCGACGGTGACCGACGACGCCGAGGGCGACGTCACCGGGGAAACCATCGCCGCGGCCGTGACGGAACAGCAGATCAGGGACGGGATCGCCGGGCTGACCGGGGACATCCTGCAGGTGCCGAGCAGTGTCTCCGCCATCAAGGTCAACGGTCAGCGGTCCTATGCCCGCGTCCGCTCCGGACAGGAAGTGGTGTTGGCGGCCCGCCCGGTGACGATCCACAGGTTCGAGGTCCACGGCATACGGCGCGGCCGGGGCGGCAAAGTGCAGGACGTCGACGTCACCGTCGAATGTTCGTCGGGAACCTACATCCGGGCCCTGGCCCGCGATCTCGGACAGCGGCTGGGCGTCGGCGGACATCTGACGGCCCTGCGCCGGACCCGTGTAGGTCCGTTCCGGATCGAGGACGCCGCCACACTGGATGAACTGGCCGAAGACCTGCAGATGACGGCTTTGGACGATGCCGCCAGGGTGTTGTTTCCGGTCCGGGAACTCAGCGCCACGGAAGCCGACGACGTCTCGCACGGCCGGCGCATTTCCGCCGGGGGAGAGCCTGGCGCGACGGCGGCGTTCGCGCCGGGCGGTTCGCTGGTAGCGCTGCTGGAAGACAACGGTTCTCAAGCCAAACCCCTGCTGGTGTTCGCACCGGGAAACGAGGCAGAAGCACAGTGATCATTGACGGTTTCTTCATTGCCGGCGCGGTGGTCACCCTGCTTGCTGCGGTCGTCTGCGTGGTGGCCGCCATCCTGAAGTACGGGCCCAACGACGTCACGATTCTCTCGGTCGCGGCGGTGGAGCTGTTTCTGCTGGTCTACGGGGTGGCCGGTATCATCAGACAGGCTTCCGGTGAGGCTGTCACCGGGGAAACCTGGGAATTCTGGGGCTACCTGATTACCGCACTGCTGGTTCCGGTCGCTGCCTTCTGGTGGTCCATCATGGACCGCAGCCGGTGGAGCAACCTGGTGCTGGGGGCCGCAGGAATCACGGTATTCGTCATGCTGGTGAGAATGGAACAAATTTGGGACGGAGCAATCGCCGTATGAAATCCGGCCAGGAACAACAACGGGCCAGGCAGACCCGGGACGTGAACGCCGCCGCCGGCCGCGCCACCGGTCCCGGGCGGCTCCTGGTAGCGGTCTACGGAGTCTTCGCGCTCTCCGCCAGCGCCCGGGCTGGCTACCAGATAGCAACCAAGTTCGCAGAAGCGCCGGTGGCGTACCTGCTTTCCGCCTTCGCCGCCGTCGTGTATATCCTTGCGACCATCACGCTGGCCAAGTCCGGCACCCGTTCCTACTGGCTGTCCGTGGCCGCCGTGAGCATCGAACTCGTGGGTGTGCTGGCCGTCGGGCTGCTGAGCGTGCTGGATCCTCAGTTGCTTCCGCAGGACACGGTGTGGTCAGGCTTCGGCAAGGGGTACGGATACATTCCCCTGCTGCTGCCGATCATCGGACTGTGGTGGCTCTGGCGGCACCGGCCGGCGGCGGGCCTGAAGCCCTCCGAAGATCGTCCATAATGGAAGGGGTCCCGGCAACGGGGCCGCACCCGCTGAAGGCCCGATCGACGAGGAGTTTACTGTGCACTACTGGAAAGACCTGGCCGACGTACCCCGCGGCTATGGTCCGTCAGTGGTGACACTGGGAAACTTCGACGGCGTCCACCGCGGACACCAGCAGGTGCTGCGCCGCCTGGTGGAGACCGCATCCGCCCGGGGGACACGGGCGGTGGCGATTTCTTTCGACCCGCATCCTTCCCAGGTCCATCGACCGGACGCCGCCCCGCAGCTGATCATGGGACTTCAGGACCGGGTCGAGGCGTTGGAGGCCAGCGGCCTGGACGGGCTGCTGATGATGACCTACACGCTGGAACTGGCCGGAGAAACGCCGGAGGAGTTCGTCCGCAAGGTCTTCGTGGAGGCCCTCGGCGCCACCGCCGTGGTGATCGGCCACGACACCCGGTTCGGAAAGAACAACGCCGGCGACCTGAACACCATGCAGGAACTGGGGCGCCAGTTCGGCTTCACGGTCGAGGTCGTCGACGAATATGAAACCGATGCGGAACACGATGCCGCCGGCAGCGGCCGGCGTTACTCGTCGTCCTGGGTCCGCGAAGCCCTCGCCGCCGGGGATGTCGCCACGGCGGCGGAGGTGCTCGGACGCAACCACCGGATGCGCGGCGAAGTGGTGCACGGCGACGCCCGCGGCCGCGAACTGGGTTTTCCCACCGCGAACCTGTCCAAACATGCAACGGGCATGATCCCCGGCGACGGCGTTTACGCCGGCTGGCTGGTGGACCAGCACGGGACCAGGTGGCCGGCCGCCATCTCGGTGGGCTCGAATCCGACGTTCGAGGGGGCCAGCCGCCGGGTCGAGGCGCACGTCATCGACCGGCCGCAGGAGGACACGGACGACTTCGATCTCTACGGCCAGCAGGTGGTGGTCGAGTTCGTGGAACGCTTGCGCGGCATGGTGGCCTACACCGGCCCGGAGGCGCTGATCGCCCAAATGCGCGACGACGTTGTGCGTACCCGAAGCCTGCTTTCGACAGACTGAGCCCGCAACAGGTAAACTTGCCGGTGGATTCGGCTGCGGTCCGTGGCGGCTGTATCCCTCCGTGCTCTGCTGCCGGCAAGCCTCTGGCGGCTGGCGCAAAATACGGAGCCCCCGGCAGCGAAGTGCTGACTCGGGCCTCACGGCACAACTTCTAGGAGTTACTGTGGCATTAGACGCCGCGCTCAAGCAGGAAATCATCAAGGAATACGCCACGCACGAGGGCGACACGGGTTCTCCCGAGGTACAGATCGCTGTTCTGTCCCGTCGCATCTCCGACCTGACGGAACACCTGAAGATGCACAAGCACGACCACCACACCCGCCGCGGCCTCATGGCCCTGGTCGGCCGCCGTCGTCGCATGCTCACCTACCTGCGTGACACCGACATCACGCGCTACCGTTCGCTCATCGAGCGCCTCGGCCTGCGCCGCTAGCACGTGAACGAGGCGGCTCTTTTCGTCCACTGCGACAAGGGGACAGGAGAGCCGCCTTTTTCCTACCGCGCCGGTTTCCGGCGCGGCAGGACCACGGCCGGCGGGAGACCGGCGGCCGATAATTACATCAACTGGAGACTCTCGGTATCGCGGCATTCGCGGTCCTCGGTAGTGGCTTCCGGGACGCCCCCCAGGGCAGCCCGTAGGTCTCGATCGAAGACCGGGTGGCGTACAGGCAGGCTGGCCGTGAAGCGGCCTGGCAGGTTTGGGCAGATACCGGCAGCCTCCGCACACTCGAAGAAACGGAGGTGGCTCTCTTGGAGGGTCCCGAAATCCAGTACTCAGAAGCCGTCATTGACAACGGTCGGTTCGGCCAGCGCGTAGTCCGGTTTGAAACCGGCCGCGTGGCCCAGCAGGCGGCCGGCTCGGCGATGGTCTACATCGACGAAGACACCGCACTGCTCTCCGCCACCACGGCGGGCAAGTCCCCGCGTGAAGGCTTTGACTTCTTCCCGCTGACCGTCGACGTGGAAGAGCGGATGTACGCCGCCGGCCGCATCCCGGGCTCGTTCTTCCGCCGCGAAGGCCGCCCGTCCACCGAAGCGATCCTGGCCTGCCGCCTGATGGACCGCCCGCTGCGCCCAGCCTTCGTCAAGGGGCTGCGCAACGAGGTCCAGGTTGTGGTGACCGTGTTGGCAATCAACCCGGACGTCATGTACGACGTCGTCGCGATCAACGCCTCTTCCATGTCCACCCAGCTGAGCGGCCTGCCGTTCTCCGGCCCGATCGGCGGCGTCCGCGTGGCACTGGTGGACGGCCAGTGGGTGGCCTTCCCCAAGCACTCCGAACTGGAGCGCGCCGTGTTCAGCATGGTGGTGGCCGGCCGCGTTGCCGCCGGCAACGACATCGCCATCATGATGGTCGAGGCCGAGGCGACCGATAACGCCTGGAACCTGATCAAGGAAGAGGGCGCCACCGCCCCCACCGAAGAGGTCGTGGCCGAGGGCCTCGAGGCCGCCAAGCCGTTCATCCGGGCGCTGTGCGAGGCCCAGTCCGATCTGGCTGCGCGCGCCGCCAAGCCGACCGTCGAATTCCCGATCTTCAAGGACTACGAGGACGATGCCTTCGCCGCCGTGGAGTCCGCCGCAGCCGCCAAGCTGACGGAAATCTTCTCGATCGGCGACAAGCAGGAGCGCAACGATGCCGCAGACGCCTTCAAGGCCGAGGTCCTGGCGCAGCTGTCCGGCACCGAGACGGCGGAATTCGCCGGCCGCGAGAAGGAAATCTCCGCAGCCTTCAACGCCGTGACCAAGAAGATTGTCCGCCAGCGGATCCTCACCGAGCAGGTGCGCATCGACGGCCGCGGGCTGAGCGACATCCGCAAGCTGACCGCCGAGGTCGAGGTCCTGCCCCGCGTCCACGGATCGGCCATCTTCGAGCGCGGCGAAACCCAGATCCTGGGCGTCACCACGCTGAACATGCTGAAGATGGAGCAGCAGATCGATTCGCTGTCGCCGGTAACGCGCAAGCGCTACATGCACAACTACAACTTCCCGCCTTACTCCACCGGTGAGACCGGCCGCGTGGGCTCGCCCAAGCGCCGTGAAATCGGCCACGGCGCGCTGGCCGAGCGCGCCCTGGTGCCGGTGCTGCCTTCGCGTGAAGAGTTCCCGTACGCCATCCGCCAGGTCTCCGAGGCGCTGAGCTCCAACGGCTCCACCTCCATGGGCTCGGTCTGCGCTTCCACGCTGTCCCTGCTCAACGCCGGTGTGCCGCTGAAGGCTCCGGTGGCCGGCATCGCCATGGGACTCGTCTCCGACCAGGTCGACGGCGAAACCCGCTACGCGGCGCTCACCGACATCCTGGGCGCCGAGGACGCGATGGGCGACATGGACTTCAAGGTCGCCGGTACCTCGGAGTTCGTCACCGCCATCCAGCTCGACACCAAGCTCGACGGCATCCCGGCGTCCGTCCTGGCCGCCGCACTGAAGCAGGCCCGTGAGGCACGGCTGCACATCCTCGGCGTGATCAATGCCGCAATCGACCAGCCGGACGAGATGAGCGAATACGCCCCGCGGATCATTTCGGTCAAGATCCCGGTGGACAAGATCGGCGAGGTCATCGGCCCCAAGGGCAAGATGATTAACCAGATCCAGGAAGACACCGGCGCGGACATCTCCATCGAGGACGACGGCACCGTGCTGATCGGCGCGACCGACGGTGCTGCCGCCGAAGCCGCCCGCGCGGCCGTCAACGCGATCGCCAACCCGCAGATCCCCGAGGTGGGCGAGCGGTACCTGGGCACGGTCGTGAAGACCACCACCTTCGGTGCGTTCGTGTCGCTGACCCCGGGCAAGGACGGCCTGCTGCACATCTCCGAGCTGCGCAAGCTGGCCGGCGGCAAGCGCGTGGACAACGTCGACGACGTCGTCTCGGTGGGCCAGAAGGTCCAGGTCGAGATCACCAAGATCGACGACCGCGGCAAGCTGTCGCTCGCACCGGTCGTGGCCGAGGAGGCCGCAGCCGACGAGGCTTCGGCCGAAGAGGCCGTGGCCGAGTAAGTATGACCGTCGTCGCCCTGCCGCTGGTCGGCAGCATGCAGCATGCCGACGCCACCGAGCTCGGCGGGTCGGACCCCACGCTGGTCCACGGCGAACCGGGCGGCGCCATCGTGCGCCGCTCGGTGCTGCCCGGGGGAGTGCGGGTGCTGACCGAAGCAATGCCGGGCCAGCGGTCGGCGACGATCGGATTCTGGGTTGGTGTTGGCTCGCGGGATGAAGCCGCGGGCCAACACGGCTCGACCCACTTTTTGGAGCACCTGCTCTTCAAAGGCACCAGACGCCGGACGGCGCTGGACATCGCCTCCGCCTTCGACGAGGTCGGCGGTGAATCCAATGCGGCCACGGCCAAGGAAAGCACCTGCTACTACGCCCGCGTCCTGGATTCGGACCTGCCGATGGCGATCGACGTGATTGCGGACATGATCACCTCCGCGGTCCTTGACCCGCAGGAGCTTGAACAGGAACGCGGGGTCATCCTCGAAGAGATCGCCATGGACAATGACGATCCCGCGGACGTGTGCCACGAAAAATTCGTGGAGGCGGTGCTCGGCGGACACCCCCTGGGCCGGCCGATCGGCGGCACGCCGGAGGCGATCAAAGCGGTCGCCCGCGACTCCGTCTGGGCCCACTACCAGCGCTACTACCGGCCGGACGAGCTGGTGGTCACCGCTGCCGGCGGCCTGGACCACGACGCCGTGTGCGCCCAGGTGCTCGCCGCCCTCGAGTCGGCCGGCTGGCACCTCGAGGCCGGCGCGGTTCCGGTGCCCCGGCGGGAGACAGCGGCTGCGGCCATCGCCCCCGTCGCCGGCACCTACGTGCACCGCCGCCCGGTCGAGCAGGCGAACATCGTCATGGGCTGCCCGTCGATCAACGCCACCGACGAGCGCCGCTTTGTCATGAGCGTGCTCAACGCCGTGCTGGGCGGCGGCATGTCCTCCCGGCTCTTCCAGGAAATCCGGGAGAAACGCGGCCTGGCCTACGCCACCTATTCGTTTTCCGGCGCATACGCCGATGCGGGCTACTTCGGCATGTATGCCGGATGTTCGCCGGCCAAAACCGGCCAGGTCATCGACCTGCTCGGTGCCGAACTCGACCGGCTGGCGGCCGACGGCGTCTCCGCCGACGAGCTGCGCCGGGCCGTTGGCCAGCTTTCGGGCGGCATCGTGATGGCCCTGGAAGACAGCGGTTCGCGGATGTCTCGGTTGGGCCGCGCCGAACTGGTGTCCGGGGAGTTTTTGGACATCGATGAGTCGCTCGCCCGGATCGAGGCCGTCACCGCCGGGCAGGTCCGGGAGCTCGCCGGCGAACTGGCCGCGGCGCCCCGCGTTGTTACCGTCGTCGGACCCTTCGACTCGGCGGCGGATTTCGGCCGGTAGGCCCGCGCCGGCCCGGGGATAGCCCGGCCCCGTGGATAGGGGAGGCGGCGGTCAGCCGCCGGCAAACGGGGGCAGGATGTCAATCACGTCGTCTGCCGCCAGCGGTGCCTGCCGGTCCTTCCACGCCACCTCGTTGCGCAGGAAACTGCTCCGGGCGAGGACCGACTCCATCGACGGAGTGGACGATCTGCCCGGTGCAGCAGCCGTCGGAAGCGCACCGCCGGCCCCGGCCCCGGCACCGGCCGGCACGGTTTCGTGCGACGCCACCGGGCTGTGGCGGGCAAGGACTTCGCGCAGCACCGTGTCCAGCGTGCTGCCATCGGGCAGCTGCAGGAATTCCTCCTCGACGCCGGCGGCGGCCTGCGCCGCACCGAAATACCGGATGATCATCTATCCGCCTATCGCACTCATGGTCCGGTCCGGCTGGACGAAGTCCGTGCCGCCCAGACCTGCATGATCCATACCGTGGGCTTTCGGTTTGGCCCACATCGCATTCCGCCACCGCTCCGCCACCGCGTCGTCGTCCGCACCGGAGCGCAGGAGGGCCAGCAGGTCCGTTTCCTCGTGCGAGAACAGGCAGGAGCGTACCTTGCCCTCGGCCGTGACCCGGGTGCGGCGGCAATCGGCACAGAACGGTTCCGTCACGGAGGCGATGATCCCCACGGTGCCGGCGACGACGTCGGGGTGGTTCCGCCGTCGCACTTCCCACCGTTCCGCCGGGGCGCCGTCGCGTTCGCGCGGGTCCGGGGAGAGCAGGAAGGCCGGCTCCAGCAGGTCACGGATCTCGGCGGCCGACAGCATGTTCTGCCGGGTCCAGCCGTGGTCGGCGTCCAGCGGCATCTGCTCGATGAACCTCAGCTCGTAGCCCCGTTCCACCGCCCAGTCCAGCAGCGCGGGCGCCTCGGCGTCGTTGATGCCGCGCATCAGCACCGCGTTGATTTTCAGCAAACCCAGGCCGGCCGCGTCGGCGGCTTCGATGCCGGCGAGCACCCGGTCCAAAAACGGGCGGCGGGTCAGCTGCGCGAACGTTTCCGGATGCAGCGAGTCCAGCGAGACGTTGATCCGCGTCAGGCCGGCCGCCTTCAGGGCGGCGGCCTTCTTCTCCAGTCCGAGGGCGTTGGTGGTCAGCGACACCGGCAGGTCGGGGTGGTTGTTCCGGACGGCAGCGATGATGTCCATCAGTCCCGCACGGACCAGGGGTTCGCCGCCGGTCAGGCGCAGCTCGCGCACCCCCAGCTGCCCGACGGCGATCCGGACCAGTCGGACCACCTCGTCGTCGCTGAGGACCTGTTCCTTGGCCAGCCAGTCCAGGCCTTCGGCCGGCATGCAATAGGTGCAGCGGAGATTGCACTTGTCGGTCAGCGAGATCCGCAGGTCGGTTGCCACCCGGCCAAAGCGGTCCACCAGCGCCGGGCCGGTCCCTGCTGGGCGCGCCGGAGCCGCGGCGGACGCGGCCCCGCCCGGAACCTGCGGCATTCCCAGATCAACACTCATACCTCGAGGGTACCCGGCGGAGGCCGGCTGATGCGGGATGGCTGCGGCGGGTGCGCAACCGGGCGCAACCCGAACGTGTCAATTTCCGCATTTGCGGAACTATACTGCTTCACATGACGCAGATACGCATCTCGGATGCTGCGCGCTTCCTGGGGGTCAGCGACGATACCCTCCGCCGCTGGATTGACGCGGGCATCCTGGCCAAGCACCGGGACGCCTCCGGCCGGGCGACGGTGGACGGCGCGGAGCTGGCCGCCGTGGCCCGGGAGCAATCGGCGCTGCCGGAGGATCCCACCGGGATCGGCAGCTCGGCCCGCAACCGCTTCGTGGGGATCGTGACGGATATCCGGCTGGACGCGGTGATGGCCCAGGTGGAGCTGCAGTGCGGCCCGCACCGGGTGGTGTCTTTGATGAGCGCCGAAGCCGTCCGTGACCTCGGCATCGAACCGGGCTCGGTGGCGGTGGCTTCGGTCAAGGCGACCATGGTCGTGGTCGAGACCCCGTCGGGGACGAGCTGAGGTGGCGTACTGGCAGCGCCTGGCCGGCCCGGCGGCGGCCGTCGCCTGCGTCCTCGCCGGCAGCGCGTGCGCGGCGCCGGCGCCGTCAGGACCGGGGGCGGCGGACGGTTCCGGGCTGGACGGCACAGTCACCGTCTTCGCGGCGGCGTCGCTGCACTCCGTCTTTTCCGGCCTGGCCAACGAGTTCGAGGCCGACCACCCCGGGGTGGACGTGCGCCTGAACAGCGCCGGTTCTTCCGACCTCGCCGCCCAGATCCTCGCGGGGGCCCCGGCGGATATCTTCGCGCCGGCCGACCGGGCAACCATGGATTTGGTTGCCGGGCAGGGATTGAACGACGGCCCGCCGGCGGCCTTCGCCACCAACGTGCTGCAGATCGCGGTGCCGGCCCGAAACCCTGCCGGCGTCGCTTCGCTGCACGACCTGGCCGATCCCGGGGTGAAAACCGTCCTGTGCGCACCCCGGGTTCCCTGCGGCGCCGCGGCCGCCACCGTCCAGCGCGCCGCCGGCGTGGACATTCCGGCGGTCAGCGAAGAGCAGTCGGTCACCGACGTCCTGGGCAAGGTGCTCTCCGGCCAGGCCGATGCCGGCCTGGTGTATGCGACGGACGTGCAGGGCGCCGGGGGCAAGGTCGGCGGCATTCCCATCGCGGAAGCCGGGCAGGCGGTCAACGCCTACCCGATCGTCAGCCTGAAGGGGGCGGACAACCCTGCGGCAGCCGACGCCTTCATGGATTTCGTCACCGGGAGCACCGGCCAACGGGCCCTGGCCGCAGCCGGATTCGGCCCGCCGTAGCCGCTGCCCCGCACCCGGGCATGACGAGGGTGCCGGCCGGGATTGCGGACAACCTTCGGAACGAACGGGAGACTATGAATACGACGACGGCGGTGCGCGCCCCGGTGCCTTACTGGGTGTATCCGCTGGCTGCAGCCGGCGCTGCCTTCGTCCTGCTGCCGCTGGCCGGGATGGCGGCGCGGGTGAACTGGCTGGAGTTTCCCCGGCTCGTCACCTCCGAGTCGTCGCTGGCCGCGCTGGGCCTGAGCCTGCGGACGGCCGCGGCCAGCACGGCCTTATGCATCGTCCTGGGCGTCCCGATGGCGCTGGTGTTGGCGCGCAGCAGGTTCCCGGGCCAGCAGGTGGTCCGGTCGCTGGTGCTGTTGCCCCTGGTGCTGCCGCCCGTCGTCGGCGGTCTGGCGCTGCTGTATACGTTCGGGCGACGCGGCCTGCTCGGCGGCACCTTCGAAATGGTCGGCGTCGAGATCGCCTTCTCCACCACCGCCGTGGTGCTCGCGCAGTCATTCGTGGCACTGCCCTTCCTGGTGCTCAGCCTCGAAGGTGCGCTGCGCACGGCGGGCACCAGGTATGAAGCGGTCGCGGCAACGCTGGGCGCCCGGCCGTCCCGGGTCCTGCGCACGGTGACACTGCCGCTGGTGCTGCCGGGGCTGCTCTCCGGGGCGGTGCTGTCCTTCGCCCGGTGCCTGGGCGAGTTCGGAGCCACGCTGACTTTTGCCGGAAGCCTGGAGGGAGTCACGCGCACGCTCCCGCTGGAAATCTACCTGCAGCGGGAAACCGATGCCGATGCCGCGGTGGCGCTGTCGCTCGTGCTGGTGGTGGTCGCCGTCGCCGTGGTGATGCTGGTCCACCGCAGGACCGGCCCGGCCTGGGCGGCGGGTGTCCGGTGAGCCTGGAACTGACCGCGCGGCTGCCGTCCCGGGGCTTCGAGGCGGACTTCGGCGTTGCGGACGCAGAAACCGTCGCCGTGCTCGGCCCGAACGGCGCCGGCAAGTCCACCCTGCTGGGCGTGGTGTCCGGGCTGCTGCGTCCCGCCTGGGGCCGGGCGGAACTGGACGGCAAGGTGCTGTTCAGCGCCGGGCAGCCGCAGCCGGACCGCTGGGTGCCTGCCCATGCCCGCGGCGTCGGCCTGCTGGCGCAGGAACCGCTGTTGTTTCCGCATCTGGGCGTCGAGGCCAATGTCGCCTACGGGCTGCGCAGCCGGGGAGCCTCCCGGGCCGAAGCCCGCAAGGCCGCCCGGCATTGGCTGGCGGAACTGGACGCCTCCGGGCTGGCTGACCGCCGGCCGGCCGAGCTTTCCGGGGGCCAGGCGCAGCGCGTCGCGGTGGCCCGTGCGCTGGCGGCCGACCCCTCGCTGCTGCTGTTTGACGAGCCGATGTCCGCCCTCGATATCACGGCGGCGCCGGCCCTGCGCAGGCTGCTCCGCAGGGTCCTGGCAGGGCGCAGCGCCGTCATCGTCACCCATGACGCGCTGGATGCCCTGCTGCTGGCCGACCGGGTGGTGGTCATGGACGGCGGGCGGATCGTCGAGCAGGGGCCGGTCCGCGAGGTGTTTGCCCGGCCGCGCAGTGCCTTCGCCGCCGGCATGACCGGCCTGAATTTCGTCACCGGCACCGCCACGGAGACCGGGCTGGTCGGCGCCGACGGGACGCACTGGAGCGGCGAGGCCGAAACCGGGCTGCGTCCCGGGGAGCCGGCGGCGGCGGTGTTCCGCCCTGCCTCGGTGGCGCTGTTCCCGGACCCGCCGGCCGGAAGCCCGCGCAACTCCGTGGCGGCCACCGTGACCGAACTGGTGCCCCACGGCGGCCTGGTCACGGTCAGGGCCGGCTGGCTGGCGGCCGAGGTCACGCCCGCCGCGGTATCCGACCTCACGCTGGCGCCGGGGGAACGCGTGCACTTTGTGGTTAAGGCGGCCGAGGTGGCGATCTACCGGCGCTGACAGTCCCGTCCGGCGGGGCCGTCCGCGGTCGTCCCCTAGGATGGCACCAGAACATGTACCAGCGGCGGCACAAACCCCCGGCATAAACGGCCGCCGGTTCCGCCTGCGACAAGGAGGGCCAGTGGCACAGAGCGTTGCCGGGCATTGCGCCGACGTCGAGGAACTGCTCCGTCACGCGGCACGGGGCTGCCTCGCCGGGAGCGAGACGGTGGCACTGGCCTCAGCCCTCGGGCGGGTGCTGGCCGCCGATGTAGCCGCGCCGATGAGCTTGCCGCCCTTCGCGAACTCGCAGATGGACGGCTACGCGGTCCGCAGCGCGGAGACCGCCGGCGGCGCCGAGCTCGCCGTGGCGGCGGCGATTCCCGCCGGGCATGCCGCCCCGGCGCTGCCGCCGAACGCGGCCGCACCGATCATGACGGGGGCCATGCTGCCCGAGGGGGCCGACGCCGTCGTGCCGATCGAGGAAGCCGTGCCGGACGCCTTCCTGGCCGAGGGCGAGGGGGGCACGGTCACGCTGCCGGAAACCCCGGCCGGCCGGTTTGTCCGCCCGGCCGGCAGCGATATTGCCGCCGGCGACGTCGCGCTGGCGGCCGGAACGGTGCTGAGGGCGCCGCAACTGGGCCTGCTCGCCGCGCTCGGCCTGGCCTCCGCCGAGGTGCGGCCGCGGCTGCGGGTGCTGCTGCTGAGCACGGGCGACGAGGTGGTGGCCGCCGGCACACGGTTGGAGGCCGGGCAGATCTACGATGCCAACAACACCATGGTGGCGGCATCGCTGCGGGAGGCCGGCTGCGAGGTGGTGTTGAGCCGGATCCTGGCCGACTCGGCGCCGGAGTTCCGCCGCCGGCTCGACGACGACCTGCGCCGCCACGGCGCCGACCTCGTGCTGACCTCCGGCGGAATCTCCAAGGGCGCCTTCGAAGTGGTCCGGCAGGCGCTCGAGCCCGAAGGGGTGGCTTTCGGCTCGGTGGCGATGCAGCCGGGCGGACCGCAGGGCGCCGGCCGGATCGGTGACGCGGTCTTCCTGGCCTTCCCGGGCAACCCGGTCAGTTGCCTGGTCTCGTTCGAGATGTTCCTGCGGCCCGCGCTGACGGCCGTGCTGGGAGCCCCCGCACCGCGGACGGTGCTGCGCGCCCCGCTGGCGGAAGCCGCGGAGTCGCCCGCCGCCAAACACCAGGTGCGGCGCGGCCGTTACGACGGCGAACGGGTGCAGTTGGTGGGCGGGGCAGGGTCCCATTTGGTGCACGCGCTGGCGCAGTCCAATGCGCTGGTCCACCTGCCCGTGGGGATGGAGCGCGCCGAAGCCGGCCAAGACGTGGAAATATGGCTGCTATGAGCGAAGCAGAACGCCTGACCCACGTCCGCGAGGACGGCACGGCGCACATGGTCGATGTCAGCGGCAAGGACGAAACCACCCGGGAGGCGACCGCGCAGGCCGTGCTCACCACCCGCCCCGACGTGGTCGAGCTCCTGGCCGCCGGATCGCTGCCCAAGGGCGACGCGTTGGCCGTCAGCCGGGTGGCCGGGATCATGGCGGCCAAGCAGACGCCGCAGCTGATCCCGCTGTGCCATCCGCTGCCGATCAGCAAGGTCACCGTCGACTTTTTCCCGGCCGCGGAGTCCGTGCGGATCGAGGCGACGGTGAAGACGCGATCGGTCACCGGCGTGGAAATGGAGGCACTGACCTCCGCCTCGGTGGCAGCGCTGAGCCTGTACGACATGATCAAGGCCGTGGACAAGCACGCGGTCATCTCCGACATCAAGGTGCTGGCCAAATCCGGGGGCAAGAGCGGGGACTGGGCGCTGTGAGCGCCAGGACCGCCGGCATCATCGTTGCCTCCACCCGCGCCGCGGCCGGCGCCTACGAGGACGAATGCGCGCCGTTGATTTCCGAGTGGCTGGCCGGACACGGCCTGGCCGCCGGCGTCCCGCAGATCGTCGCCGACGGCGAACCCGTCCGGCAGGCGCTGCGGAAGATGCTCGCTGCCGGGCCCCGGGTCATCGTCACCAGCGGAGGCACCGGACTGGCCGCCGACGACCGCACCCCGGAAATCACCGCCGTCGCGCTGGAACGGGAACTGCCGGGCGTGATGGAAGCCATCCGCGGCTACGGGCGGACCAAGACCCCGCTGGCTGCGCTGAGCAGGGGCGTGGCCGGAACCGCCGGGTCCACCTTCGTGGTCAACCTGCCCGGATCTCCCGGGGGAGTGCGCGACGGGCTGGCCGCCCTGGATCCGCTGATCGGCCATATCTGCGCGCAGCTGGAAGGCGATACCGACGCCGGCCACTCCTGCTAGGCGCCGCCCCTGCCGGTCAGGGGATACTGGAACCATGCAGCTGATGAGAGGACAACGATGACCAGCACGGTGCTGTATGCCGCGGTGACCGGTGAAGCAATCGACGTGGGGGAGGCGGCCGCAGCGGTGGATTCAGCCGACTGCGGTGCCGTGGTCAGCTTCAGCGGCGTGGTCCGCAACCACGACGGCGGCCAGGCCGTGACCGCGCTTTCCTACTCCGCCCACCCCAGCGCCCAGCGCGTGATCGCCGAGGTCGCGGGGCAGATCGCCGCGGAGCACCACGGCGTGCGGATCTGGGTGGCACACCGCACCGGACCGTTGGCGATCGGGGATCCGGCCCTGGTCGCCGCCGTCGCCTCGGCGCACCGCGCCGAAGCCTTTGCCGCCTGTTCAGAGCTGGTGGACAGGATCAAGGAAGAGGTCCCGGTCTGGAAGGAACAGCACTTCGCCGACGGCAGCACCGAATGGGTGGGCATCGGCCATTGACATCCTCCCCCGTACTAGGTGACGGGGATTCCTCAGGCAGGCGCATGTGCGACCGCTCGCAGGGTGGTTCCTGCTTCGTTGGGGTGGGCCGGCGCTGACGCCGGGCTTACCTTCCCTCCACAGGCGTTTAGGGTCTCCGCATGTCCTGCGGCGACTCGCATCAGGTTTACTGCGGCGTTGTTGTCTCGGTCGTGCACTGCCCCGCATCGGCAGGTCCAAGACCTGACCTTCAGTGGTTTGGTTTCGCCGATGATCCCGCACGCCGAGCAGAGTCGGGTGGATGGGAATGACCGTTCCGCCTTGATCAGGGTGCGTCCGGCCTCAGTGGCTTTTTCCGCGATCAGCCGCAGGAGCATACCCCAGCCGGCGTCGTGGACGGATTTGGCCAGCCGGGTCCTGGCCAAGCCCGTAATGCCCAGGGTTTCGGCACCGATGACTTGGTTTTCATTAACGATCCTGCGGGCAAGTTTGTGATGGTGGTCGGCCCGGGTCTCCCGGACCTTGCGGTGGAGGACGGCGACCTTGCGGCGCGACTTCTTTCGGTTCGCCGAGCCCTTCTGTCGGCGGGCCAGCTCTTTTTGGGCCTTGGCCAGCTTGGCAAGCTTCTTCTTCAGGTGCCGCGGGTTCTCAATCTTTTCACTGGTGCCGTCGATGTACGCAATCGCGGCAAGGTGCTCCAGGCCAAGATCGATGCCGGCCACTTTGTGCTTTGGCCCGGGGCGGTGGACCGAGGCCACCTCGACCACGAACGAGGCATAATAGCGGCCGTCCGCTTCCCGGATGAGGGTCACGCTGGTCGGCTCTGAAGGCAGCGGCCGGGACCAGACGACCCTCACTGCACCGATCTTGGGCAGCGCCAGCCGGCCCCCCGCCGGGACCCGTGTTGGTCCAGCCGCCCTTGACTCGGAACCGTGCGTTACCAGTAAACCGGGCCGCCTGTGTGCCATCCCGCCGGGACCTGAACCGCGGGGCACCCACCCGACGACCCTTGCGGCGGCCTGTGACGGAGTTGAAGAAATTCCGGTAGGCCCTGTCGGCATCGGCCAGCGCTTGCTGCAGCGGAATCGCCGACACCTCAGCAAGCCACGCCCGCGCCGGGGTCTGCTTCGCAGCCGTCAGCTCCCGGGACAGTTCCGCGGCAGACGGAAGCCTCTCACCCTGTTCACGGGCGGCTCGGCGGGCAGCGATGGCATCGTTGAACACCACCCGTACGCAACCGAACAGCCGGGCCAGATGCTGCTCCTGATCCGGCGTCGGGTAGGCACGGTAGCGGTAACGCTTCGACACGCTTCCAAGATATTTGTTGCCTATGACAAAAACGGTGTATCCCAAAGGAAATCCGGTGCTCCGAGGACAGCCCCCGTTTTGTACCTAACCAAAATGCGGCGGCGGGGGATCTGAAGAGATCCCCAAACGTGATCCCTGTCGCAGTTAGAGCCCGCAGTTCCGGAAACCGGAACGGCATTACCGGAACTCCGGGCGGCGCCAGTCCGGGTGATACTTCGCCGGATCCGTCGATGACACCCTCGCTGGACGTCATCCGAGAGTACATCGAGCAACAAGTACGAACAGGCTGACATCGCCCGCGACGTCTATACCCCCAACTGAATTTGGCGCACAGCGGCGCATTCAGTAGCGATACGCTGGAGGGCATGACTGAGCAACTTGCCGTGGCCGTGCTGGGCGCCGGCGGACGGATGGGCAGCGAGGCCGTCAGGGCCATCCAGACCGCCCCCGACCTGGACCTGGTGGCCGCGCTGAAGCGGGGCGACGCGCTGGAAGAACTGGTGGCCGCGGGGACACAGGTCGTGGTGGACCTGACCACGCCGGACAACACCGAGGCCAACGTCCGCTTCGCCGTCGAGCACGGCATGCACGCGGTGGTCGGCACCACCGGCTGGGACCAGGCCAAGCGGGAGTCGTTGACGGAGCTGCTGGAACAGCACCCTGGAACGGGCGTGCTGATTGCCCCCAACTTCGCGCTCGGTTCCGTGCTGGCATCAGCCTTCGCGGCCACCGCAGCCAAGTACTTCGAATCGGTGGAGATCATCGAGCTGCACCACCCGGACAAGGTGGATGCACCCTCCGGCACCGCCGTCCGGACGGCGCAGCTGGTGGCCGCCGCCCGCCAGGACGCAGACGTCCCCGCCGGCCCTGACGCCACCACCAAGGCGCTCGACGGAGCCCGCGGCGCCGACGTTGACGGCGTGCGCGTGCACAGCGTGAGGCTGCGCGGCCTGGTGGCGCACCAGGAAGTGCTGCTCGGCGGGCCGGGCGAACAACTGACCATCCGGCACGATTCGTTCGACCGCGCCTCCTTCATGCCCGGCGTCCTGCTGGGCGTGCGGACCGTCACCGGGCGGCCCGGACTGACCTACGGACTAGACGGGTACCTGGAACTTCCATGAGCAACACCGGACACACGGGCCCCGCAGCGGACGGCGGCAACGGCAGCATCGGCTGGTATGCCCGGCACGGAGCCAAGATCTGGGTCGGTGTGATCATCGTCCTGCTGGTGGGCTACCTGGGAGCCACGCTGCAGCGGGCCTGGCTGATGCTCACCGAACCCGACCCCGTGGCCAAGGGCCTGGGCGTCGCGCTGGTGGTCCTGCCGGTCATCGGGGCCTGGGCGCTGAGCCGGGAACTGCTGTTCGGCTCGCGGATGTCCAAGCTGGCCCGGACCCTGGAAGCCGAAGGAGGGTTGCCGGTGGACGACCTGCCGCGCACGCCCGGCGGGCGCATCGTGCGGGAGGCGGCCGACCGGGAGTTCCTGGTGTACAAGGCCGAGGCCGAGGCCGCGCCGGACGACTGGCGCAGCTGGTTCCGCCTCTCGTGCGCCTATGACGCTGCAGGGGACCGCAAGCGCGCCCGCGAGTCCATGCGCCACGCCATCACCCTCAGCCGCTCCTAAACCGTTCAGCGGCCCCGGCTGCCGGCCGGCCGGAGTGCCTCGCGGGTCAGCCGCGCCGCGGTGGAGGTCACCAGTTCGAACGGTCCGCGCCACCCCAAGGCCAGGAAAGCCATGCCCACCGCCACCGCCGCCAACGCCTGCCACAGGTAGGCCGGAAGTTCCGGAGCGGCCGGCGGCAACGCGCTGACGACCCAGACGTGGGCAGAGTAGAGGGTCAGCGTCATGGCGCCGGCGCCCGCGAGCGGCAGCAGCAGCCACGGCAGCCGGGAAGTCAGCAGCAGGCACACCGCCAGGACCGCGGCGGAGGTGCCCACCGTGTGCAGCAGGTCAAAGGTCGTTCCGGAATGCGGCGACGCGCCGCCCAGCCACCACCACGAGCCGCGTTGCTCGATCCAGCTCATGTTCACCTGGTACACCAGATCGAAGTCCGGCCGCCGTGCCGCTTCGGTCGCCGCTACCTCCGCATAACCGCCGAGCCGGTCCATCAGGAACCAGGAGCCGGCCTTGGCGGCCACGGCCAGCACCGCGCCCACCGCCAGCAGCCCGAGCTGCACGCCCGTGCGTTGCAGTTCCATGCGCCCGATCAGCAGGCCGGCCAGCAAATACCCGAGCCACTGCACCACGGGATAGTAGCCGGTGAGGAAAATGTCGCTGAGCAGCGTAGCCGGCGTCAGCAGGTCGTAGACCATGGGGTTGTGGCCCAGCTCGGCCGGATGCACGGCCGCTTCGGCCAAGGGCCGCAGCAGGTGGGCCAGCACCGGCGAGAAGACGATCCAGCCGGCCGCCCACAGCGCCAGCACCCCGCGGCGCAGCTGAAGGAACGGCAGCGCACACAGGAACAGGACGCCGTAGTGGACCAGGATCACCGCGACGTTTACTTCCAGCGCGCCCAGCAGCATGCCGACCGTGGCAATGAGCAGCGCACGCACGGCAATGCCCCCGCGGTCCGCGGCAAGGCTCCCGCCGCGGTGGCCGCGGCTGCCGCCGGTGAGCAGCGCCAGCCCGACCCCGGCCAGGACCGCGAACAGCGCCGACGAGCGTCCGGAGAGCACCAGGCCCACGAAGTTCGGCTGCGGATCCGTGCCGGCGGTCCACGGCGAGAAGATGTGGGTCGCCATCATGCCCAGCAAGGCGATGCCGCGGGCCGCATCAATCCCGGCAATCCGCGGGCGGGTGGAACCTGGGCGCATGCACCGATAATCTCACAGCCGGCGGGGAGGCGGCTGTGAACCCAACGGCCGGCGCACGATACCGTGAGGGAATGAACAGGTTCCAGAACCCGGCTGCCGCGCTCACGGAGCGGCCATGATGGGATTCGCAGTCAACGGGGACGACGGCGTGCGGCTGGCTTTCGAGGACACCGGCACCGGGGAGCCGCTGCTGCTGGTCCATGGAACCGCCCTGTCCAAGGCCACCTGGCGGGGGCTGGGCTACCAGCGTGCCCTCAAACCGCGGCACCGGGTGATCTCCCTGGACATGCGCGGGCACGGCCGCAGCGACAAACCGCACGATGAGGGCGCCTACACGATGGAGCGTTTCATGGGCGACGTCGAAGCGGTGCTGGACGCCTGCGGGCTGGAAAGCGCGGACTACTTCGGTTATTCCTTCGGCGCACGGGTCGGACTCGCGATGGCCGTTTACCGGCGGGAGCGCCTGCGTTCGCTCACGATGCTTGGCGGAACCCACCGGAGCATGGCCGGCCAGGTCGGCAAGCTCTTCTTTCCCGACTATCTGGACGCGCTGGAGACGGGCGGGATGGAAGAGTTCCTCCGCCGCTGGAACGAGCGCCGCGCCGTGCCGGTTGACGCGGCCACCCGGCAGGCCTTCCTGGCCAACGACCCGGCAGCGCTTGCCGCCTACTTCCGCGCGGG
This sequence comes from Arthrobacter sp. Y3223065, assembly GCF_059090885.1. Lineage (NCBI taxonomy): Bacteria > Bacillati > Actinomycetota > Actinomycetes > Micrococcales > Micrococcaceae > Arthrobacter > Arthrobacter sp. Y3223065. The sequence goes on along the minus strand of NZ_JBNHGC010000004.1, from coordinate 52,430 downwards.
CGAAGAGCTGCCCGGCCTCGATCCCCGCCAAGTCCAGCGGATCCGGTTACCCGTCCTGCTGATTGCCGGCAGCGAGGACCACCCCCGCGCCGCGGAATCGCGCCAGGCCGCCGCCTTGCTGCCCGACGGACACTTTGCCGAGCTCCCGGGCCTGGACCACGCCGGGTGCCTCTCCGCCCAGGACGACGTGACCGCCTTGCTGACCGATTTCCTGGGCCGCGTCCACACGCCCCGCTGACGAACCCGGGCTGCGCGCCCCGGGCTTGGCGGAGCCACGGCACGTGACGTGTAACTCTGTGTCGCGCCTTGTACGCCATTGCTGATCGGGCCGTCGGACACGGTAACGTTTTCCCTATGGTTGAGTCTGACGTTCGTGAGTATCCTTTCGGCACCATGGTCACCGCTATGGTCACCCCCTTCACGGAGGAGGGCGAGGTCGATTACGGGAAGGCAGCCGAACTGGCGGACAAGTTGGTCCAGGACGGTTCCGACGGACTCGTCGTCACCGGCACCACCGGCGAGACCTCGACGCTCACCGACGATGAGAACGAGGGAATGTTCCGGGCCGTCGTTGAGGCAGTGGGCGGACGGGCCAAGGTGATTGCCGGGTCCACCACCAACGACACCCGCCACTCGATCAGCCTCTCCCGGCGCGCCGCCAGCGCCGGCGTGGACGGACTGCTGATCACCGCCCCCTATTACAACAAGCCCAGCCAGGCCGGTGTGCAGGCCCACATCGAAACCATCGCTTCGGCCATCGGCCTGCCGGTCATGGTCTACGACATCCCCGGCCGCGCCGGCATCAACATCGAGACGGAAACCCTGATCCGGCTGGCGGAGCATCCGCTCGTCGTCGCGCTCAAGGACGCCAAGGCGGACTACGCCGCAACCACCCGGGTCCTGGCCAACACGGACCTGGACGTCTACGCGGGCGACGACGGCCTGACGCTGCCGCTGATGGCGGCCGGCGCCGTCGGCGTGGTCAGCGTGAGCGCGCACGTGGCCACCCGGCAGTTCCGGGAACTCGTCGATGCCGCACTGGCGGGGGACTTCGCCACCGCACGCCGGCTCCACTTCGAACTGGACCCGATCATCCGGGCGGTGATGACACACATCCAGGGTGCGGTCGCTGCCAAGCAAATCTTGAAGTGGCAGGGCGTCCTGCCGAATTCGGTGGTCCGGCTCCCGCTGGTGGAACCGACGGAGGCCGAGCTCGCGCCGGTCCGCGCCGACCTGGCCGAGGCCGGCCTGGCGCTGGGGGTCTGACCACCCTATGAGCGAATCCACCATCACACAGCTGCGCACGCCGCCGCTGCTTGAACCGGGGACGCTCCGCATTGTTCCGCTCGGCGGACTCGGGGAAATCGGCCGCAACATGGCGGTCTTCGAGATCGACTCCAAGCTGCTGGTGGTCGACTGCGGCGTGCTGTTCCCGGAAGAGCACCAGCCGGGAGTGGACCTGATCCTGCCGGACTTCTCGTACATCGAGGACCGGCTCGACGACGTCGTCGGCGTGGTCCTTACCCACGGGCATGAAGACCACATCGGCGCGGTCCCGTACCTGCTGCGGATGCGGCAGGACATCCCGCTGATCGGTTCCCGGCTCACCCTGGCCCTGGTCGAGGCCAAGCTGGCCGAGCACCGGATCAAACCGCATGCCCTCACCGTCACGGAGGGCCAGATCGAGCAGTTCGGTCCCTTCGAATGCGAATTCGTGGCGGTCAACCACTCGATCCCGGACGCCTTGGCAGTCTTCATCCGCACTGCGGCCGGCACGGTGCTGCACACCGGCGACTTCAAGATGGACCAGTTGCCGCTGGACGGCCGGATCACCGACCTGCGCGCGTTCGCCCGGCTGGGGGAGGAAGGCGTGGACCTCTTCATGGCCGACTCCACGAACGCCGACGTCCCCGGCTTCACCACGGCGGAGAACGAAATCGGCCCGGTGCTGGAGCGTTTGTTCGGCCAGGTGCAAAAACGCATCATCGTCGCCTCCTTCGCCTCCCACGTGCACCGCGTGCAGCAGGTGCTCGACGCCGCCGCGGCCCACGGCCGGCACGTGGCGTTCGTCGGCCGCTCCATGGTGCGGAACATGGGCATCGCGGCCAAACTGGGCTACCTGAACGTTCCCGACGGCATCCTCGTGGACCTGAAAAACGTCGAGGACTTCCCGGACGACCGGATCGTGCTGATGTCCACCGGATCGCAAGGCGAGCCGATGGCGGCGCTGTCCCGCATGGCCAACGGCGACCACCGCGTCCAGGTCGGCGCGGGGGACACGGTGATTCTGGCGTCGTCGCTGATTCCGGGCAACGAGAACGCCGTCTTCCGGGTGATCAACGGGCTGCTGAAGCTTGGCGCCGACGTCATCCACAAGGGCAATGCCAAGGTCCACGTGTCCGGCCACGCTGCCGCCGGCGAACTGCTGTACTGCTACAACATCCTGCGGCCCAAGAACGCCCTGCCGGTGCACGGTGAGACCCGCCACCTGATCGCCAACGGCCGGCTGGCCGAGCAGACCGGCGTGCCCGCCGCGAACGTTTTGCTCGCGGACGACGGATCGGTCGTCGACTTGAAGGACGGCACGGCACGCATTGTCGGCCAGATCGAATGCGGCTACGTGTATGTGGACGGATCCAGCATCGGCGAAATCACCGACGCCGACCTCAAGGACCGCCGGATCCTGGGCGAGGAAGGCTTCATCTCCGTCATCACCGTGGTGAACCGCAGCACCGGCCAGATCGTCTCCGGCCCCGAAATCCATGCGCGCGGGTTCGCCGAGGACGATTCGGTGTTCGACGACATCAAACCCAAGATCATCGCCGCCCTGGAAGAAGCCGTGGTCAACAACATGGACCACACGACGTACCAACTGCAGCAGGTGGTCCGCCGGGTGATCGGCACCTGGGTCAACAAGCGGCACCGCCGCCGGCCGATGATCGTTCCCGTGGTCCTGGAGGCCTGATCCCGCAACCGGCGCAGCCGATCCGCCGGGGCGAAATCCCGCGGATGACGCCGGACAGCCGGTAACCTAGCCACTATGGCGACTCGTACTTCCCCTGCCCGAAAAGGCACCCAGCAGTCGCGCGGTAAGGCTACAGGCACCACTGCGCGCTCCTCCTCGGGGCGTTCCAGCAAGACCAAGGTGCTCGACGTGCAGCCCCAGGAGGAGCAACTGCCGCTGCTGGCCCGGCTGATCCATGGGCTGTGGATGGGCGTGGCGCGTCCGGTGGCGGCGGGCGTCCGGAAGCTGGGCCCCGATGTGCGGCCCGATCCCGCACTGCGCCGCGACGGCACCGGCTTCTTCCTGCTGCTGTTGGCCGCCTGCGTGGCCACGGTGGAGTGGTGGGCGCTTGACGGCTGGTTCGGAAACGCCGTGCATGCCATGGCGGGCGGGACCTTCGGCTGGATGGCGCTGGTGTTGCCGGTGCTGCTGCTGATCATGGCCGTGCGCCTGATGCGCTACCCGGAGGACTCGCCCGCCAACAGCCGCATCTCCATCGGCCTCATCCTGGCGCTGGCGTCCGGTTCCGGGCTGGCCCACGTCATCGGCGGGCAGCCCGCGCTGGCCGACGGCTTCGATGCCCTGTGGGCGGCCGGCGGCATGGCCGGCTTCCTGCTTGCCGCACCGCTGGCGGCGGTCAACCTGTGGCTGCCGGTCGCCTTCTACGGGCTGCTGGCCTTCACCAGCATCCTGATCGTGACCGCCACGCCGTTCCGCCACATCCCCATGCGCCTGCGGATGCTCTACGAGCACCTGATGGGCCAGGACCCGTCGGCAGAAGCCGGGCACCGGCCGGCCACCGACGGGCATGACCAAAGCTACCTCTACGCCGATGACCCGGCCAAGGAACGCAAGCCGCGGCGCAGGCTGTTCGGCAAGCGCAAGACCGAAGAGGCCGAGGGCGCCGACGACGAAAGTTTCTACTTCGACGAGGCGTTCGAAACACCGGTGATTGAGGCCGAGGAACCTGAGGAAGAAGCCGGAACGGAGCAGGCGGCACCGGCCGTGCCGCCGGGGGTGCGCAGGCCCACCCAGGCCGAGCTCGCCGTCGAAAAAATCAAGCGCAACCAGGGGCTGGTACCCGAGGGCGCCACCGAGGCGTTGCCGGTGCTGCCTGCCGCCGCGCCGGCGGCCGCAGCCCCCACCGTCCCGTCCAATCCGGTGCAGCCGCAGCCGCCGACCACCCCGATCCCGCAGCGCACCGAGCAGTTGCAGTTGGCCGGGGACGTCGCCTACACCCTGCCGCCCTCGGATTTCCTGCCGCCGGGTCCGCCCTCGAAGGAACGCTCGGAGGCGAACGACGCCGTCGTCAAGGCGCTGACCGAGACGCTGGACCAGTTCAAGGTGGACGCGAAGGTGACCGGGTTCTCCCGCGGCCCGACGGTGACCCGCTACGAGATCGAGCTGGCGCCGGGCACCAAGGTCGAACGGGTCACGGCGCTGTCGAAGAACATCTCCTACGCGGTGGCCAGCTCCGACGTGCGCATCCTGTCGCCGATTCCCGGAAAGTCGGCCATCGGCATCGAAATCCCGAACACGGACCGCGAGACGGTCTCGCTGGGCGACGTGCTCAGGTCGAACAATGCCCGCAAGACCGAGCATCCGATGGTCATGGGCGTGGGCAAGGACGTGGAGGGCGGCTTCGTGCTGGCCAACCTCGCCAAGATGCCGCACCTGCTCGTCGCGGGCGCCACCGGCGCGGGCAAGTCTTCGTTCGTGAATTCGATGATCACCTCGATCCTGATGCGCTCGACGCCGGACGAGGTGCGGATGGTCATGGTGGACCCCAAGCGCGTGGAACTGACCGCGTACGAGGGCGTGCCGCATCTGATCACGCCGATCATCACCAATCCGAAGAAGGCAGCCGAGGCGTTGCAGTGGGTGGTCCGGGAGATGGACACCCGCTACGACGACCTCGCCAACTTCGGCTTCAAGCACATCGATGATTTCAACAAGGCCGTGCGCAACGGGAAGGTTGTGCCGCCGGCCGGGTCCAAGCGCGTGATCAAGCCCTACCCGTACCTGCTGGTGATCGTGGACGAGCTCGCGGACCTGATGATGGTCGCCCCGCGGGACGTTGAGGACTCCATTGTCCGCATCACCCAGCTTGCCCGCGCCGCCGGCATCCACCTGGTGTTGGCCACCCAGCGGCCCTCGGTGGACGTGGTGACCGGCTTGATCAAGGCCAACGTCCCGTCGCGGATGGCGTTCGCCACCTCGTCGGTGACCGACTCCCGCGTTGTGCTCGACCAGCCCGGCGCCGAGAAACTGATCGGCCAGGGCGACGCCCTGTTTCTGCCGATGGGCGCCAACAAGCCCATCCGCGTCCAGGGGGCCTGGGTCTCCGAATCGGAAATCCACCGGGTGGTGGAACACGTCAAGGGACAGCTGCAGGCCGTCTACCGGGAGGACGTCGCCGTCGAGGCGCCGAAGAAGCAGATCGACGACGACATCGGAGACGACCTGGACGTGCTGCTGCAGGCGACCGAACTCGTGGTCACCACGCAGTTCGGCTCGACGTCGATGCTGCAGCGGAAGCTGCGCGTGGGCTTTGCCAAGGCCGGCCGCCTGATGGACCTGCTCGAGTCCAGGGGCGTGGTCGGCCCCTCCGAGGGCTCCAAGGCACGCGACGTGCTGGTCAAGCCGGACGACCTGGCCGCGACGCTCGCCGCTATCCGGGGCGACGAGCCGCCGGCGGCCGCCCCGGGCGAGCCGAGCGAAGCCGATTCGCTGACGGAGGCGCTGGCAGAGAACGCCAACGCGAACCACGGTTTCGACGGCCCGCGTGACTTGGTCGCCGAGGACCTGGACTCCCGGCCGCAGGCGGAGGACTATTACGACGGCGACGATTCAGGGTCCGAGGACGCCTGGAGCCTGACCGGGCGCTGACGAACGTGCCGCACGCCCGGACGGCGGCTGAAGGGGCACGGCAGGCGGGTAGCCTTGAAACCGTGACTGATTCAGTGTCCCGGCCCGTGCCCCTGCTCAATATCGCCAACGTCCTCACCACGGTGCGGATCCTGCTGGTTCCGTTTTTCATCTGGTTCCTGCTGGTCGACGCCGGAGCGGGGCAGCTGTTCCGGTGGCTGGCCGTGGTGGTTTTTGCCATCGCGATCTACACCGACAAGCTTGACGGCGACCTGGCACGGTCCCGAGGCCTGATCACCAACTTCGGCAAGATCGCCGACCCGATCGCCGACAAACTCCTGATCGGCTCGGCCCTGATCCTCCTGTCGGTGCTGGGCGACCTGCCGTGGTGGATCACCATCGTCATCCTGGTCCGGGAGCTGGGCATCACCTTGCTGCGTTTCGTCGTCATCCGCTACGGCGTCATGCCGGCCTCGCGCGGCGGCAAGCTGAAGACCGTACTGCAAACCTTGGCGATCTTCCTTTTCCTCCTGCCGCTGGAGGCATGGCTCGGAGCCTGGGCCGTCTGGGCGGCCTTTGCCGTCATGGCTGTCGCCGTCGTCGTCACCGTGGTGACCGGGGTCGACTACGTGGTCAAAGCCGCGGCGCTGCGCCGTACTGCCCTCGCGAAGACACAGGGCCGGCAGTGAACCACACACCCGCGTCCGAGGTCGTAGGCGCCGCCATCGCAGCGAAGGTGACGTTGGCCACCGCCGAATCCCTGACGGCAGGAATGGTGGCGGCGGAGCTGGCCACCGTGCCGGGAGCTTCGGGTACGCTCCAGGGCGGTGTCGTGGCTTACCAGAGCCGGATCAAGACGACGGTGCTCGGCGTCGACGCGGGGCTGTTGGCGCGCGAGGGCGCGGTCACGGAAGCGGTCGCGTGCCAGATGGCCGACGGCGCCAGGCGCGTGTTGCAGGCGGACATCGCGGTGTCCACCACCGGAGTGGCGGGACCGGAACCGCACGGCGGACGGGATCCAGGAACCGTGTGGGTCGGCGTTGCGTCCCCGGCAGGCACGCGGGCCGTCGAGTTCCGCTTCGAGGGGGACCGCGCCCACATCCGGCGGCTGGCGTGTGAAGCCGCCATCGATGAACTGGGCCGCGCGATCGACGCGGCCGCGGGCCTGGCGGTAACGCGGATTCGGGCCCGGGAACAAAAACTTTGATTCAGTAGTTATCAAAGGGTGTCAGCAACTGTTACGTTGTTGGCCTAGGCTTTGAAGACAGCGGCGCAGGCCGCACACCTCATGAGGGAGCAAGGCGATACAGATGGTAAAGCAGCCCGTGTCCGTAAACGGTGTAGTCCGTTGGCGTGATGTGGGATTGGCCGAAGAACCGCGCACGGAGCAGAAGGAGCGCAAAATGGTGGTGCTACGACACGAAATTGGCGACGTCCTCCGCGATGTCCGGCAGCGTCAGGGACGTACCCTTCGCGAAGTGTCGCACAGCGCCCGTGTCTCCCTTGGATACCTGAGCGAAGTCGAACGCGGTCAGAAGGAAGCCTCGTCGGAACTCTTGTCCTCGATCTGCTCGGCCTTGGACGTTCCCCTGTCGCACATGCTCCGGGAAGTCAGCGACCGCGTCGCTGACGCCGAGGGCGTTGTCATCCCCGACACCGTTCCGCAGGAACTGTCCCGGGAGTTTGTCGGGGCCATTCCCGACGAGCTGCCCGACGAGCTCCGCGGATTGGCTTCCGCCCGCTACTGACCCCAAAACCTGAACCGGCCGGTTTCGCCTCCGTGGCGGAACCGGCCGGTTTTGTTGTACCCGCCGGTGTCCGCGGGCCGCGCCTGCCCGTCGACCGGAACTGCTGCTAGTGGACCGGCGGCTCGTTCGCGTACGAAGCGTTGAGCCGGTCCAGCAACTGTCCCAGCGTGGACAAGTCTTCGACGGACCAGTCGCCAAGACGCTCGTGGAAGGCGACTTTGCGGGCGGCCTGTGCCTCGGCCAGCTTCTCCAGCCCGGCAGGAGTCAGGGTGATCGATTGGGCCCGCCCGTCCAGTGGATCCGCCTCCTTGCCTACCAGTCCCAACTGCTCCAGCATGGCGATCTGGCGGCTGACAGAGGGTTTGCCAACGCCGATGGCCGCCGCCAGTTCGGTCAGGCGCATGGAGCGCTCCCGCTGGAGGATCAGCAGCAGCCCGTAAGCGGCAGGCTCCATATCCGGGTGGACGTTCCGCGCCACCCGGTGCGAGTTCGCCCTGGCCCGGCGCCAGAGCAGGCTCAACTGCCGTTCAAGAGCTTCGATGGCCGCATCGAACCCTGCATCTGCGCTGCCTGTGGCATGGTCTGTCATGGGCTAATTGTAATGAGCGGGATGCAGACGAAGGGCAAGGGCGGCGTGACGCGCCGGATGCGCCGGCGGCTGGCGCTGAATCCGGGTCGCGACCGGTTGTTACCGGACGCACCCGTGAGAAGATGGACGCGTGCGAACCAGTGACTTCTGGCGGTTGATGGACGATGAATTCGGTCCCGCGTACTCGCATGTCCTCGCTGCCGATCTGGTGCTGGGGCAACTCGGGGGCCGTACCGCGGCGGAAGCTCTGGCCGCAGGAATCCCGCCTAAATCCGTGTGGCTGGCCCTCTGCGATGTCCAGGACGTTCCCCCGGAACGGCGCTGGGGCAAGGACCGCGAGCCGCGCGGCTGAAACAGACACGCCCGCGCACAAAAGCCGATATGTTCGAAAGTGTGTTCGGATCCCGCTAAACTTCTACACAGACCCCCGGGTGGACGGATTATCCACACGCTCCGCTGCCGATCCCATATTGTCCGAACCGGCGGTTACGGTCGGAAGACGTCAAGACAAAAAGGCCCGAGGGCCGCAAGAGACTGAGGTGAACAATGGCCGCACCAGCTGACCGCGAGAAGGCACTGGAAGCTGCGCTGGCGCAGATCGACAAGCAGTTCGGCAAGGGGTCGGTGATGCGGCTCGGTGACGACACGCGCGCCCCCATCGAAACGATCTCCACCAGCTCCATCACCTTGGACGCGGCACTGGGCATCGGCGGTTTGCCGCGGGGCCGCGTGGTGGAAATCTACGGTCCGGAATCTTCCGGCAAGACCACCGTGGCGCTTCACGCCGTGGCCAGCGCGCAGAAGAACGGCGGCATCGCAGCCTTCATCGACGCCGAGCACGCCCTGGACCCCGAATATGCCAAGAAGCTTGGCGTTGACACCGACGCCTTGTTGGTATCGCAGCCGGATACCGGCGAGCAGGCCCTGGAAATCATGGACATGCTGATTGGTTCCGGCTCGCTGGATATCATCGTGATCGACTCCGTCGCAGCCCTCGTGCCCCGCGCGGAAATCGAGGGCGAAATGGGCGACAGCCACGTTGGTCTCCAGGCGCGCCTGATGAGCCAGGCCCTGCGAAAGATCACCGGGCGGCTCAGCCAATCGAAGACCACGGCGATCTTCATCAACCAGCTGCGCGAAAAGATCGGCGTGTTCTTCGGCAGCCCGGAGACCACCACCGGCGGTAAGGCGCTGAAGTTCTATGCCTCGGTGCGCATCGACGTGCGCCGGATCGAAACCTTGAAAGACGGCGCCAACCCGGTGGGCAACCGCACCCGGGCCAAAATCGTCAAGAACAAGATGGCCCCGCCTTTCAAGCAGGCAGAGTTCGACATCCTCTACGGTCACGGCATTTCCCGCGAGGGCAGCCTGATTGACATGGGCGTGGAGCATTCGCTGGTCAAGAAGTCAGGCGCCTGGTTCACCTACGACGGTGACCAGCTGGGCCAGGGCAAGGAAAACGCCCGTAAGTTCCTGATCGACAACCCGGACCTGGCAGATGAACTGGAGCGCAAGATCCGGCAGAAGCTCGGGATCGACCCCGTACCGGACAGCGGAGAAGAAGGCGGGCCGAAGCTCAAGGCCGTCGACGGATTCTAGGTGGCCCGCAGGCACGGTCCGGCCGCCGGGCCCACGCCGGGCAGCCCGGCCGATCTGGCGGCCGAGGCGGATCCTCACGCCGTGGCACGCTCGATTGTGCTGGGCGCGCTGACACGGTCCCCGAAGAGCCGCGCCCAGCTGGCCGCAAAGCTGGCTGAGCGCGGCGTCCCGGACGACGTCGCCGAGTCGGTCCTCGATCGATTCGAAGAAGTCAAGCTCATCGACGACGCAGAGTTCGCCGAAATGTGGGTGCGCAGCCGCTCCCAGACCCGGTCCCTTGCCCGCGCCGCCCTCAAGCGGGAACTCGCGGAAAAGGGTATTTCCGGCGACATCGCCGAGCAGGCGCTTGACCAGCTTTCGCCCGACGACGAGCTGGAAGCCGCGCGGGGACTGGTTCGCCGCAAGATCCGTCCCGATTGGCACCTGACGGACCGGTCGGAAAGGGACAAGCATCTGCGGCGGTTGGTTTCCATGCTGGCCCGCAAGGGCTATCCGCCCTCCCTCGCCTACCGGGTTGCGGATGAGGAACTCGGCGACGCCGCCGACCCGGAGTCCTAAGCCCAGCCGTTATGGCTTTGAGACTTTTCCTGAAATGGTCGGTATCATTGTGCGACTGTGAGCCCATCGCATAATGAACGTCGACAATCCACCCAGCTACGCAGGAGCACCCGCAGGCGGCGCCGCCTCCGGATTGCGGCAGGCCTGGCCCTTGGCTCTGTCGCTGCCGTCGGTGCAACGGCGGCAGCGGGCCTCCACAACGGTCAAGGCCCATCCGCAGCCGTGGGAGCCATCGGAGCCCCGGTGGAGCAGCTGATGGGGTGGAGCGACCCGGACGAGGGACAGCGGGCGTTGGCGCGTGCTGCCCAGCGGCAGCAAGAGCACCGGGCGTCCACAGACGCAGCCGCCCCGAAGAATGCCGCCCGGGCGGGGGAAGCACGCCGCGCGGGGGAACCGGAAACTGCCGCCGGACAGCCGGAGGAAGCCGCTGCCGCGGAGGGCGCAGAGCAGGAAGCCGCCGCCCGGAAGAGTGCAGGGCAACAAGGCACCGCCGGGGAGCAGACGGATCCGGCACCGGAGGCCGCGCCGGCGGACGCGGCCGGCGAGGCGGCTGCGGCGGACACGGCCAATGAACACGTCGCACCGGGCGCGGCCGAAGAACAGCTCGCAGCTGGTGCAGCCGCAGAACAAGACGGCTCCCGGGCGCCCGCCGAAGCGCCGAGGAGCGATTCCGGGCCAGGAGACGCCCACGTCGGAGGCGCCCTGTTTTCCCCCGGCTGGGGCGCCGGGGAGTTGGGCTGCCTCGAAACGCTCTGGAACAAGGAAGCGGAAGGGAGCTCCAGCGCTGACGAACCGGCCGGCGGCAAGTATTTCTTCCGGATCGACCGGGGCTTGGACTACATCGAGTCCCGGTACGGTTCGCCGTGCTTGGCACTGGACTTCCGGCTGGACAACAACTGGTACTGATCTTCGGCCCGCAGATTGTGGCCCGTCCCGCCGCAGGCCGTACCCTTGTAAGGTGAGTTTGACTGCCCCTGCCCCGACCATCGAGTTGCAGCCCGAAGCCCGCACCTACCAAGTGCGCACGTTCGGCTGCCAGATGAACGTACACGATTCCGAGCGGCTTGCCGGGCTTCTCGAAGCAGCCGGCATGGTCGAATCCCAAGGCGCGCAGGCCGACGTCGTGGTGTTCAACACCTGTGCGGTGCGGGAGAACGCCGACAACAAGCTGTACGGCAACCTTGGCCAGCTCGCCCCCGTGAAGGAACGCAACCCCGGCATGCAGATCGCCGTCGGTGGTTGCCTGGCGCAGAAGGACCGCGAGACGATCCTCCAGAAGGCGCCCTGGGTGGACGTCGTGTTCGGCACTCACAACGTGGGTTCCCTTCCCGCGCTGCTGGAGCGTGCCCGGCACAATAACGAAGCGCAGCTGGAAATCCTCGAATCGCTCGATGTCTTCCCCTCGACGCTGCCCACCAAGCGCGACGCGGTGTACTCCGGGTGGGTTTCCATCTCGGTCGGTTGCAACAACACCTGCACGTTCTGCATCGTGCCCTCGCTGCGCGGCAAGGAACGCGACCGCCGGCCGGGGGACATTCTGGCGGAGGTCCAGGCCCTGATCGATGACGGTGCCATCGAGGTCACCCTGCTGGGGCAGAACGTGAACTCCTACGGAGTGGAATTCGGCGACCGCGGCGCCTTCGCGAAGCTGCTGCGCGCCTGCGGCAGCATTGACGGCCTCGAACGGGTCCGGTTCACCAGCCCGCACCCGGCGGCATTTACCGACGACGTCATCGACGCCATGGCCGAAACCCCCAACGTGATGCCGCAGCTGCACATGCCGCTGCAGTCCGGTTCGGACAAGGTCCTGAAGGACATGCGCCGCTCCTACCGGTCCACGAAGTTCCTGGGTATCCTCGACAAGGTCCGGGAACGGATTCCGCACGCGGCCATCTCCACCGACATCATCGTCGGCTTTCCGGGGGAGACGGAGGAGGACTTCCAGGCCACGCTGGACGTGGTGGAACGGGCCCGCTTCGCCAGTGCCTTCACCTTCCAGTACTCCAAGCGGCCCGGCACGCCGGCCGCGGAACTGCCGGACCAGCTGCCCAAGGCCGTGGTGCAGGAGCGCTACGAGCGTCTGACTGCCCTTCAGGACCGGATTGCCGCTGAAGAGAACGCCAAACAACTGGGCAGACGGCTCGAGGTCATGGTGACAGCCCAGCAGGGACGCAAAGCGGAAGCAACCCACCGGCTCTCCGGGCGGGCCCGCGATCAGCGGCTGGTGCACTTTTCCGTGCCCGAGGGCGCGCCGGTGCCGCGGCCCGGCGATCTGGTCACGGTGACAATCACCGAGGCGGCCCCCTTCCACCTGATCGCCGACCCGCTGTCCGAAGCGGACTACCAACTGCGCCGCTCACGGGCCGGTGATGCGTGGGACCGCTCCCAGGCAGATTCCTGTGCGGTGCCCGCGGCGCCAGGCAGGCCTGCCCAGGTGTCGCTGGGCATGCCGGCGCTGCCCGGCCGAACCAGCTGACGGCGATGCCGGTCCGCCCGCAAGCGCTGCCGGACGGCCCGGCGGTCATCGCCGTCGTCGGCCCCACCGGATCCGGAAAGTCTGACCTCGCCGTGGCGCTGGCCCGGCGGCTGGGCGGGGAAGTGATCAACGCCGACGCCATGCAGTTTTACCGCGGCATGGATATCGGCACGGCCAAAATAAACCTCGCCGAGCGGCAAGGGATCGAGCACCACCTGCTCGACATCCTCGACGTGACGGAAGAGGCGAGTGTCTCGGCCTACCAACAACAGGCCAGGGAAGCGATCGATGCCGTGCACGGACGGGGGCGCAGGGCCATCCTCGTCGGTGGCTCAGGATTGTATGTACGGGCTGCCCTCGATGCCATCGAGTTTCCCGGCACCGATCCGGCCCTGCGCCGGGCCCTGGAGGAAGAGCTGGAGGCGCGCGGCCTCGCAGCCATGCGGGAACGGCTGGGGCAGGTCGACCCGGTTTCCGCCGGGCGGCTGGCTGATGCCCGCCGGGTCATCCGGGCGCTGGAGGTCCGGCAACTCACCGGGCGTCCGTTCAGCTCCTACATGCCCGAGCGGGAGTATGTCCGCCCCACCGTGCAGATCGGCCTCCGGGTGGACCGCGAGCAGCTAAAGCACCGCCTGGCCGGTCGCGTCCATACGATGGTGGAACGCGGACTCCTGGACGAGGTCGCCGCACTGGACCGGCAGGGTCTGCGCCAGGGCCGAACAGCCTCGCGGGCGCTCGGCTACGCGCAGTTCCTGAAGGTGGTCGACGGCGAATGGACCCGGGACGAGGCTGCCGAGGACACCATCACCGCCACCCGCAAGTTCGCGCGGCGCCAGCTGACGTGGTTCCGCGCCGATCCCAGGATCCACTGGCTCGACTGGGAGGATCCGCTGGTGGCGGACAAGGCGGCCGCGCACATCGCTAAGCTTGAGCCGTGAACAACCCCATTCCTGATCATCTGTCAGCCCTCGCCGGGCTGTCCTTTGCCAAGGGGCACGGCACCGGCAACGACTTCGTGCTGATTGCCGATCCGGACGGCGTCAAGAACATCGGAGCCGAAGCGGTCGCCGGGCTCTGCCACCGCCACCTGGGCATCGGCGCAGACGGGCTCATCCGTGCGGTCCGGTCCCGGCACCTGCCCGAGGGCCGGGAGCTGCTGGAGAGGGCGCCGGAGGCCGAGTGGTTCATGGACTACCGCAATGCCGACGGCTCAACCTCGGAGATGTGCGGCAATGGGGTCCGCGTCTTCGTGCACTTCCTGCTGGCCGAAGGACTGGTTGAGCTGGCGGCGGGGGAATCGCTGACGATCGGCACGCGCGCGGGAGTCAAAATCGTCAGCAGGTCCGCCAACGGCTATGCCGTGGACATGGGGCCTTGGGAGTTCATCTATCCAGCGGAGGCTGCCGCCAGGGCGATGGACTCCACGGTAAGCGCAGGAGGCCTCCAGGTGCCGCGGCCCGCACTGTCGGTGAGCCTGGGGAACCCGCACACGGTGGTCGCCCTTGCCGGGCTCGAAGAACTGGCCGCCACCGAATTGTTCCACGCGCCTGCCGTGGATCCGGTTCCGGAGAACGGCACGAACGTGGAATTTGTCGTGCCGGCGGAACCCCTCGTGGCCGACGGAGCCGGGCACATCAGCATGCGCGTGCACGAGCGCGGGGTGGGGGAGACGCAGTCCTGCGGGACCGGCGCCTGTGCTGCTGCCGCCGCCATCCGCTACTGGGCGGGTGCGGGCGCTCCCGACGACTGGCAGGTCGGGGTGCCGGGCGGCGTCGTCCGCGTCCGGTTCATCCCTGCGGCCGACGGGCGGGAACATGTGGAGCTGAGCGGCCCTGCCGTGCTGGTGTCCCGAGGCACCCTGGCCTGAGGAAAGCGCCTCAGCCGGCCCGCCGGACACAGAGCACACGGAACGCCTTTGCGGTGCTTTCACGGCTCACGGTATAGCCCGACGGCAGCTCGGCCGAAAGCCAGCGCTGCAGGGAGTCCGACCCCAGGTTCTTTTGGACGACCAGCCAGGCGGAGCCCCCCGGTGCGAGCCGGGGCAGCCACATCAACAGCAGTTCGTGGAGCTCGCTCTTGCCGATCCGAATCGGAGGATTGGACCAGATGGTTTGGAACTGCAGGCCCGGGTCGACCTCTTCGGGGCGGCAGGCGCGAACATTGACCAGTCCCAGGGCCGCGGCGTTGTCATTGGTCAAAGCGATGCTGCGTTCGTTGACATCCACAGCCAGCACCGTGGCACCGGGGGACTTCAGTCCCATCGTGAGCGCAAGAGGTCCCCACCCGCAGCCGACGTCCAGCAGGTTGCCTTCCGGTGCCGGCGGCGGGACCTCGTCCAACAGCACCGCCGTGCCCTTGTCTACGCCGTCCGGGCTGAAGATGCCGCCGGCTGTCTGCAGCTGCCGCATGCGGCCGTCCAGCTCGACGGCGAGGGTGCGGCGAACCTCGGGATTGCCTGGCTGCGCGCTGAAGTAGTGCTCTGTTCCCATAATCGGCCAGATTAGTGCGCATACAGCGGAATCGGTATCAAGGCCCACCTAAGCAGCGTCCGCTCTGATACCGTGGAACGCATGAAAAAACAGTGATTGCGCCGCAGCCTGCTGCCCCGTTCGCACCGGGACAGAACGTGCCGATGGTTGAGGCCCTGTCCTCCCCGGCCGCCGGACAATCACCGTTTCCGAAGGCCTCCCCCTTCTGAATGATCCAGCGCAGCCGTTTGAGAAGCCGTGACGGCCCCGGCACTCCCGGTGGCTCCGGCCCCGCACCCGCAGGCGCCGGCAGCCATGCATTTCCCTGCCCGGCACCGCCCGGGCCCATGCCAGGAGGACTTTTGGCGAATCATCCACAAACTGCATCTTCGGGCTCTGCCGGGCGCATCCCGGAGGACTACGATAGGACCACGGACATTTCGAAGGAGAGCATGACCACCAACCACCCCCAGCCGACACCGGAGCCGGAAATGACGCCTGATGAGATCCAGGCAGTCATCGACCGTATCCTGGCCCGCGACACTGCGGCGCGAAGCAAGCCGGGCGTCGGCGGCAGAGCACAGGCTCTCTCCGAACTTGGTGCCGAACATTCCGAATTCGACGGTGACCAGCAGGACCTCGCCGAACGCCGCGCCCTGCGGCGCGTAGCGGGCCTTTCCACCGAGCTTGAGGATGTCACCGAGGTTGAGTACCGGCAGCTGCGTTTGGAACGCGTGGTCCTCGCCGGCCTCTGGACCGAAGGAACGGCCGACGACGCGGACAATTCCCTGCGGGAACTAGCAGCGCTGGCGGAAACCGCCGGTTCCGAAGTGCTGGACGGTATCGTTCAGCGCCGGCTAAAGCCGGATCCGGGGACTTTCCTGGGTTCCGGCAAGGCACAGGAGCTGCGCGACATTGTGATGTCCACCGGTGCGGACACGGTCATTGTCGACGGCGAGCTGTCGCCGTCGCAGCGCCGCGGTTTGGAAGACATCGTGAAGGTCAAGGTCATTGACCGTACCGCGCTCATCCTGGACATCTTCGCGCAGCATGCCAAGAGCCGCGAAGGCAAGGCCCAGGTAGAGCTTGCCCAACTTGAGTATCTGCTGCCCAGGCTCCGCGGCTGGGGCGAGTCGATGTCCCGCCAGGCCGGCGGGCGCGTGGGGGCTGCCGGCGGCGGCATCGGTTCCCGAGGGCCCGGTGAGACGAAGATCGAGCTGGACCGCAGGCGCATCCGTACCCGGATGGCGAAGCTGCGCCGCGAGATCACCGCCATGAAGCCGGCACGGGAAACCAAGCGTGCCAACCGGCGCCGGAATGCGGTGCCGTCGGTGGCCATTGCCGGCTACACGAATGCCGGGAAATCGTCGCTGCTCAACCGCCTGACCGATGCGGGTGTGCTGGTGGAGAATGCCCTCTTCGCCACCTTGGACCCGACCGTCCGCCGGGCGGAAACCCCGGATGGTATCGGTTACACGCTCGCCGACACCGTTGGCTTCGTCCGGTCGTTGCCGACGCAACTGGTGGAAGCCTTCCGCTCCACACTGGAGGAAGTCGCCGACGCCGATGTCATCCTGCACGTCGTCGATGTCTCGCATCCCGACCCGGAGGGCCAGATCGCCGCCGTGCGCGAGGTGCTGACCGAGATTGAAGCGCGGCACATTCCGGAAATCGTGGTGCTGAACAAGGCCGACGCCGCGGATCCCTTCGTGGTCGAGCGCCTGCGCCAGCGCGAACCGCGGCACGTCGTGGTCTCGGCGCGCACCGGGCAGGGCATCGACGAGCTGCTTCGGCTGGTCAGCGAGACGATACCGCGGCCCAGCGTGAAGCTGCAGCTGCTGGTGCCCTACGACCGGGGCGAAGTGATCAGCCGCTTACACAACGAAGACGCCGAAATCCTCTCCATGGAGCATGGAGAGGACGGTACGCGCCTCGACGTGATGGTGCGCGAGGGCCTGGCATCGGAGCTGGAACAGTTCATCCGGAATGACTGATCTCCAGGTTCCCGCCGGCGAGGCGTTGCGGCTGCTTGATGTCGCGGTGCAGGGGATGGGCGGCCAGCACCGTGCCGGCCAGCATGAGATGGCCGCGAAAGTGGCCGAGGCTTTTGACCGCCGGCAGCACCTGCTGGTGCAGGCGGGCACAGGCACCGGCAAGTCGCTGGCCTATCTCGTGCCGCTCATGGTCCAGGCGCTGCAGGGGGAAAAGCCCGCCATCGTCTCGACCGCGACGCTGGCGTTGCAATCGCAGATCGTCAAGCGTGATCTGCCGCGGCTCTTGGAGGCCGTCGCCGACGAGCTTCCCAGGCCGCTGGACGTCGCTTTACTCAAAGGCAGGAACAATTACCTCTGCCTGCACAAGCTGGCGGGCGGCTTTCCGGACGAAGATGCACCGGCGGCACTGTTCAGCCTGGGCGAGGACGCCGTTCCGCATCCTGCTCCGGCCGGCTCGGCGGCGGCTTCCGGCGCATCGGGCGCACTGGGCAAGGAGGTCGTGCGCCTGCGCGAGTGGGCACAGGGGACCGAAACCGGCGATCGGGACGAACTGGTGCCCGGTGTCAGCGACCGGGCGTGGCGCCAGGTCTCCGTCGGGTCGATGGAATGCCTGGGCGCCCAAAAATGTCCCCTGGCGGCCGAGTGCTTCAGCGAACTGGCACGGGGCCACGCGGCAGAGGCAGACATCGTGATCACAAATCACGCCATGCTGGCCATCAACGCCTTCGAAGGCGTGGCCGTGCTCCCGGACTACGATGTGGTGGTCATCGACGAGGCCCATGAGCTGCAGGACCGCGTCACCAGCGCCGTCGCGGGGCAACTCTCCGCTGCCATGGTCCGCACCGCCGCCTCCACGGCGCGCAAGCACACGGGGATCAGCGTGGAACCGCTGAACTCCGCGGCCGACGCCCTGGAGGACGTCCTGCAGTCGGTGCCGACCGGGCTGTTGGCGGCCGGCCTCCGCGAGGAGCATGAATTGGTGCTCACGCAACTGCGGGAAGCCGCCCGTACAGCGCTTTCCGATTCCAAGCCGGAGGGTGCGGGGGCAGCGGACGGCGGCCGGCAGATGGCGCGGTCACGGCTCTCTGCCGTGCTGGAGCTGGCTGAACGGCTGCTGTCCGCGCCCGACTCCCGGGAGGTCATCTGGGCGACCCGTCCCAGTACTTATGGCGAGACCGGCGACTACGCCGCCAATGACGACCAGCCGGCAACGCTGAACATAGCGCCGCTCTCCGTGGCGTCCCGGCTGCGCGAAGGCCTGTTCGACGAACACACGGTGGTGCTCACCTCGGCAACATTGTCCGTCGGGGGAACCTTCGACGCAGTAGCCGGGTCACTCGGACTGCTGGGAGCAGGCGCGCCGGCCTATTCCAGCGTTGATGTGGGCAGCCCCTTCGATTACCCCCGGCAGGGCGTGCTGTACGTGGCGTCACATCTGCCCAAGCCAGGCCGGGGCACCAGCCCCGAGCAGCTTGCTGAACTGGAGGAGCTCCTGCTGGCCTCGCGCGGCGGCGCCCTGGGCTTGTTTTCTTCGCGGCGTGCGGCAGAAGAAGCTGCAGCGGAGATGCGCGAGCGCACCGACCTGACCATCCTGTGCCAAGGAGAATCATCGATGTCGGCACTGGTCCGCCAATTCGCCGAGGAACCGGACGCATGCCTGTTTGGCACCATGACGCTCTGGCAGGGCGTCGACGTTCCCGGTGCAGCGTGCCGGCTCGTGGTCATCGACCGGATTCCGTTCCCCCGGCCGGACGACCCGCTCACGACCGCCCGAACCCGGTCCGTGGCGCAGGCCGGGGGAAACGGTTTCATGACCGTTTCGGCGACCCATGCGGCTGTGCGGCTGGCGCAGGGGGCAGGCAGGCTGATCCGCGCCTCCAATGACCGGGGAGTTGTGGCCGTGCTGGACTCACGGCTGGCGACAGCACGCTACGGGGGCTTCCTGCGCAGCGCCCTGCCGCCCTTCTGGAGCACCAAGGACGGCGCCATGGCACGTCAGATCCTGGAGAGGCTGGCTGCTGCCGCTGCCTGAACGGGCCGTGGCAGCAGCCACGCGGGAGCGGTCGTCCGCCCGCAAACCGGGCACGGGCGAAGTCTCCCGCTGACCGGCAGAGGGGGAACTGAGTAGCTTGCGGCGGGTCAGAGGGCCCGCATCACCGAGACAACCTTGCCCATGATGGTTGCGTGGTCTCCCAGAATCGGTTCGTACTGGGTGTTCTGCGGCAGCAGCCAGGTGTGTCCGTCGCGCTGCCGGAAGGTCTTGACCGTGGCTTCGTCGTCGAGCAGCGCCGCCACGATGTCGCCGTTCTCGGCCGTGTGCTGCTGGCGCACCACTACCCAGTCGCCGTCACAGATAGCCGCATCGATCATTGAATCGCCCGAAACCCTGAGCATGAACAACTCGCCGTGGCCCACGAGCTGACGAGGCAGGGGCATGACGTCCTCGACCGCCTGATCCGCCAGGATCGGCCCGCCTGCCGCGATCCGTCCCACCAGCGGCACCATCGCCGTGTCGGACGACGTGGTGAGTTCAGATACTGCAACGCCGCTGGAGCTGCGCAGCTGCTGCGGTTCATCGACTCCGACGATTTCCACACCCCCGTGCTCGAGTGTCAGCGGAGTCAGGATTTCCATCGCACGGGGACGCTTAGGGTCGCGCCTGATGTAGCCCATCTTCTCGAGTTGGGCCAGCTGATGCGTGACGCTGGACAGGCTCGCCAAGCCGACGGTGTCACCAATCTCGCGCATCGACGGAGGGTATCCGTTGGACATGACGGATCGCTGGATCGTCTCCAGGATCTTCTTCTGCCGCGGCGTCAGGCTGCGTCCCACTTTGACGGGTCGGCCGCGTCGCCTGGCTCCGGCTTTGGTGGTGCTCTCTTCGGACATATCCGGCCCCGGTCTCCCGTAGTGGTCCACGCGCCGGTGCTGCGGTAGCGGAACCGCGCATGGATTGTTGTCTCGGCTGTTTTGTCGGTGGCGGCTGGTGCACTGCTCTTACCGCCGCTTGACGCTTCCAACGCTAGGCGAGGCGGTGGTGAATTTCAAACATTTGTTCGACTGAGTCTCGACAATGTTCGATCACCAGTGCTAGAACTGTAGGAGAGACGTTCGAAGATATATTCGAACGCGACAGCCAGACGATCGAAACCAGCCGAAATAGATCGAAAATCGGAAAGGTGACACCATGTCCGCCCAGCTCGCACCGCAGGCCGCCGGCGTCCGTACCAGCACCAACCTCCGGCTGACCCGCAGAGGCCGTTTGTTGCTGATTGGCCTGCCGCTGATGCTGGCCGCGGCCGCCGCCCTGACCTTGATCGGTTTCTTCACGGCGCCGGCAATGGCCGCCGCCGGGGGGCTGGGGCCGGGGCCGGCGTCAACTGTCACGGTTGGCAGCGGCCAGACGCTGTGGGACGTGGCGGTACGGTCCGCCCCCGACCGCAACCCTCACGATGTCATTTTCGAGATCGCGCAATTGAACGGCCTCCAGGGAGACATCGTCCATGCCGGCCAGCAGCTGCTGGTCCCGTCCGCGCGCTGAGGCAGCCGTAACATGAGCTGCTTCGGCCCGCCCGATTCCTGCCCCGGGCGGGCCGAAGCTTAAACTGGACCGGTGAGTGAGCAGTTAGAACGCCTGAACCGCCTGCCGTTGCGGGACAATCTTCGGGGCTTGGAGCCCTATGGTGCGCCCCAGTTGGAGGTTCCCGTCCTCCTGAATGTCAACGAAAACACCCACGGACTGCCCGACGCCGTCCGTCAGGCCATCGTCTCGGCCGTTAGCGACGCGGCCGCGGGCCTGAACCGGTATCCGGATCGCGAGTTCACGAAGTTGAGAACGGCACTGGCCCGCTACTTGGGGCACGGCCTCACCGCAGGGAACATCTGGGCTGCCAACGGATCGAATGAAGTCCTGCAGCAAATCCTCCAGGCCTTCGGCGGCCCCGGCCGTACCCTGCTGAGCTTCCCGCCCACCTATTCGATGTACCCGCTGCTGGCCAGCGGGACGGACACGGATTATGTGGCTGTTCCGCGGGGGGCAGACTTCACATTGTCGCCGGACGCTGCCGCCGCTGCCGTGGCCGACTCCGCCGCAAACGTCGTCGTTCTTTGTTCGCCCAACAACCCGACGGGAACCGCCCTGGGCCTCGACGTCGTGGAGGCCGCGTATGAAGCAGGCGAGGCCTCCCAGGCCATCGTGATCGTGGACGAGGCCTACGCCGAGTTCGCCCACGCCGGAACGCCGAGCGCGCTGACTTTGTTGCCGGGGCGGGAGAGACTCATTGTCTCCCGCACTATGAGCAAGGCCTTCGCGCTGGCAGGCGCCAGGGTAGGGTACCTTGCCGCCGCCCCGCAGATTACCGACGCGCTGCGGCTGGTCCGCTTGCCCTACCACCTCTCGGCGGTGACGCAGGCAACGGCCCTGGCCGCCTTGGAGCATGCCGATGCCCTGCTGGCCAATGTTGAGGACATCAAGGCTCAGCGGGACCGCATTGTCGACGGGCTGACCGGACTGGGGCTTAAACCGGCGCCGTCCGACTCAAACTTTGTGTTTTTCGGCGGGCTGGAGGACCCCCGCTCCGTGTGGCAGGGACTCCTGGAAGCCGGTGTGCTGATCCGCGACGTAGGGATCCCCGGCCACTTGCGGGTGACCGCCGGCACTGAGGCCGAGACCACAGCCTTCCTCGACGGCATCAAGGCCCTCGTGGCGAGCCCCGTCTCCTAAACTAGTAAGAGCGAACCGGTTTGCGCCGGTCGACCAATTCGTCAAAGGACTCCCATGACCGTGGAAACCACCACCGGACGTACCGCACGCCTCGAACGCATCACCAGCGAGTCGTCCGTGCTGGTTGAACTGGACCTCGACGGCACCGGCCGCTCCGAGATCAGCACCACCGTGCCGTTCTACGACCACATGCTCACCGCCCTGTCGAAGCACTCGCTGGTCGACCTGACCGTGAAGGCCAGCGGAGACACGCACATCGACGCGCACCACACCGTCGAAGACGTCGCCATCACGATCGGGGAGGCCCTGAAGGAGGCACTGGGCAGCAAGGCCGGAATCCGCCGGTTCGGCGAAGCAACGGTGCCCCTGGACGAAGCGCTGGCCCACGCCGTCGTGGACATCTCCGGCAGGCCCTACCTGGTGCACGCGGGAGAACCGGCAGGCCAGGAGTACCACTTGATCGGCGGGCACTTCACCGGGTCGCTGACCCGCCACGTCTTCGAATCGATCACACTGCACGCCCAGATCTGCCTGCACATGCGCGTGCTGGGTGGCAGGGACCCCCACCACATCGTCGAGGCCCAGTTCAAGGCCTTCGCCCGGGCGCTTCGCGCCGCCGTCGAAGCCGATCCACGTGTCGAGGGCATTCCCTCGACGAAGGGGGCCTTGTGACCGCTGCGCCCAAGGTCACGGTACTGGACTACGGCTCCGGGAACGTGCGCTCGGCAGTCCGTGCGCTGGAGCATGTGGGAGCCGACGTCACGCTGAGCCATGCCTCCGACGACGTCCTGGAGGCCGACGGGCTGTTGGTTCCCGGGGTCGGCGCCTTCGCCACGGTCATGAAGGGGCTAAAGTCCGTGGACGCGCTTCGCTGGATTGGACGCCGGGTGGCCGGCGGACGGCCCGTGCTGGGCATCTGCGTGGGCCTGCAGGTCATGTTCGAAGAAGGCGTTGAACATGGCGTGCGCACGCAGGGTGTGGGGGAATGGCCGGGAACCGTGGAAGCGTTGCCGGCGGAGGTCGTCCCCCACATGGGGTGGAACACCGTGGACGCCGCGGAGGGCAGCCGGCTGTTTGCCGGAATCGAAGACGAGCGCTTCTACTTTGTGCACTCCTACGGTGTGCAGCACTGGAACTTCGATGTGACCCAACCCGCGATGACACCGCCGCTGGTGACGTGGTCCACGCACGGCGCCCCGTTCATAGCGGCCGTTGAAAACGGTCCGCTGAGTGCTACCCAGTTCCATCCGGAAAAGTCAGGAGACGCCGGCGCCGAGCTGCTGCGCAACTGGCTGAAGGCGCTGAGGTAGCCATGGGCAGCATTCTCCTGATGGCCCTGGCCGGGCTGCTGGCCGGCGGCGCCATCTCGTTCCGGCAGCAGCGGCTGTCCAAGTGGTTGGTTATCGTCTTCTGGATCCTCGCCGGCATGTCGCTGCTGGCTGCCTACCTGCTCACCCTCGGCCCGGCCGAGTAACCACATCCATCCCGCGCAGCTGACGGCGCGCAGAAAGCGGAAGAACCATGACGAACCAAACCTCCATCCTCGAACTCTTGCCCGCAGTCGATGTTGCCGACGGCCAGGCCGTCCGGCTGGTCCAAGGCGAAGCCGGCAGCGAGACCGGCTACGGAGACCCGCTGGAAGCCGCCCTGGCATGGCAAAACGACGGGGCGGAATGGGTGCACCTGGTGGACCTCGACGCGGCGTTCGGCCGGGGCAACAACACGGAAGTGCTCCGCCGGGTCTCCGACGAACTGAAAATCAAGGTGGAGCTGTCCGGCGGCATCCGCGACGACGCTTCATTGGAGCGTGCGCTTGAGTTCGGGGCCGCACGTGTCAATCTGGGAACCGCCGCCCTGGAAAACCCGGAGTGGACGGCCCGCGCCATTGAACGGCACGGGGACGCCATCGCCGTCGGCCTCGATGTCCGTGGCACCACGCTGGCGGCCCGCGGCTGGACGCAGGATGGCGGCGACCTCTGGGAGGTGCTGGCCCGCCTCGAAGACGCCGGCTGCGCCAGGTACGTGGTGACCGATGTGACCAAGGACGGAACACTGCGTGGACCCAACGTGGATTTGCTCCGGCAGATGTGCGAGCGGACCGACAAGCCGGTGGTGGCCTCCGGCGGGATCTCCAGCCTGGATGATCTGCGGACGCTGCGCGCACTGGTTCCGGCCGGAGTTGAGGGAGCGATTGTGGGCAAGGCCCTGTACGCGGGCAAGTTCACGCTGCCCGAAGCGCTCGACGTTGCCGGACGGCGCTGAGAGACCAGCATGGGCAAGAAGGAGCTGCCCGCCCATATTGCCGCTGCGCTGGCGGGAGCCGGCGGCGCGGGGGACTCTGCCGGCCAAAGCTGGGCCGGGCGGGACCTGAGTGGTGAAGGAAATCCGCTCCATCAGTTCGACCACGACGACGGCAGCGCGGATCCCGGCTACGAGGCGGCGCTGCAATGGCTTGCCGCCGGAACCGGCGGCGAAGCGGAAGTAGTGGCTGCCCTGGCGAATGCCCGCGTTTTCGTGCCCATCGTGGCGACGCTGGGAGAAGAAGCCGAGGGCAGCCACGGCCTGACGTCGGATAAACAGGCGGACATGGCCGTGGTGACGTTGCAGGCGCCGGATGGGCGCCGGGCACTGCCGGTATTCAGCAACACGGCCGCTCTGGAAGCCTGGCATCCCCAGGCCCGGCCGGTTGCCGTCGAGGCACCGCGGGCGGCGCTGGCGGCCGTGTCCGAAGACGCCGAACTGATGGTTATGGACCCGGGCGCCGCCCTGACATTCGTGGTTCGGCGGCCCGCAGTGTGGGCGTTGGCCAAACAGCACGAATGGGTGCCCTCGTACCGGGATCCGGCGCTGTTGGAATGGGTGGCCGAAGCCACGGGCGGCGAGGAGGCCGTCCTGGCCGCGTCCGTGGAACCCGGAACCGGCATCGCGGTCCGGGCGGCAGA
Organism: Arthrobacter sp. Y3223065; assembly: GCF_059090885.1. NCBI lineage: Bacteria > Bacillati > Actinomycetota > Actinomycetes > Micrococcales > Micrococcaceae > Arthrobacter > Arthrobacter sp. Y3223065. The sequence goes on along the minus strand of NZ_JBNHGC010000004.1, from coordinate 27,461 downwards.
CGGATCGGTAGTGGCCGGCGGTGGCCACGGACCGGAACTGCGCTTGGTCCTGCAGGTGCAAGACGGGCTGGGGCGCGAGGAGTTGGGCGCCTTGGCGGGACGGATCCAACGGCGGCTCCAAGCCAGGCAGGAGTTTGCCGAGCGGGTGGATTCGCTGGAGCTGAAGTTCACGCGCTGAGTTCCGCCCGCTGGCAGCCTCATCCGGAAGCGCAAAGAAAAAGGACGACGCCGGTGCGTGGCACCGGCGTCGTCCTTGTCAGTACTGGAAGCCTGGTCAGTTGACCGGACCCGTGAACTTCTCACCCGGGCCCTTGCCCGGGTCGTCCTGGATCACCGATGCTTCGCGGAAGGCGAGCTGCAGGGAGCGGAGGCCATCACGCAACGGTCCGGCATGCTGGCTGCCGATCTCCGGCGCGGCAGCGGTGACGAAGCCGGCCAGTGCGGTGATCAGCTTGCGGGCTTCATCCAGGTCCTTGAGCTCTTCCGCATCGTCGCCGGCGGCCAGGCCGCACTTAACGGCGGCGGCGCTCATCAGGTGGACGGCCGCGGTAGTAATGACTTCCACGGCGGGCACTTCGGCGATGTCGCGCATCTGGCCCAGGACTTCCTGTTCCTGGGTGGAGGCAGGACCGGCGTCAGGCGCGAAGCTGTGGCGGTGGCCGTCGGTCTGCGGATTGTTATCTGGGCTGCTCATACTGGTAAGCTTGTCACAGACCAATTGGATCCCGTTACTTATGTGCCTCAAAGCACGTGCGGAGCAGGATTCAATCTGCAAGCGGAGACCTCTCCCACCCGTCGGTATGGCTAGCCAGAGCTGCCGGGTCCAGGTCGGCAGGCTGAGGCCGGAAACCTTCACTTGAGGGCGCCCGGGCCAGCCGGTGGAACGTCTGCTGTTTCCGCCTGCCGCCACTTTGAGGCCTTCGATTGCGCTTGCAATGGGAGGCCTTCTTTCATTGCAGGCGGCAGCCGATTTTCAGTGACAGGAGCCACACATTAGCGAGCCAAGAATCAATGATCGTATCCGCGTTCCCGAGGTGCGGTTAGTCGGACCGAACGGCGAACAGGTGGGGATCGTCCGTATTGAGGATGCCCTGCGCCTGGCCACGGAATCGGATCTTGACCTGGTTGAGGTCGCACCGCAGGCCAAGCCTCCGGTGTGCAAGCTTATGGATTTTGGCAAGTACAAGTATGAGGCTGCGGTCAAGGCCCGTGAGGCGCGCAAGAACCAGACGAACACTGTGCTCAAGGAAATCCGGTTCCGCCTGAAAATCGACAAGCACGACTACGAGACCAAGCGCGGCCACGCGCTGCGGTTCCTCGCGGCTGGCGACAAGGTCAAGGCCATGATCCAGTTCCGCGGCCGCGAACAGCAGCGCCCGGAAATGGGCATTCGCCTTCTGCAGAAGTTCGCCGAGGACGTCGCCGAGGTCGGCGTGATCGAATCGACTCCGCGCATTGACGGCCGCAACATGGTCATGGTGATCGGCCCGACCAAGAACAAGGCAGAAGCCAAGGCAGAGGCCCGGCGGGCCGCCCAGAAGGCTGACGCCAAGGCAACGAACGATGCCAAGAAGCAGCAGGTGGACACCTCAGCCGACCATGATCCGCTGACTCAGAGCCTGGGCGACTTGATGCCGGAAGGCCTTGCCGCGATGGCAAGCCAGCCGGAGGAAACCGCCGAAGCACCTGCGCAGACTGATGCTGAGCCTGCGGCTGAGGTTGAGCACGCAGTTGAGGTCGAGGCCGCGGAGCAGCCTGAAGCCGAGGCTGCGGTTGCAGCCGAGGCGGAGCCCGAGGTTGAGGCCGAGGCCGAGCCTGCGGCCGAGGTGGAAGCAGAGGCTAAGCCGGCCGCTCAGGCCAAGCCGGCAGCTCAGCCCAAGCCGGCAGCCGAGGCTAAGCCGGCCGCTCAGGCAAAGCCGGCAGCCGAGACCAAGCCGGCAGTTCCGGCGAAGCCCGCAGCCCCCGCGGCCGAGGCCAAGCCCGCAGCACCCAAGCCCGCCGCCCGGCCCAAGCCGGCAGCGCGGCCTGCAGCACCCAAACCTGCTGGCCGGTCCGGTTCCAAGAACTAAGACCGTACAGAGAGCATCCGGCATCCGGCCGGGCACGGTTCCGTGCCCGGCGCCGGTAAACAAGTAAACCGCCGGTGCCCGTTTGCGGCACCGCACGAGCCGACGGTCGGCAGCGACCCGAGGAGACGTAAGGAGAACGGCAGCCATGCCGAAGCAGAAGACCCACAGCGGCGCCAAGAAGCGCTTCAAGCTCACCGGCAGCGGCAAGCTCAAGCGCCAGCAGGCCAACCGCCGCCACTACCTGGAGCACAAGCCTTCCACGCTGACCCGCCGCCTTGCCAGTGACAAGATCGTTGCTCCGGCCGACGTGCGCAACATCAAGAAGATGCTCGGCATCTGATTTTCTCCCCTCCGGTCCGCGCGGTGACGCCGCAAGGACCATCCAGCTAGTTTTGCCCCCGGCCGCCGATTGCGGCGGCCGAACACCGGGCACCAATCATCAAAAGGAGTACGCACGTGGCACGTGTGAAGCGGGCGGTTAACGCCCACAAGAAGCGCCGGGTCATCCTGGACCGGGCTGCCGGATACCGCGGACAGCGGTCCCGCCTGTACCGCAAGGCCAAGGAACAGCTGCTGCACTCGTTCGTGTACAGCTACGGCGACCGCCGCAAGCGCAAGGGTGATTTCCGCCGCCTGTGGATCCAGCGCATCAACGCTGCATCCCGCGCCAACGGCCTGACCTACAACCGCCTCATCCAGGGCCTGAAGGCCGCCGAGGTCCAGGTCGACCGCCGCATGCTGGCCGAGCTGGCCGTGTCCGACGCCGGCGCCTTCGCCGCGCTGGTACAGGTAGCCAAGGACGCCCTGCCGGCTGACACTTCCGCTCCCGCAGAGCGTCAGCCCGCCGCCGCCAAGCCTGCCGCCGCCAAGGCCGCTCCGGCCGCCAAGGCCGCCGCGCCTGCCGCTGAAGCGGGCGAAGTTGCCGGCGCCGTGAAGGCCGTTGACGGCGAGGACGCTCCCGCCGGCTACAGCATCAAGGGCAACCAGTCCAAGAAGTACCACGTCCCGGGCTCCACCTGGTACGAGAACACCACGCCCGTGTACTGGTTCGAGTCCGTGGAAGCCGCCAAGGCTGCCGGTTTCGAGCCCGCCGGCGGCGAGGCCCGCCAGAAGGTCGCCGAATAAGCACCGATGCATAAACGCCCATGTGGCGACGTTATAGTCGCTGTATGAGCACTACCGGGCGCCCGCAAGCCGTCATGTCCAACCCCCGAGCCGATCGGGTCAGGGATGTGGCAAAGCTTGCCGGGCGCTCGGTGCGTTTAAAGCGCCGCCAATTCCTGGCCGAAGGCCCGCAGGCTGTCCGCGAGGCCCTGTCCGCCCACCGCGCGCATCTTGGCGCCGGAAACAGCGGCATCGTGGCCGAGGTCTTCGCCACCGAAGCCTGCCTGGACCGCTCGCCTGAACTGGCGGACCTCGCCGACGGCGTGCCGTTGCGGCTGGCCACCGATGCGGTTCTGGCGGCAATGGCAGACACCGTCAACCCCCAGGGGATCGTGGCCGTCTGCCACTACCTGGACCGGCCGCTGAACGAGGTCCTGCAAAGCAAACCCCTGCTGCTGGCGGTCATGGTCCGGGTGCAGGACCCGGGCAACGCCGGCACCATCCTGCGGGCGGCCGATTCCGCCGGCGCCGATGCCGTGATACTGACCAACTCCAGCGTGGACATCTACAATCCCAAGGCCGTGCGTTCCACGGCCGGATCGCTCTTCCACCTGCCTGTGGTTAACGGGCACGATTTCGGCGACGTGGCCGCCGCCGTACGCGCCGCCGGCGCAACCGTGCTGGCAGCTGACGGCTACGGCACCATCGATCTGGACGATTTGCAGGACCGCAGTGCCTTGGCCCGGCTGGGAGAAGCTCCCGCAGCCGGGGACGAGGGCGGGGCCGGCCTTCCGGATCTGGCGGCGCCTACCGCCTGGTTCTTCGGGAACGAAGCCCAAGGGTTGTCGTCCGAAGAGCTCGCTGCCGCGGACCATCGGGTGGCCGTGCCGGTTTACGGCCAGGCCGAAAGCTTGAACGTCGGCACGGCCGCCACGGTCTGCCTGTATGCCTCCGCAAGGTCCCAGCGGCGGCGCGGACCCGCAGGATAGCTGCTCCCGATCGGCCCAAGCGGGAACGTGCCGTACGCAGCATCCGAACGATCCTGACACTGCGGATCAGGCGAAGCCGGGACTTCCGGCCGGGGCATGATCCTCAGGTGAGGCTGCGCCGTTTCTCAAGCGCCCCGCTAAGACCGGCGATGACCAGTCCCAAGGATGCCAGCCCGGCGCCGACCAACGCCGGCGCGGCATAGCCCCAGCCCCAGGAAATCACGAGGCCGCCTAGGAAAGCACCGAGGGCATTGGCCATGTTCAGCGCCGAATGGTTCAGCGAGGCGGCCAGCGTCTGGGCGTTGGGGGAGGCATCCATGAGGCGGGTCTGCAACGCCGGGATCAGGCTCGATCCTGCGGCACCGAGGAGGAAAACGAGTGGAATCGCCAGGGCAGCAACGGACGAGGCCGCCCAGAAGAACACCAGGATCACGATGATCGCCGTCATGACCTGGTAGATGGTCCCCATCACGGAGTGGTCCGCCAACCGGCCGCCAATGAAGGTGCCGACGACCATACCCAGCCCGTAGAGACCGACAATCAGCGGCAGGGCGGCCGGGGCCAAACCCGTCACTTCGGTCATGGTGGGGCTGATGTAGGAATATACGGCGAAGAATCCGCCGAAACCGACCACGCCAATCAACAGCGCCAGCCAGACCTGGATCCGTCTCAGCGCGCCGAGTTCCCGGCGGATGCCGGCCTCTGCATGCGCGGGGCTGAAGGGGACCAGACGCTGGATCATCAGTACGGTCAGCGCGCCGACGATGCCCACGGCCACGAACATCAGCCGCCAGCCGTATTGCTGGCCCAGCCACGTCACCAACGGCACGCCGACGACGTTGGCCACGGAGAGCCCCAGCATGACCATGGCGACCGCCTGCGCGCGGCGGGTGGGGGAGACCAGCGAGGCGGCCAAGACGGCGGCCACGCCGAAGTAGGCGCCGTGCGGCAGGCCGGAAATGAACCGGGTGACCAGCATCGTGGCGTAGTCGGGCGCGAACACCGACGAGAGGTTCCCGAGCGTGAACAGGACCATCAGCCCCAAAACCATGTGCTTGTGCGGAAGCTTGGCTCCGAGGGCGGCGAGCAGCGGTGCACCGACCACCACGCCCAGGGCATAGGCGGAAATCAAGTGCCCGCTCTCCGGGATGGAGACGTTCAGGCCGGCCGCCACGTTCTGCAGCAGGCCCATGATGGCAAATTCCGTGGTGCCGATGCCGAAGCCGCCCATGGCCAGCGCAACGATGGCCCACGCCGTCCGGCGGTTTTCGGTCTGCCTCCGGGCGGCGGCGAGTGTGGGGGAATTCATGATCGGCTTTCGGTCGAACGGTCAAGTGGGCGCCGGCGCAAGGGTTGGCGTGCCACGGCATACGGCACGGGCGGCAGTTGCGGGCACCGGCTGTCACTGTACGGCAACGCGGCCGCGCGGCATCCCATTCCGGACCCGTGTGGGCTGTGGGCTGCGGCATAGTCCGGGCCGGGCGGGTCGGGAGCGACCGGCACCGTAGACTGATCGGCGTGCAACTGAGCCTGAAACAGATTGTGGGGGCAGCCATCTTCGATGCCCGCGAAGCCCCGAGCAGATTACTGGCCGCCCGGCGCTCCGCGCCAGAGGCGCTGGCCGGCCTGTGGGAGTTCCCCGGCGGCAAAGTGGAGCCGGGGGAGAGCTGCGAGGACGCCCTGCGCCGCGAAATCCGCGAAGAACTGGGAGTCGGCATAGAGCTGGGAACCGAAGTCTCCGGCCCGCTCCCGCAGGGGTGGCCGCTGAATGAAGCGGCGGCCATGCGGGTATGGTGTGCCTACATCACCGACGGACTGCCGCAGCCGCTGCAAGACCACGACGAATTGCGCTGGGTCCGGCTGGAGGCGGCAGAAGCCGCGGCCTTGCCTTGGATCCCCGCCGATTTTCCGATCCTCGAAGCTGTGCTCACCGCTGCAGGCGACACCGCCAACCGTCCCGCCTGACGGCTCCCGCCGGACCCCCTGCGGGCCAAACATTGCGGGCCCTCAGAACAAGGTTGCCTGTCCCGCTGCGGCCGGCACGCCGGCCGGCGCCGCCGGGCGATCCGCCGGTGGCCGAACCGCTACGTCGCGCAGCCGGGCTGTGTTTTCCAAACCGTGCCGGCGCTTGGCTGCCCCGACCCGGGCGGCCAGCCAACGTCGATAATCCTTGGCGGCATACGTGCCGCCGTCGTAGAGGCGGCGGTACCTGCCGACCAGTTGCGGGTATTCCTTGGCAAGCCACTGCAGGTACCATTCCCTGGCGCCGGGACGCAGGTGCAGCGCTCCCGCCGTCATGCTGGTGGCCCCGGCGGCAGCCACGGCCGCGCAGAGCTCGTCGAGCGCGTCCTCCGAGTCGGTTAGCCAGGGCAGGATCGGCATGGCCATCACCGAACAAGGCAGGCCGGCGTCGCTCAGCTTGGCGATCAGCTCCAGCCGGGCCCGCGGGGTCGGTGTTCCCGGCTCCACGCGGTGCGCCAATCCCGCGTCGGTCATGGCGAGCGAAATCCCCATGCCGACGTCAACGTCCCTGGCCGCCTCGCGCAGCAGCGGCAGGTCACGGGCCAGCAAGGTGCCCTTGGTCAGGATCGAAAACGGCGTTCCCGACGCGGCCAGGGCCTTGATGATCTCCGGCATCAGCTTGTAGCGGCCCTCGGCCCGCTGGTAAGGATCAGTGTTGGTGCCCATGGCCACGTGTTCGCGCTTCCAGGACGGCCGGGCAAGCTCGCGCCGGAGAACCTCGCCCACGTTCACCTTGACGACCAACTGGCTGTCAAAATCGAGCCCGGTGTCCAGGTCAAGGTAGCTGTGGGTCTTGCGGGCGAAGCAATACACGCAGGCGTGGCTGCAGCCACGGTAGGGGTTGATGGTCCATTCGAACGGCATCCGGGACCCTGCGCCCACGCGGTTCAGCGCGGACTTGGCCATGACCTCATGGAACGTGATGCCGGCGAAACCGGGGGTCTGGACGCTCCGGACGAGTCCGGACAACGGGAGCAGCGCTCCGGGTTCCGCTTGCTGGGAGGACCACCTCATTCTTTAAGTAGAACACATCTTCGAACTGGGCGACAGGGCCCGAGGGAGTCCAGCAGGAAATCTAGCCGGAGGCCCGGGGGCCGGAAGGAAACTCAGCGCGCCGCCCGTTTCGGCCGCGAAGCGCGCTGTCCCGGTCCCCGCCGCACCCGCCGCTCGGCGTAGCCGCCCGACTGCAGCCCGGCCCAGCGCTCGAAGATGTTCCGGGATGCCGGGTCGCCGGTCCGCCACCACGACCACGCAGCGGCGCAGGCGTACAGCGGCAGGAACGGCAGGCCGAGGCACCAGGCATATTGGCTGCTGTGGCGGGACTCGTGGCCCAGCAGCACCGGGTTGCCGGCCAGCCCGGCCGCGGCGTCGCGGAACAGCACCACGTTGCCCACGGTGAAGGCAGCGGCCTTCGGCAGCCCGGGCCGGAAGCCGTGGGCCAGGATCAGGCCGTGCGGGCCAGGGTGCAGGCTGCAGCGGACCGCGGCGGCGAGCCCCAGTCCCACCAGGGTGGAGCCGTTAACCAGGTTCCAGGCGGCACGCAGCTTCTCGGACGGCGTCATGGGCTTATCGTAAGCGTTTCGAGTCGGTGCCAGCCCGTGAACTAGACTGGACTGGTTGCCCGTGCGCGGGCAGAAACCCTTTAACCTAATCCGAGGTCCCCACAGCACATGTCTGACGTGACACCCCCAGCCCTGGAGCCGCCCGTCCCGAGCCCCCTCGACGAAGCCGCGGTTGCCGCCGCCGTCGAGCAGGCAGTGATGGCTTTTAAGGCTGCCTCCGACCTGGACGGGCTCAAGACTGCCCGGCTCGCCCACGCCGGCGAGAAATCCCCGCTCAGCCTGGCCAACCGCGAAATCGGCAAGCTGGCCAAAGAGGACAAAGCGGCCGCCGGCAAGATCGTTGGTCCGGCCCGCGGGCGCATTAACCAGGCGCTGGCCGCCCGCACCGCCGAACTGGAAGCCGAACGGGAGGCGCAGATCCTCGTCGAGGAGGCCGTGGACGTTACCGCGGCTCCGCGCCGCCGCCGTCCCGGTGCCCGGCACCCGCTCTCCACGCTGCAGGAACGGGTCAGCGACATCTTCGTGGGCATGGGCTGGGAGGTCGCCGAGGGGCCGGAGGTGGAATCCGAGTGGTTCAACTTCGACGCCCTGAACTTCAAGCCGGACCACCCCGCCCGGGAGATGCAGGACACCTTCTTCGTGGAGCCACCGGAAGCCCATCTGGTGCTGCGGACCCACACATCGCCGGTGCAGGTCCGCTCCATGCTGGAACGGGACCTGCCCGTGTACGTGCTCTGCCCGGGCCGGACATTCCGCACCGATGAGCTGGACGCGACCCATACGCCGGTTTTCCACCAGTTTGAAGGCCTGGCCGTGGACAAGGGGCTCACGATGGCCGACCTGCGCGGCACCCTGGAGCACTTCTCCCGGCAGATGTTCGGCGCCGAGGCCAAGATCCGGCTGCGCCCGGCCTACTTCCCGTTCACCGAGCCCTCCGCCGAGATGGACATCTGGCACCCGGGTGCCAAGGGCGGCCCCCGCTGGATCGAGTGGGGCGGCTGCGGCATGGTCAACCCCAATGTGCTGCGCGCCGCCGGCATCGATCCGGAGGTCTACTCCGGTTTCGCCTTCGGCATGGGGATCGAACGCACCCTCATGTTCCGCAATGACGTCCCGGACATGCACGACATGATCGAAGGCGACATCCGCTTCAGCCAGCACTTCGGGATGGAGATCTAGAACTATGCGTATTCCCCTTTCCTGGCTGCGCGAGTACGCGCAGGTTCCCGCAGACGCCACCGCCGAGGACGTCATGGCCGACCTCGTCAAGGTCGGGCTCGAAGAAGAGGACGTCCACCGTCCGTCCGATTCGATCTCCGGGCCGATCGTGGTGGGCCAGGTCCTCGACCTGGTCAAGGAGCCGCAGTCTAACGGCAAGACCATCAACTGGTGCCACGTCCGTGTAGCGCCCGAAGGCGCCGGACAGCCGCTCGCCGGCGACGGCATCGACCCGTCCGGCGTGCAGGGCATCGTCTGCGGGGCCCACAATTTCGAGGTTGGCGACAAGGTCGTGGTGACGCTGCCCGGCGCCGTGCTGCCGGGGGATTTCCGGATCACCCCGCGCAAAACCTACGGGCACACTTCCGCCGGCATGATCGCCTCCGCCCGGGAGCTCGGCATCGGCGACGACCACGACGGCATCATTGTGCTCTCCCGGCTGGGCCTCGACCCCGAAATCGGCACCGACGCGATGGAACTGCTCGGCCTGACCGACGAGGCGGCCGAGATCAACGTGACGCCGGACCGCGGCTACTGCTTCTCCATTCGTGGCGTGGCCCGCGAATACGCGCTCGCCACCGGCACCGAATTCATCGATCCGGCCAGCCGGGTCGATGTCTCCGAAGCAACCGGCGAGGGCCACCCCGTCCGGCTCGAAGACCAGGCTCCGGTCTACGGCAAGCCCGGCTGCGACCGCTTCGTGGCGCGCACGGTCCGCGGCGTCGACCCGTCGCGGCCTACGCCCCAGTGGCTGGCCTCCCGGCTGCGCCTGGCCGGCATGCGCTCCATCTCGCTGGTCGTGGACATCTCCAACTACGTGATGCTGGAACTGGGCCAGCCGCTGCATTTCTACGATGCGGACAAGCTTCAGGGCCCCATCGTGGTGCGCCGGGCCAATCCGGGCGAGACCCTGGTGACCCTGGACGGCAAGGAGCGCCGGCTCTCCACCGAGGACCTGCTGATCACCGATGACCGCGGCGCCATCGGCCTGGCCGGCGTGATGGGCGGTGCCGAAACCGAGGTCGGGGACGGAACCGCCAATGTGCTGATTGAGTCCGCCCACTTCGACGACGTCTCCATGGGCCGCACCCGCCGCCGGCACAAGCTGCCGTCGGAGGCGTCCCGGCGCAACGAGCGCGGAGTGGACTGGGAAATCGCGGATGAGGCAGCTCAGCGTGCCGTGGACCTGCTGGTCGAACTCGCCGGCGGCACCGCCGACACCACCGCCACGGATGCCGGGGCACGTCCGGCGCCGGTCGAGATCGACCTGCCCGACGGGTTCGCCTCCCGCCTCATCGGCTTCGAGTACACCGCGGGGCAGATTGAATCCGCCCTCACCGGCATCGGCGCTTCCATCGAAGCGTACGACGGCGGCCTGCGCGTCACGGCGCCCAGCTGGCGTCCCGACCTGGCCATCAAGGAGGACCTGGTCGAGGAAATCGCCCGGCTGGTGGGCTACGACCGGATTCCGGCCACCCTGCCGGTGGCACCGCCCGGCCGTGGCCTGACCCGTGGCCAGCAGCAGCGCCGCCGCGTGCTGCAGTCGCTGGCCGACGCCGGCCTGACCGAGGTGCTCAGCTACCCGTTCGTTTCCACCGGGCAGAACGAAACCTTCGGAACTCCCGAGGCCGGGTCCGGGGTCGCCGCCGTCAAGCTGGCGAATCCGATCTCCGCCGAATTCGGGTACCTGCGCACCAGCCTGCTGCCGGGCCTGCTGGAGACCGCACGCCGTAACCATTCCCGCGGCTTCCGCGATCTGGCGTTGTACGAAGGCGGCCTGGTGTTCCTGCCCGGCGACAAGACCGGGTCCTCGATCCTGCCCCCGCTGGGCGCCAAGCCATCGGACGAGGTGCTCGAGGAACTGCAGGCCGGGATCCCCGACCAGCCCTGGCACGTGGCCGCGGTCCTGATCGGGCACGAGGCGGCACCGGGCGCAGGGTTCACACCCCGCCACTGGGAATGGTCGGACGCTCTGGACGCCGCACTGGCTGTCGGCGACGTCCTCGGCGTTGAACTGGTCGTTGCCCAGGGACAGCACCAGGCCTTCCACCCGGGCCGCACCGCGCAGTTGTCGCTGCGCACCGGCGAGGTGGTCGGCTACGCCGGCGAGCTGCATCCGAAGCTGCTCCAGGATTGGGACCTGCCGGCGCGGACCGCCGTCATGGAACTGGACGGGGAGGCGCTGTTTGAGGCCGCCGCGGACGTGATCGTGGCCAAGCACCTGTCCACCTACCCCGTGTCCACCCAGGACGTAGCGCTGGTCGTCGATTCGTCGATCCCGGCCGAGGCGGTCCGCGAGGCGCTGCGGGAAGGCGCCGGCGAACTGCTGGAAGATGTAGCCCTGTTCGACGTTTATTCGGGCACCGGGATAGAGCACGGGAAGAAATCGCTGGCGTTCGGGCTGAGGTTCCGGGCGGATGACCGCACGCTGACCGCCGACGAGGCCTCCGCGGCACGGGCGCAGGCCGTGGAACTGGCCGCAGCCCGCTGCGGTGCCGTTCAGCGGTAACCGGTTACTGCCATGAATGACGACGGCGGGGCCCACCGACGCAGGTGGGCCCCGCCGTCGTGGGGGAAAGGGAAAAGGAACGCATGAAGGCCCAGGTGATACTGCAGTTGGTGCAGCTGCAAAACGGGTTCCCGGCCGCCAGCGAGCCGGACCGGCGTCCCAGCATCCGCGCGCGCACCCGTGAAGCCGTCCGCCTGCTGGCGGCGCAGGAACTGAACGTCGACGCCGACCGGATGCGGCTCGCCTTCGACTGCCGCCAATGCCCGCGGGGCAATGATGGCCGGCATGGCCAGCCGCAGCTGCTGCTGGACGGCGCTCCGGCGCCCGCCCGCCTGAGCTACGCCCGCTCGGGCCGCTGGCTGCTGGCCGCGCTGTCCTTCCGGCCCGTGCTGCTCGGAGTCGACATCGAAGACGCTTGGGCGGACGCTTTCCGGCCGGAGGACAACATCGATGCCGTCATGCTCACCGAATCGGAGCGGACCCTGGTGGAACGGGCAGCCGACCCGCGCCTCCTGCGGGCCCGGCTGTGGACCAGGAAAGAGGCCGTGCTGAAGTCGACCGGCCATGGCCTGCGGCTCTCACCGGATACGATCGGCGTCGCCGGTGCCGACGGTGAACCCGAGCTGTCCGGCTGGCCCGGGGAAGCAGGGGACCGCCCCGGGCTGCAACTGCTGGACCTCACGCTGGCGGATGCCGGCGGGGACGTGCCGCCCGGTCTCGCCGCGGCGCTGGCGGTGGGCGGGTCGGCCGACCCGAAAATCACCTACCGGGAAACTGTGGCAGTCCACGGCTGAACAGCTAGGGTGACAGCAGTAGCTCCGCCCTCCGCCCGCCCGCCGTGGTTTCCTCATCCACCAGAGCCAGGAACGCCGGCGTATCCACCGAGCCGCGGGCGTTGCCGGCACCTGGGGGCTACGGGGCCAGCAGCAGCTTGCCTGTGGTGCGGCGGGCCTGCAGGTCCTCGTGTGCCTGCGCTGCCTCGGCGAGGGAATATGTTCGGCCGATCCGGATGTCCAGGCGGCCGGACAGGACGGCGTCGAACAATTCGCTAGAACGCCAGCGCCGTTCCTGTGGCGTCAGCAGATGGTCGGCCAGCTTGGGGCGGGTGACGAACAGCGATCCGGCGTGGTTGAGCCGCTGCAGGTCGAACGGCGGCACCTGGCCCGACGCGCCGCCGAACAGCACGAGCATGCCGCGGGTACGCAGGCTGGCCAGCGAACCGTCGAAGGTGTCCTTGCCGACACCGTCGTAGACCACGTCCACGCCCGTCCCGGCGGTCAGTTGGTGCACCTTCCGGGCAAAATCGTCGTAGCGGAGGACTTCATCCGCCCCCGCGCTGCGGGCCAGTTCTTCCTTCTCGTCGGTGGACACCGTGGTGATCACCCGGGCGCCCTTGGCTTTGAGCAACTGTGTCAGGATCAGGCCGACGCCGCCGGCACCCGCATGGGTGAGCACCGTCTGGCCGGGCTGGACCCTGAAGCTGGAGTTGATCAGGTAATGCGCCGTCATGCCCTGCAGCGGGATGGCGGCCGCCACTTCGTCGGCCACGCCCTCCGGCACCGGGAGCGCGGCCTCTGCGGAGACCACGGTGTACTCCGCGTAGGTGCGGTCGCCTTCGGCGAAGGCGACGCGGTCGCCGGGGGCGAACCCGTCGACGCCGGCGCCGACGGCTTCGACCGTGCCGGCCGCTTCGGAGCCGGGCGTGTAGGGGAATTGGACGTTGTAGACGCCGCTGCGCTCATAGGTCTCGACGAAGTTCACACCTGCCGCGGCCACCTTCACCAGCAGTTGGCCCGGGCCGGGCTGCGGCGTGTCGACCTCGCGCAGTTGCAGTACTTCCGGACCGCCGGGAGCGGCGGCCACGATTGCCTTGGCCATGTAGGGTCTCCTTAAACGTGCTCGGGGCTGTCGGTGCCGGCAGGAATCGGCCACGGCGGGCCGGCCGGCTCTGAAACCATCGTAGGCGCTGCCGAGCCGCGTCCCGCCAGCCCGCTCCGCCGGCAGCGCTCCTGCATAAATATCCTGTCTGCTGCATACTTTTGCTGTATGCTGAATGCCATGACAATCAAGGTTGCAGTGTCCGGTGCCAGCGGTTACGCGGGTGGTGAGGTCCTCCGCCTGCTGGCGAACCATCCCGAGGTCTCCATAGGAGCCATTACCGCGCACAGCAATGCCGGCTCGCGGTTGGGGGAACTGCAGCCGCACCTGCATTCTCTGGCGGACAAAATCCTGGTCGACACAACCGCCGCGAACCTGGCCGGGCACGACGTGGTGTTCCTGGCGCTGCCGCATGGTGCCAGCGCGGACATCGCCGCCGCGCTGCCGGCAGACACGCTGGTGGTGGATGCCGGCGCGGACCACCGGCTGGTCGACCCGGTGTCCTGGGAGAAGTTCTACGGCACCGCCCACGCCGGCAGTTGGCCCTATGGCCTTCCCGAACTTCCCGGCCACCGGGAGAAGCTGCGGGGCGCCCGCCGGATCGCCGTCCCGGGCTGCTATCCGACCAGTTCGCTGCTGGCGCTGACTCCGGGCTTTGCGGCCGGGCTGCTGGAGCCCGGCGACGTGGTGATTGTCGCTGCCTCCGGTACCTCCGGGGCCGGCAAGTCCGCCAAGGTGCACCTGATCGGTTCGGAAGTCATGGGCGGCATGAGCCCGTACGGGGTTGGCGGAGGCCACCGGCACACTCCGGAAATCGAGCAGGGGCTCTCGGCGGCCGCCGGCGAGGCGGTCACGATCTCGTTCACCCCGACCCTCGCGCCGATGAGCCGCGGCATCCTGACCACGGCCACCGCGCGCGTCAAGCCCGGTACGGATGCCCAGGCATTGCGGAGCGCCTGGGAATCCGCCTACGCGGACGAGCCCTTTGTGCACCTGCTGCCCGAGGGCCAGTGGCCGAATACCAAGTCAGTGCAGGGCAGCAACCACGCCGTGCTGCAGTTGGCCTTCGACGAGCACGCGGGCCGCGCCGTCGTCACCTGCGCCATCGACAACCTCACCAAGGGAACCGGCGGCGGCGCCATCCAGTCCATGAACATCGCCCTCGGCCTCGACGAGACCGCCGGCCTGACCCACCAGGGGATTGCACCGTGAGCGTTACCGCACCCAAGGGATTCCGCGCCGCCGGTGCCACCGCCGGCCTGAAAGCCTCCGGCAAGCCCGATGTCGCCCTGGTGGTCAACGACGGACCGCAGCGGACGGCGGCGGCCGTCTTCACGTCCAACCGCGTGGCGGCCGCACCGGTGCACTGGTCACGGCAGGTCGTCGGCGACGGCCGGGCGGACGCGGTCGTGCTCAACTCCGGCGGCGCCAACGCCTGCACCGGGGCCGAGGGTTTCCAGAACACCCATGCCACCGCCGAGAAAACGGCAGACCTGCTCGGGATTTCATCGGGCGACGTGGTGGTGTGCTCCACCGGGCTGATCGGCGAGCAGCTGCCAATGGACAAGCTGCTGCCGGGAGTCGAAGCGGCGGCAGCGGCCTTGTCCGACGACGGCGGCGCCGACGCTGCCGAAGCCATCATGACCACCGATTCCATGTCCAAGCAGGCCCTGTTCACCGGCGGCGGGTACAGCATCGGCGGCATGGCCAAGGGCGCCGGCATGCTGGCCCCGGGCCTGGCCACCATGCTGGTGGTCATCACCACGGACGCCGAACTGGCACCGCCGGCGCTCCAGGCGGCGCTGCGCGAGGCCACGCGGTTGACTTTCGACCGGACCGATTCCGACGGCTGCATGTCCACCAACGACACCGTGGTGCTGCTGGCTTCGGGCGCTTCCGGGACACTTCCTTCGCTGGAAGACTTCACGGCTGCGCTGACCGGCGTCTGCGCGGATCTGGCCCGGCAGCTGATCACCGATGCCGAGGGCGCCAGCCACGACATCGCGGTCACGACCATCAACGCGGCTTCCGAGCGGGATGCGGAAACCGTGAGCCGCGCCGTGGCCCGCTCCAATTTGTTCAAGACCGCCATTTTCGGCAAGGATCCGAACTGGGGCCGCGTGCTGTCCGCGGTGGGCACGACCGACGCCGCCTTCGAGCCGGACCAGCTCAACGTCAGCATGAACGGCGTGCAGGTCTGCCGAAACGGCGGTGTGGGCGAACCGCGCGACCTGGTGGACCTGAACGGCCGCGACGTGGCCGTGGTGATCGACTTGAACGCCGGCAGCGAAACCGCAACCATCTGGACCAATGACCTCACGCACGAGTACGTGCATGAGAACTCCGCCTACTCCAGCTGAGGACCGACGATGAACACAATGCTGATGGCCCAGGACAAGGCCGCCACGCTGATCGAGGCCCTGCCCTGGATCCAGCGGTTCGCCGGAACCACCATGGTGATCAAGTACGGCGGCAACGCCATGGTCAACGACGAACTGCGGCAGGCGTTCGCCGAAGACATCGTCTTCCTCCACCACGCCGGCATCAAGCCGGTGGTCGTCCACGGCGGCGGCCCGCAAATCAACGCCATGCTCTCCCGGCTGGGCATCGAGTCCGAGTTCAAGGGCGGCTTGCGGGTCACCACGCCCGAAGCCATGGACGTGGTGCGCATGGTGCTCACCGGACAGGTCGGCCGGGAACTGGTGGGCCTGATCAATTCGCACGGGCCGTACGCCGTGGGCCTCTCCGGTGAAGACGGCGGGCTGCTGCAGGCAGTGCGCACCGGCACCGTGGTGGACGGCGAAGACGTCGACCTGGGCCTGGTCGGCGAAGTGGTGGGCGTCAATCCGTCCGCCATCCTGGATCTGCTCGACGCCGGTCGCATCCCGGTGATCTCCACCGTGGCACCGGAAATCGGCGGCGACGGCGAAGGCACCAACCAGGTGCTCAACGTCAACGCCGACACCGCGGCCGCTGCTGTCGCGGACGCTTTGCACGCCTCGCGGCTGGTCATCCTCACCGACGTCGAGGGGTTGTACGCCAACTGGCCGGACAAGTCCTCCTTGATTTCTTCGCTGACGGCGGGGGAGCTGCGCGAGCTGCTGCCGCGGCTGCAGTCCGGCATGATTCCCAAGATGGAAGCCTGTTTGAAGGCGGTCGACGGGGGAGTGGAGCGGGCCGCCGTCGTCGATGGCAGGATGCCGCACTCGATCCTGCTGGAAATCTTTACCGCAGCCGGCATCGGCACCCAGGTCGTTCCGGACGGAGACGCAGCATGAACACCACACATACCGTTTCCCCGGCTGCCGGCCTCGCCGGGCTGGAAGGACTGGAAGGCCTGGACAACCAGCAGCTGTTGGAGAAGTACCGCCAGTCGCTGATGGGGGTCTTCGGAACCCCGCAGCGCGTCCTGGTCCGTGGCAAGGGCTGCACCGTCTGGGACGCGGACGGCAGGGAATACCTCGACCTGCTCGGCGGAATTGCCGTGAACGCCCTGGGCCATGCGGACGAGTTCCTGACCGGGGTCGTGGCCGCCCAGCTGTCCACCCTCGGCCATGTCTCGAACTTCTTCACCAGCCCGGCACAGATTGCGCTGGCGGAGCGGTTGCTGCAGCTCGCCGCCGCTCCGGCCGGTTCCAAGGTGTTCTTTGCCAACTCCGGCACCGAAGCCAACGAAGCGGCGTTCAAGCTGGCCCGGCGCAACTCCAGTCCCACCCGGACCAAGATCCTTGCCCTCGAGGGGGCGTTCCACGGCCGGACCATGGGGGCCCTGGCGCTGACGGCCAAGCAGTCCTACCGCGAACCGTTCGAACCGCTGCCCGGCGGTGTGGTCCACCTGCCCTTCGGTGACGAGGACGCCCTCCGCGCCGCCGTCGACGAGTCCGTGGCCGCCGTGGTGCTGGAACCAATCCAGGGGGAGGTGGGCGTCCGGCCGCTGCCCCAGGGCTATCTGAAGGCGGCCCGCGAACTTACCGAGGTCGCGGGCGCGCTGCTGATCCTGGACGAGGTGCAGACCGGCGTCGGCCGCACCGGCAACTGGTTCGCGTTCCAGGGCGCAGTGGCCGGCGGCGAGCAGATCCTCCCGGACGCCATCACCCTGGCCAAGGGCCTGGGCAGCGGGCTGCCGGTCGGCGCGTTGATCACCTTCGGCGCAGCAACCTCGCAGCTCCTGACGGCGGGCCAGCACGGCACCACGTTCGGCGGCAACCCGGTGGCGACGGCGGCCGGCCTGGCGACGCTGCACGCCATCGAGTCGCGCGGGCTGCTGGCTCATGTGACCGGGCTCGGGGAGCGGCTGCGCGCGGACCTGGCCGGCACGGAACACGTCGTCGAGGTCCGCGGCGAGGGCCTGCTGATCGGCATCGACCTGGATGCCGACATCGCCGCCGCCGCGGTGGCTGCCGCGCTGGAGGCCGGCTTCATCATCAACAACCCCGGTCCGCGCACGCTGCGGCTGGCTCCGCCGCTGATCCTGACCGCCGAAGAGGCCGCCCGGTTCACCGCCGCGCTGCCGGACATCCTGACCACCGCGGCTGCCCGGGCCGCCGCAACCAGCAAGGACGCAACATGACCCGCCACTTCCTGAAGGACACCGACCTCAGCCCGGCCGAGCAGGCGGAAGTGCTGCAGCTGGCCGCTGAGATGAAGCAGTTTCCCTACCGCTACCAGCCGTACGCCGGAGACGGGGCCGGCCGTCAGACCGTTGCCGTGATCTTCGACAAGACCTCCACGCGCACCCGGGTGTCCTTCGCCGCCGGGATCGCGGACCTGGGCGGCGTGCCGCTGGTCATCAACCCCGGCGAATCACAGCTGGGACACAAAGAGTCCGTCTCCGACACCATCAAGGTAATGGAACGAATGGTCTCTACAGTGGTCTGGCGGACCTACGCCCATGCCGGGCTGGAGGAGATGGCGGCGATCTCCCGTGTGCCGGTCATCAACTCGCTTTCCGACGACTATCACCCCTGCCAGCTGCTGGCTGACCTGCTGACGGTCCAGGAACACAAAGGCAAGCTGGCCGGCCTCACCATGGCCTACCTGGGCGATGCCGCCAACAACATGGCCAACTCGTACCTGCTCGCGGGCGCGACGGCGGGGATGCACGTGCGGATCGCCGGACCCGCCGGACACCTCCCGGACGCATCGGTCGTGGCCGAAGCCGAAGCACGCGCCGCCGAAACCGGCGGATCGGTACAGATCACTACGGATCCCGCGCAGGCGCTGGCGGAGGCCGACGTCGTCGCCACGGACACGTGGGTCTCGATGGGGCAGGAAGACGAAAAGGCGGAGCGGCTGGAACTGTTCAAGGACTACGCCGTGGACCAGGCGGCCCTGAAACTGGCAGCTGACGACGCCGTCGTGCTCCACTGCCTGCCCGCCTACCGGGGCTACGAGATCGCCGCCGAGGTGATCGACGGCCCCCAGTCGGTGGTGTGGGACGAGGCGGAGAACCGGCTGCACGCCCAGAAGGCGCTCATGGCATGGCTGATGGACAAGTCGTCGCTGGCTCCCCTGGCCGGGAGCTGACGGCGATGAACACGATGCCGGCCACCAAGACCGCCCGCCAGGCCAAGATCACCGCGATCCTCACCGGCGAGTCGGTGCGCTCGCAGGCGGAACTGGCCGCACGGCTGGCGGACGAGGGAGTCCAGGTCACCCAGGCCACGCTCTCGCGGGACCTGGTGGAATTGGGCGCGGTACGGGTGCGCGGCCAGGACGGCGGGCTGATCTATGCGGTGCCCAGCGAGGGCGGGGAACGCGCACCGCAGAGCGGTGTGACCCAGGAGATCCTGGATGCCCGGCTGGCCCGGCTCTGTGCCGACCTGCTGGTCACCGCCGAGGCCTCCGCAAACCTGGTGGTCCTGCGGACACCGCCCGGAGCCGCCAACTTCCTGGCGCTGGCCATCGATCACTCGGTCATGCCGTCGGTTCTGGGCACAATTGCGGGCGACGACACCGTCCTGCTGGTGACACGGGACCCGGCCGGCGGAGCGGCGCTCGCCGCGCGGTTCCTGCAGTTTGCCGACGAATCCTCGCGCAACGCCTGACCCAATAACCTAGTCGCAGCAGCAACTGCGGCAGCCGGCGCGGAAGCCGGCGCAACCAGCCATCTCCGCGGCCGGCACGGCAGGGTGCGGAACCGTCACCAGGGCAACCTGGCGGAAAGGGAAGACATAACGTGACGCAGGAACCGAAGAGCACCGGAGCAGGGCACACCAACGAGGGCGCCCTGTGGGGCGGCCGCTTCGCCGGTGGCCCGGCCGATGCCCTGGCCGCGCTGAGCAAGTCCACGCATTTCGACTGGCGCCTGGCACAGTACGACATCGCAGGTTCCCGCGCCCACGCCAGGGTGCTGCACAAGGCCGGGTTGTTGGACGACGCCGAACTGCACGGCATGCTCGCAGCCCTGGACCAGCTCGACGACGACGTGCGGTCGGGCGCGTATGTGGCGGCCGAGTCGGACGAAGACGTGCACGGCTCCCTCGAGCGCGGGCTGATCGAACGGGCGGGCGCGCAGCTGGGCGGCAAGCTTCGTGCCGGGCGGTCCCGCAACGACCAGATTGCCACCTTGGGCCGCATGTACCTGCGCGACCATGCGCGGATCATTGCGGGGGGCGTGCTGGCAACCATTGACGCGCTGCTCAGCCAGGCCCGCCGGCATCCGGATGTCGCCATGCCCGGCCGCACGCACCTCCAGCACGCGCAGCCGGTGCTGCTGTCCCATCATTTGCTGGCCCACGCTTGGGCGCTGCTGCGGGATGTCCAGCGGCTGGCGGACTGGGACAAGCGGGCCGCCGTCTCTCCCTACGGCTCCGGGGCCCTGGCCGGTTCCTCGCTCGGCCTGGACCCCAACGCCGTCGCGGCGGACCTCGGCTTTGAATCCGCGGCCTGGAACTCGATCGACGGGACTGCCTCGCGGGACGTCTTTGCCGAATTCAGCTGGGTGGCAGCCATGATCGGCGTGGACCTGTCCCGGATATCGGAAGAAGTCATCCTTTGGGCCACCAAGGAATTCTCCTTCGTGACCCTGGACGATGCCTACTCCACGGGCTCCTCGATCATGCCGCAGAAGAAGAACCCGGACGTCGCGGAATTGGCCCGCGGAAAGGCCGGCCGGCTGATCGGCGACCTGACGGGGCTCTTGGCCACCCTCAAGGGCCTGCCGCTGGCCTACAACCGTGATCTGCAGGAAGACAAGGAACCGGTCTTTGACGCGGCCGACACCCTGGAGCTACTGCTGCCCGCGGTCGCCGGCATGATCGAAACCCTGGGCTTCAATACCGAGCGGCTGGAAGCGCTGGCCCCGCAGGGTTTCGCGCTGGCCACCGACATCGCCGAATGGTTGGTCCGGCAAGGCATTCCGTTCCGGGAGGCACACGAACTTTCCGGCGCCGCCGTCAAACAGGCCGAAAGCCGCGGAGTGGAACTCTGGGACCTGACGGACGAGGAATTCGCTGCCATCTCCCCGCACTTGACTCCGCAGGTGCGTGAAGTGCTCACGGTTGAAGGTTCGCTGGCCAGCCGCAGCTCGCAGGGCGGCACCGCGCCGGCCGCCGTGGCCGCCCAGATCGCGGCTCTTGAAACAGGGCTGGAAAGCGCGCGCCGCTATGCCTCCGGCGGCCGCCCCTGAACCCGCCGACGGCCGGCGCGGGGTAAGTTACCAGCCGGTAGCAAATGGTGCTGCGGTAGTTTGTGAAGCGACGGGTCAAGAGCCACTGAGCCGAGGGAGCAGGCATGTCGACGCTGAGCCAGGACGAGGAAAAGCTGGTGCCGGAGGGACGGATCGAGCGGGTTGACGGAGACTACGTCCTGGCCTTCGACCGACAGCTCGATTACCCGCGCAGCTACATCTGGAGCCTCCTAGCGGAAAAGGACAAGGTCGCCAAATGGCTGGGCAACCTTGACGCCGACTGGCAGCTGGGCCATACCTACGAGCTGGACCTGGGCGGTGGCGTCACCAGCGGCACGGTCTTGCAGCTGAATCCGCCGCTCAGCCTGCAGATCAGCTGGGAGGACGAGCTAGGGCAGGAGGCGGTCATCGAATGGCGGGTGCTGGAGAGCGACGGCGGGACCCTGCTGCAGTTCCGATCCCGCGCCGAGGGGCCGGACTTCCTCACCGAAGGCAGCGCGGGCTGGCAAACAATCCTGGACGCGCTCGGCGCTGTCGCGGCCGGGCGGCCGCCGGATCTGGAGCCCGACCGATGGACGCGGCTGCGGGAAGCCTATTCCCGCCAGTACCAGCTATCGCATTCGATGGGCACCGCCGAAAGGGATTCGGGACGCACCAGCCTGCGTTTCGATCGGTTGCTTGATGCCGCCCAAACCCAGGTCTGGGCGGCCCTGACGGAGCCGGATCTGCTCGGCAGGTGGCTGGGTCCCGGTCGCGTGGAGCTGCAGGTTGGCGGTGCCGTCGAATTCAACCTGCCGGAACGCACGGTTAACGGGGACGTGGAGTATGTGCTCGCCGACAGCCGGCTCGACTACACCTGGACGGCTCCGGAGGGCACCGGGACCGTGCACTGGATGCTGGAACCGGCCGACGGCAAGACCCGTTTGCTGCTGGTGCACAACGTAGGGCGGGAGATTTCGCCGGAAAGCCTGATGGCCCGCTGGCATGCGCGGCTGGATGCCCTCGCCACGGTGCTTGCCGGCGGTCATGTGCATGATTCGGCCCACCGGCTCGAAGCCTTAACCCGCTTCTACCAGCGGGCGCAGCCAGCCTAGTGGACGCAGCCTTACTTCACTGGCTCGGCCGGTCCGCCGTGGATGTTGCTCCGGGGCTGCTCGGCGCCCGGCTGACACACACCACGTCCGAGGGAACGGTAGCCGTGCGGCTTACCGAGGTAGAGGCCTACATGGGCGAGCACGACCCGGGATCGCATGGCTTCCGCGGTCCGACGAACCGCAACAAGGCGATGTTCGGCCCGCCCGGCCACATCTATGTCTACTTCACCTACGGCATGCACCATTGCGTGAATATCGTGTGCGGCCATGAGGGCCAGGCCACCGGTGCCTTGCTCCGCGCCGGTGAGATCACGCAAGGCCTTGACCTTGCCAGAAGCCGGCGCGCCTCGGCCAAGAACGACGCGGAATTGGCACGGGGGCCGGCCCGGCTGGCCACTGCGCTGGGGCTTACGTTGGAGGACAACGGCCGGGCCTTCACCGAGGGGGAACTGGAACTGGCACGACCGGCGGTCCGGGCATCCCATCAGCATGTGCGGACCGGGCCGCGGGTGGGCGTCAGCGGCGAGGGCGGCACCGCCGCCTACCCGTGGCGTTTCTGGCTCGAAGGGGACCCGACGGTCTCGCAGTACCGGGCCGCGAAGCCGCGGCGGCGCGCCGGCAGCGGGTAGGGTAGACGGGTGAATGAACGCCCCCGCGAATCAGTTGAAGCCATGGTCAACCGTCTTTCGGAAACGGTTCGGGACTATCCGAAGCCAGGGATCATCTTCCGGGACCTGACTCCTGTATTCGCCGACGGCGAGGCGCTGCACGCCTTGGTGCACGCCTTGATCGACCCGTTCGAGGGCCAGTTCGACGCCGTCGCCGGCGTCGAGGCGCGCGGATTCCTGCTGTCGGCCGCGGCCGCGTACGCCTCCGGCACAGGAGTCATCACCGTGCGCAAGAAAGGCAAACTGCCGCGCAGGACGATCTCGGAAGATTATGCACTGGAGTACGGCACGGCCACGCTCGAAATCCATGCCGACGAACTGCTGCCGGGTTCGCGCGTGCTGATTCTGGACGATGTGCTGGCCACCGGCGGGACCCTCGGTGCGGCCTGCCGTCTTTTCGAACGGGCCGGAGTGCAAGTTGCCGGATTCGGCGTGGTCCTCGAACTCTCGGCCCTGCGGGGCAGGTCTGCCCTGACCGGACACCGCATCCGCTCGTTGGTGCGTGAATAGCCACCCTCTTATGCGCCCTTGGCGAAAGGGCCCGTGCCCGCCCGCCCAGGGTCGTCCTGGCGGAAGAAAATTTACCGCGCCGGTAGTAGAATGGACGGTCTGCCTTTTGGGGAGGGAAAACACGTATGCCTGAATCGCCTTCGGCCCATGCCGAGCTTGAAATTGAGCGCGCCTACGTGGCCGGGCTGTACCGCCGGCTGGAAGAATTGCGCGCCGAAAAACAGGAACAGTTGGCCCGCGTCCGCAGCAGCGGTGCGGTGGGAAGCATGCAGAACATTTCCGAGCGTGACGCGTTCGCGACGATGTACGAGGACCGGCTGGCGCAGCTGAACGCCGTGGATGACCGGTTGGTGTTCGGCCGACTCGATCTGGACGACGGCGACCGTCGCTACATCGGACGAATCGGACTCAGCACAGCAGATCTGCAGCAGTTGATGGTCGACTGGCGGGCGCCGGAAGCCGGGGCGTTCTACCAGGCGACGGCCTTTGAACGGCTGGGTGTTCGACGGCGCCGCCATCTGATTTTACAGGGGCACCAGGTCAAGGGCATCGAAGACGACGTGCTGGATTCGACCATGCTCGCCGAGGGCGGCACCCTGCAGGGCGAAGGCGCCCTGTTGGCGGCGCTGAATTCGAAGCGGACCGGTGCCATGTCCGACATTGTCGGCACCATTCAGGCCGAACAGGACCGCATCATCAGGGCCCCGATGTCGGGGATCCTCGTGGTTCAGGGCGGTCCCGGAACGGGCAAGACCGCCGTCGCCCTGCACCGGGCGGCGTACCTGCTGTATTCGCACCGCGAACGGCTGAAGTCCGCCGGCGTGCTGCTGGTGGGACCGTCGAACTCTTTCATGAAGTACATCGAGCGTGTGCTTCCCTCGCTGGGCGAGACCGGCGTGGTTATGTCCACCCTGGGCGGCCTCATGCCCGGGATCCGGGCCGTGTCCGAGAGCAACCCCGCCGTGGCCGAGATCAAGGGCCGCCTGGCCATGGCCGACGTCGTCGCCAACGCAGTAGCCAACCGCCAGAGACTCCCGGCGGAACCGCGCAAGCTCAACGTCGAAGGGACCATGCTGACCCTGACACCGCGCCAAGTGGCACGGGCACGCGACCGGGCACGGGCGACCGGCAAACCACACAACGCCGCCCGGGTCACGTTCGTGAAGATCCTGCTGCGCGAACTGGCGGACCAGTTGGGTGAGGCACTGGAGAAATCGTCCGGACCGGGCAACAACGCCGACCGCGCCTACCTTGTCGAAGACGTGCGCACTTCACGCGATGTGAGGGTGGCACTGAACCTGGCGTGGATGCCGCTGACTCCGGAAAAGCTCATCGGAGAACTGCTCAGCAAGCCGGCCCACCTCGCGGCAGCCGCCCCCGACCTGACGGAAGCCGAACGCAATCTGCTGCTGCGCCCCGCGGACGCGCCGTGGACGGAAGCCGACGTGCCGCTGCTCGATGAAGCCGCGGAGCTGCTTGGCGACATGGACGCCTCGGGCGGGCGTGACAAGGCCCAGCGGGATGCGGAGCGGGCCCGCGACGTCGCCAATGCCGAACAGTCGCTGCGGAACGTCGACCAGATGCTGCGTGACATCGGGATCGACGGCGTGGTCAGCGCCGAGGACCTGGCCGGTTACAACCAGGCGCAGCAGACCCGCTTCACGGCTGCCGAACGGGCCGCCGTCGACCGCACCTGGGCCTTCGGCCACATCGTGGTTGACGAGGCGCAGGAGTTGTCGGCCATGCAGTGGCGACTGCTGATGCGCCGCTGTCCGCTCAAGTCGTTCACCGTCGTCGGCGATATCGCCCAGACGAGTTCGGCTGCCGGCGCGGAATCGTGGCAACAGGCACTCGAGCCGTTCGCCGGCGACCGTTGGCAGCTTGAAGAACTGACGGTGAACTACCGCACGCCTTCCCAGATTGCGCAGGCGGCCGTCCGGATGGCCAACGCTGCGGGCCTGGTCGTGTCGGCCCCGAAGGCGGTGCGGGACGGCCGCTGGTCACCGGTAGTGGACCGGGTGCCGGAGGGCCGCATGGTCGAACGGCTTCTGGAGGTCATGCCCGAGGAGCTTGCTGCTGCCGACGGCGGTCTGTTGGCTGTCATTGCCTCCGACCACCGCCTGCCGGAGGTCCGGGATGCGCTGACCGCAGCCTACGGGGCACGCGTGGGCGGGGGTGCCGGTGGGATGGAACAGGACATCAGCGTGCTCGGTCCGCAGGAGGCGAAAGGCCTGGAGTTCGATTCCGTCGTAGTGCTTGAGCCGGCCGAGCTTTTGCACCGTGTCGGCGGCCGCGTCGGGGATCTCTATGTCGCCATGACCCGTCCGACCCAGCGGCTCCGGCTGCTGGCCGAAGGCGACGTCCCCGAGGGCATTGAAGGCTGATAATTTGGTAACCGTGACTAATACGTTTCTCGCTTCCCAACGCAACGACCCTGGTTTTGCCAACGTTTGGCAGGAACTGAAGTGGCGCGGCCTTATCCATGTTTCGACCGACGAAGCCGAACTGGAGAAGCTGCTGGCGGGGGACCCGATCACGTACTACTGCGGCTTCGACCCCACCGCTCCAAGCCTCCACCTGGGCAATCTGGTCCAGCTGCTGACCATGCGGCGGCTGCAGCTGGCGGGGCACAAGCCGCTGGGCCTTGTTGGCGGTTCCACCGGGCTGGTCGGCGATCCTCGGCCCACCGCCGAGCGCACCATGAACACCAAGGAAACCGTCGCCGAGTGGGTGGACCGCCTGAAGGGACAGGTGCAGCGTTTCCTGGACTTCGACGGTGCGAACCCCGCGCGCATGGTCAACAATCTGGACTGGACAGCCCCGATGAGTGTGCTGGACTTCCTGCGCGACATCGGAAAGCACTTCCGCGTCGGGACGATGGTCAAGAAGGACATCGTCGCGTCCCGGTTGAACTCAGAGGAGGGGATCAGCTACGCGGAATTCAGCTACCAGATCCTGCAGGGCATGGACTACCTGGAGCTGTACCGGCAGTACGGCTGCATCCTGCAGACCGGCGGGTCGGATCAGTGGGGAAACCTCACCAGCGGTATCGAGCTGATCCGCAAGGTGGAAGGCCAGTCCGTTCACGCCATCGGCACGCCGCTGATCACGAACTCGGACGGAACCAAGTTCGGCAAGAGCGAGGGCAATGCCATCTGGCTGGATGCTGACATGTGCAGCCCGTACGCCATGTACCAGTTCTGGCTCAATACGGCCGACGCGGACGTCGTCCAGCGGCTCAAGGTCTTTACCTTCCGCTCCCGCGAAGAAATCGAAGAGCTTGAGCGCGCCGTGGCCGAACGGCCGCATGCCCGCGAGGCACAGCGTGCCTTGGCCTATGACGTGACATCGATTGTGCACGGCCCCGCAGCCACCGACAAGGTTATCGCCGCTTCTTCGGCCCTGTTCGGGCAGGGCGACCTGGCCGAGCTGGACGAAGCGACTCTTATCGCTGCCACTGCCGAGCTGCCCAGCGCAGTCACCGGTGCCGATACCACCGGCATCATCGACCTGTTGGTCCGGTCGGGTCTGGCCGCCAGCAATTCCGCGGCGCGACGGACCGTCGCCGAGGGCGGCGCCTACGTCAATAACCAAAAAATTACCGATCCGGACGCCGCGGTCGGGAGTGAACAGCTCCTGCACGGCAAATACCTGTTGATGCGCCGCGGGAAGCGAACGCTCGCCATGGTCGAAGTGTCTGCCTGATTTCGCCGGCGTTCGAAACGTCAGCCCCGGCCACGTCGAAGGGCCCGCAGTCTCCCGTGTTAAAGGGAGGCCGCGGGCCCTTCGGCATCAGTGGCGGGTGTCACCCACCGGCGATTTGCGGGCCGCGCCGGTGCCGTGTAATGTTTTCTGAGTCGCCGCCGCTGGTTGTGAAACAGCCGGCAGGAAACGCGGCAAGCCCCTTCGATAAAATGACAGCGACTGTCATGCGCCCGAGTGCGCAGGCAAATTAGCTGGTTTTTTGTGATGGGTTCGTGCCTTTTCTTTAGTTAAATGAAGCGGAAACGCGGATTTGACAGAAAGAAAAGGGATGGAATAAAGTAGAAACATCGCAACGAAGAAAAACAAAGAGAATCTCGGAAGAAATTCTTTCTGAAAAGTATTCGTTTGCTCCTGTTGTTTGAGAACTCAATAGTGTGCCAAGTTTGTTGATACCAATTATTTATTGGTTGAAAGTGCCGTGGCGTGCCGCCCCTGTGGTGTGT